>NZ_KB897924.1:0-16407 GCF_000377225.1 Thioalkalivibrio sp. ALJ4 | reverse complement strand
TCACCGGTGTCGAGATGTTCCGCAAGCTGCTGGACCAGGGCGAAGCGGGCGACAACGTGGGCATTCTGCTGCGTGGTACCAAGCGCGACGAAGTGCAGCGTGGTCAGGTGCTGTGCAAGCCGGGTTCGATCAACCCGCACACGCATTTCGAGGCCGAGGTGTACATCCTGGGCAAGGACGAGGGTGGTCGTCATACCCCGTTCTTCAATGGTTATCGCCCGCAGTTCTACTTCCGCACGACCGACGTGACGGGTTCGGTGGAGCTGCCGGAAGGCACCGAGATGGTGATGCCGGGTGACAACGTGAAGATGACCGTGTCGCTGATCAGCCCGATCGCGATGGAAGATGGTCTGCGCTTTGCGATTCGCGAAGGCGGCCGCACCGTCGGCGCCGGCGTCGTATCCAAGATCATCGAGTGATACAGTAGATAAGTTGAACGATCGACCGCGAGAGGCGGCGCCTGGTGCGTCGTCTCTCGCGTTTGTTTCTTGTCGATTCGATTTTTAGGCCAGTAGCTCAATTGGCAGAGCAGCGGTCTCCAAAACCGCAGGTTGGGGGTTCGAGTCCCTCCTGGCCTGCCATCTTCACCGATGGCGGCGAGTACCGGGTGATACGTATTCATGAGTGAACAATCGGAACAGACCGGCGGGCTGGATACTTTCAAGCTCGCGGTAGCCGTGGCGCTGCTGATTGCTGGCGTCATGGGCTTTTATTGGTTCTCGGACGAGTCCACTCTGATTCGTGTGCTCGGGCTGCTGGCCGTGGTCGGCGTGGCCGTGGCGATTGGCATGACCACGGCGAAGGGGCATCAGCTGGCGGCCTTTATGGGCAATGCGCGCACCGAGGTGCGCAAGATGGTCTGGCCGACCCGGGTCGAGACCACCCAGACCACGCTGATCGTCATCGCCGTCGTGATCATAATCGGGATCTTCCTCTGGCTCCTGGACATGTTCCTGGGTTGGTCCATCAGTCGCTTCATCGGATAGTCACAGGATTCTCTCCATGGCATTACGCTGGTACGTCGTACAGGCATTCTCGGGCTTCGAGGCCCAGGTGAAGCGGTCGCTGGAGGAGCGCATCGAGCGTTTCGCCATGCAGGACCACTTCGGCCAGATCCTGGTGCCTACCGAAGAGGTCGTCGAGATGAAGGACGGCCAGAAGCGCAAGAGCGAGCGCAAGTTCTTCCCGGGGTATGTCCTCGTGCAGATGGACTTGAACGACGAGGCCTGGCACCTGGTCAAGGCGGTCCCGCGCGTGCTTGGTTTCATCGGTGGCACCGCAGACCGGCCGGCCCCGATCAGCGACAAGGAAGCCGATGCCATCCTGCAGCGCATGCAGGAAGGCGCCGAGAAGCCGCGCCCGAAGGTCCTGTTCGAGGTGGGCGAGATGGTTCGCGTGATCGACGGCCCGTTCAACGACTTCAATGGCGTCGTGGAAGAAGTGAACTACGAGAAGAGCCGCCTCCTGGTGGCTGTCCAGATTTTTGGTCGCTCGACACCCGTGGAACTCGAGTTCCACCAAGTCGAGAAAACCTGACGTACCGACGTCACCACTGCTAGTCGGGGAGCCGCGAGGCGCTTGTACCCGAGGGAGTCATCATGGCGAAGAAAATCGAAGCATATATCAAGCTTCAGGTGCCCGCCGGCAAGGCGAACCCGAGCCCGCCCGTCGGGCCGGCGCTGGGTCAGCGCGGTGTGAACATCATGGAGTTCTGCAAGGCGTTTAACGCCCAGACCCAGGAGATCGAGCCCGGTCTGCCGATTCCGGTGGTGATCACCGTCTATTCAGATCGCAGCTTTACCTTTGTCACCAAGACGCCGCCGGCGGCGATCCTTCTGAAGAAGGCCGCGGGTGTGCAGAAGGGTTCCGGCGAGCCGAATACCAACAAGGTCGGCACCGTGACCCGGGCACAGCTCGAGGAAATCGCGAAGACCAAGGAGCCGGATCTGACCGCTGCGGATCTGGACGCCGCGGTGCGTACCATTGCCGGCAGTGCCCGCAGCATGGGCCTCGAAGTGGAGGGTCTCTGACATGGCGAAAATGACCAAGCGAATGAAGGCCATCCGCGAGAAAGTCGAGCCAGGCCGTCTCTATCCGGTGACCGAAGCGTTTGACCTGCTGCGTGAACTGCCGAAGGCAAAGTTCCGCGAGTCGGTCGACGTGGCTGTGAACCTCGGCGTGGACCCGCGCAAGTCCGATCAGGTCGTGCGTGGCTCGACGGTGCTGCCGCATGGCAATGGCAAGAGCGTGCGCGTGGCCGTGTTCACTCAGGGCGCGAATGCCGACGCCGCGAAGGAAGCCGGTGCCGATGTGGTCGGTATGGACGACCTCGCCGAACAGGTGAAGGCCGGCCAGATGGATTTCGACGTGGTGATCGCCTCCCCGGACGCGATGCGTGTCGTCGGGCAGCTCGGCCAGATCCTCGGCCCGCGCGGCCTGATGCCGAACCCGAAGGTCGGTACCGTGACGCCGGACGTGGCGACCGCGGTGACCAACGCCAAGAGCGGCCAGGTGCGCTACCGCACCGACAAGGGCGGGATCGTGCACTGCACCATTGGCGCGGCCGATTTCGACTCCAGCTCGCTGGCCGACAACCTGAACGCCCTGCTGGCGGATCTGGTCAAGATGAAGCCGGCGACGTCCAAGGGGCAGTACGTCAAGGGGGTCACGATCTCCACGACGATGGGCCCGGGCGTGAAGGTCGACCAGGCCTCGCTGTCGCTGTAAGAAGTTTTTTGGTTTTTGGTCGGCTGTCGCGCAAGCGGCACGCCATCCAAGACCGCAGGCGCTGCCCCGTTCGCGGGACGGCTTAATCCACCAGCCTGCGCAGATGGTGTCACCCGATTCAGGAAGTACCTGCGACGGGAGCACCGAAGTGCCGGGTTCGCCCGGTTTCACGACCGCCTCCGGGTGGTCTCACTAGAGGAGAGTCAACGTGGCTTTGAATCTCGACGACAAGAAGGCGATTGTCTCGGAGCTGGCTACGGTTGCTGCCTCGGCGCATTCCGCGGTCGCCGCGGAATACCGAGGTCTCTCGGTCGCGCAGATGACCGACCTTCGTCGGCAGGCTCGCAATTCCGGGGTCTATCTGCGGGTGGTGAAGAACAACCTCGCCAAGCGTGCCATCGAGGGTACGGATTTCGCGTGCATGCAGCCCGAGCTGCATGGCCCGCTGATCCTGGCCTTCAGTGAAGAGGAGCCTGGCTCCGCCGCGCGTCTGGTGAAGTCCTTCGCCAAGGAAAACGAACAGCTGAAGGTCCGGCTGGTGTCGTTTGGTGGGCAGCTGATGGGTGCGAACGATCTCGATCGCCTCGCCAGTCTGCCGACGCGCGATGAAGCGCTCGCAACGCTTCTCGCCACCATGAAGGCGCCGCTCGACAAGTTCGCCCGTACGGTGAACGAAGTCCCGGGCAAGCTCGTGCGTACCGTTGCAGCAATTCGTGACCAGAAACAGGCAGCCTGAATCTCATCAAGCCGTTTCTGAGCAAGTACTGAATGAATACGGGTGTTCCCCGTTAGGAGAGTAAAAAATGGCCGTTTCGAAAGAAGACATCCTGGAAGCCATCGGCAACATGACGGTCCTGGAAATCGTGGACCTGATCAGCGAGATGGAAGAGAAGTTCGGCGTTTCCGCCGCTGCCGCCGTTGCGGCCGCCCCGGCTGCCGCCGGCGGTGGTGAAGCCGCTGCTGCCGAAGCCAAGGACGAGTTCGACGTCGTCATGTCCAGCTTTGGCGAGAACAAGGTCGGCGTGATCAAGGTCGTCCGTGGCCTGACCGGTCTGGGCCTGAAGGAGGCCAAGGAAATGGTCGAAGGCGTTCCGGCGACCGTCAAGGAAGGCGCGGCGAAGGAAGAAGCCGAGAAGATGAAGGCGGAGCTGGAAGAGGCTGGCGCCACCGTCGAACTGAAGTAAAAGGCGCTTGCGCCTGTTGTTTTCGTGTACATCACGAAGCCCTGAGGCTGGCGGCCTTTTGGTCGTCAGCCTCAGCCCGTGGTGGCGCGGGTTTTTTCGCGCGTTGTTCAGCTAGCCGCCGAGGTAAGCCATGGCCCTCAGTTATACCGAAAAGAAACGTATCCGCAAGGACTTCGGGAAGCGTCCCCAGATCCTGGACGTCCCGTATCTGCTGGAAACCCAATTGACCTCCTATCGGGATTTCCTGCAGGCCGAAAAAGGTCCGGAGGCGCGTCACGCGCTGGGCCTGCACGCGGCGTTTCAGTCGGTGTTCCCGATTGTTAGCTATTCCGGTCATGTCCAGCTCGAGTACGTCAGCTACCGCCTGGGCGAGCCGCTGTTCGATGTGAAGGAATGCCAGATCCGTGGCGTGACCTACGCGGCCCCGCTGCGTGTCCTGCTGCGCCTGGTGATCCACGACAAGGAGGCCCCTGCTGGCTCCACCGTGGTCAAGGAGGTCAAGGAGCAGGAGGTCTACATGGGCGAGATGCCGCTCATGACGGAGAACGGGACCTTCGTGATCAACGGCACCGAGCGCGTGATCGTCTCCCAGCTGCATCGTTCGCCCGGCGTGTTCTTTGACAGCGACCGGGGCAAGACTCAGGGCAGCGCCCAGAAGCTGCTCTACAACGCGCGCATTATTCCGTACCGCGGTTCCTGGCTGGACTTCGAGTTCGATGCCAAGGACGGGGTTTACGTGCGTATCGACCGTCGCCGCAAGCTGCCGGCGTCGATCCTGCTGCGCGCGCTGGGCATGGATACGGAAGAGATCCTGTCCACCTTCTTTGAATTCAACCAGATCACTCTCGATGAAGACGGCGGTGAACTGGACCTGATCCCCGAGCGCCTGCGCGGCGAGACCGCCGTGGTCGACATCACCGACGGCAAGAACGTGATCGTCGAGGCCGGGCGCCGGATTACGCCGCGGCATATCCGCGAGATCGAAAAAGCCGGCATCAACCGGCTGCGCGTACCGGACGAGTACCTGCTCGGCCGCGTGCTGGCCAAGGGCGTGGTGGACGAGTCGACCGGCGAACTGATGGCGGCTGGCAATGACCCGTTGACCCAGGAGCTGCTGGACAAGCTGCGCGCCGAGGGCGTGAAGTCGGTGGAGACCATCTACACCAACGACTACGACCACGGTCCGTTCATGTCGGACACCCTGCGTCTGGATCCCACCAAGACGCAGCTGGAGGCCCAGGTCGAGATCTATCGGGTGATGCGTCCCGGTGAGCCGCCGACCAAGGACGCCGCCGAGAACCTGTTCTCCAACCTGTTCTTCTCCGAGGACCGCTACGACCTGTCGGCGGTCGGCCGGATGAAGTTCAACCGCCGTGTCGGCCGCGATACCGACGAGGGCCCGGGCGTGCTGTCACCCGAGGACATCCTCGACGTGCTGAAGGTCCTGATCGACCTGCGCAACGGCAACGGCCGTACCGATGACATCGACCACCTGGGCAACCGGCGCATCCGCAGCGTGGGCGAGATGGCGGAAAACCAGTTCCGTCTGGGCCTGGTGCGCGTCGAGCGTGCGGTCAAGGAGCGTTTGACCGTCGCGGAGAGCGAAGGGCTGATGCCGCAGGAGCTGATCAACGCGAAGCCGGTGGCCGCCGCGGTCAAGGAGTTCTTCGGTTCCAGCCAGCTGTCGCAGTTCATGGACCAGAACAACCCGCTGTCCGAGGTGACCCACAAGCGCCGTATCTCCGCGCTGGGCCCGGGCGGCCTGACGCGCGAACGTGCGGGCTTCGAGGTGCGCGACGTGCACCCCACCCACTACGGTCGTGTCTGCCCGATCGAGACGCCGGAAGGCCCGAACATCGGCCTGATCAACTCGCTGGCCGTGTATGCCCGCACCAACCGCTACGGCTTCCTCGAGACCCCGTACCGCAAGGTCGAAGACGGCAAGGTCACCGACGAGATCGTGTACCTGTCCGCAATCGAGGAGAGCCAGTACGTGATCGCCCAGGCGAACGCGGCGATGGACGAGCAAGGGCGTCTGACCGACGACCTGGTCTCCTGCCGCTTCCAGGAGGAGTTCACGATCTCCTCGCCGGACAAGATCCAGTACATGGATATCTCGCCGAAGCAGATCGTGTCCGTGGCCGCCGCGCTGCTGCCGTTCCTCGAGCATGACGATGCCAACCGCGCCCTGATGGGTGCGAACATGCAGCGTCAGGCCGTGCCCTGCCTGCGCGCGGACAAGCCGCTGGTCGGTACCGGTATCGAGCGCACGGTGGCGATCGACTCCGGGTCCGCGATCGTCGCCAAGCGCGGCGGTACGGTCGATTCCGTGGATGCCGCCCGCGTGGTGGTGCGCGTGAACGATGACGAGACCGTCGCCGGCGAGCCGGGTGTGGATATCTACAACCTGACCAAGTACTCGCGTTCCAACCAGAACACCAGCATCAACCAGCGTCCGCTGGTCGCGGTAGGCGACGAGATCGCCCGCGGCGATGTGCTGGCCGATGGCTCCTCGACCGATCTCGGCGAGCTGGCCCTGGGGCAGAACATGATGGTCGCGTTCATGCCCTGGAACGGCTACAACTTCGAGGATTCCATCCTGATCTCCGAGCGCGTGGTGCAGGAGGACCGCTACACCACGATCCACATCGAGGAGCTCAACTGTGTCGCGCGCGACACCAAGCTGGGCCAGGAAGAGATCACCGCGGATATCCCGAACGTCTCCGAGTCGCTGCTGGCCAAGCTGGACGAGTCCGGTGTGGTTTATGTTGGCGCCGAGGTAAACCCGGGCGACATCCTGGTCGGCAAGGTCACGCCGAAGGGCGAGACCCAGCTGACCCCGGAAGAGAAGCTCCTGAGGGCCATCTTTGGCGAGAAGGCCTCGGACGTGAAGGACACCTCCCTGCGTGTGCCGTCCGGCATCGAGGGCACGGTGATCGACGTGCGCGTGTTCACCCGCGATGGCGTGGAGAAGGATGCGCGTGCCAAGTCGATCGAGGAAGACGACCTCGCTGCGGTCAAGAAGGACCTGAAGGACCAGCTGCGAATCTACGAGGACGATATCTACGCCCGCGTCGAGAAGCTGCTGCTCAACAAGGCGGCTGCCGGCGGTCCGGAAGGGCTGGGTGACGGCTCCAAGGTCACCAAGAAGTACCTGCAGGGCCTGTCCCGCAACCAGTGGTTCGAGGTGCGCCTGAAGGACGACGCCGTGAACTCGCAGCTGGAGGACCTCGGTCGCCAGCTGCAGGAGCAGCACGAGCTGTTCGACAAGAAGTTCGAGCACCAGAAGGCCAAGGTCGCCGCGGGCGACGACCTGCCGCCGGGCGTGCAGAAGATGGTCAAGGTCTACGTGGCCGTGAAGCGCCGTCTGCAGCCGGGCGACAAGATGGCCGGCCGCCACGGGAACAAGGGCGTGATCTCGATGATCGTGCCGGAAGAGGACATGCCGTTCCTCGACGACGGGACCCCGGTCGACGTGGTCCTGAACCCGCTGGGCGTGCCCTCGCGCATGAACGTCGGGCAGGTGCTGGAGGTTCATCTGGGCTGGGCCGCGAAGGGGCTGGGCGACAAGATCAACCGCATGCTCGAGGCGCAGGCCGAAATCGCGAAGCTGCGCGAGTTCCTGGGCAATATCTATAACCACCGTGACAAGAAGGTCGACCTCGACTCCATGTCGGACGCCGAGATCATTGCGCTTTGCCGCAACCTGCGCGGTGGCGTGCCGATGGCGACGCCGGTGTTCGATGGTGCCGAGGAGGCCGAGATCAAGGAGATGTTGCGGCTGGCCGATCTGCCCGAGACGGGGCAGGCCGAGCTGTTCGACGGCCGGACCGGTGACTCCTTCGATCGCCCGGTGACCGTCGGCTACATGCACATGCTGAAGCTGAACCATCTGGTCGACGACAAGATGCACGCGCGGTCGACCGGTCCGTATTCCCTGGTCACCCAGCAGCCGCTGGGCGGCAAGGCGCAGTTCGGTGGTCAGCGCTTCGGCGAGATGGAGGTCTGGGCGCTGGAGGCCTACGGTGCCGCCTACACCCTGCAGGAAATGCTGACGGTGAAGGCGGACGACGTGCAGGGCCGCAACAAGATGTACAAGAACATCGTCGACGGCGAGCACCACATGGAGGCCAACGTCCCCGAGTCGTTCAACGTGCTCATGAAGGAGATCAAGGCGCTCGGCATCAATATCGAGCTGGAGCAGGACTGATCTCCTCCGATCCGAATGTGATCCGAAGGGGTGCAGGGCACCCCTCGACCCAAAGCTTTGTGAGGCATAGCGAATGAAAGACCTCCTCAATCTGTTCAAGCAGCAGACCCAGCCGGAAGAGTTCGATGCGATCCGTATCGGCCTGGCCTCCGCGGACCAGATCCGTTCGTGGTCCTTTGGCGAGGTTAAGAAGCCGGAGACCATCAACTACCGGACCTTCAAGCCGGAGCGCGATGGCCTGTTCTGCGCCAAGATCTTCGGCCCGGTGAAGGACTACGAGTGCCTGTGCGGCAAGTACAAGCGCCTGAAGCACCGGGGTGTGGTCTGCGAGAAGTGCGGCGTCGAGGTGACCCAGACCAAGGTGCGCCGCGAGCGCATGGGGCACATCGACCTGGCCTCGCCGGTCGCGCACATCTGGTACCTGAAGAGCCTGCCGTCCCGCATCGGGCTGCTGCTCGACATGACCCTGAAGGACATCGAGAAGGTGCTCTACTTCGAGTCCTTCATTGTGATCGACCCGGGCTTCACCACGCTGGAGAAGGGCCAGCTCCTGACCGACGAGGAATACCTCGAGGCGATGGAGGAGCACGGCGACGACTTCACCGCGATGATGGGTGCCGAGGCCGTGCTGAGCCTGCTGAGGGAGATGGACCTGCAGGGCGAGGCCGCGAAGCTGCGCCAGGATCTGTCCGAGACCGGGTCCGAGACCAAGATCAAGCGTCTGGGCAAGCGCCTCAAGCTGATCGAGTCGTTCCTGGAATCCGGCAACAAGCCGGAGTGGATGATCATGTCCGTGCTGCCCGTGCTGCCGCCGGACCTGCGCCCGCTGGTGCCGCTGGACGGTGGTCGCTTCGCGACTTCCGACCTGAACGACCTGTATCGCCGGGTGATCAACCGCAACAACCGTCTGCGCCGCCTGCTGGAGCTGAACGCCCCGGATATCATCGTGCGCAACGAAAAGCGCATGCTGCAGGAGTCCGTGGATGCGCTGCTGGATAACGGCCGTCGCGGTCGTGCGATCACCGGCACCAACAAGCGCCCGCTGAAGTCCCTGGCTGACATGATCAAGGGCAAGCAGGGCCGCTTCCGCCAGAACCTGCTCGGCAAGCGTGTCGACTATTCCGGCCGTTCCGTGATCGTGGTCGGCCCGACCCTGCGCCTGCACCAGTGTGGCCTGCCCAAGCGAATGGCGCTGGAACTGTTCAAGCCGTTCATCTTCGGCAAGCTGCAGCGCCGTGGACTGGCGACCACCATCAAGGCCGCAAAGAAGGCCGTGGAGAAGGAAGGTCCAGAGGTCTGGGATATCCTCGAAGAGGTGATCCGCGAGCATCCGGTGATGCTGAACCGTGCCCCGACCCTGCACCGCCTGGGCATCCAGGCCTTTGAACCGGTGTTGATCGAGGGCAAGGCGATCCAGCTGCACCCGCTGGTCTGTGCCGCGTTCAACGCCGACTTCGACGGTGACCAGATGGCCGTGCACGTGCCGCTGTCGCTGGAGGCCCAGCTGGAGGCGCGCACGCTGATGCTGTCCTCCAACAACGTACTGTCGCCGGCCAACGGCGAGCCGATCATCGTGCCGTCGCAGGATATCGTGCTGGGTCTGTACTACCTCTCGCGCGAGAAGGTGAACGCCAAGGGCGAGGGCATGACCTTCGCCGATGTGGACGAGGTGCATCGCGCCTACGAACACAAGTTGGTCGACCTGCATGCGCGCGTCACCGTGCGCATCGCCGACACCATGGCGGATGTCGCGGAAGGCGAGCCGCTGCCGTCCATGCGCGTGGAGACTACCGTCGGTCGCGCGATCCTGTCGCGCATCATGCCGAAGGGGCTGCCGTTCGAGCTGATCGACCGCGAGCTCAGCAAGAAGACCATCTCCGCGCTGATCAACTCCTGCTACCGTCGCCTGGGCCTGAAGGACACCGTGGTGTTCGCGGACCAGCTGATGTATGCGGGCTTCTACTATTCGACCCGCGCCGGGGTCTCGTTCTGCTCGGATGACATGGTCATCCCGGACGAGAAGCAGCCGATCCTGCAGAACGCCGAAGAGCAGGTGAAGGAGATCGAGGAGCAGTATGCCTCGGGCCTGGTCACCAAGGGCGAGCGCTACAACAAGGTCGTGGACATCTGGTCGCACTGCAATGACCAGGTCGCGAAGGCGATGATGGAGCGGCTCGGCAAGGAGCAGGTCACCAACGCCGAGGGCGAGACGGTCGAGCAGAGCTCGTTCAACTCGATCTTCATGATGGCCGATTCCGGCGCGCGTGGTTCTGCGGCCCAGATCCGTCAGCTGGCGGGGATGCGTGGCCTGATGGCCAAGCCGGACGGCTCCATCATCGAGACGCCGATCACCGCGAACTTCCGCGAGGGTCTGAACGTCCTGCAGTACTTCATCTCGACCCACGGTGCGCGTAAAGGTCTGGCCGATACCGCGCTGAAGACCGCGAACTCCGGTTACCTGACCCGCCGTCTGGTGGATGTGTCACAGGACGTGGTGGTTACTCAGCACGACTGCGGGACCCAGCAGGGCCTGGTGATGAAGCCGATCATCGAGGGCGGGGATGTAGTCGAGCCGCTGCGCGACCGCGTACTGGGTCGTACCACGGCGGTGGACGTCCATCGCCCGGGCACCGACGAGATTCTGGTGCCGGCGGGCACGCTGCTGGATGAGGCAATGGTCGACAAGCTGGACGAGGCCTCGGTGGACGAGGTGCTGGTGCGCTCCGCGATTACCTGCGAGACCCGCCAGGGCATCTGCGCCAAGTGCTACGGCCGCGATCTGGCCCGTGGCCACGAGGTCAACGAGGGCGAAGCGGTGGGCGTGATCGCCGCGCAGTCCATCGGCGAGCCGGGCACCCAGCTGACCATGCGTACCTTCCATATCGGGGGTGCGGCCAGCCGTGCGGTTACGGTCAGCGCGATCCAGGTGAAGAACGCCGGGTCCGTGCGTCTGCACAACCTGAAGACCGTCACCAACAAGGCGGACAACCTGGTTGCGGTCTCGCGCTCCGGGGAGCTGGGTGTAATCGACGACCAGGGGCGCGAGCGTGAGCGCTACAAGATCCCCTACGGCGCCACCATCACCGTCAAGGATGGAGATGCGGTCGAGGCCGGTCAGGAAGTCGCGACCTGGGATCCGCATACCCACCCGATCGTCACCGAGGTGGGCGGCTACATTCGTCTGGCGGACTTCGTCGAGAATGTCACCGTGACCAAGGAGACGGACGAATTCACCGGTCTGTCCCAGAATGTGGTGCTCGATCCGAAGAGCCGCTCGAGCGCCGGCAAGGACCTGCGCCCGACCGTCAAGCTTGTGGATGATGATGGCAACGAGGTGTACATCCCGGGCACCGACATGCCCGCGCAGTACATGCTGCCGGCCAATGCGATCTTCAATCTCGAGGACAATGCCCGCGTCGAGGTCGGTGACGTTATCGCCCGCCTGCCGCAGGAGTCGTCCAAGACCCGCGACATCACCGGTGGTCTGCCGCGTGTGGCCGACTTGTTCGAGGCCCGCCGTCCGAAGGAGCCGGCCGTGCTGGCGGAGATCTCCGGCACCGTCTCGTTCGGCAAGGAGACCAAGGGCAAGCAGCGCCTGGTGATCACGCCGGACAAGGGTGATCCGGTCGAGATGCTGATCCCGAAACTGCGCACCGTGAACGTGTTCGAGGGCGAGCGCGTGGAGCGCGGCGAGGTTGTGGTGGACGGTGAGCTGGACCCGCACGACATCGTGCGCCTGCGGGGTGTGACCACCCTGGCCGAATACCAGGTCCAGGAAATCCAGGACGTCTATCGCCTGCAGGGCGTGAAGATCAATGACAAGCACATCGAAGTCATTGTTCGTCAGATGATGCGCAAGGTGAACATCGTCAACCCAGGCGACACCAAGTTCCTCGCGGGGGACCAGGTGGATCGTGTGCGGGTCCTCGAGGAGAACGAGAAGCTCGGTGACGACCAGCAGCCGGCGACCTACGAGCGTGTGCTGCTCGGCATCACCAAGGCGTCGCTGGTGACGGAATCGTTCATCTCCGCGGCCTCTTTCCAGGAGACCACCCGCGTGCTGACCGAGGCGTCCACCCGTGGCGCCCGTGACGATCTGCGTGGCCTGAAGGAGAACGTGATTGTGGGTCGCCTGATCCCGGCCGGTACGGGGCTGGCATACCACAAGGAACGCCGCCGCAAGCGCGAGCTGGAAATGCCGGAGTTCGAGACCGTCGAGGAGGCGTCAGCGGTCACCGCCGACACCGAATCCGATGCCTCGGGTCCGGAAACCACCGGGGAAGGCTCCGAATAGCCTCCCCTTCTGTTGACACTTCAGGGGGCGGCGATTAGAATTCCGCTCCCTCGACAGGCCGGTCACGGCGCCGGCCTGTCGTTATTTTTAGGCTAGGAGAAAGGGTTTCATGGCCACGATCAATCAGTTGGTACGCAAGCCCCGCAAGCGCCCCGTCGAGAAGAGCGACGTGCCGGCGCTGCAGGGCTCGCCGCAGAAGCGCGGGGTATGCACCCGTGTCTACACGACCACGCCGAAGAAGCCGAATTCCGCGCTGCGCAAGGTTGCGCGCGTGCGTCTGACCAATGGCTACGAAGTCAGTAGTTACATCGGCGGCGAAGGCCACAACCTGCAGGAGCACTCGGTGGTCCTGATTCGCGGCGGTCGTGTAAAGGATCTTCCCGGTGTGCGTTACCACACGGTGCGTGGCTCCCTGGATACCCAGGGTGTGCAGAACCGCACCCAGGGTCGTTCCAAGTACGGCACCAAGCGCCCGAAGAAATCCTAACCGTGTACAAGAGCGGGAACTGAGACATGTCGAGAAGAGCAGCTGCCCCCAAGCGTCACATCCTTCCGGATCCGAAGTTCGGAAGCGAGCGCCTGGCCAAGTTCATCAATACCGTGATGCGTGACGGCAAGAAGTCGGTCGCAGAGCAGGTCGTGTACGGCGCGCTGGACCAGATTGAGTCCAAGCAGGGTGATGGCATGGGTGCACTGGAGCGCGCGCTGGACAACATTCGTCCGCGTGTCGAGGTGAAGTCTCGTCGCGTGGGCGGCGCCACCTACCAGGTGCCGGTCGAGGTGCGTTCGGTTCGTCAGGACGCCCTGGCGATGCGCTGGGTCGTGGAAGCGGCCCGCAAGCGTGGCGAGCGGACCATGGCGCTGAAGCTGGCGGGCGAGCTGATGGATGCCGCCGATTCCAAGGGCTCCGCCGTGAAGAAGCGCGAAGACACTCACCGCATGGCGGAAGCGAACAAGGCGTTCGCCCATTTCCGCTGGTAAAACCGATTTAGAGAGGCTCAACGTGGCACGCAAGACCCCACTGAAGCGCTACCGGAACATCGGGATCAGCGCGCACATCGACGCCGGCAAGACGACGACGACCGAGCGCATCCTGTTCTACACCGGTCTGTCGCACAAGATCGGCGAGGTCCATGAAGGCGCCGCCACGATGGACTGGATGGAGCAGGAACAGGAGCGCGGGATCACCATCACTTCCGCGGCGACCACTTGCTTCTGGCAGGGCATGGCCAAGCAGTTCGATGAGCACCGCGTTAACATCATCGATACCCCGGGGCATGTGGACTTCACCATCGAGGTGGAGCGTTCCATGCGAGTGCTCGACGGTGCGGTGATGGTGTACTGCGCCGTGGGTGGTGTGCAGCCGCAGTCCGAGACCGTCTGGCGTCAGGCCACGAAGTACTCGGTTCCGCGGATGGCCTTCGTCAACAAGATGGACCGCGCCGGCGCCGACTTCCTGCGTGTCTACGAGCAGATGAGAGAGCGTCTGCAGGCGAACCCGGTCCCGATCCAGCTGCCGATCGGTGCTGAGGATAACTTCCGGGGCGTGATCGATCTGGTCAAGATGCAGGCGATCTTCTGGGACGAAGATAACTTCGGCATCTCCTTCGAGTACAAGGACATCCCCGAAGAGCTCAAGGCCGAGGCGGAAAAGTGGCGCGAGAACATGCTCGAGGCCGCTGCCGAAGCCAATGAAGAGCTGATGGATAAGTACCTCAACGAGGGGGACCTCAGCGAGGAAGAGATCAAGCAGGCGATTCGCCATCGCACGATCGAACTCGAGATCGTGCCGATGTTGTGCGGCTCCGCGTTCAAGAACAAGGGCGTGCAGGCCATGCTCGACGCGGTGGTTGAGTACCTGCCGTCGCCGGAAGAGGTCAAGGCGATCAAGGGCGTGAAGGCCGGGACGGAAGAGCCGGTCGCGAAGCACGCCTCGGACGACGAGCCGTTTGCCGCGCTCGCGTTCAAGATCATGACCGACCCGTACGTGGGCTCGCTGACGTTCGTACGTGTCTACTCCGGGGTGCTGAGCGCGGGTGACACCGTGCTTAATACGCAGAACAATCGCCGCGAACGCATCGGCCGCATCCTGCAGATGCACTCCAACTCCCGCGAGGAGATCAAGGAGCTGCGCGCAGGTGACATTGGTGCGGTGGTTGGCCTGAAGGATCTGTACACGGGGAGTACCCTCTGCGATCCAAATAATCCGGTCGAGCTGGAACGCATGGAGTTCCCGGAGCCGGTGATCTCGATCGCGGTCGAGCCGAAGACCAAGTCGGACCAGGAAAAGATGGGTATCGCGCTGAACAAGCTGGCGCAGGAAGACCCGTCCTTCCGTGTGCGGACTGACGAAGAGTCCGGCCAGACGATCATCTCCGGCATGGGCGAGCTCCATCTCGAGGTCCTGGTCGACCGCATGAAGCGCGAGTTCAAGGTCGAGGCGAACGTCGGTCAGCCGCAGGTGGCGTACCGCGAGACGATCAAGAAGAGCGTTGAAACCGAAGGCAAGTTCGTGCGCCAGTCGGGTGGTCGCGGCCAGTACGGTCATGTCTGGCTGCGCATCGAGCCGCAAGAGGCGGGCGACGGATATGAATTCGTCAACGCCATCGTCGGTGGTGTCGTGCCGAAGGACTACATCCCGGCCGTCAACAAGGGCGTCGAGGAGCAGATGGCCAACGGCGTGCTCGCCGGTTATCCGGTGGTGGACGTAAAGGTCACGCTGTTTGACGGCTCCTACCATGACGTTGACTCGAACGAGATGGCGTTCAAGGTGGCTGGTTCGATGGCCTTCAAGGAGGGTGCGTTGAAGGCTGGCGCCGTGCTGCTGGAGCCGATGATGAAGGTCGAGGTGGAGACGCCGGAAGAATACATGGGCGACGTGATGGGCGATCTGAACCGACGTCGTGGCCTGGTCAAGGGTATGGAGGATATCGCGGGTCAGAAGCTACTGAAGGCCGAGGTCCCGCTGTCCGAGATGTTTGGCTATTCGACGCAGCTGCGCTCGATGAGCCAGGGTCGCGCCACGTACTCGATGGAGTTCGAAAAGTACTCCGAGGCGCCGGCGCAGGTCGCCGAGGCTGTGGCGGCGAAGGCCTCCTGAACCGAATCGCGTAATCCGAAAGAACTGTAGAAAGAGGTTTGAGCTGTGTCCAAGGAAAAGTTCGAGCGTAAGAAGCCGCATGTGAATGTGGGGACGATTGGTCATGTGGACCATGGCAAGACCACGCTGACGGCGGCGATGACGGCGGTGCTGGGCAAGAAGTACGGCAGTGAAGCCCGTGCGTTTGACCAGATCGACAATGCGCCGGAAGAGAAGGCGCGCGGGATTACGATTGCCACGGCGCACGTGGAATACGAATCCGACATTCGTCACTACGCGCATGTGGATTGCCCTGGGCACGCGGACTACGTGAAGAACATGATCACGGGTGCGGCGCAGATGGACGGCGCGATTCTGGTGGTGTCCGCGGCCGATGGCCCGATGCCGCAGACCCGCGAGCACATCCTGCTGGCGCGCCAGGTCGGTGTTCCGTACATCGTGGTGTTTCTGAACAAGGCCGACATGGTCGACGACCCCGAGCTGCTCGAGCTGGTCGAGATGGAAGTGCGCGACCTGCTGTCTTCCTATGACTTCCCGGGCGACGACACCCCGGTGATCACCGGTTCCGCGCTGAAGGCGCTGGAAGGTGACGAGAGCGAAGTGGGCGCGCCGGCGATCTACAAGCTGGTCGAAGCGATGGACACCTGGATTCCGGAGCCGGAACGCGCCGTGGACGGCGACTTCCTGATGCCGGTGGAGGACGTGTTCTCGATCTCTGGCCGCGGCACGGTGGTGACCGGTCGTATCGAGCGCGGTGTGGTCAAGGTGGGCGAGGAAATCGAGATTGTCGGTATCCGCGACACCCAGAAGACCACGGTCACCGGTGTCGAGATGTTCCGCAAGCTGCTGGACCAGGGCGAAGCGGGCGACAACGTGGGCATTCTGCTGCGTG
>NZ_KB897923.1:0-51195 GCF_000377225.1 Thioalkalivibrio sp. ALJ4 | reverse complement strand
CTGCCGCGTCGGCTGCGCCTCCTCGCAGTGACGGGGGATCGCGGACGACGCGATGGTGGTACTTGAGGGAACCTCGGCCCCTGTGTTCCAGTCTTCCGGGACACCCCCCTTTAGCCGATACAAGGACGCACCATGAGCGACAATCCCACCGCAGGCTTTCGCTTGAACCACACCATGCTGCGCGTGAAGGATCCGCAGAAGGCGCTGGACTTCTACCAGCGGGTGTTCGGCATGCAGCTGGTCAAGACGCTGGACTTCCCGGAGTTCGAGTTCACGCTCTACTTCCTGGCGCAAATCGGCGAGGACGAGCCGCACCCGCCCAAGGATGGCGGGGAGGCCACCCGCTGGATGTTCAGCCAGCGCGGCATCCTGGAGCTGACCTACAACTACGGCACCGAAAAGGACGCCGACTTCCACTACCACGACGGCAACGAGGAGCCGCAGGGCTTCGGCCACATCTGCTTCTCGGTACCCGACCTGGACGCGGCCGTGCACTGGTTCGACGAGAACGATGTCGAGTTCGTGAAGCGCCCGGACGAAGGCGGGCTGAAGGACATCGCCTTCGTGAAGGACGTGGACGGCTACTGGATCGAGATCCTGGAGCCGGCGCGACTGACCGGGCTGGGGAAGTAGCAGACCCCAAGCCCTCGTAATGCCCGCGTTTGTTCGCGGGCAAGAGTTTTATTGCATATGCGCAGACGTATTTCGTTTCGCAATTCGTGTATGATGCGCGCTGAGTAGATTCATCCGATTTTCGCCGGGCCTTGTTCCGGCCCGCCCGAGTACCCCCTGAAATGTCCGAATCCCCCTCCTTCGCCGAACTCGGCCTTTCCGAGTCGTTGGCCCGTGCCCTGTTGCAACTGGGCTTTACCACCCCGACCCCGGTCCAGGCCGCGTGTATCCCGGCCCTGCTGGCCGGCGACGACGTGCTGGGCGAGGCCCAGACCGGCACCGGCAAGACCGGCGCCTTCGGCCTGCCGCTGATCGACTCGATCGATCCCGCGCAGCGTCGCGTGCAGGCGCTGATCCTGGCGCCGACCCGCGAGCTGGCCGGCCAGGTCGCCACCGCCCTGGAGGGCTTCGCGGCCAGTATCGACGGGCTCGAGATCCTGCCGGTCTACGGCGGCCAGCCCATGGGCGTGCAGATCCGCGCCCTGCGCGATGGTGCGCAGGTCGTGGTCGGAACGCCCGGCCGCGTGGTCGACCACATCAAGCGCGGCACGCTGACACTGGATGCGCTGCGCATGGTGGTGCTGGACGAGGCGGACGAGATGCTGCGCATGGGCTTTGTCGAGGAGATCGAATGGATCCTCGAACAGACCCCGGCCGAACGCCAGACCACGCTGTTCTCCGCGACCATGCCGGCGCCGATTCGCCGCATCGCGCACCGCCACATGCGCGAGCCGCAGGAGATCCGCATTGGCGCGGGCAACGAGGCCGGCACCGACATCGATCAGAGCTACTGCCTGGTGGACCAGCGCCACAAGACCGAGGCCCTGGGCCGGATGATCGAGGTGGAGCCGGAACTGGACGCGGCGATCGTATTCGCCCGTACCAAGGCCGCCACCGCCGAGATCGCCGAGGCCCTGAACGCACAGGGCGTGCAGTCCTCCCCGCTCAATGGCGACATGGAACAGGGCGAACGCGAGCGCGTGGTCGCCGACCTGCGCGATGGTCATCTGGACGTGATCGTGGCCACCGACGTGGCCGCCCGCGGCATCGACGTCCCGCGCATCACCCATGTCTTCAACTACGACGCCCCGGGCGATGCCGAGGTGTACGTGCACCGCATCGGCCGTACCGGCCGCGCCGGGCGCAAGGGCCGCGCGATCCTGTTCCTGGAGCCGCGCAAGCGGCGCATGCTACGCGATATCGAGCGCCTGACCGGCAAGCCCGTGCGCGAGCAGAAGGTCCCGGATCGCGCCGCCGTGATCGCCCGCCGCGAGGAGCGCCTGGCCGAGCGTCTGCAGGCCGAGCTGGCCGGCGAAGCGTCGCCGCAGCTCGACGCCCTGCTGGACCGGCTGCTGGCCAACGGCCAGATGGGCGAACGCGATCTCGCCCGCGCCCTGCTCGCCCTGGCGACCCAGGGCACGCCGCTGGATGGCACGCCCAACGCGCACGATCCCGTGACGGCGGCCGCCAGCCGCCCCGAACGCGACAGTCATCGTGCGGATCGCAACCGTGACCGCGCCCCCCGCCCCAGCCGCGGCAAGGACCGCGGGCCGGAAGCGGACATGGTGCGCTACTACATGCCGGTCGGGCGTAACCACGGCATCGCCCCCGGCGCCATTGTCGGGGCGCTGGCCAACGAGGGTGGCCTGAACGGCCGCGACATCGGCCGGATCGGCCTGCAGGACGACCACAGCCATGTGGACCTGCCGGCCGCGCTGGACGAGGCCGCGGTGCGCCGCCTGGGCAATATCCATATCGCCAACCGTCGCCTGGAAATGGCGCGCTCTGTCCCGACTCGCGACTCGCGTGCGACCGAGCGCCACGCCCCGGCTGCGCGCAAGCCCCACGGCCCGGGCAAGCCGGCCGCCAAGCGGCGTGGCCCGGCTCCGGCCAACGGCAAGCGCCCGGCCTATGCGGCCGCCGGAAAGCCGCGCAAGGCGCCGGGCCGCAAGGCCAACGCCAGCCGCGGTGACGGCACCCTGTCGGTCAAGCGCCGCTCCGCCTGATCAAGGCCAGGACCCGCGCGCCGGTCATTGACGGCCGGCGCGCGGTTACCTCAACCCAATAAAGCATCCACGATGTCGGCCAGGCGATCCGCCAGGCCGGCACCGCGGTGTTGTGCCCGCTGTTCGTCGCCGTCCTGATACTTGCCGGTGCGCACCAGACAGGCGGTCAGACCCGCGGCGCGTGCGCCGTCCACATCCCCCGACACATCGTCGCCCACCATCAGCACCTGCTCCGGTGGCAGATCCAGATCCGCAATCGCCGCATGGAACAGCCGGGCATCCGGCTTGCCGAAGTTCTCGGCCTTCAGATCGGCGGCGTACTCCAGCGCACGCACGAACGGGCCGATATCCAGCGACAGGCCATCCGCCTCGCGAAAATAGCGGTTGGTCCCCATCACCCACAGCGGTGCTCCCTCCATCAACACGCGAAACGCGCGGTTGAGCACGGCGTAGTCGAACGCGGCGCCCATGTCGCCCAGTACGACCACATCCGGCTCGCCCGTGGGCACGCCCTCGAACTCGGGTTCCAGCGCCGGGTGTACCAGGAGCAGCGGGGTGCGGGACTCGGACGCGAGCCGCTCGCGGATCGCGGAGGGGGCCGTCGTCAACTGCGCGGACTCGAACGCGAAGCCAAGGCCGGCCAGCTTGTCGATGATGGCCGCGCGTGGCTCGCGTGTCGTGTTGGTGATCAGACGGACCGGGAGCCCGGCGGCCTGTGCCCGCTGCACGGCCTCGATGGCGCCCGGGAGGGCCTCGCCGCCCACGTACAGCACACCGGAGAGGTCCAGCAACAGCGCGCGAACCTGCTCCATTCCCTCCGGCATAGAGTTAAGCATGAGTATCCCCCTTGCCGCGGCACTTCACGCGGTATCCGGCCGGAACCCATGGGTCCCGACTCGGGGCACGGGTGCGCCCTTTACCCGATTCAACGCCGAATCAGGCGATGAAGCAACTCGAACTTGCCATTGGTGTGTTCGGTCCGCCCGGCGTCGTTGCGCCACTCCCAGCGACTGTCCGGGAACAACGCCCGCATGTCCGCCATCTCGCAGTGAAACGGCGGCCCGCCCTCGCGCCCGGTCTGCATGAAGCACGCGAACAGCTCGCCGTCCGGACGCAGCCAGGCATGCAGCTGCTGCTCGTAGGCGGGCCACTGCTCGGGCGGGATCGCGCACAGGGAGGTCTGCTCGTAGACGCCATCCACCGGCGTCTCCGGCTGCCATGCCAGCATGTCGGCCTGGACGACCTCCGCCTCCAGCCCCTCCCGCTCCAGCTGTTCGCGCAGATGCCGCACTGGCGTGGGCGCCACATCCAGACCGATCGGGTAATATCCGTGGCGGGCCAGGGCCGGGACCTCGTGTCCGAAACCGCAGCCCGGCACCACGACCCGTGCGCCTTTCGCCAGATCGGTGATCGCCAGCCACGCTTCCAGCGACGGGCTGGGGCCACCGCGATCCCAGCGCGTGGATCCCTCCTGATAGCGGGACTCCCAGTCGGCCTCCGCATCCAGGGCGGCGTTAACGGCCGACGACTCTTCGTAATTTTGCATCTCTCTCCTTCCCTGCGGACGATGGAACCAGTAATGCACGGACCCTACCAAACTGGAAACGACTCAATGGAGGCCGCAATGGACCGCAACGACCTGCCCTACCGCATCCACCGCCAGGAACTCGGGCCGATGGAGAACTTCGTCTACCTGATCGAGGACATGGCGAGCCGCCGCGCGGCGGTGGTGGACCCGGCCTGGGAGCCGGACGCGATCCTCAACCAGGCGCGCGAGCAGGACGTGACCATCTCCGACATCCTGCTGACCCACAGCCACCACGACCACATCAACGGCGTCGAGGCGATCCTGGAGCAGTACCCCAATGCCCGACTGCATATCCTCAAGCCCGAGGCCGAGTTCTGGGGCAAGGAGCTGGAGCGCCCTGAACTCCACCACGGCGGCGACACGATGAAGCTGGGCGATACCGAAATCCGCTTCCTGCACACGCCCGGCCACACCCCCGGCTCCGCCTGCTTCCACATGCCGGCCGGCGACGACCTGATTACCGGTGACACGCTGTTTGTGTTTGGCTGCGGCCGCTGCGACCTGTCCGGGGGCGACCCCGAGCAGATGTTCCATACGCTGAACGGGCTGCGCGAGGGGCTCCCGGCGCATACCTGCATCCACCCGGGCCACAACTATGCGGAGAAGGCCGAATCCACCCTGGCGGAACAGGACGAGGGCAACCCGTTTCTGCACTTCCACGACCAGGACGAATTCGTCCACTACCGCATGCACGAACACGACCGGGTGCGCTCCACGCCCTACCATCCCATCCCGCGCGGCTGAGGCAAATCACTCATGGCGCTTGCATCCCTCGGGACCAATCGCGATAATGCGCGCCTTCAGTCGATGCGCCCGTAGCTCAGCTGGATAGAGTACCTGGCTACGAACCAGGTGGTCGGAGGTTCGAATCCTTCCGGGCGCGCCATATTCCAGAGAAAGGGATCAGTGACTTACAGTCGCTGGTCCTTTTTTCGTTTTGGGGCAGGTCGCGTCCCGTGACACTCTCGTGCCACTTCTGTGACAAACCCGTAATACGCAGTTTGGCTACTCGTGCCCTACGAGTACCTAGCTTCGTGACTCATTCCGTACCTTGTGGCTCGTAAGAAGCCCTCCGAGCGCATCCCAGCGGCCTGTCCTCAGGAGCGGTGCGACGCATCTCCTTCGTCAACAAACTCAACCAGTTCTTCGATGCGGCATCTGAAGTACTTGCACAGGCGGTCCAGTGTATCCGTACCGACGTTATAGCCTTTGTTGTTGGCGATCTTCGAAAGCGTAACGCGGTGGACCCCTGCCTCCTCAGCAATTTCCTTGAAGGTCACCACCCGTCCCTCTTGATACTCCTTCTCCGCTACGAGCTCTTTCAGCTTGATGCGTATAGCCATGACGCCCGAGCACTCCATTTGTAGTTGACACGCTACATCGATTGTGTACGATCGACATTGTGTGAAGCGCACACGCTACACACGAAACGAATGGACTTCATCGATAAGAGGGACGATACATGAGCTACACGTACCTGACCACAGAAGGTCTCGCCGAACGGATCCACTACGACACGCGCACGATCCGTGAACGCCTCAAGGACAGCGTCCTCATTGAGGGAATTCACTACTTCCGGCCATTCGGCGGTCGCAAGATCCTTTTCATCTGGGAAACGATCGAACGCGACATGATGGATACGGACGGCGGGGTGCCCGCCATCCCCATGGCCAGCGGGGGAGCGTGTCATGGCTAGAGTGCGAGCCAGAAAAGACACCGGGAAGCTCTACTTCGACTTCTTCTACAAGCACGTCCGGTGCCGCGAGTGCACAACACTAGATGACACCGCAGCCAACCGGCGAAACATGGAGAAAGTCGCGAAGAAGATCGAAGCCGAGATCACTCTTGGCACCTTCGAGTACAGCCGGTACTTCCCGAACAGTAGCCGAGCAGCCAAGTTCGCTACGGAGGCAGCAGCACCCACTGCCACCGACGTAATCGACCAACCAGGGAGCACTCCACTGTTCCGTGATTTCGCCGAACAGTGGCTGCAAGAAAACGAGGTCGCCTGGCGCTTCAAGACGCTGGAGACCAACCGCGGCTCCCTGCGACGGCACCTGTTGCCCTACTTCGGTGATCAAAGGGTCAGCGACATCAGCAAAGCGGACATCCTTGCCTTCCGGTCCGAGCTCGCCAAAGTTCCAGGCCGGAAAGGCAACGCGACCCTGTCCCCAAAGACCATCAATCACACCCTCGGGGTGCTCTCGATGGTCCTGGCCGAAGCCGCTGACCGCTTCCAGTTTACGTTCCCGATGAGCAATCTAAAACGGCTCAAGCAACCTCGGAAGGAGATCATGCCATTCACGTGGGAGGAAACGCAGCAGATCATCAATACGGTCCGAGACGACTACCGCGACTACTTCATCGTGCGACTTTTCACCGGACTGAGAACCGGGGAAGTGCACGGCTTGAAGTGGAAGTACGTGGACTTCGAGAAGGGCCAGATTCTGATTCGCGAGACTTACAACCAGGGACGCACGGAATACACCAAGAACGACGGCTCACAGCGTGAGGTGGCCATGTCTTCCGTGGTCGCTGATGCCCTGCAGCGACAGTTCCGAGCCACTGGCAAACAGGAATACGTCTTCGTCACGAAGGCCGGCCGGCCACTGGACACGAAAAACGTCACTCAGCGCGTCTGGTACCCCTTACTACGCCATCTCGGGCTTGAGCCTCGCCAGCCCTACCAGTGCCGGCATACCGCCGCCACGCTTTGGTTGGCGTCTGGAGAGAACCCGGAGTGGATCGCCAGGCAACTGGGCCATACCACGACCGAGATGTTGTTCCGCGTGTATTCGCGCTACGTCCCAAACCTGACACGCCAGGATGGTTCCGCCATGGATCGTCTCCTGCGTTCTCTTCAAGGCAACGCCGAAGAGCACACGGAGGTGCGCAATGAAGGCTAACGACGTTCAAGAACTGCAGCGACTGGTCGGGATGGATGACATCACACGCCATGAGCCTGTCATCTTCGCCGCACGGGTCGAGATCCAGTGCGAAGGCCGCGCGCCTAGCGGAGAACCCTACTACCGACTTCGGATCTACGATTCGACCGGTTATTTCACGGCCTTCGCGAGGATTCGAGACTGGGAGGGCCATCCCTTGGGAGGAGGTCAATTTCGATCCCTGGCCCTCCACACCATCGAAACAGAGCGCGGACATCGGCACGTTGTGGCTTATCCAGAGGTCGGGTCGGCACTGCCCGACAAGGGGCCACTGGATCTTCTCCCTGTCCACCACGCACCCGAGTCCGGCAGCCTGCAGCGCCTGGTCAATGTGGTCGAGAACCTTTCTATCGAGTCCTACCGAGAATTTGTCCGTGAGGCACTCTCGGATCAGGAATTCGCTATCCAGTACCTCACGCTCCCGGCATCCAAGCGATGCCACCATGCCAAGACGGGCGGGCTGATCGCCCACAGCCTCGAGCTGGCCGAAGCGGTAAATGCGGTGGGTCGGGCCATGGCATTGCCGACGCTTCAGACGGAAGCCGGCATACTCCTGGCCCTGATGCATGACATTGGCAAGATCGTCCTTGCTTCGGAAGTCGCCGAACGGGTACCCACTCGCTCTCATGAAGAGCTCATCGAATATGCTCTTCAGGAACCGCTGCTTTCCTCAAAGCAAATGGACGCAGACGCCTATCACACGCTGTGGGCACTCATCGTCGCCTACCGCAACGGCGACAGCTATTCAGCACCAATGGCAACGGTTGTGCGAGGCCTGGATGGCTGCAGCGCACAAACGGATGCGACCGTGCATGGCTCATCTCAGGCGCGGGTCCATCGGTATTGGCAATCTCCCTGCGGCGGTCGCAAAGTCTGGGTTCCGCCCCTCTTCAACCACGACACCCGTCGCCGCGCCGAATCACGTTAACAACTGGACCCCAGATACCCCTACTCCATCCATGCGGGGATCTGGGGCCTCTCCTGGCCTCCATCGACTTGGTTGGCCAATCCACCGCTAAGCCGCTACCAGGTCTTCGCGGACTGCACGGCGCAGCCAATGTGGGCAACGGCATCGGAAACCGCGCCGGTTCAACCTGCTCGCATGCAATACGGGAAGGTCACCCCAACATAACGACCCATTAATAAACATTTCGGCGTCTCGACGCGGATCCCGGGGAGCCTAGGGAGCCGCAGAAAAAGCCAGTGATTCCGCGGCGCAGGGTTGTGCTACCCATGGATCGATCGCGCCAGTGACTAATCCATGGAGCATGCCGCGGACATGCGCCTCGGCGCAGCGCCCTGAAACGTGCGATTCACTTTTTCGAAGTAAGCCGGTACTCGTGTTTTGCCTTCTCGCCCCCGGGCGCAATAAGCAAGAATTGCCCTGATCGTTTTTCTTTTCGGAGGGGGTCATACGCGCACGGCCTAGTATTGGCTGTTGTGACAAGATCAGACTTCTTCCTCACAATCTTTCGGGTAGAACAAGGCTGTGACAAAAATTCGATCCGTCAAGCGCCGCGGCCGCCAAGGCGGTTCAACTCCTCGTGTACGAACTCCTTGAACACACGCACACGGGCCGGTGCATGACGGCCCGCAACGGTGATGGCGTAAAGCTGGGCACTGGCCACCGTCCAGTCCGGTAGCACCGCCTGTAGCCGATTGTCTTCCAGTGCGGGAGTGGCCACCAGGCCGGGCATTGGCCCGATGCCGCCGCCGGCGAGCACCACGCGAGAAGCGCTGGCCAGCTCGCTGGTCTGGACGGCGGGCCTGAGCGCGACGCGCTCGACCCGGCCGCGCCGGGTCAGCGTCATGGCAGCCGTACTCATCAGGTCCCGGGCGACGACCAGATCATGGGACGACAGATCCCCGGGCACTTGGGGTTCGCCACGCTCGCCGAGATACGCCGGGGTGGCATACAGGCGCACGTCCAGGTTCACCAGTGGAATCGCGCGATACTCCATGTCCGGGAGATCGCTGCTCGCTCGCAGGGCGATATCGATCCGGTGCGAGGTGAGATCCAGGGCGCTGCTGGTCAGGAGCAGCTCCACCGTGATCTGCGGGTATTGCCTGCGGAAGCCGGTGATGATTGGCGGCAGGAGATCCACACCCAGGTCCGCCGGCGCGGTCACCCGCAGATGACCCTGTGGCAGTGAGCGTGCCTCGCTGGCCGCCTCCGCGGCATCGCCCAGTAGAGATAGGGCGTCCCGCGCCTTGGCGTGAAAGGCGAGCCCTTCCTCCGTGGCGCTCACCGCCCTGGGGCGGCGGGCCAACAATGTGGTGGAGAGCCGCCCCTCGAGGCGGGTAACGCGCCGGCTGATCGCGCCCTTGGTCTCGCCCAGCCTGCCGGCGGCGGCCGAGATGCTGCCGAGTTCCACGACGGTGCAAAACGCGCGGATGTCGTCGAGCGAGCCGCCAAGCTCCTGCGGATCTGCTACGCCCGCCCGCTTTTGCGTTTCCATTTTGTCAACCATAAGTTCCGAGTTTACAGACTTACAACTATTCGACAACCAAGGCAGGATGGTCCCCGTGGTCGCAACAGAAACGACCGGTTGAACGACAGGAGGCCCCCATGGCAACGACAACTTCCGCTCACTCACTGACCCGGACGCTACAGGACCCCGTGGCCTTGGACCGTTTGGAGCCGCTGGCTATTGAACGCAATTCTACGGCACTAGACGGCCAGGCTCAGGGGCAGGAGCGATACTCGAATTCGGCGCACGGGGGTTTTAAGGAGACCGGTGTGCCCCCTGAGTTGGGAACGACCGCCAGTGTTTTGTGCACCGCGCAGGAGGCCGAAATAGTCCGGGAAAACAACAGAGTGGATGAGATCGAACGGAGAAGGCGCGAGCTTGATGAGGAATTGGATCGACAGCTGCGCGACACCTTCCCCGCCAGCGATCCCCCGAGCATAGCGCGCACTCCCATCGCCGCGAGCAAACATTGTCGGAGAACGACAGAGCAGACCAGTTGATGGCCTTGCTGTGGCGTCGATCCGCTTCAACAGGCTGGCCAGACGCGGTAACAAGCCATGTTCACGTTGGTTGAAGCGAGTCACCACCTCACGGCAATAGCGGCGGAGGTAGTGCTTCGGTACGCCACAATGTGGATACAGTCAGTTTCTCGCCTAGCTCCAACATCTCCACCGCTAGTGTGACGGGCCCCTTGGGTGGGCCATTGCCTTGTGAATCAGATGTGCTCGCCCTACAGGGCCGCGAAGCATAGGCGTATTCCACTCGTCAGTGCAGTACACGGCCCCCAGAGGTATTGGACAAGGCCATCATTCTCAGCCCGTCCGGGCGGTGGCAGGCCCGAGCCCGACCTCTTGGTTGCCATAACGTCGACCATTAGTTCCAGTTTTGCACACTTACGACAAAATGACAACTAAGCCAGGATGGCTCCCGTGGTCGCAACGGAAACGACCGGTTCAACAACAGGAGACATTCCCATGGCAACGACAACTTCCAATCCATCACTTTTCCGGGCGCTGCAGGGGCCCGCGGCCCTGGACAGCCTGGCGCCGCTGGCCTGGCCGCTGGTGCGTATCACCGCCGGGCTGCTGCTCATCCCCCACGGCGCCCAGAAGCTGTTTGGCTGGTTCGGAGGCCACGGCCTCACGGGAACGGCTGAATACTTCGGCGGCACCCTGGGCTTTGAGCCGGGGCTGCTGTTTGCGCTGGCGGCCGGGATTATCGAGGTCTTCGGCGGGCTATTGCTGGCCCTTGGGCTGCTCACTCGGCCGGTGGCGCTGGTGGTCGCGGCATTCCTGGCGGTGACGATAACCGTGCACTGGTCCAGCGGGTTCTTCTGGACCGAGGGCGGCTTCGAGTTTCCCCTGATGTGGACCTTGGTGGCGCTGGCGATCTTCTTCCGCGGCGGCGGCCGGTGGTCGCTGGATGCGGCGCTGCGGCGGTAAATCCCGGGCCCGTGTGGCAACCGCGATCAGCCGGCGCCCACATCCAACGGTAATCAGTAGCCGAAAGTTTCACTGCAATAGAGCATTCAATTTGAAGAGGAACATGGACATGAGCATCAACGACAAAGTCGCTTTGATAACGGGCGCGGGACAGGGTATCGGCCGGGCAATCGCGCTGCGCCTGGCCAACGACGGTGCGGATATCGCCATCGTGGATATGAATGAGGAAAAGATGCAGGCCGTTGCGGAAGTGGCGCGGGCGCTTGGTCGTAACGCCACGACCTTCAAGGCGGATGTGTCAAAGCGCGACGAGGTTTACGCGGCAGTCGATCACGCCGAAAAGGCGCTCGGCGGCTTCGATGTGATCGTCAACAATGCCGGGATCGCAAGCATCCAGGCAATCGCTGATCTTACGCCCGAGGAAGCCGAGAAAGTCTTCAAGGTGAACGTCGAGGGTGTCTTGTGGGGCATTCAGGCTGCCGCCGCGAAGTTCAAGCAGCGTGGCCGGAAGGGCAAGATCATCAGCGCTTCGTCGATCGCCGGTCACGAAGGCTTTCCGCTACTGGGCGCCTATTCGGCAACGAAATTTGCCGTGCGTGCCCTGACGCAGGCCGCGGCCAAAGAGTTTGCCGGAGATGGTATCACCGTGAACGCATACTGCCCCGGCGTGGTGGGCACCGACATGTGGGTCGAGATTGACCGCCGCATGGCCGAAATCACGGGCGCGAAGATCGGTGAGAACTACGACAAGTTTGTCGGCGGCATTGCATTGGGCCGTGCGCAGACGCCTGAAGACGTGGCCGCCTTCGTCGCTTACCTCGCTGGGCCCGATTCTGACTACATGACCGGCCAGGCTCCCATCATCGACGGGGGCCTTGTCTACCGGTGAGCATGATCGTGCGCTCTTGAGCAGGGAGTTGGAAAAAGGCTATGCAGCACCCTGGGATGCGAGACCGCTCGTCATGATTTTTAACGAAATCAGTGAAGGAGAGAACAATGCCCAAGATTGCCATTGTAATTGGAAGCACCCGCCCGGGCCGCGCCGGCGAGTCCGTCGCGCACTGGGTCTACGATATCGCCACCCGGCGGACCGACGCGGAGTTCGCGCTCGTGGACATCGCGGATTTCAACTTGCCGATGCTCGATGAGCCGGTGCCGCCGTCGATGGGGCAGTACTCGCAGCCCCATACCAAGGCATGGGCGGACACGGTTGCGTCCTTCGACGGTTATGTCTTTGTGACGCCGGAGTACAACCATGGCCCTCCGGGCGCCCTCAAGAACGCGCTCGATTTCGTGTTTGGCGAGTGGAACAACAAGGCGGCGGGCTTCGTCGGATACGGCGCCGCGGGTGGCGTGCGGGCGGTGGAGCAACTGCGATTGGTGGCCAGCGCGCTGCACGTGGCGCACGTGCGGAATCAGGTCGAGTTATCGCTCTTCACCGATTTCGAGGATATGACTGTGTGCAAGCCGCATCCCAGGAACGAGGAATCGCTTAATGGGATGCTGGACCAGCTAGTGCCATGGAGCGTGGCCATGAAAGCGCTCCGGGAAGGCACGAAGGAGCAACGATGGGAACGCACAGCGTGAATTCACCGGATTTCGGTCCCATTGAGGCCGGGACGCGGATCGGCCACGTGCATCTTAAAGTGGCCGACCTGCAACGCGCGCTGGATTTCTACTGCGGCGTCCTCGGCTTCGAACTGACCCAGCGCTATGGCTCCCAGGCGGCCTTCATGGCAGCGGGCGACTATCACCACCATATTGCGCTGAATACATGGGAGAGCGCGGGAGGCTCCCCGCCACCGGCCGGGACGACCGGGCTTTATCACCTCGCCATCCTCTATCCGACGCGTGCGGCTCTTGCCAATGCCTTGCGGCGCGTGCGGGCCGCCGGGATACCACTGGACGGGGCCAGCGACCATGGCGTCAGCGAAGCCTTGTACCTGCGCGATCCCGACCAGAACGGGGTGGAACTTTACTGGGACCGTCCCCGCGAAGCGTGGCCCCGGAACCAGGAGGGCGACCTGGCCATGGTCACCCGGCGGCTCGATGTGGAAGGCCTGCTTAGCGAACCGGGACTGTAATTGTCGAGCAGTTGCTGACCGCGGTGGACGGTCGACACTGGCGACCAGCGTCCCCGTTCGTATTTTCCTTTGCTTCGGCGTCGGCGATCGCGCCGCTTAGTCGTTTGGCGGAGTACACCGACTCCCGCGGAGGACAGAATCACGATTGTCGAGGGGTCTGACTCCCATGACTCTCTGTCAGTTGCGGATTTCGGGAGGTCCGGAACGAAGGTCGCCCGGGCGTGATCAGGCGAGGAAGGCAATGGATTTTACGAGGGCTTGGCCGTGAGCGCCGGGCTGGAGGCCCAGCCGGTCGGTAAATAGCTGCGTCAACTCCGCCATCAACGTCTGCCCGTCGTCCTGTCGGCAGACGGCAACGACGCACCAAGAAGGAGGGCGCCCTCTTCTTCCGATTCGATCCACGACCTGACCGAACCGGACGATGGGAGCGGCGAGAACGGTTTGCCTCACGCGGTCCACGGGTGAGCCGCATGGACGCGCCGCATTACACCGCCGTCGAGAGCTCGTGCCGCGGTCACGGCCAATTCGCCTCTATGGATTCGCACTGGGCGATGCCGCGCACTGACAGGGTCACGCGCCAGCGTTGTACCCTTAACAAGGGGTCGCCCGGAACCGTGCACACCGCGAGCAATGTATAGATGTGCTGCCGCTCGATATTATGCACCTGAACCCCGTCCTGCATCCCTTCATCGATCGTCTCGGAAAACAACTGGTTCTGCCCACCTTCGATCAGTTTGCACAGGGGTTCCAGGTCCAGCCCCAGCACCTCCTGGACATGTCCCTGCCCCAGCGCCTCCGGCTCCAGAATCAATCGTGTCCTGTAGAGGACCGTCTGCATATCTTCACCGAGCTGCCCCCTCCCCGCGTTGCGCTTGACATTGCTTGGGAGGCGCGCCGGAGGCAAGTAATCGAACCAGGTGAGTTGAGTACCCATCCCCTCGCCGGTAAGAGGTTTCAGAATTCGCGTCTTGGCGAGAGGTTTTCCCTTGCGAATCCATCCCGTGATCCGGTTGACCATTTCGTCATGAAGATAATCCCGTAGCGCGTGGACCAGAGCGATCATGATCAGTAGCGTGATGGTCAGCCTGTGTACGGCCCTTATCGTGTGGAATATGAGTACGGTGAAAAGGGTCATGATCACCATCGTATAGAGCGCCTTCACAGCCCTGTACGTGGCACGCCACAAGTCGGTGGTTCGGGTCTTTGCGACAACCGAGTATTGCAGCAACTTGTGGTACATCGCCATCCGGTTCCACACTTGCGTCGGCGAACCTCGGAAATCCGCCAAATACCCCTGCCGCGCTCTGTATTGGCGCTCCGCATCTAGATAGGCCCGGATCCGTTCGCGGTAGGGTTGACCGACATCGCCAACCTGCACCTTGCTCGCGCACTCCAGGAAGAACTGTTCCGCGTACCACGAGAAATAGATGTCCATTCTTCTGAAGTATGACAGCTGCGCCTTGCTCTCAGGGGGAGACTGTCGCAGTCTGCGCGCAAGGTTTTCGCTGAGCTTCAGTGCGCGCCTCACAATCTCCTCGGGATTGTCGCTGTTCTCGAATCGCTGACGAAGTTGATCCATGGACGCCTGGTAACGCGACAGCCAGGTGCCACATAGCATTTCGTAATACGGCGACAGCAGAGAAATTGATGCATCCTCTAGGCTCGCCTTGTCCTCGGCAGGCAGGCCTAGCAGTCGAAAACCGTGATGCCAGCGCTCCGGCAACGCTCTCGTCCCACCGAGGGCGCGTTCGAGAGACCCTTGGTCATGAGGCGTCAACAGGTAAAGCGTAACCTCATGCTCGCCCACCTTCTTCAGGGCTCGCTCAAGCTGGATGCCAAACTTTCCCTTACGTCTCAACGTGAACAACGAACAAGCCCTCGCGACGCCGGTGTGCCCCACGGTAGCGCAGCACCTACCCTTGAGCCATCCGTACAGCCCCCTAATCGGGGACTCGGATGTACGGCATGTCGTAGCGGCGCCCCGTTAACCGGGCCTCCACCGGTTCCGCAGCCCGCTTGCCCGCAAGGCCTCTTCCCAGCGGCGACGGCAATCTGGCAGTTGCGGCGCGAAGACCGTTGCCATCCGACTCTACGGAATCGGCCCGTGCCTCGCCGCCACTATCCAAGAATGGAAGGTTCACCCCACGACCCTTTGCCAACCCATCCTGCCCGGATGCTCCGGCGCCTCCTTCCTACAACGGATCAGGATCCATGACAGATCGAACAACCCTTCCCGCGAACGAGGACGCGCACAGACCTGTGTCTGTCACGGTCATCTTCCGGAAGTTCCTTGCATTTCCAAGTCGACATAGCCTAGCTCGCACACAACATGATCACTCCGACGGAGGCGTCGGCTTCCGCAGATCCGAAATGGCCATCATGCCGGACGCATGAACGCGTCCGGTTCACGTCGGGCAAATGGCGTCTTCGAGGACAGAATGAGAAAAGGACTTGCAAGGCATGTGTTACGCGTACCGGCCCAAGAAGGTTCGCGGGCGATGCGCAGGCGCCGAGTCGATTAACAGGCCATTACATCCAACCAGTCCAAGGTCCGCGAAACAAGAAGGTCACCACCTGTGCCTGCTCATCGGCCGCATACGACCCGGTCCAGATACGTAATCTGGCGGAGGCTGCCATATCAAAAACCCCACACCATGGCTATGCCGTTTGCACACCTAGATCAGCATGACCTGCCGCGTGCCCGTCCTTGGTCGGCCACTCGCCCCCGATCGGGATTCGCGGCGTCTGCATCTGCGTTGACCGAACAGGGAGGAGCGGTCTGCGCTGCCAGACCTATAAGGTTGAACACTCGCCTGCCCCCGGTACGTTCTGGCAGCCGTCGTTTCGAACTGAACCATCCCGTTCCAAATCCAACCGGCGTGAAACGTGGATGCCATGCACACTGCATCCGCAGGCAGGCAGCTATCAATTGCTTTAGAGCCGTTTGACGGTATTTGTAACGCCACTCCAATGACTTGGCCCCGCTCTTGCTTTGGCTCTATCGGGATAGCCAGATGGTGAACGTGACCTCCAGTCTCATTCTGCACCTGGCGTCCCTTGAGTTGCCTGCACTCGCTTTGTTGCGGGCACGCGAGAACGCCTTAGGAGGATTACGATGATTCGAAACCAATTGAAGTCGTGTGTCACCGCCACCACCCTCTCCGCCGCGCTCCTCATGGCTGGATCCGCAATCGCTCATCCGCCCCACGGTCATGGCAGTGGATGGGAGGTCCCGGAGTCGGAAATCCAGCGTGAAAACCCGATTCCACCCAACGAACATTCGATCGTTCGCGGTCAGTCGCTGTACACGGAACACTGCTTGCGTTGCCACGGCGCAAAACTCCTCGGCGATGGGCCCGACGGCACAGAACTTGATCCTCCCCCCGCGAATCTGATCGAACACGCGCCGCACCATACCGACGGTGACTTCGCATACCGCATCCGGAATGGACGTGGTCCAATGCCTGCCTTCTCAGAGGTCTTAGACGAGCAGGACATCTGGCACTTGGTGAACTTCTTGAAGGACGAGGCTCGCAACGCTTCCCTCGCCGGCTCGGGCGGTCATCCAAACCGTCACAACGAAGACTCGGCTCCGCATGGCGGCCCGCACTAGGTCACCATGTGCCACGCCCGCCGAGGCCGCGCCACGCCTACTCCATCAGCGTGAAGCTGGGTCACGCCCAATATTGTACTGGCGCATCTTGCGCCAGAGCGTGGTGCGGCCGATTCCGAGGGACTTGGCCGCAGCGGTGAGATTCCAGCGGCAGCGCTCGATGCTTTCCTCAATAATCTGACGCTCATGCCCTGCGAGACTGCCATCCGTCGGCACCGCCTTCTCGCGAACCACTGCTGTTTCCTCACCCTGCTCTAACGGTGTGCGAACAGACCGTTGTGGCTGTTGGAGCGCCTCGGGAAGATCAGCGACCGCAATTAGGTGCCCCCGACAGACCGCTGCTGCCCACTCCAAGGCGTTTTCCAATTCGCGCACATTACCTGGATACTCCGCATTGCACAGCACCGACATAGCCTCGTCGGTTACCGCAACACCGTGTGAACCATCCCCGGCAAGACGGGCCAGGATGCCTCGTGCCAGCACAGGAATATCCTCCCTTCGTTCACGCAAGGGCGGTACCTGTAGCCGGGCGACATTCAGCCGGTAAAACAGATCTTCCCGGAACACGTCACGTGCGACCTCTTCTTCGAGATCCGCGTTCGTCGCCGCAATCACGCGCACATCCACCGCCTGAGGAGTGTTGCTGCCCACACGGCGAATCTCACGATCCTGCAATGCACCGAGAAGCTTTGCCTGCATATTTGCCGGCAACGTTCCGATTTCATCAAGAAACAGCGTGCCGTTATGAGCCTCTTCGAACAGCCCCCTTCGCGCCTGAGTTGCTCCGGTGAACGCGCCTTTCGCATGCCCGAACAGCTCGCTTTCCAGCAGCGGCTCAGGCAAGGCCGCACAGTTGACGGACACGAACGGCCCTGCGGATAGCTGGCTGTGATGGTGGATGGCCCGCGCAATGCAACTCTTACCGGTTCCCGTCTCCCCAGTAATCAAAACCGTCAGGTTTGTAGGCGCCACCTTTCGAATCCGTTCCAGTACCTCACACATCGCGGGGCTCTCTGCCACCAGCGCGCCCAGCCCAGACTTACAGGTCTCCTCGTTGCCCGGTTCATGCGCCTCGCTAAGCGATCGGCCCTCGAGTATTTTGCGCACCTTCCAAAGGATCTCTTCGTTCCTCGCCGGCTTGGTGATGTAGTCCGTGGCACCAAGTTTCATCGCCTCGACCGCCGTGTCGATACTGCCGAACGCAGTCATCACGAGAACCTCCGCCCCTGGAGATCGCCGTTTAACCTCTCGCACCACGTCCAACCCGGACATGCCATCCATGCGCAGATCAGTAAGCACCAAGTCGACGGGGCGCTCCTCGAATCGATCCATTGCCTGCTCCCCACTCTCCGCGACGCTCACCTTAAAGCCCTCTTTGGAGAGCAAGAACTCCAGCGTCCGGCGAACGCCCCGCTCATCGTCCACGATCAGCACGCTACCCGTCATAGCTAACCTCCTTCGGCATTGCAGGGGAACGGGGCAGCGGCAGACAGAACGCTACCCGTGTCCCATTGCCGGGCTCACTCTCCAAGTCTACTGTACCGCCCCAGTTCGAAACGATCCGGTGCACGATCACCAGCCCCAACCCCACGCCATCCGGCTTGGTGGTCTCGAATGGCTCGAATACCCGGTTGCGCATCTCGTGCGGGATCCCCGGACCCGAGTCTAAAATCTCGAACCACACCTGCTCCGCTTCCAGCCTCACCCGCAACAACACTGCGCCCTTGCCCTGGGTCGCGGCCGCAGCATTGTCTAGTAGATTGGCCAGGACTTGCTGGATCTCGGCCGCTTCGCCGGTCAAATCTGGCAGGTCCTCCGGGAGCTCTTTTTCTACGACCAGATCGGGAAAGCGAACCGACGCCATCCTCACGATCTGGTCAATCAACGGGCCCAGTTCGAAACACTGCTCGCGGGCCCGCGCCGGGCGGGCGAAATCGAGCGTGTCGGACACTAGATGATTAAGGCGGTTCACTTCGGACTCCATCAATTCAAGCAATTCTCGCCGCTCGGAACCGTCCAGCTGCTCCGATTGCAGCAGCCCCACCGCGCTAGTGACGGTACCCAGGGGATTCCGAATCTCGTGCGAAAGCGAGGCCGCCATTTCACCCAGCGACGCAAGCCGCTCTGATTCCACCAGACTTTGCTGTGCGTTATCGAGCGCGACGAACGCCTGTTTCAGGTCCTTTATTAGTACTGCGGTTTCGATTGCCAATCCTGCCTGCTGCGCGAACAGCATCGTCCGCTCGACAAAGTCACGCTCCCCCCCATTCATCGACACCGGAAGCATCATGTATCCCAGCATGTGTCCGCGTACGTTGAAGGGAGCAATCAATATCGGCGCGTTGTTATCCAGTTCCTCCTCAATGCCATCGAGACCCAGATCTTCGAGGCTACCGGGTGTGAGGCACACGGGAGCGCCACTACCTGCGACTGCTTCGTGGGCACGACGACCGACCCGCAATGCACGCTCGAAGCGCCGCAGATCGTTCGGCCCTTCATGCCGCGCCACGCACCCATGGAGACACTCCGTATCGTCGTCGATGAGGCACACTAATGCAGGGGAACAGTTCAGTAGTTTGACTGCCCCACAACAGACCACATCAACCACCGCATCCAGATCCCGCGCAGCGATCATCGACATCATCGTTTCACCAAGCCCGGTTCGAAACTCTGCGGAGCACTGGCTTTCACGAAAGAGGCGCCCATGATGAATGGCAAACCCGGCCTGCCCTGCTAGCGCCCGTGCAAGCGCCAGCTCGTCCCTCCCCAACGGTGACCCCGCGTCAAGGAGGAGGCCAATACACCCGATCACTTGCCCATCGGCGATGAGCGGTATGTACAGCGCCTCGTTGATCTCTCCCTCATCGACCGCTGCCTGAATGGCGGTTTCCGGAAAGTGTTCGGGTCCGTCTTCCTGCAAAGCCAGATGGAACGAACGTCGCTCACGCACGCAAGTCATTAACATCGGATGGCTCGTTACCGAACAAGTGGCGCCACGAAACCTCGGTCGCTCATCGCGTGCATATTCAGCAACGACAGTCGCCCGACTCTCGTCTTCCGATAACAGATACGCCAGGGCGTACCGCGCTTCTAGCACTTCCGACTCATGCTGAAGCAAGCTGTCGAGGATCCGGTCGAGGTCGATGCTGGAGGTCACCGCGCGCAGCGTCTCGTACATCCCCTTCAGGTGACGATGGCGCTTAGCCAGCTCCTCATGCAGCCTTGCCCGCTCCATTGCGACTGCGGCCTGGTTAGCAAATACCTGAAGCCGCACCGAGTCTTCTTCCGTGGGGGTGTAGTCCGAATCGTAATCAACCTGAATGCTGCCAAGAACGCGCTCTCGGCCCACCAGTGGCTGTACCAGCCTCCGGCTCTGGTCAGTGAAGTTTGGCTCCGCACGCTGCGCATCATGCCCCAAGGATTGGCCCGGCATGCCACGCTCAGCGACGGGCAGGATCTCGACGTCGGCCACGCCCGGCAAACGCCGGGCCGCCCTTAAGATCGAGTGCAGCACGCTCTCGGTATCGAGAGACTGACTGATGTCTTGCAAAATAGCGGCGTGCGCCGCGAGCATCTGGTTGTCGTTCTGGATTCTGCGATTGCTGTCCTCAATCGACTGCATCGCACCGAGCAGGCGCTGATGGTAGATCTCCAACTGCCGAAAGCCCTTCACGAATTCAATCGCAAGCATCACGATCAGCACTGCCACTACGCCAACGCGCACTCCGTGCCAGATCCACCAGTTCACATCCCAAAGCATGGAGTAGGGAAACATGAACTCGCTTTGGGCAAGGAGCAGCGACACAACCGAGAACACAAGGAACAAAGTCTCGCGTGACCGCAAGAACTCAGCAAGAAAGGCGCCCCCCACGAGCACAAACAACACCCCGGCCGCGAGATTCATGGCCACTGCCGCCTGAGAAAATCCCCCGTTGACCAGCATCACGTGGAGGTACTCAGCGAACTGTATCGACAGGAACGCCACCAGCACCGTGCCTATGACCACCGCGGCAAGTGGAGTCGCCGACGCGGGACGGAACCACTCGATTCGCCCGACCAACAGGGACAATCCCAAGAGCAGTGCCCCGGACAGCGCCGACAAAGAGTGAAACCATACGAAGAGAACCGACCCCGGGGAGGCAACAGCGTGGGCCAGAGCGAGTATGCCCATCGTCACAAACGCATAGGCCATGAACGCAAGCCGTGCATTACTGTACCGACGGCCTTCCTGAAACAAGATGAAGGCAACGACCAGTGACAAGAACCCGTAGAAGAGTTCAAGCACGAAGTGTGCCCCGGCGTTGTGGTGCAGGTCCGCTGAAACGGGCGCCACCAGATGCTGCATAATCATGGCGAGCGGAGGCACAAGCACGACCAGCGAAGCAATGCCAAGCTGACCCGCCGGCATACCGCGTTCTGGACCGCCCAAGGGCGTACGTGCCTTGTCAATCAGTCCGTTCCCGGACTTGAATGTCGTTTGGCCCTGATTCAACCGACCCTCCTGCTAACCACCCGCTCACCGCGCCTATCCCAGGCGAAGCGAATACCGGTTAGCACTGGCAACGGCTTTGGCGCGGACGGTACTCAGCTTGTGCCCTCGGCAGACACACGCACGGGCCGCCGTATCCGCTGAAATTGATCCGTGGCGTCGTCGTGATAGCGTAGTTCCAGTGTACCCCACCCCGTGGGACCGTCGACTCTAAAGCCGAACCGTTCCCGAACCGACTCTCCTGGCTCGATCGCGAGCTCATTCCGCGATACTGCACGCAGCCATGCACGGTCGAACCCCAACTCCTCAAGTGTAGCCCGCAAGTTCGTGTGCTCCGGTGAGGCTCCTGAATCCTCCACGACCGGGCTGACGTGGCGGATAAACGAACCATACCCGCTTGGGTCTCGTCCCTCTGGGATGAGCCGGACGCCATTAAGAAGGACATGCACCGCCCGAGTACCGTGGTTTTCTAAAGTCACAGTGACGAAGAGCAAGCCATCGCCTTCGCCCTCCCCTTCGCCTAGAAATACTTCCCGGGCCGTCTCCACCTGCACGTCAAGCGGGTCGCCACCCTGCCCGCAGCCGGCCAGACTAGCCCCGGCCATCACCATCACCGTCGCCGCGAACCTCCGAATCACGTCCGACACCGTTAGTGAGGGGGCATCGAGATAAACAATGGCGCACCGCTGCCACCGAAACGGTGCTTGCGCGCCAGCGCTTCAACATCCGCATCCCTCGGACGCAGATGGACGTAGTACCAGTCGGTGCGTTCCACGATATCGTCTTCGGGCTCAGCCTCGGGGCTCAGGTACATCGTGTTGTCAAAGCGGATGTGCATATAGCCCTCAAGCATCTCGTAGTATTCGTCATAGTCATCCGCCTCCAGCAACACATCCAGGTGGATACGGTCGGACAGATTCACGACCGAGCCAGGCACGCGAGAATTGCCATCCTCGGCTGCCTCAACTGGCACTTCCACCCAGCGCGGACCCACCTGCAGATACCCTCGGACCGACGGCACCATGAAATACATGTCGTTCTCTGGGTAGAGGTTCTCCATCCAGATCGTTACGCGGTAGCGCCCGTCAGGCTCCAACGTGATCTCGTCCAGGTCGGCACGCAGATGGCGCCAGGCCATGCGCTGAAGCTCCTCCATGCGCTGCTCGCGGGCCTCAATCAGGCTACTTTGGTAAGCGCCGAGCCCCCAGTCCAGCATGGTGAAAGAACCGGCAACGATCGCAAACCAGAACAGCACCTTGCCCAGAACGCGTTTCCAGCCATATCGGCGTTTGCCCACCCGGTTACGTGGCTGGCCCTTCCTCTCGATTGGGGACTCGGACGCAGCGTTCATCACGCAGCCTCCTGGAGTGGACGCCCATCGTCGATGCGGATGCATCGCCGGGTGCGCTCACCAATCTCTTGGTCGTGCGTGACAAGTACGATGGTATTCCCCATCGTGTTCAGCTCCTCGAATAGGTACACGATCTCCATTCTCGATTTTCGGTCCAGGTTGCCAGTAGGCTCGTCCGCCAGGATCAGGTCGGGCTCTTTCATCAGCGTCCGCGCGATGCTGACCCTTTGCGCTTCGCCGCCACTCAGTTCGTGCACCATGTGCTTCGCCCGTTTCTCCAACCCCACTCGTTCGAGACATTGGAGTGCGGCCGTACGAGCATCCGCTCTGCCCGCACTAAACGCTCGCGGCAACATCACGTTCTCGATCGCGTTGAGTGATGGCATAAGTCGAGCATCCTGAAACACGTATGAAACGCGCCGTCGACGAACCTCCAGCAGCTGGCGCTCGGACAATTGGTCAATGCGCTGATCAGCGAGCCAAACTTCACCGCTGGTTGGGCGGTCGATGCCACCCATCAGGTTCAGCAACGTCGACTTGCCTGAGCCGCTCGGCCCCATGATGGCGACATACTCGTTCCGACCAATATCAAGATCGACGTCATCGAGCGCGGCAACCTGCTCTTCGCCCGCTTTGTAGACCTTGGAGACACCTTTCAATTGCACGATAGGATCCACATCGACCTCCTTGGTTGGGCTGGCATCAGAGGGCCCGGAAAGCCTCGACAGGGCGTGCGTTGCAGGCACGAAATGCCGGATAGAGCGTCGCCAACAAGCTGGCCCCAAGGGCCGCCCCAACGGCTAGCGCCACGTGTTCCCACTCCCACCGGATCACAACATCGGGCATGACAATCGGCCCGAGCAGGTAGGCGATGCCCACTCCGATCAGATACCCGAGGAGTCCCCCGACAAGACCAATCAATGCAGCCTCGTACATGAATAAACGGGCCAGTTGCGCATGTGAGGCCCCAAGCACCTTCAGCAATCCGACTTCGCGGATACGAGCATGCAGCGATCCCATGATCATGTTGAAAACCGCCATGCAAGCGATCACGAATGCCATAATCACGAACCCCACAACGGTCGTGAAAACATTACTGAATATCGCTGCTTGGGCCGCTGCGATGTCTCGCTGCGAGGTAGCCCTCACGCCAACCACGCCCTGATTGATCGCAAGTTCCGCTTCACCGACGGGACAGTAGGCGCACATCGCGCGGACGCTAATCAGCGATACCTGCCCTTCCCGATTGAAGGCTCGCTGCACCGTCGGCAGCGTGGCGAAGGCCATGTAGTCATCTGGCGAGTTGGTCTCCTGCAAGATTCCAGCGACCCGATACGTCTCGCCGGCAATATCGACCTCGTCACCGACCTGAGTACGCGTCGCCGACGCAAGGATCTTGCCCAACATGATCTCGTCGTCCCTGCGAACAAGGTTCCCCGCATCGACTTCCCACCAGAATTTAGCGATATACTCTTTCCGGGGCTCGATCCCGGCGAACACGATGTCACGCCCTTTCAGCTCCGTCTCGGCATAGACACGAGGCGCGAAGGTCGCCGGATCCACCTGTTCTTGGTCGCCGATAAAGCCTTCGATCAAGATCAGGGCGTCGCGCGCACGCCATCCTTCGACAATGGCCTGCTCATAGACTTCCTGGAGATGCGGAATGGCGTCCTCCGGAATGTAATGCTCTCCGCCGATTCCAAAGCCCTGCAGGCTGGTCTCGTTCGTGGTCGCCGGAAGAATCGTGAGCTGATGCCCGTAGCGGTTGATGGTCTGGGTGAGATCCTGGTATCCACCACCGCCAACGGTGATGGTCGAGATCAGCAAAGCCACGGCAAGCGCAATACCGGAAGCGGTGTAGAGCGTCCGCATTTTTCGCCGGCCAACTTCCCGCAGTGCAATCTGGATAATGTTCATAGCAGCCTCCCATCTTTCATCTGCAGGACACGATCGGCACGGTCGGCAAGAGCGTTGTTGTGTGTCACCATCAACAATGCGGTGTTGTCCTCGTTTAGCGTCCGCAGCAACAGGTCCATCACTTCGGCCTCCGTCTGTTCGTCGAGATCGCCGGTCGGCTCGTCTGCGAACAGCAAGCTCGGCCGATTGATAAGCGAACGGGCGATCGCCACGCGGCGCTGCTGCCCACCCGACAGCTCGCTGGGGAAGCAATGGATCTTCTCCCCCAGCCCTACGGTTTCGAGTAGTCCCTCGGCCTGGGCATAGACGTCCTTGCTGACCCGTTCTCGCCCGAACATGCGAGGCAAGACCACGTTGTCGATAGCGGTCAGGGTTGGAATCAGGCTCGAGAACTGGAACACAAACCCAATCCGCTCGTTTCGTAGTAACGACCTAGGGACATCCCGTTGACTCCACACCGATTCATCCTCGAAGTACACAGCTCCAGACGTGGGCCGGGTAAGGCCGCCCAACATGCTCAGCAAGGTGGATTTCCCACTCCCCGAATGCCCAATGACCGCAACGAATTCACCCGGTGACAGATCGATCGAGACAGCATTTACCGCCTGGATACGCTGGTCTCCGATCACATAGGACTTCGACAGTTCTTCGCCACGTAACAGCATCATTCACCTGCCCGAATCGCGTCGTAAGGTTCAAGTCGTGCGCCCGATACCGCTGGATAGCTCGCACCTAGCGTTGCCACCAGCAGCGCCATGAGGATCGCCGCCATTCCCATCAAGGCAATGTTCTCAACCGGCGGCCAGAGAAACGGGATATTCAGCAGGTCGAGGTGGAAGCCGATCGTGCGGTTGAAGATGCGTAGCAGGATCAACCCCAGTGCGACCCCAGCCACTCCACCAGCAGCCCCGAGCATGGCCGATTCGGTGAGCACTAGATTGAAGACTCGGCTCTTACGTGCCCCAATTGCGCGAAGGAGGCCGAGCTCGCGCCGGCGTTCATTGATGATGGTGGAGAAGATCGCACTGATCATCAGAATGTTGCCCACGATCAGTACGCCCGTGAGCAACGCCGTGCCGGCAAACAGCGCGACCACGTTCTGACGCACGCCGGTCACCACGTTGCCAGCTGCAACAACCGAGATGCCCGAGTTCTGGGCTAGGGCAAAACGCACTCGCTCCGGGTCCGCTCCACTCTCGAGCCGGACCAACACCGCCGAGATGTCCCCTGGTCCGAAACCAAGCTCCACGTCGTCGTAGTCGCGCGATGCCTCCGCCAGTGCGTAGGCTTCGTCAAGGTCCAGGAAAATCGCGTTGTCGGACAGGCCAATGCCCGTGCGATCGAGTTTCCCGTACACAGTGAAGTATTGCCCGTAGTAGTAGACACTCTCGCCCAACTCGAAATCACTGCCGCCGCCGACGACCACGTCTCCGGGCTGCATCTCTCGATCTAGGCGATCACTCACCCACGGCATCACGGTGAAGTCGTTCTCGCGGTCGAAACCGACCAGGAACGCATCACCGACAATGCAGTGCTCCGCATCGGCCGTGGTCAGAAAAAGCTGCGATGCTACGGTGCTAACGCCCTGCAGTGCATTGACCTCGTCTGCGAGGTCGGCCTCCATATAGAAAGTCGACGGTTCACCGGTGAGCAAGGCCCGTTCCATACTGACCATAGTTCCCCTCGGTACCACCATCAGGTCGGCACCGAGCTTCGAAAACCCATGGTCCACACTGCGCTCAATGCCATGCATCAGAGTGGCGGTCGCAAACACCGCCGCCGTCGCGATTCCCACAGCAAGTACTAGCGCGGCCGTACGGAATGGCTTACGAAAGAGATTGTGTGCTGCCAGCGTAAAAAGGTTCATGCCGCCTCCCGAGCATCAATAGAGGGCCGCCGCCTGGCGGCCCTCGTGATACGACGATGTCAGGTCGTGGTGGAACGGCTGATGCGCAGGTCTTCTAGCGTGCGCGGCACAATCACGTTGTCATGGTGGCCCATCGGACTGGGCAGGAAGCCAAGCACCTCATCGGTCTCAGTTTCCATAACCACAATCGCAGACGCCGTGTTCTGGTAGCCGGAGAGCGTACCGATCACGAACTTGCCGTCGTACGTCATCGCCAACGTATGCATGTCGGGGCCGAGGTCGACTTCCTTCAGCAATTCCCAGTTGACCGCGTCGATAACCGCGATACCGTTCGGGGTCGGGGACGGCCACCACATCGTGACGTACAGCTTCTTGGCATCCGGCGTGAACACCATGTGGAACGTGTTCGGGTAAGCGCCACGCCAGTCCGGGCTCTCGACAACGGCTTTCTTGTCCCACTGGCTAGGATCGGAATGATCCGAACTGTCCCACACCATGATGTTGTTCTGGCGCAGGCTGTTCATAAACAGGAAGCTCTTTCCGTCGGGCGAGAAGCCCGCCTGGTGACCGGCGCTGACAACCTCCGGTATTTCCACCGTCCAGGTGTCGTCGTCGACTTTGACCAGCTCCAGCTGAGAAGGCGTGCCCTTCGGTCCGGAAAGAACCGCCACCGGCACCTCCTTCTCGCGGTCAAACACGACACAGACACCCGTCAGCCGCAGGGAGGCGACAGCCCACTTGCCCCGAGGGTCGAATACCAGGGCATCGTTCGCGCAGGCATTGAGCGGGCGATCACCAGAGACCTTGCCCTCTTCGATCTGGAGCTCGCCGCCAGGCACCAATTCCCAGTCAATCTTGTTGCCCTTTGATCCCTGCAGGTCATAGCGGCCGTCAGCCAAAGTCGGCTTCAGGCGCTTGATCGTCATTACGCCACCATCGAGCCAAGCGCGTTCCAGTTCCTTGACGTTGGGATCCCAGTCGAAGTACCAGGCATACCGCACCTTGTCGGTTTCACGGTCGAATTCGGCACAGATGTCCTTCTGGCCGTCGCCCACCGCATAACCATCCGCCTCGGGGTTAACGGTCACGTGTACACCCAACCCCAGACCACTGACCTCAGCGGCATCCCGCTGGAGGTTGATGCGCGTACCGTCGTACTGCATCCGGTAGATCTTCATGCCCTCGCCCGGCTCTTCCACTGTCGCGGGCACACCATAGATGAACAGGTTCTTCCCGCCCTGTGTGTTCACAACGAACTCGAACTCCTTGTAGGGGTCCGGGGACGGGAAGGCGGCCATGTGGTGCATGATTGGGCAGGTGTCGCCGTAGTTCCATCCAGCCAACCACGCCATCGTCCACCCGGTGCTGAGGTCGGTCGCAGCGACGGTGCCGGAGAACTTGCCCGGTGCCAGCAGTACGTATTCGCCGAGCTGGTCGTAGAAGTCCTGAAGCTTGATGTACTTGCTCCCGCTACGACCGAACATTTGAGCCTGAGCGTCCTGCGTGACCATTCCGCGGACACTTTCGGGCAGGAACGGGGCGGCAGCCGTGGCCGCGAACGCGGCACCGGTCCCGATCCCGACAGACTTCAGGAACTTGCGGCGGGACTCGGATGGGCCGGTTGCTTCGACGTGACCTTCAGTGGTCTTCGAGGCGATATTCGGATCAGACGGACCCTTGCCGTCAGTATGGTCGGAATTGCTCATGATGACTCCTCCAAATGAGTGATGTACTACCGATTAGCACTGGTGGCCGTTTCTAATGCCGTTCAACCGGCGACCAACAGACCGCGTTCGTTGCGGTGCCCTAGGCCCAGCGAAATTCATGCCAATCGGTCTACATCGCGTCGTTCGGTGGTTTCCTTCCGAGCACATCTCTATCGCCACGTTCCGGCCTGAAACAGCTTGTTCCATTTCGGGCCAGCGGTCCGCCTGCCGGAACGAAATCGGAACAAATGCGAGCGCCGGTCTCCTGCAACAAGCCGGTACGTCCGTTAGGCACGCTTTTCGCATGCATACCACCTACCCGCGGCGTCGGGGCTCGGCACCCTGATATCGGCAGCCGCAGCCCAGCACGCCAATTCGATCTACAGCCAGTGGAGGTGAGAGATGTACGCAGTGAGACTAAAGTTGTCGCGTCTGGCAGTGGTGATGCTCGCCACCGTTGGATTACTAGGCGCTCCTGGGGCGGCCGACGCACATGCCAACCTGCGTGCGGCTATCCCCCCCGAAGCCATCGTCGGCAACGGTGCGATCCAGGAGGTGCGCCTCGTCTTTAGCGAGCCAGTCGTGAGCCGCTTCAGCACATTCCGGTTATTTAGGCTGAACCTACCCGAGGAGGGCCTGCGGAACTTGGCCCAACTCAACACCCTGGCTTCGGAGCTGAACGCGAACCCCGACGATACGGTTCACGACGAGGTATCAGTTGAGAGCGATCTATCGTCGCAGGCCGCGGAAGTTAGCCTGAGTACCCGCGCACCGCTGCCCGCCGGGGCCTATGCTGTCATTTGGAAAGTACTTTCCTCGGACGGACACACGACCACTGGATTTCACACCTTCGTGAATGTAGGTGATGCGAAGGCGAGCAAGTAACCCGTGGAATTCACCTGGACAACGCTGGTGCTGGTGGGGCTTGTATTCCTGCTATCGCCGGGGTTCTTACGCCACGGAATTCTTCCTGCTTCGGCGCCAGACCACGTAGTCAACGGCCGCCGGCTCCTTCCATGGGCGGGCGCTGCGATGCTCGCAGCAGGCACCGTGGGCGAGGTAGCACAGGTCGTGTGGACTGCTCTCGGGACCATCGACCTGACGATGACCCTGGCGTACGTCACCGAGACTCGCCATGGGAGAGTGAGCCTGGCCCGACTAGGGCTCCTCGCCACATTCCTCGCTGCATGGCTTCTTCTACCACCGCTATGGCGCCGGATCGGTTACACAGTCGTGGGCTTGGCGCTCGTACTAAGCGTGAGTCTCACCAGCCATGCGGCTGGGGAAGGACGGTATTTCCTGGTGGCGGCCGACGCTGTCCATCTCGCGGCGGTCGCGGTATGGGTGGGCACGGTGGTATCTCTGGCCCTGATGCCTGTATGGGAGTTGCAGACACCACCACCATGGCTAGAGGCAGCCATTCACCGTACATCAGCCGTAGGGCTGGTCGCCGTGGCCGCAATCGTACTCACGGGGGCCTATGGCGTCTGGACCCATTTCTGGAACCCAATGCAATTGTTCGGAACACCGTATGGGCAAGCATTAGTGATCAAACTGATAGTAATAGCGCCCATCCTGGGACTGGCTGCACTTAATCGATGGATACTGGCGCCAAAGGCCACCGATCATGGCCAGATCAGGCAACTCGGATGGTCCATCCGTATCGAAGCGGCTCTCCTCATACTGGCGCTAATCGCTGCCGCCCATTACGTCACTCGATCGCCACCCGGGGAACCTTCGACTCTCCTCGAACCTGTTGAGGTCGAAGAGGCTCTCGGACCCTACTACATCCATGCCGTCTTTCTTCCCTCGACACCGGGGTTCCGGCTGCAACTCGAAATCACTGACGACACGGCATTACCAGTGGCGGCCGAGCCCGAACCGCGACTGGTGCTCGATATGATCGACCATCGCATGGTGCCGTTGCAGCCTGCCGTCGAGCCTATCGGGATCGGCGAGTATCAGGCCCATGATGTTTTCACGATGCCGGGCCGCTGGCAGGCCCGCCTGGAGATAGGCGACGATGCCCTGACTATTTTCCTCGACGCGAGGCCGTAAATAACTATCCCAAGATGGGCCAAACCGACGGCCCCTGCATCGTCTGGCTCCTCTTGCGCGAAATCCTCTTGCTTCGTCCGCCACGGCCACTTATGCACCCGCTGTTCCAACCGACAGACGGGTCCGAGACACGACGGCCGTGGACCTGCTCACCCCTCGGGGGAACCCAATGAAGGGCATTCCCCAATCTCTCAAGCCAACATTCTGACTGACTGGAGAAAGAACTATGGGAATCGGCGGTATTAGTGTCTGGCAGCTGGTGATCATTCTCGTGATCGTGCTCCTCCTTTTCGGTACCAAGAAACTTCGCAACGCAGGAGGTGACCTCGGCAGTGCCGTGCACAATTTCCGCAAAGCGGTGAAGCACGAGGATGGCGGAACAGCCCCGGATACCACCAGCAACGCCTTGCAACATGAGGAGCAGCCCCAAACGCGAGAGGGCGAGGACAGCGCCGAACCACTGAACCAACCCCGCGAACGGGACTGAGCGCCGACCCTTCATCACACCGACCACGTGCGTTCAAAACGTGCTTATGAGGGGGAATACCAAAAGTGGCCAGCGGGCGCTGTGACGACGATAACCGCCATTGTAACCTGGCCTTCACAATGCATTGCGTTGTCACAGCCTCCACAGTGCCAGTGCTGACTGGCTGGAGGTTCGCATACGAGTTCTCAGTAGCCCCAGCCGTAGCCGGCACCCGTTGAGGGTTGACGCAGCCGAATCATCCTCTCGCGCCACGGGCAACAGTATGCCTCGCCCGGGCCTCTGCCCCTCTTGCCCAGCCATACTCTCCCAATCCCGCGCTCTCGCATTCCACAGATGGGCCGGCTGGATCCTGGCATGGTCGCCACCATTGCGCCCCCATTCTGATCGTTCCATATGTTTCACCCTGGAACACTCAGTACCAACGATGGAACGCGTATGCCGCGTTTGCCCCCCAAACCCACATACAAAATTCGGCGCACCTTCTACCTTCGAGATCGTCCGCGTACCGACACGTCATAAGTACTGATCGCATCGTGATGGGCGCGCCATTCGATGGAATAGTAGGCACAGAATCGAGCACCCTACATGGGGCGCTACGCCATGAGCCAAAACGCGATTCTCGAAATGTCCGCCCGAGGGGGCTGCGTCTCAAGTCGCGGACTAGCTTCGAGGACGCTCGACACCCCCGAAAGCTGTGTTCCGGGTAGGTCTATGAGGCACTGCCTCCAGCACCCACAGTCACGCACCCCCGACGTACCACGTCTACACCTCCACCGTTCACGACGCCTCCCTAACCTCATCAAGCAGGTGACCAACAAAGGGCGGAGGCTGGCACGCTCATTGCATCTACCTCCTGTAGGGCGGCTCGCTTAGACGTCGGGAAACCCCCTCCTCCACGCACGGGCTCTTGGCGGGTCACCCTACAACACCAAGGAAAACCTATGCGGATAGTTCTAACGTCTTGTCACCTTAAGGGTGCGCCGGTAACGCAACCTGCTTAACTAGAACCCCACGGCAGACCCGAATCCGCCCAGCACCGAAGGTGTTGTTGACATTGTAGTTCTCCTCTTTGCTTGCCCTGAGCCCCAGGGCAAGCTCTTTTTAAGGAGAAACTAATGTGGATTTTTTGTTCAGATCGTCCATCGATCTCTATAGACCACGAAATCTATTTATCAACAAGAGAATGAACTATTAAACAATGAAAAAACACAGCCAATAAACCCGGATTCTTTGGATTGGCGACTCCGTCATCCAGCGCCGACACATGAACCGGATTTACAATCCGAAGGAGGCTAGTAATGAAGATACGTACGCAGGTCATGGGGCTAGTTGCCTCGCTTGTCGCGCTCAGCGCGGCACCCACAGTGTCCGCCGACCTCAATGACGAAATTACGCGCGGTCAACTCATGGCTGCCTCATGCCAGGCATGCCACAACGCGGCCGGAGCTAACAAAGGCATACCCAATCTGGCCATGTTAGGGGAAGACATCATTGCAAGTCAGATGCGCGCGTTCCGTGACGGGCAACGTGAGGCGACAGTCATGAACCGTCACGCAGAGGGCTACAGCGACGAAGAAATTGACGCTATGGCGGCGTACTTCGGAAACCAGTAAAAGGAGAACACCATGAATCATTTGACTCGACGTCGTTTCCTCAAAGCCGCCGGAGCTACGGGGGCTGCGACCTTCGCAGGCACAAGTTTTGCCGCTGACAACTCGCACGGCAGCAACGGGGCACACATCGTGGTCGTTGGCGGCGGTTCCGGTGGTGCCACAGCGGCCAAGTACATGAAGCAGTTTTTACCTCAACTCCGCGTTACGCTAATCGAACCCAACGCGACGTACTACACCTGCTACGGCAGCAACTGGGTTCTCAGCGGCCTGGCGTCCATGGACGACATCGCCCACACGTATGACAGCCTGCGCGACAATCATGACATCAACATAGTCGCCGACCGCGTCACCACGGTCGATCCCGATAGGCGGCGTGTCCACCTGCAAGGAGGCGACTCCATCAGCTATGACAAACTCGTCATGTCCCCAGGGATCGACTTCCGCTATGACGCTGTCGACGGCATCAGCGAATCCGACGCCAGCGAAATCCCTCATGCTTGGAAAGCGGGCGACCAGACTCGTCTTCTGCGAGATCAGCTGGAAGCCATGCCGAACGGTGGCGTCTTTGTGATGGTCGCCCCACCGAATCCGTTCCGCTGTCCGCCGGGACCGTATGAGCGTGTCTCGCTCATCGCGCACTATTTCAAGGAGCAAAAGCCACGCTCCAAGATCATCGTGCTTGATGCCAAGGACAACTTCTCCAAGCAGGGTCTTTTCGAGGAAGGCTGGGCACAGCACTACGGCGACATGATCGAGTGGCGAGCTGCTTCGGACGGTGGCCATGTCGAAGCGGTAGACGTAGCCGAGAAAACTGCACGGGCTGACAGTGGCTTCGAACGCGTCAAGGCCGATGTGATGAACTTCATTCCTCGCCAACAGGCCGCCCAGATCGCCCACGATGTCGGCCTCACCAACGACCAAGGCTGGGTCCCGGTCAACCAGCAGACCTTCAAGTCGGAGATGGACGACAACATTTATGTGCTGGGGGATGCCAGCGTGGCGGGCGCGATGCCGAAGTCCGGCCACTCGGCCAACAACCAAGGCAAGATCGTCGCCGCGGCGATTGTGCGCGAATTGATGGACCAGGAGCCGCTCAATCCTTCCTCGGCCAACACTTGCTACAGCCTGGTCACCCCAGAACACGGTATCAGCGTAGCAAACGTCTATCGATTCATTGACGGGACTCAAACGGCTGAGGGTGGGGGTGTTAGTCCCTCCGGAGCCAGCCCCGAATTCCGCGCCAGCGAGGCCGACTACACCCGGGCTTGGTACCAAGGCATCACTCAGGACATCTGGGGCTAGCTGCTGGTAATGCCTGACTCTATGGGCCTCGAGAAGGCATTCCTGCCCCATAACGATAAACCAAGCCCGGCCGCGTCGTTCGAGTGCACATTGCTTCGATGTGCTGCAGCGACCTCTCAACACAGGGAGACAAACGTGATTGCAGAACAATGGCGTCGCTTCGCGGCCGTGGGTGCTCTCACCGTGATGCTGTCAGGTGCAGCGCACGGTGAGAACGCCGTTCGTCTCGACCCGGTGACGGTGACCGTCACCGGGCAATTGTTTACGTCGACACTCCCAACCACCGATGACACGGCAGCCGAATTGGAGCGCGTCCCGGGCGGCACCTCCCTAGTAGACCTTGGCACAGTGCGCGAGGGACGCACCGCCAACTTGGAGGACGCCTTGGCTACCACACCCGGCGTCTACGCCCGCAGCCGCTTCGGCCAGGACGAAACGCGACTTTCCATCCGAGGCTCGGGGCTCACTCAGACCTTCAACAACCGCGGCATCCGGCTCCTGCGCGATGGTCTTCCGGTAACCGAGGCTGACGGCAACACTCGCAACCAGCTCATGGACCCGCTGACCTACGACCACATGGCCGTCTACCGGGGTGCCAACGCCATTGGATATGGGGCGGCCACCCTCGGTGGTGCCATCAACATGATCTCTCCCACAGGCTACGACAGCCACCCGTTCAGCTTGCGCGCGGAATCGGGTAGCTTCGGCTACCGCCGCCTCCAGGCCAAGGGCTCCACAGCGAACGAGCACACCGATGCAGTAGGTACGGTCACCGGTTCGTGGCAAGATGGCTTTCGCGACAACAGTCGCCAGGAGGCGGTGCGCGCCTACGGCAATGTGGGGTTTCAGCACAACAACCGCAGCCAGACCCGCCTGCATTTGGAGGCTCAGGAACACCAACTGGAGCTACCAGGCTCTCTAACGCGGAACCAGCTCCGCGCCAATCGGCTCCAGGCAAACCCGGATTTCGAGAATGCTAATGCCGCCCGAGATTTGCGGTTGTGGCGCGTCACCGCCCACCATAAGCACCAGTTGCGGGAGGCCGACCATCTCGACCTGGGTGTCTTCATGCAGGACCTCCGTATGGAACACCCCATGCCATTCTTCGACTTGGACACGTCCCGCCAAGACATAGGCGCGAGCGCTCGACACACAATTGAGTCCGGCGCCAACCGATTCACTTGGGGCACCCTCGCCGTCACCGGGCGCGAACGGGCGGATGACCACAGTGACGGCAGCCGCGAGCGCTCAACGGCTAGGACCGTGGAACTCTTCGCCGACAACCACTACGCGGTCACTGACGCCACCACCCTCATGGGCAGCGTACAGCTCGCCTGGGCCCGGCGCGAAGTGAACGTGACCCGCGGTGATGGCGATGGCGGGTCCCGCCATTACCACTCCGTGAATCCACGTATCGGCGCGCTTCATGACCTGCCCGGCGGCATGCAGTTGTTCGGGAATCTCAGCCGCAGCACCGAGGCGCCGGTCATTGGCGAACTGGTTGGTCATGGCGGCGACTTGCTTGACCAGCAGACTGCCGACACCGTGGAATTAGGTGTACGCCGCAGTGGGAACCGGTGGTCCGGCGAACTGGCCGTCTACCACGCCCGTATTCGCGACGAGATCTTGCTGTTCGAAGACCCGGACAACCCGTTCCAGCCTGCCACCCGCAACGCCAAGCGCACCGTCCACCAAGGCGTGGAACTGGGTCTTGGCCACCAACAGGGTGTTACAGACACACTCACTCTTGAAAAGAAACTCACCTACACTTACAACGACTTCCGATTTGACGGAGACCCCGACTGGGGAAACAACCGCCTGCCCGGTGTCCCTCGCCACATGGCACGGCTGGATCTACGCGCGCGGCACGCGAGCGGCGCATACGCCGGCCCGGTGATCGAGGCCGCCAGCGGCTACCCGGTGGACTTCGCCAACAGCGAGGATGCAGACAGTTTTGTTATCTGGGGTATTCGCGCCGGCTACCGTAGCCCCAATGGCTGGCGGGTGTTCGTGGAAGGCCGGAACCTTGGCAACCGAATCTACGCGGCCAATACCAACATCGTGGACTCCGCTGAGCCGAATAGCGCCGTCTACAATCCCGGCGCTCCGCGCTCGATCTACGGAGGTGTGGAATGGACATGGTGATTCGCTGCCTGACCGGCGTGAGTGCGGCCATAGTGCTGGCGGCATGCGGGAACGCAGAACCGGAATTCCAGAATGTGCTGTTCGATGCCGGCGGCGACGTCGTGAGCCTGGGCGTCACTTCTGACAACGACCGACTCCACGCCACCTGGGTAGAGCTGAAAGACGACACCGCCATTGCCTACCACGCGACCAGTGACAATGGTGGACTAGACTGGTCGGACCCCGTGGCCATCGAAACCGGCCACCCCCCCCCGGATCGTGTCCACCGCAGCAACGACCTGCGGATCGCCGCCGCAGGCAACCGTCTGCTAGTGGTCTGGCAGACCTCAGGCGACGGCTTCGCCGGCAGCGGCCCAATGGTGATGGCCCGGTCCAACGATGGCGGCAAACAGTGGGAACCGACCACCACCCCGGTCAAGGGGGACGGCACCGGGAGCCACGGCTTTTTCGCGCTATCCCGGGCCCCCAACAATGTGTTCCACATTGCCTGGTTGGACAGCCGAGACGGACAACAGGGGGTGCACCATGCGACCAGTATCGACGGCGGCCAATCCTGGTCCGACGTAACCACCCCGCGGGATACGACGTGTCAATGCTGCTGGAACAGCCTGGCACACGCCGGTGACGAGACGATGGTGCTGTATCGTGGCATCGAACCCCGAGACATGGCTGTAGCGGTGACCGGCGCCGGCGACGCCGGCTGGCGTGGGCACTCCCGTGTCGGCCAATTCGACTGGTACGTAGACGGCTGTCCCCATGTGGGCGGAGGACTCGCCACAGATAACGACGGCCTGTTGCATGCCCTTGTATGGACCGGTGACGATAACCATACGGGTCTTTACCACCTGCATCGCAACCATCGCGGCGAGTGGTCGACTCCTGAGCGACTGGGACGCCCCTCGGCTCGCGCCGCCGATCTCACTGCCACCCCCAACAGCGGACTGCTCGCCGCGTGGGACCACGGTACCGCGGATCACAGCATCGGCGTGGCCCGATACCACAACGGTACCTGGTCCACCACTTTTACCCTCGGCAGGAATGCCCATCGCCCGAGGTTTCCTTTGGTGACAGCCGCTGGCGACGCCATCCAGGTCTTCTGGACCGAGGACCGGGAGGATGGTACACGGACCTGGCGGATCACCCGGCTACCACCCCCATAGTCTGCAATTTCGCTCCCCAGAGCACCGTAGGCGTCCGAATGGGGTTTATGCGTGACCACTTTTGTGCGGGTCGCCTTAGTAGCGATCCATAGGCCCGCGCCCCATCGCCCAGCAGCCAACTAGGGAGCGGCTCTGCTCATAGAACGGCATGGGGATGTGGAAGCCGGGACGAAGGCCTTTCAGCGATCTCACCTTCCCGGCACAATGAGTTCCTTGGGGTGATCGGGGCCCCACCGGCCGCAGATGAGCAACGGGCGCGATTCCCGAACAGCTGCTACGCGACGGCCCGATCCAGATAACCCCTGACGCGCAACAGTCCCTGCAATCCCTCACGGCTGACGACTTCGACCGGGGGGCAGCCACCGAACGCACGGTTGTGCGTCTTCATCCAGCGATAGGCCTTATCCCGCTCATGCGGAAACAACAGGCGCAGGTTCTTGTGGATCCTCAGGATGTGGCCCGCACGATCCAAAGCATCGCGCTCATCCGGCAGTGGCTCCCCTCCGCGATAGCGCGAATGCGCGTCCACATCGCCCGGCGCATGGCCCAGCATCGCGAGGGCTTCGTCCGTTTCGAGACCCCAGTGATCAAACGCCTGCATCACCATTTTCGCCAAGGCGCTTCGGTCATGAGCCGATACCTCTGAGTGCGCTGAATCCGTCATACAGCCTCCGACTCCTTCTGCAGCCCTTTTCGCCTGTTACGAGAACACTCCGTGCTCGATCCGGTGCAGAACCGTTTCGACCATCTCCACACCCTCATCCGAGTCCAGCAAATCGATCGGCGCCGCCTCAAGAACCCGGTTCCTCGCCCGCATCCAGTGTTCTGCTTTTTCCGGATCCTCAAAGATCACTGCCGCCTTCTCGCGAATACGGGCTACGCGTGCCTCAATTTCGTCTTGCTCTGCCACGGATCCCTTCCCTAGTGCATCTCGACGAGGGTTCCCTCAAAGGTATCACTACCCGGTGTACATGCGCTCACAACGGCAGCCTACCTTAGACACCTTGCCCCAGCGCCACAGCCGAGTCGTTAGCCGGAACTTGTCGACGCGCCGCGCTCGCCATTACCGCGCCAGCCCGTCCCCAGTTCACCCGCTCCCTTCACGAATACACGCCATGCTCGATCCGGCCCAGGATGACCTCCACCCTGTCGGCGCCCTCCTCCGTGTCCAGCAGATTGATCGGGGCATCGCCGAGCACGAGATTCTCTGTGCACATCCAGTCATCGACGATTTCCTGGGTGTCGAAAACCGATGCGGCTTTCTCGCGGATCCGGGTGATGCGCACTTCGACTTCGCACTTATTGGCCATCGCTGCCATCCTGCCTGAGTGCCCGTTCCGGGCTTATTCACCAAGGTAGCACTACCCCACGGCCTGAAGCCCCTTCAGGCAATCGCTTCGATCAATCCGGGGTCGCCTTCGGCTGGGCGGTTCACGCGAGTCGAAACGGGGTGATAGACCAAGGCATCCGGGTTCAGACGGACGGTCCCGTCTCGGATCGCCTCACGTTCCGTCCGATCAGAGTCGAGCCAGTCCCAGCGACACGCGGCATCTAGTACCAGCGGCTTGCGGTCATGAATGTGCGACAGTCGCTCTGACGCGGGTTCGGTGATGATCGCGCAGCAGGCGCCGCCATCTGCCATGGGTTCCCAGATGCCCGCCATCATCAGGATGTCCTGCGGTGCGTCCTCGGCCAGGGCGATGTAGTACGGCTGCTTGCCGTCATCGGTCTTGCGCCACTCGTACCAGCCATCGGCCAGCACGATGCATCGCCGATGGGCGAATGCGGACCGAAAATACGGGCTGGTGGCGACCTTTTCGGCCCGGGCATTGATCGTGCGAGGGCCGTCCCCTACCCGTTTCGGCCGAAAGCCCCAGAACATCGGCTGGAAGGCGGCCCGCTCCTCCTCGCCGGCGCGGAACGTTTCCAGGTCAGTGCCGGGCGCGACGTTGTACCGAGGCGCATCGAAACCCTCGTCGACCGGCGCCTGGAAGTACCGCATGCCGAGTTCACTCGTCGCGCTGTAGCGCGTCATACGTCCGCACATCACGTTGCTTCCTATCGAAAGGGCATGCCCTTTGGCAGCGCCACTATGCACCCGATCGTGTTCCTTAATGCCGCCACTCGTTCAAATTGACCGGCATTAGGAACAATTTGCCGTGAAGCGGAGATCATTCACTAAGGGCCTTTGATCTCGTACGCAAGCGCAACCCTTGCCGGCCGAGGGACTTCGCGGCTTTGGACATCCCGAGCGTTTCCTTGACCAAACTCGTCCTTGACGGCGAGCCGTGTCCTCACCTCGTTCGCCTCACACATGACCGCGTGGAGGCAGCCCCATGGTCACTACTACATCAGGATGTTTGATGGCCCCCCTCAACTGAGAGTGCGGCTAACGCTGCGCGAGGAAGACTGACCGATGTCATCGCTTGGGGGGCACTACGGTATAACGGCAGGACAGCACTGGTGTCCGCGACGAACGTCAGTAGCGTTCGGAATCCCGCGCTGTACGAACCGTAACAACGGCGGTTTCCCGCATGGCCGGCAAGCCCTGTCGCAGGTCGGCACGGGAACGAAATCTCGGGGGATCCCCGGCAGGTTGAACCACGCGAGCGACGGGCCGACCTCGACGCAGAATGCATACCTCCCCACCCCGTTCCACTTCTTTCAGGATGCTGGAAAGCTGTTCTCGCGCGTCGCGGACGTCAATCTCTTTCATGTTGCCCCGGACCCTATGTGTACTTCGTGTACACATGAGCCTACTTCAGACCAAGCTACGGCGGCAGGTGCTGGATCCAAAGATTAGATGCCTACGACTGAAATTGGACAGCCGAGGCACGCACAGAGCTGCCTGAAATCACTTGACCACTACAATTACACGAGAAGCTCTTCCCTCGAGATCGGTATCGAGGGCGCCGCTTCAATACCGAGGCGGACACGATCCAATCGCGTTTCAAGGAGTCGAACGACCGTCGAATCACCGATACGCACTGTCTGGTCGGCATCCTGTTGCACCGTATGCCCAGGTGCGCTCACTGCGAGACGTACCTGCTGCTCGCCGATCAAAGCAAAGACATAGATGTCTTCACCGATTCGGATTCCTTCCCCATCGGAACGAGTAATTACCAGCACCATTCCCTCCTTGGCCGCTGTAAGGCTCCAAATCCATAGAACCCATTGTCTGGTCACCCGAGCACCGCTCAAATCCAACGGCCGCCCCAAGCGACTGCCATGCCAGTCGCCCGCCGAGTATGTCACCCTCCATTCTGGAAAAACCACCCCACTCGAGATCGACGCAGAACGCATCCAAGCCAGCTTAGATTTGCGAACCCCGACCGACTCTGATCGGAAAGATGACAGATCCGATTTCACGCGTTATGGTCGGAATCGAGATTAGATGGTGCGCTCTCAAGGGCTAGGAAGGCCCGGCCACCGTCTGGAATGAAAGGAAGACGCATGGACGCGCACACTCTCCGCAGCCGCCTTGGCTGCGGCACATCGTATAGCAACCACGCCTTGCACAACGCTCCCCACGGTGGGCGTTTCCCTGCGCGAATCATCGGAGCGTTCCGATGACCGCGGGGCCGCGTCATTGGGCGTCCGCGAGCTCGATGGAAGCTCGCTCCGAAGGCCTCGCGGGACTCGCGCAACTCGCGGGATACCCGCTGTTCCCAGTCCCGATCACTAGCATCGATGGCGTTGCCTATGGCGCGAACATCGCTCGGGTCATGCGGCGTACGCTGGATACATACGGCCCACGACTCCCCAAGCACTACGCCCACTTGCTACGCAGCTTTTCGGACGAGATCGAAGCCCTCAACTCCCCCTACGAGTCACACGACCGCGACCGTCCATTCCAGGGCCTGAGTCATAGCGCGACGATCGTCGCGCCCTTCCTCATCGAAAACCACGGCGCCGATACTCTCGTCGACGCCCTTCGCCTATGGCTCTTGTCCGCGGTATACCGGCTCACCGCCAATGAGACCCGGCGTGGAACCGGGCCTTTTCTGAAAAGTCTGAGCCAGCAAATCATTCTCTTGGACCGCTCCGGGGAGCCACACCGGAACGTGACCACCTACATCCACGAACTCCACTCAGGCCGCAAAATCCGGAAGGCAACAGCCGAGCTATTGGCAACCCATTTCGGATTTACGCGGGCACCATCGCGAGCGCTCGCGATCGACACCCTGACATCCATACGCCCCTCACGGCCCATCGACCTGGTTCATGGGGAGGTGGCGACAGCAGCGCCGGACACATCACGACCCCTGAGTCCCGATACCTCGGACACCTGCAGCGCCGAGGCGCCCGAACCTGAGGGCAAACCCGACCAGGAAGAATCCACCCCGAAGCATCTGACCAGTTACCTCCAGCGGTACTTCACCTCTCTCGTCCCCGACACCGAGGGGTGCCTCTCGACAGACGAAGCACGCGCTCTTTTCGATGTCCTGACCCGCAACGTGATCTGGGGCATCCGCGATCAAGACGACCTGTGTGACCTCGTGCTCGCGCTCATGCTCACTACCTCACGCGACGCTTGTAACATCATCCATGCGTTAGCGGGCCTGCAGGCGGATTCCGGGCTACCCCGCGACCATGCCCTGGAAACGCCATGCGGGGCAGCGAATCCCATATGGATGACCATGCATGGATGGTGGTCGACGCCGGGCCGCGGCCTTGAGTACTCCACAGCGGAAACCGATGGCCCCTATCAGGTTGATCATTCGAACGACCTGTATCTGCCTCACGCGGACACCATACGTCAGGCCCTTTCGGTGGCATCTCGCACCCGCATCGCTGCCCAGAGCATCACGCGGCAGGCGCTCGAGCAGCGTGTTCGCGAGCACAAGGCGACCGTCCCATCGGTGTCCCAGGAACGCATACGCCGGACGCTTCCTGTCCTCTTGATCATGGTCACCGGGCATCCGCGGACCTCGCAGATTATCGAGGGTACCGATGGTTTCGGGTCGGCGGCAGCGACTGCGTATTACGCGCCCCTACAGTCGAATTTGGCAAAGACCTATGCCGATGCGCTGCGCCTAGCCGATATCGTCATCCATACACCCGACCCTCTTCCCGGTGAGGACGACCCCAGAGTGGGCGCCCCTCGTGCGGCACTCGATGGAGAGGGCATTCGAACGTCCTTCGCTGGAGCCAGGGAAAGCGTACTGAGCGCTCGACGCGCAAACCAGAGTCTTGGAAACCTAATCGCGTGGCACCACCAATTGGTGCTCCACACTTCCCTGATGTATGCAGCAGCAACGGCCCACCGTGCGTCTTACTCGCTGTCCAAGGCCCGTATCACCGACATCATTCGGTTTCCCGATAGCCAGTTCGGAATTGCCTACATTGCCGATAAGCGACGAAAAGGCTTCGACCGTATAGCCGCATTGCCGGCCACCGTACTCGACCAGATCGACCAACTCGTGGCCACTGCAGACGAGTTGCGCTCCCAGCTGCTGACCCAACTCACACCGGCCGCAAGACACGCCGCGAAACAGCTTGAACAAGCCGTAGTGGGCGATGGGCCCTTATTCATCAGATTGGATCCCGACAAATGGACGCCGCGCGCGACAAATGCAGCCGCTCTCGAGACGTTCACCCAACTACCGTTTCGGCTGAGGCGCCTACGTCACTTTTTCGCGACCCGATCACAGGAACTGGGCGTCCCCGAATCCGACATTGCGCAGCAAATGGGCCATCGTATCGACGGCGAGCCTTATTCAGATAGCGACCCTGACTGCCCGTGGCACTTCGCCACACGCATCGGGCCCCATCTCGAGCGCTACCTAGCAGATATAGGGTTGATGCCTATTCCGGTGAATCGTCCGGCGGCGAGTACTCCTGCGCGCTCCCAGGCCATCGCAAACCTCGCCAACACCGATTGCATGCAACCTGCAGATGTCCACCAAAGACGTAAACACCGGCAAACCAAGAAAGAGGAATCTGCACCTCGCTCAGTCATCCAACCGTGCCACATCCACGCGTATCGATTGGCCCTGCAGCTCGAGACGGTCCTGGTCGAGCTATTGGCCGAACATTCGGCCACAGCCGTGGCGAATGAGCAGCACGCACGTTGGGTGGTCGGAGCCGGCCTGCTCCTCCTGCCCCTATGGGGGGTCACCACCCATCCAGCCACCTTGCGACGAGTCGTCACGGATGGACGACTCGTCGACGTGGACGGCGTAGAAGGTTGCGGTGGCCTCGTGATGCCGGACGCCGAAACCATTGGAGGCATCCAGCTGATTACGTCAGATCAAGCGATGGTTCTGCAGCGCACGATCGTCGGTGCGGCCCAGTTCTCACGATCCGAGCTTTGCCCTAATTTACTTCGAGACTATCCCCCGGCGGCCAAACTGCTTGGTTCCACAGCAACACTCGAGGATGTTTGCCATCTAGCCAGCGCTGCAAGACGTCTCACGGCTCCTGGACAGCGCGCGGCGTGGGAACGTGCACATCTGCGCGCCAGCGGCCCGCGGCCTAGTCGATTCCTGGCCATGATGACGGGGAAACGTGTCCGGCCGGTCGAAGAATTATCTCCTTCCGTGGCAGCCGCCAACTCCGAGAATCCCACAGCCTCTGCAAACCCTCGAGGTGCAAAGGAGGCCTATTACTCACTACGACGATCCATCAGAAGATGGGACGCCCAGCGCGGAGCTACCCATCGAATAACCCAGGCATTGGACGACGCACACCGTCTTATTCATGTCGCCCCAGATGGCTCTATCCCGTTCTTGGTCGCCCACGCCGTCCAAGACGAGATCCACAATCGGGGAAAAAAGGGTTCGATCAAACCTTCGTCGGTTGATCGATATATACGTCACCTCGAACCACCCATCCAGAATTCCATCCGGATCATTCAGAACGACACGGGAGAACACCTCGATCACACAGCGTATTCTGAGTTCGTCATTGACGATTGGGTTAGCCTAATCGCCGACGAGATATCTCCCCTTAAGGCGCTGCGCTGGATCGCTCGACGCAACCGAGACCGCCCTGACTCTCTGCCTGCCAACATCAACGAACGACTGGATGACCTCGACCTGGGGTGTGACAGGCCCGCTCGCGCTGGAGACCCTATCAGCGCCGCCGAGCACACCTATCTATTAGGACAGATAGAAGCCGGATCTACCCCTTATCTCTCGGGCCGAACACCACCCGCATCAGTCGTCGCGCCGTTCGCGCTGGCCATCCAGGCGATATTCGCTCTGCGTACGTCTGAACTCACACACCTCACCCTAGCTGACTACTTCAGTGGGCATCACCGCGTCCTCGTAAGGATCCGAGAACGTGTGAACCGCCCACTCAAATCTAATGCATCCATACGCACTGTCGCCTTCGCCCCCAATCAAGATCAAAAGCAGGGGATTACGGAGCTGTCGAAACGCATCCACAATACCCCTCGCCCCAAGACTCCAGCACAACACAATCTGCTCCCCGGCCCACCGTCCATGGGGCCACTAGACTGGATGGCATCAACGCAAATGCGGTTCTTATCCGCCGGCCGTTACATGATGAATACAACAGGGGGAATTCCCTTCCGCCCACACAGCTACCGCCATAGTTATGCGACTGCTCAGATCCTAGCCCTCATGCCGCGTTATTTCGAAGGGCTAGCGCCTAACCTACCGTATGCGGAACCTCGGATCCCTCATGCATCCCGTTGCTCCTTGCGGGCCCAACAGCGCTATGTCTCTCGACAGCTAGGGCACGGACACCCACTCACGACCCTTACTCATTACGCCCACCATATTCCACTCATGACGGCTGTCCGAGACGGATGGGCGCGCCTACCTTCGTCCACCATCGCGAAGATCCTTGGTACCAGCCCAGAAAGTTTGCGCAACAGCATCTCCCGCATGAAGAAGAAACACCGAACACCGCAAAGCGCGATCATTGAAAGGCTGAAGCTACCACCGTTGAAAACGCTCTACGTCATCGACTCCTTTCCAGAGCCTGCTCACATTAGTGCTTTGCCCGGCGGCCACGCTGCCCAAGCGAACTCGGTCTCCATCGACCCCTCAGCCCCTTCTGCTCTGACCGCTCTCGCTCTCACAGCGATCGCGTTCCGCGAACGCCAAGACCCGGAACAGCTCGCTCGTGCGCAAGGCAGGCGTATCGGTACGGTGCGCCGCGACATATCCGCACTTATAGAAACCTCAAACCTACTTGGACTGCATGAGACGTTGATGCCGGACACCCCATTATCCCGGACAAGTCGAACCGCTCCAGTGCTAACCCTCATGGAAGCATTGGCTAACTTGCCCCAAGGCGATCTCCACTCGATCGCACTCAAGCTTTTCCAGTATCGAAATAACGCCAGCAAGACCAAAGAAGCGATGAAATCCCTTCTACCGGACGATCCGACCCTGCCCAACCTTGGCCCATCGCAAAGAAAGATGGCAACCATAATCCTGAATACTTACCTATCCAACTCGGAGTGACTCAAAACAGCATGGACGCAAAATCGAACGACAGAACGATCGAAATTGATCTTTCAAACACAAAAACGCGCGGTCTGCATATAGGCGACCTGCTAAACCTTATTCTTCCCAAGGGGTTTGCCCCGGAAGAATCCCCGAAACAGACCATTATCGATACCCCAGACGAACGCACTCGGATTCGACTAGAGTTCAGAGATAAGAACCAAGTCCCGAAGTACCTTGAGGCTGCGTACAAGACCATTCAGAAACAACACAAAAAACTCCAAAACGCTCGGTCGCCAGAGAAACGCGGTGCAATGCGCGCTCTAGAGCGCCTCACAATCAACGGACTCGAACCCCAAACTGACCAAAAAACGGGCCACATCACCCAGCTGGAACTCCAGGACATCACGAACGAGGTAGAGCTGGATGACCCCGAAGTACACGTCAAGATCGCAGCAACTCTTCCGGGGGAAGGGACGCTCTACACCCAACATTTGGCAAAAGTTCGGCTGCAAGCTAAAGGCCTTTGTGGATCCCTGCGGTTCGTACCAAACCGCCACGGCACAGAAGGCCTTGAGATGCTCTCCTCGCAACAAGAGCTAGCGGTCGTTCGCTCATTGATAGCTCGACTGGAGGAGGTCGCAGCCAAACTGGAAGACGAAGAACAAGACATCACTAACACCACCGCAACCACGGGGTAGGACCCAGCTTGACGCGGCGGAATACTTGCCCATCGGCGACGCGATTGGACTCGCCTCGGCTCGTTAACGGATCAACCTGAACGGTCGTGTCGATCCCTCCCCCAATGTGGTTGCAGTGATTCAGGATACTGAGTGGAGACGGATTCACCGCAGTGCGGACACGAAATCCATTCAACGCCAGGAGCCGGGTGCTCAGCCGTGGTGAATGGGATCCGGCAGCCGCTGCAGAAGAACCAACTTGACCCCAGCGTTTGGCTGCTCCAAGAACGAGCAACCGACGGTGCATTTCGGCCTTGGGGCGGAACCCCATCCGCCGGAGAATGGGCGACGAGGTTTCGCGGCAGCGCTGGAAGGAAGGAATCTCGCTGACGGACTAAACGCTGCTGCGCGTTCGCTTCTCGAATGCGGGTACATAATCTGGCACGAGCCCGCCCACGCGCATGGGCCTCACCATGGTGGAGGATCCACCGGGATCGCTGACCCGCACCGCCCTCCAGCAGGATTCTACGAAGCTCGGCTCGGTCAAGGTCATAAGGCAGACCTGACAGGTCGATCTCAACGGTATCCAATCCAGTCCTGCGCAAGGCCTCGATCTTCTCGTCGGAGCAGAAATGGGTACAGGCGAATTCCACGAGCAGGGGGTAGTCTGCCAGAGAAGTGTGCAGATCCGGGATAACGCTACCCTCTCGACGCTCGGGAAGAATGGCCCCGGAAAGGGAATACTGACCGGACTCGACGACCAATTCACTTTCGACGTGTTCGCTTCCCATCGAATCGTGGTCTCTTACCTCCACGCGATATTCTGGAAGCCAGAGACGGCCAACCTCAGCGATGACGTCCTTCGCGAGGCGGTGTAGTGCGGACTCACCAGTGAAGCCGCAAGGCTCATATCCCACGTCATGCGCGAAATGATGGGCGTTCGTCCCGCCCTTCTTAGCGACCAGAGGGCTTCCACAGCCTTCGCATCGGCAACGACACGCTCGACCGCGCGCCACTTCTGAGATGTAGCGGCGCTCTCCCGTCGTCACGTCTAGACCCCACGGCAAGTCACCCTGATATCGTTCCATCGCTCTTCCCTCATCAATACGCCTCGATATCCCGTATGCGCTACGCTCACGGCCACATGGGGGGGCACGTCGTAGCTGCTTCGGTTGGGGGAAACATGGCGGTTCAATGCGAGGGGAAACACGGTCAAAACCCGTTTTCGGAGGGTTTCGACCTTGGGGTTGCAGCCGGGCTTCTAGGAGAAGAGATCGCCCGGTGGGGTGAGCGCGATAGTCGCCCACTGGTTCTGCTACGAGCGATTTGTTCGCTCGCGAGGAAGGCCGGATCAGGCGAAGCCGCCTGCACGACGTTCGAAGCCCAAGAGATCGCCCAGGCAATCGATCCAGCAACCGGTTTTTGGGGGCACAGCGCTAGTGCACGAGTCTCCACACCAAGCGACAAGGAAGAAATTTCTCGGGCGATTCGCATTGCCTGGAAAAAACTGGAGGGCCGCCACCAGGATGCGATCCACGATGCGTTCCAACGTCTGGGAGCAAAGCGATCTCTGGCGCTGGAGAAAGTCAGCAGCGCAGGTGGGCGACACAAACGAGCCCGATATGGACTTAAGTTCACAGACCTTCCGCAGGGCGGTGCGCAGTATCGAGCTCCGACTGGCGGCATGCGTTACAGGCTCGAAGAGCGGGCACCCGCACTTAGGCTACTTGGACCACTGACAGACGGACTGGGATTGAGCGGTTGGAGAAGCCTCCTCCTTGCCGGTCCACTGACCCTTGTCGCAGCCTACGCAGTCATCGCGGCGACAGTAGCCCTAGTAGCCCTTTGGACTGGGCCATTCACCGGTCAGCACATAGCAACCATCGCCATAACCGCCATTACCGTCATATGGCTGGGAAGGCCCTTCTGGAACCTAGCTCACAACCGCATTACAAGAGCTCCTTGGTGGATGCAGTCCCTGAAGATTGATGAGCCGGACGATCACGTACTGGAGATTATTGCTGCGAAGCCGGGCGCGCCGAACACGCTTCGGATGTCACGGTACCGAGGTGACTGCCCAGTTTGCGGGGGTACGGTTCAACTAGACTCGGGACGCCGCGAGTTCTTCCATCGCCAAGTAGGCCGCTGTCGCCGATCACCGAATGAACATGTGTTTTCGTTCGACCCCGTTACCCGGACCGGGGCGCCTCTTCGCACTCATGCGGAACGAATCGACGTCGGCTAAACAAATTGGCCAGTGCGAACTTTCCGAGAGGAAGCGTCATAAGGTTCTCCGAAGCGGGCGCGCGAGCTTCGAGATCACCCGAAATGGATAAGGCGCCTTAACGCCATTGGCCTTGACCACGCATTTCCTATCGCGCACGACCCAGAACGCTTTTGGCCCTGGCCCCCGAAACCACACTCGCGCTCGCACACCACCTAAAGATCCATCACGCCCGCAGGAATCCCGCGGTTCGAACCTACCGAGCCCGGGGACACCGCGAAGGAGAGCCCTACGCCAGGAGGTCATCCGGGAGACAAAGGCCTGTGCCAGTCCCCGTGACGGCGATCGCCTGATTCGCGGTCGGCGTAACACGCCTCGTCGGCCCCTGTCGGTCTGTGGCGTTATTCTTCGGGGACGGCGATCCCCCGTAGTATCCGACACTTATGGATTTCTTGTGCCATTTGACGCCGCTCTAAAACCCCCTTAGCCTACGCTCACCATTTACCCTTATTCTGGCTACGAACCAGGTGGTCGGAGGTTCGAATCCTTCCGGGCGCGCCATATTCCCGAGAAAGGGCCCCCACATCGGGTGGCCCTTTTTCATTTGTCCGATCTCAAAGGACTCGAACCTCCGATAAATTCGTTGGTTCGATCCCGAGCGTAGCGAGGAACGTGTCGGACACGGGCCGACACCCGGAAGGGCCAGGCGCGCAGCGCCGCCGCTATCCTTCCGGGCGCGCCATACTTCAGAGAGAGGGCATCCAGATCCGGGTGCCCTTTCTCATTTGCAGGAAGCCCCAAGAAACCGAACCGCCGGATGAACGCGGCGGCCCGGCCGACCAAGCAAACAGCCCCTCATGTACCAGACCACTGCCCCCGCTCCCGACTCCATCTCCGGCCTCCGTCCCTGCTGGATGGATGCGCTGATCACACCAAAGGCCTCTACCCGCCTGCGGCACGTCGCCCTGGGCCTGGTGCTGGCGATCGCCCTGCTGGCCGCGGAGCTTGAAGCCGCGGCGGCGGGCTGGATCCTGCTCGGCCTGCTGGGCTCGGTCGCGGTGCTGGCCCTCTCGGTCGATCCGCGCTGGCTCTACCGCATGGCCTATCCGGGCGTGGTCGTACTGGCGGTGGCCGTCGCCGTACCCACCGCCTATGCCGCCTACATCCTGGGTCTGGCCGGGGCCGTCGCACCGGCGACCGTGTTCGCCCTGATCGCCCTGGCGGCCACACTGTTAGGCCCCGAGGAAGGCAGCCGCTGGCTGGAGCGCCGCAGCCGCGAAGAGGACCGCCTGCGCCGCACCTGATCAGCACGGGCACCTTTCCCGCCCCGCCCCGCCAGGCCAGGCCAGCCAGCAGCCAGTCACGTGACGAGCTCCCCTGGAACCATCTGGCACGGTTCAAAGCACCGAAATTGGCGGGTCGATCTCCGGACGCCCCTGGAGCTGGAGCTGGAGCTGAAGATCCCCTGGCGAACGCGTAGCCGAAACCGCAAGCACAAAAAAGCCGGACACCCCGTCAAGGGGATGCCCGGCGCAATCGAACAGCCGAGGCGGGCTAGCCCCAGATGTCGTAGGTGATGCCCTTGTACCAACCTCGGGTGTATTCGGCTTCCCGCTTCCTGAAATCCGCGCTCTCGCCGGAGGGACTCACGCCCCCTGAACCGTCCACACCCGCCTGAGCGCCATCCTTGTATTGATACACAGCCGCAACACTGACCCCATGATCGGGCGTGATCAGGCTGTAGCAGGTGTTGGCGGACGAGGGATCGAAGGGCTCCTGATCCATCAGTTCGCGCACGATCGCCGCGGCGACGATCTTGCCCTGGTTGTTGGCCGAATGACCGGACTTCGGCATGGCACCGGCCACGCTCGAATCCCCCAGTACGTAGATGTTGCCGTCCATCTCCGACTTGAAGGTGCGCTGATCCACCGGGACCCAGCCCTCGTCATTGGTCAGGCCGACATCGTGGGCAATCTTCGCCGCATGCTGATGCGGTATGAAGTTCATCACGTCGGCCTTCACCCGCTCGAAGCCCTCTTCGGTGATCGCCATCTTCTCGCCAACGTCGATCTCCTGGACGTTGCCACCGTCGGACGCACCACGCCACTCGATCATGTCGCCGTAGTGCTCTTCCCAGCCTTCCTCGAACAGGCCCTGCTTGGAGAAGTTGTCCTTGGCGTCGAGCACGATGATCTTGGATTTGGGCTTTTCCTGTTTGAAGTAATGTGCGATCAGCGAGACACGTTCGTACGGCCCCGGCGGGCAGCGGAACGGGTTTGGTGGGGCGACCATCACGAACACGCCGCCATCCGGCATGTCGGTCAGTTGCGAACGCAAGATGCGGGTCTGCTCCCCGGCCTTCCAGGCGTGCGGGATCGCCTCGGCGTCGTCTTCGGAAATCCCTTCGACTGCGTCGTAGCGAAAGTCGATACCCGGCGACATCACCAGCTTGTCGTACTTGATCTCGTCGCCTCCGGCCAGATGGACGCGGCGCTTGTCCGCATCCACAGCCGTCACCGAGTCCGCGACGACCTTCACACCGTGCCGATCACGCATGGCGTCGTAGGTCTGGGCAATGTTATCCATGTCCTCGAAGCCGCCGATCACCCAGTTGCTGCCGTAACAGGTGTGGTAGGTCGAGTTGGGCTCGATCAGTGTCACGTCCAGCCCCGGAGAAAACGTCTTCAGGTACTTGGCGGCCGTAGCCCCACCCGAACCGCCGCCGACCACGACGATACGTGCGCCATTGGAATAACCACCGGCGATTGCGCCACTGACCCCTGTGACGGAAGCCAGACTCGTAATGCCGAACGCCTGCAAGAAGCGGCGTCGATTGAACTGTTGCATGATGGACCCCCTGTTCAGAATCGGGCGAAGTACGACGCCATGGCGTCGATTTCTTCGTCGGTGTAACCCTTGGCGTGACGATCCATGATCGTCGCGTCACGATCG
>NZ_KB897922.1:0-80726 GCF_000377225.1 Thioalkalivibrio sp. ALJ4 | reverse complement strand
GCTGCAGCAGGCGGGTACCTCGGTGCTGTCGCAGGCCAACGCGGTTCCGCAGAACGTGCTGGCCCTGCTGCAGTAAGCTCGATCACTCGGGCTTCGGGTTGAGGGAGGATGGCGCGAGCGCCATCCTCTCCTTCTGAAGAGGACGGCGACATGAGTGATGGAATCGGCAGTATCACATCGCCGCTGGTGGCAGTGAACCCGCGCGGGGGCGAGGGGGCCAAGGCCCCGGGTCCTGGCGCGGGTCTTGTTCGTGGCGAGGGAAGGCCGGAGGCCATCGCGCGTACGGGAAGCGGGACCGAATCGACGGCGCCAGCTTCCACCGGACCTGCGATCGAGGCCATGGACATGGACGAGGTCAATCAGGTGGTGGAGTCGATCAATTCCTATCTGCAATCCACCAAGCGGGCGCTGGAGTTCAGCGTGGACGACACCAGTGGCCGCACGGTGATCACGGTGATGGATGGAGAACGCGAAGAGGTGATCCGCCAGATCCCGCCCGAGGCCGTGCTGGCCTTGGTGGAGCGCTTCCAAAGTGATCAGGAACTGGGCGGTACAGGCCTGGTGGATCAGGCCTGATGCCGTCAGGGGCGAGCCGCCCCGGTGCGCATAATGGTGGCCAGAAGGGCCGGTCCCGGGTTCGGGGCCGGCCTTTTCTCGTTGTGGGTGGCGGAGCGATGCCGGACGCACGGCAAAAAACTGCCGGCTGGGTCTAAAGCGGCCGGGTCTACAGCCGATAAAGGCGTATTGAGAGGGCGAATCGGGCCCTCGTTGCCTCAGTTTCGGGGCTTGCAGGGAGGGGGTAATGTCCCAGATCATCAATACCAATGTTCTGTCCCTGAACGCGCAGCGCAATCTGGGGAATTCCCAGGGTGCGCTGGCGCAGAGCTTGGAGCGTCTGTCCTCGGGCCTGCGGATCAACAGCGCCAAGGACGATGCGGCCGGTCTGGCCATTTCCGAGCGTTTCAGCACCCAGATTCGCGGTCTGAACCAGGCGGTGCGTAACTCCAATGACGGGATTTCGTTCGCGCAGACGGCCGAGGGCGCTCTGGGCACCGTGGGTGATGCGCTGCAGCGTGCGCGCGAGCTGGCGGTGCAGGCGGCGAACGATTCCAACTCGGCCTCGGACCGTCAGGCGCTGAACGACGAGGTTCAGCAGTTGATGTCCGAGGTCTCGCGGATTGCCAACAGCACCGAGTTCAACGGTGGGCGTGTGCTGGACGGCAGTGTGGAGGATCTGTTCTTCCAGGTGGGCGCAAACCAGGGCCAGACCATTGCGGTCAGCGGCGTGGACTCGCGGACCTCCCAGCTCGGTACAACCGAGGCGATCTCCGCCGCGCGATTCAGCCAGGAGCAGATCGAAGATGGATTCCAGTTCGTCGGACCTTTTGAGATCGTTCTTAACGAAGACGGGGCATTCACCGGTGAGGTGGTTACAGCGAGTTTTACTGGGCCGACCACGCTGGACGAGGTAGTGCGCGAGATCAACAGCGCGATCCAAGATGCCGCAGCAGGGAATAGCACTATCACCGATGCCGGCTTGAGTGCGGCTCTGCGCGTAGACAATGAGGGCAATACGGGGATCGTGATCAACGGGGCCTTTGATGCTGAATTCGACGTGCGCGATGACATTACGGTCACGGATCTGGACGGAGGTGCCCTAGCATATCCGGCCTTCGGTGATCCGGTGCCTGCAACCCAGGTCAACCTGAACGACATCGACGTAATCACTCGCGAGAGCGCTAGCCAGGCGATCGGTGCGCTGGACGGTGCGCTAACCCAGGTGAACAGCCTGCGTGCGGAGCTAGGTGCGGTGCAGGTGCGTTTCGAGTCCACCATCGACAACCTGGGTGTGAGTGCCGAGAACCTGTCGGACGCGCGTTCGCGGATCCGCGATGCGGACTTCGCGGCGGAGACGGCGGAGCTGACCCGCGCCCAGGTGCTGCAGCAGGCGGGTACCTCGGTGCTCTCGCAGGCCAACGCGGTACCGCAGAACGTGCTGGCCCTGCTGCAGTAAACGGTGCCGTGCTGGCCTTTGAATGATGGCATGCACGGCCCCGGGATCGCTGGCGCCAGTCAAGAGTGCTGCCCCGGTTTCTATAGGCCGCATCCAAACGGGTGCGGCCTTTTTGTGTTGCAGCGGCGAAGATTTTTCGCAGTGGGGGATCAAGATTTGCGCTAGGCTGTCGTTACAGAAGTTGTACGTGCACAGAGGCGGTCGAGACGTCGACCTGCGAGGAGCAATACGATGGCAATCAGTGCGATGGGTGTGGGGTCCGGCCTGGATCTGAACCAGATTGTAGGCGACCTGCTGAACGCCGAACGCGTTCCCAAGGAGGAGCGCTTCAATCAACGCGAAGAGCGTATTGAGGCGCAGATTTCGGCCTTCGGAAACCTGCGCAACGGGGTCGAACAGCTCCAAGGTTCGCTGCTGTCTCTGTCCGGGTTCGAACTGAATCAGACGGCCTCGATCTCCGACGAGAGCGTGGCAACCGTGAGTGCCGACGGCACCGCCGCCAATGGCGCCTTCTCGCTACAGGTGAACCAGTTGGCGCAGGCCCAGGCGCTCGCCACCACCGCAGGGGATTTTGCGGACGGTGATGCCGAGGTCGGGGCCGGGCAGCTGCAGTTGCAGCTGGGGGATAGCAGCCCGGTGACGATCAATGTCGAGGAAGGCGACACGCTGCGCGATGTGCGCGATGCCGTTAACGAGGCCGGTGCGGGCGTTCGAGCGTCCATCGTGAACGATGGCAACGGTGCGCGGCTGGTGCTGAACGCTTCCGAGACGGGGGCGGACAACACGATCTCGCTGACCGCGACCGAGGACCCGGCCGGTAGTGGCCTGTCGCGCCTGGATGGCAGCAACCTGGTCGAGACGCGGGCGGCGCAGAATGCCGAGGCGGTAATCGACGGCGTGACCGTGACCAGCGCCACCAACACCCTGGACGACACCATCGAAGGCGTCACGATCGAATTGCAAGGCACCTCTACGGCACCGGCTACCGTCTCTGTGCGGGAAGACCAGAGCGCGCTGCGAGAGGCTCTGCAGGGCTTTGTCGAGCAATACAACACCCTGGTCGGGCAAACCCGGGAACTGACGTCCTACAACGTGGAGGACGACGAGCCGTCGGTGCTGACGGGTGACAGTACCGTACGCGGCGTGCGCAGCCGCTTGAGCGAGGCCCTGCTGCAGCCGGCCGGAGTGCCGGATTCGGGGGTGCAGACGCTGGCCGAGCTGGGGATCGTCTCGAATCGCGATGGGACGCTGAATTTCGACACCAGTCGTTTTAATCAGGCGATGGATAACAATGACTTCGAAAGTATTTCGGAGGTAGTTCGTGAGGTCGGCGGGCGCATGGAAGAGGTGGCGAGGACCTTCGTTGGGCCGGATGGGCTGATTGGGAATCGGACCGATGGACTTCGCGGCGATCTGGAGCGTATAGAACAGCAACGGGAAAGGCTTGATGTGCGGCTTGAGCGAATGGAGAGCCGGCTTATCGGGCAGTTCTCTCGAATGGACTCCGCCGTTGCACAAATGCAGAGCACTGGTGATTTCCTGACCAATCAGCTGGCGAACATGCCGCTGGCGCAGAACAACTCTCGGCGATAGTCGCCGCCACGCGGTGAATGGATAACGGAGACAGACAGATGTACGGACCGGCATCGAATCGAGGGGTCAACCAATATCGTCAGGCCGGCGCGCTGGCCGAGGCGCAGGTGGCCAATCCGCACCGGCTGATCCAGATGCTGTTTGAGGGCGCGCTTGAGCGCATTGCGGTGGCCAAGGGCGCGATGCAACAGGGCAATGTGGGCCTGAAGGGCGAGAAGATCGGCAAGGCGATCGATATCGTCGAGTCACTGCGTGCGGTGCTGGACCACAAGCACAACCCCGAACTGTCCGGGAACCTGGATGCGCTGTACGAATACATGAGCCGCCGTCTGCTGGAAGGCAATGCGCAAAACGACCCGGCGGCGCTGGACGAGGTCGCCAAGCTTCTGCGCGAGATCAAGGCCGGCTGGGACGAGATTCCGCCCGAGGAACGTCAGCGCAAGGCCGGTTGAGGCGTCTGACCTTGACCGCGGGATTGCCGCGTGCTGTCGTTCGCCGATCATGACGACAAACGATGCGGGTACAGAGGACTCCGGTGCAACGCTGGAGGATGCGGTGGAGGCCGTACGCGGCCTGATGGACCAGGCCATCCGCGAAGAAGACTGGGACCGCCTGGAAGAGCTCGACCTGAAGGCGCGCGTGCTGGTCGAACGCGCGTTTGGCGAAGAGCCCGTACCATTGCGTGATGACACGGGCGAGGCCCTGCGCAGCGCGCTGGAACGCCTGTCGGCGTTCTACGAAGACACCGTTCCGATCCTGACCGAACGCCGCGGCGATGCCAGCCGCCAGTTGCGTGAACTTCGCGCGGGGCGGAAAGGCACCAACGCCTACGAGAATACCCGCCGTAACTCCATGCGCTCCGGGCCGATGAAGCCCGGCGGTTAGGGGCCTGTCCAACGTTGGATCGCGCAGAGGGCTGCGCTCCTACAGGTGGCCGTGTTGGCGTAGGAGGCCAGCCCTCTGGACGATGCAGTAGTGCTTACGTAGCCGGGCTCAGGCTGACGGGTTGGGGATGCGGCGCACGGACTGGACGCTGCCGAGGGATTGCAGGCGGTCGAACAGGGTGCTGAGTTCGCCGAGGTCGGTGATCTCGGCTTCGAGTTCCATGTGCACGCTGCGGTCGTAGGGGTCGGTGCGGGTGTTCACGCGCAGCAGGTTGATGCCGCTGGCGGAGAAGGCATTGCCGACTTCGCCGAGCAGGCCGGCGCGGTCGTGGGCCTCGAGCTCGAGGGTGATGGGTTCGCGTTCGGGTTCGTCGCCCCAGGAGACGGGGATCAGGCGGCCGCGCTTCTCCTCCGGCATACGCAGGATGTTGACGCAGTCGCTGCGGTGGACGGATACGCCGGCGCCGCGGGTGATGAAGCCGACGATCGAGTCGCCCGGTTGTGGGTTGCAGCAGCGCGCGCGGGAGGTCAGCAGGCCGCCGACGCCGCGGATGCGGATCTCGTCGTCCTGGATGCGTTCTTCGCGGCGCGGTTCTGCGGGTTGCGGGGGGGCCGCCTGTTCGGCACGGGCCTTTTCCGCCTGGCGCTGCTCGCGCAGCTGCTGGGAGATGCGCCCGGCGATCTGGTTCGTGGTGATATCCCCGGCGCCGAGCGCGATCAGCAGCTCGTCGAAGGTCTGGAACTTCATGGCTTCGGCGAGCGCATTGCGGTCCAGATTGGAACCGCAGCCCAGACGCTGACATTCCCGGTCGATCAGGTGTTTGCCGGTGGCCAGGTGTTCGTCCTGGTGCTGCTGGCGGAACCAGGTGCGCACCTTGGAGCGGGCGCGGGCGGTGTTCAGGTAGCCGAGATTGGGGTTGAGCCAGTCGCGGCTGGGGGCGCCCTCGCGGGTGGTCAGCACCTCGACGCGTTCGCCGGACTTCAGCTTGTAGGTCAGCGGGACGATATGCCCGTCCACCTTGGCCCCCCGGCAGCGGTGGCCGACCTCGGTGTGCACGGCGTAGGCGAAGTCCAGTGGCGTGGCGCCCTGGGTCAGGTCCATCACCTCGCCCTGGGGCGTGAGCACGAATACGCGCTGGTGCAGCGGCTCGCTCTGGATCTCGTCGAGCAGGTTCTGGTCGGAGTTGTCCGCGGCCTCCAGCAACTGGCGCAGGCTGCTGATCGCACGGTTGAGTGCCTGATCCTCTCGCCCGCCCTCCTTGTAGCGCCAGTGCGCGGCAACCCCGAGTTCGGCGAAGTCGTCCATCTCGCGGGTGCGGATCTGCACCTCGACGACCTTGCCCTCGGGGCCGACCACCGCGGTGTGCAACGACTGGTAGCCGTTGTCCTTGGGATTGGCGATGTAGTCATCGAACTCGCTGGGCAGGTGGCGCCAGTCGTTGTGCACGATGCCGAGCACGGTGTAGCAGGTGGCGAGCTCATCGACGATTACACGGGTGGCGCGCAGGTCGTAGAGCTCGTCCAGCGAGGTCTGCTTGCGCTGCATCTTCTTCCAGATGCTGTAGATGTGCTTGGGCCGCCCGAACACGCGCGCCTGGATGCCGGCTTCGGCCAGCCGGTCGCGCAGGGTATGGGCGAAGCGCTCTACATACGTCTCGCGCTCAGTGCGGTTCTCCTCCAGCCCCTTGGCGATCTCGCGGTAGGTCTCGGGTTCGAGGATGCGCAGCGCGAGGTCTTCCATCTCCCATTTCAGCTGGCCCACGCCCAGGCGGTTCGCCAGCGGGGCGATCACGTCCAGGGTCTCCTGCGCGAGCACACGCGCGCCGTCGTCCGGCTCCTTCACGGTCAGGCGCAGGTGCTGCACCCGGTAGGCGAGCTTGATCAGCACCGCGCGCACGTCGTCGACCATCGCCATCAGCATGCGGCGCAGGCGTTCGGCCTGTTCCGGGCGCCCGACCGGGGCCTCGAAGCGACGGCTGACCAGGGCCGCGACGTTGACGGTCAAGCGCGCAATCGAGTCGCCAAAGCGCTCCTTGAGGGCGCGCTCGTCGATCTGTCGGGCCAGATAGGCGCTGACCAGGAGCGCGGCGGTGATGGTCTGCCGGTCCACGTTCAGATGGCGCAGGACCTCGGCCACGTCCAGCGGATGAGACTCCAGGCCGGAGGCATCCACCGAAGCCAGCGCCAGGTCCAGCGCATCCGCCAGCGCGGTTGCCGACGCGGCATCGCCGTTGGGCCCGGCAAAGCGCGCGACCAGCTGGTCGCGGTCCAGGCCCTGCAGCTCGGTGTTGGTGAGTAGCGAATGGCGCATGATCGCTAGGTATTGTACGTCAGCCGTCCGCCGGGCAAAGGCTTTGTCTGAAGGGGATTCATACGACGGCCTACCGCTTTGGCTTGCCATCGGACCCCTGCCGGGTCACGATCGGATCATGCTGAACCTGTTCAAACTGGCGCTGATTCTGGCGGTTGGGTACGCCCTGTTCGTGGGGCTGATCTACCTGACGCAGGACCGGCTGATCTACATGCCCAGCAGCAATGTGGTCGGCAGTCCCGCGAACATCGGGCTGGAATACGAGGATGTGGCGCTCGAGACCGAAGACGGCGTGCGGCTGCACGGGTGGTACCTGCCGGGTCCGGAGGATGATGCGCCGGTCTTGCTGTTCCTGCATGGCAATGCGGGGAATATCGGCCACCGCCTGGAGTCGCTCGAGCAGTTCCATCATCTGGGGCTCGCGGTGCTGATCATCGACTACCGTGGGTACGGCAACAGCCAGGGGCGACCTGACGAGGAGGGCACCTATGAAGATGCCCGTGCGGCGTGGAACTGGCTACGCGAGCATCTGGAGTACGAACCCGAGGAGATCGTACTGTTCGGCCGTTCCCTGGGCGCAGCTGTGGCGGCGCGGCTGGCCGAGACCAAGAGCCCTGCGGCCGTTATCCTGGAGGCGGCCTTCACCTCGGCCGCCGATCTCGGCGCGGAGGTCTACCCCTGGCTCCCGGTGCGGGCGCTGATCCGGCATGAATACGACGTGCTTGGACGGGTGGGGGCGATCGAGGCTCCGCTGCTGTTTGCTCATGCGCGCGAGGACGAGATCGTGCCGTTTTCGCATGCCGAACGCCTGCTGGAGGCGGGCGGCGATGGGGCACAGTTGATGGAGATGGACGGCGGGCACAATGACGCCTTTCGGGCGACCGGCTCGCGCTACACCGAGGGGCTGCGCGAGTTTCTGGAGGATGCAGGCCTGGAGCTGCGCCCGCGGGATGCGACGAATGGGGACGGGGAGTAGGTGCGGTGCTAGAATCGGCGTCTTTTGTGCCCGTCTTGAACGGCATGGACGCATGAATGCCTCAGCTTGAATTAGGCCCACCGGGGCTCGCGATCAGCCGGCAGGAAGGCCGGAGTGACGCACCGGTACTCACGCTGCGTTTCGGTCCCGTTACCGGGGCCACGTTGCGCCCGGACGGCATCGATATTGCCCTTGGCCTCGAGCCACTGGAGATCCCGGAAGGCCGCGAGGCGGCGCCCGAGCTCTGGTACGCAGCGGGTGCGGTGCGCACCGAGCAGATCGATGACCTGATGCTGGCGCATGCGGGGGACCGGCTCGTGGGCTGCTGGTATCGGCCGCATGGCGCCGCCGAGGACCCCGGGGCCATCACCGAGCAGGCCTATCATGCGATCCTCGAGGCCTGCCAGGAGCGGGGGTTCGGACACCTGGTGCGGGCCTGGAACTACTTCCCTGCGATCAACCAGGAACTGAACGGCCAGGAGCGCTACCGCAGTTTTTGTGCCGGGCGCGCCCGGGTGTTCGAGGCCCTGCCGGATTTCGAGCGGCACCTGCCGGCGGCGACGGCCATTGGCACGCATGCCGACGGCATGCTGATCTACTTCATCGCCATGCGCGAGGCCACGCTGCGGATCGAGAATCCGCGCCAGGTCAGCGCGTTTCGCTATCCGCGGCAGTACGGGCCGCGCAGCCCGTCCTTCGCGCGGGCGCGGATGAGCCAGGAGGCGTGCGGGGCCGCGGAACTGTTCATCTCCGGGACGGCCAGCATCGTGGGCCACGAAAGCCGGCACGCGGAGGATCTCGAGGCCCAGATCGACGAGAGCCTGCGCAATATCGGGGTGCTGCTGGCGGCGGCCTCCAAGGAGGGCGCTGTGGCTCTGCGCGATCCCGGCGACCTGTCGATGCTGAAGGTCTATCTGCGCCACCGGGCAGACGGTGCTCGCGCGCAGCGGCATCTGCGCGAGTGCCTGGGCGAAGACGTAGACATCTTGCTGCTGCATGGGGATATCTGCCGCAGCGAACTGTTAGTGGAAATCGAAGGGCTGTACCGCGAGGGCTAGCCCGCAGGGCCCCGCCTCTCGCGGGCATTGAACTGGCATTGGGCGCGCGCGGCGCGCAGAAGGGGGAAGTGGATGAATGATCCGGGGTACAAGCCGCATCCGGTATTGAAGGACTATTACGGCGACGAGTCGGAAAAGCGGGCGTTTGTTGATGACCTGTTCGACCGGACGGCACCGCATTACGACCGCATCCTGCGCTGGGGCTTTCTGGGCACCGGCCAGGCGTATCGCCGCTACGCGCTGAAGCAGTCCGGCCTGAATCCCGGTATGGATGTCCTGGATGTCGCGACGGGCACGGGCCCGGTGGCGCGCGAGGTGCGCAAGGTGGTCGGTGACGAGAACATCACCTGTGTCGATCCCAGCCGCGGCATGATCGACGTGGCCCGGCGCTCGATCAAGGCGCGCTTCATCGAGGGTCTGGGCGAGCAGTTGCCGCTGCCGGACAAACAGTTCGACCGCGTGTACATGGGGTACGGCCTGCGCCATGTGCGCGACCTGCATGAGCTGTTTGGCGAGTACTTCCGTGTGCTCAAGCCGGGCGGTCGCTGCATGATCCTCGAGGTCTCGCGCCCCAGCACGGAGCGCCAGTTCAAGATGGCGCGGTTCTACTTTCGCGACTTCATCCCGTTTCTCAGCCGCCTGCTGACCCGTGACCCGGATGGACATCTGCTGATGCGCTATTTTTGGGACACGATCAACGAGTGCGTGCCGCCGGAGAAGATCATGGGCGTGCTGGAGGATGTCGGTTTCCGCGAGGTCGAGCGCGATGTGCAGCTCGGCGTATTCAGCGCCTACCTGGCGACGCGGCCGGCCGACTAGGCGGTTTGGCTCGCCTTAGGGTCCGCGTGGCGCCGGGCAGCAAGCGCGATGCGATTGGCCCCTGGATGGGGGATATCCTCAAGCTTCGCGTGCAGGCCCCACCAGAGAAAGGCCGGGCAAACGAGGCCGTTTGCGCCCTGCTGGCGAAGACGCTGGGCTGCCCGGCCCGTGACGTGACCGTCGTGGCGGGTGCGACCGCGCGCGACAAGACCGTGGCGATCGAGGGTTACGGCGAGGAGCAAATCCGCCGCGCGTTATCCTGATCGCCGGATACAATCAGCGTTTCCTCAATGGAGCCGCCAGGGCTCCCGCGACTCTTCCAGGATCCCATGAACCGTCTGACGATTACCCGACCCGACGACTGGCACCTGCATCTGCGCGATGGCGATGTGCTCGGCAGCGTGCTGCCGGATACCGCCCGGCGTTTTCGCCGCGCGATCATCATGCCGAACCTCAAGCCGCCGGTGACGACGGTAGAGGCGGCGGCCGAGTATCGCGAGCGCATCCTCGCGGCGCTTCCGGAGGAAGCCGACTTCGAGCCGCTGATGACGCTTTATCTGACCGAGGCGACCACGCCCGGGATGATCGAGGCGGCAAAGGCCAGCGGGTTCATTCACGGCGTGAAGCTGTACCCGGCGGGGGCGACGACCAACGCAGCCAGCGGCGTGTCGGATATCCGGCGTTGCTACCCCGTGTTCGAGGCGATGCAGCGGGTCGACCTGCCGCTCCTGGTGCATGGCGAGGTGACCGATCCGGAGGTCGACATCTTCGACCGCGAGGCGGTATTCATCGAACGCCACCTGCAGCCGTTGATCCGCGAGTTTCCGGACCTGCGGGTGGTGCTGGAGCACACCACGACCGAATCGGGGGTGGCGTTTGTCGAATCGGGCCCGGAGAACATCGCGGCGACCATCACCCCGCAGCACCTTCTGTACAACCGCAATGCGCTGTTCGTCGGCGGTATTCGGCCGCATCACTACTGCCTGCCGATCCTGAAGCGCGAGCGCCATCGCCAGGCGCTGTTGCGAGCCGCGACCAGCGGCCACCCGCGCTTCTTCCTCGGGACCGACAGCGCCCCGCACCCGCGGCATGCGAAGGAGTCCGCCTGTGGCTGCGCGGGCATCTATTCGGCCCACGCGGCGATCGAGTTCTATGCCGAGGCCTTCGCCTCTGTGGATGCGCTGGACAAGCTGGAGGGCTTCGCCAGCTTCCACGGCCCGGATTTCTACCGCCTGCCGCGCAATACCGACACCATCACCCTGGAGCGGGTGGACTGGACCGTGCCGGAGGCGGTGCTGTTCGGCCATGACCCGGGCGTGCCCTTGCGCGCGGGCGAAACCGTCGCCTGGCAGCTGGCGCGGCATTGATCCCACGGCGTGACCGACCCGGCACCGACGGTGGCGGGTCCGAACCTCAAGCCGTCCCCGTGGTCCCCGGTAGTACAGACATCGTTTGCATTGCGTAGCCAATTTCCGACCCCAAGGAGGGCACATGACCGAACCGGACGTACAACGCGGAACCCTGTGGTTCTGGCTGCTGATCAGTGTGGGGGTAGGCCTGCTGATCATCGCGCTGGGCGTGGGCCTGGAGCCGCATGGCGCGGCTATCCTGCGCGCGCCGCTGGAGTCGCCGGCCGCAGGCGCGCTGGCGTTTGGCATGGTGATGGTCTGGGCCGCCTATGGCTACGCGCTGACCGCGGGGCGTGCCGCAGGCTCGCAGGAGCTGGGCGTGGTGTTCCTGAATCTGGCGCTGCCGGTGGCCTTGATCGTGCTGTGGAGCAACGAGATCTTCGCACTGGCGTTTTTCGTCGCCTTCGGCTGGGCCCTGACGCTCATCGGGATGGCCTTCCGCCTGTTCCGGCGCGAGGCGCTGGCCGGGGTCATGATGCTGCCGGTGATCGGCCTGAGCATGACGGCCATCCTGCTGTCACTGACCCTCTGGATGGTGCCGGCGTAGGGCAGCCATGATCTCGGTCGTACAGGGCGACATCACCACCCTGGAGGTGGATGCGATCGTCAACGCCGCCAACGAGAGCCTGCTGGGCGGCGGCGGTGTCGACGGGGCCATTCATCGCGCCGCTGGCCCCGAGCTGCTGGAGGCGACCCGGGCCCTTGGTGGCTGCCCGACCGGCGAGGCGCGCATCACCCCCGGGTTTCGCCTGCCGGCCGAGTACGTGATCCACACCGTCGGTCCCGTGTGGGAGGGCGGCCAGGCGGGCGAGGACACGCTGCTGGCCTCCTGTTACCGCGCAAGCCTGGAACTGGCGATCGAATATGGCCTGCGCGAGGTGGCCTTTCCCCTGATCAGCACCGGCGTCTACCGCTTTCCCAAGGACCGCGCGGCCGGTATCGCGCTGAAACAGCTGCGGGCGCAGGAGGACCAGTTTCGCAGCTTGGTGGTCTGCGCATTCAGTGCGGCGGATGCGGATGTCTACCGCATCCGGCTCGAGCGGTGACGCATGCTGCTCTCCGAGACACAAGTCGAGGCGAAGCTCGCCGAGGCCGCTCGGCGGGGCGAGTTCGATGATCTGCCCGGGGTCGGGCGGCCGCTGGAACTCGACGATGACCGCGATGTGCCACAGGAGCTGCGGCTGGCGTTTCGAGTGATGAAAAACGCAGGGTATGTGCCGGAGGCCGTGCGCCTGCGCGGCGATATCGCCTCGGCGGAGGCCTTGCTGCAAGCCGCTGACGACGCGGCCACCCGCGACCGGGCGGCGCGGCGCCTGCGGATGCTGCTGGATCGGCTGAACCAGTCGGAAGAGGGGCGCGGCCTGATCTCCGAATCCGGGTATTTTCGCCAGCTCTGCGAGCGGCTAGGGAGGCACTGATCCATGTACACGCTCGCGTTGGTACCCCAGGTTTTCCGAGACAGGGTGCGGTGCGTAGCCGGTAGTGGTTCTACCGACAAGGGACGCAACGCGGGATCGGGGAACCTGGGGTGCCAACCCCGAAGGGGCTCGGCCGCCCGTTGTTATCAAAAACGGGTGCGCGCACGGCGTTGCGGCTCCCTTGTGCAGAATGACTGCACGGCAGTCGCCGCGCCTTGTTCGCACGCAAAAGCGACTCGAGCGCGAGCGTGTACATGGATCAGTGCTTCCCTTGACGGCCCGCGCCGATGAACCAGCGTGATGGACCGGTTCGTGGCCGCGGCGCGACGATCCAGCCCCTCGCGCGCTTCGAGACCACCCACCGCGAAGCATTTGACGATGGCTGGGTGGGTGAAGACGAAGAGCCCCGGCCGCTGCGCACCGAGGTCACGCCGGAACGCCCGCGCAAGGTGCTGTCCTGGAACCAATCGCCGGATGTCCCGTTCGAATTGTCGCTGAACCCTTACCGGGGCTGTGAGCACGGTTGCGCGTACTGTTTCGCGCGACCGGCACATGCCTATGTCGGGCTGTCGCCGGGGCTGGATTTCGAGAGCCGATTATTCGCCAAGGTGGGCGCGGCCGACTGCCTGCGCCGCGAACTGGCACGCCCCGCGCACCGCGTGACCCCGTTGGCTCTGGGCATCAACACGGATGCCTATCAGCCCGTGGAGCGCGAGTGGCGTATTACGCGGGAGGTCCTGGAGGTGCTAGCCGAGGCGCGGCATCCGGTCTCGATCGTGACCAAGTCCGCGCTGGTTGAACGGGACCTCGACCTGCTGGGACCCATGGCGGAGGAGGGGCTGGTTCAGGTGGCGGTCTCCGTGACCACGCTGGATCGGGCGCTGTCGCGCCATCTGGAACCCCGCGCGGCCGCGCCCCAGCGGCGTCTGGAAACCATGCGGCGACTGAGCGAGGCCGGGGTGCCGGTGGCGGTGCTGGTCGCGCCCCTGATCCCGGTGCTGACTGACGGCGAGCTCGAATCGTTGCTGGACGCAGCGCGCGAGGCCGGGGCGAGCAGCGCCGGCTATGTCCTGTTGCGCCTGCCGCGGGAGGTGGCGCCGTTGTTCGAGGACTGGCTGCGCACGTACCACCCGCTGAAAGCGGACCATGTGCTGCAGCGCTTGCGCGAGGCGCACGGGGGCCAGCTGTACGATTCGACCTTCGGCCACCGGATGGTCGGGGCGGGCCCCTATGCAACACTGCTGCGTCAGCGCTTTCGCCTGGCCCGGCGCCGTGCGGGTCTGGCCGGCCGCCTGGCGGAACTGGATACGACGCGCTTCTCCCCGCCGGCAGCACCGGAAGCCGACCGCGGCCCCCAGATGGATCTGTTTTAGGAGTGCGCTACAGTGGTCGTCGAGCACATCGGCAACGGACACAGGACACCACCAGGGATGACCGACAAGGACAAGACAGGGAAGCGGCCGACCTGGTGGGGGCGCTGGTCGTTGCCGCAGGGGCGTATCGGACGCTGGTCCGTCGGGCCGCTCGATATCTGGCTCGAACATACCCCGGCGGAATGGCGCCTGGGCCTGGACCGGCCGCGCGACGCCGCCGATGCGACGCTGGATATCGAGGTACCGACCGACGCCGAGTGGCCCGAGTCGCTCTCCGAGCGTCTGCGCTTCGCCGGTGCTACCGGCGACACCCAACCGGAACTGCGGATCGCTCTGGCCGACCGTCCGATGGTCAGTCGGCCGGAAAACCCGTTCTACGTGCCGGCTCAGGGCCGGGTCACGCTGTTTCTCAGTTCGCCTGCCTGGGTCCAGTTCTATCTGGGCGATGCGCGGGCACATGAATTCCCGGTCTATGTGCCTTCGGACACCTGGTTCGGTCCCAGTACGGTCGAGGGGGAGCTGTGCTACGCCACGCGCACCCAGGCGCGGCTGGCTCTGGAGGATGTCCCGGAGCGTCCGCACCGCGTGGTCACGCCGCTGACGATCCACAACAAGGCGCTCGATGCGCTGTTCCTGGAGCGCGTGAACCTGCCGGTGCCGCGTCTGCCGGTCTATGCCGATCGCCACAACCGCCTGTGGACCCCGGCGGTCCGCATGGAGCGCGAGGAAGACAAGGACATGGCGGCGATGAAGATCGATGCCGGGCCGCCCGCTGAGGCCGAGGGGGCCGAGCGGATCGCCGAGCCGCGCGAGGTGGGCGGGCGGCATGTGATGGTGCGGGCGTTCAGCGCCCTGTTCCAATAGGGAAACACTGAATGGACGGCTGGATACAAGGCACCATGGACTTTCTGACCAGCGACGGCTTTCTGGCCGCGCTGCGGGCCTCGCTCTACATCGTCGTCGGGTTGATCGTGGCGCGACTGGTCTCGCGCAACCTGACGCGGGCCTTCGGCCGGCATATGGATGCCCAGCAGATCATGCTGATGCGCCGCATCAGCTTCTACGTGATTATCGTCCTGGCGGTTGTGTCCGGGCTGCGCGAGCTGGGTTTCGATCTCACCGTGCTGCTGGGGGCGGCCGGCATCCTGACGGTCGCGCTGGGCTTTGCCTCGCAGACCTCGGCGTCCAACCTGATCTCGGGGCTGTTCCTGATCGGGGAGCGGCCCTTCTCGGTGGGTGACATCATCAAGGTGGGGGACGCGACCGGGGAGGTGCTGTCCATCGACCTGCTGTCGGTGAAGCTGCGTACCTTCGACAACTTACTGGTGCGGGTGCCGAACGAGAGCCTGGTGAAGTCGCAGATCACCAATATGACGCGCTTCCCGATCCGCCGCCTGGACATGCAGATCGGGGTGGCCTATCGCACCGACCTGAAGGCGCTGCGCGACATCCTGATGGACGTGGCGGATCGCAATCCGGTCTGTCTGGAGGAACCCAAACCGCTGTTCATCTTCCTCGAGTACGGGGATTCCGCGCTGAAGATTCAGCTGTCCGTCTGGGCGCGGCGCGAGAAATTCCTGGATCTGCGCAACAGCATGCACATGCAGGTGAAGGCCGCGCTGGACGAGGCGGGTATCGAGATCCCGTTCCCGCAGCGCACGCTGAGCCATATCGATGGCGGGCCGATCCCCGTGCGGCTTATCCAGGACAATCTGAGCGACGAGGAGACGGAGGCCGCCGAGAAGGTTGGGGAAAAAGCCACCGAGCCGGAGGCCGACGCAGGAGCGTCAGAACAACTCCCGACCCGTGACTAGTCGACCCGCAGGTCCAGCCAGACGGGGTCGTGGTCGGAGGCGCGCCATGGCCCGTCGACGGGCTGGCTCCCGTCGAATCCCAGAAAGGCCGGTTCGTCGGCGTTGATCGCCCAGGAGCCGGTGTCCCCGACGTGTTCAGCGATTCCCTCGGGGCCGAGCAAGTAGTCCAGTTGCCCGGACTGGCCGCGAAAGACATAGCTGTAGGCCCGATCAGGCTCGGCATGGACCAGGTCCCGTTTCCCCGCCTTGCGTAGCACACGGAGCGGGTCTTCCGCGGCGTAGGCGTTCAGGTCGCCGGCAATGATCACGGGCAGCCCGTCGCGACGCTCCTGTTCGATCCACTGTGCCAGGCGTTCGGCCTGGGCCGTGCGCCGCTCGTTCCAGCAGCCCTGGCCACGATCGACGTCACCGCTGGACGGACAGCCGACCTTGGCCTTGAAGTGCACCGCCACGACCCCGAACAGAGGTGCGCCGCCCGGTGTGCCGAACCATGCAAGCAGCGGTGGACGGTGATGCACACGGTCTTCGTCGGCGACGACTTCCAGTAATTTCAGCCGATCGGGGCGATAGGTTATGCCCACCTTGATCGCGTCTGTCCCCGGCGCGGGATGCCGTACCGCCTCGTAGGTGAGGTCGCCGTGCTGATTCAGGCGCTCGATCAGGCGTTCGCGGGCGACGGGGCGGTTTTCCAGTTCGATGGCCGCAATCAGGTCGGCGTTCAGAGGGAGCAGAGCGGCATTCAGCTTGGCCTCCTGCCGCTGGCGTTCGGCGCGATTGGCCGCGCCACGCTCGCCCAGCGTGACAAAGTCATTCTCCATGTTGGCAGTAACGATGCGCAGTGCACCGCCTGTCGCCGGGTTCGGCGCCTCGGGTCGGGTGCCCCCCTCCCACTCAGGCGTTTCGGTCGGATGCAGGCGGTGGGCATCGAAGGCGTGGGTCAGGATGCCGGTCAGGCCTGTGACCTGGCTGCCGACGCGCCGCGTCCCCTGGTCGTCGAGATAGGGGATGGGGTCCGGGCGGGCGCGGTAGCTGCCATCGTCCAGCACGATGCGGCGGTTGGCATGGTCGTGGTCGTCGAACGCGCCCGTTTGCCCCGGGTGCCACAGGCGTCCGCCGGCGGCGAGTTTCAGGTTGCCGTAGCGCTCGAGTTCATGGTGGCCCGATACGGTCAGCGTCTGATCAAAGCGCACGCGCACGTCCTCGAAGTCAGACAGTCGTTCGGCGTCGCGCGGGAGCTCGAGTGTCACCGGCTCGGGCAGCCGACCGCTTCCGCAGGTCTCGATGCCGTCGATGCGGGCGAGCTGGGGACGGCCGTGGTGATGGCCAAAGCGGCCCTGTACGCGCAACCGATCACCCGGCGTAACCGGCTCCTGGCGCGGGGCATAGACGAACAGCCCGGTTGGCCTGTCGGACTCGTCGTTCTGCAGGTAGAAGCCGCCCAGTTGATCGTCGCCCATGAAGACGCCGGTCACGATGCCCTCCAGAACGACGGAGGCGTCGTCCGCCGGAGGTTCGGCCAGCAGTTCGTCGGTCGTGAGGCTGGCTCTGTCGGACGGGCAGGCGGGTGCCAGCGCAAGCGCAGGCGGTGCGGCAAGCGCAAGGGCCACAAGCAGCGGGGTTGCGGCCGATAGCGGTCGGCGGGAGGTCACGTGCCGATCCATGGCGGCGTCCTCGGGGCAGTGGGGTCAGGCGCTATAGCGTAGCAGGGACCGCAGGTGCTCGGGTGACTGGGTGACATCGCGCACCGTGTATTGATCGAGCACCGCGAGGAAGGCATCGCGGGCGTCGTCCAGTACCCCGCGCAGCTGGCAGCCGGGCAGGATCGGGCACATCGGGCTCTCGCAATCGACGACCTTGAGGTTGGGCTCCATGTCGCGTACGACGGCCCCGATATTGATCGACTCGGGGGCGCGAGCGAGCGAGATGCCGCCGCCCTTGCCGCGGCGCGTGATCAGATACCCCTTCTGGCCCAACTGGTGAACGATCTTGACCAGGTGGTTGCGCGGAATGCCGAAGCGTTCGGAGATCTCGGTGACGGTGACGCGCTGGTCGTCGGGCTGGACCGTGAGGTACATCAGGACGCGCAGGGAGAAATCAGTGAAGCGAGTTAGTTGCATGGGGTGACTCGTTGGCGGTTTGCAGGCCAGATCGGCGCTCGCCAGGTCCCGTACGTTCTCGCGGGTCGCACGGGTTCGGTTGGTCGGCTGCCAAATATACGGCTATGTGAATGTATAACGGCAAGATAAGGGTGTACTGGCGCAAAAACAAGTACGTTGGGTATATGAAAGCGAGTGCCGGGGCGCGAACCCGGTAACACCGTTTCCCGGGCCGTTTCCGTATACTGCGCCCGCCTTTGGGACAAAACCGGAATCGGAATGACAGTTTGGGTTGCCACCCTGCTCGGCGTCGTGCAGGGCATCTTCATGTTCTTGCCGGTCAGTTCGACCGCGCACCTGGTGCTCACCCAGCACTGGCTGATTCTCAGTGGCGAGCCGCTGCCGCCGCCGGAAAGCCCGGAGATGATCCTGTTCGATCTGGTTGTGCATGTCGGCACGCTGGTATCGATTATCTACGTATTCCGCCAGAGTCTTTGGCGCCTGAGCGGCGGGATCGCCCGCGAGAGCTGGCAATGGGCGTCGGCCGGTGGCAGCGCGGGCCGAGAGATGCTGTTCCTGCGCCTCGCGCTGCTCTGCGGCTTGTCGGTTTTCGCCACCGCCGCAATCGGCTTTACGCTGAAGGCGAGCTTTGAGCACGTGTTCGCCAATCCGACGCTGATCGCCGGCACCCTCACGCTGACGGGCATCCTGCTGTGGTGGACGGATCGCCTGAGCCGACGTCCGCTGGGGCTGCGCAAGCTGGGGCCGAAGATCGCCACGGTGATTGGCGTGGCCCAGGGCTTTGCGCTGGTCCCCGGGCTGAGCCGCAGCGGGATGACCATCACCTTCGCGCTGTTCTCGGGCCTCAAGCGGCGCTGGGCAGCCGAATACAGCTTCTTCCTCGCAATCCCGACGATCCTGGCGGCCACCGCCGTTCAGTCGCTGGATGTCTGGACGAATGGCAATGGGCTGGGGGATCTGACCTGGACGCCGCTGATCGTCGGGTTCGTGGTCTCCGCGGTGGTCGGGGTGGTCTCCCTCAAGATGGTGCTGTTCTTCCTCTATCGCGCGCGCCTGAAGGTCTTTTCCTTCTATGTCTGGGCGCTGGCGGCCCTGGTGCTATTCGGCTTCCTCGACGTGGACATCATGTACGGCCACTGATGGTCGTCGGGCGCATCACTCGGGGCCGCGCAGGACCCCGAGTGGCGCCTGGCGCAGTACGCTGCGCGTTCCCAGCCATCCGGCCAGCGCGATCCCCAGGGTCCCGCCGACGATCCCGAAGACGAAGGTCATCGGATTGATCCGGTAGTCGAACTCGAACACCTGCCAGGCCAGCAGGGCCCCCACCGCGGTGGCGATGATGGCTGCCAGCAGACCCGCCAGAAAACCCAGGCTGCCGAACTCGGCCAGCAGTGCCCGTCGGATGTGGTGCCGCCGCGCCCCCAGCGTGCGCAGCAGTGCGGTCTCGCGGCGGCGGACGTCGCGCGTGGCCTGTACCGCCGCAAACAGCACGGTCAGGCCCGCGACCAGGGTAAACAGAAAGACGTACTCGACCGCGCGGGTGGCCTGGTCCATCACGTCGCGGACCTGCTCGATAATCGCGCCGACGTCGATCGCGGAGACGGCCGGGAATTCGCGCAGCCAGCGGTTCTGCTCCGCTCCCATACCTTCCGGCACATGCAGCGCGGTGATATAGGTGCGCGGCTGCTCGCCCAGCAGGGCGGGCGGGCCGATCACAAAGAAATTGACCCGGAAGCTGTCCCAGTCGACCTCGCGTACGTTGGCGATGACCCCGCGCACGGGTTGCCCGCCCACCCGGAAGGTCAGGCTGTCGCCGATCTCCAGTCCAAAGCGTTCCATCAGCCCGGCCTCGACGGACCAGGCACCGTCGGCCGCTTCGCCGGTCGGCCCGTGGTGGAACCAGTGGCCCTCCGTCACGCGGTTGTGCTCCGGCGGTTCCTCCGCGTAGGAGAGGTTGAACTCGCGATCCACCAGGCGCCGGGTCTGGTCGTCGTCAAAGTCATCGGGCTGGACCGGCTGGTCGTTGATCGCGATCAGGCGTCCGCGAATCATCGGGTCCATCTGCGGGCGTTCGAGCCCGGAGGCCTCGATCCGGTCGGCGAACGCCTCTTCCTGTCCGGGCTGGATATTGACGAAGAACTGGTTTGGTGCATCGGCGGGGATGCTGGCATCCCAGGCCGAGAGCAGGTCCACACGCACAATCGCCAGCAGCAATAGCGCAAGGATGCCGATGCTGAAGGCAACCAGTTGCACGGCGCTCAGCCCGCCGCGGCGGGAGAGGTTGGCCAGACCAAAGCGCATGGCCATGCCCCCGTGATTGCGCAGCGGGCGCAGGGCCAGCACCAGCAGCAGGCCCAGTGCGCCGAGTACGACCAGGGCGCCCGCGGTCCCCAGCAGGACCCAGGCGGCCAGGCGCGGGTCGGCCGCCTGCCAGTACAACAGCGCACCGAAGGCCAGAAGGGCCAGCAGCCCCGACAGCCAGACGGAGGCGGGCGGGAGCCCCAGATCACGGCGCAGTACGCGCAGGGGGGACACCTGGCCGATGCGCAGCAACGCGGGCAGGGCGAAGCCGATCGCGGTAATCAGGCCCACACCGAGGCCCGCCGCTACTGGGCGTAACCCCGGGGGCGGCAGGTCGCCCGCCAGCCACTCACCGAGCAGCGCGGAGAGCACGAACTGCGCCGCGAACCCAATGGCCAGGCCCAGTGCACTGGCCAGCAGCGCAATGATCAGGACGTGGCCAAAATAAAGCCTGAGTACATGGCGTCCGCTGGCCCCCAGCGCGCGCATGACCGCGGCGGCGTCCGCACGGCGCTGGGCAAAATGATGGGCGGCCACCGCGATCGCCGCGCCGGCCAGCAGGACCGCCATCAGAGAGGCCAGCCCGAGGAAGCGCTCGGCTCGCTCGATCGCGACCTGCAACTGCGGATTGGCGTCGTCCAGCCCGCGCAGTCGCTGGCCCGGCTCCAGGCGCTCCTCGATCCAGTCGCGGTAGCTTTCGATCGGGGCCGCCGGGCCGGTCACGAAGAGCTCGTAGCGCACGCGGCTGCCGGGTCCGATCAGGCCGCTGACCTCGAGATCCTTATAGGCGAGCATCAGCCGGGGTGCGATATCCAGCAGGGCGCTGCCGCGGTCCGGCTCCCGCGTGATCTCGCCGGCCACTTGCAGTTCCAGTTCGCCGACCTCGACGGTATCGCCGACCTCCAGTTCCAGCGCCTGCAGTAGGGCGCCCTCCAGCCAGGCCGTACCGGGTTCCGGTCCCTGGGTGCGTACCTCGGGGTCCGCGTCCGGGTCGGTTCGTACGAGGGCCTCGCCCAGCAGGGGCCAGTCACGATCCACCGCGCGCAGCGCGGACAGGCGGGAGTCGTCCTCGGGGGTGAACAGCACGCTGGGCAGGGCCGCGGTGCGGGCGGTCTGCAGGCCTCGACGTTCGGCCTCCGCGAGCCAGTCCTCCGGGATCGGCTGGTCGCCGACCACGGCCATGTCACCGCCCAGCAGCAGGGTCGCCTGCTGCGCCATGCCGCGATCCACCCGATCAGTGAAGAACCCGACCGCCGCGACCGCCGCCACCGCGACGACCAGGGCTGCGGCGAGCACACGCAGTTCGGCACTGCGCCATTCGCGCCAGGTGCCACGAATCCATTCGCGCGGACCGCCGCGCCTAGAAAGCCAGGTCATGCCAGCACGCCGTCCTCGATATGAAGGATACGATCGCATTGCTGCGCGAGATCGGCGTCGTGTGTCACCAGGATCAGCGCCGTGCGCTGGCCCTGGTCATCCGGTTGGAGGGCCAGGCTGAACAGCAGTTCGATGATGCGGCTGCCGGTCTGGCCGTCGAGATTGCCGGTGGGCTCGTCCGCAAACAACACGGCCGGGCGATCCACAATCGCGCGGGCGATGGCGACCCGCTGCTGCTCGCCTCCCGAGAGCTGGTGCGGGTAGTGAGCTTCGCGCTCGCTGAGCCCGACGCGCTTCAGCGCGTCGCGGGCCCAGGCGGAGATCTCGGTTTGCGAGCGCGCCTCGTGCTCGGGGTTAAGCTCCAGCGGCAGGAGCACGTTTTCAAAGGCCGTCAGTGCCGGGAGGAGCTGGAAAGACTGGAACACGAAGCCGACGCGCCCGGCGCGCAGGGCTGCCCGGCCATCTTCGTCCAGCTCACTGATCGTTTGGCCGAGCAAGCGAACTTCTCCGGCACTTGGGGCGTCCAGACCTGCAAGAAGTCCGAGCAATGTGGACTTGCCGGAGCCGGAGGCGCCGAGGATCGCGACCGTCTCGCCGGCGTGCACCGCGAGCGAGACTCCGCGCAGAATATCCAGTACACCGCTGGGGCCGGCGATCCGCTGTTGCAGGTCGCGGGCTTCCAGAACCGAAGATGAGGATGCATCCATGTGGCGTTATTCCCTGGTCATGTTTGCGTGGCTCGCGTTGCTATGGAGTCCGCTTGGCCTTGCGAATTCCATCAGCTCGGAAAATTCAGGGGAAGAACCCGCGAAGGTGCTGGTGTTCGGTGATTCCCTGAGCGCGGCATTCGGGATGAACGATTCCGAAAGCTGGGTGGGGCTCCTGGAGGCGCGTCTGAGCGAGCGCAATCATCCCTGGCGTGTGGCCAATGCCTCGATCAGTGGCGAGACGACGGCCGGGGGGCGCGAACGACTGCCTGAGGTCCTCGAACGCGAGAACCCCGACCTCGTGATCCTGGCCCTGGGAGGCAATGACGGCCTGCGCGGGCTCTCGCCACGGGCCATGCGCGAGAACCTGGAGGTGATGCTGGAGGCGATCGACTCGGCGGGCGCCCAGACGCTGTTGCTCGGGATTCGCATTCCGCCCAACTACGGCCCCCAGTACAGTCAGCGCTTCGAGGCCGTCTTCGCCGATCTGGCCCGAGAGCGTGGGCTGGTGTTCGAGCCCTTCTTTCTGCACGAGGTTGCCCTTCGCGACGGGATGATCATGGATGACGGGATCCACCCGACGCCCGAGGCGCAGCCCTACATGCTGGATGCCGTGTGGCCTCATTTGGAGCCCATGATGCGCGGGATAGAGGCTTGTCTGGACGACGGGGTTTCAGTTTCCGAGCGCGCGGCGCAGATCGGTCAGGACGTCCTCGGGGAGGAGCTGGCGCAGCACCGGATGGATATCGCGTTCGGCCTCGGATAGCAGCGGCAGGGTGCGAACCAGCGAGTGCCGCGAAAGTGGGTCGCCGTACTGATTCGTCTGAATCGGGCGGTCCAGGCCGGTCTCCATCAACGCGATACCCGGCTCGCCGCGGGGGCCCTCGTCGAGGACCTCGACCAGTTCCACCATGCGGCCATCCACTTCCCCCTGCACCCCGATCAGCGGTGCCAGGAGATCGACCAGTCGTTCGGCCTGTTCCGTGGTGAGCGTCTCCATTGGGGTACCTTACGGTGGATTTTCCGCCGACACCAGTTCGTTAAGGAAACACTAATGGAAGGTGGTGTCCCCGGCAGGATTCGAACCTGCGACCTGCCCCTTAGGAGGGGGCTGCTCTATCCAGCTGAGCTACGGAGACAGCCGCGCCGCGAGTATAAGCATGTGTCGGGATTCGCGCCAAAGCGATGTGGCGGTTCCCAGGCTGTGGCGACGGTCACCCTTGAACGTCCAGGCGATGGTGGGCCCAGGCGACAAAGTCCATCACAGGGCAGCGACCTTCCTCGGGGACGCCTGCGCCGCTAATGACGCGATACGTGATCAGGTCGCCATCTCGCGCCAGGACCTTGCGCACGCTCCAGGCGTGGTCCGCGGCGCCGTTGCTGTAGCACTGTCCGGGACGAACATCCGCAGGATCGATCGCGTCCGGGTGCGCATGGTGGCGTCGTGCCAGGAGGTACAGGCGGGCCAGGTCGTCCTCCGTCATGTCGAGATACAGATTGAGATCGCGCATCGCGTGTTCCAGGTCGGCCTGGCTGAGGCCGGCACGCTCCAGTGCACCGGATGGGCCGGCGGGTGAGGGCTCGCCCAGGCGCGCCAGGGCGGCCGGGTAGCGGCGCCATGGAAACGGGTAGTTGATCATGAAGGCGACCAGCAGCATGACGGCCACGCTGGAGAGAACGGGGTGCAGGATGAACAGCAACCCCAGCTCCTCGACCGAGGCGCCGCCCAGCACGGCATACAGCGCCGTGGCACCCCCGGGAGGGTGCAGGCAGCGCAGGTAGTACATCGCGTAGACGGTGAGGCCGACCGCGAGTGCGGCGGCCACCAGCGGGTGATCGACCAGGTGACGGACGGCGACCCCGACCATAGCCGCAATGGCATGCCCGCCGAGGACATTCCAGGGCTGCGACAGCGCGGCCCGGGGTGCGGCGAAGAGCAGGACGGCGGTAGCGCCCAGGGAGGCGAGGATGAGCCCGTTGATCCCGCTTTCGGTGACCGAGGCCGCGACCTCCAGTGACAGATACAGGCCGATCACGGCCCCGATCAGCGCGATCAGCTTGTCCTTGTGATTGGTGGTGTCGAGGAAGTCGCCGAGTAGGAGGCCGCGTCCTGTGCGCATGTCTGCCCGTTGCTCATAAGTTGAATAAAGTGCACAGCTTTAGGGGCGCAGGGCCCGTGGTCAAGTGGTGGGTTGCGTGCTGCGGGATTCCCGGGGAAGGCATGGGAATCCTTTGGGCGTCATGGATCCGTGGCGGTTGGAGACTCGAGGATCAGCGCGACGCGCCGATTCTCGGAACGGCCGCGTGCGGTGTCGTTGCTGGCCACAGGCTGGGTGTCGGCGCGGCCCACGGCGCGCAGTCGCTCGGCGTCGAGTCCCTGGTCCAGCAGGTAGCGGACCACGCCGCTGGCGCGGGCGGAGGAGAGCTCCCAGTTGGAGGGAAAGCGCTCCGTCCCAATCGGGATGTTGTCGGTGTGCCCCTCGACGGTAACCAGGCCGTCGTGCTCGTCCAGTAGGGTCTCCAGCTGCGCCAGTAGCGCCCGGCCTTCCGGTTGCAGGTCGGCCTGTCCGCTGGCGAACAGGATCTCGTCCTGGATGCGCAGCTCGGTGCGGCCGGGGTGCTCGACGACCTCGACGCCCTGAGGTGCCTGCTCGCGCATCCTGGATGCGGTCGTGGCCGTGCCCTCGGGATCGGGGTCGTCCACTTCCGGCAGCAGTTCATGGAGCCGGCCTTCGAGATCGCCCAGGTCTCCTGTTAGGGGCGCGACCAACGGGTCGAGGAGGGCCTGGTGATCGGGGTGGGCGAGCTGGATCGGTTGAGCCGCGCTGGCCAGTGGGCGGTCGTCGCGCGGGTCCATGAAGGTCAGCATGATCACGAATATGACGATGACCAGGGTGAGGACGTCGAGATAGGTGAGGATCCAGGCGTGCTCGTCGTCGCGCTGGCGCTCGCCCGGATAGGAGCCGAGAAAGGCCTGTTCCGGTCGCGTGGCCGCCTGGGCATCCATCTCGGCCTGCATGGCCGCGCGGTTGGAGGTGGAGTATCCGGGGCTGGGCATGCTCAGGTGCGTTCCTGGCGTTCGGCTTCATCCGGATCGGGTTCGCCGTTGGGCTCGGTCTGGCGGATCTCGTCGCGGTGGTTCTCCATGAACGAACGCAGGGTCTCGCGGATGTACCCCGGGGTGCGGCCCTTGCGCATCAGCATGATGCCTTCGAGCACCATGGTCATCAGCACCACGCGGCCCTCGGTGCGCCGTTCCAGCTTGATCGCGATCGGGCGGAACACGAGGTTTGCCAGCAGGATGCCGTAGAACGTGGTGATCAGGGCGATCCCGAGGTTGACCGCGATGATGGTGAAGTCATCGGTCTCGGTGGTCAGCAATAGGTTAATCAGTCCGATCAGCGTCCCCAGCATGCCGAAGGCCGGGGCATAGGTGGCCATGGTGCGAAACATCTGCGCATCGGCCTGTTCGCGGGCGCGCAGGCGGGCCATGCGCCAGTTGAGCAGGTCCTGGATGTCGTCCATCGGGGTGTCATCGATCACCAGCTGGATGCCGGTGCGCAGGAACGGATTCTGGACCTGCTCCAGGCGCTGCTGGACGCCGCGCAGGTTCTGCGAGTACCAGTAGCGCGAGACCTGAACGATCTCTTCCAGGTCGCTGGCGATGTCGTAGCGCTCCTCGCGGATGGCATGCGCCCCCGCACGGAAGACTCGCACCACCTCGTGAAAGGGATAGCTCATCAGGGTCGCGGCGATCGTGCCGCCGAGCACGATACCCAGCCCCGGCAGGTTCAGGAAGGCATGCAGGTCCTGCGAGGAAAAGGCGATCACGCTGCCGAAAACCAGCAGGCTGCCGATGATGCCGAGAAGGGTCGAGAGATTCATTCAGGAATCCGTAAGGCTCCGGGATTGATGGGGGTCAGGGTATAGCACGGCCGCGCCGGGTTCACGCAGTCCCGGGCGTTCGCCGGCGGCGTCGTTCCTGCGTACACTCGGGGCTTTGTTTGCTGAGGGAGAGGCCGGCATGGAATGGGTGCTGATCGCGATTGTGGTGCTGCTCGTGGTCTGGGCGGTCTGGACATACAACCGGCTGGTGACGGCGCGCAACCGCTACAAGAACGCGTTTGCCCAGATCGACGTCCAGCTGACCCGCCGCTACGACCTGATCCCGAACCTGGTGAAGGTCGCGGAACGCTACATGAGCCATGAGCGCGACACGCTGGAAGCAGTGATCCAGGCGCGCAATCAGGCGATGGACCGGCTGAAGCAGGTGGGCGGGGACCCCACGAACACCGAGGCCGTGCGCCAGCTGTCCGGGGCCGAGCAGGGGCTGTCCGGCGCCCTGGGACGCTTGTTCGCGCTGTCCGAGAACTATCCGGACCTGAAGGCGAACGAGAACATGATGCAGCTCTCCGAAGAGCTGACCAGCACCGAGAACCGGGTGGCCTTCGCGCGTCAGGGCTATAACGATGCGGTGATGCAGTACAACATCCTGCGCGAGATGTTCCCGAACACCCTGATCGCGAACAACTTCGCCTTCCGCCCGGCGCAATTGCTGGAGATCGAGGACCCGCAGAAGCGCGAGCCGGTCGAGGTCAACTTTTCCTAGGGACAGGGCATGAATTTCTTTGAACATCAGGACCGTGCCCAGCGGCGCACGCGGGTGCTGCTGGGCCTGTTCATGCTGGCTGTGCTGGCGATTGTCGTGGTGATGAACCTGATCGCGCTGGTGCTGTTCGGCCAGGCGCAGGCGACCGCACCGGGCGAACCCTGGCTGACTCGGGCGTTTCTCCGCGACAACCTGGACGTGGTTGGCTGGACCAGTGCGTTCACCGTGGGGCTGATCGGTCTGGGCAGTCTCTATCGCATGCTGAGCCTGCGCGATGGCGGTGGCGCGGTTGCGCGCGAGCTTGGGGGCACGCGGATTGAAGGGGACACCCGTGATCCGTTGCGCCGCCGCCTGATGAACGTGGTGGAAGAGGTCGCGATCGCCTCGGGGGTTCCGGTGCCCGAGGTCTACGTGCTGGAGCAGGAGCCGGGCATCAATGCCTTCGCGGCCGGGTATTCGCCGTCCGATGCCGCGGTCGCGGTGACGCGCGGCGCGCTGGAACACCTGAACCGGCACGAGCTGCAGGGCGTGGTCGCCCACGAGTTCGGGCACATCCTCAATGGCGATATGCGCATGAACATCCGCCTGGTGGGGATGCTGTTCGGGATTCTGGTGATGGCACTGATCGGGCAGCGTGTGCTGCTGGCGATGCGCTTTTCCCGCAACAACCGGAACGCCGGTGGGATCGTGGTCGCGGGCCTGGTGCTGATGATCGTGGGTTACATCGGTCTGTTCTTCGGGCGTTGGATCCGGGCATCGGTTTCGCGTCAGCGCGAATACCTGGCGGATGCCTCAGCCGTGCAGTTCACGCGCCAGCCGGAGGGTATTGCGGGGGCGCTGAAGAAGATCGGGGCCAGCTACTCCGGGCTCAACGCGGACAGCGAAGAGGTCGGACACATGCTGTTCGTCAATGGGGGCCTGGGCCGGATGTTTGCGACCCATCCGCCGCTGGAAGATCGTATCCGCAAGATCGAGCCGAGTTTTGATCCCTCGGAGCTGGAGGCTGTACAAAAGCGCATGCAGGACGATGCGCGGCGCCGGCGCGAGGAGCAGGAGGCCGAGGCCGCGCGCGAACAGGCCGAGCCGAAGGCCGGGGGTGGGCTGGCGTTGCACCCCGAGGCCCTGCTCGAAGCGATTGGCGACCCCGGCCTTGCGCATATCCTCGGCGCCGGCTTCCTGGTCGCCGCAGTGCCCAGCGCCCTGGAACGCTCGGTGCATTCCGATCGCTGGGCCGCCGAGGCCGTGCTGTATCTGTTGATCTCCAATGACGCGGAGGTGCGAGATGCCCAGCTGATGCGCATCCTCGAGACGCGCGGCGAGGACAGCGAGAAGCGCGTGCGCGACCTGCTGCAGGCAGTACCGGAGCCCAGTCCCGATCTGCGCATCCCGGTGCTGGAGATGGCCTTCCCCGTGCTCCGCCGTCACCCCCCACAGGAACGCGAGGTCTTGTCAGGGCTTGTAGATGAGCTGATTCAGGCCGATGGACGGGTGTCGGCCTTCGAGTACGCGCTCGGGCGCCTTGTACGGCGTCAGCTGCAGGATATCGAACGGCCGTCGCAGGCCCGTTCAGGTGGCCGCCGCCGGCTGGCCGACAACAGTGGACAGGCACGCTACGCGCTGGCGGTCCTGGCCCACCACGGGCACCCCGACGATCCCGATGCGGCCATCACGGCGTTCAATGCCGGCGTGGCGGCGCTGACCGGCATCATGCCGCTGGAGTCGGAGGCCCCGCCCGAACTCGAGCAGGCCACCACCGGCAATGCCTGGGCAGCCGTGCTGGACAAGGCCCTGGAGCGGCTCGACGACCTACGGGTCAAGGACAAGCGGACGCTGGTAGAGGCGATGCTGGCGACGGTTCAGCGCGGCGGTGGCGTCCAGGTAGCCGAGATCGAGTTGCTGCGCGCGATGGCCGCTGCGCTGCACATCCCGTTGCCCATCGCCGAGATGGCGGATGGCTCGCAGGGGAGCGGGTCAGCGGGATAAGGCTCCACACCCGGCTGGTGTAGCCGGTATGATGCGAGTCCCCGGGGGCGTGGCGGAACGGGTAGACGCAAGGCACTTAAAATGCCTCGGCCGCAAGGCTGTGCCGGTTCGAGTCCGGCCGCCCCCACCATTATCTTTCCTTGCACTTGAAGTGCCACGGCTAATCGTCACTTCCAAAAGCATATTTCTGCGCCTCGGGTGAGCAGCGATCTCACCGTTCACAGGGGGGTGTTTTAGGCGCATAGTGGGTACTACCGCTGGTAGTGACAGGTCTGGGCATGGATGACAGCACCCACACGCGCACGGAAGCCCCGCACGACGCGCCTCGCCACAGGGGCCGGGATTCGGGGTCCACGGCGGGCCCCTTTGCCCTGGGCCTGGTGGCCGCCCTGATATTCCTTGGGCTGTTTCTGCTGATTGATCGCGCCTGGGAGATCGAGCTGGAAGATCGCCAGAGTGCCGCGGTGGCGAGCGAGCTCGCCAGTCTGCGCACGCAGGTGGAAAGCGTGATCAATGGGCTGGTGCATTCGACCATCGGGCTGGCGGCTTACGCCTATGTTCATCCGGACCTGGGGACCGACGAGTTCGAGCGCGTAGCCGAGCGCATTTACCGCGGGCATGAAGACCTCGTGATTTCCCTGACGCTGGCCCGGGGGCCGATCGTCGAATTTGTCTATCCCCTTGAGGGGAACGAAGGCGTGGTCGGGCTCAACCTCGCCACTCACCCCGAACAGGCGGATTCCTTTCGCCGAGTCCTGAACGAGCGAGAGGTGGTCGTAGCGGGCCCCTGGCCGCTGGTTCAGGGCGGTTATGGGCTCCTGGTGCGCGCCCCGGTCGACACGGAGCCCGTTCCAGACAGTCCTGCTCACCTCGCCGTTGACGAGCCTATGGACCAGCTTAGTATCAGCAGCATAGCGCTGGATTTTGAGGCCTTGCTCGAGCGTGCGGGCATCGGTGAACAACTGGGTACGCTGTTGCTTGCCCTGCGCGGCCGGGATGGTGTGGGTGAGGCTGGCCCGTTTTTCTACAATCCTCATGACCTCGCCGAGGAGGCGCCACACCGGCATCGGATTCGTTTCCCGGGGGGCGAATGGCAACTCCTGGCCGATGTAGATCCGGCGCACAGGGATACGGATCGTCCCATGGCCTGGTGGGCATTGGGGTTCGTGGGCGCACTGGCAGTGGGCGGCTACACCTATCGCGTCGGGACGGGCATGCAGGCACGTCGACGTGACCTTGATCGCTACCGGGGCCTGGTGAATCGCTTGGAAGACCCGACGCTCGTGGTGTCCGGGCGACGTATCCTCTGGGCAAACCCGGCGTTTGTTCGAATGCTGGGACAACAACCGCCTGTGAATACGGAGCTGGCACAGTTGGACCTTGTGCACCCGGATGATCTCGACCGGCTTCCACCCAACCTCGATTTCACCGATTCACCTCCCGAGACGCATGGACGCGAGGTACGGATATGCGTGTTTCACGGGGGATGCCGCTTTTTCCTGTTGCGCTGGGTGCCTGTGGACTGGGAGCGAGGCCGTGCGTGGCTGCTGACCTTCGTCGACGTCAACGAAAACCGATTGCTGTTCGATGCCCTGACCGCCGCGCGGGATCTGCAGGATGCGATGTTCGAGGCCATTCCGGGGTATGCCTTTGTGGTCGATTCGGAGGGCACGGTTCGACACGTGTTCGGGGAGGCTTGCCATCGACAGGAGATGGCCCCGGCCCTCCTTGGCGACACCCTGGATCAGTTGTTTCCCTCGGACGTGGCGGCGAACTTCCTCGAGATGGTGAACCGGGCGATCGATGAGGGGACGCTGCAGATGCACGAATACCGCCTGGATGTGGATCTGTTGAAGCGCCTGGGGATTCCCGAGCATGAAACCGGCGCGCGCTGGTTCGAGGCACGGATCCGGCCTCTGGCGCGCGCAATCAACGGCCTCCCCGCAGTCGTCTGGCACGCGCTTGATGTCACGGATCGGCGGGAGCTGGAGGTCAAGCTGAAGACCATGGCCTGGGAAGACCCCCTGACCGGGATGGCCAATCGGGCGGCACTGGATCGTGCGTTCCCGCGGCTTGTGGCGCGTGCCGAGCGTCAGGGGGGACGCCTCGCGCTGCTGTTCATCGATCTGGACCACTTCAAGCCGGTGAATGATCGCTATGGCCATGTCGTGGGCGATCAGCTCTTGCGCCGGGTCGCGGAAAGGCTGAAATCGCATCTGCGCCCGGACGACGTCCTCGTCCGTCTGGGCGGGGACGAGTTCATCGTCCTGACCGCGCCGCTGGAGGAGCGTGAAGAGGGCCTTCATCTGGCCCAGCGGGTGCAGCAGGATCTCGATAACGCGTTCGAGGTCCACACCGGTCCTGGCGAATTCGTGGAGCTAAAGGTCACATCCAGTATTGGTGTGGCCTTCTATCCGGATGTGGGCCGGCATCTGTCGGACCTGATGGTCGCAGCCGACCGGGCCATGTATCAGGTGAAGGCGCAGGGGCGCAATGATGTCGGCCTGGCCGGTGATGCCCCCCCTAACCATGGGCGCCCCACGCCGAGGGTGTAGTCCACAACAACCGGCGAATGGGACGACTAGGCGAGCGGGCGTTGCGGGTCGAGGCGGCCGGCGGTGCTGTCCAGCAAGGGCTCTGGCAGACCCAACAGGCGGTCGGCCACCAATTCCGCGGCCAGGGGTGCGTACAACAGCCCGCGCGAGCCGTGGGCCACATTGAGCCAGACGCGGCGGCCGGGGTCGCGAAGACTCGCACCGGCCAGAGGCAAGCGATCACGTACCACGGCACGGTTACCCGCCCAGCGTTCCAGCGTCACGACCTGGGCGGGGTCACCCAGACCGGGAACCCAGCTCAGGTGCTCGAGGTTGAGCTGGTCGTCCTCGCGGCGAGGCGTGGTGTCGGGTGCGGCTTCCACTGCATCCGGCATCTGTGTCCGCCGATACGTAGCGCCAATCCAGGCCTCGCCCGGGCCTAGCGGGATGCAGTACCCCTGGCCCGTCGTGACCTGGCCACCCCAGTCTGGGAGCGGGGCACGGATCCGGGTCATTTGCCCCGACACGGTCGATACCTGTTCCAGTTCGGGGCACAGGGCGTGTAATCCGGGAGCCGCTGTCGCGACCACTACGTGATCCCATGGGAGAGAATCGGCGCTGGACCCGGCCGGTTGGCCTTCCAGTATCAGGCCCTCGTCGGTGAGGCGCAGGCCGGCGATCCGGCGGGTCTCCACAGGCGGGAGCGACTGCGCGAGGGCCGTACAAAGCCGGGCGAGATTGAGGCCGCAGCCCCCGGGATAGTACAGACGTGGCTCCGGACCCGAATCCGGTCCGCCCTCGAGGTCGAACAAAGCCCCGGTGTGCTCCCGCCCAGCGCGCAGCAGGCGCTGCACCCGTTTGCGGCCGTGGGCGCTGACACCATGAAAGGAGACCCCTTCCGCCAGCACGGGGTCAATGCCGGTTTGCGCAGTAATCTCGCCGAGCAGGCCCCGGGTCGAGCGCATGCCGGCCAGGGCCAGATGATTCAACTCCGTGTCCCTGGGGTGGGGGTTCGGCAACAGGACCGCGGCCGGGTTTCCGGATGCGCCGCCCCCGGCGCCGGCAGGGTCGAACAGCCGGACCTCGCAGCCTCTGTTATGCAATGCGAATGCAGAGGCGAGCCCGGCAACGCCGGCACCGATGATCGCAACCCGGGGCCGCTTGAGCGCGTCGGGTACAGGTCCGCGATAGCTGCCTTCCAGGCGTTCACGCTTCTGGCCATGTCCCGGGGCACGTTGGACTTCAAATCCCACTGCCTCCAGATCCCGGCGTACCTGTCCGGCGGCGGTATAGGTGCCAAAGGTGGCGCCGGGGCGCGAAAGGCGCGCGATCTGGCGAAAGACCGCCGTGTTCCACAGGCCCGGGTTCGAGCGTGGCGCGAAACCGTCCAGGAACCAGGCATCGATACCGCCGCGGATCTGCGCCAGCAGGGGAGCGGCATCGCCCAGGCCGAGCGTCAGGATTGCGCGGGCTCCGGGAAACACAATCCGGTGCAGGCCACTGATCGGTGGGGGGTACTGCGCACGGAGGGCCCGGCTATCGGCGTCGTCCAGGTCCAGGTGCCGATGGACCTCCCGCAGATCGTCGAGTGACAATGGATGGGCTTCCAGACTCAGTATCGACAGGAAGGCCCCGGGCGGCGCGTGTTGCCGCCACTGTTGCAGCGTCAGCAGGACGTTGAGGCCTGTACCAAAACCAGTTTCCCCGATGGCGACCGTTCCGCCGGCGGCAAATCGACGCGGGAGGTCGTTGGCCTTGATGAAGACCTCGAAGGCCTCGGCCCCGGGGTCGTCCGAGCCGAAATAGGCGTCCTGGTATTCGGGTGCGTACGGTCGCCCGTCGCGCCAGACGAGGCGCGCCTGCGCCAGTGGTTCACATGGAATAGCGGGAGAATGTGCGGGGGTCACAATCGAAGCGCGCCCCACCTGTAAAGGGGTGGGGCGCCGACCTTTGGCAAAAGCAATGCGTTACTGGCTCAGCAACTCGTCGTAGGGTGTGAACGCGACCTGCGTGTTGCGCACGCCGTTGTCGAGTTGCGCCAGGAGGGTCTGGCTCAAACTCTTGAACTTCTCCAGTTCCTCCCCCGCGAGCGACTCGCTTTCGGGGAGCTCCACACGCATCGGGTCGCGCGGCTGGTTGTTCACGTGGACCTCGTAGTGCAGGTGTGGCCCGGTCGAGCGGCCGGTGTTGCCGGACAGCGCGATACGGTCCCCGCGTTCCACGGTGTCTCCGACGCTGACCAGTTGCCGGTGCAGGTGGAGGTACCGGGTAGAGTAGCCCTGCCCGTGCTCGATCACGATAAAGCGGCCTGCGTAGGGATGGTTCTCCACACGGGTGACGCGGCCGTCAGCTGGCGCGTTCACCGGGGTGCCGATCGGCATGGCGAAATCCGTCCCGGAATGCGGTGCCACACGGCCCGTGACCGGATGCCGCCGACGCGGATCAAAACCGGAACTGATGCGGTAATTGCCCGAGAACGGACGACGATCAAATGGTGGCAAAAGGCTTTCGCCGTCCGGCGTGTAGAAGCGGCCATTGGAGTTGCGGGCCGCGCGTACCGTGATGCGCTGTCCCTCGTAGTCGAAGGCAAGCAGGCGGAGATTGTGCGGGGTGTCGTCACCGACCAGGGTTTCCATCTCCAGCAGCAGAGTGAACTCGTCGCCGGTACGGGCGTGTGTGCGGACCGGGAGGTAGCGGTCCAGCAGCACGGCGATGGCGCCGGCCGCGCGGGGCGAGAGGTCGGTGCGTTGTGCTAGCGCGGCGGACACATTGCCCTCAATCTCGGCACTGATCACCATGTGGCTGACTTCGCGCCCGTTCTCGACCTCACCGCGCTGGAAATCCCAGCCATCTTCCTCGCGGACCCATTCGTAGCCGCTTGCGCGGTCGGTCCAGAGACGCAGGTGGGTCAGGTAGCCGTCTTCGTCCACCTGCCACTCGATCTCCTGCCCCGGCCGTATGCGGTTGAGGATCGATGCGTTCTCGTCATCGTCCAGGAGTCGGTAGAGGGTTGCCAGCGGCAGGTCCCAGTCGCGTTGCCACAGGCTGGTCAGGCGCTCGCCGCTCTCGAGCTTGTGGTTGTTCCAGTCCGAGCGGTCCTCTTCGGCCACGCGGTCCTCGCCTTCGTCGAGGTCGAAGGTTTCGTATGAAGTGGGGTAGTCGGTCTCGTCGTCGAACCCGGAATCATTAATCAGGTCGGTTGCGTAGGCGACCTTGGTGGCTTCGGCGTCGAAGTGCGAACCGGCAGATCCGGCCGCTCCCGGTCCATGCGGCTGGGAGAGTTGCTCGGCCTGGCCGTTCTGGCTATCGGGGGAAACGGTGGGGACCATCGGCGACATCTTGCCGTTGGCCCCGGCTTGCAACGCCGCGATATCGAGCGGTTGCGAGGTTTCTGCGGGCTGAGAAGCGAGAAGAAGACTGGCGCTGATTGCAACAGCGACCCCGGCTGCGCCGAGAAGAAAGACGGGTGGGATCTTTCGTTTGACGCCCATATGGCCTCTGCCCGGAAAAGTTTCCGCTTTATACCACGTTTTTTCCGGTAATAAACCCCCTCTTGCCCACGTTGCGCGGGGTCGCAGGCAGGGTGGCGTTCTCGTGATGCATCAGGACCGGATCCCGATGCCCTTGTTCAACAGTATCAGGGCCGCCGTGTACAGGGCCGCGATGAAGGCCACAATTACGGCAAACGAGACCATGATCGGGAAGTCGCTGGACCCGAGGCTGCCGTAGCGGAAGCCGTCCACCATGTAGAGGATCGGGTTGAGCATCGATACGCCCTGCCAGAACTCCGGGAGCAGGCTGACGGAATAGAACACCCCGCCGAGATAGGTCAGGGGCGTGAGCACGAAGGTGGGCACGATCGCGATGTCGTCAAAGGTGCGCGCGAACACGCCGTTGATCAGCCCGGCCAGTGCGAACAGGATCGAGGTGAGCAGGACCACGATCAGCATCACGCCTGCGTTGTGGATACTCAGAGGGCTGAAGAACAACGAGACCAGCAGCACCGCCACGCCGACGCTGAGCCCGCGGGCGACACCCCCGAATACAAAGCCCAGGATGATCACGCTGTTGGGGATCGGCGAGACCAGCATCTCCTCGATGTGGCGCTGGAACTTGGAGCCAAAAAAGGACGAGACGACGTTCGAGTAGCTGTTGGTGATTACCGCGAGCATGATCAGCCCGGGGACGATGAAGTCCATGTAGCGAAAGCCGTCCATGTCTCCGATGCGTTCGCCGATCAGCCCCCCGAAGATGATGAAGTACAGGGCGGTGGTAATCACCGGCGGCAGGATGGTCTGCACCCAGATACGCGCGAAGCGCAGCACCTCCTTGGTCACAATGGTGCGAAAGGCGACCCAGTAGTCATGCAGGTGGCGCTCGCTCATTGCGGGTTCTCCGGCTGTTCGGCGGTGCCCGTGGCCCCCTGCGTCAGGTGGCTGGGGGCGGCGTCGCTGCGGGTCATGCGCAGAAACAGCTCTTCCAGCCGGTTCGACTTGTTGCGCATGCTCTGAACCCGCAGCCCGGCATGGTCCAGGACACGGAAGAGGTCGTTCAGGTGCTGCCCGCGCTTGATGTCGGCCTCCAGGGTCAGTTCGTCGATCTGCCGCAACGGGATCTCGGAGTCGTGGGGCAGCTGCCGGACCGGCTCGCTCAGGTCCAGAACCATGGTCTCGGTCTCGAGCTTCGCGAGGAGCTGCTTCATCGTGGTGTTTTCGACGATCTGGCCGTCATCGATGATCGCGATGTTGCGGCAGAGGGACTCCGCCTCTTCCAGATAGTGCGTGGTCAGGATGATGCTGCGGCCATCGGTATTGATGCGACGGAGAAAATCCCACATCGAGCGACGCAGCTCGATGTCCACTCCGGCCGTGGGTTCGTCCAGGATCAGCAGTTTCGGTTCGTGCACCAGGGCGCGGGCGATCATCAGGCGCCGTTTCATCCCGCCGGACAGGGTGCGTGCCATGTCCTTGCGCTTCTCCCACAGCCCCAGCTCGCGCAGGTAGTGCTCGGTGCGGCGCCAGGCCTCGTGGCGCGGGATGCCGTAGTAGCCGGCCTGGTTCACCACGATCTCGCCGATCGGCTCGAAGTTGTTGAAGTTGAACTCCTGCGGGACCAGGCCGATCGAGCGCTTCACGGACTGTTGATCGCGGTCGAGGTCGTGTCCGAACACGCGCACCTCACCGGCCGTCTTGTTGATCAGCGAGGTGATGATGCCGATGGTGGTCGACTTGCCCGCCCCATTGGGCCCGAGCAGGGCGAAGAAACTCCCGGGCGCCACCTCCAGGTCGATGCCCTTGAGGGCCTCGAATCCGTTCTTGTAGGTCTTGCGCAGGCCGCGAATTTCCAGCGCTGGTGTCATGCTCACATCCTGTGACGGTGGGTGTACCGGCCGGGGCGGCCGACGGGCGTTATTATGGCCATTTTGACCGAACCGGGAGGAAAGCCGCGTGGATTCTGCCTTTGTTGAAGCCGCCGACGATGCCATCGATCTGGTACCCGTCACCACCGACACCCTGGAGTCCCGTCTCGAGGCGGCCCCGCCAACGTGGCGCGCCTGGGCCGAGGCGGGGCGCTTCGAGGGCAAGGACGGGCAGGTCCTGCGTGTACCCGGGGATCAGGGACAGCTTGCCGCGGTCCTGGTGGGATTCGATGCCGAGACACCCCTGTGGATGCTAGCCGCGGCGGCCGAGACCCTGGCGACGGGCCACTATCGCCTAGTCACGGAGGGTCTCGACCCGACCATTCAGGAGCAGGCCGCGATCGGCTGGGGTCTGGGGTGCTACCGCTTCGACCGCTATCGGGCGGCCGAGGATCGGCCGGCGCCCAGGCTGGTCTGGCCCGAGGCGGTCGATCGCAAGCGAGTGATGGCCTATATCGACTCCATCGCCATGACCCGGGACCTGATCAATACCCCGGCCGCCGACATGATGCCGGCCAATCTGGCCCTGACCGCGCGCGAGCTGGCCGAGGCCTTTGGCTGCAGCCTGCACGTGGTCAGCGACAGCGACGCGCTGGAGAAGTCGTTCCCCTGCGTGTACGCGGTGGGCGAGGCGAGTGCGCACGGCCCGCGGGTGATCGAACTCACCTGGGGCCCCGCGGGTGCCCCGTCCGTCGTGCTGGTGGGCAAGGGCGTCTGTTTCGATTCCGGAGGCCTGAACCTGAAACCGGGCAACTCCATGCGCCAGATGAAAAAGGACATGGGCGGGGCTGCGATCGTGCTGGGGCTCGCGCGCCTGATCATGGCGACGGAACTGCCGGTTCGGCTGACAGTACTGATCGGCGCGGTCGAGAACGCGGTGGGTTCGCGTGCGTTCCGCCCCGGGGACGTGCTGACCGCGCGCAATGGCAAGACGATCGAGGTGGACAACACCGACGCGGAAGGAAGGCTGGTGCTCGCGGACCTGCTGGACCGGGCGGGCAGCTTCCACCCGGACCTGCTGGTCGACTTTGCGACCCTGACCGGCGCGGCCCGCGTCGCGGTGGGGACGGAGATCAGCGCTGTCTTTGCCAGCGATGAAAACTGGGCGAACGCGCTGGAAGCCCCGGCCAGAGCCTGGGACGACCCGGTCTGCGCGCTACCGCTGCATGCCCCGTATCGCTACATGCTGGACAGCGACGTCGCCGACATCGTCAACAGCTCGACCGGTGGCTACGCCGGCGCGATCACCGCAGGGCTGTTCCTGAAGGAGTTCGTGCCGGAAGACGTCCCGTGGCTGCACTTCGACATCATGGCGTTCAACGTGCGCGCCCGGCCGGGCCGCCCCAAGGGGGGCGAGGCGATGGGGCTGCGCGCGCTGCACGGGGCACTCGAAGAGCGCTACGCCAGCCAGATAGCGTAAGCGGGGATTCAGCGGGCGAGGCGTTCGATCGGGAAGGCGGCGGTATCAGTGATCGCCTGGGCCAGCCCCTCGGCGTAGTGGTCGATCAGGGCCTGACCCAACTCGGGCGTGGCGCGGTCCGCGGCGCCTACGACGCCCTCTGGATTGAGGTCATCCGCCATCCAGGCGAACGCAGTCTCGCCGGTGGGACCCAGGCGTCCGGTCGTGCCCTCGAGATCCTCGCCCAGCGAACGGGCGTCCGGCGCGCGGTCCATCTGGACGAGTGTCGGTGCCAGCACACGCATCATTGCGGTCTCGCTAAGACCACCGTGCAGGCCATGTCGGCACTCGCGTTCGGGGATGTCGATGGTGTCCGGCAGTGGCTGCAGGAAGTAGTGGTGCTTGGTGACCAGCAGTCCATGGTCCCGGCGCAGATCCAGTGCGGCGAGCTCCATGATCGCGGTGTTGCCCCCGTGGCTGTTGGCCAGCACCAGGCGGCGAAAGCCGGCGTGGGCGACGCCCGCGCCGATCTCGCGCAACACCGCGAGCGCCGTCTCCGGTGTGAGGCTCAGCGTCCCTGCGAAATGGGTGTGTTCGGCGCTGGTAGCGATCGCCAGCGGCGGCAGCACCAGCGGCTCGAGATCGCTCGGGAGTATCGTCGCCGCCGCGTCCAGCAGGCCCAGGCCGATGCGCAGGTCCGTTTCCAGCGGCAGGTGGGGGCCATGCTGCTCGATCGCGGCCATGGGCAGCACCACGACCGCGTCGCGACGGGCATGGTCGGCAATGGCCTCGGTGGTCAGGTCCTGCCAGCGGATCAGGGTGCGGGTGTCCATTCAGGCAGCGTTGTCCGCGAGCGCGGTCCGGGTCAAGCCCCGCGCAGCCGGGCGTAGATGTCGCCGGAACCTACACGCTCCACATGCTGTTCCAGCCAGGCGCGGATGGCATCCGCGCTCTGCCAGGTGTCGAACCGGAAGCGGCGCTGTTCACCCACGATCAGGTTGTACTCGTAGTCACCCAGGGCGGTCAGTTGCGCCAGGCACTCCTCGGTGACCTCGTCGGCGCCGGCGACGAACTCGAAGGACAACGCCGGGACGGGTTGGCTGAGTCCGCGCAGGACCTCGGCCTCCAGACCCTCGACATCGATCTTGCAGAAGTCCGGCAGTCCGTGATCGGCGATGAGCTGGTCCAGGGTGACCATCGGGACCGCGATCTGATCGTCCCAGGTCACGTTGCGGAAGCTGCGATTGCGTTTCGCGATCTCGCTTGTGAAACGTCGCGAGACCGAGGAGACGGTCGGGGTGCTGCGACTGACCTCGAGCTGCGCGGTACCATTCTCGGGCCCCACGGCCTCGCGGCGAACGCGCACGCCGGGGAGCCTGGAGGTCGCCTTGCGCAGCAGCCGCAGGATATGGGGCTGCGGCTCGAGCGCGATCACGTGCGCCCCGAGTGCGGCGAAGGCGCGGGTGCGATCTCCGATATGGGCGCCGATGTCGAACACGAGGTCACCGGGCCGCACGAACTCGGCGTAGAGGCGGCGCAGGCCGGCCTGGCGCCCGGGTCGCCAGTAGATCGCCATCGAGCGCAGGGTGCCCAGCCATGCCTGCAGGTGCTGGGGGAGCCGGTTGCGCGCGGCGGTGTCCTCGGGCGTGTCCATGTCGGCAGGCTACCGGACGCGGAACGTGCCGGCCATCGGGGGGTCCGAGAGTAGGTCTATCACCGGGGATGGTGCCTCAAACAGGAGAATTGCATGCAAGGCAGAGTAATCCGACGGCATGGCATGGGCGTGATGCTGGCCGCGATGCTGGCCGCGCCACTGGTGCCCGGTGTGGCCAGCGCGGCGTGTCCGGCCCCGGGGCAATGGGCCACGCCGGCCGGCGAGGAGCTGGATCGCGCGGAGCTGTTCGCCGAGTTGGCGCAGGCGGATGCGGTGCTCCTGGGCGAGCGCCACGATCGCATGGATCACCATCGCTGGCAGCTGGGAACACTGGCTGCCCTGCACGGACAGCGCCCGGACATGGTCATCGGCCTCGAGATGCTGCCGCGCTCCGTGCAACCGGTGCTGGATCAGTGGGTGGCCGGCGAACTGGACGCGGATGCATTTCTGCGCGACAGCGACTGGTATACCCACTGGGGCTTCGACCCGGAGCTGTACTGGCCGATTCTCCATTTTGCCCGTGTACATGATGTCCCGCTGGTGGCGCTGAACGCCGAACGTGCACTGGTTCAGCGGCTCGGACAGGAAGGCTGGGACGCGGTCCCGGAGGATGAGCGCTACGGCGTCAGCCAGCCGGCCGATCCGCCCGAGGCCTACCGCGAGTATCTGGTGGAGGTGATGGAACGCCATCCGGCGGGCATGGAGCGCGACTCCGACCGGTTCATCGGGTCGCAGCTGGCGTGGGACCGCATGATGGCCGCCGGTATTGCCGAGATCCTGGAGGCTTCGGACGAGCCGCCGCTGGTGGTCGGGATCATCGGTTCCGGCCACCTGCAATATGGCCATGGCGTGCCGCATCAGCTGGCCGATCTGGGCTATGAACAGGCCCCGGTGCTGCTGCCCCGCGAGTACCGGGAGGACTGTTCCGCGGCCGATCCGGGCCTGGCCCGGGCGGTATTCGGCATCACGGATGGAGATCGCTTTGACCGCGCTTCGCCGATGCTCGGCGTGCAGCTGCGCGGCGACGAGGACGGCGGGGTGACCATCCAGGGTGTGCAGTCGGGCTCCGTGGGTGAGGCCGCGGGCCTGGAGGGGGGCGACCGAGTCCTTCGTGCCGGCGACCAGCCAGTGGAGCGCCCGTCGGATCTGCAACGGATCGTCCAGCGCGTGACACCGGGCACCTGGCTGCCGCTGGAGATCGAGCGCAACGGCGAGGCCGAAGAGCGCGTAGCCCGATTCCCGTACGCCGATTAAACGAGGGGGCAATATGCGCGCGGCATGGTGGATCTCGATGGGCCTTCTGGCGTTGCTGGGCTTCCCGGTCGCTTCGGCGGCCGGTAACGATTACGTCGAACCCGATTCCGACTTCCCGCTCGGCCTGAGCGTGCACCTGCACCCGGGCGAATCGACCTTCGACGGGCGTCTGGCGCTGGATCTGGAGCTCCTGGACCGGGACCCGCCGAGCCGATTGCGCCTCGATCCCGCCATGGGAGTGGATGCCGTGACCCTGGATGGTGACTCCATCGAACACGAGCTGACCGAGTCGGGTTGGCTGGAACTGGGGAGCGCGCTGTCCGATCGCGATGCCGGGCTCCTGGTGATCGCGTATGGCGCTCGGTTGTCGCGGCCTGATCAGGCGCGTCCCGGCTCGGGATTCCTGGGCGAGGAAGCCGGGTTTCTGCCAGCGGGGGCGGGCTGGTATCCCGCGCTGGAGGACGAGCCCGTGCCCATGCGAATTCAACTGACGGTGGACGGTGGCCAGAAGGCCGTGGTCTCCGGCTCGCTGATCGATGACACGCGCGAGGGCGAGCGCTATCAGGCCCGTTACGAACACCCCGCTGCGCGCCACCTGGCGCTCGCCTCCGGCATTTGGGAGTTGGGCGTGATCGAGGGCGACGGGTGGCAGGTGCGTACCCTGTTCCCGCAGTCGCTACATGAGGCCTTTGGCGAGACCTACCGCGAGAAGACCGTCGAGTACATCGAGCGTTTCGAATCGGAGATCGGACCGTATCCGTACAGCAGCCTGACCGTGGCGGCCTCGCCGCAGCCGGTGGGGCTGGCGTTCTCCGGTTTTACGCTCTTGGGCGAACAAGTCATCCCGCTCCCGTTCATTCCGCATACCTCGCTGGGGCACGAGGTCCTGCACATGTGGTGGGGCACGGGGGTCTATGTCGATCGCTCGGGCGGCAACTGGTCGGAGGGGCTGACCACCTACATGGCGGACTACCAGTTCAAGCGCGAGGCGGGTGAGGGGCGCGAGGAGCGAGCCCAGTGGCTGCGCGACTACGCGGCACTCCCGGCGGACGAGGATCGCGCCCATGGGGAGTACCAGGGCGGCAACCAGGGCGCGTTGCGCATCGCCGGCTATCACCGGGGCGCGATGATCTGGCGGATGCTGGAGGACTGGATCGGGCGCGAGGCGTTTCTGGAAGGTGCTCGCACGCTCTACAACGACTGGAAGGGGCGCGAGGCGGACTGGGATGCGCTGATCGCGGCCTTCGATTCCGCCACCGACGAGGATCTGGAACCGTTCTTCCGCCAGTGGGTTGATCGGCGCGGTGCGCCGGCACTCGAACTGGCCGATCTTGCCGTCGAACAGGAGACGAATGGGTGGACGCTGTCGGGTACGTTGCGTCAGTCCCGTGATGACGACCCCTGGGATCTGCGTGTACCCCTCGTGGTCGAGACCGAACAGGGGGCGGAGACGTTCTGGATTGCGCTGGCCGACCGTGAAAAGGCGTTCGAGGTGGATCTGGATGCCAAGCCGCTGCGCGTCGCCGCCGATCCCGACTGGCGGCTATTTCGCCATCTGGCCGAAGGCGAATCCCCGGCGATCCTGCGCCGCGCCGCACTAGACCCGGACACACAGGTGATCGCACTGGGCTCGGCGCGGCCGGTCGAGGTGGCGCCCTGGCTGGGGCGCGCACCCGAGCAGAGCCAAAACATGGAAGGGACCCGCATCGTGCTCGGCGAGCCGGACTCGGTCCGCGACTGGCTGCGCGCCCGCGACTGGCCGGAATCGCCGGTGGCGATCGACAGTGATCTGCCCGAGTCCCCGGACGCTGCCGCCTGGGCCGTGCCCGGCGAGGATGTGATCGTGATTTCGGGCTCGGATGCGCAGCAACGCCGTGCGCTGGCGGGCGAGCTGCGCCACCGCGCGCATTACAGCTATGTCCTGCTGGAAGGCGAAGAGCGCCGCACGGGGCACTGGGCCACGCCGGGGATCTGGAAGGAACTGCAATGACGGAGGCGTTCGAGCTGGATAGGCGCCTGCACGCGGATACCTGGTTCGTCGCGGACTGGCCCCTGTCGACGCTGCTGATGATGGATCATGCGGCAATCCCGTGGTTCATCCTGGTCCCGCGCCGCGCAGGTTTACGCGAGTTGCATGACCTTGGGTCCGACGATGCGGCAATGCTGGCACGGGAGTCTTTGGTCCTGGCGCGGGCGATGCAGGCGGCCTTCGAGCCGCAGACGCTGAATGTGGCCAAGCTGGGCAATATCGTCGGGCAGCTGCACCTGCACCATGTCGCCCGTCAGCCGGGCGATCCGGCCTGGCCGGGCCCGGTCTGGGGCGTCCCCGCCGAGCGGGGCCTGGAAAAGAACGAGGCCGAGGACCGCATGCAGCGGGTCCTCGGCCTCGTGGAACGACTGGGCTAGGCCGGCTTAGAAGCGGTAGCCGACGTTCATCCCGAAGGTCCACGGGTCGATCTCGACCGTCCCGATACGCTGGCCGTCGAGACGCGCGGTGCTCTCGATGTCGATCCAGCGCACCTCGGTGTTCAGGAACCAGTTGTCATCCAGCGCGATGTCGATCCCGGCTTGCAGAGCGACACCCCAGGAGTCGTCGAGCCGCAGGCGGCTGTCGGACAGTGCACCGCGGGTGGTCGTGTCAAAGAAGTGGGTGTAGTTCACGCCCGCCCCCAGGTACGGGCGGAACGCCGAGCCGGTGTTGAAGTGGTACTGCAGGCTCAGGGTCGGCGGCAGGTGTCGGGTGTAGCCGACGTTGCCCAGACCTTCCAACGCGATGTCGTGCTTGAACGGGATCCCGACCAGCAGCTCCAGACCCAGGTTGTCAGTGAGCATGTAGGTCGCAGTGCCGGTCGGGCGCGTGCTGGAACCGACGTCCACGCTCAGGTCATCTCCCGTCAGTTCGCCGTTGTCGGACTTCGGCGAGATGTAGGTCAGGCCGCCGCGCAGCAGCCAGTCGCCGGCGGAGACATCCGCGCTGGCGGCGGCCGCTTGGGCCGGGATGAGGGCCGCCGGGGCCAGCAGGCCGGCCAGGGCTAGGGCACGAAAGGTCAGGGTACGGCGCATGTTCGGTTCCTCCGACAATGTGATGGTTCAGAGGTACTATTGCCCGCCTGGTATTAGCACTTGTTGATGCAGATCACGAGCGACAATAGTTTTCAGAACGGCAGCCGCTGGCCCTCGAAGTCGTAGAAGTTCCCGGAGTCCGATGCCTCCAGACGATCCAGCACCTTCAGGAGTTCGCCGGTGGCGTATTCCGGCGCGAGCACTTCCGGGGCGCGGGCCCGATAGGGCTCCGACAGGCGGGTCGCACAGGTCCCCGGCTGCAGGGCGATCACCGCGGCCTGGCGATGGCTGAAGCGCAGCTCCAGCGCCGTCGTGCGGACAATCTGGTTGAGAGCGGCCTTGGAAGCGCGGTAGCTCACCCATCCACCCAGCTGGTTGTCCTCGATGGAGCCGACTCGGGCCGATAGGGTCGCCAGGATGCCCTTGCGCTGACGCGGCAGCAAAGGTGCCAGGTGTTTGAACAGCAGGGCCGGGCCGATGGCATTGATGGCAAACGAGCGCGCCATGATCGCCGGATCGAGATCGCGCAGACGCTTCTCCGGGCCGTGGCCGTCGATGGTCAGGATGCCGGTGGCGTCCAGGATTAGATCCCATTCGGGCGCTTGTTTGCGTAGCCAGCCAGCGGCGTGTTCGATGCTGGTCTCGTCGAGGAGATCGACGGGCGGTTCGCTGTGGCGGCCAAGTGCCACTACGCACCCGCAGTTCGGGTCGTTTTCAAGATGCTCAACAAACGCGGCGCCGAGCCCGCCCGTGGCACCGACGACCACGGCGCGATAGGGTATCTGCAGGGATTCCATACTGCCTGCGACCACGGCGCGGGGAATTGATTCCGGGGCCATGCCTCGGCAAGGGAGCGCATGAACTTTCTCCACACGCTGGGCCATGCGGCGCGCAATCTTGCGCCCATCGTGATCGTGGTTGCGGTGTTCCAGGCGCTGGTGCTGCGTACGGTGCCGGATGGCCTGCTGTCCATGGTGATCGGGCTGGCCATCGTGGTCTTTGGCGTGGCGCTGTTCCTGCAGGGCCTGGAGATGGGGATCTTCCCCATCGGCAAGAACCTGTCCAACGCGCTGGCCCGGCGCGGTTCGCTGCTCCTGCTGATGGCGTTCGGCTTTACCCTCGGCTTCGCTACCGTGATCGCGGAACCGGCCCTGATCGCTGTGGCGGAGCAGGCGGAGCTGATCAGCGAGGGACGGATCGAGGGCTTGGTCCTGCGCCTGATTGTCGCGTTGTCCGTGGGTGCCGTGGTGGCGCTGGGCATCCTGCGCACGGTCATGGGCCATCCGCTGCACTGGTACATTCTGAGCGGCTACGTGCTGGTGGTGCTGGTCACCTTCTTCGCCCCCGAGGAGATCGTCGGCCTGGCCTACGACTCGGGCGGGGTGACCACGAACATCGTGACCGTCCCGCTGGTCGCGGCGCTGGGCCTCGGCCTGGCGGCCTCGATCAGCGGGCGCAATCCACTGCGCGACGGCTTTGGCCTGGTGGCGCTTGCCGTGATGGTGCCAATGATCACGGTGCAGCTCTACGGAATCATTGTGTTCGCCGGCGCGGAGGTCGACGCCCCGGGCAATGGCGAGACCGCGGCCATGGATGCGGACACGGACCTTCCGGGTGCGGGCGAGGAACACTGGCTCTCCGCGATGGGGATGGACCTGCTACTGATGCTGCGCGATGTCGCACCGATCATCGCGGTGATTGTGGTGTTCCAGTACTTCGTGCTGCGCAAGCGCATCCCGTATCTGCCGCGGGTGATCTTCGGCTTCGTGCTGGTCGTGCTGGGCCTGTACGCCTTCGTGGTCGGGCTCAAGCTGGGCCTGTTCCCGATCGGCGAGAGCATGGCCGAGCAGTTGATCACCAACGAACTGTTCCTGTGGGTCTACCTGTTCGCGTTTTCCATCGGATTTGCGACCACGATGGCGGAGCCCGCGCTCATCGCGATTGGCCAGAAGGCCGAGGAGGCGGCGCGCGGTTCATTACGCGGCAATGTAATCCGCATCCTGGTGGCGCTGGGGGTCGCAATCGGTATCACCATTGGCGTGCACCGCATCCTGGCGGGCGACTCCATCCATCAATACATCATGGCTGGCTACCTGCTGGTGATCGTGCTGACGATCCTCGCCCCCAAGCAGATCGTGGCGCTCGCCTTCGACTTGGGCGGGGTGACGACCTCCGAGGTGACCGTACCCCTGGTCACGGCCCTCGGGATCGGTCTGGCCACGCATCTGGAAGACCGTAATGTCCTGATCGACGGCTTCGGCCTGATCGCCTTCGCGTCGATCTTCCCCATCGTCACCGTGATGGTCTACGCCATCCTAGTGGATATCTACGAGCGCTGGACCGGCAGGGGCCGCGCACAACAGGAGGATTCGCCATGAGATTTTCGGCACTGATCGCCGTGCTTCCGGATGACCTCGAGCAGCGGGCCATCGAGACGGCCAAGGCCGCGGGCGCCGGCGGCGTCACGATCATGGATGCCCGCGGTATCGGCGCGGAGGCCCGCAAGACGTTTCTGGGCATGACCTACGAGGGCAGCCAGTCGGTGCTGATGTGGGTGCTGGAAAAGAAGGTCGCGCTGAACGTGCTCAAGGTCATCAGTCAGGACCTGGAACTCGAAGGAGACCCGCGCGGCGTTGCATTCACCGTGGATATTGCCCACCTGGCCGGGATCGGGCGCAAGCAGATCGAGCAGTTCCAGGAACACGTAAAGGAAGAGATCTGAGGAGGACTCGAGCATGCTGGTAAGCGACATCCTGAAGCCCAATGTGATTACCGTGTCGCCGCTCGCGCCGCTGCGCGAGGCGATGCAGCTGATGCGGCGGCACAACGTGAAGTCCCTGGTGGTGGACAAGCAGCACGAGCACGACGCCTACGGGATCATCACCTACACAACAATCCTGAAGACCATCGTGGCGGAGGAGGGCGATATCGACCTCTCCAACGTCTACGATGTCTGTGCGAAGCCGGTGATCACCGTGCCGGCCGAGATGGACGTGAAGTACGTGGCGCGGCTGATGGTCAATCAGGGCATCCGGCGCCTGGTCGTGCTGCGGGGCAATACCCTGGAAGGAATCGTTACCACCAGCGATATCGTGGGCTCGATTCTCGAAATGGCGGATATGGAATGAACCTCCCCGCCGCGGGACACTCGGACCGGTAGTGCCGGTCCCAGGCTGATCCATTTCAAAGGAGTCCCGTGGCCACTGTCGCGTACATCGAGGGGTTCGAGAAACTCCGGCTGCTGGATGCAGCCATCGACCAGTCGAGCCACTCTGTTCTGATCACGGACGCGGACCTGGACGACGGGCCACGCATCGTCTACGTGAATGCCGGCTTCGAACAGATGACCGGGTACGCGGCCGACGAGGTGCTGGGCAAGACCCCGCGCCTGCTGCAGGGGCCGCGGACATCACGGGTAATCCTCGACCGCCTGCGCGCCGCGCTGGATGCGGGCGAGATGTTTGACGGCGAGGCGATCAACTATCGCAAGGATGGCAGTACCTACGTGGTGCGCTGGCATATCTCGCCCGTGTATGCCGACGATGCGCCGGAACGGATTACGCATTACGTATCACTGCAGCAGGACGTGACCGCCGAACGGGAACGCGACGAGCAGTTAAGACTGCTGTCGACCGCGCTGGAAGTGTCGGGTGATCCGGTCCTGATCACCGATCCTGAAGGTACGATTACCTACGTTAATGCCGCCTTCGAGGAGCTCATGGGCTATTCGCGCCGCGATGTCCTGGGCGCGAATCCGCGACGCTTCAGATCGGGCAGTCACGACGATGCCTTTTATCGCGGGATGTGGGAGTCGCTGGAGCGCGGCGAGACCTTCCGGGGCGAGTTCGTGAATCGGCGTCGCGATGGATCTCTGATCCATCTGGAGCAGACGATCACCCCGGTACTCGATGACCACGGCGAGATTTCGCATTACGTCGCCCTGGGCAAGGACGTGACCGACCGGGTGCGCATGGAGGACGAGATCCGGCGTGTGGCGCATACCGACTGGCTGACCGGCGTCGCGAATCGCCTGAGCCTCGGGAACACGCTGGAGGCGGAGATCGAGCGCAGCCAGCGCTATGGTCGTCCGCTGAGCCTGATCATGTTCGATCTGGATCACTTCAAGGCGGTGAATGACCGTTACGGCCACGATGCCGGCGACGAAGTCCTTAAAGCGCTGGCGAAGACCGTGAGTGCGGAACTGCGCGACGCGGATACCCTCGGTCGTTGGGGCGGAGAAGAGTTCATCATCTTGGTGCCCGAGACCCGGCTGGTGGGTGCGACGGCCATGGCCGAAAAGCTGCGCCAGGCGGTCGCTGCGATGAGCGTGCCCGGGGTGCCGGGCGTCACCGCCAGCTTCGGGGTCGCCGAACGGGCCTCCGGTGACAGCGCCAAGCTCCTCGCGCGGCGGGCTGACGAGGCGATGTACCAGGCCAAGCGGGCAGGGCGCGATCGTGTGGTCGCGCTCTAGGTATCCGGTGACGGAGACACAAAAAAGGCCGGCGAACGCCGGCCTTTTCCTTGATGCGCTGAAGGCGCCGGTAACGGCTTACCCGCGGCGACGCAGCACCCAGATTTCCAGCAGGGCCCAGTCTTCGCCGGGGTAGTTTTCCTGCTCCAGCGGGGACATACGACGGTGACGGGTCGCAGTACTGCCGACAAAGTCCAGACGATTCAGCAACAAACGCTTGGTGGCGTCCGCTTTTTCTAGTGCGAAGGGGTTGAGAAAATTCACCAGCATGTAGCCTTCGCCCTTGCCCCGCGCGAAGGCGTCCACCAGGCTCTCGATGGCCGGGGGGTCCAGATAGACCAGCGATGCGGTGGAGATGACGATGTCTGCCTCTTCCATCGACTGCTCGATCGCGTTGCGCGTGTCGGCGTCGGCCTGGTTCAGGTCAGCCTCGAAGGTCTGGTCGAACAGACCCGAGCTCTTGCCGTAGGCGAGGGCGTTGCCGGAGATGTCGATGCCGGTCGTTTTGATGGGCAGACGGCGCGGGGCAGCAACCGTCTTGCAGGCCTGCTCGTCGGCCCAGTTGGCGCGGATTGCCTCGACATCCATGCCGTGCACGGCCGCCATGGTGGTGTTGCCAAAGCAGCAGCACAGATCGACGTAATTCAGGGTCTTGCCTGCGTCAGCCTGTTGCTGCGCCCAGGGGAGAATCAGCCGGTCGAAGGTTTGCCGGTTGAAGTCGTCGGAGATGTAATCGAGCGCGTCGATGATGCGCTCCTTGAACGGCACCGGGGTCTCGGCGACGTAGATATCGTCGAAATGCTGCTTCTTCTCCTCGGTCTTCACTTGCGGCTCACTCATCGGCTTCTCCTCGTTGGATAAACCCACCATGTTCAGGGGCATGAGCCGCAAGCGTCAAGTAAACCTACTGAGGTCGTTGTAACCTCCGTCGCATCATGCTGCGGCTCTGCTATGTATCATGAGGAGAAAGGAGTGCGCGCTGCCGGCGGTGCCGGGAGTCGGAGGGGGCCGGAAGGGAACTGCATGAAGATCGATTGCTTCAAGGCGTACGACGTACGCGGCCGCGTGCCGGATCAACTCAACCCCGAGGTGGTATACGCCATCGGACGCGCCTTTGCCGAAGAGGTCCGGCCCGGCCGTACGGTGGTCGGACACGATATCCGCCTCTCCAGCCCGACACTGGCCCAGGCCCTGATCGAAGGACTCACCGCCGGCGGTAGCGACGTGGCCGATATCGGTCTGTGCGGGACCGAAGAGGTCTACTTTGCGACTGCGCACTACGGGGCTGGTGGCGGGGTGATGGTTACCGCGAGCCACAACCCACTGGATTACAACGGGCTCAAGCTCGTGCGCGGCGAGGCGCGACCGATCAGCGGGGACTCCGGGCTGCAGGCGATCCAGGCATGCGCAGAGCGCGGCGACTTCCGCCCCATGCCACAAGGCCAGGTACATCCGCTGGACCATCGGCCGGACTATATCGCCCGGCTGCTCGCATCGGTCGACCGAGAGGCGCTGCCGAAGCTGCGCGTAGTCGTAAACCCGGGCAATGGCGGTGCGGGCCCGGTGCTGGAGGCACTGGAGCCTCATCTGCCGTTCGAGCTGATCCGCGTGAATTTCGAGCCGGACGGACATTTCCCCAATGGCATCCCCAACCCGCTGTTGCCGGAGAACCGTGCGGCCACGGCCGACGCCGTGCGCAAGCATGGCGCGGATCTGGGTGTGGCCTGGGATGGCGACTTCGATCGCTGCTTCCTGTTCGATGCAGCGGGGAATTTCATCGAGGGCTACTACATTGTGGGGCTGCTGGCTCAGGCCTGCCTGGAAGGCGGGCAACCCGGCGAGCGGATCGTCCACGACCCGCGGCTGACCTGGAACACCATCGAGATGGTGCGAGCGGCGGGTGGCGAGCCCGTCCAGTCCAAGACCGGGCACGCATTCATGAAGGAGCGCCTGCGCCACGAGGACGCCATCTACGGCGGCGAGATGAGCGCGCATCACTACTTCCGGGACTTTTACTACTGCGATAGCGGGATGCTGCCGTGGCTGCGGGTCGCCGAGTTGATGGGGCGCCGAGGTCAGTCGCTGGGCGAAATGGTGGCCGAGCGCATGGCGCGCTACCCCTGCAGCGGCGAGCTGAACTTCGAGGTCGCGGACGTCGAAGCCGCCACGGATCGCGTTCTCGCGGCCCTTGAGGGTCAGGGTGGCGAGGAAGATCGCACCGACGGCGTCAGCCTCGAGTTCCCGGACTGGCGCTTCAACCTGCGCAGCTCCAACACCGAACCGCTGTTGCGGCTGAACGTCGAGACCCGCGCTGATCCGGCCCTGCTGGAGCGTCGCGTGGAAGAGCTTTCCCGCCTGATACGGGGATAACAACGATGGCGCCTGCCGATACCCAGAACCAGCTGCAACCGGTGATCCTGGCCGGCGGTACCGGCACGCGGCTGTGGCCGGTGTCGCGCAGCCATTACCCGAAGCAGTTCCTGCCCCTGACCGGCGACCAGACGCTGCTGCAACAAACTGTCGCGCGCCTGGAGGGCCTGCATGCGGCGGCACCAATGGTGCTGGCCAACGTGGAGCACCGCTTCCTCGCCGCCGAGCAATTGCGCGCGATTGGTGTCGAACAGGCGCGCATCCTGCTGGAACCGGAGGGGCGCAACACGGCCCCGGCGATTGCCCTGGCGGCGCTGCAGGCCCGCGCGGAAGGCGACGACCCGTTGCTGCTGGTCCTGGCCGCGGATCACCACATCGGCGATGGCGATGCCTTCAAGGCTGCCGTGGGCCGCGCCGTGGCGCTGGCGGAGGCCGGCTATCTGGTCACCTTTGGGATCGTGCCGGTGACGCCGGAGACCGGTTATGGCTATATCCAGCAGGGCGAGTCGCTGGGCGAGGCCGGTGCGCGGGTCGCGCGTTTTGTCGAAAAGCCCGATGCTGCCACGGCGCGCGAGTACCTGAGCCAGGGGGGCTATCTCTGGAACAGCGGCATGTTCGTATTCCGTGCCTCGCAGTATATGCAGGAGCTGGAGCGCTTCGAGCCCGAGATCGTTACGGCCTGTCAGGCCGCGCTGGAGGGGGCGCGCGAGGACCTCGATTTCCTGCGCGTAGCCCCGGAGGCGTTTGCCCGGGCCCCGAACATCTCGGTGGACTACGCCGTGATGGAGCGCACCGACCGCGCGGCGGTCACGCCCCTGGCCGCGGGCTGGAGCGATATCGGCTCGTGGTCCGCGCTGGCTGGGGTGCGCGGCACTGACGCGCAGGGCAATACCCTGCGCGGCGATTGCCTGCTGGAGGACAGCGAGGGCTGCGTGGTCGATGCCGACGGCCTGCTGGTCGCGGGGATTGGCCTGCGCAACCTCGCGGTGGTCGCCACCCGCGATGCGGTGCTGGTGGCGGACCGCGACCGCGTGCAGGACGTCAAGCGCATCGTCGAGCGGCTGAAGTCGGACAACCGCAGCGAGCATGTGGACCACCCGGCGGTGTATCGCCCCTGGGGCTGCTACGAGTGTGTCGACGTCGGGCGGCGCTATCAGGTCAAGCGCATTACCGTAAAACCCGGGGCGAAGCTTTCGCTGCAGATGCATCACCATCGCGCGGAACACTGGGTGGTCGTCAGCGGCACCGCGCGGGTGCGCAACGGCGAGGAGACCTATCTGGTGACGGAGAACCAGTCCACCTATGTGCCGATCGGGCAGATCCATTCGCTGGAGAACCCGGGCGCGATCCCGCTGGAGCTGATCGAGATCCAGTCCGGCAGCTATCTGGGCGAGGACGACATCGTGCGGCTGGAGGACCTCTACGGCCGCGTCTGAATACCGCCCGAGCGGCTATCCCTCGCACTAGCCGAAGTCGCGGGAGCGGGTGGTCAGCTCGCCCAGCCAGGCGCTGCGGTCGATCAGGCGCTGCACGATCAGGTGGCCGACCCCTTCGCTGTACTGCCATTCCCCGTGGGCCTCCAGCAGGCGGCCGTGCAGGACCTCGGCGCGAAAGCGCTCCACCCGGTCCGGCCAGACGATCAGGTTCAGCGTGCCGCTCTCGTCCTCCAGGGTCAGGAACACCGTGCCGTTGGCCGAGCCGGGACGCTGGCGGGTAATGACGATGCCGGCATAGCGGGCACCGGGATGCCCAGGGCGTTCCAGCAGCCGGGCGGCGGTGGGTAAACGTCTTTGCTCCAGGAACGGGCGCATCAGCGCCAGCGGGTGCGGGCCCAGGCTCAGGCCCTGGGTGGCGTAGTCCTGCACCAGGTCATCCACCGCATCCGGGCGCGGCAGCAGCGGGGTCACGTCGGCTTCGCGCACTGTGTCGGCCGGGGCGTCGGCGAACAGGGGCAGGGGTTCCTCCACTGCCTCGGTTGCCCAGCGCGCCTGGTGGCGGTTGCCGGCCAGTCCCTTCAGGGCGTCGGCGCGGGCCAGGCGGTTGGCCTGGGCACGGGTCAGGGCGGCGCGGGCGACCAGATCCGGCACGTCCGCGAACGGGCGCTCGGTGCGCGCGGCGACGACGCGCTCGGCCACGGCCTGCGCGAGCCCGCCGACCCGGTTCAGGCCCAGGCGCAGGGCCAGCGCGTCGCTCCCGGCCACCGGCTCCACCGTGCAGTCCCAGTCACTGCAGCGCACATCCACCGGGCGCACCTCCACGCCGTGGCGGCGCGCGTCGGCGACGATCTGTGCAGGGGCGTAGAAGCCCATCGGCTGGCTGTTCAGCAGCGCGCAGGCAAAGATCGCCGGTTCATGGCACTTGAGCCAGGACGAGACATAGGTGATCAGCGCAAAGCTGGCCGAGTGCGACTCGGGGAAGCCGTACTCGCCAAAGCCAAGGATCTGCTTGTACAGCTGCTCGGCGAACTTCTCCGGATAGCCGCGTTGCCGCATCCCGTCCATCAGGCGCTCGCGGTAGCGCGCGAGCTGGCCGGTACGGCGCCAGGCCCCGATCGCGCGGCGCAGCCCGTCCGCCTCGCCGGCGGAGAAGCCGGCCGCGACCATCGCCAGCTCGATCACCTGCTCCTGGAAGATCGGCACCCCCAGGGTGCGCCCCAGCACCCGCCGGATCTCGGGATTCGGATAACGCACCCGCTCCGGGTGGGCACGGCGCTTCAGATATGGGTGCACCATCTCGCCCTGGATCGGGCCGGGGCGCACGATGGCGATCTCGATCACCAGGTCGTAGAAGTTCGCCGGCTTCAGGCGCGGCAGCATGCTCATCTGCGCGCGCGACTCGATCTGGAACACACCCAGGGTGTCGGCCTTCTGCAGCATGTGGTAGACCGCCGGATCCTCGGCGGGGATGTCGGCCAGACCCCAGTCGCGGCCCCGGTGGCGCGCCATCAGCTCCAGCGCGCGGCGCACGCAGGAGAGCATCCCCAGCGCCAGCATGTCGATCTTCAACAGCCCCACCGCGTCGAGGTCGTCCTTGTCCCACTGGATCACCGAGCGCTCCGGCATCGCCGCGTTCTCGATTGGCACCAGCTCGTCCAGCCGGCCCTCGGCGATCACGAAGCCGCCGGTGTGCTGCGACAGGTGGCGGGGGAAGCCCAGCAGCTCGGCGGTCAGCGCCTGCCACTGTCGGGCCAGGGCACCATCCGGATCCAGCCCGACCTCGCGCAGGCGCTCGGCGGGGATGCCGTCGTCCCACCAGGCGAGGTTGGCGGTCAGCGCATCCAGCCGCGCGCGCGAGATGCCCAGCGCGCGGCCGACGTCGCGCAGGGCGCTGCGCCGGCGGTAGCGGATCACCGTGCAGGCCAGCGCCGCGCGCTCGCGGCCGTAGCGCTGGTAGATGTACTGGATCACCTCCTCGCGGCGCTCGTGCTCGAAGTCGACGTCGATATCCGGCGGCTCGCCACGCTCGGCGGAGATGAAGCGCTCGAACAGCATGCTGGAGCGCGAGGGGTCCACCGCCGTGATCCCGAGCGCATAACAAACGGCGGAGTTTGCCGCCGAGCCGCGCCCCTGGCACAGGATCCCGCGGCCGCGAGCAAAGCGCACAATGTCGTAGACCGTCAGGAAGTAGGGCTCGTAGCCAAGCTGCGCGATGATCCCGAGCTCGCGTTCGATTTGTTCGGACACCTTCGGCGGGATGCCGTCGGGCCAGCGCCCGCGCGCGCCCTTCAGGGTCTCCTTGCGCAGGTAGGCGGCCGGGCTCGTGTCCCGGGGCAGGGGATCGGTCGGGTAGCGGTAGGTGACCGCGTCCAGCGAGAAGTCGCAGTCCCGCGCGATCCGCACACTGGCCGCGAGCCAGGCGGCGGGATACAGCGCGGCCAGGTCGTCGCGCGGGCGCAGGCAGCGCTCGCCGTTGGGGAAGCGCGACGGGGCCGCCTCGGCAACTGTGGTGCGCAGGCGCAGCGCGGTCAGCACGTCCTGCAGGGCACGCCGGCCGCGAGAATGCATGTGCACATCGCCGCAAGCGACGATCGGGAGTCCCACCGTGTCGGCGAGCTGCTGTGTGCGGGTTGCCAGCGCGGCATCCTCCGGCGTGCGCAGCTGGCTGACCGCCAGATGGGCCTGCCCCGGCGCGGCCCACCCGGCCAGCCAGCGGGCCGCTTCGGCGAGCGTCGGCTCCGCGATCTCGGGCTCGATACGCAGCAGGACGTGCCAGCCGGCACGCGCCTCGGCGGGCAGGGCGTCGAGGTCCGCCTGTGTCAGGTGGTAGTGCCCCTTGTCCGCCGCCCCGCGTGCATGGGTGATCAGCCGGCACAGCGCGGCATAGCCCGCCGCATTGCGCACCAGCAGGGTCAGGGCGGGGCCGTGTGCCAGCTGGAAGGTCGCCCCTAGGATCAGGTGCAACCCGCAGTCCTTCGCCGCCGCGTGCGCGCGGACCACGCCGGCCAGCGAGGCGATATCGGTCAGCGCCAGCGCGCGATAGCCCAGCGCTCGGGCCCGCTCCACCAGCTCCTCCGGGTGCGAGGCCCCGCGCAGGAACGAGAAGTTGCTGACGGCCGTCAGCTCGGCGTACTCCGATGGTTCGGGGGTAGTGGCATCCATAGACTGTTTATATAAACAGTATTACGGGCTGGCAAGAAACCCTGGCTTCGAGCCGGTGCGCCGGCTCCGGTATGGTAGGCCCGCTACCGGCCGATCCCAGTGACGACTCCCCTATGCGCAGCGCTATCTACAACCTGCTGATCCTCCGCCTTACCTCGCAGTGGTATGCCGAGGTCATGCGGCGGCTGCCGGACGGGGCGGCCCTGCTGGACGTGGGCATTGGCACCGCCGGCGCGCTGCTCGCCAATGCCGACACGGCGCGCGAGAAGGGGCTCGTCATCACGGGGATCGATATCGATGCCGACTACATCAAGCACGCCCGGCGAGCCCTGCGCGACTCGTCCCTGGCCGATCATGCCGAGGCCCGACTCGAATCCATCTACGACCACACGGGTGGCCCGTACGACGCGATCTACTTCTCCGCCAGCTTCATGCTCCTGCCGGACCCCGAGGGCGCTCTGCGCCACTGCCGCAGCCTGCTGAAGCCGGAGGGGAAGGTCTTCTTCACCCAGACCTTCCAGACCCGCCCCTCCCGCTGGATGGAACGCTTCAAGCCGCTGCTCAGACGCATCACCACCATCGATTTCGGTCGCGTGACCTACGAAGAAGCGTTTTGGGAACAGGTGGCGGGGGCCGGGTTTGTGATCGACGAGTTCACCACACTCGGACGCCACGGCTCGCGCGCATCCGTCCTCGTCATCGCCCGACCCGCCAGCTCCGCCTGAAAGCACGCCGGTTCGCCGCCGAGGCTGGGACCTACCCACTGTAGGAGGCGAGCCCTCTCACCGATCGGGCATGTCCAGCGCCCCATCGCCCAGAGGGCTGGGCTCCTACGAGAGAAGGGGGCGTGTGCGGCATGTGGCACGCCGGTTCGCCGCCGAGGCTGGGGTCTACCCATTGTAGGAGGCGAGCCCTCTCGCCGATCGGGCATGTCCAGCCTCCATCGCCCAGAGGGCTGGGCTCCTGCCGGAGAGCGCACGCCAGAGGCGTCAGACCAAGGGTGCGGCGGTTCCCGCCTTCGGGCTCAATCCTCGCCCAGGGGAACGATCTCCAGTGCGACCTCCACCTCGCGCTCAGTGCCGTCGCGCCATACCCGCAGCGTCACCACGTCGCCCTCCTCGCGCCCCAGAATCACGCGCTGGATGTCGATCGGCCGCGTCACGCGCTGTCCGTCGATATGGGTGATCACGTCGATATCCACCGGGAACGCGCGCCCGTTTACCAGCACCACGTTCTCCGGCCGCCGGATGCCGGCGCGTTCGGCCGGCCCGTCGGCCGAGGTGTCGGTCACCACCACGCCATGCTCTGGCAGCCCCAGCTCCGCGCGCAGGCCGCGCGGGTAATCCACCACCCGCAGCGCCACCTCCATGCCCATGCGCGGGCGTTCCGGCAGCTGCGCCGCCGCGGCCGCCAGGCCGGAAAAACCGCCCGCGCGCAGCTCCGCCATCGCCTCGGCGACCAGGTTGCTCGGCACCGCCAGACCGATGCCCGCGAAGGTTCCGGCCGGCGCCAGGATGGCATTGTTGACCCCCACCGCCTCGCCACTGGAATCGAGCAGCGGCCCGCCGGAATTGCCGGGGTTGATCGCAGCATCGGTCTGGATGTACGGGATCTCGATCCCCACCAGCCCCGGACGCTCGCGCTCCAGCGCCGACACGATCCCGGCGGTGACCGTCGAATGCAGGCCGAACGGATTGCCGATCGCGATCGCCTTCTGGCCGACCTGCAACCGGTCGGAATCGCCCAGCGGGATCGGGCCGGGGTCGGGCGCCGCCGCCGGGTCCACTAGCTCCAGTAGCGCCAGATCCACGTCCGGGTTGGCACCGACCACCCGCACATCGTGCTCCACCTCCGGCGTCCCGAGGAACGACACCGTTAGCGTCGCCCCTGGTGCCAGATCGATGCGGTCCTCCTTCGCCTCGCCAACCGTGGCCGCGATCACGTGGAAGTTGGTGATGATCTGGCCCTCGTCGTTTACCACGAAGCCACTGCCACCGATCACCTCGGTCATCTCGTCGGGGCCCGCGTCGTCCTCTTCTGCTGTTCTCGACACCCGCACCGAAACTACGCTCGGCCCCGCCTCGCGCGCCACCGCGATCGTGTTTCGCTCGTCATCCAGGCCTTCCGTCGGCTGGCTGATGGCACAGCCTGCGGCCGATACGACTGCCAGCAGAACAAGCACCAACCCGGCCCCATGCAGCATCCGATATGGCCCCGCCATGATGTTCCTCTCTTTTCGCCAGCATCCCCGGGTGCGCTCGGCACCGAACCCATGTCCCTTCGATCATAGACCGCGCTCCGCAGCCGACATAGGGCGCAAGCACAGCCATGCCAAAACGGGGCACTGCGGCGTACGGCGATGGTGGATTCCCGGACGTGCCAAAAGGTGGATGTCCCGTTAGTCTTCCCCGATGTCCCGTTAGTCTTCCCCAGCGAAACGGCGATACCGCGTCGAAGCGCTTGCATTTGGAGCGATACACGAACGGGACTGTCGATCCTGACGGTAGATAACCTGGAGCTCCAATGCAGCCGGAAAGGCAGCGTGGAGCCGGAGGAGGGTGGGTTGCCGCATTCTCACGTCGCCGAGGCTGGGGCCTACCCACTGTAGGAGGCGAGCCCTCTCGCCGATCGGGCATGTCCAGCGCCCCATCGCCCAGAGGGCTGGGCTCCTACGAGAGAAGGGGGCGTGTGCGGCATCTGGCACGCTGGTTCGCCGCCGAGGCTGGGGCCTACCCACTGTAGGAGGCGAGCCCTCTCGCCGATCGGGCATGTCCAGGGCCCTATCGCCCAGAGGGCTGGGCTCCTACGAGAGAAGGGGCGTGTGCGGCATCTGGCACGCCGGTTCGTCGCCGAGGCTGGGGCCTACCCACTGTAGGAGGCGAGCCCCCTCGCCGATCGGGCATGTCCAGCGCCCTATCGCCCAGAGGGCTGGGCTCCTACGAGCGAAAGCGGCTGTGGCGGCGGGTGAACAATATGGGTGTCCTTTATCTTGCTTCACCTTCAGAAAAGTACATCTGTGCCCGTCCTCGTCGCTGCTTGACCCATTGGCTGTTATTTCGCAGGCTCGATGTCCATGTCTCGCGCGGTCGGACCGCAAGGAACTGCGTGGGCTTTCAGTCGTGGGGGGTGCTGGCCCGGGTTCGAGCGGAGTGTAGAGCAGGCGCCGTTCGCGAATGCTTTTGTGCAAGGGTCTCACGGGCGCTCGCTGCTCGGGATATCGCCCGGCCGAGCGACCAACCGCGTGACGCCCGCCAGGACAGTGCATGACAGAGATGATCTCGCGTAAAGAGGAGGTAACAATGAAGCACTCTTTTGGCTTCGCACTAGTCGCAACGATCTCGTTGATCTCCGGCTCGGCGGCTGCGGAAGATGTCGTGGTGGTCGATCAATCGATTCTGAAGCAAGACGTCCTGGCGGCTCAGGACGCTTGGTGCGAGGCGCTTGTCGATATCAGTTCCACCTATGCGGAAAGCGGGCATGAAGCCGCCAAGGCGCTCGCCGCAGACATCATCGACGAAGCATATGCCTACCAGATGGGCACGGTTCTCTTCAAACCCACGCTGGCGCAGAAACCGGACACGTTCCGCATGACCCGGGAAGGTGCATTGTCGTACTTCGTGGGGGGCGATTCCTCTTTTCCTGACGACTCCGGGTTTGCTCTCGAGGCCTGGAAGGAGTGCGAACCACAGAATGCCGGAATCTTCATCGATGGCAAGAGCGCGATCACGATGGGGAAGGTGCATTTCACGGACCAGGATGGAGAGGTTACAACCGTCGACAAGACCTGGGGTTTTGTGCGCGATGACGCCGGTGCATTGCGCATCAATCTGCATCACTCGTCGCTGGAGTATCAGCCGGATTAAGGGACTACTGGCCTGATGGAAAAGTGGGTGTCCTCTTTCATGATCGTGTAACCCGGATGAGGGATCGGCGGAATCGGCATACAGCGAACCCGTCCTTCAGGCTTCGGGCTTCCGTGCCAGCAACATGTAGTTGACGCTCATGGAGCGCGACAGCCACATCCGGCGGGAAAGCGGATTCACCTTGACTCCCGTCTGCGCCACGGGCTCCAGGCCGTCCCGCGCGAGCAGCGCCCTCGTTTCCCGCGGTGTGACAAAGCGCTTCCACTGATGGGTGCCCCGGGGCAGGATGCGGAACAGGTACTCGGCACCGACAATCGCCACCACGAACGAGACCGGATTGCGATTGATCGTGGCCACGAAGGTGTGGCCGCCGGCGCGCAGCATGCGGTTGACGCTCGCCATGAACGCGGGCAGGTCCGCCACATGCTCCACCACCTCCATGTTCAGGATCACGTCGAAGGTCTCGCCTCGTGCCGCGAGGGCTTCCGCGGTGTTCACTTCGTACTCGATATCCAGGCCCTGCTCCGCGGCATGAAGCCGAGCCGCGGCGATGTTCCGGTCGACGACGTCCACGCCCAGTACATTCGCGCCCAGGCGGGCCATGGCCTCGCTCAGCAGCCCGCCGCCACAGCCAATATCGAGGATGCGCAGGCCGTCCAGGGGGCGCTCGGCCTCCGCGTCCCGCCCGAGCGAGTGGCAGAGTTGGTCGCGGATGTAGTCACTGCGCAGGCCGTTCAGCACGTGCAGGGGCCAGAGTCTTCCATCCGGTTCCCACCACATCTCGGCCAGGGCGCGGTAGCGTTCCACCTCGGCGGGATCAACGGTTCGGTCGTGTTCCACATTCGGAGAAGTCATGGGCTGGGTCGCTCGCCATCGGCACAAAGGTCTCTATCCGACCACACGCTGCCAGTTTCGATCGCAGCGGCGGGCGCACCGAACGATCATGTACCCCTGATCACTCGCCATAGGCCTGAGCGATTCTGGGCCCGGTAGGCGCCTGCAAGCAGGCTCCCTCAGGATGCTTTTGGTGTCCCGGGGCGACCGGCAACCGCGCAGCGGTAAACGGCCCTTGGAAACAGGCGAGGTGACGTCAGAGAGTCCGGCTCTCCGCGGTCGTATTGGCCGGTTACCGGGGTCCAACCCTGTCATTGATCAGCACAACGGTCGGAACTTGCTGTGCCGTCGGGTCAACCAACGAGTTGAGGAAATCGCCATGGTCACCTAAAACACGGGTTAGGTGCGATCGCTCAACAGGTTGTCCAGCAGGAGAAAGCGTCATGAGTTGCCAGGAACATCCGAATCACGATCATGAACACGGACCCGGCTGCGGACACACCGCGGTGGAGCACAATGGACACGTGGATTACCTGCATGATGGCCATCTCCACCACCCGCATGGCGACCATGTTGACGAGCATGTCATCGAGGTGAGCGAAACGAACCCCGATCACTGCACCCCGGACCATCAGTGCCAAGGTCACGACCCGAATCACGTGCACGGTCCCGGCTGCGGCCACGAGCCCGTTCCGCACGGGGACCACGTCGACTACCTGGTAGACGGCCACCTGCATCACCCCCATGGTGACCACTGCGACGACCACGGACCCCTCAAGGTCGTCGCATCGGGGACCTGACTCGCGCCATCCGGGCCACCTTCGCGATGCGGCACCGCGTCGCCGTGCATGCGTTTGACCTTACCTTGGTCCGGCCCCGTCATGCCCGCGATATTCCGTCATTGCGAGGTCTCGCAGAGACCGCGGCAATCTGCCGGACCGTTCCGAGAGGTAGCTGTTCGCTCGGTACCGTAGGTGGCCCTTGTGACCGACCGCAATGATCGACGAGCCAAGGCACAAGGTCAGATCCTGGTTTTCGTCCCCGTGTGGCCGGAACAGAGCCCCTCGGAATCCGAGCCCCCCTTTGCGCCAAAGTTGGCCGGGCAGGGCAACAGGCAAGGTCTGACCCCGTGTCCGCGCCGGTTCGTCGCCGAGGCTGGGGCCTGCCCACAGTAGGAGGCGAGCCCTCTCGCCGATCGGGTGTGTCCGGCTCACCATCGCCCAGAGGGCTGGGCTCCTACAAGAAAAACAAGAAAAAGGGCTGGGGCGGTGTGCGCGCAAGATGGGCGACCTCTTCCGCTAACGCGGCGGTCTGCTCAATCTGAAGGCAGACCCCGGGCCCTCCTGCGACTGAAGACACCACCGCACCGTGCGCTAGAACTCGATGTCGTAGCGCAGCTCTTCGTCCGGCTGACGCAGGAAGTTGCCCTGCACCAGGTCGATCTGCGATTGCCACAGCAGGGCCAGGCCGTCCACATCCTCCACATAGGCCGCCATGGTGCGTGCGCCGCTGGCCCGGGCGATGTTCAGCAGCGGCTCCAGGCGCGCGAGCTTGTCGGCGGCATCGTGCAGCCCGTGGGTCAGTGGACGCGCGACCTTCACGTAGTCGGGCTGCAGGCTGCGCAGTAGCTGCGCCGGCTGTTCGCTGGAGAGTCCGAAGTGCTCCACGGCCACTCCGACATGGATATCGCGCAGTGTCCCAATGACCCGTTCGGCCTGCTGTAGGTCCGCCACGATGTCTTCCTCCGCCAGCTGCAGTACCAGCGCTCGGGCTGGCAAGGCCGCCTGGGCGAGGATGCGCCCGAGCCAACCTGCCAGGTCCTTGTCGCGCAGCGACCCGCGCGACAGTTTGACGAAGAACACCGAGTCCGGATGGGTGCGCAGTCGTGCGCCCAGGATGTCCACTGCGTTGGCCAGCACCCAGCGGTCCAGCGCCCGGTCGAGGTCCAGGTGTCCGGCCATGTTGACGAACGGGCCGGGTAATTGGGTGTGGCCTTCCGGATCGCGAATCCGGAGCAGCACTTCGTAGCGCTCCGTGTTGTCGGAGCCGGCGATGTTGGCGATCGGCTGATACACCAGAAAAAGGCGGTGCTCGTGAATCGCCCGAGTGATCACCTGGCGCCAGTGCTGCTGCTGGGCGGCACCGCACTCCGGCGTGATCAGCGCCGGGTCCAGCTGGATACGGTTTCCGCCCTCCCGGCGGGCCTGCGCACAAAGCGCCAGAGACTGGTCCACTGCATCTGCCGCGGGTATGTCGGCCAGTGCCGTGATCCCGATGCTCAGGCCCGGGTACGGCGCGTGGCTCGGGGCACCATGCGGCGCCGGGACCTTCGCATAAAGGGCATCGCCCCAGCCTGACAGGGCTTCCGCGTCGGCTCGGTTCAGCAGCACGAGGGTCGCGTTCTCGCTGAATCGGGTGATGCGCTCGCCCGCGGCCAGGCCTGACGCGATTCGCCCCAGCAGGCGACGCTGAAGCAGCGAGAAACCGGCCACTCCCTGTTCCCGGATCAGACTTGAGGCCTCGTCCCATTCGACGCAGGCGAGGGCGACGATTCCGGGCTGAGTGGCCAGCCCCGCTCGCCAGTGGTCCAGCAGGGGCGCCAGGTCGCCGGAGCGCAGGGTGGCGGGGGCCCGCCCGGCCCGACGACGTCGGCGGCAGAGGCGCGCCTCGGCGCGGACACGCGCGGGCGCCGCCTCCGGCGATATGTGCGCAAGCCGAGGGCCCGGCTCGGCTCCAGGGCCTTCTGGTGGCGTCAGCAGAACGCGCGGGATGTCGAACAGCGATGGGTCCTGATCAAGGGAGCGGGATAGGGCCGCGGCCTGACCGGGCGTGATGTCCACGTCGATCACAATGGCCTCGGGCAGGCTCTCCAGGGCTTGGCCCGGCACATCGTCCTCCGGCAAGAGACGCTGGATGTCGAGTGCCGGGGCCTCCTGCAGGGCGCGGGTCGGGGAGACCGACTGCCCGGTGGTGACCAGCATGATCCGCAGCGGATCCCATGGGCTGGAGTCGACCAGGCCCTCCAGTGTCGCGGCGATCTCGGAGGGAATCGTGGGCATCGACAGGACCGCGTCCCAGTCATCGATCGTGGTTGGCTGTTCCCCGACCTGGGAAGCTTGCAGGATCAGGATATTGGGCAACGCTGCATCGTCATCCGGTGTTGGCGGGCCCGGCGGCGCCGCCAGGACGACGCGTGCATGAGGCGTCGCTGTCGATTCGGCATGCACCGCCTCCTGCAGGCTGGCGAAGGCGTCCACCCGAAAGCCACAGGCCACCAGTTGCAGTGCCAGTTCGTCGCGTTCCGCGCCGGCCGGCCCGAGCAACTGGACCCGCAGTCGGTCGGGAACCGGAGTCGGCATACTGTCGGGCTCCGGAGCCGCCGGGAGCCCCTCCGACGCGGCGAGATCGTCCGGAAGCGTCCCCTGCAGGCGCAGGATCAGGGCGCCAATGGTCTCCTGCTCGTTGGAGTTGGGAGGCAGCGGGCTTTGCAGATGCTGGGCCACACGCTCGTCAATGCGCCGTGCGGTGTTCAGCGCTTCCTTCAGCGCCGTCCCGGCCAGCCCTCCGGCGATCACCCGGGTCAGCGCGCGGATCTCCCCCAGGTCCACATGGCGGCAGCCACGCTGCCGGATCATGTACCACCGGTCGGCCAGGTCGGCGACCATCCGTGGCAGGCCCCGGACAAACTCCCGGCTGGTGGTGTTATCGGATGGAGTTGGAGAGGACTTCGCCTGCGGGGTGCTGCCGGAAACATCGGCCATGTGATTCGAAGTCCTCTTGGAATGTGTCTTGTGAACTATAGACAACCCTTGCACGCATGGTTGAGTTTTTTGGTACTGCCTCGACCCATTAGCGGCCTGTGCCGGAATCCAGCCTCCAGCGAAACGGCGATACCGCCCCAAAGCGCTTGCGCCTGTGCGTCATCGAGGCTGGGGTTTACCCACTGTAGGAGGCGAGCCCTCTCGCCGAGCGGGCATGTCCAATGCCCCATCGCCCAGAGGGCTGGGCTCCTACGAGAGAAAGGGGCTGTGGCGGAATGTGAACAAGATGGGACTCCGCTTTCTCGCCGCGTTAGCTAGCAGATTGACACGTGTCACGTGATACGAGACATTGGTGCCATGATCAAGACGTTCGCGGATCGGCGTACGCAAGAGTTGTACGCGACAGGGAAGTCGAAGCGGATCCCGCCAGATGTTGCCAGAAGGGCGGTCCGCAAATTGGACTATCTCTCGGTAGCCGAGCAGCTTGATGACTTGCGGGTTCCTCCCGGCAATCGGCTGCACGCGCTGGAAGGAGATCGCAAGGGTCAGTATGCAATCTCCGTCAATGACCAGCGGCGGCTCTGCTTCCGGTTCGAGGATGGCGACGCCTTCGATGTCGAAATCACGGATTATCACTAGGAGGCAATAGTGATGAGCATCTCCAACACCACCGGCCTGAAGCGGCGGCCGACCCATCCGGGTGAAATGCTGCGCGAGGACTTTCTTCCGGATTTTGGCCTGAGCACCGCGGAGTTGGCCAAGGCGGCAGGCGTATCGCGCCAGTCCATCAACGAACTGCTGCGCGAACGTCGAGCTCTAAGTCCGGAGATGGCACTGCGGCTCGCACGGCTGTTCGGGACTACCCCGGAGTACTGGATGAATGCTCAACGTGCCGTGGACCTCTGGGACGCCGCCCAGGCCATTCAGGACGACATAAACCGCATCCACCCACTAGACGCCGCCTGACCCAGCGCCCCAAGGGGCATGTCCGTAGCCTGTAGCAACGGAATCACCCCACGCCCGTTCCCTGGTGAGGCTGGGTCCTACCACTGTAGGAGGCGAGCCCTCTCGCCGATCGGGCGTGTCCAGTTCCCCATCGCCCAGAGGGCTGGGCTCCTACGAGAGAAAGGGGCTGTGGCGGCATGTGAACAAGATGGGTGTCCACTTTGTCTTTCGGGCGTTATGGGGTCAATCCGAAGGTAGATTGCCCGGACGTCGGGGGATTACGGGCGTTCGTGCTCTTCTTCGGAGCCCAGCCAGAAGTCCAGGCGTTTGGCCAGAAACTCCTGCCCGCTCATGTAGTGGGACCCGTCACAGGAGAAGTTGAGGCCAACCATGCCGTTGAAGATATTGAGGGAGCCGGAGCGCAGGTAGATCGTGTCGTCCATGAAGCGCAGCTCACGGAAGGTACGGAACACCGCGGCTACCTGCTCCGTGGAGAGTAATGCCTCCTCGGGGTAGGCCCGCTGAGGATAGGCGAGACAGATCCCGGGATCCGTGAGGTCCTCGTAGTCCAGCAAGCGGTAGCGGAATGGGTCGTCGCGCAGCCACAAGGTGGCCCGGGAGCTGGAGAAATGCAGCTTGCCGTGGAATACGCCGTGGGCGGCCACCAGCTCGGTCAGGAGGTCCAGTACCTCGTCGATACGGGTGTCGAGCGGGCTGTCCACCCGATGCTGGTTGAACAGACCCCCGCGGATCGCTGGATCCCCCTTGAGCTGCATCCATTGGTCCGGCTGCTGATAGAGGTCGCGGGTCAGGGGCAGCTCCCGCAGGTCGAAGTCCGCCCCCAGGAACCCCAGCAATGTGCCATCGCTTTGGGTCAGCCGTTGCACGGCCGTCAGGGTAGGGCGGCGCCGGTTGCGGCTGATGTAGGCCGACGACATGGAAAACTCGGCACCGGCCAGGGCATCGGCCAGGTAGGGCCGGGTGCTGCGATCCCGTCCGGCCTGGTCTGGCAAGGGGCCTTCTGGGGATACGTTGGCGGTCACCTGGTGAGCGCGATGATCGAGCACATAGAGGTACTTGCAGGACGGCAGTGCGCCCAGAGCCACCGCGAGTCGCTGCTCCAGGGCCTCGCGATCACCCCATCTCTCGGCACAGGGGGTCACCAGCCGCGCCAGGGCGGTCGACAGTTGCCCCTGGAGCAGCAGTCGCTGCCGGGCCACCGCCGTCATTGTCGCTTCACTCATGGCCTTCGCTCGGAGGATACCGTTGGGAACACGCCCGCCAGGCGCGGAAGTCCCGCGAGGGTGCCGCAGGACCGGCGGTGGCGCAACAACCGACTCGATGCATCCTGTGGTCGGATAGCGCCAGGCCGTTGGGTGTGTCGCCATTACGGCCTTTCAGTGCCCTCCAGCAGAAGCTGGTTGGGCGCGGGTTCGCGGAAGAATTCGGCACGGAACTCGCGGCGCGCGCGGATGCGGTTCAGCGCCGCAGCCTACGGCTAATCAGCGCGCTCATGGGGCACCTGACGACCGAGATCACGATGAATCACTACGTTCATCGACTCAGCACTTGAATCGAGCGTCGGAGGACGACCCGAAGGTCGTTCGTTTTGTAGGACCATGGCAAGGGCCCACACTGGATGCCTTGAGGGCCTGGCTATCGGACCTTCCGGAGCACTTTCGCAGACCTCCCACAGGGCGCCATGAACGGATCATGTCTTCACCCCGGACTCAACAGGGACTGGGGTTATCGAGGGAAGCGGTCCAGCTACTCCTGGGTGTGAAGGGCGTCTGGAGCAAGGAAGAACGCGCGCGGCTCCTTCGGATCTTTCTGTCAGGCAAGCTAGCGACTGGTCCGTTCGACGTTGTCTTGCCGACCTTGCCCGCGCTCAATCTATGGGTGCGGTTCCTCCGAGAGACGCAGCTCGATGATGCCTTCGAATACATGCATTTCTCAGGTAAGGGTGAAGGCCGAGAAACGCCGATGGGGCAGTATCAATACTGGGCGCAGCGCGCACCGGTCACGCTCGAGTCTGGTGACGCCAATCCCGCGCCGTTCGCGGAGCATCTCCCCGAGAAACGCAGAGGCGTCGTGGTTGCCCGGCACCGACGAAGTGGCGAGGCTGCCCGGCACCGCTGGGTGTACGGGGTTTGTTGGGCTCTCGTTATGCTGAAGGCGAACGACGAGCATTCAGAACTGGCACTGCTGACGCCATAGCGCGTGCTCCGGCCCTTTCGCTCATATGGCTCGCGCTGTCTCGAGCACCTGAGATCTCCACTTTTCGGGGAGCGCGCCGGGGGTGACGACGTCGACTTCCACCCCGAGCAGTTCAGTCAATTCACCGCGGATTGCACCGATGTCCAGTAGAGAGGTCTCTTCAGTCGGATCGACGAGCAAATCCAGATCGCTTCCTGGTTTGTCGTCTCCACGGAGAACTGAACCAAAGACGCGAGCGTTCCTGGCGTGGTGCCGTTCGACGATCTGCTGGACCGCGGCGCGATGATGTCTGAGTGCGACTGATGGTCTCACGGCTCGATTACCTGTCAATCCTATGGCTCAGCTTAACTTTTGGAGTTCTGACAGCCGCTGGTGGATAAGCCGCTGTTTGGCGTATGCGCTTTCAGATTGGTCTCCCGACCCATTCATGCGGTTAGACGGGCACTCCATCACGGAGCGTATCGGCGTATCTGCCCGACGAGCACGCCCTGGATCTCGAGTGCTTCCGCGTCAACGGTCAGTGGGTTATACGCCGGATTCTCTGCATGAAGCAGGATGCCGTTCGGCGTCTGCTCGATCCGTTTAAGGGTGGCTTCCTCGCCATTGATTAGAGCGACCACGATCTCACCGTTGCGGGCGTGACTACGGGACTCGATCACGACCCAGTCGCCGTCCAGGATGCCGGCGTCCTGCATGGAGTCGCCCTTGACCTCGAGGACGTAACACTCACCCCGGCCGCGAAGGGCCGGAGGGACCTCGACGGCTTCCGGATGTGCCAATGCCTCAATCGGTTGTCCGGCGGCGATGCGTCCGAGAAGGGGCAGGGTGTCGGGACCCCAGGAACCCCTCGCGGGCGCTTCGTCTTCCGGCGGGAACGACGCTTCCAGGCCATCGGCCAGGCGGATCCCTCGATGGCGGCCACGGGCGGGCTTTACATAGCCGGCCGCTTCCAGGGCGCGGATGTGCTTGTGAAGGGATCCCCGTGAGCGCAGGCCCAAGGTCTCGGCCAGTTCATCCAGACTCGGCGCATGGCCCTCGGCGGCGAAGCGCTGCAGGGCTTCGAGCACGCGACGCTGGTGCGGGGTCACTGCCTCCATGGCATCCGTTCTCCAGGTTCGTGATCGCACAGGCAAGAGAACATTGTTCTCCCTTTGTTCTCCAAGCTATGATCGCCACTGTACGGCTCCCGCGAGAAGATTGCCATGACCGAACCGGCGCGCGTCCTCCCCGAAGATTCTGTCCCCGAGCTGAGCGCCGAACCCCAGGGTGGCGAGGCGGGTGCACGACGCCTGGTCGAGCGCATCAAGGAGCGCTACGCCAAGCGCATTACCGGCGAGCTGGTCCTCCCGGCACGGCCGGCCCAGTACGCGGATCTGCCCACCGATCTTGATCCGGCCATTGCCGGCGCTCTCCGATCGCGCGGCGTGGAACGCCTCTACAGCCACCAGCGCGCGGCCTGGGACCAGATCCGCGCTGGCCACCACACGGTAGTGGTTACGCCAACCGCGTCGGGGAAAACCCTATGCTACAACCTCCCGGTGCTGCAGGCAGCCCGCGCGCAGAAGGCCAAGGCGCTGTATCTGTTCCCGACCAAGGCGCTCTCGCAGGACCAGGTCGCGGAGCTCATGGAGCTCAATGAGGCCGGGGACCTGGGAGTCCGTGCCTACACGTTCGACGGCGATACCCCGGGGGATGCCCGAAAGGCGGTGCGCACCCGCGGCGACATCGTCGTTACCAACCCGGACATGCTTCACCAGGGCGTCCTGCCACACCACACCAAGTGGGCCCAGTTCTTCGAGAGCCTGCAGTACGTGGTGATCGACGAGACGCACACCTATCGCGGCGTGTTCGGTTCGCACGTAGCGAACGTGATGCGCCGGCTGCGCCGTATCTGTCGGTTCTACGGGGCGGACCCGGTCTTCATTATGAGCTCGGCCACCATTGCCAACCCGGAAGAACTGGCCTCGGGTCTGGTCGGCGAGCCGGTGACGGCGATCACCGAGAGCGGGGCACCGGTCGGGGAACGTCACCTGTTGCTGTGGAACCCTCCGGTGGTTAATGCGGACCTCGGCATCCGCGCCTCGGCCCGTTCCCAGGTCACGCGCATCGCGCGCATGGCCCTGCGGGGCAAGCTCACCACCATCATCTTTGCGCGCACGCGACTGATGGTCGAGGTGATCACCCGCTACATGAAGGATGTATTCGATAACGATCCGTGCAAGGCCACGCGCGTCGCGGCCTACCGCGGTGGTTACCTCCCGAACGAGCGCCGCCAGACCGAGAAGGCGCTGCGCAACGGCAACGTCGACTGCGTCATCGCTACCTCCGCACTGGAGCTGGGGGTGGATATCGGCAGCCTGGATGTCTGCCTGCTGACCGGGTACCCCGGGACCATTGCCAGCACCTGGCAGCGCCTGGGCCGGGCCGGCCGGCGCAACCGTCCTTCGCTGGGGGTGCTGGTCGCCAGTTCCGATCCGCTGGACCAGTACATCATCCGCAATCCGGAGTTTTTCCTCGGCCAGTCCCCGGAGCAGGCCCGCATCGCGCCGGATCAGCTCCTGATCCTGCTGGACCATGTGCGCTGCGCCGCCTTCGAGCTGCCCTTTCGCAAGGGCGAGACGTTCGGGGGCGAGGATCTGGAGTCGCTGCTGGCGTATCTCGAGGAGCAGGGCGTGCTGCACCGGGAGTCCGACACCTGGCACTGGACCGAAGACAGCTACCCGGCCCAGAGCGTCAGCCTCCGCTCAGTCGCTGAGGGCAACTTCGTGGTGGTGGACACCACCCAGGGTCAGCAGCAGATCATCGCCGAGGTGGACTTCTCCAGTGCGGCCGAGACGCTGTACGAAGGGGCGATCTATCTGGTCCAGGCCGTGCCCTACCAGGTCGAGCGGCTGGATTGGACCGGGCGCAAAGCGTTCGTCACGCGCACCCGCGCGGACTATTACACCGACGCGATCGACTACACGCGTCTGAAGATCCTGGATGACTTCGAGCGCTCACCCGCAGGGGAGGGTGAGGCCGCCCGCGGCGAGGTGCACATCGTCCGGCGCATCCCGGGGTACAAGAAGATCCGCTATTACACTCACGAGAACATCGGGTACGGCAACATCCATCTTCCGGACCAAGAGATGCACACCACGGCCGTTTGGTGGCAGATGGCACCGGATACGCTGGAGCAACGCTTTGCCTCGCGCCACGAGGCCCTGGACGGTTTTCTGGGCGCTGCGTATGCAATGCACCACGTGGCTTCGCTCGTCGTGATGGCCGAGCCGCAGGATCTGGGACGGGCGGTCGGTGATGGCGGTGCCCGGTGGTTCGCCACTGTGGGATCGAACGGCCGCGGCCAGCTCCGCACGCTGGATGGCGGCGAGTGCGATCCGGAGCAGGAAGGCCGGTTCCGGCCCGCCGTGTTCCTGTACGACCATTATCCGGGTGGTGTAGGTCTCTCCGCGCCCCTGTTCGATAGCCGTGAACGGGTGATCCGAGATGCACTGAGCCTCATCCGGCAGTGCGACTGCGCCCATGGCTGTCCGGGATGCATCGGCCCGATCCTCGCAAGCGACGAGGTCCGCGGGTTCTCCCCGAAACAGGCCGCCATCACGGTCCTCGAAGGCCTGGAATCCCATGGGTCTGCATGACCGCCTGAACACGCTGCGTCGCCAGGCCGGTAGCGAGCCACCGGCACCTGGCCGAGCGTCGACCGAGTCCTCTCCTTTCGCGCCCGGCAGCGGCAATGTGCTCGACGAGATCCGGGCGCGGCTGGATCGGATGGGCGTGGCCGGGACCGGGCGCACCCGAGCGAAGACCCCATCACGCCGGAAGGCGGTGTCACCTGAGGCGCTGGCGAACCGACTGGGAGGAGAACGACTCGCCGAGCATGTGATCGAGATCGACCGGGTGATCCCCGATGACCACGCGCATGGACGGTATGCACTCTCGATGGCGCGCGCTTCGGCGAGTCCGTTCTGGAGCCCAGCTCCGCGGGTAGGCTTCATCGACACCGAGACCACGGGCCTTGCCGGAGGTGCCGGGACCGTCGCGTTTCTGGTCGGCCTGGCCACGCTGGAGGGCGGACGGGTCCGGTTGCGCCAGTGGCTGATGACCGCGTTTGCGGGAGAGGGCGCGTTATTGGCCGCGGTCGACGCCGCCCTGGACGAATGCGATCACCTGGTCAGCTACAACGGCAAGACCTTCGACCTGCCGCTGCTGCGTGATCGCCGCCGCATGCAGCGCCGTCCGGATGTGCCGGAGACTGCACACACCGATTTCCTGCACCCGGTGCGCAGCCTGTTCGGGCACGCCTGGCCCGACTGTCGGCTGCGCACGGTCGAGGAACGTTTGCTGGCGCTGGATCGCCAGGACGACCTGCCCGGGTCGGAGGCCCCGTGGGCCTGGAAGGCCTATCTCGCCTCCGGCCGCAGCGATGAGCTGGAGCGCGTGATTCAACACAACACCGACGACATCCTCTCCCTGACCCTACTGGGCCCCGTGCTGGCTCGGGTACTGGAGGATCCACTGTCCCATAAGGGCTCGATCGAAGGGGCCGCACGACTCGTGGAGCGACTGGATGGGAAAGACGCCGCCCGCCGGATCCTTGAAGTGGGCGAGGAAAGCCTGTCGCCACGGGGAAAGCTCTGGCTGGCACGGGAGTGGCGTCGTACGCAGCGTTTTGATCGCGCAGTGCCGATCTGGGAAGCGTTGGCCGAAGAGGGCCACCAGGAGGCCCTGGAGGCCCTGGCGAAGTATCACGAGCACCAGCGAGGAGACTGGGATCGGGCGTTACACTACGCCGAACAGCTTCCGCGCGCACCAGAGGCCCAAGTCCGTCTAAAGAGACTACGTGAGCGGGTGCGAGCCGATAATCGTTAAGTCAGAGCGCGCGCTGATGCCGAAGAAAGTCGCCTGACCCAGCTTAATCGTACTTGATGTAGCGAAAACGCGAATCGTCGGGCGTCCCCTCTAGTGCACCGTTAGGATCCGGCTGCCAGTGCACCATCTCCTCAATCTTGCGCGCCAGCTCGAAATCCTTGTCTGTCACGCCCTTAGCGGCGTGGTTCATGAGCTTCACGATGACGAATGCATAAGAAGCGCTAATGTCCGGGTGATGCCACGCGGCTTCGGCAACATGGCCGACTGCCCCGATAACCATTAGGGTTCCCTTCCAGCCATTCGTTCGATATTTCCGACGAATCCACCCATCTTTATAGTACCAGTGAGGTAATTCCTCCTGAAGCCTGGCATTTATCTCATCCACGCTATAGGTCGTATCATCTCGGCGATCCTTACTCATTTCATATCTCCAGCTATTGCCTATAATACTGGTAACCGTTGCGACGACTACGTAAAATCTTGGCCTTTATACGATGATTAATACAGAACTTCTTCAGCTATATCCTGCTCCGTCCCAAATGCGTTCAGTCTTAGGCCTCTACTTGGGGCATCGATTGCACCTCCTTGGGACAAACGAAAAGCCTTTCGTGTATGGGAACTTTATCGCGAGCATGGACGGGCGTGTTGCTTTAGGTCGCGATGAGGCGGACTCGTACATACCCGAAGCAATGGGTTCAGCCGAAGATATATACCTGTTGCAAGAGCTAGAAGCACAGTCGGACTGCATAATCGTGCACGGCGCCTACCTGCGGGCTCTCGCCGCCGGACGACTGGGCAATATCCTTAAGGTTGGAATCGATCCGGATACCCGGCACCTGCTTGATTGGCGCGTTCACCGTGGCCTTAAAGAACAGCCCGATATCGTAATCGTAAGTTCCTCATTGGATTTTCCAACTCCTCAAAAATCGGAAACAAGTGACCAGCGGGTTATTGTCGCAACTGGCAAGAGGGCCAATTCTGATCGTGTAAAATCACTTCGATCACAAGGCTTCGATGTATGGGCCGAAGATGAAGGTCGTTGGGTCGATGGAGCGCCCCTTGTTAAGCGGCTAGGGTCCGCCGGCTATCGGAGTATATATTTGTTGGCGGGGCCCAGGGTGCTAGCCTCGATGGTTTATTCCGATGTTCTGTCCCGGCTTTACTTGACGGCTAGTCATTGTCTCTTGGGTGGATCAGAATTCCATACCATGTTCCGAGGGCCGACTTTGCCGGGCTTGCGTCGGTTCCGACTAGAGTCGCTTTTCTACCAACTGCCGACAGAAGTGGCGCCAGGCCAATTCTTCACGTGTTTCTCGAGGGAACATCTCGCTGCCAATCGCAAGCCCAATTAGGCTCATTAACGCTCCCAATGGTCGACCAATTCGACATATTCGCAGGTTTCCGGGATAGGAGGGTGTAGTTTTCGTAGGTGAACCTCGAGTGACATTATGTCTGGAAATCGTGCCATCAACGATTCGCCGATTCGGTCCAGCAGCGTTTCGATTAGATGTACCGATTCCCCTTCCATGATCTCTCTTACGGTTGCGACTGCGGGCGCATAGTCCAGGGTGTCGGACAGGCGGTCAGTTTTTGCTGCCTTTCGCAGATCGGTTTGGCATATTAGGTCGATGGAAAAAGTGTTCCCGACCTCCCGCTCGAAATCGAGATTCCCATGTCGCCTTCTGAAACGGATATCTTTCACTGAAAGTATTCCCATATTCGGCCCCTCAAAGCTCTGTTATATTGCGGCGCAAGCGTCTTGCCTTTAGTTGTGCGTTCGCAATCCTACTGATGAATCGCCTGGATCGGCTCGCTTTGCACTGATTCCAGGTCAATCCTCCTATTTAAGTGTCCTTTAGGTCTTCATTATCGAGGTGGGTATTGGGCCTACGCTTTCCTCTGAGTCTTGGCGATCCCATCACATGGTAGGTCCGGTGTATTGGGCCTGTGCGTTGGAGAGATGATCAGGAGTACCTCTGGGTGTTCCGCTGATCACTGGATTGGGCTCGCCACACATTCGCTTATGATGTAATCATGGAGAGGGATCCAGAGACAAGCGTTATAGAGGTCGGGTCGTAATTCCTCCTCACCGAATAGGTATTACTACGCCCGTACGTATTTCTACGGCTGTTTTATGTGCAGATTGCTGTACTAGGTTGGAGATGAATTGCCGAGCTAGCAACGGCTTGGGGCTATGCGTCATTGGCGGCGCCCGGTGGCGCGATTCAAGGAGGGTGGCAGAGCACGCGCTCGACGCCACCTGCGACAAGAAGAGGTGAGGAGTGATGAAGAAAGGTTACACGAAACTGCGAACGATGATGACCCCGGTAGCTGCAGCAGTGATGCTCGGCTTTGGGCTTGGAGGAGCGGGAGTCGCCTCGGCGGATGAGACCTGTGTGTCGCCGTACTCGCCCAAGATCACCGGGCATGAAGAGTACGCATACGTCTGGACGCTCGGTGAAAACGGCGTAGGCGATGAACAGGACAAGCTGGTAACCGTTGATGTCGATCCCAATTCCGACACCTACGGAGAAGTCATCAACTATGTGTCGGTTGGTGGTCAGAACGAGGCACACCATTCTGGCTATACCGATGATCGCCGCTATCTGTGGGCGGGTGGTCTGGACTCGAATAAGATCTTCATCTTTGACGTGCACACGGACCCATCCAATCCGAAGCTGGTCAAGACGATTGACGACTTTGTGGAACAAACCGGCGGTGTCGTTGGGCCGCACAGCTTTTTCGCACTGCCAGGCCGGATGATTATCAGTGCGCTCTCGAACGACCGCGATCACGGTGGCCGAACGGCTCTGGTCGAATACACCAACGAGGGCGAGTTTGTCGAAACCTACTGGATGCCCACGGACGAAAACCTCCAGGGTGCGGAGAAAACGGGCGACTTTGCCGACGGCTATGGCTATGACGTTCGGTTCCTGCCTGCAGCAAATGCGATGATCACGTCTTCGTTCACTGGCTGGACGAATTACATGATGGACTTCGGGCAGATGCTCGAGGACCCGGAAGCCATGCAGCGGTTCGGGAATACCGCCGTCGTGTGGGATTTGCACGAACGGCAAGCGAAGCGCGTCCTTGACGTCCCCGGTGCGCCCCTGGAAATCCGGTGTGCGTGGGGTGCCAACTATTGCTTCGTTACGACGGCGCTAACGTCGAAGATCTACGTGATCTATGACGATGTGGAAGAAGGGTGGTCCGCCAAAGAGGTCGGTACCATTGGTAATCCGGAAGACGTTCCGCTTCCAGTCGCCTTCTCAATTTCCTCCGATGACCGCTACCTCTGGATCAACACCTTTATGGATGGCAAGACCCGGCTCTTCGATGTTTCGGATCCGTTCAATGCGAAGCTGGTGAAAGAGCGGAAGATCGGCGCACAGGTCAACATGGTTTCCCAGAGCTGGGATGGCGACCGAGTGTATTTCAGCACTTCGCTCCTGTCGAACTGGGACAAGAAAGGAGACCAGGACGAACAGTTCTTCCGCAAGTACCATTTCGACAAGAGTAACTACGAGCTGACTGAAGCGTGGACTATTGATTTCTACGAAGAAAATCTTGGTCGGGCGCATTTGATCACGTTCAACTCTGCGAGCTTGTTTGAGGGCGGCCTTGCAAAGAGCGGCGATTCGGAGAAGATGAAGGACACAGTCTTTGACGAATTGATCCTCTCCGCCAAGGAGACCTCTGAAAGGTAGGAGACATGGAGACCTCCGTGTTTGGGGAATTGGAGCCAAGGCCATGGAATAGACTCTGATTCTCCTGCTTGGGGTCATTGGTATCGGCCCGTTGGGCCGATACCCTTTCTCCTAGATTTTCCTTCGGAGTATTTATGTGCATCCGACATCTCTCTATTAGTCGACTGATCTCTTTCCCGCGTAGTGTCTTGCTTTTGTTAATGACCATTGCACTGGTACCTAATACGCTGTGGGCCCAAGACGGTCATGATCTCGGCCGACACACCGACGGCACTGCCGCTCAATCTTCTGAAGACGTACTTCTTGCTCCCGGATATGGTTCGTTGGGGTTTAAGCTTCCGGAGCCAGGAACTTACCGGTTGCCACCAATCAAGAATGCACCTTCCGGAGATGTTTTGCTTGAAACTGGGGACTCTGCCGAATTAAAAGATCTGTTCGACGATCAATACGTCCTGTTGAGCTTTGTGTACACGTCGTGCGATGACGTGAATGGTTGCCCCCTGGCGACATTTGTCATGCAACAGATTCATCAAAAGATTCGGAATGACAGTGACTTGGACGGTGACGTCCGTCTCTTGACATTGTCGTTCGATCCCAATAACGACTCGCCTGACGTGATGGCCTCGTACCGGAGGGCTTTCACGCAGGAGACAGCGAGCTGGAAATTCCTGACGACCGAGTCCGAAGACGCGCTGGACCCAATCCTTTCGGATTACGGTCAAGCGGTGAATCGGATGCATGACAAGGAAGGGAATTTCACTGGCCATTTTGCACACGTGCTGCGTGTGTATCTGATTGATCGAGATCAACGTATAAGGAACATCTACAGCGTCGATTTTCTGCACCCCGAGTTGTTGTTGACCGATGTTCGCACGCTGATGCTGGAACAAGCAGGGAAGTCCTCCGTCCGAAAGGACGATGATGACCCAGATCACACGCTAACGGATGAGGCGTGGGGTGAGTTGCTTCTCGGTAGGGTAGAAGAGGCCCCGCTGGGTCTTCCATCGCTCTCGGCCGCAAAGAAGGACGCCTTGAGTGCCGATCGTGCAAACCTCGGGCGCGAACTGTTCCGAAACCCGGTTCTATCGTCCAACAATACTTTGGCGTGTGCGTCCTGCCACAAGCCACAAGAAGGATTTTCTCAGAACGCCGTGAGTCGTGCGGTGGGCATTGGCGGACAAAGTCTGCGCAGAAACTCGAGTTCGCTTTTTAATGTCGCCTATCAGGATCGCCTGTACTGGGATGGTAGGGAATTCTCTCTAGACACCTTGGTTTGGGGAAAGCTGCTTGACCAGCCCTTCCTCGGTAATCGTTCGATGGGCCAGGTCTTGCAGCGTCTGCGCTCCAACGAGGACCTGGAGGCAAAGTTCGAGCAGGTGTTTGACGGAGAGGGTGCGACTGTTTCTAACGTCGCGGCGGCGCTGTCGGCGTACATGACCACGATCGTCTCCGGCGACTCACGGTTCGACCGGTGGTATTTCGGGGGGGAGTCGGATGCTCTGAATGAGGAGGAAGAGCTGGGTTTCAGAGTGTTTCGCGATCGAGCCAACTGTGCTGCATGCCATACGGTCAATGAAGACTATGCGCTGTTCACGGATAACTCCCTGCATAACACGGGGATTGGGTACGAACATTCGATGGGGCTTCGGCCCAAACGTCGGCAGATCGAGGTCGCAGGCCAAACAATTAACATCAACGAAGAAGCGCTGACAGGTACGGAACAACGCGCATATAACGATCTTGGTCTGTATGAGGTGACATTGAACCCGGCGGATCGCTGGAAGTTCCGTACGCCGTCCCTAAGAAACGTGGAGCTGACAGCGCCGTACATGCACGATGGCTCTATTGGCAGCCTGGAAGGAGTCGTTGCTTACTATGACCGCGGAGGCGTCCCCCACAGGTATCAGTCAGCACTGATACAACCCTTGGGTCTCAGCACAGAGGAGAAGGCGGCCCTGGTAGCTTTTCTCAAGACCTTGACGGGTGACAACGCCGATATTAAACGATGATAACCGCCACGCTTAAGGTAGAAAGGTGCAGGGATGAACGGTTGGAAGGCTAATATGAAAACTGGACTCTGGATCCTAGCTGGCATCGGGTCGGCATTGTTACTGTCCTTTATGGCGAGCGCGGATTATGCGGAGGATACCGATTCTTCTGCTGATTCGGGTGAAAATATTTTCGATCGCCCAGGCGATGACCGAAGAGGATATGACAGGCCGGATTTTCAGACCCGATCACTCGCCTTGGAGTCACGTATCGGTGTTCCGGCAGATCTTGTCGGCCGGGCAAAGCAAGGCATGCTGGGCCTACCTCCACTGGAAATTCCAGAGTCCAATCCGTTGACTGAAGAGCGAGTTGCACTAGGCCGAAAGGTTTTCTTTGATCGCAGGCTCTCTTTGAATAGAACCCAGTCATGTGCGATGTGCCACATTGCCGAGCAGGGCTTCACCAATAATGAGACGAGAACAGCTGTTGGAATAATGGGCAGATCCGTTGGTCGCAATGCCCCGACTCTGTATAACGTTGGATTCTTTGATGAGCTTTTCCACGATTCGAGAGAAGAGTCGCTTGAGCAGCTGGCCTGGCAACCGATGCTGGACAAGAATGAAATGGCAAACCCGTCGATCGGCTACGTCTTGCAGACGATCGAGTCGCTGCCGGATTATGACGGGCGTTTCGAAGCGGCGTTTGATGGGCGAGGGCCGGATATCGATACGGTTCCCAAGGCTCTTGCCGCCTATCAGCGGACACTGATATCGGGGAATTCTCCCTTCGACCGCTGGTACTTCGGTGATGAAGAAGATGCGATCACTGAGAGTCAAATCCGGGGCTTTGAGATCTTCTCGGGTCGGGGGCAATGTATTGCATGTCATACGGTTAAGGAAGATTACGCCTTGTTCACTGATCAGAAACTGCACAACACGGGTGTGGGAGTAGAACGTTCAAGGCGGTCGGGGTCGTCTGAGGGGTCTCGAGTGTTGATTGCACCTGGCGTCTATATGAACATTTCGGAGGAGACGATTAGAACGGTTGGAAGCCGGCTTGCTCCAGATCTTGGGCGCTACAGGATCACGGAAGACCCTGATGATCGATGGCATTTCAAGACGCCGAGCCTCCGGAATGTGTCGCTCACAGCGCCGTATATGCACGATGGATCATTGGATTCACTTGAAGCGGTCGTCGAATTCTATAACGACGGTGGTATAGAAAATCCTTTACAGGATGAGCGGATTCAGCCATTGGGTCTGACTGAGCAAGAACGGGAAGATTTGGTCGCCTTCCTGCGGTCCCTTACCGGCGAGTATAGAGAGCTGGTGTCCGACGCATTCGCCGCTCCAGTAGGGAACGTAGGGGTGGAGAGACGTATTGTACCTCTGGAGCCTGGGGAGGGCTTGTAATCGATGAGACGTTTCATTGTAGTGTTTAATAGCGTTGTTTTTCTTTTGGTGATGCTGTTCTTTGGGAACGCCAATGCGGACCAGGCTATGGATCCTGTACCCGGGGAACCGATGGCGCCGGATTTCGTGTTGCCGGCTGTGCAGGGTGGCGAACACCGGTTGGGTGATTATCGGGACCGCGTCGTTCTGGTCTATTTCTGGGCAACATGGTGCGCGCCGTGTCGGTTGGAGATGCCCGCCAAGGAAAAGCTGTACCAGGAGTTCGGTTCGGATAAGCTCCAGATTCTGGCGGTTCATGCGGGTCCAGGTGGTGAGGCAATGGACGAGTTTCTTGAAGATGTGCCGGTTTCGTTTCCCGTGGTAGAGGATGCAAGCCTCAATCTTGGAGAATGGGGAATCAAAGCATTGCCAACTACCATACTGGTCGACACCACGGGCCAAAGGAAGTTTATTGCGATCGGGCCGCGAAAGTGGGATTCGCCTGAGATGATTGAGTTTATCCGAGAGCGCCTGTAAGGAGAGGCTGAAAGGGCAGAGTCGCGGTCGGAATAAGCGTTAGGGCAATCTCAGTGTCTTGATAGGTGCCATGCCTTGGATCGCGGTATTGTCGGGCCATTGGGAGTCAAGGATGGCGGCGGACCGGTGTGAATTTAAAAAGGGGCGCTGGCAGTTGGTTTTGGGACAGGGAGCACGGGTGATCGTGCAATGGTATCCCCTGGCGGGATGGTCTACGAATTTTGGCGTAGTAATGAGGTGTGGGTTACCGGGCCTGAGATGAGCAGCGGGAGCACCGAAGAGTGAACGTATTCCCGTGATCAGCGAACGGCGCGTCGCAGGAAGGGGAGTAGGCGAACCGGTCGAGCGACGGGGCGGCCCTAACAGGAAGACGGCATGTGGCCTGAGGTGATTACCGGGGCCAAGGAAGATGGCAGGCTGCAACGCTGCCGACATTAACGCGATTCACACGAAGTGAAGAGGAGTTTGTTCAATGAAGATGCGCATGTACATCGCGGGGCTTGCGGCCTCGCTGCTGATGGCTGCCGCGGTGCCCGGCACCGTTCTGGCGGAGAACGACGAAGTGACGCGCGGGCAGCTGATGGCGGCCTCGTGCAAGGCGTGTCACAACGCCGCGGGCGCCGAAAAGGGCGTGCCGGATCTCGCCCGCCTGTCGCCGGAGGTAATCGGCAGTCAGATGCGGGCATTCCGCGATGGCGATCGTGACGCGACGATCATGGATCGTCACGCCAAGGGTTACACCGACGAAGAAATCGACGCCATGGCGTCGTACTTCGCCCGATTCTGAACAGGGGGTCCATCATGCAACAGTTCAATCGACGCCGCTTCTTGCAGGCGTTCGGCATTACGAGTCTGGCTTCCGTCACAGGGGTCAGTGGCGCGATCGCCGGTGGTTATTCCAATGGCGCACGTATCGTCGTGGTCGGCGGCGGTTCGGGTGGGGCTACGGCCGCCAAGTACCTGAAGACGTTTTCTCCGGGGCTGGACGTGACACTGATCGAGCCCAACTCGACCTACCACACCTGTTACGGCAGCAACTGGGTGATCGGCGGCTTCGAGGACATGGATAACATTGCCCAGACCTACGA
>NZ_KB897921.1:0-85348 GCF_000377225.1 Thioalkalivibrio sp. ALJ4 | reverse complement strand
GACCCGAACGCCTTGCTCATGCAGCCAGTACGCCAGGGGTTCGTGATAGGGACTGGTGGCCTCCAGATACACGTGCAGTGCCTGGGGCGACTCCCCCGTGTTGCGCTCGAGCCAGTGGAGCAGCTCCGGGTACTGGTCCCGGCGGTTCGGGAACACCTTGGGCTTGATCTTGCCCGCCCCCAAGTCCCGCACTCACATGCAGTCGAGCTTGTTCTTGCTGACATCAATGCCAATGTGAGCCATCTCGTCCTCTCGCCTTGTCCGTACAGCCTCACCCGTCCCTGACGGGGGGCTTGGATACCGTTCAAACTTCGAGATGAAAAAGGACTCGGGTACCGATCTACGGATCAGGCTCAAAGCCTCAGGAGGCCAACGGGTTGCCCCGAGTACAGCGCCACAGGTGGTAGCGACCCATCTGCAACGACACACAAGGAGGCCAGCCCTCTGGCCGATTGGGGCTTGTCCGGTAGTTAACCGGCAGGCTCCAGGAGGAGGGCGGTGAGGGGAGGCAGGTGGAGGTAGAGCGTGGCGGGGTGGCCGTTGCGCTCGATGGGTTCGGCGTGGGCGTGGGCGGGGCCGCGGGAGTCGCCGCCGTAGGCCTGGGCGTCGGTGTTGAGGACGACGCGCCAGGGGCCGGGGTGCGGTGCGGGGACCGGGTGCGCACCGCGTTCGATGGGGGTGAGGTTGAGCACGACGATGCGTTCCTGGCCGTGGATGTCGCGGCGCAGGAAGCTGAGGGTGGAGTGCGAGGCGTCGTCGCAGTCCAGCCAGGAGAAGCCGTCGGGTTCGAATTCGCGGCCGTGCAGGGCGGCGTGGTCGCGGTAGACCTGGTTAAGGTCGCGCACGAGCTGCTGCAGGCCCTGGTGCAGCGGGTATTGCAGGACGTACCAGTCCAGTTCGCGGTCCTCGGACCACTCCGGGCCCTGGCCGAATTCCTGGCCCATGAACAGGAGCTTCTTGCCGGGGTAGAGCCACTGCCAGGCATAGAGCAGGCGCAGGTTGGCGTGCTGTTCCCATTCGTTGCCGGGCATGCGGCCGCGCAGGCTGCGCTTGCCGTGCACGACTTCGTCGTGGGAGAAGGGCAGGACGAAGTTCTCGCTGTAGGCGTAGATCTGGCCGAAGGTGAGCTGGTTGTGGTGGTAGTGGCGGTAGATCGGGTCCATGCCGAAGTAGGTCAGGGTGTCGTGCATCCAGCCCATGTTCCATTTCATGGTGAAGCCGAGTCCGCCCATGGACGGTGGGCGGCTGACGCCCGGCCAGGCGGTGGATTCCTCGGCGATCATCACCACGCCGGGGTGCGCGGTCTGCACGGTCTCGTTCAGGTGGCGCAGGAAGTCGATCGCCTCCAGGTTTTCGTTGCCGCCGTGGATGTTGGGCAGCCAGTCGTGCGGCTCGCGGTCGTAGTCGCGATAGAGCATGGAGGCGACCGCGTCCACGCGCAGGCCGTCGAGGTGGAAGTCCTCGACCCAGCACAGCGCGCTGGAGAGGAGGAAGTTGCGCACCTCAGGACGAGAGTAGTTGAAGATCAGCGTGCCCCAGCCGCGGTGTTCGCCGATGCGCGGATCTTCGTGTTCGTACAGTGCGGTGCCGTCGAAGCGGGCGAGGGCGAATTCGTCGCGCGGGAAGTGGCCGGGCACCCAGTCGAGCAATACGCCGAGCCCGGCCTGGTGGGCCTGGTCGACGAAGTAGCGGAAATCGTCCGGGTCGCCAAAGCGCGAGGTGGGGGCGAAGAAGCCGGTGCTCTGATAGCCCCACGAGCCGTCGAACGGGTGCTCGGTGATCGGCAGCAACTCGAGATGGGTGAAGCCCATGTCGCGGGCATAAGGCACGAGGCGCTCCGCCAGCTCGCGGTAGTTGGGCCACTGGCCCTCGGGGCTGCGCTGCCAGGAGCCGAGATGCACTTCGTAGATGCTCATCGGGCGGTGCTTCCAGCCCTCGGGATCTCGGTTCTGCAGCCAGTCGTCATCGCCCCAGGTGTAGTCGCTCTGCGGCTGGATGCGCGCGGCCGTCTCCGGGCGCAGCTGGTAGGCGCGGGCGTAGGGGTCGGTGCGGACGTGGATGGTGCCGTGGTCGCGGTTGCGGATCTCGAATTTGTACAGGGTGTCGCGATCCAGCCCCGGGATGAACAGCTCCCAGATGCCGCTGCCCGGGTGCACGGTCATCGGGTGGCAACGGCCATCCCAGCGGTTGAAGTCGCCGACGACGGAGGCGCGCTCGGCGTTCGGGGCCCAGACGGCGAAGCGCACGCCGTCGATCCCGTCGCGGGTCTCCGGGTGCGCGCCGAGCATGCGGTGGGCGTGCCAGTGCCGGCCTTCGGCGAACAGGTGGCGGTCGAACTCGGGGATGTCCGGAGAGAAGCTCCACGGGTCAACGGTTTGTAATGTCTGCGTGCCACCCTCGGGCTTCCAGCGGAGTTCGGGGTGCGCGGGGAGGGCATTGCCCTTGCCCTGCCAGGTGAAGAGCCCCGGGATTTTGGTACTGGGTGTGAGCGGTTCGTCGGATCCGCCCGAAAGTGTGATCGAGGCCTCGCTGGCGTGCGGCAGCCAGCCACGGTAGCAGGCAGTCTCTTGATCCAGCGCATGAAGGCCCAGGACGCTGTGTGGATCATGGAGGCGCGCCTCCGGCAAACGCGCGAGGGTTTCGGCAACGGGTGTGATGCATTTGCTGGAGGCTGTTGTCATACTCGAATCACGCTCGGTGTTTGATCGGGGTCACAGCCCCGGAGAGGTTTAATGGCAAGGATGGGTGCATGAATCCGCAACCGCAACGTTTTGTTAGTCGTCTGACCCGCGAGACCCTGGCTCTGATCCTCGCCGGGGGGCGCGGATCGCGGCTGAAGCAGCTGACGCTCTGGCGGGCCAAGCCGGCCGTACCGTTCGGCGGCAAGTTCCGCATCATCGACTTTCCACTGTCCAACTGTATCAACTCGGGCATCCGTCAGGTGGCGGTGCTGACGCAGTACAAGGCGCATTCGCTGATCCAGCATATCCAGCGAGGCTGGAGCTTCCTGCGCGGGGAGTTCGGCGAGTTTATCGAGCTGTTGCCGGCGCAGCAGCGCATCGAGACGTCCTGGTACCAGGGTACGGCGGACGCGGTGTACCAGAACATCGACATCATCCGTCAGCACGCGCCAAGTTACGTGCTAATCCTGGCCGGGGACCACATCTACAAGATGGACTACGGCCAGATGATCGCCTTCCACGTGGAGAGCGGGGCGGACATGACGGTGGGCTGCCTGGAGGTGGAGCGTGAACGTGCCAAGGCCTTCGGGGTGATGGGCGTCGATGCCGCGAGCCGCATTACCTCGTTTGCGGAGAAGCCGGACGACCCGGCGAGCATCCCGGGCAAGAGCACCCACTCGCTGGCCTCGATGGGGATCTACGTGATCAACACGCAGTTCCTGTTCGAGCAGCTGATCAAGGACGCGGATGACACCTTCTCCACGCACGATTTCGGCAAGGACATCATCCCCGGCATCATCGATCGCTATCAGGTGATGGCCTACCCGTTCCGCGACGAGCAGGGCGTGCGCCAGGGCTACTGGCGTGATGTCGGCACGATCGACTCCTACTGGCAGGCGAACCTGGAACTGATCGGGGTGACCCCCGAACTGAATCTGTACGACTCCGACTGGCCGATCTGGACGTATCAGGAGCAGCTGCCGCCGGCGAAGTTCGTGTTTGACGACGACGATCGCCGCGGCATGGCGATCGACTCCATGGTGTCGGGGGGTTGCATCATCTCGGGCAGCACGATCCGCCACTCGCTGCTGTTCTCCAACGTCCAGGTGAACGCCGGTTCGACGGTGGAAGACTCGGTGATCCTGCCCAGCGTGAAGGTGGGCGAGGACTGCGTAATCCAGAAGGCGGTGATCGACAAGGGCTGCAGGGTGCCCGACGGGACCCAGATTGGTGTGGACGACGAGGCGGATGCCCGCGACTACTACATATCGCCCGAAGGTGTACGGGTGGTAACCCCCGAGATGCTCGGACAGGCCACGCATCATGTGCGCTAGTACTGCACTGGTGCCGATCCCACCCAAACTCGATGTGGTGCTGTGCTGGCACATGCACCAGCCACAGTACTTCGAGAGCGGCGCGGGTGAATACGCGCTGCCCTGGACGTACCTCCATGCGCTGAAGGACTACACGGACATGGCCGCCCACCTGGAGGCCTGCCCGAAGGCGCGCGCGGTGGTCAATTTTGCGCCGATCCTGCTGGAGCAACTGGCGGACTATGGCGAGCGCCTGGACGCCTGCGTGCGCGAGCGCCAGCTTGTTGGCGACCCGGTGCTCGACCTGTTGCACATGGATGCGGTGCCGACGGACTCTGCGCAGCGCGAGGAGATCCTGCGGGTATGCCTGCGGGCGCATGCCCCGCGCATGATCGAGCCGTTCCCGCTGTTCCAGCGCCTCGCCGATATCGCGCGCAAGGCGATGGAGGAGCCGCTGCTGCTGGGGCATCTGGATGACCGCTTTTTCCAGGATCTGGCTACCTGTTACCACCTGGCCTGGCTGGGCGAGACCATTCGCTGGGCCTATCCCGAGGTGCGCGGCTGGCTGAAGGCGGATACGAACTTCGACCCTGGCATGCGTCAGCGTCTGCTGACGCTGATCCGCGACGAGGTCAAGGGCATCCTGCCGCGCTATCGGGAATTGGCGGAGAGTGGTCGGGTCGAGTTGTCGTTTACCCCGTATGCCCACCCGATCATGCCGCTGATGATTGACCTGGCCTCTGCCCGCGAGGCGATGCCGGAGGTGGAGCTGCCCAAGGCCCCCGCCTATCCGGATGGGGAGGCCCGGGTGCGCTGGCACATCGATCGGGGGATCGAGGTCTTCGAGAAGCATTTTGGCTTCCGCCCGCGCGGGTGCTGGCCCTCCGAGGGCAGCCTGAGCGAGGCGACCATACGCCTGCTGGACGAATACAAGCTGTGCTGGACGGCCAGCGGCCAGACGGTGCTCGCCAACAGCCTGGCGGCGGCGGGCGAGACGGCCGAGTCCAACACCGGCTCCGCCGAAGAGGAAGGCTGGCTGCACCGCCCCTATCAACTGCAGGGCAGTGACATCGAACTGTTTTTCCGTGACGACGGGCTGTCCGATGCGATCGGGTTTCGCTATGCCGACTGGCATGCGGACGACGCGGTGGGGGACTTCATCCACCACCTGGAGAACATCGCCGCCGTTTCGCCCCAGGGTGGGGTGGTCTCGGTGATCCTGGATGGCGAGAACGCCTGGGAGTACTACCCCGAGAACGGTTATCACTTCCTCAATGCGCTGTACGAGCGCCTGGCGCAGCACGCCACACTGAATCTTTGCACCTTTGCCGACGTCTGCCGGCGCAGCGGCAAGGATCGCGATCGCGGCGAGCTGCCTGGGCTGGTCGCGGGCAGTTGGGTATACGGGACGTTCTCCACCTGGATCGGCGACCCCGACAAGAACCGGGGCTGGGACAGCCTGATCGCGGCCCGCAAGGCGGTAGACCAGGCCGTGGCCGAGGATCCCTCGCTGGATACACCGGAACTGCGCGAGCAACTGGCCATCTGCGAAGGGTCGGACTGGTGCTGGTGGTTCGGGGCGTATAACCCGGCCGGTTCGGTCAGTGACTTCGAGCAGCTTTATCGTCGACATCTGGCGCGGCTTTATCAGCTTGCCAACCTCACGGTCCCCGAATCGCTGGGCGAGGTGCTCTCGGTCGGCGGGGGTGATCCGTCCGCGGGCGGCACGATGCGCAAGGGGCAGGGCGACTGATGGTCGGCGAGGGCCATGCTAACCCGCTGATGCAGCGCCGGCGGGCGGGCGTACTGCTTCATCCCACCTCCCTGCCCGGCAGCGAGCCGGTCGGGACGCTCGGCGGCGAGGCCTACGCCTTTCTCGACTGGGCTCGTCGGGCAGGCTTCACGCTGTGGCAGATCCTGCCGCTACACCCCCCGCATGAGGATGGCTCGCCCTACGCGTGCATCTCCGCCTTTGCGGGTGATGCGCGCCTGATCGATCCCCGGTTGCTGGCCGAGCGGGTTGGGCTGTCGGCGGACAGCGGCACCGGGGAGGCCATGCTGGCCCGGGCGCATGCCCGATTGAATGACACCCCGGCCGTCTGGCGAGAGGCCTATCAGCGGTTCTGTCAGGAGCAGGGGCCGGTCTGGCTGGACGACTACGCCCGCTTCGTGGTGATCCGCGCACGCGAGCAGGATCGGCCCTGGTGGGAGTGGGACCCGGTGCTGCGCGACCGCGACCCGGACGCGATGGAGCGGATCGAGGACGAGGCGCGCGACGAGCTGGAGCGGGTGCGCTTCGCCCAGTTCGTGTTCTTTGACCAGTGGCAGGACCTGCGTCGTCAGGCGAAGGATCTGGATATCCTCATCCTGGGCGATATGCCGATCTTCGTGGCGCACGACTCGGCCGATGTCTGGGCTCATCGCGACCTGTTCGCCCTGGACGAGACGGGCCATCCGGTCACCGTCGCCGGTGTTCCTCCGGACTACTTCTCCGAGACCGGGCAGCGCTGGGGCAACCCCCAGTACCACTGGGACCGGCTGGAGGCCACCGGTTACCGCTGGTGGGTCGATCGCATGCGCTGGGCATTGGAAACCCTGGATGCCGTCCGCATCGACCATTTCCGTGGCTTCGAGGCGAGCTGGGGGATCCCGGCCGAGGAACCGGACGCGACCAATGGCCGCTGGGTGCCGGGCCCGGGCGAGCCGTTCTTTCGCCGCCTGGAAGACGAGCTGGGCACGCTGCCGCTGCTGGCCGAGGATCTCGGGGTGATCACGCCTGAAGTCACCGCGCTGCGCGAACACTTCGACCTGCCGGGTATGCGTATCCTGCAGTTCGCCTTCGAGGGTGGCGAGGACAACCCGTACCTGCCGAACAACCACAACGAGGCCAGCGCCGTCTACACCGGCACGCACGATAACGACACCACGCTGGGCTGGTTTCAATCGCTCGCCCCCGAGATGCAGGAGCACGTGATCAACACCCTGAACGAGGGCGGGGCCGAGGAGATCCCGTGGCCGTTGATCCGCGCCGCCTACCGCTCCGTAGCACAGCTGGCCATCCTGCCGATGCAGGACGCACTCGGCCTGGACAACCGGGCCCGCATGAACCGACCCGGCACCATGGATGACGGCAACTGGCGCTGGCGCTTCTCCTGGAAGCAGGTGCCCGAGGACCGCGCCGCCGAACTGCAGGCCCTGGCGCGCGAAACGGACCGCCAGTAGCGACTTCCCGCCCGCCATTGCCAGCCCGCCCCACATCCCGGAGAATGCCGACCACCGGAGGGGTGGCAGAGCGGTTGAATGCACCGGTCTTGAAAACCGGCAGGGATTCACGTCCCTCGTGGGTTCAAATCCCACCCCCTCCGCCATTTCTCTAGCTCTTCGTGTCTGTGAGCACGTACTCTCAGGTCCCAGGGGATTTGAACCCACGAGATCGACAAGATGGTTCGACCGGTGGCGCATCGCGACACCGGAACGTCGCCGCAGGCGACGGCCCGAAGGGCGAGGCACATCGTGCCGAGTAATCCCACCCCCTCCGCCATTTCCTTGGTTATTCACGCACGCGCCAGCGCGTCGCGGGATCGAGTGCGACACTCGTAGGGTGCGGTTGAGCACCGCGAAACGCACCATCCCCTGCGCCGAGCGAAACCCCGATGCGATTCGCTATGTTCATCGCATCCTACGGTGCTGCGGCGGGTTTACTCTCTTGGTAACTGTTCTCCCTTGACGCGGAACCCCGCTGGACGTAATCTTGCCGCCGTTCTGGGCGGTTAGCTCAGCGGTAGAGCACTGCCTTCACACGGCAGGGGTCACTAGTTCGAACCTAGTACCGCCCACCAGAAAATGACGCAAAAAAGGCGACCCACGGATTCCGGGGTCGCCTTTTTTGTGCGCAGGGGCTTCGCGGGCAAGCCCGCTCCCACAAGTCCCCCTCAAGATACTTCCCACAGGCTTCGGTTTCGAATTCCAGAAGGCTGGGGCCAGACATTCGAAAGGGGCCACTGGGCCCCTTTGCTTGAATCTGGCGGAGAGGGAGGGATTACTCGGCACGATGTGCCTCGCCCTTCGGGTCGTCACCTGCGGTGACGTTCTGGCATCGCTTCGCGCTGCCAGTCGAACCATAGCCTCTAATTCCTCGGGTTCGAATCCCGATATGTCGGGGGCCAGACGTGCGAAAGGGGCCACTTGGGCCCCTTTGCTTGAATCTGGCGGAGAGGGAGGGATTACGGCGACGTTGTCGCCGCCCTACGGGCCGCCTCCGCTGCGCTGCGGCGTTCCGATGTCGCGATGCGCCATCGGTCGAACCATCGTTTCGGATTCCTCGGGTTCGAATCCCGGAACGCTGGGGCTAGAAATGCAAAAGGGGCCACGCAGGCCCCCATGCTGAATCTGGCGGAGAGGGAGGGATTACTCGGCACGATGTGCCTCGCCCTGCGGGCCGTCGCCTGAGGCGACGTTCGGGTGCCGCTTCGCGTCACCCGTCGAACCATCATTTTCTATCCCTCGGGTTCGAATCTCGACACCTTAGGGGACAGACATGCGAAAGGGGCCACTTGGGCCCCCTTGCTTGAATCTGGCGGAGAGGGAGGGATTCGAACCCTCGGTACTCGCGAGAGTACAACGGTTTTCGAGACCGCCCCGTTCGACCACTCCGGCACCTCTCCGAATTGTTGCACCGTGCGGGGTCGAGCCGCGACGGCGGAGCGAATCCTAGCAGATTCGGAGGCTGTAGCGGTAGCGCGTCAGGGCATCAGGCGAGTGATGTGCCAGCCGTTGTCCGCGCGGTGGTACTGGAAGCGGTCGTGCAGGCGGCCGGCGCGCCCCTGCCAGAATTCGAACAACTCGGGCTGCAGGCGGTAGCCGATCCAGGCGGGATCGCGGGGGATCGCGCCTTCGGGGTACTGCGTTTCCAGCGCCTGGACACGGGCCTCGAGCTCGGCGCGCGTGCCGATGGGCTGGCTCTGGATGGAGGCCGCTGCAGCCAGCTGGCTGGCGCGCGGCCGCTGGGCGAAGTATTCGTCCGCGGCCTCGCCGGGCAGGGCGGTTACGCTGCCTTCGACGCGGATCTGGCGCTCGGTCTCGGGCCAGTAGAACAGGAGTGCGGCGCGCGGATTCTCGGTGAGGTCCTGACCCTTGCGGCTGCGGGAGTCGGTGTACCAGCAGAGGTCTTCGCCCTCCACGTGCTTGAGCAGAACCGTGCGCGCGGAGGGCTGGCCGTCGGCGTCGGCCGTGGCGAGGATCATCGCGGTGGGGTCCGGGTTTCCGGCTTCGCGCGCGTCTACCAGCCAGCGGTCCAGCAGGGTCAGGGGGTTGTCGAGCAGGTCGCGGCGGTGGAGCTCGCCCTGGGTGTAGTCGCGGCGGGTGTGGCGGTGGTCGGTGGTGCTCATCGGGTCTCCCGGAGGCCTTTGTGTCCATAATAAAGGCTGCTATCGCGAACGGCACGGGAAATTTGCGGTGGCTTTGTTGTCACAGGGACAGTACACGACCTGTGTGCCCCATACAGCAAGGAGCGGATGATGGCTGGAGCGAAGATCGCGGCAGTGGAGCCCAAGGGTGTCGAGCTCAAGAAGGGGGAGGAGTACTACTTCTGCCGCTGCGGGCGATCCAAGGACCAGCCATTTTGCGACGGCTCGCACGAGGGTACGGGGCTGGAGCCCATCGCCTTTACTCCCGAGGAAGACGGCGAGGCGTTTCTCTGCCAGTGCAAGCAGTCGGGTGATCTGCCGTACTGCGATGGGACGCACCAGCAGTTCGACGAGGACGATATCGGCACGGAGCCGGAGGCGGGCAAGGGTTCCAGCGAGGATGATAGTGACGGTGCACCGGACCCGCGTAACACGGAGACCGAGCCGCATGTCGAACTGATCCATCGCATGGCCCGTTCGGGTCTGGACGAGGTGGGCCACTACGGGCCGACAGTGGCGATGGGTGTGCCGCGCAGCCGGCTCCCGATCTGGGACGACCTGCAGTTGCTGGCGGCGCAGTTGGCGAGTCGGCCGTTGCCGGATGGCGCTCCGGTCGAGACGGGGCTGGTGATCGGACCGGAGGCGAAGCGGCCGCTGCAGCTGGATATCCCGATGCTGGTATCGGACATGAGCTTTGGCGCGCTTTCGCGCGAGGCGAAGATTGCGCTGGCACGCGGGGCCGAGCAGGCCGGGACGGGAATCTGTTCCGGCGAGGGCGGGATGCTGGATGCCGAACAGGCGGAGAACTCGCGCTATCTGTTCGAGCTGGGGCCGGCGCGGTTTGGCTATTCCGACGAGGTCTTGGAGAAGGTGCAGGCCTTTCATTTCAAGGCCGGCCAGGCGGCCAAGACCGGTGTGGGTGGCGTGCTGCCCGGGGCGAAGGTGAGTGACGAGATCGCCCGGGTGCGGGGGATCGACGCGGGGCAGGACGCCATCTCGCCAGCCAGCCTGGACGGGTTCGAGACGCCTGCGGATTATCGCCGTTTTGCCGATGAGGTACGGGAGAAGACCGGGGGCATCCCCGTCGGCTTCAAGCTGTCGGCCAATCATATCGAGGCGGATCTGGCCTTTGCCCTGGAGGCGGGGGCGGACTACGTGATCCTGGATGGTCGTGGTGGCGGGACCGGGGCCTCGCCTGCGCTGCTGCGCGACCACATCAGTGTGCCCACGATCCCCGCCCTGGGCCGCGCGCGGCGATTCCTGGACGCCAATGGCGCCAGTGGCCGGGTCACGCTGCTGGTGACAGGCGGGCTGCGCACGCCCGCGGACTTCGTGAAGGCCCTGGCGCTGGGGGCGGACGGTATTGCGCTGGCGAATGCCGCGATCCAGGCGGTGGGCTGCGTGGGTGCGCGGATCTGCCACACGAATCGCTGCCCGTCCGGTGTGGCGACACAGGACCCGAAGCTGCGTGCGCGGCTGGATCCCCAGGAGGCTGGGGAGCGGCTGGGCCGCTTCCTGCAGGCCTCGAGCGAGCTGATGTGCGTACTGGCGCGGGCTTGCGGCCACAACCGTCTGGAGGACTTCGGCCCGAACGACCTGACGACGTTCGACCGCGAGCTGGCGGAACTGGCCGGCATTCAGTATGCGGGGGTGTATCCGAAGTCCTGACAGGGAGCACCCCGGCTGGCACGATGGGCCGCGTTAGCATGCGTTATCGCGGGGCATCGGCAGGCTGCGTAGCATCGCGGGTTTTGGAACGGAGTTCCGTATGTTCTTCCCCGATGTTCGCGCGAGCCATGATCGCTGCATGCGAACCGATGCCTTCCTGCGCCATTTCCGGCTGTTGTTGATGGCGGCGGACCCGCGGATCCCCGAAGTATTTGGCGACAGCGAACCCACGCGCCAGGAGCATATCCTCAACGAGTCGGTGCTGGCGGCGCTGGATTTTGCCGAGCGTCGCAGCGATGGTCGGGCTCCGGTGCACACCATGGCCATGGTGCACGGCGCACATGGCCGTGTGCCCGTCGCGCCCGCGCTGAACGATTGTTGGGTCGAGGCCCTGATCGAGGCCGCACGGGATACCGACCCCGAGTGGCAAGACGAACTGGCCTCGCGCTGGCGCGCGGCGACGGCGCCGACGGTGGATCTGTTTGCCCAGTTGCACTGGGTGGACGCGACGGCTGCCAGGGAAGCTTGATCTGGCTCAATCGCTCGGTCTCCGAGAGGCTCTATCCTTGCGTCTTCTTACGGCGCAGGGATAGTCATGAATTTCTCCGACGTGCACCAGAGCTACGGGCGATGCCGCCGGGCGGGCGACTTCGTTACGCGTTTCTACGAACACTTCCTCCAGGCCGACCCACGGGTGAAGGCCGCGTTTGGCTCGACGGATCTCTCGCAGCAGAAACGTGCACTCGGGCAGGCCGTCTCGACGGCAATCAGCTATGCCGAGGGCGAGAGCTTCGTGGCTTCCACCATGGAGCGCATGGGCCAGGTCCATTCCCGCGAAGGGCGTGTACCCGTGGAGCCGGATCTGTACCCGATCTGGCTGGACTGCATGGTGCGCACGGCTGCCGAGATCGATCCGCGCTGGGAGCCGGATCTGGAAGAGCGCTGGCGCGGTGCGATGCAGCCGGCGATTGATCTGTTTGTAAAGCTTTACTGAGGCTGGCCGTACGCGATGAGATTTCGGCCCCGCAAGCGCCGGGGCCGTTTGATTTGGCGGCGTTTCCGGCGTGTAATGCGCGGGTTTGAATCCACCGGCCCCGCGCCGGGAGCCCGAGCCCATGTCCGCTGTCCCTGATTTCCCGCCTTCGCTGTTTGCGCACAAGCCCTACTGGGCCAAGCGCTTCGGTACGGCCCCGTTTCTGCCGACCACCCGCGAGGAGATGGACGACCTCGGCTGGGACAGCTGCGACATCGTGCTGGTCACGGGGGACGCTTATGTTGACCACCCGAGCTTCGGCATGGCGATCATCGGGCGGCTGCTGGAGGCACAGGGCTTTCGCGTCGGCATCATCGCGCAGCCGGACTGGACCTCCGCCGAGCCGTTTCGCGCGCTGGGCCGCCCCAATCTGTTCTTCGGCGTCACTGCCGGCAACATGGACTCGATGGTCAACCACTACACGGCTGACCGGAAGATCCGCTCCAACGACGCCTATACCCCCGGGGATGTACACGGCCACCGGCCGGACCGTGCCGTGATTGTCTACGCCCAGCGCGCCCGCGAGGCGTACAAGGACGTGCCGGTGGTCGCCGGCGGCATCGAGGCGAGCCTGCGCCGCATCGCCCACTACGACTACTGGCAGGACAAGGTGCGGCGCTCGGTGCTGCTGGATGCGCGTGCCGACATCCTGCTGTTCGGCAATGCCGAGCGCGCCCTGGTCGAGCTGGCCCATCGCGTGGCCGCCGGCGAGCACCCGCGGGAGATCACCGACCTGCGGGGTACGGCGTTCCTGCGCGATGCGGTGCCGGGCGGCTATGTGGAGCTGGACTCCAGCGAAGTGGATACGCCGGGCCCGGTGGATGCCAACCCCGACCCGTACGCGATGGTCTCGCCGTCGACCTGTGCCGAGGCCGACACGAAGCAGGAATCGAAAGGTGCCGCCGAGGAGGGGGGCGCTCAGGTCGTTCGCTTCCACCGCGACATCCCGCGCGGGACCCCGCGAGACCAGACGGTCATCCGCATCCCGGCCTTTGAACAGGTCAAGGGCGATTCCGTGCTGTACGCCCATGCCTCCCGCGTGCTGCATCTGGAGACCAACCCGGGCAATGCCCGCGCGATCGTCCAGCGCCATGGCGACAAGGAGGTCTGGCTGAACCCGCCGCCGATCCCGCTGACCACCGCGGAGATGGATGCGGTGTTCGACCTGCCGTATGCGCGTGCGCCGCATCCCTCCTATGGCGATGCGCGTATCCCGGCCTGGGAGATGATCCGCTTCTCGGTGAACATCATGCGGGGCTGCTTTGGCGGCTGTACGTTCTGCTCGATCACCGAGCACGAGGGCCGCATCATCCAGAGCCGCTCCGAGGAGAGCGTGCTCAAGGAGATCGAGGAGATCCGCGACAAGGTCGACGGTTTTACTGGCGTGGTCTCCGATCTCGGCGGGCCGACCGCGAACATGTACCGTCTGGCCTGCAAGGACCCGGAGATCGAGCGCAACTGCCGCCGGCTGTCCTGTGTCTATCCCGGGATCTGCAAGAACCTCGATACCGACCACACGCCGCTGGTGAACCTCTACCGCAAGGCACGGGCGCTGCCCGGGATCAAGAAGATCCTGATTGCCTCGGGCCTGCGCTACGACCTGGCCGTGGAATCACCGGAGTACGTGAAGGAACTGGTTACCCACCACGTGGGAGGCTACCTGAAGATTGCCCCGGAACATACGGAATCCGGGCCGCTTTCTCGCATGATGAAGCCGGGCATGGGCGCCTACGACCGCTTCAAGGCGATGTTCGAGAAGTACTCGAAACAAGCGGGCAAGGAGCAGTACCTGATCCCGTATTTCATCGCCGCGCACCCGGGCACGTCGGACGAGGACATGCTGAACCTCGCACTGTGGCTCAAGCGGCACAACTTCCGCGCCGACCAGGTGCAGGCCTTCCTGCCCAGCCCGATGGCGCTCGCGACCGCGATGTGGCACTCCGGGCGGGACCCGTTGCGCGGCATCAAGCGCAAGGCGGGGGACCGGGTGCCGGTCGCGCGCGGCGCACGGGCGCGGCGTCTGCACAAGGCGTTCCTGCGCTATCACGATCCGAACAACTGGCCGCTACTGCGCGATGCGCTCAAGCGCATGGGCCGCGCAGACCTGATCGGCAATGGCAAGCAACACCTGATCCCCACCTGGCAGCCCGCCGGCACCGGCAAGGGCACCGGTGGTGCGAGGGCGGCCACCGGCGGCCGTGTGACCCGCGGCGGCAAGGCCCTGCAGAAACGCGGCCAGACCTTCCAGACCCAGCACAAGGGCGTGGAGACCGCCGCCCGCCCGGTCGGGCCCGGGCCGAAGAAGGGCCCGCCCCGGGCCAAATCCCGCCCGGGCAAGCGCCGACCGCAGCGTCCGTAGAGCTCCACCTCCGCTACCTGAATTGCGTAGGAGGCCAGCCCTCTGGCCGATGGGGCATGTCCGACACCCGATCGGCCAGGGGGCTGGCCTCCTACAGGGGGTGAGGGCCGGGCCGGGGAAATGCGCTTATTCTGGCCGTTGGGGGTGTCCACCCTTGCCATCCTGCCGCCATGACCCGCGGTCCTAGTCATCGTGTTGCTCTGCCTCCCTGGCATCCCGGATAGCCGCTGCACGGTTGTTGGGGCGCCGGGAGAAGCAATGTCTTGTAGGAGGCCAGCCCTCTGGCCGATGGGGTCTGTCCGGCATCCAATCGGCCAGAGCGCTGGCCTCCTACAGGGGGGCGCCCCGGGTTGTCAGGGGCGGTGGTCAGCCCTCCTGGGGCTGGCGGTGCGGGCGGGGCGCCGGCTCGGGTACGTGGCCTTCCAGCGACAGGTGCAGGCCGGTGTGTTCCGGGTCGGTGGTGTCCAGCAGGTAGAGGTACGGGCCGACGACGTCTTCCGGGCGTGGCAGTTTCTCGGCGTTCTCGGCCGGGTAGTGGCCGGCGCGGAAGCGCGAGCGCACGGGGCCGGTATCGATGCCGTTCACATGGATGAAGTGCTTCTCGTTGCGGTGCTCGCGCGCGAGGATGTCGATCATCGCGTCCTGCGCGGCCTTGGCCATGCCGAACGCACCCCAGAAGGCCTTGCGGCAGTCCTGGGTGGAAACGACCAGGCTGCCGTGCGGGCTGTCTTCCAGCAGCGGGAGCACGGCCTGAGAGAGGAAGAACGGGCCGTGCAGGTTGCTGTTGATGACCTTGAACCACAGCTCGGGGTCGTATCCCTTCATCGGCGTCAGCGTCCCGGCCCAGCCGGCGTGCAGCACCAGCCCGTCCAGGCGCCCGAGGGAGTCGCGGATGTTCTCGGCGAGGTCGCCGTAGTCCTTGACCGTGGCGCCCTCCAGATTGAGCGGATAGATGGCGGGCTGCGGGTGGCCTTCCTGCTCGATCAGGTCGTAGGTCTTCTCCAGCCCCTTGATGTCCTTGTCCAGCAGCACGACGATCGCGCCCGCCGCCGCGCAGGCCTGCGCGATCGCACGTCCGATGCCCGCGGCCGCGCCGGTCACCAGGACCACGCGGTCGTTGAAGGCACCCGCTTCCGGGCGATAGTCCAGCAGGGCGGGGATGTCGAGATCGGTCAAGGCAGCGTCTCCAGTAGCTTGTGGGCTGATTCTAATCCAGACCGCACGGCGGCTTCGAGGGTCGAGGGCAGGCCCGGCGTCACATAGTCGCCGGCCAGGAACAGTCCGGGCCAGGGGGTGCCGGCCACCGGGCGCAGTGCGTCCAGATCGACGCGGGCATCGATCGTGGCGCGTCTCTCGCACACGACATGACCGGTCTGGGGGATTCCCAGTTCGGGGAAGGTCCGTTCCAGTTCTTCCGCGACGCGACGCCAGCGCTCCTCCGCCGTCATCGCCGGCAGGTCGTCCGCGGTGGAGATCACGACGGCCAGCCAGTGCGGCTCGGCGGCCACCCGGCGGGGAATGAGCCATTGTCCGTGCTGGTTGATGAGTCCCTGTAGCGGCGGGCGTTCCAGGACCGGGCCGGGGTAGTGCAGGTAGACCGTACAGATGCTGCGTTCGCCCATGGCCCTCAAGGCCCGATGGTGGGGTTGCAGCTCGGGGGCCTCGGGCAGGAGCCGAGCGGCCGCGCTGGGCGCGGTGGCGAGGATCACCGCGTTGGCATGGGTGACGCGGTGGTTGCGGTCACGGAGCTGGTAGCGGGCTTCCGTGCCCCCGGATTCGATGGCCACAATGCGCCGTCCGGTCTCGACCGTGGCGCCGCGCTCGCGCAGTTCGCGCAGGGCCGGTTCCGGATACAGCGATCCCAGCGGCCGGGTCGGGATAAGCAGTCGGGCGTCGTCCGGCCCGTGGTTGAGGGCTAGACGCAGCACGTTCTGGAAGATCTGTGCCGAGGCGCTGCGGATCGGCGTGTTCATGACCGCGAGGCACAGCGGTTCCCAGAGCTGGCGGATCAGCGTGTCCGGCTGATGGCGGGCCTGCAGCCATTCGAGTACGTCGAGGTCCTCGTCCAGCGGCCGATGCAGGATCGAGGCTGCCCCCAAAAGGGCAGGGAGGCGCCTGTGCAGCGGGGTGCCCGCGAGGCTTTGCCACAGGCCCCTGGCGAGGGCCGGCAGGCGTGGCGACCGGGGCTCCAGGGCAAAGGCCGGATGAGGGCGGCCCGGTGCATGCATGCGCAGGCCGAACGGCAGCGCCGCAAAGGCGCGCTCCGGGTCGGTGCCGACCGAGCGCAGTTGTTCCAGGGTGGCGTGACAGGCGCCGACCAGCACGTGCTGGCCGTTGTCCAGTTCGGCGCCATCGCGGTTCAGGCTGCGGGCGCGACCGCCGCCGGTGGCGGCGGCCTCGATCAGGTGGACCGCGATGCCGGCCCGGGCCAGGGTCAGCGCGGCGGTCAGACCGGCCCAGCCGGCGCCGAGCACGACGACCGGATGCGATGCGGGAACGGCAGCCATGGCGCGGGCGCGGTCAGCCCGCGCGGCGGTAGTCGCGCTTCAGTCGGCGCGCAGTGCGCCAGGCGATCCAGAGCTTGCGGATCGGGGTCAGCCGCACGCGGTGCTCCAGCACGCGATAGCCATCGTCCTGGATCTCGTCGAGCAGGGTGCGGTAGATCGCGGCCATGATCAGGCCCGGGCGCTGGGCGTAGCGGTCCTCGGCGGGCAGGTGCTCCTCCGCGCGCTGATAGTAGCGGCGGGCCCGTTCGGCCTGCTCGGCGAACAGGGCGCGGTGGCGGTCGTCTGTAACGTTAAGCTGGAATTCCTCGGGCTTTACGCCGTGCTTTTTCAGCTCGTCCAGCGGGATGTAGACCCGGCCGCGCATCGCGTCTTCGTGGACGTCGCGCAGGATGTTGGTCAGCTGCAGGGCCATCCCCAGGTCATGCGCGTATTTCAGCGTGCGCCGGTCCGAGAAGCCGAAGATATGGGCGGACAGGATCCCGACCACACTGGCCGCGCGGTAGCAGTACAGCGACAGCGTGGTGAAGTCGGGATAGCTGTCGTAGTCGAGATCCATCTGCATGCCGTCGATAATCTCGTCGAAATACTCGCGGCTGAGATCGAACGGCGCCAGATGCGGTTGCAGGGCCTGGGTGATCGGGTGGCGCGGCTGATGGTCGAACAGACGCTCGATCTCCTCGCGCCACCACTGGAGCTTGGTGCGCGCCACGCTCTCCTCGCTGACCTCGTCGACGATGTCGTCCACCTCGCGGCAGAACGCGTACAGCGCGGTGATCGCACGGCGCCGGTCGGGCTCCAGGAACCGGAATGCGTAGTAGAAGCTGGAGCCGCTCTTCGCGGCCTTCTCCTCGCAATATTCGTCGGGGGACATACGCGCTCGGGATCGGGGTTCCGTCTTGGGACGGCAAGGCTAGCACAGCGGGGCCGGGATGCGGATGGCGGCGGTGATCGAAGCCACGTTTGACATACATCAACCGTACCCGGCTGGAGGCCGCGTAGGGTGGGGGTGTCAGGGTGGCGCAAGGGCCCGCCCTCCCGTTGCGGAGAGTCGTATGGAACAACGTCTGGTATTCGATCCCGAGGTGCTGCGTCGCTATGACGTGAGCGGGCCTCGTTATACGTCCTACCCAACGGCTCCGCAGTTCCATGAGGGGTTTGACGCGCAGGCCTATGCGCGGGTGGCGCGGGCGACGAATGCCGAAGGTGCAGCGCGCCCGTTGTCGCTCTACGTCCACGTGCCCTTCTGCGACACGGTGTGTTTCTACTGTGCCTGCAACAAGGTGATTACCGGCAATTATCGGCGCGCGACGAGCTATCTCGACTCGCTGGAGCAGGAGATCGCCCTGCAGGGCGGGCTGTTCGATCGCGATCGGCCGGTACGCCAGCTGCACTTCGGGGGCGGGACGCCGACGTATCTGTCCGACGAGGACCTGACCCGGGTCATGAAGGCCCTGGGCCGGCATTTCACGCTGGAGACCGGTCCGGAGCGGGAATTCTCTATCGAGATTGATCCGCGTGCCGTGCGCCCCGGCACCCTGCCGCTCCTGGCGTCGCTGGGCTTCAACCGCATCAGTGTCGGGGTGCAGGATGTCGATCCGGCCGTGCAGAAGGCCGTCAACCGCATCCAGCCGTTCGAGGTCACCGAGCAGGCGGTACGCCAGGCGCGCGAGCAAGGCTTTACCTCCACCAACCTGGACCTGATCTACGGGCTGCCCCTGCAGACGGTCGACACGTTCTCCGCGACACTGGACCGCGTGCTGGAACTGCGCCCGGAACGGCTGGCCGTGTACAACTACGCGCACCTGCCGGAGCTGTTCAAGACGCAGCGCCAGATCCGCGACGGCGACCTCCCGCCGGCCACGGAGCGGCTCGCGATCCTTGAGATGACCATCCAGCGACTGACCGACGCGGGGTATGTGTACATCGGCATGGATCACTTTGCGCTGCCCGATGACGAACTCGCGATCGCCCAGCGCGCGGGCACGCTGCAGCGAAACTTCCAGGGCTACTCGACGCGCGCGGAGTACGACCTCGTGGCACTGGGGCCGACCGCCATTGGCAAGGTCGGGGACAGCTACAGCCAGAACCTGCGCGAGGTCGATGCCTATCAGGAACGGCTGGCATCCGGCCGGCTGCCCGTGTTCCGCGGCCTGGAGCTGAGCGCGGATGACCGCCTGCGGCGCGCCGTGATCAGCGAGTTGATGTGTCACTCGAGGGTCGACTTCGGCGGCATCGAGGCCGCATTCGGCATCGACTTCCGGGAGACCTTTGGCGATGCCCTGGACCGTCTGGCCGAGATGGAGGCCGACGGCCTCGTCACCATCGGCAGCGACTGCCTGGAGGTCCAGCCACGCGGCCGGCTCCTGCTCCGCAACGTTGCCATGGCCTTCGACGCCTACCTGAACCGCGAAGCGCAGCGCCGCTACTCCAAGGTCGTCTAGCTCGTGTTACGCCTGCGGCGGCGGGGGCGCAGGCTGTGGGCGAGGATGATCCAGGCGTCGCGGGTGCGCAGGCGTGGGCGGGCGAATACGTCGTCCTGCTGGCGCAGGCGCCAGAGTACGCGGGCGCCGCCGTTGATGATTGCGCGGATCTCCAGGCCCATGCGTCCGCGCAGCATGCCGCCGAGCGGTGCCCCCGCGCGCAGCAGGCGATCGGCGCGTGCGTACTGGAACTGCATCAGGTTTCGTAACTGAAAGGTCGTCTGGCCCGCCGCGATCATCTCCTCGCTGACGCCGTACTGTGCCATCTCGTTCTGCGGCAGGTAGATCCGGTTGTTCTCGGTGATGTCCTGGTGCAGATCCTGATAAAAGTTGATCAGTTGCAGGGCCGAGCAGACCGCGTCGGAGTAGCCAATCATCTCCTCGGTCGGGTTGCCGTCGAGGTACAGCATCAGCCGCCCGACCGGGTTGGCGGAGCGGCGGCAGTACTCCATGACCTCGCCAAAGGTCGCGTAGCGCTTCTGTTCCAGGTCCTGGATGAAGGCGTCGACCAGATCGACGAACGGGGCGGCGGGCAGGCTGAAACGCTGCCGCGCATCGGCCAGCGCGATCCATTCCGGCTCGGATTCCGCGGCCGGGTCTTCGAGGATCTGCACGCGTTCCTGCATGGCGATCAGGTCGGCCCGCCGCTCGTCGACGGTGCGCTGATCCTCATCGGCGAGGTCGTCGGCGTCGCGGGCGAAGCAGTAGATCGCGGCGACCGGCCCGCGCAGGCGCGCGGGCAACAGCCAGGAGGCGACCGGAAAGTTCTCGTAGTGCGCCGCCGCACGGCGCTGGCAGTGGCGGTACGCGGCGCGGATGTCGGGGCGGCCCGCCATGCGGCTCAGTCCCGCGAGCCCGTGTCCGGAGCGGTGTCGCCGTCCGGGTTGTCGTCCGGGAGGTTCGCGTCGACGGGCTGGCGGGCGCGATTGTTCAGGGTATCCGGCGCCTCCGGGTTCTTGCGCGCGCGGATACCCAGCTCCTGGAACCGTCGGGCGCTCGGCATGACCTGGCGCTCCAGGCTGCCTATGGTTTTGTTGAAGGCGTCGGTGCTCTGGTCCAGCGCCTTGCCGAGGCGCGCCAGGTGTTCGGTCATGGTGCCCAGTCGGTGGGAGAGCTCCGCCCCGAGATCACGAATCTCCAGCGCGTGCTCGGTGAGCTGCGCCTGTTGCCAGCCGTACTCGACCGTGCGCAGCAGGGCGATCAGCGTGCTCGGGGTCGCGAGCAAAACCTGGCGTTCCAGGGCGTATTCCAGGAGACCGGGTTCGTGTTCCAGCGCGGCGGCCAGGAACGGGTCGCCGGGCAGGAACAGTACGGCGAATTCGGGCGACTGTTCTACGCTGGCCCAGTACTGTTTGCTGGAGAGCTCGGTAACGCGCGAGCGCAAGTGCTGGGCATGACGCTTGAAGGCCGCTGCGCGCGGTTCCGGGTCGGCCGCGGCGACGGCGTCGAGATAGGCATCCAGGGGGGTCTTGGCGTCCACGACCAGGGCGCGGTTGCCGGGCATGTGGACCAGCAGGTCCGGGCGCTGGCGGCCGCCGTCGCCGTCCAGCGCTGGCTGTTCGGTGAAGTCACAGTGCGCCGAGAGGCCGGCGAGTTCCACTGCCCGCTTGAGGGTCAGCTCGCCCCAGCGCCCACGCACGCCGGGACGTGACAGGGCCTGCACCAGGTTGTGCGCCTCACGCTGGAGCGTGGCGTTGTCCGAGCTCAGGCGCTGGATCTGTTCATTCAGTGCGGCGAAGGCCTGTGCCCGCGAGCGCTCCATTGCGTTGATCTCGGCCTCGGTCTTGCCCAGCGTCTCGCGGATGGGCTTGAGCATCGCCTCGACCTTGTTCTCCGAGCGCTCGATCTCGTTCTGACCTTCGCTGAGCTTCTGCGACAGGATTGACTGGGCCAGGCGCAGGAACTGGTTGGAGTTGGCCTCCAGCGCCTCGCTGGCGAGCGCCGAGAAGGAGCGGTCGAGTTCCTGGCGCGCGGTCTCGAAGCTCTGGCGCAGGTCCTCGCGGCGCTGTTCCGCGGCTTCGAGCTCGGCCTCCAGGCGGGCATTGCGCGTCTGAAGATCGCCTACGCGGCGATTCAGGCGCAGTCCGGCCAGGGCATAGCCGAGCACGAGGCCGACCAGGAGGGTCGCCCCGAGCGCGGTCCAGGCGGTGAGGGGGAGTGCGGTCAGCTCGCCAGCCATTGCGGGCCTGCCTTGGCCTGGTGCCAGTCCCAGAAGTCGCCCGGTTGATCGAGGGCGCCATCGGCGCCCCAGCGGTCCGGGTCCTGGGTGGCGTCGATGTAGCCCCAGCGCGCGATCAGCGTGGCCATGCCGGCGGCGCGACCGGCCGCGATATCGCGTTCGGCGTCACCCCAGTAGCAATGTTGTTCGGGCGGGAGCCCCGTCTGGCGTGCGGCCAGCCACATGGGCTCGGGGGCCGGTTTGCGTTGCGGGAGGGTGTCGCCGCTGACGATCGCGGCCAGCCGGGGCGTCAGGCCCAGGGCCTCCAGGAGCGGTTCGGTCAGCCAGGCGGGCTTGTTGGTCACCACACCTAGCGGCCAGCCGCGCTGCTCGCAGGCGTCCAGCACCTGGTCCAGCCCGGGGAAGAGGCTGGTGTCGATGCACAGGTCGCGGGCGTAGATCTCGAGGTAGCGCTGCTTGAGGGCCTCGCGGCGCGCACCCTCGACATCCGGAAAGCCCAGCTGCACAAGGGCCTGGGACCCGTGCGAGACGTGATTGCGCACGGCGTTGAAGGGCAGCGGCGGGCGGTCGTTCTCGGCCAGCAGCACGGTGAGCGCGGCGTGCATGTCCGGGGCCGTGTCGAGCAGGGTCCCGTCCAGGTCGAACAGGACCCCGCGGATTTCGCGGCTCATGGGGTCTCGCTGTCGCTGTCCGGGCGGCGCGCGGCCATCAGGTAGTTGACGTCCGTGCGCGGGACCAGCCGATAGCGGCCGGACAGCGGCGAGTAGGTGAGCCCGGTCATGTCGATGACTTCGAAGCGGTGCTTGCGCAGGACCGCGCCCAGCTCCGAGGGGCGGATAAAGCGGCTGAACTCGTGCGTGCCGGTGGGCAGCAGGCGCAGTACGTATTCGGCGCCGACGATCGCCTCGGCGAACGCGCGGGGGGTGCGGTTGATGGTCGAGAGGAACAGCCAGCCACCCGGGCATACCAGCTTGACCAGGGCGTCGATGACCGCCTCGGGATCGGGCACGTGCTCCAGCATCTCCAGGCAGGTGACCACGTCGTAGTCGCCTGCATGATGCTCGGCATGGGCCTCGGCGGTGGTGTGCAGGTAGTGAATCTCCAGCCCGGAGTCGTGTGCGTGCTCGCGCGCGACCTCCAGGTGTTCGGCCCCGGCATCCAGTGCGGTCACCTGTGCACCGCGCACCGCCATCGCCTCGGACAGGATGCCCGCGCCACAGCCGACATCCAGCACCTTCTTGCCGGCCAGATCGGCGTGCTGGTCGATCCATTCCAGACGCAGGGGGTTGATCGCGTGGAGGGTGGCAAAGGCACCGTTCGGGTCCCACCACTCGTGTGCCCGATGCGTGAACTTGTGCAGTTCGGCGTGATCGACGTTGTCGCCAGTGCTGCTTTGGGATTCGCGGGTCATGGTTATCTCGATTACGCGGCCAGTTCGCGCTGGATTTCCAGCACGCGCGCGCCCCATTCGCGGGCCTCGGCCTGGAGCTCGTCCAGGTCCAGCGTAAGCAGTTCCCGGTCCCTGAGCAATGGCCGTCCTGCGACATGGACGTCGGTTACCGCCTCGCGGGTGGCGGCGTAGACGATCTGGGCGGCGGGCTCGTGCATGGGTTGCAGCTCGATGGCGCTAAGATCGATGCTGACCACGTCGGCCTGCTTGCCCGGTTCCAGGCTGCCGATGCGGTCAGCCAGGCCCAGCGCACGGGCGCTGCCCAGCGTGGCCATCTCCAGCGCGGCGGTGGCGGGCAGGGCCGAGGCGTCGCCACTGACGCCCTTGGCCAGCAGCGCGGCCGTGCGCATCTCCCCGATCATGTCGAGATCGTTGTTGGAGGCGGTACCATCGGTGCCCAGCCCCACGGTCACGCCGGCGCCCAGCAGTTCCGCGACCGGACAGAAGCCCGAGGCGAGCTTGAGATTGGATTCCGGGCAGTGTGCGACCGACACCGGACGCCCTTGCAACAACTCGCGGTCCTGTGCGCTGACCTGGGTCATATGCACGGCGATGAACGGCTGGTCCAGGAGTCCCAGGCGTGCCAGCCGGGCCAGCGGCCGCTCCCCGTGGTCACGTTCGGCATCGGCGATCTCGCCGGCGGTCTCGTGCACATGCATGTGGATGGGGACGGCCAGCTCGCGGGCACGCTCCGCCACGCGCTGCAGGCTCTCGTCCCCGACGGTGTAGGGCGCATGCGGTGCCACGGTGTAGTGGATGCGGTCGTGGTGCTGCCAGTTCTCCACGACCTCGGCGCCCCGCTGGAAGTACTCGTCCGTGGTCTGGGCCCAGGGCGTGGGGAAGTCGAACACGGTCAGCCCCAGTGCGGCACGGATGCCGGATTCGTCGACCACGCGCGCGGCATTGTCGACGAACAGGTACATGTCACTGAAGCAGGTAGTGCCGCCGCGCAGCATCTCGGCGACCGAGAGGCGCGTGCCCGCGCGTACGAACTCGGGTGACAACAGGCGCCCTTCGGCCGGCCAGATGTAGCGCTTGAGCCAGTCCATCAGCGGGCGGTCGCTGCCTACACCGCGCAGCAGGCTCATGCCGGAGTGGGTATGTACGTTGACCAGGCCGGGGGTCAGGGCATGGCCCTCGCGGTGCAGATGTTCGGCATCGGGGTACTGCGCGAGGGCTTCTTCGCGCGGCAGCAGGGTCTCGATGATGCCGTCGCGAATCACCAGTGCGTGATCGACGAGCACCGTGTCGCGCGGGATCACCGGCAGAATCTGCGAGGCACTGAGAACCAGAGTTCGGGTTGTCGACATGGGAGGCCAGACCGAGGGAATTCGGCCGCGCATGGTACCGCAAAGGGGCGGCGAAGGCCGCCCCTTTGGGCAGGCCGATACCGGTTAGCTGGCCTGGCGTCCCAGGACCTGGGCGCGTGTGACCTCGGCGACATGTCGGCCCTGGGAGGCGGCCATCGCAAGTTCGTTCTCGCTCGGCTGACGCGAGCCGTCGCCGTCGGCCAGGGTGGTGGCACCGTAGGGTGTGCCGCCGCTGATCTCGCTCATATCCAGCAGCCGCTTCTCGGTGTAGGGCAGCCCGACAATGGTCATGCCGTAGTGCATCAGGTTGACGATGGTCGAGACCAGCGTGGTCTCCTGGCCGCCATGCTGCGAGGCGGTGGAGCCGAATACGGAGCCGATCTTGCCGACCAGCTTGTCGCCAAACCACAGCGCGCCGGTCTGATCGAGGAAATTCGCCATCTGCGCGGACATGCGGCCGAAGCGGGTCGGGGTGCCGATGATAATCGCGTCATAGTCCGCCAGTTCTTCCGGTCTGGCGACGGGCGCGGCCTGGTCCAGCTTGGCCCCGGCCTGCTGGGCGACATCGTCGGGCATCAGTTCCGGTACGCGCTTGATCGTGACCTCGGTGCCGGGGATCTCGCGGGCGCCACGGGCGACCGCCTCGGCCATCTGCTCGATATGGCCCCAGGTGGAGTAGTACAGGATCAGGACTTTGGTGCTCATGGGAAGGACCTCCGGGTTTAATCGAGGTCCAGCTTAATTCGCATTAAACCGAACAAAAATGGCCTTTTAATGGCTTTATTGTTCGATTAAATAGAACCGTTAATGGGGTGACTGCGCGGCGCTTTGTTGCGCGGGTGATGTCCCGAGTACCACCCTTTCCAGGTCCGACAAGTCACCCGGGTAGCCGTACAGGAAGCCCTGGAAGTGGCGGCAGCCCAGTCCGAACAGGAAGGCCCGCTGCTCGGCCGTTTCGACCCCTTCGGCAATCACGTCCAGGTCCAGCGTGTGGGCCAGATTGACGACCATCTGCGCAATCGCGGCGTCGTTGGGGTCGTCCAGCACATCGCGCACGAAGGACTGGTCGATCTTCAGCTGTGCCAGTGGGAGCTGTTTCAGGTAGGCGAGGGACGAGTAGCCGGTGCCGAAGTCATCCAGGGCGAATTCCACGCCCAGTGTGCGCAGTTCGTCGATGTGGGCGACGACGGTGTCGATCTCCTCGAGCAGCATGCTCTCGGTCAGCTCGAGTTTCAGCCGGTCGCCCGGGGCGCCGGTCTCCTGGAGGATCTCGCGCAGCTGCTGGACGAAGTGCTTGTTGCGGAACTGCCGGGCGCTGATATTGACCGAGAGGGTCAGTTCCCGGAAGGCGGCGATGTGCTGCCAGGCAGCGAGCTGGGCGCAGGCGGTGCGCAGCACCTTGCGCCCGATGGGCACGATCAGGCCGGTCTGCTCGGCGATGGGGATGAACTCGCCGGGGGAGATCGCGCCGCGCTGCGGATGCGGCCAGCGCAACAACAGCTCGGCGCCGATGACTCGGCCGTCGGCTTCGACCTGGGGTTGATAGACGATGGTAAATCGATCCTCGTCCAGGGCGTGGCGCAGCTCGTTTTCGAGTTCGAAGCGGGCCTCCACCGCGCGATGCAGCCCGGGGTCGTAGAAACGCACGGTATTGCGCCCGGCGTTCTTGGCCCGATACATGGCGAGGTCAGCCTGCTTCAGCACCTCTTCCACGCCGAGGCTGTGGCCGCTGAACAGGGTTGCACCAATACTGGGGGTGACGTGGCGGTTCTGGCCGGCCAGCTCGAAGGGCTCGCGCAATAGATTGATCAGCTTGCGTCCTACCGCCTCGGCCTCGGTGGCAGCGCGGGCCGGATCCGGGTGGAGGTCGTTGAGGATGACCACGAACTCATCGCCGCCCAGGCGGGCGAGCGTATCGGCCTCGCGCACGGAGTCCTCCATGCGGCGGGCGACCTGGCGCAGCAGATCATCTCCAACCGCGTGTCCCAGGGTGTCATTGATGTCCTTGAAGTTGTCCAGATCGATGAACAGGACCGCGCCGTGGTGGCGCGAGCGCGCCGTGTTGGCGAGGGCCTGACCCAGACGGTCGTGCAGGAGCGTGCGATTGGGCAGCCCGGTCAGGCCATCGAAGAAGGCCAGGCGACGGATTTCCTCTTCGGCTTCCTTGCGGTCGGAGATGTCCATCATGGTGCCGAAGGTCGCCATGATCTGGCCGTCTTCATCAAAGCGCGCACTGGCGTAGATGCTGACCCAGCGATGACTGCCGTCGTGCGTGCGCAGGCGGATTTCCTCGGACTGCGCGTGGGTGCCCCCTTCTAGCAGGGTGTCACAGAAGTTCTGTGCGTCGTCTTGGTCCTCGGGATCCACGAAGGCACACATCGGTTTGCCGAGGGTCTCTTCGACCGGGAATCCTGTCAGGCTCTCCCAGGCTGGATTGAGCAGCGTCCAGCGGCCCTCGGCATCGGTGCGGAAGATCACCTCGGAAATGTGGTTGACGACATCCTGGTAGCGGTTCTCGCTCTCCTTCAGGGCCGCGGTGGCCCGTCGGTGGGCGGTGACGTCGAGGGTCAGGCCGCGCAGGCTGCGAGGGCTGCCCGTGCCCTCGGCCCAGGAAAGGATGTCGCGTAGCCAGATCCACTGCCCGTTGCGGTGCGCGAAGCGGTAGTCGACGACCTTGGGTTCGTTGCCGGGCTCGCGCGCAGCATCGCGTACACGGGGCAGATCGTCCGGGTGAATATGCCGGGCACGCAGTTCCCCCCGCCCCAGGTTGCGCGAGGGGAAGCCCAGTAGCTTGCGGGTGTCTCCGGCGACGAACTCCCATTCGTGGTTTTCGGGGTTCGCCTCCCAAAGGATGGCATTGGCCCCGCCCAACATGGACTCCAGGCGGGCGACGGAGCGATTCAACTGCAGGTTTTGCTGGAGCAGTGTGGACTGTGTGGTGCCCAGGTGGGCCGCCATGTCGTTGAAGGTCCGCGCCAGGTCGCCGAACTCGTCGCGGGAATCGATGCGTACCCGATGGTCGAGCTGCCCGGCCTCCAGGGCCCTGCCCCCTTGCAGGAGCAGACGCAGGCGGCGGGTCGTCATCAGGGCGAACAAAATGGCCGCGAGGATCGAGAGCCCCAGCACGCCCAGGGCCAGCAAGACATTGCGTTCCAGCAGGTTGGTCGAGAGCTGGTCGATGGCATCGGTCGAGTAGCCAACGGCGACGGTCCCCAGGGATTGACCGGAAAGCTCGATCTGCCGGGCAATCTCGACCTGGCCGGATTCACTGCGCACGCCCGCTTCGGCGGCCGGGAGGGTGTCCGGGGCGACACCGACCGAGGCCAGGGGGCGCTCGCTAGCGTCGAGTACGACCGCGTACAGGACGTTGGAGTCGTCCCCCAGCAGGTCGAGGAGATCCTGGAGCATCGCGGGGTCGGCGTAGGCCAGGCCGGGCGTCAGGGCGGAGCCCAGCAGCCGGCTTTGTTGTTCGGCTGTGCGCTCCAGAACCTCCTGTTGGTTCTGCTGGACCTGGGTGATCCCGCTAAAGAGCAGCGCCGCGACCATCACGACCTGAATCGCGACGGTGCCGATGATGATCTGCCAGGCGACGTTCAGGCGCATGAAAGCGCCACAGGCCGGCCAGAGCGGGCAAGGAACGGCGGGACGCGGTGCGGCTTTGATGCGAGCAAGAGACGAAACATTGGCGTCCGGGGCAACCCGCGCCGAGCGGGATCATCGTAAAAAAGTCTTGCTACTCTACCTTAACGGGGGGTTGGTTTCTTCAATGCGAGACGGCGGACACGCTTAAGGTCGAGCGCCTCAATCGCCGCACCGCAGTGGGGTCGTGCCGCAAGGTCGGCACGAGCCTTGGCGACTCTAATAGCGGTTGATCGCGAGGCGACCCGGGCCGGTAAGGGCGAGAGCGATCGCCGAGAACAGGAACATGGCCTGCAGCTCGATGGCCCAGCCGCCGTGCTGGGTCAGCTGGACGACCTCGTCGGCATGCGCCAGGCCAATGGCGAACAGCATGTTGACCGCGATGAGTACGGCGCCAATCCTTGCATACAGGCCAATGATCAACAGGACGGGTGCCAGGACCTCCCCGATATACGCGCCATAGGCCAGCACGCCGGGTAGCCCGGCCCCGGCCAGCATCCCCTCGATATGTCCCACGCCTCCGGAGATCTTGTCGATCCCGTGCAGCAGGATCATGACGCCCAGCGCCAGTCGCAGGATCAGCTTCCCGGTGTCGTCCAGCATGTTATCCATATCGTTTTCTCCTGGTTCCCTGGTCAAGGGGAGGGTGTAGTTGATCGGTGTGGCCAACCTGTCGAGCGATCACATTCATAGGTCGTCCATAAGACTCTTGAAGGCCTGATAGTCCTCGGGGCTCGCCGGTTCAAAGCCACGGGGGTGGCCAAAGGTTCTGAGCCGTTGTTGCCCCTGAGTGGTGTCGGAGAGCTGCAGGAACAGCGTCTCCAATTCTAGAACATCCCTCTGCACGCGTTCGTGCAACACGATGGTCATGCCGGGGAAGGGGTCCGACTGGGCCAGGATGCGGGCCAGGCTGCCATCGGCAAGAGCGATGGTGCGGGGTTCGTCCCGGGGCGGGCGAGGAGGGTCGAGGGCGCGGGCATCGATCACGAGCACGGCGGCTTCGGCAAGCCCCCGCTGCATGGCCGACACGGCGGCATTGTGGTGCGGGAACTCGAGGAATCGGACGGGTGGATCTTCGCTGTCGAACACCGCGCCGACTCGCTCTCGAGCCAGCCGGGTGCCCAGACTGTGACGGGCGGGGGTTGCCAGCGTCGTGTCCTCCAGGTCCGCCAGTTGCCGGGGGGAGGTGTCCATGGGCACCACGATGATCATGGCCAGTTCGTCGCGTGAGCGTACGAGCGGACGGTACGGGCTGTTCTCTCCAAGCGCGGGCACGACATGCGGGGCGACAATCGCCACGTCGTAGCGCTCAGTCTGCAGGCGTTCGAGAAAATGCAGGAAGTCCCGTGAGGCCTCCAGACGAACGGGCGCTTGCCGTACCTCCGCGAACCAGTCGCGTAGTGGTGCGTATCGCTGAAAGAGGTCGTGAGGGCTCGCGAATGGCTGCAGCCCAAGCTCCCAGGTGTCGTCCGCGAGCGCATGCCCGGTGAGTAGGGCGAGAGCCAGTATCAGTCCCGGCGTCCATCGGTGCGGCCGGCGACTCATGGCGGCTGGAGGGGGCGCTCCGGCACTGGCTTGGTCCATCGGGTGGGATCCCGGCGGCAGGGCTTACAGGTGTCTATAGTCAACCGCACTCGGTGTGTCCATGCGTCAATAAATCGGCGCCGCAGCCGGACGTTCCGTTCGTGCTGCTGTCGGGAATCCGTTGAATCCGCTCGTGCGCGTCTCATTGGGCGGGTTGCGAGGGAGCTGGCGTCGAATTTGCATGAAGCGGTCTCGCATGCAGATGACCGCGTCGACGGGCGCGGCCGGAGGAATCAAGATGACCATTTTCGACCGGGTAGCCGAGGCGTTGCTCGCCACTTTGCAGGGGCTGACACCGCTCACCGTTATCGGGGCCTTTTCGCTGTTGCTGTTCGCGCTCTTTCTGGTGGCCCTGATGGCGCTGACGCTTCGCCGGGCGAACGCGTTTCAGGGTGCCGCGCCGGCGCTGCTGACCACGCTCGGGGTTCTGGGTACGTTCCTCGGGGTGGCGATCGGCCTGATCGACTTCGATGCGGCGCGGGTAGAGGCGAGCATTCCGGCGTTGCTGGAGGGGCTGAAGCTCGCGTTCGTGACCAGCATCGTCGGCATCCTGCTGGCGTCGGTATTGCGCGTACTGCAGGTGATGATGCCGGCGCCGGTGATGGCAACGGATGACGGGGGCGATCCCCAGGTCAGCGGTGATCCCGAGCGCGTGCTGGCCGAGCAGCGTGATGCGACGCGAGCCCTGCTGCAGGCGGTGCAGCAGATGGACCGTCGCCTGGACCAGCGTCTCGAGACCCAGCACCACGAACTGAAGCAGAGCCTGGAGGGGCTGGCGGATCGCATGAGCGAGCTCAGCAGCGGGCATCTGGTCGCCGCGCTGGAACAGGTCATTCGCGACTTCAATGATCGCCTGGGCGAGCAGTTTGGCGAGAACTTTCGTCGGCTGGATGACTCGGTGGCGCGGCTGGTGGACTGGCAGGATCGCTATCGCGAGCAGATGGATACCCTGCACCGGGCGTTCGATCAGGCACGCGAGGGTGTCGAGCAGAGCGAGGGTGCGCTGGAGCGTCTGACCGGGCAGGCGCTGAAGATTACGCGGCATGTCGAGGAGCAGGATGCGACGCTGGCCAGTCTGCGCCGGGAGACGGTGGAGCTGGAAGCCCTGCTAAGTGCGATCGCCGCGCTGCGTGATCGAGCCACCGAGGCCTTCCCGGCCATGGATGCGCGGCTCGAGGCGATGCTGGAGAGCATCGAGAACGCCGTGCAGTCCGGGCGCGCGGCCGAGTCGCGCTGGCGGGGTGACGCGTTCGCAGTGGGGGTTGCGACGCCGGCGGATACCCTGGGAGCGCGGTCGTGATCCTGCGCTGGTTGCTGCGACGCCGTGCACGCACCGGCGGCGCAGCGCACGAGGCGGATCAGGGGTCGCACTGGCTGGCAGTGGCGGACCTCATGGCCGCGTTGATGATGATCTTCCTGTTCCTGGCGCTCTTGCATATGGTCCAGGTCGAACGCTCGAGCGCGGCGCATGTCGAGGTGCGTAACGAGGCCGCCGCGTTGCGGGCGGCAATCTACTCGGTGCTGGAGGAGGAGTTTCGCGAGGATCTGCCCCGCTGGAATGCGGAACTCGACCGCGACACCCTGACGCTGCGCTTTCGCGAGCCGGAGGTCCTGTTCGAGCGGAGTTCCGCGAGCATCCGCCCGCGCTTTGAGGCAATTCTGGACGATTTCATGCCGCGTTACGCCGAGCAGCTGCGCCCGTTTGCGGACGTGATACGCGAGGTGCGTATCGAGGGGCATACCTCCAGCGAGTGGGCCGGAAGCGACGATGCGATCGATGCCTATTTTGGCAACATGGACCTGAGCCAGCGCCGCACCCGAGCAGTGCTGGAGCATGCCTACCGGCTTGAGCCCCTGCAGGAGGACGACTGGTTCCGCTCGCGCGTGGCTGCGGTCGGCTTGTCCTCGTCGCGGCGGGTGCTGGATGCCGATGGGCAAGAGGACCGCGAGGCCTCGCGGCGAGTGGAGTTCAGCGTACTGACGGACTTCGAGGCGCGGCTGCTGGGCAACGCCGAGGCCCGCCCGTCACCGGAACCGTTGGAGGCGCGTTCACCCTGATCGATGCACTGCGGACTTGTGACGCCGGTGGCCGTTAGGGAAACGCTGATTGTTCGGCGCTTCCTTAGATGCGTTCCAACAGGGCATCGCGCAGGCGGTCCTGCTGGTCTTCCGTGAGGGGGCCGCCGGCGTTGCATTCCAGCAGAAAGCTGTCTTCCACCTGCTCGCCGGCTGTGGCGATTCGGGCCGTGCGTACGTCGATGGCGTGCTCAGCCAGGATGTGGCCGATGGTCGACAGGAGTCCGGGGCGGTCGAGCGCGCGCAGCCGCATGCGTGTCGCCTGCCCACCGGAGGCGGGTTCGAATTCGATTCGCGTATCGACATCGAAGTGCTTCAGGCGGCGTGGTAACTGGCGGCTTACCGGGGACTTTTCGCCATCGGTGCGGGTGAGTTCGTTGGCAAGGTACTGGCGAATCTCGTCGCTGCGGTAGCCGGCATCCACAGTCTGGCCGCCGCCGCTCTCCAGCACCATGAAGGTGTCCAGCGTACGCCCCCCCGCGGTGGTGATGATGCGGGCATCGACGATGTCGAGACCCAGCTGGGTCAACGCGCTGGTGATGCGGGCGAACAGGTAGGGGTGGTCTTCCGCATAGACGAAGATCTCGGTGCTGCCACGCGAGGTCTTGGGCCTCACGAGAATCAGCGGCAGTTCGTCAGCCTTCAGTGGCAGCAGGGCCTGTCCGTGCCAGGCGACCTCGTCGGCGGAGTGGCGCAGGAAGTACTCGTCGTCGAGTTCGTCCCACAGGGCCTCGGCGTCGTGGGCCCCAAAGCCGCGCCCCTGGAGCAACTGCAGGGCCTCGCCGCGAGTCTCGCGGATCTGTGTGTCCATATTCGGGGCCGCGTCGAGCCCGCGTTCGAGGAGGTTGCGCGTGGCGTGATAGAGCGTCTGCAGCAGCGAGTCCTTCCAGCTGTTCCATAGCTCCGGGTTGGTGCCGCGGATATCGGCGATGGTCAGCAGGTACAGGAAGTCGAGGCGTTCGCGGGTGCGCACCTCGCGGGTGAAGGCCAGCACGACATCGGGATCGGAGATGTCCTTGCGCTGGGCGGTCAGCGACATCAGCAGGTGGGAGCGCACCAGCCAGGCCACCAGGCCGGCGTCTTCGTCCGACAGGCCGTGCTGCTGGCAGAAGTGCAGGGCATCGTGGGCGCCCAGCTCCGAGTGGTCGCCGCCGCGACCCTTGGCGATGTCATGGAACAGGGCCCCCAGTACGAGCCGTTCCGGACGTTCCAGCTCGGTGTAGATGCGGTGAGCGAGCGGCTGTTCGTGGGCGAATTCGGGCAGGGCCAGCCGGCGCGCGTTGCGCACGACGTTGAGGGTGTGCTCGTCGACCGTGTAGGCATGGAACAGGTCGTACTGCATGCGCCCGATGATGCGTCCGAAGGCCGGCAGGTAGTTGCCCAGCACGCCGTAGCGGTTCATGCGGCGCAGCTGGCTGGTAATGCCGCGGGGCGCGCGCAGGATATCCATGAACAGGGTGCGGCAGACGGGGTTGCGGCGGAAGTGGCCGTCGATCAGATGGCGGTGGGCGCGGATCAGGCGGATGGTCGAGGCGCGGATGCCCTGGATCTCCGGGTGCTCCTGCAACAGGCGAAAGACCTCCAGCAGGGCCGGCGGGTAGATCATGAAGACCTGGTCGTGTGCCACTTCCAGATAACCGCCGCGAACCTGGAAGCGCTGATGGATGCGCACTGGATCCTGCAGGGCCTCCGGGTCGTCGAGGATGGCCTCGTTGAAGTGCTGCAGCAGGAGTTCGTTGAGCCGCTCCAGATCGCTGATCGTGCGGAAATAGCGCTGCATGAACTGCTCGACCGCGCGATTGTGGTTCTGGTCCACGAAGCCAAATGTGTTGGCCAGCTGGCGCTGGAGGTCGAACAGCAACCGATCCTCGCGGCGCCCGGCGAGCATGTGCAGGGCGAAGCGCACGCGCCAGAGAAAGCTCTGGCCCTCCAGCATCTCGTGAAGCTCGCCCTCGCGAAGGAAGCCCAGCGAGACCAGCTCCTCGATACGTTCCGCGCCGTAGTGGCGCTTGGTCACCCAGCCGATCATCTGGATGTCGCGCAGCCCGCCGGGGCCTTCCTTCACGTTGGGTTCCAGGCGGTACCCGGTCTCGCCGAAGCGGCGGTGCCGGGCCTGTTGTTCCGCGAGCTTGGCCGCGTAGAAGCTACGCGAGTCCCAGATGCGATCGGAGTCGATCGCGGATCGAAAATCGTTGAAAAGACTTAAATTGCCACTTAAATAGCGCGACTCGATCAGGTTCGTCGCGACCGTGATGTCGTCGCGGGCCTCGCGGGTGCAGTCCTCGATGCTGCGCACGCTGTGCCCGACCTCGATCCCGATATCCCAGAGGAAGGTAACGAACGCGCTGATCCGGTCGAACACCTCTCGGTCCGCCGTGCCATCGATCACGATCTGGAGGTCGATGTCGGAGGCCGGGTGCAGCTCGCCGCGCCCGTAGCCGCCCACCGCGACCAGGCACAGGCGGTCGTCGTCGGCCAGGCCCTGCTGGGCCCAGATCAGCTTGAGCATTTCGTCGATGCGCCGGGCGTGACCGAGGATCAGGTCCTCGATCGGCATGCCGTCGCGAAAGCCCTGGTATTGCTGTTCGAGGATCGCATGCCGACGGTCGCGGAACAGGGCGATATTCCCGGGATTGCGGCTCAGACGCTGGTAGTCCTCGCCCCAGTCGGGCGAGAACGCGGGCGCGTCGGCCTCGCTGGGCGTGCCGCCGGCGGGCAGGGTGCTCATGGGCACCTCCTCAGGCCGCGAGTTCCTGGGGCGGTGTCTCGTCCTTGCGCAGGGTCAGGATCTCGTAGCCGTCGGCCGTGACCAGCAGGGTGTGCTCCCACTGTGCGGACGGACTGTGGTCCTTGGTGACGGCGGTCCAGCCGTCGGCGAGGATCCGGGTATGCCGGCGCCCGGCATTGATCATCGGCTCGATGGTGAAGCACATGCCTTCCTCGAGCTTGAGGCCGGTACCCGGCTTGCCGTAGTGGAGCACCTGCGGGTCTTCGTGGAAGCCCCGCCCGATGCCGTGGCCGCAGAATTCGCGCACCACCGAGCAGCGCTGACCCTCGGCGTACTGCTGAATCGCGTGCCCGATGTCGCCGAGGGTCGCGCCGGGGCGTACCTGCTGGATGCCGAGATACATGCTGGTGCGCGCGACGTCGATCACGCGCTGGGCCTGGATGCTGGGCTTGCCGATCATGAACATGCGGCTGGTGTCGCCGTGAAAGCCGTTCTTGATCACGGTGATGTCGATATTGAGGATGTCGCCGTTCTTCAGCTTGCGATCGCCCGGGATGCCGTGGCACACCTGATGGTTGACCGAGGTGCAGATCGACTTGGGGAAGCCGCGGTAGTTGAGCGGCGCGGGGATCGCGTCCTGGGTCTTCACGATGTAGTCGTGGCAGATGCGGTCCAGCTCGCCGGTGGTGACCCCGGCCTGCACATGCGGCTCGATCATCTCCAGGACCTCGGCGGCCAGGCGGCCGGCGACGCGCATGTGTTCGATCTCTTCGGGGGTCTTGATGGTTACGGACATGGGGGCTCCGGTCGAGACCTGTGATAGCTCGCGCGACGGGTTTCGGGAGCCCGCGACACGGCGCCAATCAGGGCCCGGATAGTTGGTTCAAGTCAGCGTCCTATGCTATAAAGCGCGCGCCTCGCTGGCAATTCGGCGGGGCCGGGAGGCGGCCAACAGCCGGCGGTCTCGCGAACTTAAATCCACACACGCATCGACACGGTCTGTCGGGTGCCCGCCAGGAGGCTACGGTCTCGTGCTCGGGTTTCAGATCGGGATGCGTGGAGGCTCAACCCGTTACAGGAGAAACCTCATGTCCCTCGTGACTATGCGACAGATGCTGGAAGCCGGTGTGCATTTCGGCCACCAGACGCGTTACTGGCATCCCAAAATGGCCCCGTACATCTTCGGGGAACGCAACAAGATTCATATCATCAACCTCGAAAAGTCCCTGCCGATGTTCAACGACGCGTTGAACTTCCTCGGCAAGATTGCCGCGGACGGCGGCAAGATCATGTTCGTGGGCACCAAGCGCTCGGCGCGTGAAGTGGTGGGTGAAGAGGCGCGCCGTTGCGGCATGCCGTTCGTGTCCCATCGCTGGCTGGGCGGCATGCTGACCAACTTCAGCACGGTCAAGCAGTCGATCAAGCGCCTGAAGGATCTGGAGACCATGGACGCCGATGGCAGCTTCGAGGTGCTGAACAAGCGCGAAGCGCTGACCCGCCGCCGCGAGAAGGACAAGCTCGAGCGCAGTCTGGGTGGCATCAAGGACATGAACCGCATGCCCGACGCGATGTTCGTGATCGATGTCGGCTACGAGAAGATCGCGGTGGCCGAGGCCAAGAAGCGCGGTATTCCGGTCGTGGCGGTGGTCGATTCCAACCACTCGCCGGAAGGCGTGGACTACGTGATCCCGGGCAACGATGACGCGATGCGTGCGATCCAGCTCTACGTGGCTGCGATCGCCGACACGATCATCGAGGCCAAGGGCGCGGTGACCACGGGCGGCGTGTCCGAGGACGAGTTCGCGGGTGCAGACGCCGCTGCTGGTGGCAGTGCCGAATCCAGCGAGGCGGCCCCGGCCAACCCGGCCTGAGTCGGCATCGGGCCCGGTGCGCGATACCGCGCCCGGGCCACTTGAACCAAAGAGCCGGCCCCGGTTTGTTGCGTGGCCGGCTCGATTGACGAAATTTTCAGGAGTACTTCCCGATGCAGATTACTGCTGCCCAAGTGAAAGAACTGCGCGAGCGCACTGGCGCCGGCATGATGGAGTGCAAGAAGGCACTGACCGAGACCGGGGGCGACCTGGAAGCCGCCGTGGAGGCCATGCGCAAGTCCGGCATGGCCAAGGCCGACAAGAAGGCCGGTCGTGTGGCGGCCGAAGGTCGCGTCGAGATCGTCAGCGAGGGCAACAAGGCCGTGCTGGTCGAGATCAACTGCGAGACTGACTTTGTTGGTAACGACGACAACTTCCGTGCCTTTTCCGCGCAGTGCGCCCAGATTGCCCTGAGCTCCGGCGCGGGCGACGTGGAAGGCCTGATGGCCGAGACCGTCGATGGCCAGACCCTCGAGGAGCAACGCACCCAGCTGATCGCGAAGGTTGGCGAGAACGTGCAGGTCCGCCGCTTCGATCGCCTGCAGGCCGAAGACGCGCTGGGTTTCTACCAGCACGGCACGCGTATTGGCGTGGTGGTCAGCCTGAAGGGGGGCGACGAGGCCCTCGCGAAGGACGTTGCCATGCATATCGCGGCTTCGAAGCCGGTATGCGTGGACGAGTCCGGCGTGCCGCAGGAGCTGCTCGACAAGGAGCGCGCGATCTTCAAGGCGCAGGCCGAGGAGTCCGGCAAGCCGGAGAACATCATCGAGAAGATGATCGAAGGCCGCATTCGCAAGTACCTCGCCGAGATCACCCTGGTGGGTCAGCCGTTTGTGAAGGACCCGGATCAGACCGTTGCCCAGCTGCTGGAAGCGAAGGGCGCCTCGGTCACCGGTTTCCTGCGCTACGAGGTGGGTGAAGGGATCGAGAAGAAAAAAGAGAACTTCGCCGAAGAAGTGATGGCCCAGGCCCGCGGGGCCTGATTCGCCGAATCGCTTTGGCGTAGACTCCCGATGCGGGCGCAGGACGCGCCCGCATCGCTCGCCGGCCGGCATTCACGGCCATTGATGACAGGTGCAGGACCCGAGCCCGATAAAGGAGCCCAATGAGTCAGGACAGGCAGCCCGCGTACAGGCGCATCCTTCTGAAGTTGAGTGGGGAGGCCCTGATGGGCCAGCAATCCTATGGGGTGGACCCGGATGTCCTGGCGCAGGTCGCCGAAGAGGTGTCGGAGCTTTCGAGCATGGGTGTCGAGGTCGGCATCGTGATCGGAGGGGGCAACATCTTTCGTGGCGCCGGTCTCGCCCAGGGTGGCATGGACCGGGTTACGGGCGACCACATGGGCATGCTGGCAACGGTCATCAATGCCCTGGCCATTCAGGATGCGATCGAACGCGCAGGCCGCTTCTCCCGCGTGATGTCGGCCATCCGCATCAATCAGGTCTGCGAAGACTACATTCGCCGCCGCGCTGTGCGGCATCTGGAAAAGGGCCGGATCGTGGTGTTCGCCGCGGGAACCGGCAACCCATTCTTTACCACCGACTCCGCCGCCTCGCTGCGCGCCATCGAGATCAATGCCGAGTTGATGATCAAGGCCACCAAGGTGGACGGGGTCTATGATTCGGACCCGATGAAGAGCAAGGATGCCCGCCGTTATGAACGGCTGACGTTCGACGAGGCGCTGGAACGCCGTCTGGGTGTAATGGATACGACCGCGCTGGTGATGTGTCGTGACAACGGCCTGCCAATCCGCGTGATGAACATGTTTGCAAAAGGGGACCTCCGCCGGCTGGTGATGGGCGAGCCGGTGGGAACCCTGGTCGAGGGATCCCGAGATGACTGACGCCACGATCAAGGACGCGCGCCAGCGCATGGACAAGAGCATCGAGGCCCTGCGCAACGAGCTGGCCAAGATTCGCACGGGTCGCGCGCACCCCAGTCTGCTCGAGCATGTGCATGTCGACTACTACGGCATGGAAGTGCCGATCAATCAGGTCGCGAACATCAACGCCGAGGACTCGCGCACCCTGGCCGTGGTGCCGTACGAAAAGGACATGGTCGCGAAGGTAGAGAAGGCGATCATGACCTCGGATCTGGGGCTGAACCCGGCGAGCATGGGCACCGTGATCCGGGTGCCACTGCCGGCGCTGACGGAAGAACGCCGCCGGGACCTGGTCAAGGTGGTCAGGGCGGAGGCCGAAAATGCGCGTGTTGCAGTGCGCAATATCCGGCGCGACGCCAACAATACCTTCAAGCAGGCGGTGAAGGACAAGGAGGTCTCGGAAGACGAAGAGCGCAAGGCACAGGAACAGGTGCAAAAGCTCACCGACGACCACATCGCCAAGATCGATGCATTGCTCGAAGACAAGGAAGCCGAGTTGATGGAAGTCTGACCGGCCACCCCTGTATGCCGGTTTCCTCCGCCACCGACCCCGCGCTGCCCGGCCACGTTGCCATCATCATGGATGGCAACGGGCGCTGGGCCCAGGCCCGTGGGCTGGAGCGCTCCGAAGGCCACCGCGAGGGTCTGGAGGCGACTCGCCGGGCCGTGCGTTTCTACGCCGAACACGGCATTCAGTCCCTCACGGTGTTTGCCTTCAGCAGTGAGAACTGGGGCCGCCCCCGTTCCGAGGTCGAGGCGCTCTTTGAACTCTTCGTCACGGCCATCGAGGGAGAGCTCCCCGAGCTGGTCGAGCGCGGCATTCGCCTGAGATTCATCGGCGATCGCGCCACTTTTCCCCCAACGCTACAAACCCGCATGTGCGAGGCCGAAGAGGCCACGGCCGGCAATGAGGGGATGTGCCTGGTGGTTGCGCTGGGGTATGGCGGCCGCTGGGACATCCTGCAGGCGGCCAGGAAGTGGGTGTCCAAGGGGGGCTCGGAGGCCGATGGTGATGCCGAGTCCGCCTTTGCGGCTGAGTTGAGTACGACCGGTCTGGCCGACGTGGACCTGCTGATCCGCACCGGTGGCGAACAACGCATCAGCAACTTCCTCCTGTGGCAGGCGGCCTACGCCGAAATACTGTTCATCGAGACCTACTGGCCGGATGTTGGCGAGAAGGATTTCGAGCGCAGCCTGGCCTGGTATGCCCAGCGCCAGCGGCGTTTTGGGCGAGTGTCGGCCGGGGCCTATTCAGCGACCGAGGTCCCCGGTGCTTAGAACCCGTGTAATGACCGCCGCGGTAATCGGGCTGCCCGCGCTGGCACTGATCGCGTTCGGGCCCAACTGGGCGGTGCTGGCGTTGATGGCATTGGGAATTGGGCTGGCCACCTGGGAGTGGGGCGAGCTGACCGGGCTGCACGTCGCCTGGGAACGTGCGGTGCTGGTGCTGCTGGTGCTGGTGCCACTGGTGGCCCTGGGGCTGACGCTGGCGCAGCCCGTGCATTTATTGGTTCTACTGTTTGCGGTTGTCTGGTGGCTGCTGATTGTGCTGGCGCTACCGTTTTACCGCTCGGGGATCGATGGGCGTGGTCCGCGCCCCAAGCTGCTCACCGTCGCGGCGGTGTTGACGCTGGTGCCCGCGGGGATGGCCGTCGTCTGGCTGCATGCGCTGGCGCCCTGGCTCGTGGTGTACCTGATCGTTCTGGTGGGCTTTGCCGATACCGGTGCCTATTTCGCCGGAAAGGCCTTCGGGCGTACCGCACTGGCTCCGCATATCAGTCCGGGGAAGACCCGCGAAGGGCTGCTCGGCGGTCTGGGCGCGGTGTTCGCTCTGGCCGTAGTGGTGGCCGGTGTCTGGGGGCTGGCGCCCATGGATGCGCTGGTGTTCGTGCTGCTGTCGATCCTGATTGCGCTGGTGTCGGTGGTGGGCGATCTGTTCGAGAGCATCCTCAAGCGCCAGGCGGGAGCCAAGGACAGCGGTTCCTTGCTACCCGGTCACGGGGGTATTCTGGATCGCATCGACAGCCTGATCGCGGCGGCCCCGATCTTTCTGGCCGGCTTGCTCTGGCTGGCCTTGTTGCCCGTCCCCGGGGCATGAGAATTCGCAGGTAACACGTTATGAGCCCCACGCGGATCACCATTCTCGGTTCCACCGGCAGTATCGGCGTCAGCACGCTGGATGTGGTGTCGCGCCAGCCGGATCGCTTTCACGTCTATGCGCTGACCGCGCATCGCAATGTCGAGCGTCTGAAGGCGCAATGTCTGCAGGCGCGACCGCGCGTGGCCGTTGTTGCGGAGGATGCGGCCGCGCACGCGCTTCAGCGCGAGCTGGAGGCGGCCGGTTGTCCCACGGAGGTGCGAGCGGGGCCGCAAGCGCTGGCCGAGGTGGCGGAGGCGCCGGAGGTGGATGCCGTGATGGCCGCCATTGTTGGCGCGGCCGGGCTCCTGCCGACTCTGGCGGCGGCCGAGGCCGGCAAGCGTGTGCTCCTGGCCAACAAGGAGGCACTGGTCATGTCCGGGGCGCTATTGATTGATGCCGTGCGTCGTTCCGGGGCCTGCCTGTTGCCGATCGACAGCGAACACAACGCCATTTTCCAGTGTCTGCCGACGGGGTACGTCTGCGCGGACGAGGTGGCGCCGCATGGCGTCGAGCGCATCTGGCTGACCGCCTCGGGTGGCCCGTTCCGCGACCGGCCTCTCGATACCTTTGGCGACATCTCGCCGGACGAGGCCTGTGCCCACCCGAACTGGGACATGGGGCGCAAGATTTCGGTCGATTCCGCGACGATGATGAACAAGGGCCTGGAGGTGATCGAGGCCTGCTGGCTGTTCGCGGTGAAGCCCTCGGCCATCCAGGTCGTTCTGCACCCGCAAAGCATCGTGCACTCGATGGTGGCGTACAACGACGGCTCGGTGCTTGCCCAGATGGGCAATCCCGATATGCGTACGCCGATCGCGCATGCGCTGGCCTGGCCCGATCGGGTGGCGTCCGGAGTGGCGCCACTGGATCTTCTGGGTGTGGGGCCGCTGGAGTTTCGCGAGCCGGAGGCCCAGCGGTTCCCGGCTTTGGGGCTGGCCTATCGGGCCATGGAGCAGGGCGGTACCGCTACCGCCGTGCTGAACGCGGCGAACGAGGTCGCGGTGGAGGCGTTCCTCTCGGGTGGCCTGGCCTTCAGCGACATCGCGGTGGTTATCGAGCGGACGCTGGACGCTCTGCCGACGCAGGCCGCCGATTCCCTGGAGCGTGTGCTGGCGGCGGATGCCGAGGCGCGCGCTCATGCCGGTAGCGAGATCGGGCGTCTGCAACGCCGGGCGGTGTCATGACGCTGTTGACCAGTCTGCTGGCGTTTGCCGTGGCCATCGGTGTGCTGGTGACGGTGCACGAGTACGGGCACTACCTCGCGGCGCGCGCGATGGGGGTCAAGGTACTGCGGTTCTCGGTCGGGTTTGGGCGGCCGTTGCTGAGCCGCCGGATCGGGCGGGATCGGACGGAATTCGTCGTGGCGGCTCTGCCGCTTGGCGGGTACGTGAAGATGCTCGACGAGCGCGAGGGCGATGTCGCGCCTGAAGAACTGGATCGGGCCTTCAACAACAAGGGTCTGAAGGCGCGCACGTTCATCGTGTCCGCCGGCCCGCTCGCGAATTTCCTGTTCGCGATCGTCGCTTATGGTGCGATGTTCATGATTGGCGTTGGCGGGGTGCGACCGGTGGTGGGCGACATCACCGCGGACAGCCCGGCGGCGGTCGCGGGCCTGGAGCGTGGCGAAGAGATTCTTGCGGTGGACGGGCGGGCCGTACGGGACTGGGAGCAAACGAACCTTCGGCTCCTTGACCACGCCGTACGGGGTGATACGGTGCCGGTTCTCGTGCGCGACCGCGATGGCCGCGAGGTGGAGCGCACGCTGGATCTGCGCGATCGTCAGGCGATCCTGGGCGAGGGGCAATTCCTGGAGCAGGTGGGGCTCGCGCCTTATCGCCCGGCACTGGTGCCGCGCATCGGCCAGGTCGAGTCGGGCAGTCCCGCGGCGGCGGCCGGGCTTGAGCCTGGCGACCGTGTTCTTGCCGTGGACGGTGATGCGATCGACGACTGGAACGACTGGGTCCGCCGCATTCAGGCGAGCCCGGAGCGTGAACAGGTCGTGCAGGTGGAACGTGGTGACCAAACGGTCGAGCTGAGGGTTACGCCGGAGGCAATCGCCGCCAATGGCGAGACCATCGGGCGCATCGGTGCCGGGGTGGATCCGGACCAGCCCGCGGCGCGCGAGATGGCGGTACTGGTGCGCCAGGGCCCCGTGGAGGCGCTGGTTTCCGGGGCGGCCCGTACCTGGGATGTCTCGATACTGACGGTCGGCATCCTCTGGCGCATGGTCACCGGCGAGGCCTCGGTCAAAAACATCAGCGGACCGGTTACCATAGCCGAGTTTGCGGGCACCACAGCGGTGATCGGGATCTCGGCCTTCCTCGGGTTCCTGGCGCTGGTGAGTGTGTCGCTGGGGATCATCAATCTGTTGCCGATCCCGCTGCTGGATGGTGGCCACCTGCTGTATTACGCGGTGGAGGCGGTTAAAGGGAGTCCGGTGTCCGAGCGCGCCCAGATCATCGGGCAGCAGTTCGGCATCCTCGCGATCGCCGGGTTGATGTTGCTGGCCCTCTACAACGATTTGACACGTCTGTTCGGGTAACCCCGAAACAGCCCTTCTGAATTGGCGGAAAGCATGTCGCGAAACAGCTTGAGAGCAATAGCCCTGGTCGGTCTCCTGGGTCTGGCAGGTACGGCCTGGGGACAGACCTACCAGATCGAAGATATCGAGATCGAGGGGCTGGAACGGATTACCGCGGGTACGGCGCTCAGCTATCTGCCAGTCGAAGTGGGCGACACCTTCGACGAAAGCCAGAGCCCGGACATCATCCGCGAGATGTTCCAGACGGGGTTTTTCGACGACGTGGAGATTGCCCGGCGCGGGAATGTGCTGGTGGTGATTGTCTCCGAGCGTCCGGCGATCAACGAGATCAATTTTTCCGGGAATCGTGACATCCCGGACGATGGCCTGCGCGAGGCCCTTCAAGCGGCCGGCCTGCGCAGCGGTCGCGTGTTCAACCGCACGATGCTCGACCGGATCGAGAGCGAACTGCGACAGCAGTACTTCGCTCGCGGCCGCTACAACGTCGAGGTGGATGTCGAGATTATCGACCTCCCGCGCAACCGCGTGGATATCGAGATCGATATCGCCGAAGGCCCTGTGGCGCGTATCCAGCAGGTCAATGTGGTGGGCAACGAGACCTTCACCGACCGCGAACTGACCCGCCGGTTTGATTCGGGCGTACCCCGCTGGTGGGCCTTCTTCAGTCGGCGGGACCACTATTCCCGCGAGAAGCTGTCGGGCGACCTTGAGCAGTTGCGTTCGCACTACCTGGATGAGGGCTTTCTCGAGTTCGATATCGATTCCACCCAGGTGACCCTGACGCCGGACCGCCGCGATCTGTTCATCACGATTAACGTGGATGAGGGTGAGCGCTATACCGTCACCGGATTCGACCTGGCGGGTGATTTCGTGGTGTCGCGGGACGAGTTGGAAGAGCTGGTCGAGATTGATGTGGGCGAACCCTTCTCGCGCAGCCAGGTGACGCAATCCGCCGAGCGGATCACCAATCGCCTGATGCAGGACGGCTATGCATTCGCCAACGTGAATCCCGTGCCGGATGTCGATGAGGACAGCCGCGAGGTCGATATCACCTTCTTTATCGACCCAGGCCCGCGTGTATACGTCCGGCGCATCCAGATCACTGGTAACGAGAATACGGAGGAGCGCGTCTATCGCCGCGAGCTGCGGCAGATGGAGAGCTCCTGGTACAACGGGGCTCTGATCGAGCGTTCCCGCGTGCGGCTGCAGCGTCTGCCATTCGTGCAGAGCGTGAACGTGGAGACGCAGCGAGTCCCCGGTACTGACGACGAGGTGGATCTGAACATCACGGTGACCGAGCAGCAATCCGGCGCGTTGACGCTTGGGGCGGGCTTCTCGCAGAACCAGGGGTTGTTGTTGACCGCGGGGTTGCAGCAGGACAACTTCCTGGGTACGGGTAACCGCTTTAATGCGGAGGTCAGTACCAGCCGAGTGAACCAGATCTTCCGCATGAGCGTGACCAACCCGCACTACACCCCCGCCGGGGCCAGCCGTGGGTTCTCTGTCTTCTACCGCAAGATCGACGCCGAAGAGGCGAACATCTCGCGCTATTCCTCGAACCGCTATGGGTTTGACGTGAGCTACGGGATCCCGCTGTCGGAGTTCGACCGTGTTCGCATCGTACCCGGATTCGAACACATTGATATCGACACGGTCGAACGTGACGGCCGGCGGGGCAGCCCGGACGAGATCTTTGACGAGGTCGACGAGTTCGGTAGTTCGGCAAATTTCTACAAGATCGAGACGAGTTATATCCACGACACGCGCGATCGCACGACCTTCGCCACCCAGGGGCGACGCCACCGCATTGGTCTGGAACTGGCCGTGCCCGGCAGTGATCGGGAGTTCTACAAGCTGACCTATTCGGGCGAGGAGATCTTCCGCCTGTCGGATCGTTATTCCTTCAGTATCTCGGGTGGGATTGCCTACGCGGATGGCTATGGCGGCTCCGAGCTGCCGTTCTATGAACGGCTGTTTGCCGGCGGTATTCGTTCGGTGCGTGGTTACGAGGACAACCGCCTCGGGGATCAGCGCGAGCTGCGCGAATTCCGGGACGAGAATGTTCCTGCGACGCGCGACTCCAATGACGACCCGTATGGTGGCCGCTTCCGTACCACGATCTCAGGGGAGTTGTTCTACCCGCTGCCGTTCGCCGCCGATAACGACGCGGTGCGGATGAGCACCTTTGTCGATGCCGGTAATGTGTTCAACGATCCGGGCGACTGGGACGTCGGCGAGTTGCGGGCGTCCGCTGGCTTCGCGATAACCTGGTTCTCGCCGGTGGGGCCGCTGAGCTTTAGCGTGGCCGAGCCGCTGAACGACCAGCCGGAAGACGATATTCAGCGCTTCCAGTTCCTGCTGGGGGCGTCCTTCTGAGCGCGAGGAGCAAGAACATGAGTCAGCGCAGTGGGACCATGAAGGGCGGCGTCTCCCTGGCGCTGTCCGCCGTGCTGTTGTTGGCGGGCTGGCTGGCCCTCCCGGCCCAGGCCGGGGCTCAGAACGTGGCATTCGTGACGATGAACCGCATCCTGGAGGACTCGCCGCAGGCCGAGCAGGCCATGCGCGAGCTGGAGCGCGAGTTCTCGCCGCGTGACGCCGAACTGGTGGCCGAGCGCGAAGAGCTCCAGCGCATGCGCGACCGGCTGGAGCGCGACGGCGACATGATGAACCCGTCCGAACGGGCCAATCTGGAGCGGGAGTTCTCCCAGCGCTCGCGCGAGTTCCGCCGGGCCCAGGAGAGCTTCAGCGAGGACCTGAACGTGCGCCGTAACGAAGAGCTGTCCCGACTGCAGCGGCGGATCAACGATGCGATTGTGGAACTGGCGCGCGAACGCGAGATCGACGTCATCCTGACCGAACGCAACGTGCTCTACGCCAGCGACCGGGTCGACATCACGGACGATATCCTTGCCGCAATGCAGCGCGACGACTGAGCGGGTGATCACCGCCGGAGACCTCGCCGTACATCTGGGCGGCGAGCTCACCGGGCCGGCCGAGATCCCGTTGCGAGGGCTGGCGACGCTTGCCCAGGCCGGGCCGGCGGATGTGTCTTTTGTTACGAATCCCGATCGCTATCGCGATGCCCTGGACTCTACCGAAGCGGGCTGTGTGTTGGTCCCCAGGTTGGGTGCCAAGTCGGTGAGCACGACAGCGCGTGCCTGGATTGCCGTCGATGATCCCTACCGCGCCTATGGGCAGGCGTCCCGCTGGTTTGGTGCCGGGCGCCGATGCGGTATTCCCGGTGTTGACCCAAGCGCGCGAGTGCACCCTGACGCACGCCTGGCCGCTGATGCGGAGGTTGGACCGGGCGTGGTGATTGGCGCCGGTTGCCGTATTGGTGCCGGTGTGGTGATTGGCGCACACAGCGTTCTGGGCGCGCGAGTTGAGGTAGGGGAGGAGAGCTATCTCCATCCTCGGGTCAGCCTGCTGAACGGAGTGCAAATCGGCAGACGTGCCATCATCCATAGTGGCGCGGTACTGGGTGCCGATGGGTTTGGATTCGCAAGCGGTCCGGATTCCACCTGGGAGAAGATCGAGCAGTTGGGGGATGTGCGCGTGGGCGATGATGTGGAGATTGGTGCCAACTCCACTATCGATCGCGGATCGCTGGAGTCCACGCGGATTGGCAACGGGGTCAAGATCGACAACCTCGTCCATGTTGCCCATAACGTTCAGATTGGCGACCATACGGCCATTGCGGGTTGTGTGGGGATTGCGGGCAGCGCACGCATCGGGGCGCATTGCGCCATTGGGGGCGGGGTCGGGATTCTCGGCCACCTGGCGATAGCCGATCGGGTGACACTGCACGCGATGACGCTCGTCACGCGCTCGATTGATCAACCAGGGGAGTATGCGTCCGGTGTCCCTCACCAGGAGGCCCGGTTGTGGAATCGCATGCTGGCACGGCTGCGTCGGCTCGCCCGGACACGGGATGCATGAAACCCGCTTGTGTTGGAGTCGTCCGTTGGTCTCGGCTCATCAGAATCAGCAAAAAAGGAATGCCGCGTGGATGACTTCAATGTCCAGGAGATCATGCGCTATCTGCCGCATCGATATCCGTTTCTCATGGTCGACCGGGTGCTGGAGTGGGAGGCCGGCGTCTACCTGACCGGGATCAAGAACGTCAGCATCAACGAGCCCTATTTTCAGGGGCATTTCCCGATCAAGCCGGTGATGCCCGGTGTCCTGATCCTCGAGGCGCTGGCGCAGGCCACGGGTCTCCTGGCGTTCAAAACCGAAGAGGCGCGCAACGAGAATCAGGACAAGCAGCAGCTGTACCTGTTTGTCGGCATCGACGAGGCACGTTTTCGCCGCCAGGTGGTACCCGGCGACCAGCTCCACCTGCGTGTGGATCTCAAGCGCACCATGCGCGGCATCTGGCGCTTTGACGCGGTCGCCCGTGTGGGCGACGACGTCTGTGCCACGGCGCAGCTGATGTGTTCCGGGCAGGAAATCCCCTCGTGATCGACCCTCGGGCTGACGTACACCCGAGCGCGGAGCTGGACTCCTCGGTCGAGGTCGGGCCTTTCAGCGTGATCGGTCCGAATGTGCGAATCGGGGCCGGTACCCGCGTGGGTCCGCATGTGGTGATCCGCGGCCCGACCGAGATCGGTCGCGAGAACCGCATCTTCCAATTCTCCTCGATCGGCGAGGAACCCCAGGACACGACCTACAAGGGCGAGCCGACGCGGCTGGTGATTGGGGATCGCAACGTGATCCGCGAATCGGTCACGCTCCACCGGGGAACGGAGAAAGGGCTCGGTGAGACCGTGATCGGTCACGACAACCTGATTATGGCCTACGTGCATATCGCGCACGACTGCACCATCGGCAACAAGATCATCTTCTCCAACGCGACTTCGCTGGCGGGTCACGTCGAGATTCAGGACAACGTGACCCTGGGTGGCTTTACCCTGGTACACCAGTTCTGTCGGGTGGGGACCTTTGCCTTTACCAGCATGGGCGCGGCGCTTAACCGTGACCTGCCGCCCTACTGCCTGGCCAGTGGCAACTACGCGCGGCTGATCGGGATCAACAAGGTTGGGCTGCGGCGCAATGGCTTCTCCAACGAGGCGATCCAGGCGCTGCATCGGGTCTTTATCCTCGGCATGCGTGGTCGTGCCGGCCGCGAGCGTCATCTGGAGACGATGTTCGACGAGACCGAGGTCCCGGAAGTGCGCAACCTGATCGGGTTCGTGCGCAACAGCCAGCGTGGGATACTGCGCGGAGGCCGGCCTCACTAAGGAAACGCCTGTAACTCAGGGCTTCCACGAGGCGGCGACAAGGCTGCCTATCCGGAGATCAGTAGTCGCTCAGGCGCCCTTCGTTGAGGAGTTCGCGTGCCATCTCGGCGATACGGCGGTCGGCCCCGCCGTCTCCCAGGCGTTCACGGATCGAGGCGAGGGACTCCCGCATCGCGCCGAGCCGCTCCGGGTGTCGCAGCAGGTCGAGCGCGTCCGACGCGAGGCGTTCGGGGTTCGCCTGGCGCTGAAGGTATTCGGGGACCAGTCGTTCGCCCGCGACGATGTTGACCAGGGCGATATTCTCCAGGCGGACCAGGCGGGAAAAGACCGCGTGGCTAAGCCCTCCCATTCGGTAGAACACCAGCATCGGCGCCTGGAGCAGTCCGGCCTCGAGCGTGGCCGTGCCCGAGGCAATCAACAGCAGATCGGCACCCGCCATCAGCGCGTGCGTGCCATCCTCGCCCGAGACAAACGAGATCGGCAGGCCGTCGCGCGGCGCCAGTGCGTCCAGGCGCGACGGGTCCACTCCCGGGGCCAGCGCGACCACGAAGCGCAGTGCGGGCTCCTCCCCGTGCATCCGTCGCGCGGCCTCGACCAGGAGCGGCCAGTGGCGCTTGAGCTCTCCGCTGCGGCTGCCGGGCAAGAGCCCGATCACGCGTTCATCTTCGGCGACGGCGATCCGTTCCGCTAACGGTACGGTGGGTTCCTGGACCCGGTCCACCAGTGGATTGCCCACGTAGCGCACCGGGACGCCGGCACGTTCGTAAATCTCGGTTTCGAACGGAAACAGCACCGCCATCGCATCGACGCACTGCTGAATCCGGCGGATTCGCCCGGATCGCCAGGCCCACAACTGGGGGCTGACATAGAACAGGACCGGGATACCCAGGCGTCGTGCATGTGCCGCCAGGCGCAGATTGAATTCGACGTAGTCGACCAGGACCAGCAGGTCCGGACGGTTGTGCTCCAGGTGGGTACCCATGCGCCGGAACAGTCGGCGCAGGCGCGGGTAGTTCACCAGGACGTCGACGAGCCCGACGACCGCGAGTTCCTCGACATCGATCAGCGTCTCGACACCCGCGTCGCGCATCTGGGCGCCGCCCATGCCGGAGTATCGGACTTCGGGCTCCAGGATCGCGAGTTCGCGTACCAGCCCGGCCCCCAGGGCATCGCCGGAGCTCTCTCCGGCGCAGATGACCACGTGGCGTCGCATGGGGCCGGGTCTGTCTCGGCGCTTAGGCGAGGGCGCGCCGGATGGTGTCGCAGATCATCTCGATCTGGCCGTCCTCGAGCTCGGGGAACACCGGAAGGGACAGGCAGCGTGCGGTGACGGATTCGGTGACCGGAAGACTCGCAGGCAGGTTCGGCAGATCCGCGAAGGCTTTTTGCTGGTGCAGCGGGACCGGGTAGTAGATCGCGTGCGCGATCTCGGCCTCTTTCAGGGCTTGCATGATCGCGTCACGGTGATCGGTCAGAAGCGTGTACTGGTGGTAGACATGCGTACCGATACCGTCTTCGTGCGGGGTCTGAACTGGCAGGCCCTCCAAGCCCTTGCGGTAGCTGGCGGCGACGCGCCGGCGCTGGGCGTTGTACGCGTCGATGTGCGGCAGTTTCACCCGCAGGATTGCCGCCTGCATCTCGTCCAGGCGGCTGTTGTAGCCCACCTCGTCGTGGTAGTAGCGCTCGCTGGACCCGTGGTTGCGCAGTCGCTTCAGGGCCTCGGCCGAGGTCGGGCAGCTGGTGGTGACCAGACCGCCGTCGCCGAAGGCCCCGAGGTTCTTCGAGGGGAAGAACGAGAAGCAGCCAAAGGCATTGGCGGACCCGGTCTGCGCGCCATCGATGGCGGCGCCAAAGGACTGGGCGCAATCCTCGACGATCAGGAGCTTGTGGCGTTCGGCGATGGCCTGCAGGCGTGGCAGGTCGGCCGGCTGTCCGAACAGGTGCACGGGAATGATTGCCTTGGTGCGTTCGGTGACCGCCGCTTCGACCCGCTCCGGGTCGATGTTGAAGGTATCGGGATCGATGTCCACGAACACCGGATCGGCCCCCACATAGCGAATTGCCTCGGCGGTGGCGATGAAGGTGAATGGCGTGGTGATCACCTCGTCGCCCGGGCCGATGCCTGCGGCGGCCAGGGCCAGATGCAGCGCATCCGTCCCCGAGGCGCAGGTAATCGCATGTTCCACACCGAGATAGCGCGCCAGCTCGTCTTCCAGCGCCTGGACATTGGGGCCCAGGATGTAGCGGGCCCCGGCCAGGACCTCCTGCAGCGCGGCATCGATTTCGGGACGCAGGCTCTGGTACTGGCGCTGCAGGTCGACCATCGGGATCACGGCTTGACTCCTGTGCGAGTGTTTTCGAGGTGGCTGTGGGGGCCGTCGGCCTGGCCCATCACGTTGAGGTTCTGATAGACGAGCTTCGTGATTTGCTCGGCGGTGGCCAGCGCGCGCTGGCCGTCGCGGCCGCTGACCACGACCGGGCCTTCGCCGCGTACGGCGGCCACGAAGGCGCGGATCTCGGCGAGCAGGGCATCGGCCTCGTCGAAGACGCTCTCGTCCCGGTGGATCTCCGGGGCACCGGTCTCCGGATCGGGCGCGCCGATGTGGTTGAGCGACAGGATGCGGTTCTGAAAGTCCACCGAGGCATAGGCATGCGACTGGAAGATGCGCATGCGCCGCTCGGACTTGTTGCTGACGCGCGAGGAGGTGACGTTCGCCACACAGCCGTTGGCGAACTCCAGGCGGGCGTTGGCAATGTCGATGTCCTGCGTGAGCACACGGGCGCCAGAGGCACGGACCTCGGTTAGCGGTGAGTCCGTCAGGGACAGGATGATGTCGATGTCGTGGATCATCAGATCCAGCACGACCGAGACGTCGGTCGCGCGGGGCTTGTAGGGCGCCAGACGGTGCGATTCGATAAATCGCGGATGCAGCGGATCGTCGGTCAGTCGGCGCAGGGCGGCATTGAAGCGTTCCAGGTGCCCGACCTGCAGCACGACCCCTTTGGCCTCGGCCAGCTGGTTCAGGGCCTCGGCCTGCTCCAGCGTCGCGGTGATCGGTTTTTCCACCAGCACATGGCACCCGGCGTCGAGAAAGTCCCGCGCGATGTCGTAGTGAAGGGTGGTCGGCGCGGCGATCGAGACCGCATCGACCTGGCCGAGCAGTTCGCGGTGATCGGTGACCGCGGCGCAGCCATGTTCGGCGGCGACACGCTCGGCGGTGGCGGCGTCGGCATCGGCTACGGCGACCAGTTCGGTCTCGGGCAGGGCGGCGTATTTTGCGGCATGCCATTTGCCAAGGTGACCGACGCCGATCGCGGCGCAGCGCAGGGGATTCTGAGACATGGGCGGGCTCGAGGTTCGTGGGGCGTGTGCTAGGATTTCCGGCGCTATTGTAACGGATCGCCCGGACTGCGCATGTCCGCGATCCATTCCCGCTATTGTCCAGGGAAACACGGGTTTCAGTGTTCCCTTGGTGTCCAGGCCCGATCGGGGGTTCGATGTCCGCAAACAGGGTGGCAAACGCTTGGGTCGCGGGCGTCGACGAGGTGGGGCGTGGCCCGCTGGCGGGGCCGGTGGTGGCGGCTGCGGTGATCCTGCCGGAGGGTTTCGAAGCACTGGGGCTGACGGATTCCAAGAAGCTTTCGGCGCGTCGCCGGCAGGCGCTGGATGTCGAGATTCGCGAACGCGCGGTGGCCTGGGCGCTGGGGCGAGCCGAGGCGGCCGAGATCGACGCATTGAACATCCATCGCGCGACCCTGCTGGCGATGCAGCGCGCGGTGGCCGCATTGTCGCAGGTGCCCGATCACCTGCTGGTCGATGGGCGCTTTACGCCAGAGGGCCCCTGGAGCGCCGAGGCGATCGTCGGCGGGGATGGCTCCGTAGCAGCAATCAGCGCGGCCTCGGTCATCGCCAAGGTGGCGCGCGACGCGGAGATGACGGCCCTGCACGAACGCTATCCCGACTACGGCTTTGATCGCCATGCAGGCTACCCGACCGCCTACCATCGCGACGCGCTGGCGCGCCTCGGGCCGTGTGCAGAGCACCGTCGCAGCTTTGGACCGGTGGCGCGGGCGCTGGCCGCTGTTACGGGGGAAGGGGCATGAGCAGCGAATGGCACGACCCCGGCTTTGTGCACCTGCGGGTGCACTCCGAGTATTCGCTGATCGACGGGCTGGTGCGCCTGAAGCCGCTGGTCGCGGCGGTCGCGGAGAAGGGCATGCCCGCCGTCGCGGTGACCGATCACTGCAACCTGTTCGGGCTGGTGAAGTTCTATCGGGCGGCCATTGCCCAGGGTGTGCAACCGATCATCGGGGCTGATCTGCTGGTGCGGGACGCCCGTGCCGACGGGAGCGTGGCGCGCATAACCCTGCTGGCGCAGAACGACCCCGGCTACCGCAACCTCACCCGACTGATTTCGCGTGCCTGGCAGGAAGGGCAGGAAAAGGGCATCCCCAGGATCGACGCCGAATGGCTGGACAGTGCGGCCGAGGGCCTGATCGCCCTGTCGGGTGGCATCGATGGTCTGTTCGTGAGCGGCTCCGGGGTGGCGCGCGCACTGACCCAGGATGAGCTTGGCCCCTGGCTGAAGCGTTTTCCCGGGCGCTTCTATCTGGAGCTGACGCGCACCGAGCGCCCGGGCGAGGAGGCCTGGATCGAGCAGGCCCTGACAGCGGCGGAGCAGTTCGATCTGCCGGTGGTGGCGACCAACGACGTGCGCTTTCTCAAGGCCGAGGATTTCGAGGCCCACGAGGCGCGTGTCTGCATTCATGACGGCACCACGCTGGATGACCCCTCGCGTCCGCGGCGCTACTCGGAAAACCAGTACCTTGCCAGCCCGGAGGAGATGGCGGAACGCTTCTCGGATATCCCCGAGGCCCTGGCAAACTCGGTGGCAATCGCGCGGCGCTGCAGCGTGAGCCTGACGCTTGGGGAGTCCGTGTTGCCGGATTTCCCGGTGCCGGAGGGATACACCGTCGAGGATCACCTGCGGGAGACCTCCGCGAAGGGGCTCGCGGCACGGCTGGAGCGTTTCCAGTTCGCCGAGCGTTCGGAGTACGACGAACGCCTGAAGCTCGAACTGGACGTGATTTGCCAGATGGGTTTCCCCGGCTACTTCCTGATCGTGGCCGACTTTATCCAGTGGGCCAAGGACAACGGCATCCCGGTGGGCCCGGGGCGTGGCTCGGGCGCGGGTTCGCTGGTCGCCTATGTGCTGGGTATTACGGACCTGGATCCATTGCGTTATGAGCTTCTCTTTGAGCGCTTTCTTAACCCCGAGCGCGTCTCCATGCCCGACTTCGATGTCGATTTCTGCATGGAGAAACGCGACGACGTGATCGACTACGTGGCCGAGCGCTACGGCCGCGACAAGGTCTCGCAGATCATCACCCACGGCACTATGGCCGCGAAGGCGGTCGTGCGCGACTGTGGCCGCGTACTGGGCTATGGCTACGGCTTTGTCGACCGTATCGCCAAGCTGATCCCGTTCGAGCTGGGCATGACCCTGGGCAAGGCCCTGGCCGAGAGCGAGGACCTGAAGGCGCAGTACGATCAGGACGAGGAGGTGCGCGGGATCATCGATCTGGCGCTCAAGCTCGAGGGGCTTACGCGCAACGCGGGCAAGCATGCGGGCGGTGTGGTGATTGCACCGTCTGCGTTGACCGACTTCTCGCCGCTGTACTGCGAAGACGATGGCGGCTCGCTGGTGACCCACTTCGACAAGGACGACGTCGAGGCCGTGGGCCTGGTGAAGTTCGACTTTCTCGGGCTGCGCACACTGACGATCATCGACTGGGCGGTCGAGAACGTGCGCAAGATGGACCCGGAGGCCCGCATCGACCTGGATGCGGTCCCGCTGGATGACCCCGACACCTTCAAGCTGCTGAAGGCCTACCAGACCACTGCTGTGTTCCAGCTGGAGTCGGGCGGGATGAAGGATCTGATTCGGCGCCTCCAGCCGGACAGCTTCGAGGACATCATCGCGCTGGTGGCCCTGTACCGCCCGGGCCCGTTGCAGTCGGGGATGGTGGACGACTTCATCGACCGCAAGCACGGTCGCGCGCAGGTGGAGTACCCGCATCCGGACCTGGAGCCGATCCTGCAGCCGACCTACGGCGTCATCCTGTACCAGGAGCAGGTCATGCAGATCGCCCAGGTATTGGCAAATTACACCCTGGGCGGCGCCGACCTGCTGCGCCGTGCGATGGGCAAGAAAAAGCCCGAGGAGATGGCCAAGCAGCGCCAGATCTTCATGGAGGGCGCGCTGGGGCGTGGGGTCGAGGAGGGGACCGCGACCTACATCTTCGACTTGATGGAGAAATTCGCCGGCTACGGCTTCAACAAGTCGCACTCGGCCGCCTACGCCCTGGTCGCCTATCAGACCGCCTGGCTGAAGGCGCATTATCCGGCGCCGTTCATGGCGGCGGTGCTGTCCGCGGATATGGACAACACCGACAAGGTCGTGGGCCTGATCGAGGAATGCCGGAACATGGGCCTGAAGGTCCTGCCGCCGGACGTGAACCAGTCGGACTACCGCTTTACCTGCCTCGATGCGCAGACGGTGGTCTATGGCCTCGGGGCGATCAAGGGCGTGGGTGAGTCTGCGATCGACACGCTGTTGAAGGCACGCTCGGCGGACGGGTCCTTCCACGGGCTGATCGACCTGTGCCAGCGCGTGGACCTGTCCAAGCTCAACAAGCGGGTGCTGGAGACGCTGGTGCGCGCGGGTGCGCTGGATGCGATCGGTGCGAACCGCGCGACGCTGCTGAACGACATCCCCACGGCCGTGGCCGCGGCGGAACAGACCGAGCGCAATGCGAGCCTGGGTGTGGTGGACCTGTTTGGCGATCCGGCGGCTGCGGTGGTCCCGGAGAGCGAGACCCTCCCGGAGATGGAGGACGACGATCGTCTGCGCGGGGAGAAAGAGACGCTCGGCCTGTACCTGACCGGACACCCGGTCGAGCGCTATCGCGCCGAGCTCAAGCGGTTGACGGGCAGTACGTTCGCGGATCTGGAGGCGAAGCTGGAGCAGCGGCCCGATGACAGCGGCCAGCAGGGGCGACGCGGGCGCCAGGAGACCGTGCGCATTGCCGGCCTGGTCGTGGGGGTGCGGGTGCGCAACACGCAGAATGGGCGCATGGGCATCGCGACCCTGGATGATCGCAGCGGGCGTGCCGAGATCGTGCTGTTCAACGACGACTTCACCACCTACCGCGATCGGCTGGAGCCGGACACCCTTCTGGTGGCCGAGGGGACGGTGGCGCTGGATGACTATGCCGGCGGCATCCGCATGCGGGCCCGGGCCGTGTACACCCTGGACGAGGCGCGGGCGCAGTGGGCGCGCGCCCTGCACCTGTGCCTGGAGGGGGTGCACGCCGAGCAGGTGCAGAACCTGCGCGGCCTGATGGAGGAATATCGCGATGGTCAGTGCCGAGTCCACCTGTGCTACCGGCGGGATGATTTCGAGGCCGAGCTGAGCCTGCCCGAGGCCTGGGCCATTCGTCCGGACGAGCGGCTATTGCGCAATCTGCAGCAGAGCCTGGGCCCGGGCTGCGAGGCCCAGGTCCTGTACGGCCGTTGATTCTGTCGGCATCTACGCAATTAGGTGTTGTGATCAACAGCCCTGAGCCACCGCATGTCGCTGCACATCCGCCTCGGCCGGTCTCGAACGGGCAGCGAAGTGCGGGGTAATTGGTTACAATTCCGCGCCTGACGCCCATCTTTCCGACGCGGGACCCTGCATGAATCCGGATTTTCTCGACTTCGAACAGCCCATTGCCGAACTGGAAGCCAAGATTCGGGATCTGCGCTATGTGGGTGACGATGCCGAGGTCAACATCCAGGAAGAGATCCAGCGGCTGGAGGAGAAGTGCCGTTCGCTGACGGAGAGCATCTTCGCCAAGCTCACCCCCTGGCAGGTGGCGCAGATGTCGCGTCATCCCAAGCGCCCGTACACGCTGGACTACATCCCGCAGTTGTTCGACGAGTTCGAGGAGCTGCACGGTGACCGGACCTACGCGGATGATCCGGCCATCGTGGGGGGCGTGGCCCGCCTCGACGGGCGCCCGGTAATGATCATCGGCCATCAGAAAGGTCGCCAGACGCGCGAGAAGGTCTACCGCAACTTCGGGATGCCGCGCCCGGAGGGCTACCGCAAGGCCCTGCGGCTGATGGAGACGGCCGAGCGTTTTCGGCTGCCGGTCCTTACGTTCATCGACACCCCGGGTGCCTATCCGGGCGTGGGTGCCGAGGAGCGCGGCCAGAGCGAGGCGATCGCCCGCAACCTGATGGTGATGGCGCGGCTGGATACCCCGATCATCGCGACCGTGATCGGCGAGGGCGGCTCCGGCGGCGCGCTGGCGATCGGGGTCGGGGATGCCACGCTGATGCTGCAGTACTCGACCTACTCGGTCATCTCGCCGGAAGGCTGTGCCTCCATTCTCTGGAAGAGTGCCGAACGCGCGTCCGAGGCAGCGGAGGCGCTGGGCATTACCTCGCAACGGCTGCACGATCTGGGGCTGGTCGATCGCATCGTCTCCGAGCCACTGGGCGGGGCCCATCGCGATCCGGAGACGATGTCGGCACACCTGCGCTCGGCGCTGCTGGAAACCCTTGATGGGCTGGAGGCGCTGGACCCGGCCAAGCGGCTGGATCGGCGTTACCGCCGCCTGATGGACTACGGTGCCTTCCAGGAAGCCACCTCCTGAGACACCGGGCCGGGTGGGGGATCACACCCACCCGGTGATGGTCGCCATTCGGGCCTTTTTGCAGGACCACCCGGACTTCGCTTCTTTGCGCGTCGCCTTTAGCGGCGGCCGCGACTCCTCTGTATTGCTGCACGCGCTCGCGCGACTGCGCCCTCAAGGGCTTGAGGCCTGGCATGTGAATCACGGTCTGCGACCGGATGCCGATGCGCAGGCGGCGTTCTGTGTACGCATTGCCGAGGCGCTGGATGTAGCGCTGACCGTACGCAAGGTGACCGTTCTTGATGATGCCTCCGAGGGGCCGGAGGCCGCAGCGCGCCGTTCACGCTACACGGGCCTGCGCGAGGGCCTCGGGGGGCGGGACCTGATCCTGACCGCCCAGCATGCCGACGACCAGGCCGAGACCTTTCTGCTCGCCGCGCTGCGCGGGAGCGGTCCGGAGGGCCTTCAGGGCATGCGGGTACTGCGTCGCGAAGGGGACACCTGGTTGGGGAGGCCGTTGCTGGAGGTCCCGGGCGAGGCCATCGCGGACTACGCAGAAGCGGCGGGGCTCGGTTGGTACGACGACCCAAGCAATGACGACACCCGGTTCGATCGCAATTTCCTGCGCCGCGAGATCCTCCCGCGTCTGGCGGAGCGCTTTCCTGTTCATGCCTCCCTGGCGCGCAGCGCCCGCTGGCAGCGCGAGGCCGTCGACCGCCTGGAGAGCCTGGAGGATGAACGCATTCCGGATGAGGCCTCGCTCGAGCTGGCCTCGCTGGCCGAGCTGGACCGGCCCGCTCGACGCGCGCGATTGCGGGCCTGGCTGCGCGCGCAGGGCCTGCGACCGCCGGGCCATGCGCGGCTGGAGGAGTTCTGTCGGCAACTGGAGGTCCACGCGCCGGACCGGAATCCGGAGCTGCGCTGGGCGGATGGCTGGATGGGCGTTTATCGCGGAACGATTTGCGTCGAAGCCCCGGATGCAAAGTCGGCCGCGCCAGGCGACGTGATGCCCTGGCCGCCGGGGCATGCGCGCCTGACGCTCCCGGATGGTCGCATGCTGGAGCGCGCAGCGCTGGCGGCCCTGGGTGTGGACGCGCAGGAGGCGCTGGAGGTCGGTTTTCGCCGGGGTGGGGAAACCGTGGTGACGCCAGCGGGCCGCCGACCCTTGAAAAAGCGGCTTCAGGAGCGGGGGATCCCGCCATGGGAACGCGAGCACCTGCCGTTGGTCAGGCGGCGGTCGGATGGGCTCGTCGTGGCCATTCTCTGGTCGGATGGAGACCTGAGTCCCTGAAGGTGGCAGGTCCGGTGGATGGTGATCCGTTCAAAACCTGTAGTCCCCTTGCAGTTGACGGGGCGAGCGGAAAAGCCAATGCTTGAACTTCGTCATACTTTTGAGGGGCCGGGGTGTGAGAACCATCAGCCGGCAGACCAGGGCGTATGTCCGGGGTATCGCTTGTGTGTTCGCGTTGCTGGGTATGGCAACGGCACAGGGCGGAACCCTCAACCTGGCCACCGAGAGTTATCCGCCATTCAACTTCGAGACGCCGGAAGGCGGGCTTGACGGTATCTCTGTGCGCGTGATGAACCAGCTGCTCGAGGAAACCGGGATCGAGGCGGAGATCCGTTTGCTGCCCTGGAGTCGTGCCTACGCCGAGGCGCAGTCGAACCCCGATACCTGCGTGTTCTCCACGACGCGGACCCCGGAACGCGAAGAGCTCTTCGAGTGGGTAGGCCCGCTGGTGGAGAATCAGTGGCATGCCTATGCCCTTGAGGGCTCCGACGTCGCAGCGGAGTCGCTCGATGACCTTCACGACTATCGAGTGGGTGGTTATCGCGACGACGCCGTTGCGTTGTATGTCGAGGCCCGGGGGATTGAGATCGATACCGCCCCCAATGACCGCTTGAACGCGCGCAAGCTCGCGGCCGACCGGATTGACGTCTGGGTCAGTGGCGAGCACCTCGCACCCTGGTACGCGCGTCTGGAAGAGATCGGCGAACTGCGCTCGCTGTTTGCCTTCAACGACACGGTGATGTCGCTCGCCTGCCACCCGGATACCGATCGCGATCGGCTGGACCGCCTCCAGGCCGCGCTGGATGCCATGCGCGAGGATGGCCGCTACGCAGCGATCGTCAGCGAAGTACTCGAACGTAACGGAGACGCGAATGACTGAGTTCGCCACGCAGCGCGAAGCGGATCGCGGTGGCCTGATCGCCGAGGAGGTGCTGGATTTTCAGCGCAACATGACCCGGCGCGGCATCATCTTTTCGTTCACCGGCTATATCTCCGAAGGCATCCTGAAGGCGCTGGGCGACGCCCTGCGTCAGAAGATCCGGCTGGAGTCGACAGACAACAAGACCGTAAACCGAGTGTTCTCGGTGTTCGTCGAGCAGGTGCAGAACATCATTCGCTACTCGGCCGAACGGATCGAGCACGCGGCGGAACCCCCGGTGGAGCTGAGCTCCGGCATGATTACGGTCGGCTCCGAAAAAGGCCGGTTCTTCGTGATCTGCGGCAATATCATCGCCCGCGAAGACGCGGATACTCTGGGCAGCCGGCTGAGCGAGCTTCAGGGGATGGACAACGAGGCCCTGCGGCGCTTCTACAAGGAAAAGCTGCGCGAGCCGCCGGACGAGGGCAGCAAGGGGGGCAGCATCGGGCTGATCGAGATCGCCCGCCGAGCCAGCGAGCCGATCCAGTTCGACTTCGAGCACCTCTCCGACGCGTATTCCTACTTTGTACTGAAGGCCTACATCTGATGGCAGCACTGGACCCCATTCGACACGAGGCAACGGACCGCACCCCGGAGGTCCTGTTCGATTTCGCGGCGGGGCATTACCGCATTTCCGGCGAGTCCTACCCGGAAGACGCCGCGAGCTTCTATGGACCCCTGACCCAGGGCCTGCGACAGGCGGTCCAGGAGGGGGCCAGCGAGTCGCTGGAGTTCAGCGTCGAGATGATCTACTTCAACAGCTCGACCGCGAAGGCGCTGATGAACCTCTTTCAGATCCTCGAAGACGCCGCCGAGGCCGGCATCAACGTGCGCATCAACTGGTGCTACCACGAAGACGACGAGACGATGGAAGAATTCGGCGAGGACTTTTCCGAGGACTTTGCCCACGCGGACTACCGCATGTGCCCGACATCATGAACGCCTCTCACGACCCCAAGCAGCCAGTGCCGGTGCCAGCGACCGCACGCGACGGCGACGATCCGGAAGCGCTTGCCGACTTCTCTCTGTTCGAGCAGGAGAAGCAGATCATGCAGCGCTCCGAGCAGATGCTGGAGGCGCTGGACGATGTGGCCGAGGGCGTGCGCATGCTCGCCAAGGCCTATTCAGAGAGTTATCGCGTTCAGCGCCGCATGATGCGCATGAGTGATCGGATGCAGCTGGACCTGCAGGCCGCCAACCGTCAGCTGCGCGAGCAGGCCACCCATCTGGAGCAGCTCAACGGTGCACTGTCCGACGAGGTGCGCGAGCGCGAGCGCCTGACGGCCGAGCTCGAGCGCCTGGCGCTGGAGGATGCCCTGACCGGGCTGTTCTCGCGGCGCCGGGTAATGGACTGTGTCGAGGGGCTGGCCGAAACGGTGGGCGATCAGGCCCGCTCGCTCACTGTGATGATGCTCGACCTCGACGACTTCAAAGCCCTGAATGACACCCATGGCCATGCCGCCGGGGATTACGCCCTGCAGAGCTTCGCCGAGATCCTCCGCGGCGAGCTCGGCGCCGATCAGTACGCCGGGCGCATGGGGGGCGAGGAGTTCCTGGTGGTGGCCGCGGACCTCGAGCTTGATGCGGCCATGAGCTTGGCGGAGCGCATCCGCACCACTGTCGAGCAGACGATCCCGCGCTGGAAGGGCGAACCGCTGCATCTGGAGGTCTCGATCGGTCTCGTCGTGACGACCGAACGCTGGCCGGATGCCGGGGCGCTGGTCGCGGCGGCGGATGATCTGCTTTACCGCGCGAAAAACGAAGGCCGTAATCGCGTCGAGGTCCAGTTCCACGGCGAGTCGGTATGACAGAGCCCGGCCCGGCGCGCAGCCGCAGCCTGGTCGCGAAGCTGGCGCTCGCGACCCTGCTGGTTGCACTGGCGCTCAGCCTGCTGGCGAGCGCCTATGTGATCGCGGCCGACTCGCGTGCCTTTCGCGCGGACACCCTGGAACAGATCGAACGGCTGCAACGGCTGGTGGCCCCTCCCGCGGCCGAGGCGGCCTATCAGCTGAATGCCGATCAGGCGGAATCACTGGTGGCGGGCCTGCAGGCCTTTGACGAGATCCACCGCGCCGAGATACTCGACGACTTCGGGCGCACCTTGGCCGAGGTGGAACGCGAAGGTGGCGGCGCCTCCTGGCTTGGGGAACGCCTGTTCGGGGCGGATCGCCAGCACGAGCGCGAACTGCTCCACCCGGACCTGCGCGAAACCAATGGTGCAGTGGGGATGCTGCGTGTGGAGCTCGCCCCCGATGTGCTGGCTGCAGCCCTGATCGAGCGTCTGCGCAATAGCGTGATCACCAGCGTGGTGCAGGCGGTGATCGTCTCGCTGGTCGTCGTACTGCTGTTCTACGGCCTCATGCTGCGCCCGATGCTGCGCATCTCCCGAGCCGTGGCGGGTACCGATCCCGACCATCCGGCCCAGTGGCCGCGCCCCCGCATGGGCCACCATGCGGATGACGAGCTCGGTGCCCTGGACCGCTCGCTCGACCGCCTCCTGAATGCCTTTCAGCAGGGCCTTGATGCGCGGGATGGTGCGCGGGGCGAGCTGAAGGCCCTGAACGAGGACCTGGAGCGCCGCGTGGTCGGGCGTACCCGCGAGCTGGAGGCCGAGAAGCTGGAGACTGAACGTGCGCTTGCGCGGGTCGATGAGGCCAACCGCGAACTCGAGCGCAGCAACCGCCTTGTGGTGGAGAGCATCCGCTATGCGCGGCGCATCCAGACCGCGATGCTCCCGGACAAGCACGCCCTGGACGGACACCTGGACGAGGTGCAGGTCTACTGGGAGCCGCTGCACCTGGTCGGGGGCGACTACTTCTGGCTGGAGGCCATCGACGGGCGCAGCGTGCTGGTGGCCGCGGACTGTACCGGGCATGGCGTCCCCGGGGCATTCATTACCCTGGTGCTGGCCTCGGCGCTGGATCGCATCCTGCATGAACACCGGCTCCTGGAACCGTCGGCAATCCTGCGCGAGATGGATCGGCTGGTGCGCTCGCGCCTGCGCCAGGACGGTCATGACTCGGATTCCGACGACGGATTGGAGGCGGCGGTGTGCGTCTATGACCCGGATGCCCGGACCCTGACCTTTGCCGGCGTGGGGCTGCCGCTGATCATGGATCGTGCGGGACAGGTGGAAGAGATTCGCGGCGTCCGCGGTGGGCTGGGGTATCGCAGCCTGGAGCCCGCGCAGCCGGTGGATCATGTGGTGGCGGTCGAGCCGGGCATGGAGTTCTTCCTGATTACCGACGGAGCCCACGACCATGTGGGTGGCGAGCCGCCCCGACTGTTCGGGCGCCGTCGCCTGCGCCACGTGCTGGCGGAAAAGTCCCCGCGTGACCTGGCCGCCAAGATCGATTCCGTGGTGCGGGTGCTGGAGGACTATCGCGGCGGCGAGCCACGGCGTGACGACATGACGCTGGTGGCCTTCCGGCCGCTCGCGGCGGACGCGCAAAACATGCCGCGTGGTGCGGCGGCCGATTGAGCCGTCAGGGGCTCTCTGGTAGCATTTCGGCCGATCTGAGCCGCCCGTGAGCCGTATGAGCGGGGCTACCGTAATTCCCTAGCCAGGTTTCCCGCATGACGCGTTATGTATTCATTACCGGAGGCGTGGTTTCGTCTCTGGGCAAAGGCATTGCATCCGCCTCGCTGGGGGCCATCCTGGAGGCGCGCGGCCTCAAGGTGACGCTGCTCAAGCTCGACCCCTATATCAACGTCGATCCGGGCACCATGAGCCCGTTCCAGCACGGCGAGGTCTTCGTGACCGATGACGGCGCGGAGACGGACCTGGACCTGGGGCATTACGAGCGCTTTGTGCGCATCCGCACCTCGCGGCGCAATAATTTCACCACCGGGCAGATCTACGAGAACGTGATCCGCAAGGAGCGCCGCGGCGACTACCTGGGCGGTACGGTGCAGGTGATCCCGCATATCACCGACGAGATCAAGCGCTCGATCCGCGAGGGTGCGGGCGATGCCGACATTGCGCTGATCGAGATCGGCGGTACGGTGGGCGATATCGAGTCCCTGCCATTCCTCGAGGCGATCCGCCAGATGGGTGTGGAGCTGGGACACGAGAATGCCCTGTTCATGCACCTGACCCTGGTGCCCTTTATTGCCGCCGCCGGCGAGATCAAGACCAAGCCCACGCAGCACTCGGTCAAGGAGCTGCGCTCGATCGGTATCCAGCCGGATATCCTGCTGTGCCGTTCGACCCAGGCGATTCCCGAGGGCGAGCGGCGCAAGATTGCGCTGTTTACCAACGTCGAGGAGAAGGCGGTCATCTCCGCGGTGGACGTGGACAACATCTACAAGATCCCGCTGTGGCTGCATTCGCAGAAGCTCGACGAGATCGTGCTGCGCAAGCTGCATATCGAGGCGCCGCAGGCGGACCTGTCGGACTGGAAGCACGTGGTCAACGCCATGGAGTTCCCGGAGTCCGAGGTGACCGTCGGCATGATCGGCAAGTACGTCGATCTCACCGAGTCCTACAAGTCCGTGAACGAGGCGCTGACCCATGCCGGCGTACAGGTCGGGACGCGGGTGCGTATTCGCTATCTCGATTCGGAAAAGCTCGAAGGCGCGGATGCCGAGATCCAGGGGGAGATGGAAGGTCTGGACGCGATCCTGGTGCCCGGTGGCTTTGGCGAGCGCGGTGTGGAAGGCAAGATCGCGGCCGTGCGCTATGCGCGCGAGCACGGCGTGCCCTACCTGGGTATCTGTCTGGGCATGCAGGTTGCGGTGATCGAGTTCGCCCGTGATCAGGCCGGCCTCGAAGGCGCCCACAGTACGGAGTTTGTCCCGGATACCCCGCACCCGGTGATTGCCCTGATTACCGAGTGGCAGGACCGCGAGGGCCGCATCGAACGGCGCGATGCCGAGAGCGATCTCGGCGGCACGATGCGTCTGGGGGCACAGTCCGCGCGACTGGCCCCGGGTTCGCGGATTGCGGAGGCCTATGGCCGCGAAGATGTCAGCGAGCGCCATCGCCACCGCTTCGAGTTCAACAACGCCTATCGCGAACGGCTGGAGGCAGCGGGCCTGCGTATCTCGGGTGTGTCCGAGTCTGGCGAACTGGTCGAGGCGGTGGAGCTGCCGGGCCACCCGTGGTTCATCGGTTGCCAGTTCCATCCGGAGTTCACCTCGACCCCGCGCGACGGGCATCCGCTGTTTACCGGTTTCATCCGCGCCGCGCGGACCTATCAGGACGAGCGCGAGCCGGAGACCACGACGGCGTTGACGGATTAGTGTTTGCCTAACGCGCCGTATGACGGCGCTTTGCGGCCGTGCCCGGAGGGTGGCGTCCGCCAGACAGGACATTGCATGCAGCTTTGCGGTTTTGAAGTCGGCCTCGACCGGCCATTTTTTCTGATTGCCGGCCCCTGCGTGATCGAATCCGAGGCGATGGCCCTGGAGACCGCGGGTGCGCTCAAGACGATCACCGACGAACTGGGCATCCCGTTTATCTACAAGTCCTCGTTCGACAAGGCCAATCGCTCGTCGACGAAGAGTTTCCGTGGTCCGGGCATCGAAGAGGGCCTGCGCATCCTGGAACAGGTGAAGCAGCAGTTGGGAGTCCCGGTGCTGACCGATGTCCACGAGGACACCCCGCTGGACGAGGTCGCGGCCGTGGTGGACGTGCTGCAAACGCCCGCGTTCCTGTGCCGGCAGACGAACTTCATCCAGAATGTCGCGCGCCAGGGGCGCCCGGTGAACATCAAGAAGGGCCAGTTCCTGGCGCCCTGGGATATGGGCAATGTCGTGGACAAGGCGCGCGAGGCCGGCAACGACCAGATCATGGTCTGTGAACGCGGCGTCTCCTTCGGCTACAACACGCTGATCTCGGACATGCGGGGTCTGGCCCAGATGCGCCAGACCGGTTGCCCGGTGGTGTTCGACGCCACGCACTCGGTCCAGCAGCCGGGCGGGCAGGGCGCGACCTCTGGTGGGCAGCGCGAGTATGTCCCCGTGCTGGCGCGGGCGGCCGTCGCCTCCGGGGTGTCGGGTCTGTTCATGGAGACCCATCCGGATCCCGAGCGCGCCCTCTCGGATGGGCCCAACGCCTGGCCGCTGCCGCGCATGGCGGAGCTGCTGACCACGCTCAAGGCGCTGGATACGGCCGCCAAGGCGCAGCCGTTTGCCGAGGCCGAGTACGGGCTGGGTTGATTCGCGCAGGATTATTTAAGAGTTTCATTTAAATTCCGCCTCCAACCTTTGGGGCGGATGAGTTTATTTTTCAAGGAGAAAGCATGTCCCAGATTGCGGAGATTCATGCCCGCGAGATCATCGACTCGCGGGGCAACCCGACGGTCGAGGCCGACGTTGTCCTGGATTCCGGCGCGATGGGTCGTGCCGCGGTGCCGTCGGGGGCCTCCACGGGGGCCCGCGAGGCACTGGAGCTGCGCGATGACGAGCCGCGCTATGGCGGCAAGGGCGTGCAGAAGGCCGTGGGCCATGTGAATGGCGAGATCCGCGACGCCCTGCGTGGGATGGAGCTGGACCAGACGGCGGTGGACCGCCGCATGCTCGAGCTGGACGGCACCGAGAACAAGTCGCGCCTGGGCGCGAACGCGCTGCTGGCAGTCTCGATGGCGGCCGCGCATGCACAGGCGGCGGATCGCGAGCAGCCGCTGTTCGAGTCCATGGGCGGCGAGCAGGCGACCCTGCTGCCCGTGCCGATGATGAACATCATCAACGGCGGCGCCCACGCCGACAACAGCGTCGACATGCAGGAGTTCATGATCCTGCCGGTGGGCGCGGACTCCGTGCGTGAGGCCGTGCGCTACGGCGCCGAGGTGTTCCATGCCCTGAAGAAGGTGCTGGGTCAGCGCAACCTGGGGACGGGCGTGGGGGACGAGGGCGGCTTTGCCCCGGATCTGCCGTCCAACTCGGCTGCGATCGAGGTGATCCTCGAGGCCATCCACAAGGCGGGCTTCAAGGCCGGGCAGGACATCTGGCTGGGCCTGGACTGTGCCAGTTCCGAGTTCTATCGCGACGGCCGCTACCACCTCGACTCCGAGGGCAAGGCCTTCTCCGCCGACGAGTTCTGCGAGTACCTTGCCCACTGGGTCGACCAGTACCCGATCCTGACCATCGAGGACGGCATGGGCGAGGACGACTGGGATGGCTGGAAGGTCCTCACCGAGCGTCTCGGTGACCGCGTGCAGCTGGTCGGCGACGACCTGTTCGTGACCAATACGCAGATCCTGCAGGAAGGGATCGACAAGGGCGTGGCCAACTCGATCCTGATCAAGCTGAACCAGATCGGCACCGTAACCGAGACCCTGGAGGCCATCGAGCTGGCGCGCCAGGCGAAGTACACGGCGGTGATCTCGCATCGCTCCGGCGAGACCGAGGACGTGACCATCGCCGATCTGGCGGTAGCCACCGGGGTTGGCCAGATCAAGACCGGTTCGCTCTCGCGCTCGGATCGCGTGGCCAAGTACAACCAGCTGATCCGGATCGAGGAGCATCTGGGATCCCGGGCGCGTTATCCCGGCATGGATGCCTTCAATATCCGGCGATAATCCGCGATTGTTGCGTTTGTCGCGGGTTGGGTTCTCAGCCTGCAGAGCGTCTCCTGTGCCCGGCGGCCAAGGGGCCGTAGAATGCCGGGCATGGAAGCTCGACTCTCTCCCTGGCGGCTGGCCGTGGCGACCGGCCGCGGGAATCGCTGATGCGCTGGTTGCTGATCGGTCTGGCGGTGCTGCTACTGCTGTTGCAGTGGCCGCTGTGGCTGGGAGAGGGCAGCTGGCGCGATGTACGCGACCTGCGCGAGCAGGTAGAGGAGCAGCGTGCGGCCAACGCCGAGCTGGAGCAACGCAATCAGGCGCTGGAGGCCGAGGTACACGACCTGCGTACCGGTACCGATGCGGTGGAAGAACGCGCCCGCCGCGACCTGGGCATGATCCGCGAAGACGAGATCTTCTTCTTTGTGGTCGGCGAGGACGACGACCGGCGTCCAGTGCCGGAGCCGTTGCCAGACCCGGCGCGGGATGTGTCCCCGGGGCCCGCCGAGATCCCGGACCGCGAACGCGAGCCGGCAACCGATACGCTGCCACCCGAGGATCCGTTTGATGGCTGATCCCGACACCAACAACCCCTCCGCGGAACCCGCCTACTGGGCCCTGATCCCGGCGGCCGGCGTGGGCCGACGTATGGGCTCCGATCGACCCAAGCAGTTCCTGACGCTGGGGTCACGCACCATCCTGTCGCATACCCTGTCGATCTTTCTGGAGCACCCGCGCATTCGCGGTGTGGTCCTGGTGCTGGGGCCGGATGTGGACCCGGACGCGCTGGATCTTCCAACGGCGGGCGGGCGCCTGTTTCGCGTGGCCGGCGGGGCCGAGCGGGCGGATTCGGTCCAGAACGGACTCGACTTCCTGCAGGAACGCGCGGCCCCCGATGACTGGGTGCTGGTGCACGATGCCGCGCGCCCCTGTCTGCCACGCGCGGATCTGGACCACCTTCTGAACGCGCTGCGGGACGATCCGGTGGGCGGTCTGCTGGCCACGCCCAGCACGGATACGGTCAAGTGGAGTGACCAGGATGGGCGCGTCGAGCGCACGCTGGAACGCGCGCGCGTCTGGCGCGCGCTGACTCCACAGATGTTCCGCCTGGGCATGCTGCGGGAGGCGAATCGCGCCGCGCGCGAGGCCGGTCACCCGGTGACCGACGAGGCCAGCGCCATCGAATGGCATGGCGCCCGTCCGCGTCTGATCGAGGGCTCGATGATGAACATCAAGATCACCCGGGCTGAGGATCTGGAGCTGGCCCAGCTGTACCTGATGCAGCAGGGGCGACTGGACGGGGGGTTCCGGCCATGAGCCGCATGCGCGTGGGGCAGGGCTTCGACGTGCACGCCTTCGGGCCGGGCGATCATCTGATCCTGGGCGGTGTGCGCATCCCTTTCGATCACGGCTTTGTCGCGCATTCCGATGGCGATGTCCTGCTGCACGCGATTTGCGATGCCCTGTTCGGGGCCGCGGGCCTGGGGGATATCGGCCGCCACTTTCCTGATACCGACGAGCGCTTTCGCGGGGCGAACAGCCGCGACCTGCTGCGCGAGACCCTGCGTCGGATCCAGGAGGCCGGGTGGCGTCCGGTGAACGTGGATGCGACCGTGATCGCACAGGCGCCCAAAATGGCCCCGCATGTCGCGGCGATGGAGGACCACATCGCTGCGGACTTGGGGCTTGCGGCCGATTGCGTGAATGTGAAGGCGACGACCACCGAGCGCCTGGGCTTCACCGGGCGCGGAGAAGGGGTTGCGGCGCAGGCGGTGGTGCTGCTAGAGCCTTCTTCGGGGCTGATGCAGGTATGACGGCGGCTCGATCCCCCAGTGTGCTGGGTCTGGATCACGTCAGTGTCGTGATCGCCGATCTGGAGGCGTCCGCGCGGTTCTATGGCGAGATCCTGGGGCTGCGCCCCGTGGAGCGTCCGGATCTCGGTTTTCCGGGGCTTTGGTATGACCTGGGTGGCGGGCAGACCCTGCACCTGCTGGGTGTGCCCAACCCGGACGCCGCCGAACGCCGCGTGCGCGGCGGTCGCGATCGCCACCTGGCGCTGCGCGTGTGTGGTCTGGAAGCTTTGCTGCAACGCCTGGAGAACGCCGGGCATTCGGCCGAGCGCAGCCAGTCGGGGCGACCCGCTGCGTTCGTCCGCGACCCGGACGGCAATACCGTCGAACTGATCGAGGCGGGCTGACACCGCGCGGGTGCGCCGCGCCGGGACCCCCGCTGCACGAGGAGGGAGCATGGACGGCGAGTACATCCTGGCCCTGGACCAGGGCACGACCAGCTGCCGGGCGATCCTGTTCGATCGTGATGCGTCGATCATCGGCGTAGCCCAGCGCGAGTTTACCCAGCACTACCCGCAGCCCGGCTGGGTCGAGCACGACGCGATGGAGATCTGGGGCACCCAGATCGGGGCGGCGCGCGAGGTGCTGGAGACCCGCGGTATCAAGCCGGCCCAGCTCGCGGCCATCGGCATCACCAACCAGCGCGAGACCACCGTGGTCTGGGACCGCGAGACGGGCAAGCCGATCCACCCGGCAATCGTCTGGCAGGACCGGCGCACCGCCGGTTTCTGCGACGAGATGAAGGCGCGCGGGCTGGAGGAGACGGTCCGCAGCCGCACCGGGCTGGTGGTCGATGCCTACTTCTCCGGAACCAAGCTGCGCTGGCTGCTCGACCATGTAGACGGTGCGCGTGAGCGCGCGGAGCGCGGCGAGTTGCTGTTCGGCACCATGGATACCTGGCTGATCTGGAATCTCACCCGCGGCGAGCGGCATGTAACGGATGTCTCCAACGCCTCGCGCACGCAGTTGTTCAACATCCACGAACTGGACTGGGATGACACGCTGTTGGATGAGCTGGGAATCCCGCGGGCCATGCTGCCCGAGGTCCGTGCCTCCAGCGAAGTGCTGGGCCATACGGGAACCGAGATGTTCGGTGCCAACGAGATCCCCATCGCGGGCGTTGCCGGCGACCAGCATGCGGCGCTCTTCGGGCAGACCTGCTTCGAGCGCGGCATGGCCAAGAACACCTATGGCACCGGCTGCTTTCTGCTGATGAACACCGGCACCGAGCCGGTCACTTCGCACTCGGGCCTGCTCACGACCGTTGCCTGGAGCGTCGATGGCCAGGTCGAGTATGCGCTGGAGGGCTCCATTTTCATCGCCGGTGCCGCGATTCAGTGGCTGCGCGACGAGCTCAAGCTGATCGACTCGGCCGAGGACTCGGAGTACTACGCGAGCAAGGTGGAGGACTCCGACGGCGTGTATGTCGTCCCCGCATTCGCGGGGCTCGGGGCGCCGCACTGGGACATGTATGCCCGCGGGGCCATCTTCGGGCTGACGCGCGGTACGCGCAAGGAACACATCACCCGCGCCACGCTGGACTCGCTGGCCTACCAGACCAAGGACGTGATCGACGCGATGGAGCAGGACTCCGGCATCGCGCTGAAGGGTCTGCGGGTCGACGGCGGTGCGGTTGCCAACAACGTGATGATGCAGTTCCAGGCCGACATGCTCGGGGTGAATGTCGAGCGGCCGGTGGTCACGGAATCGACTGCCCTGGGGGCTGCCTATCTGGCCGGGCTGGCCGTGGGTTTCTGGTCGCGCGACGAACTGGCGCAGAAGAACCAGCTGGACCGGGTATTCGAGCCGCAGATGGATGCGGCCACCCGCGATCGCTACTACCGGGGCTGGAAGAAGGCCGTAAAACGCACGATGGGGTGGGCGCGCGAGGAAGATCACGAGGCGCCCAACTAGTGGGCGGGTGGTCCGGGGGAGCTGGCTGGCGTGGGCAGGGGCTTCGCCGCCAAGGCGGCTCCCACAGGGGGCAGTGGGTAGAACGATGACGTTTACCCGGCGCTACCCTGAAGTCTGTGGGAGCGGGCTTGCCCGCGAAAGCCCCTGCCAGAGTCAGACCCTGCCGGGTCAGTCGATGCTGGCCGGTTCGGCCGCGAGCTGGCCGGATTGATAGTCGCTGATCGCCTGCTCGATCTCGTCGGAGGTGTTCATCACAAACGGGCCGTAGTGGGCGATCGGTTCGCCCAGCGGGCGGCCCTTGAACAGCAGCACCCGCGCATCCTGCTGGGCGATCAGGTGGATCTGCGTCTGTCCGCTCCAGGTGCCCAGTTCGCCCGTCTTCAGCCCGGTCAGCTCGCCGTCATAGACATAGGCGAGCACCCGGTCGTCCAGCTGGACGGCCAGTGACAGGCGGTAGCCTGCCGGCAGGCTCAGATCCGCCATCGCCGCACCTTCTCCGATCTGTTCCAGCGGGCCTTCGGTATCCCCGGCGCTGGTCTGCCAGGAGCCGGCGATCGCCTTGAAGTGCAGTGGGCCGTCGTCTTCCGGCAGGTGGCGCATCGCGTCGGCGCGCACGTCGCGGTAACGCGGCGGGTCCATCTTGCGCCGTGCCGGCAGGTTTACCCATAGCTGGAAGCCGTGCAGCCCGTCCGAGTCCAGCAGGGGCATCTCGGAGTGGATGACCCCGCGCCCGGCGCTCATCCACTGCGCCTCGCCGGCCTCCACACGACCCTGGTTACCCATCGAATCTTCGTGGGTCAGGCCGCCATGGACGAGGTAGGTCAGCGTCTCGAACCCGCGATGCGGGTGGGAGGGGAAACCACCGATGTAGTCCTCCTTCGCACTGGCCTTCAATTCGTCCAGCATCAGGAAGGGATCCAGGCCGCCGCGAAAGTCATGGATGCGGCGAATCTTCACACCCGCGCCGTCCTGGGTCGGGTGGGCTGTGCGTACGCTGTCCGGCGGTGTGGGGGTCATGACTTCTCCTAGGGAAACACTGATGAATGTACACGCTCGCGCTCGAGTCGCTTTTGCGTGCGAACAAGGCGCGGTGACCGCCGTGCAGTCATTCTGCACAAGGGAGCCGCAACGCCGTGCGCGCGCAAAAGCGGCCGAGCCCTTGCATTCAATGGCTTGTGGGGTTGGCACCCCAGGTTCCCCGATCCTGCGTTGCGGCCCTTGCCGGTAGAACCACTACCGGCTGCGCACCGCGCCTTGTCTCGGAGAACCTGGGGTGCCAACGCGAGTGTGTACATTCATCAGTGTTTCCCTTAATGAACGCTGCAACCATACCGACCATGAAAACAAAAGAAAATTGCACTCAGCGCCCGTCATGGGGCGGTTGCAGCGATGTCAGCCCCAGCCAGCTATCGGCAAAGAATTCAAGGCTCTCGACGAAATCCGGGTCGTGTTCCTGGCGGTTGATGGTCAGGTGCAGCATGACCGCCTCCGGCTTCGGCGGATGCCCGGTCGTCAGGGTCCAGGCGAGTGCGTTCGGGCAGCCCGGCAGGCTGAAGCGTACCCCGCCATTGATGCACTCGCGCCGGACACGAAACTCGCCCCACAGGCAGTAGACGACGCCGGCATCGGGCCCGGTCTCTTCAACAAGGGCGTCAATGGCGGGGCAAAGCCGGGGCAGGGCCGGTACGGTCAGCTCGGCCTGCAGGGAATCGGCGACAGCTTGCAGGGGCAGGGTGCGAAAGAATTCCACCGGGATTCCTCGTTACGGGATGGTCGGCATGAAGACCGGCTGGCCGTCGATCTCGCCGGTGCTCAGTGGCTGGTTGTACAGCCGTTCCAGCGCGGAGGGCACCAGCATGGTTCGGGTGGGGCCCCAGCAGGCCTTGCCGTCGGGGAACATCAGCAGCAGGTGATCGCAGTAACGTACCGCCAGGTTCACGTCGTGCAGCACCAGGATCGCGGCGCGGTCATTCCGGGCGATGCCGCGTATATGGTCCAGCACCGCGACCTGGTGGTGCAGGTCGAGCTGGCTGGTGGGCTCGTCCAGCAGCAGGAGCCGCGGGTTCTGGGTGAGTACGGTGGCAATCGCCAGGCGCTGGCGCTCGCCGCCGGACAGGGTGTCCACCAGGCGGTGCTCCAGTGCGGCCAGATCCATACGGGCCAGGGCGGCGCGGGCCTGGGTATAGTCTTCAGCGGTCTCGATATCCCAGGGCCGCAGGTAGGGGTGGCGCCCGATCAGGGCCGTCTCCAGTACCGTTGCGGGGAAGCCGTCGTGGTGTTTCTGGAATACCAGACCCAGTTCGCGCGCCAGGTGCGCACGCGAGTAGTCGGGGAGCGGACGGCCGCGCACATGGATCTCGCCTGCGCGGGCGGGGCGCAGCCCGGCCAGGGTATGCAGCAGGGTGCTCTTGCCCGCGCCGTTCGGGCCGAGGATGCCCCAGCACTGTCCCGGGTTGATGGTCAGGTCCAGGGGCGAACCGCTGGCGCGTTCCGGGATGTCGATGACCAGATCGTGGGTGGCCAGCAGGGTGTCCGGCCCTGGCACCTCGTGCACGCTCTCGGTGCCGGACGCGTGTGGATCGCCGTGGAGTTGGGGATCGGCGGTGTGCGGAGGCATCAGCGGCTCCGGTACAGCAGGAACAGGAACACGGGGACGCCCAGCATCGCGGTGATCACGCCGACGGGCAACTGCTCCGGGGCAATCATCGTACGGGCGAGGGTGTCGGCCAGCGTCAGCAGGATGCCGCCGCCGAGTGCCGAGGCCGGCAGGATCACGCGCTGGTCGTTGCCGAAGATCAGCCGGAGCATGTGCGGCACGATCAATCCGACAAATCCGACCGCGCCGACCTGCATCACGGCCGTAGCAGTGATCAGTGCCGCGACGACGTAGATCGTCCATTCCACCGGCCGCACGGCCACGCCCAGTGCGGCCGCCTGCATCGGGCCGCGCGCCAGCACGTTGAGCGTCCGTCCCAGGGGCAGGGCCAGCAACACGACCAGCACCAGCACACCCCAGGCGGGGTAGGGGTTGCGGGCGTGGGAGACATCGCCCATCAGCCAGTACAGCATCCCGGGCAGCTCCGCGGTCGGGCTCACGGCGAGCAGGAAGCTGATCACGGCGCCCCAGCCGGCCGCCACGACCACGCCGGTCAGCAGCAATCGGGTCGGCGTCCAGCTGCCGGTGCCGTGCGCCAGGCCGAACACGATCACCGTGGACAGCAGCGCGCCTGCGAATGCGGCGACCGAGACCGAGAACATCGACAGCCCCGCGAGCATGGCCAGCAGGGCACCCACCGAAGCCCCGCCGGAGAGGCCCAGCACATAGGGATCGGCCAGCGGATTGCGCAGCAACACCTGCATCAGGGCACCGGCGACGCCCAGCAGCCCGCCGGCGGCGAATGCGGCCAGGGCGCGTGGCAGGCGCAGTTCCAGTACCAGCGTGTTGTGCAGGCGGCTCCCTTCGCCCTGAATCACCGCGAGCAGGTCGCCGGGAGCAATGGCGACGCTGCCATAGGCCAGCGCGATCAGGATCGCAAGCAGCGACGCCGGGAGCAGGACCCCCGTGGCGAGGAGGAAGGAGCGCGTCACGGCTGGTCAGTCGTCCCGGCGTGAACGGGCCCGTTCCAGCTCTTCGCACATCAGCCGGGTCCCTTCGGCAATCCGCGGGGTGTGACGCTGGAGCAGCGACGGCGGGATAAAGAACAGGTTGTCGCGCTGCACCGCGGTCATGTCCTCCCATTGTTCCCAGGCAATTACCCAGTCCGGCCGGTCTTCGCCCATGCCGCCGCCGATGATCACCTCCGGATCGGCCTCGATCACGGCCTCGCGGTCCATGCGCGGCACCAGGCGGTCCAGGTGGCCGAACACGTTCTTGCCCCCGCACAGGCGGATGGCCTCGCCGATCAGGTGATCGTCGTTGACCGTCATCAGGGGCTGTTCCCAGACCTGGTAGAACAGCGGGACCGGGTCACGGTCGGAATAGTCCAGCCGCAACGTCTCGATCTCGTCGAGAAAGGCCTGCACCGCCGCTTCGCCGCGTTCCTCGGTACCGGCCAGCTGCGCCATGCGACGCATGCTGGAGGCCACGCCCTCGAAACTGCGCGGCTCCGAGACATAGACGTTCAGCCCCAGATCGCGCAGGCGCTCGATCTGCGAGCTGGAGTTGCCACTGCGCCAGGCGACCACCAGGTCCGGGTCCATCTCGACCACACGTTCCAGGTCGATGCGGCTGTAGCCACCGACTCGCGGGATCATCTCCGCCTCCGGCGGGAAGTCGCTGTGCTGCGTGACGCCGACCAGCTGCTCTCCGGCGCCGACGGCGAACAGGACTTCCGTGATGTGCGGGGCCAGGGTGACGATACGTTCGGCGGGCCGGTCGAGCGTGACCTCGCGATCGTCATCGTCGGTCACCGTGACCGGTTCGGCCAGTGTCGGCCCCGCGCACAGGAATAGCGCGGCAAGGGCCGTTAACTGGCGTTTGAGGGAAGTGAAAGTCATTAAAAATCCGACTGTTGTGGATTGTTCGTAACGTAAACAATACCGTGTTTTCGGGGCGCCGCACGGGCAGCGAAAGCGCCTCATCATAGCAGCAAGGGCAAGATGGTTTGGTGCCCAAATTGGTCGGGGGCACCCTGAGCGCGTATCATAATCCGCTTTCGTCAGGTGCCTGCAGTTGGCAGGTGAAACGGGAAGCTGGTGCAAGTCCGGCGCTGCCCCCGCAACGGTAAGCGAGCGGTAAATCGCTCGGCAGACTGGCCACTGGGTCCTGTGCCCGGGAAGGCGTCTGCCGGTCGGCATCGTCCGACGCTCGCAAGCCCGGAGACCGGCCTGGCGGTGATTCATCCTGCGACCGTGCGGCGGGCAACGGTCGAGGGCGCAGGTGCGTTCCTAAAAGCCTGTTCCTTCGTGTCTTCGCCGCGCCGTCGCCTCGACGGAACCTCATGACGGCCCCAGCTCCCAACCAGTCAGAAGAGAATCCGAACGCGTTCGCCTCGGCGGAGCGCGCAGCGGTCTATCGCGTGATCGGCGAGCGCCGGGACATGCGGCATTTCCGCCCGGACCCGGTGGACGCCGATACCCTGCGGCGCCTGCTGGAGGCCGCGCACCAGGCGCCCAGCGTGGGCTACATGCAGCCCTGGCGCTTTCTGCGGGTGACCGACGCGCGGCTGCGCGATGCGTTGCACGGGCATGTGGCGGCGGAGCAGACACGCACGGCCGAGGCCTGCGGCGAGCGTGCCGCCGAGGTGCACCGGCTGAAGCTCGAAGGTATCCGCGATGCGGGCGAGCTGCTGGTGGTCGCGTTGACCGATGGGCGCGAGCGCTACGTGCTGGGTCGGCGCACCATCCCGGAGATGGACCTGTGCTCCGCCGCGTGTGCGATCCAGAACCTGTGGCTCGCGGCCCGGGCCGAGGGCCTGGGCATGGGCTGGGTGTCGCTGTTCGACCCGGACTGGCTGGCCGGCGAGCTGGGGATGCCGGAAGGGGCGTGGCCGATCGCGATCCTTTGTCTGGGTCATGTGGATGCGTTCTACGAGCGGCCGATGCTGGAAACCGAGGGCTGGGATCAGCGACGGTCGCTGGACGAACTGGTGTTCGAGAATCGCTGGGGCAGCCGTACCGACGCACCCGGCGGTTCCTCAGCGAGTGGATGACCCGATGCTGATCGCGTTCCTCACGCTGCTTGGTGCGCTGGTGCTGGATCGCCTGATCGGCGATCCGCGCCGCTGGCACCCGCTGGCCGGGTTCGGGCTGCTGGTGCAGCGCCTGGAGGCCCGGTTCTACCGCGATGGTCGGGCCCGCGGCGCGCTGCTGCTGGCCGTCCTGGTGGTGCCCTTTGTGCTGCTGACGGTCTGGTTGCAGCAGCTCCTGCCGGTCTGGCTGGTAGGGCTGCTGGTACTGGCGTTGGCGCTGGGCTGGCGCAGCCTCGACGAGCACGCCGAGCGCGTGGCCCGGGCGCTGGAGGCCGGCGATCTGGGCCAGGCGCGGCAGCAGGTGCAGATGCTGGTCAGCCGCGACAGCGAGGCCCTGGATGTGGCAGGGGTCAGCGGCGCGGCGGTGGAGTCGGTACTGGAGAACGGCAACGATGCCCTGTTCGGCACCATTTTCTGGTTCCTGGTGGCCGGTGCGCCGGGGGTGGTGCTGTATCGCCTGGTGAACACGCTGGATGCGATGTGGGGCTACCGCAATGCGCGTTACACGCGCTTTGGCTGGACCGCGGCGCGGCTGGATGACCTGCTGAACTGGGTCCCGGCGCGCATGACCGCGCTGTCCTATGCCTTGGCCGGGCGCACTCGCGATGCCCTGCAGTGCTGGGGCGAGCAGGCCGCGGCCTGGAAGAGCCCGAACGCTGGGCCGGTAATGGCCGCTGGGGCGGGCGCACTGGGGCTGGTGCTGGGCGGTGCCAGCCAGTATCACGGCGAGCGTCAGTGGCGTCCGCGCCTGGGGATGGGCGCGGCACCGGATGCCGCCGGCATCCGTGCGGCGATGGGGCTGGTGGATCGGGCGCTGGCGCTGTGGATGGGCGTGCTTGTCATCGGGGTGAGCCTTGCGATCTTCTGAGCTGAACAGAGCGCGGCCGGCACCGACCGGGGCCGTGCTAACCCAGGTGCATGGTGGCGGACTGCGCGCAGCTGCCAGGCATTACGGGGTGGCGCCGGAGCAATGGCTGGACCTGTCTACCGGCATCAACCCGCACGGCTATCCGCTGCCCATGCCCCCGGCGGACGTCTGGGCGCGCCTGCCGGAGCCCGACGACGGTCTGGAAGCGGCCGCGGCGCGGTACTACGGCTGCAAAGGGCTGTTGCCCCTGGCGGGCTCGCAGGCGGCCATCCAGCTGCTGCCACAGCTTCGCCCCGCGGCTGCTCGGGTTGGCCTCCTCGCGCCCAGTTACAACGAACACGCGCGGGCCTGGCGCATGGCCGGGCATCGGGTCGAGGCGCTTCCTGCGCTTGGCGACGCGGCGCCGGCCGCGATCGAGGCACGCCTGCCGCAGCTGGATGTGCTGGTACTGGTCAACCCGAACAACCCGACTGGACTGCGCGTGACCGTGGAGACGCTGCTGCGCTGGCATAAGGGGCTTGCGGCACGCGGCGGGTGGCTGGTGGTGGACGAGGCCTTCATGGATACCAGCCCCCGGCACAGCCTGTTGGCGGCCGACCCGGGCACGGACCTGGGCCCGGGGCTGCTGGTGCTGCGGTCGCTGGGCAAGTTCTTCGGTCTGGCCGGGGCGCGGGTCGGATTCCTGGCGGCGGAGCCGGCGCTGCGGGCGGCGCTGGCGGAGCGGCTGGGTCCGTGGGCGCTGTCTGGCCCGGCGCGCTGGGCGGCCACCCGAGCGCTGGAGGATCGCGCCTGGCAGGAGCAGACGCGCGCGAACCTGACCGCGGCGGGTGCGCGGTTGGAAGAGCTGCTGCGGCGGTACGGAATCGCTACCGAAGGTGGCACCGCACTGTTTCGCTGGGGGCGCCGCGATGATGCGGTCGCGGTTCAGGATGCGCTGGCGCGACAGGCGATCCTGGTGCGGCGTTTCGACGACCCCGCCAGCCTGCGTTTCGGGCTGCCGGGCGACGAGGCCCAATGGCACCGCCTGGAACAGGGACTGGAGGCGTTGTGAGCGCGACCACGCTGATGGTGCAGGGGACCACCTCGGATGCCGGCAAGAGCGTGCTGGTGGCCGGTCTGGCGCGGGTGCTGCATCGCCGTGGGCTGTCGGTGGTGCCGTTCAAGCCGCAGAACATGGCGCTGAACAGTGCAGTGACCCTGGACGGCGGCGAGATCGGGCGTGCCCAGGCCCTGCAGGCCGCCGCCTGTGGCCTGGAGCCGCATACCGACATGAATCCGGTGCTGCTCAAGCCCAGTTCCGATCAGGGGGCGCAGGTGATCATCCACGGCCGTCCTGCGGCCGAGCTGGATGCTCGTGCCTACCATGACTACAAGCCCGTCGCCCGCGAGGCCGTGCTGGCCTCGCATCGACGGCTGACCGCGCAGTATGCGCACGTGCTGGTGGAAGGGGCGGGCTCGCCGGCAGAGATCAACCTGCGCGCAGGCGATATCGCCAACATGGGGTTTGCCGAGGCGGTGGACTGTCCGGTGATCCTGGTCGCGGATATCGACCGCGGCGGCGTGTTCGCGCATCTGGTCGGTACGCTGGCGTTGCTGAGCGCGACGGAGCGCGCGCGGGTGCAGGGCTTCGTGATCAACCGCTTTCGCGGCGATATCTCGCTCCTGCAGCCTGGACTGGACTGGCTGGAGCAGGAGACCGGCAAGCCGGTGCTGGGCGTGATCCCGTATCTCCACGGGCTGTACCTGGATGCCGAGGACGCCCTGCCGCGCGAGGCGGTGCCGGAAAAGGCGGTGGATGCCCTGAAGGTCGTCGTGCCGGCCCTGCCGCGCATCTCCAACCATACCGATTTCGATCCGCTGCGCCTGCACCCGGGTGTGGACCTTCGCTTCGCCGGCCCGGGCGAGTCGCTGCAGCCGGCGGACCTGGTCATCCTTCCGGGGTCCAAGTCCGTGCGCGACGACCTCGCCTGGCTGCGCGAGCAGGGCTGGGAAGACGAGCTGCAGCGCCATGTGCGTTATGGCGGCAAGGTGCTCGGGATCTGTGGCGGCTTCCAGATGCTGGGTCGTGCCGTGCACGATCCTGACGGCGTCGAGGGCCGGCCGGGCTCCACGCCGGGGCTCGGCTGGCTGGACATCGAGACGCGTCTAGCACCGGAAAAGCGCCTGGAACGTGTTCACGGGGACCGTGTGCTGGGTCGGGAGGCCCGCGTGGAGGGCTACGAGATCCATGCAGGAGTGACGACCGGCCCCGGACTGGATCACCCGCTGCTGGAGCTGCAGCATGGCTCGGACGGCGCGCGCAGCGAGGACGATGCGGTGGCGGGGACCTATGTCCACGGGGTATTCGATACCTCCGCTGCCGCCGAGGCTTTGCTGCACTGGGCTGGCATGCGCAATGGGAAGGAGCACGGCGAAGACCTGGCGACCGCACGCGAGCGCGGCCTGGAACGCCTGGCCGATACCCTGGAGGCGCATCTGGACCTGGGGCGCATCCTTGCCCTGCTGCGGACAGGGAAGACGGAGCCTGTGACATGAAGACGCTGGTGCTCGGCGGCGTGCGTTCCGGCAAGAGTCGGCTGGCGGAGCAGCTGGCCGATGCCAGCGGCCTGCACGTGACCTATGTCGCTACCGCGCGTGCCGACGACGCCGAAATGGCACGGCGTATCGAGCGCCACCGCGCAGACCGGCCCGGTGACTGGGGCCTGGTTGAGGCCGATACCGGCCTGGCCGCCGCACTTGAAGAAGCCGCGAAACCGGATGAATGCCTACTGGTGGATTGCCTGACGCTGTGGCTGACCCAGCTCCTGTGCACCGAGAACGAGGCCCTGATCGAACGCGAACGTGAGGCCCTGATCGCCACCGTGCCGCGGCTGCCGGGCACACTGGTGTTCGTTTCCAACGAGACCGGCATGGGAATCACCCCGATGGACGCGCTGTCCCGCCGCTTCGCCGACGAGGCGGGCTGGCTGCACCAGCGCCTGGCCCCCACGATGGACCGCGTTGTACTGACCGTCGCCGGCCTTCCGCATGTGCTCAAGGGTGAGCCGCTGGAATGAATAGACCAACGCGCGAAACAGGCACCGTCATTGCGAGGCGCGCAGCGTCGAAGCAATCGGCCCGGGGTGAACTGACGGATTGCCACGTCGCCTTCGGCTGCTCGCAATGACGGGCGTCATTGATGAAGGGTGTTGGTTTCAACATCGGAGGAACACGTGACCGAAGACTGTGACTGGCTGCAGGTGCCGCCGGCGCCCCTGAGCGCCGAGGCGCGCCAGGCGGCGGCCGAACGGCAGGCCCAGCTGACCAAGCCGCCGGGTTCGCTCGGGCGGCTGGAGGCGATCGCCGAGCGCCTGGCCGCCATGCAGGGCGTGGGCCAGCCCACGCTGGAGCGGGTTCATGTCGCGGTGTTCGCCGGCGATCACGGTGTGGTGGCGGAAGGCATTTCGCGTTTCCCGCAGGCCGTGACCGCGCAGATGGTCGCGAACTTCGCGAACGGCGGTGCGGCGATCTCGGTGCTGGCGCGGCACCTGGGCGCGTCCATCGAGGTGATCAACCTCGGTATCGTGGCCCAGCCTCCGGCCGTCGCCGGTGTGCAGCAGCTGAACCTGGGCCCCGGCACCGCAAACCTGGCCCGCGAACCCGCGATGACGCCGGCGCAGCTGGAACGCGCGCTGAACGCCGGCCGCCAGTGTGCCGAGCGCGCGCGGCGGGGCGGCACACAACTGTTCATCGGTGGCGAGATGGGCATCGGCAACACGACGGCTGCCGCCGCAGTCGCCTGTTCGCTGCTGGGTCTGCCGCCGGTGGACCTGGCCGGGCCTGGCACGGGTCTGGATGCGAATGGCGTGCGCCACAAGGCCGAGGTGATCGAGCAGGCCCTGCGCACCCACGCCGCGGTGCGCGGCGAGGCACTGGGTAGCCTGCGTTGTCTGGGGGGCTTCGAGATTGCGGGGCTGGCCGGCGCTTACATCGCCGCGGCGCAGATCGGGCTGCCGGTGCTGGTGGATGGTTTCATCAGCACCTCGGCGGCGTTGGTGGCCGAACGGCTGTGCCCGGGCACGGCAGACTGGTTCTTCTACGCCCACAGCTCGGCGGAGCCGGGGCACCGGCGACTGCTGGAATCGCTGGCGGCCGAGCCGCTGCTGGATCTCGGCATGCGCCTGGGCGAGGGCAGTGGGGCGGCCACCGCCGTGCCCCTGCTGCGCCTGGCCTGCGAGCTGCACGCCGGCATGGCGACCTTCGCCGAGGCTGGCGTGTCGGGCGATACCCCATGAACACATCGGTCCGTATCGGTCTGCTGCGCCACGGCGAGACGACGGGTGCCGGCTTTCGCGGGCGCGGCTGCGATGATCCGCTGACCCCGGATGGCGAGCGGGCGATGCGCGCGGCGTTCGAGTCCTCCGGCGAGTGGGATCGCGTCGTGTGCTCGCCACTGCAGCGCTGCCGGCTTCCGGCCGAGGGCTTCGCCCGCGCGGCCGGGCTCCCCGTCCAGTGTGATCCCCGCCTGCAGGAGCTACATTTTGGGGACTGGGAGGGGCAAACGGCCGAGGCCCTGATGCAGACGGACGCCGAGGCGCTGGGTCGGTTCTGGGAAGACCCGTTCGGCTACCCTCCACCCAACGGCGAAGACCTCGGCAGCTTCCGCGACCGGGTGCTGGCCGGCTGGGAACAGAGCGTAGTGGCGCCGGGCGGTCGTGTCCTCGTCGTTACCCACGGCGGGGTGATTCGCCTGCTGCGCGCACAACTGGAGGGCTGGCCGTTGGAGAAGCTATTGTCGATCGAAGTGCCGTTGGCCTCTTTGCACGTTGTCGAGCCGGGCCAGCGCGAGGAGATGCCCTCGTGATCAAGCAAAACAAATGTAGGAGGCCAGCCCTCTGGCCGATCGGGAATATGCCAACGCCCCATCGGCCAGGGGGCTGGCCTCCTACAGCAGGAATGGAAGAGGGGGCGCAATGAACTCCGTATTTGCCCCCTTCTGGCTGGCCCTGCAGTTCCTGACCCGCGTGCCGACGCCGGCACAGGAGCCACGGCCCGAGGACCTCGGCCGTTCGGTCCTGGCCTATCCGCTGGTGGGGCTGATCCTGGGTCTGGTTCTGGTGCTGGTGGGGATCGGTCTGTCCGCGATCCCCGGGGCGCCGGTGTTGCTGGTCGCGGCGCTGGTGCTGACATTCTGGGTCGCGCTGACCGGCGCGCTGCACCTGGATGGGCTGGCGGACACGGTGGACGCCTGGGTGGGCGGCCAGCGGCACCCGGAGCGGGCCCAGGCCATCATGAAGGACCCGGCCTGTGGCCCGATGGCGGTCGCGGCGCTGATCCTGATCCTGTTGCTGAAAGGTACGGCGCTAGTGGCGGTGGTCGAGACCGGCGCCTGGGTCGCGCTGCTGCTGGCGGTGCTGCTGGGGCGCGTGGTGCCGCCGGTGCTGTTTCTGACCACGCCCTACGTGAACCCCGTCGGATTGGGCGCGGACATGGCCAGGCACCTTCCACGCAGCGCCGCCATCGGCGTTGTGGCAGTCTCGGCTGCCGTGGTGCTGGTGCTCGGCCTGCTCTCCGGCCTTTGGGGGGTGATACCGGCGTTGCTCGCCGCCGGGCTGACGCTGTGGGTGGCAACGCGCGTACTGAGACACTGGCTGGGAGGCTTCACTGGCGACACGGCCGGTGCGACGCTGGAGCTGGTGGAGACCCTGACACTCGTGATTCTGGTGCTGGCACTCGCGGGCTAAAGCCGGGTCGATCAGGCTCGTTTCAAGGCAGACGTTGTCACGAAAGCGTCACGGGATTGCCACATACTGACCGGATGAGCTCATTTCCCTCCCGTCTGAATCCGGGACTTCTGGTCCTGCGCACGCTGACGAGCCCCCTGCGGGCGGTACTCGAGGTGGCCGAACTGGAGACGGCCCCGCCCTGGTGGCAGACCTTTCTGCGCCTGGCGTTCCCCGTGCTGCTGGTCAGCGTGATCGCCAGCCAGTGGCTGTACCAGGTCATCCCGACCGGGCTGCCGCCGGAGGCGATGCCGGGGGCCTGGGGCTTCGGCGTCTACAGCGTGCTGGCGATGAGCATCGGCGTACTGGGTCTGGCCTGGTCCGCGCACTATCTGACCGAACTGTTCCAGGGCTACTCCCACCCGGATCGGGCGATGCTGGCGGTGACCATCGGCCTGCTGCCCGCCTGGGCGGGCAAGGTCGCCGCCGCCTTTCCCTGGCCCTGGGGCAACACGGTCGGCCTGCTACTGATCCTCTACAGCCTGTGGCTGCTGTACTGGTCGCTGCGCGGCATCCTCGGCCTGCGCCGCGGGAACCGCATCGGCCTGTTCGTGGCCACCGTCTTCTGCGGCGCCTTCATCACCCTCATCTTCGGCTGGCTGCTGATGGACCTGATCCCCGGCGCCACCCCCGAGACCCGCATCGGCACCACCTGGCTGATCTAGCGTGGCCCATTCGTTGTTGGCGTGTACTGGTTATTGGGTCGGTATACTGGCGCGGAAACGAACGAACAACCGGGACTGGTATGGCGGCAGGGAAGGCAGGTGGCAAGAGAAAAGCGAAGCCCTCGAAAGTCGCGGGGTTGCTCAAGAAGGCAAAGAAGGCGCTGGATGATGGCGCCTTCGAAGAGCTTGAGGCCTTGTGTGGGCAAGTTCTTGGTATTGAGCCCAATAGTACAGATGCCCTCAGGCTTCTGATTCAGGGTGCTTTTGACCGGCATCAATACAGCACAGCGACCCTGTATGCCTCGAAACTGGTCCAGATGTGTCCAGAGGATGCGGCCAGCTACAACGCGCTGGCCGGTGTGCTGATCCTGCGCGACCGCTTCGAAGCTGCCGGGGCCGCGTTGCGCGAGGCGTTGCGACTGGACCCCAATATGCGCCTGGCACTCGACAACTACGCGCGCGTTCTCCAGGCCGAGGGGCGTTGGGACGAGGCGACCGAGATTCTGGCATCCCTGGTGGAGTCTGATCGCAACAGTGCCAAGCTCTGGTTCTCGTTTGCGCATTCGCGCCATTTTCCCGCGGACGGCTCGCCCAGAAAGGAACTGGAAAAGATCATCCGCAAGGGGAAGTTCGACCTTCGCGACCAGGGCCGTTTGTATTTCGCGCTGGCGAAGCTGCACCAGGATGCGGGCGATCTTGACCAGGCGTTCTCGGCCTTCGAGCTCGGGAACGCGCGCCAGGCGGAGGCGATCCAGCGCCAGGTCGAGCAGGTGCGGCAGGGGGCCATACGCAAGAATGTCGCCGCCACCGAAAAGATCTTCTGCGCGGATTGGGCGAGGGGGCTTGATGACCCGAGCCAGTCTCCAAGGCCGCTGACGCTGGTGCTAGGCCCGCCCCGTTCCGGGAAGTCGCTGCTGGAGGGTCAGCTGTCCGGACACTCGCGAATCCGCCATTACGGCGAGCTGGCGGTTCTCCAGGAGGTCCTTTCCCAGCTCCCGAAGGAGGTGCGCAAGCGCTATCCACTGATCATGCGGGAGCTGGAACCGGAAGGCATTGCGCAGTTGCGGGCGCGGGTCGACTCCATGTGGGGCGAGGCGAAGGACGAATCGGTCCGAACCCACCTGGTCACCAATCCTGGAAACGTCTTCCATGTCGGGACGTTCATGAGCCTATACCCGGGTACCCGCGTAGTCTTCTGCGAGCGGGACCCGGTGGACAACGCGATGGCCATTTACATGCGCTGGTTTGCGCAGCGCCTGCCGTACGCGTGGGCGATCGACACCATCGCCGAGTTCGTGATGCTATATCGCCGGATGGCGGGTCACTGGGAGAGTTTATTTCCCGATCGCGTGCAACGGGTGCAGTACGAAGAGATGCTGGAAGACCCCGATGCCCATGTGGCCCGGGTGCTGGCCGCGCACGACTTGGAATGGGAGGCGGTATGCGCGGACGCGCATGGGGAGATCGCCGACCCGGCCCTGCTTGGGCTAACCGGCAGCCTCGGCAGACGCAGCCGCGTGAACCCGGCGTTCGCGAGTATCGGTGAGCAGTATGCGGCCTATAGGCCTGCGTTCGAGGAGGCGGTGGCCTCCGCGCGGGCAAAGGTCTTTCCTGGCAGCGACTGACCAATAAGGGGTATCGGAAATTTTTTCGATCTGGGGCTAAAGAATGGTGGTCAGGTGTCGTTAACGGTGCTGAAGGCGGGCTAGGACCGTCGACTGAATCGCCCGAGGCGGCGAGTACGACTCTACAGGAGAGCGACCATGTCTCAAGTGATTAACACCAACGTTCTTTCGCTGAACGCGCAACGCAACCTCGGGAACTCCCAGGGGGCCCTGGCCCAGAGTCTGGAGCGTCTGTCCTCGGGCCTGCGGATCAACAGCGCCAAGGACGATGCGGCCGGTCTGGCCATTTCCGAGCGTTTCAGCACCCAGATTCGCGGTCTGAACCAGGCGGTGCGTAACTCCAATGACGGGATTTCGTTCGCGCAGACGGCCGAGGGCGCTCTGGGCACCGTGGGTGATGCGCTGCAGCGTGCGCGCGAGCTGGCGGTGCAGGCGGCGAACGATTCCAACTCGGCCTCGGACCGTCAGGCGCTGAACGACGAGG
>NZ_KB897920.1:0-337501 GCF_000377225.1 Thioalkalivibrio sp. ALJ4 | reverse complement strand
CCCAATCGGCCAGAGGGCTGGCCTCCTTGTGTGTCGTTGCAGATGGGTCGCTACCACCTGTGGCGCTGTACTCGGGGCAACCCGTTGGCCTCCTGAGGCTTTGAGCCTGATCCGTAGATCGGTACCCGAGTCCTTTTTCATCTCGAAGTTTGAACGGTATCCAAGCCCCCCGTCAGGGACGGGTGAGGCTGTACGGACAAGGCGAGAGGACGAGATGGCTCACATTGGCATTGATGTCAGCAAGAACAAGCTCGACTGCATGTGAGTGCGGGACTTGGGGGCGGGCAAGATCAAGCCCAAGGTGTTCCCGAACCGCCGGGACCAGTACCCGGAGCTGCTCCACTGGCTCGAGCGCAACACGGGGGAGTCGCCCCAGGCACTGCACGTGTATCTGGAGGCCACCAGTCCCTATCACGAACCCCTGGCGTACTGGCTGCATGAGCAAGGCGTTCGGGTCCATGTGCTGAACCCGGCTCAGGTGCGCTTCCACGCCCAAGGCATGGGGGTGCGCAACAAGGCGGACCGCAAGGACAGCATGATGCTGGCGCGCTACGGCATCGAACGCACCCGCGCCGTGGTAGCCGGAACCCCCAGAGGTGCGGGAGCTCAAGCGGCTTCTGGGACGCCTGGAGGCGCTGGAGCAGGACATCCGGCGCGAGGAGCATCGTCGGCTGCAGCGGCAGATCGATGACCACTTCGACGCCCATGACCACCTGAAGCGGGATCGGGCCCTGTTGGAGAGCATCCCCGGGATCGGCCGGGTGTTATCGGCCTCGATGACCGCGACGCTGCGCAGCCGCGCGTTCAGGAGTGCCCGACAAGCGGCGGCGTTCCATGGACTGGTGCCGGTCCAGCGGCGACCGCGGCTGGCGAAGGCCGGCTCAAGCCGCCTGCGACGAAAGCTCTGCATGGCGGCGGTCACGGCCGCGCACCACAATGCCGACGTTCGGGCGCAGTACCAGCGCCTGTTGCAGCGCGGCAAGGCGAAGATGGCGGCAATCGGCGCCGCGATGCGCAAGTTGCTCCATATCGCCTTCGGTGTGCTGAAGTCGCAGCAGCCGTACCAGCCTCGCTGCAGCACCGGTTGAACCCAGTGACGGAGACACGGTATCTACAACTCCATCTTCCGCCTTGCACACCGTAGGATGCATTGAACCAAGCGAAACGCATCACTCCAGCCTTCGCGCCCTCGCCTCAATTGTCGCCTTCCCGCAACAAACACTCTCGAACGCCTGCCCTGTAACCCTTAGTTGCGCATATGCAACAGCTTCATGGCGGCCGTATTCCATCCTCTAACCCGCCTGAAAGCGCACTTTTCTATAAAATAAGATCATCCTTATATGGGTGCTCCATCACAACTACCGTGCGTCCTCGGCAGTTGCCATTACTGCCCTTATTCAGTGCCTTGCGATGCAGTTCTGCACGGCCTTTCACTCGTATCCATGCGTTCATCCCGGTTGCCGAGGCGCAAACTTCCAACGCACTCGACATTTTTTCGCCACAAAGGGTTGAAATGCGACACCGTGGTGTATATAAAACACCTGTCATTCGCGGCATCGACCGTGGATGCAGGCGTAGAAATGAACCAAACACCTCTCCTGGGAGATACGCAACATGAAAAAACAGATTCTCGCAGTCGCCGTTGCCGGCGCCTTCGCACTCCCGGCCTTCGCCGCCGCGGACTCCTCCGTCACCCTGTTCGGTCAGCTGCAGACGCAGATCGTCCACCACAGTGGTGGTTCCTCCGATTTCGACAGCGGTGTCCGTGTGCATGACGCCGGTGGTGCCGGCTGGATTGCTGACGGCAACGGTCCGAACCGCATTGGCGTGAACGTTAACCATGATCTGGGTAACGGCCTCAACGCGATCATGAAATGGGAAGAGGACGTCCAGACTGGCAGCGGCGGTATTACTGCCGGTTCGCGCGACCTCTACGTAGGCCTTTCGGGTGACTTCGGTCGTGTCCTGCTGGGTCGTCAGAGCCTGCCGTACAACACCGCTGGTAAGGACCCGCTGAACGGTACCTTCATGCAGGCTCGTGGTAACGGCGCCCGCCTCGGCACCGGTGGCGGCATTGGTGGCCTGGGTAACGGGTCCTATCTGGATCGCGTTGTCAGCTATGGCAACAGCTTCGGCATTGTTAGCCTTAATGTCGCGGTTGCCACGGACAACGGCGATGTGGCTGGGAATACCGACAGTGGCGAACAGGCTTACTCGGCGCGCTTGAACTTCGACCTGAACCCGGTCGAGCTGTACATTGCTCATACCAACGGCGATGACTTCCTGGCCCAAGATACTGATTTCCGCGCAAGCAAAATCGGCGTGGACTGGAGCACTGGCCCCTTCCGCGTGGTGGCAGAAGTTGAAGACTACAAGTGGGAAACCGATGATGGCTTCACCGTGCGCGACGCCACTGGTGGTTTCGTCTCCGGTGTATACACCATGGGCCGTAACGATTTCGTCCTGAGCCTGGGCCACACTCGTAGCTCCGCTGACGCTGGCGACGGTAACACCGACTTCGCCGCGCTGGGTATTAAGCACAACTTCAGCAACCGTGTGATGGCGTTTGCTGGTGTCTCCTACACCAGCCATGACGATGATGTCCCGTTCGGCCGTCCCGGTGATGCCGGCGGTATCGGTGGTAACTCGTACACCGGTGTTGGTGGCGGCATGCGGGTGTCCTTCTAAGCCCGAGCACTGCTTACAAGCGGTATAACAACACGCACTAGCTTGTTTTACGGGGCCCCCAGGGGCCCCGTTTTTTATGTGCGACATTTGGCCCCGTTCGGGGCTTTTTTGTGTCTGGCGTTCACGGGGGTTCTGTGCGTTCAGCAGTCGATATTGCGATCTCCGCGGAATGGATCGTGTCCCGCTCATTGCTGGAGTGGCGGTTACTCTTTGTCATCCCGGCCGCAGCGAGGCGGAGAGCCGGGATCTCCGGCGTCGGGACTGGAAAACGGCGATTTGACGAGCCAGGTAGGAGATCCCGGATAACCGCTGCGCGCTTTCCGGGATGACGGTCAGTGGGCGCTGGTGGAGCGGGCGGGGGCCCGTACGGTATCGAAGGGCCTTTGTCCCTTGGTGGACGATCAGTCGATCGGGTCGACTCGGATCTGAAGCGACAGGGTATCTCGTTCGCGGGTGGTGCGCCGGGAGGCAATGCCGCGTTCGTCTAGGTTGATGGTGCGACCCACTCCGGCGATATCGGCCCAAGCGCCGGGCTCGATGGTGATGGATGATTCGACGGACTGGCGTTCCACGCGGCCCATGGTGGTGGCGGGTGGCTGCTCGTGCAGCTGAAAGATATCCACGCGGATGCGGCCGTCGGGCTGTGTGTGGGGTTGCACTCGGAAGCCGCGGGCGGTGTCGCGAAAGACGGGTTCCATGCCGAAGCCGGCGCGGCCGGCGAATACGCGGAAGCCGTGGGCCTCGGTCTCGCCGACCAGGATGACGGCCTCGGTGCCTTCGCGCAGGCGGATCTGCTGGGTCGGGTCGTCGTGGCGGGTGGTGGTCCAGCGCCGGGCGGTACCGCGGGCCTGGGTGCCATCCGGGCCGGATTCGATGTCGATCCCTGCACCGGTTTCCTGCCGGGGGCGCTCGCTGCTGCGGCGTACCGAGAGGACGAGATCCTGGGCGCTGTGGTCGAGTTCGGCCACGACCTCGCGGATCTGCACGAGGGTCTGGGCGTCGGCGCGAACCAGGAGGCGGAACCCATCGGCGCGCAGCGTGGCGGCATTCCCGAACAGGCCTTGTAGCTCTGGCAGGATCTCGGCGGCCGGGCGATTTTGCAGCGGGAGGACGGCGACCTCGGCCTGTGGGTCGCGGGCCAACGCGGGTGCCGAGAGTCCGGGCAGTAGCAGGCACCCCGCCAGGATGCGCAGGGTGTGGCGCCTAGACCATGAGCCGGCGCAGTTCGATCGCTTCATCGCTGAGACTCCAGTTCGCCTCGAAATCCAGGGCGGCCCGCTGGGTGCCCCCACGATCATCGACATCCCCCCGAAGGATTCGTTGCCCTCCAGCCTGGGTCAGCTGCATCCAGCCGCTGTGGTCAGCGATTGCGGTCAGCGTCAGGGGGCTCTCCTCGGCGGCATCGAGCCGGCGCACGGTGACGGCGGTGGGCAGACGCTTGATGGTTTCGACCAGTCCAGGGATGCGATCCCGCAGCGCCAGATCGTCGTCCACCAGAATGCGGATGTCCGTATGCCGGTGGCGGCGCGCGATGTTGGCCAGATACGAGCCCAGCTCCAGCCCGCGAAACTCCGCCAGGAGTCCCACGCGCGCATGCAGCCAGAAGCGCCGCCGGGTTTGGTCCAGCAGCTCCCCGAGAAGCACGGCGGCATCTTCCATCACGGGGTCGGTCGTCGGTTCGGCCATGCAGTCGCCTCCGGGCAGGGTCTCTACTCAGCATAGGCAACTACCGCCCATCGCGCATCTACGCGCATGCGCAATCAATGGAGATGGATGATTCGGTTCGAGCGGCTGTGCCGGGAAGGGGCCGTACCAACAATCGTGGTCACCCACAGCGTGGTGTGCGGCACGGGACCATTGTCCCGAGTGTTTTCGGAGGAATCGCAACTCGCGAGCAGGTGTTGGTTACCTGGCCTGCGCCAGGGGCTGGCGGATGCGGCGGAGCATGCGGCGGTGGGGGATGCCGGCGTCCTCGAAGGTGTCGGAGATGATGAAGAAATCGTGCTGGGCGTAAAAGCCCAGGCGGGTGTTTTGGGCGTTTAGCCAGACCTCGCGCCAGCCATGGCGGATGGCGGCCTCGACGGCGTAGTCGAGCAGCCGCGAGCCGATTCCGTGGCCGCGCCAGGGTTCGCGCACGGCCATGCGCCCGATCTGACCGGAGGGCAGCATGCGCAGGGTACCGATGGGTTCGTCGCCGGGGCCGATGGCCAGCCAGTGCAATGCGGTCACATCCAGACCGTCGAATTCCAGCGGCTCGGGGACGCCCTGTTCGTCGATGAAGACCTCGCGTCGGACGGCGGAGATGGCTTCGGCGTCGGCGGGCCAGCTGGCCTCGCGGAACTGAATGCGTTGTTGCATGGCTGGGGTCCTCGACCAATCGGGGCTCGACCACACGGGGCGGGTGGTGCGCGGATCCCGCTTTCCATGAGCCCGGAAATTTGCATTCTAGTCGACGAATCCAGAACCGTCCTGTGACTGGTGTCCCAATAAACTGGTGATTGGGTACCAGTTTGCGCTCATCGGTGGGGAGGGGTCTTGAGAATCTTGGATTATTGGGAAGTCATGTGGGGCGCGCGCTCGTCCCGGTCGTGGGGCTCCAGGACTACCTGCATCAGGTCGACACGCTGGTGCTCGAAACCGACTTCGCAGTAGGCGAGGTAGTAGCGCCACATGCGGAGGAACTCGGGCGAGTATCCCAGGGCCTCGATAACGGGTTCGGCATGGCGCACCTCGCGATCCCAGCGACGCAGGGTTTCGGCGTAGTCCTGCCCAAAGAACTGCTGATCGCCGATCGCGAGGCCCGCCTGGCGGGCGGCGGCGTTGAAGCGGGGGACGGACGGCAGCATCCCGCCCGGGAAGACATACATCTGGATGAAATCGGCGTTGTTGCGGTAATACTCGAACGCGGCTTCGTCGATGGTGATGACCTGCAGTGCGGCGCGCCCGCCTGGGCGCAGGCAGGCACGCAAGGTCTCGAAGAAGCTGGGCCACCATTGCTGTCCGACCGCTTCGAACATCTCGATCGAGACGACGTGATCGAACTGGCCGTGCAGATCCCGGTAATCCTGCAGGCGCAGTTCGACACGGTCGGAGAGACCGGCCCGCTCGATCCGCTCGCGAGCGTAGTCGAGCTGTTCCTGCGACAGGGTAATTGCCGTGACGCGATGGCCCCGTCGCGCGGCGAGTTCGGCAAAGCCGCCCCAGCCGCACCCGATCTCGAGGATGTGGGACCCGGGGGCGGCGTCGAGTTGATCCAGCAGGCGCTCGTACTTGCGCTGCTGGGCACTTTCCAGTGCCTCGTCGCCGCGGCTGAACAGGGCCGCGGAGTAGCTCATGCTCGGATCCAGCCACATGCGATAGAAGTCGTTGCCTAGATCGTAGTGGAAGCGGATGTTGGCACGACTGCCGCGGCGGCTGTTGCGGTGCCACCAGTGGCGCAGGGCGTCGAATTGACGCTGGACCACGGGGCGAGCCGCAAGATCGGCCAGCGCCGCCTCGTTGTCGGTGGCGAGGTGCAGCAGGCCCTTCAGGTCCGGCGTATTCCAGTCCCCCGCAATATAGCCCTCGGCAAAGCCGAGATCGCCGTGGCGCAGGATGCGCAGCAGCGTCCGCCAGGGCCGCTTGAGGTGCCAGATCACTTCACGTCCGGGTTGCTCGCCCTGTACGACCTCCCGTTCCCCGCGTGGGCCGACCAGCGTCAATTGTCCCTGCTCGAGACCGCGCAGGGCCCGGGTGATCAGTTGCAGGGCCCAGTGCCGGCGGGTCGCGAACCCGGTCGTCGCGCTTCCTTGTTCGACGGACATCAGTGCATCTCCTTTTGCGGCGGCGCAGGGCGCGGGTGGTAGCGTCCGCCGCGCAGCCAGATCTTGAGTGCCTGCCAGTGAATCAGTGGCAGGACCTTGAGGGTCATCCAGGGCTGGTGCATCAATGCGGCCAGCAGCGTTCGGTCGGCAAAGTCGCGCAGGCGGCCGTGCTGGGTTGCGACCAGGAATGGTGAACCCGCCTGGGTCTCGCGGATTGCCAACCGCACGGTGGCCCCGCGTTCCAGCCGTGCGGGCGAGATGGTGAAGGCGTAGCGCGCATCCATGTCGATGAACGGGGATACATGAAAGGCCTTGTCCTTCTCCTGGCGTACCGGCGTGGTCATGGTGCACCCGCCTTCGTGCAGCAGGTAGTGGTGGTGCTCGCCGAAGGTGTTGCGGACTTCCAGCAACACGCCACGCAACCCGCCATCCGCGTGATAGGCGAACCAGGCGCTGAGCGGGTTGAACGCGTGCCCGAATACGCGCGGCATCGCGAGCAGGTGGATCGTGCCGCCCGCGAGCTCAATGCCGTGCTCCGCGAGACGGGACTCGATCCAGGGCCGCCAGGGGCGACCGTCGCGGGGGCCGTGGTCGCGGGTATGCAGGCTGAACAGGTTGAAACGATTCAGGGAGAAAGCGCGGCAGCGGGCCGCGGTGGCCTCCAGGCGATCAATGTCGAACAGCGCGGCGATCACCGGATAGCGAAAGCGGTACGCCGGCGCCGCAATGCGCTGGTGCACAACCGATGTGTAGACGAGGGCCGCGTCCATGCCAGCGCCTCAGGCATCCTCGGGGCGCGCAGCCGGTGCCGCGGTCGGCGTCGCGCCACCGCCGTTGACCGGCTCCGAATCCACCGCCACCGGCGCGGGTGTAGTACTCGGCGTGGAGTCCCAAGGGGGCGCGATGCCCATCGCCTCGCCGATCGCGACGGCGGAGCGCAGCCCGTCCTCGTGGAAGCCGTCGCCCATCCAGGCCCCGGCGAAATGGAGTCCGTCCTGGCCCTGGCGGTCCATCAGGCGCTGGCGTGCGATCTCGGCGGGGGCATCCATTACGGGATGTTCCCAAAGGTGCTCGCCAAGCACTGCGGTGGGGTGGGGCTCGCGCCAGGGGTTCAGGCTGATCACGTAGTCGCGGCGACGTTCCAGGTTGTGCAGGCGGTTCATCCAGTAGGAGACCGAAACCCGTTCACCAGGCTGCGTGGTGCGTCCGCTCAGGTAGTTCCACGAGGACCAGACGCGGCGTGAGCGGGGCATCAGGGTGGCGTCGGTATGCACGATGGCGCGGTTTTCCTGGAAGCGGCAGTCCGCCAGCAGGCCGTCGAGCGCGGGCATGGTTCGCCCCAGGAGGCGGCGGGCGTCGTTCGCATGACAGGCGAACACGACTCGATCGAATCCCTCGGAGCGCTCCGCGGTCAGCACACGCCACTGGCCGCCTTCGGGGATCACGGCGCGGACGGCCTCGTGGATGACGCTACGCGGCTCGAGCCGCGCGGCGAGGCGCTGCACATATTCGCGGCTGCCACCGCGCACGGTGCGCCACTGCGGGCGGTCGCGCAGGTCCAGCAGCCCGTGGTTGCGAAAGAACCGCAGGAAACTCGCGGACGGGAACTCGCGGATGGACTCCGGCGGCGCGGACCAGATCGCGGCGGCCATCGGCAACAGGTAGTCCTCGATGAAACCCTGGCCAAAGCGGTGCCGCGACAGAAAATGGCCCAAGGTGCCCTGCGGCGTCTCGCCGCGCTCGAACAGTCGATGCCCCAGGCGGTTGAAGCGCAGGATGTCGGCGCCCATACGCAGAAAGCGCGGGCTGAGCAGGTTGCGCCGCTGCGCGAACAGGGTGTTCAGGTCGCTGCCGGCGTATTCCACGCCGTGGGGATGCCGGGAACAGGAGAACGACATTTCAGTCGGCTGGGTCGGCACGCTCAGGTCGCGAAAAAGGCGGGTCAGCAGCGGGTAGTTGCGCTCGTTGTACACCACGAAGCCGGTATCGAGGTGCGTGGGGCCCTCCGGGTCGGATACCTCGATGGTGTGGGCGTGACCGCCCAGTTCGGGCGCCGCCTCGAACAGGCGCACCTGGTGACGCGACTGCAGGATCCAGCCGCTGGCCAGCCCGGCGATGCCGCCGCCGATGACGGCGATGCGAGAGGTGCTCATGATGACGGTTCCGATTCCATCAAAGGGTGATGTACATCTTATACAATACCTGTACAATGCCTGCAAATGGTCGTCGTCCAGAATACGGCGCACAGTGAGCCCCGCACAGCCCGGGGCGCGGAGGGTGCAGCGATGCGTAGGGGTAGTCGGTTGCTTGTGGTGATAGAGCTGTTGTGGGCAGGCCTGACGTCCGAGGACCGGCGTTCGCGCGCCGCGATCGAGGCCGCGTTATGAACGACACCGCCCAGGCCATGAGCGGCTGGCCTGCCGAGGTGCGCCAGGCACTGGTCGAGCACGAGGTCGTCGCGATCACCTCCGGGCTGTCCGATGTGCGCGATGCTGTGGCCCTGCTGGATGCAATGCTGCCCGGTCGCTGGGTGCGCCTGGAGTGGGGCATGGGCTCTGCTCACAACCGCGAGCAGTTTCATGCCCTGCAGCAGGCGACCGGGGCCGATGTATTGCCCTATTTCGTTGCGCGGGACGGTGCAATCGGGGGGCTCCCCGAATTGCGTGAGTACCTCGGTGCGCGGGCTGTCGCGGCCGGGGCCAACCGAGGTCCGCGTGACGTCGCGGAACGGGCAGGGCAGACGCAACAGTCCCAGGAAGCCTCGGCACCGATGCTTCAGGTGCTGGGATACGGAGGTCTGATCCCCTTTGTGGTCCTGGGCTTCGGGGCCTGGATGGCCCAGCCGGAATGGCAGGTTTTCGCGCTGGAGGCCCTGGCGTTTTATGGTGCCGTCATCCTGTCGTTTCTCGGAGCGATCCACTGGGGCCTTTACCTGGCGGATCGTGAGCACCGGGTGGGCCCGCTATCGGCACCCGTGTGGGCGGTGGTCCCGGCGATCCTCGCCTGGCTGGCGTTGCTGCAACCGCTGCCCGAGGCGCTGATGACCCTGGCCGCGCTGTTTTTGGGGGCGCTGTGGGTGGACCGGTTGAGCCTGCGTGGGCGGCCGTTGCCGCGCGGGTACCTGGGACTGCGCATGGCGCTGACTGCGGGGGCTATCGTTTCGCTGGCCTCCGGGCTGGCCGTTATCATGGTGCGCTGACGCGCCCGCACGCCCCTAGGAATGCCGAAGATGGCACAGAACAAGGACCTATCGATGCAAGCAGATGCCCGTACCGCGGACGAACCCGTGACCAGCGCAGCCGATGGGCGGCCGCTGCCGGCCCCCGAGGCCCTGGCCCGTCATTATCGCGAGATCCTCGCCGGCCTGAATGAAGACCCGAACCGCGAGGGTTTGCTGGATACGCCGATGCGGGCGGCCAAGGCGATGCAGTACCTGACCCGGGGCTATCACCAGGACCTCGACACGATCGTCAACGGCGCGCTGTTCAGCTCCGACAACGACGAGATGGTGCTGCTGCGCGATATCGAGCTGTACTCGCTGTGCGAGCACCACCTGCTGCCGATTATCGGCAAGGTGCATGTCGCCTACCTGCCGAATGGCAAGGTGATCGGCCTCTCCAAGATCGCGCGGATTGTCGATATGTTCGCCGCGCGCCTGCAGATCCAGGAAAACATGACGCGGCAGATCGCCGAGGCCCTGAAGCAGGTCACCAATGCCAAGGGCGTGGGCGTGGTCGTGGACGCTAAGCACATGTGCATGACCATGCGCGGGGTGGAGAAGCAGCACTCCTCGATGGCGACGTCGATGATGCTGGGTGCCTTCCGCGAAGATGCGCGTACCCGTCGCGAGTTCCTCAACCTGATCCACGGCTCCCGCGACTGAACCGCTGGCGGCGGGGCCCTGAACCGGCGAACCGGCGTCGAGTGATTACATCGGGCGCAGCGGGATACTGAACGAGATGTAGTTGACCCCGGCCATGCGCAGGTGTCGCACATCCTGCGCGAGGCTATTCAGCAGGTACAGCCCCAGTTCGCGCAGGGACTGCTCGTCGTTGTGACCCCATTGCCGGGCCTTGCGCAGCGAGGCCTCGTCGACTTCGGCCGCCGCACTGCGGTCGATCATCTCCACCGCGAGGTGTTCGCCCTCGCGTTCCAGACGGACATCCACCGGGCGGCTGCGCCCCGGCTCGCTGGCGGCCTGTTCGGACAGGTGCATGAACACCTCTTCCAAGGCCACCTGCAGCTTGACGGACTGCTTCTCCGGCAGACTCAGGCTCTCGCCGAACTCCCGCGCCATGGCCTGGATCTGCGGCAGGGATTCGGCCTCGGGCGCGAAGGTGCTGCGGCGTCGTGGGCGCGGGCGCAGGTTGAAGATCAGGCTGATGGCGACCGCGACGGTGCCGCCCGTGGTCACGCTGTTGTTCATGAACGGCCCCAGCGCGTCCGGGATCAAGTGATGGAAGAACAACTGGTTCTGGAACAGGAAGCCGGTGGAGAACGCCACGCCGATGATCAGCCCGCTCTGGTAGCTCAGGCCGTCCTGTGCGCACAGGCGAATGCCGGCCACGAACAGCAGCGCCAGAAGGATCAGCAGGAAGGCTCCGAAGACCGGGCCGGGGAGCGAGATCATCACCATGTTGAGTTTGGGGATGAGTGCGACCAGGGCGAGGAAGCCGGCGAAGTAGTAGCCGACGCGCCGCGCAGCCATGCCGGTCAGCTCGATCGAGGACACGCCGATCCCGTAGGTGGTGTTCGGCAGCGTACCCAGGCCGCCGGCGATCATGTTGCCGACCCCGTCCGCATAGAGGCCGCCGCGCACGCGGTCGTAATCAACCTTGCGCGGGGTCCGGTGGGAGTTGCGTTGCGCGACCATGGTGTCGCCCACCGACTCGACCGATCCGACCAGCGTGACGATGATGAAGGTCAGAAGTAGTGTGAACCAGGCGGTCGAGAACTCGAAGGTGAAGCCCGGCCATTCCAGTGGCGGCAGACCCAGCCAGGCGGCGTCCGCGACCCTGGAAAAGTCCGTGATGTTGAATGCAACCGCCACCGCGACGCCAACCCCGAGCCCGATGATGGGTGCCCAAAGGCGCAGCATGCGACCGCCGAAGATCGCCAGCAGGATGGTGAAGCCGAGCGTAAACAGGGCGACGACCAGGGCGCGCCAGGTGCCCTCGTACTCGCCTTCTCCATGCATCATGTCGGCCGTGGACGGGATCACGGTCAGCACCAGCAGCATGATCACGACCCCGCTGACGGTCGGCGTTATGATGCGCCGGAACAGACCCAGGTAGCGGGCGAACAGTAACTGTGCGGGTGCGGACAGGATGGCCAGCGTCGCGACCAGCGCCATGCCGCCGACCATGGCCGCCTCGATGCCGACGGCCAGATACGCGGTCGAGGTGCCCATGAAGATCAGGTAGCCCGAACCGACCGGCCCGACGCGACGAACCTGGACCAGCGTGGCGAGCGCACTGCCGATGAGTGCGGCAAAGACGGTCCACTGGGTGGCGGCCAGGTCGAGGCCGATGGTGCGCGCCAGAATCAGGGGCGCGAGGATAATGGTCGGGGCGACCAGGATCAGACTCTGAAGGGCGCTGAGCGCGCATTTCCCGACCGGCGGATGGTCATCCACCTCGTAGAGAATCTTCGATTGCGAGGGTTCGGTCATTGCATCACCGCGTGGGGAGCACGAAAGCGCCGAATCGTATCAGGGTAAGGGGGGAGTGACCGCGCAGGCGTGAGTCAGGCGTTGGCCCGCGCCGACCCCGGTCGTGGGCCCGGACAAAAAAATGGCCCGGTGGGAGTCCGGGCCGAACGTTCAGACAACCGTGTGATGGAGTCTTCTAGTCTGAACGGCGGAACTGCGGCGGCCGTTGCCAGGCGCCGATTTTTCCGCTCTTGCCTCGGTGGACAGGGGTGTTGCCCACAGGTTCCTTCCGGATTCGGGCATCACGCGAACGCGTTCACACTTTGCGGCGCGTAGAATGGTTTCCATGCGCGGAGTGGAACAGATTCCCTGGCTTTATGACGCTCTGATGGGGCTGGCGGACGCGCTTGGATTCCGTGGCTGGCGCCGGCGTCTCGTCGTGAGGGCACGGGGTCGCGTCCTCGAGCTGGGCTGCGGCACGGGCCGCAATCTTCCTCTGTATTCCGACCCGACGCAGCTCGTCGCGCTCGATCCAGACCTGGCGGCCCTGCATCGGGCACGTGAACGCGCACCCGGGGCGCTTTTTGTGGTCGCCCGGGCCGAGGCATTGCCATTTGCCGATGGACAGTTCGACACGGTCGTCTCGGGGCTGGTGTTCTGTTCGGTTCAGGACCCGGAGCGGGGGCTGGGGGAGATCCTCCGTGTGCTGGGCGCCGAGGGCCAGTTACGCATGCTCGAGCACGTGCGGCACCGGCGCCCGAGCCTGGCCTGGGTACAGGATCGCGTACAGCCGACCTGGACCTGTGTGACCGGGGGCTGCCACCCGAACCGTGATACCGAGGCCGCGGTGGAGCGCGCCGGGTTCGCGATCGAGGCAGAGGATCGCGAGTCGCGCGGGGTCATGCGGCGCTTCGTGGCCCATCCAAAAAAATTCGAGGCGAACTCTAAAGTCTGAGCATGCGTGGTCGTCACCCCGGGAGAGCCAGGTCCGAGTTGGTGTTAATTACACCCGGCGGGCTGGCTCTACATTCGAATCAGGAGTGAACGATGGATGCCAGTGCGATTGCCAGCCAGGCCACGCAGATGAGCCAGCAGAGTATCGCAGCGCAAAAGGATGTGGCGGTGCAGAAGAAGGCCATGGAATCGGAAGAGATGGCGGCACAGGGCCTGTTGCAGGCCATGCCGAACATCAGCGAGATGCAGGCGACCTCCCAGGGCCTGCCCGACCACGTGGGCAATAACGTCGACACGACCGCCTGATTGCCCATACGGTCACTCAGGGGAACACTGATCAGTGGTTCCCTTAACGCCCCGCCGGAGCGCCCCGGTGGGGCGTTTTCGTTGATGGGGCCTGTACGGTCCGTCTGATCAGGTGGTCTCGGAAGCCTCGGCGCGGGATTCGTCGGCAGCGGGCTCCGGCTCGGTCGCCGTGTGCTGGTCGATCCAGTTCTTGGCGGCGATCAGCAGGCCCATGGCCATGAACGCGCCAGGCGGCAGCAGGGCCAGCAGGAAGCCGTGCTCGGACGGGAAGATCTGGATGGTCATCGCGTGGCCCCACTCGCCGAACAGCAGGTGGGCGTTGTCCATCAGCGTGCCCTGGCCCAGGACCTCGCGCAGTGCGCCCAGCGCAATCAGTACGCCGGTAAAGCCCAGCCCCATCATTAGACCGTCCAGCGCGGCGCGCGGGACCGAGTTGCGCGAGGCGAATGCCTCGGCGCGGCCGATGATCGCGCAGTTGGTGACAATCAGCGGGATGAAGATGCCGAGGATCAGGAACAGGCCGTGGAACCAGGCGTTCATCGCCAGCTCGATCGCGGTCACGATGGAGGCGATGATCAGCACGTAGACCGGGATGCGGATCTCCGGGCGGGCGTGGCGGCGGATCATCGAGACCAGCACGTTCGACAGCAGCAGCGTCAGGGTGGTCGCGATGCCCAGGCCGATGGCGTTGACCATGGTGCCGGAGATTGCCAGCAGCGGGCACAGGCCGAGCAGCTGGACCAGGCCCGGGTTGTTGTTCCACAGGCCGTCACGAATGATGTCGGTCAGGGTCGGGTTCATCGGTCGTCCTGTTCCGAGTACATGGATCAGTCGTTCCCTATCGGTTCGACCACCGCACCTTCCTCTTCCTCCGGCGAGGTCGAGAGCAGGTCGTCGCGGTAGTCGTCGAAGTATTCCAGTGTGCGGCGGACGGCGCGAACCACCGCACGCGGGGTAATGGTGGCGCCGGTGAACTGGTCGAACACGCCGCCATCGCGGCGCACCGCCCACTCGCCAGGCTCGGGGTCGCCCAGGGAGCGGCCTTCGAAGCCATGGATCCAGTCGGAGCGCTCGGCCTCGATGGCATCGCCCAGCCCCGGCGTCTCGCGATGGCTGGAGACGCGCACGCCGAGCAACTCACCGTCGCGGTCGACGCCGATCAGCAGATGGATGTCGCCGCTGTAGCCGTCGCGCGCGACCGCCGAGAACACGATGCCCATGACGTTGTCGTCTGCGTCGCGGGCGAACCACGCCGGCAGGTTGTCGCCTCCCAGACGCTCGTCGCTCAGGGCCATCGTGTCGTGCACCGGGTCATTGGCGTAATCGAGATCGCCGGTGAGCTCCGCGATGCGGTTGCGGTTGACCTCCATGCGGTTGTCCGCGATGCGCGCCTCGGTGCCTTCCTGCACCAGCGCGACCAGCCCGGCGCCGGCCGCTGCAAAGCCGGCCAGCAGGACGGTGGCGATCAGGATATCGCGCGGTTTCAGGTTAAGCATGACCGTCGCCTGGCGGCGGCCCGCCGCGGCTGCGCCCGAAGACTCGGGGTCGCGTCAGGTGGTCGAGCGTCGGGGCGACCATGTTCATCAGCAGTACGGCAAAGGCGACCGCGTCCGGGTAGCCGCCCCAGGTCCGGATCACGAAGATCAGCACGCCGATCCCGGCCCCGTAGAGGATGCGGCCGAGCGGGGTGGTGGAAGCGGAGACCGGATCGGTGGCGATGAAGAAGGCGCCGATGATGACCGCCCCGGAGAACACGTGGAAGGCGGGCGAGGCGAACGAGTCCGGGTCCAGCAGCCAGAAGAAGCCGGCCGGGATGGCCACGCCCAGGATGACCGCCACCGGGATGTGCCAGTGGATGATACGGCGGAACAGCAGGTACAGCCCGCCGAGCAGGAAGAAGTTGCCGACCCATTCCCAGCCCGTCTCGGTGAAGGTGCCGAACAGCGGGCTGGCGGTGATCTCGCCCACGGTTCGCCCGGAGACCAGCCCCTCACGCATCGCATCGAGTGGTGTCGCGCGCGTGACCGCGTCCCACGCCTGGGCGCCGGGGAGGCTGCCGGTCAGGACGGTCTGCAGGGTCTGCAGCAGGTTCAGCGGGGATTCCGGCAGCGTGCTGGGGGCCGGCCAGAGCGCCATTTCGCGCGGGAACGAGACCAGCACGACGACATAGCCGACCATCGCGGGGTTGAACGGGTTGTAGCCCAGCCCGCCGTACAGGTGCTTGGCGACGATGATCGCGAACGCGATCCCGATCAGCGTGACCCAGAACGGCGCCAGTGGCGGGATTGCCAGCGCGAACAGCCAGCCGGTAACGATCGCGGAGTTGTCCGCCAGCGTGGCCATGACGGGCCGCTTGCGCGCGGCGACCATCGCCGCCTCGAAGGCCACCGCGAACAGCACGCCCAGCAGCACGTTGACCAGCACGCCCCAGCCGAAGAACCAGGTCATGGCCAGCGTGCCGGGCACCAGCGCCATCAGCACCTGCTGCATCACGCCGCCCACGGAGTGCGCCGGGATCACATGGGGGGAGGATTGCGTACGAAAGCGCATCAGCGGCCGTCCCCGTCCCGGGTGTTGTCTGTCGTGGAGGTTGCCTCGCCGGTCGTCTCCGAGCCGGACGCCTGATCGCTGTCCTTCGCGGGCTCTTCCGCGCGGGCGGCCTTTTTCTTCTGGGCGCGTTCCAGTGCCGCCTGGATCGCGGCCTGCTTGTCGCCGTCACTTTCCTTGTTCTTGAGCGCGGCCTTCTTCTTCGCCAGGCGTTCGGCCTTCTCGCGCTCCTCGCGCTCGATGCGCTCCTGGCGGAACTCGTAGCGCTCGCGCGCGATGTCCGACTTCTGGCGTTCCTTCTCCCGCGCCCAGATCTCGTTCTTGGCATAGCGGTAGTACTGCACCAGCGGGATGTTGCTGGGGCAGACATAGGCGCAGCAGCCGCATTCGATGCAGTCGAACAGCCCGTAGTCCTGGATCGCGTCGAAGTCCTTCGCCTTTGCCTGCCAGTAGAGCTGTTGCGGCAGCAGCTGGGCCGGGCAGACGGCCGCGCACTCGGCGCAGCGGATGCAGGGCATGACCGGGCCGGGCGCGGGCGTGTCCTGGGGGCGCGTGGCGAGCAGGCAGTTGGTGGCCTTGATCACTGGCATGGAGTCGTCGTGGACCGCGAAACCCATCATCGGGCCGCCCATCACCAGCCGGTCGACGCCTTCGGCATAGCCTCCGGCCGCCTCGATCACGTCGGCGAACGGGGTGCCGAGCAGGGCCTCCACGTTGCGCGGGTGTTTCACGCCGGGGCCGGTGACCGTGACGATGCGGGACAGCAGCGGGCGGCCCTGGATCACCGTGTCGCAGATCGCCTTGAAGGTGCCTGGATTGTGGCAGACCATCCCGAGATCCGCAGGCAGGCCGCCGCTCGGGACCTCCTGGCCGGTCAGTACCTTGATCAGCTGGCGCTCGCCCCCGGTGGGATAGATCGAGGGGACCGATACCAGCTCGATCAGATCGCGCAGCTCGGGGGGCAGGGTCTCGGTCAGCGAGCGCATCGCCTCCGGCATATTGTCCTCGACCGCGAACAGCACCCGCTCCACGCCCAGCAGGCGGGCGGTAATGCGAATCCCTTCGAACACCGCCTCGGGGGCGGTGCGCAGCAGCATGTCGTCGGCGCTGATGTAGGGCTCGCACTCTGCCCCGTTGACGATCAGTGTGTGGATGCGCTGGCCGGCGCGCGGGTTCAGCTTGACCGCTGTGGGGAAGGCCGCGCCGCCCAGCCCGACGATCCCTCCGGCGCGCAGGCGCTGGCGCAGCGCGCGCAGGTCGCGGGTATCCCAGTCCAGCCAGGGTTCCATGCGGGCCTCGCCCCAGTCGTCGCGCCCATCGGGCTCGATGACCACGCAGGGGGCATTGAGGCCCGAGGGGTGGGGTACGGGGTAGAGGTCGATATCGACCACCTCGCCGGAGGTGGGTGCATGCACGTGCGCCGCGATGTAGCCCTTGGACTGGCCGATGCGCTGGCCCTTGGTCACGTGGTCGCCGACCTGGACGCAGGCTTCGGTCGCCTCGCCGATATGCTGGCCAAGCGGTACGGTCAGTTTCGCGGGCACGCCCATCACCAGCACCGGATTGGCGGTACTGGCGTCGGTCTCATCGGCCAGTTTCAGGCCTCCATGGAAGCGGTGCAGCTGCATCGGCGTATTCTAACGTTTCGCGGGTGCGGGGCTTAGTGCCCGCTGCGCGAGACGTCCGCAATCGCGTAAATGGGCCGCTCGATGGGCGAGGGTTCCGGCTCCGCCCAGCGCCACTCGGTGATATCGGTCTGGACCGGCACCATGTCGATGCAGTCGACTGGACAGGGTTCGATGCACAGTTCGCAGCCGGTGCATTCCTCCTCGATCACGGTATGCATCTGCTTGGCTGCGCCCAGGATGGCGTCCACCGGGCAGGCCTGGATGCACAGGGTGCAGCCGATGCAGATGTTTTCGTCGATCACCGCGACGGCCTTTTCCTGTTCCTCTTCTTCCAGCGGGGTCGGCTCGCGGTCCAGCAGGTCCGCCAGCGCCTGGACCGTGGCCTGGCCACCGGGCGGGCAGCGGTTGATGTCGGCCTCGCCTGCAGCGATCGCCTCGGCATAGGGGCGGCAGCCGGGGTAGGAGCACTGGCCGCACTGGGTCTGTGGCAGCAGGGCGTCGATCTGGTCGACGACGGGATCCGCCTCGACGCGAAAGCGCTGTGCGGCAAAGCCGAGGATCAGTCCGAACGCGGCGGCCAGACCGCCGATCGCGAGGATGGCGTAGACGACACTCACAGCCGCACCAGCCCGGAGAAGCCCATGAACGCCAGCGACATCAGGCCCGCGGTGACCATGGCGACCGCGCTGCCGCGAAAGACCACGGGCACATCGGCCACCGCGATGCGTTCACGAATGGCGGAGAACAGGATCAGCACCAGGGAGAAGCCGACCGCGGCGCCGAAGCCGTAGAGCGCGGATTCGACGAAGTTGTGTGCCTCCTGGACGTTCAGCAGGGCCACGCCCAGCACCGCGCAGTTGGTGGTGATCAGCGGCAGGAAGATGCCCAGCACGTTGTAGAGCAGCGGGCTGGTCTTGCGCACCACCAGCTCGGTGAACTGGACCACGGCGGCGATCACGAGGATGAACGCGATGGTGCGCAGGTACTCGAGCCCCAGTGGGGTCAGCAGGTATTCGTTGATCACGTAGGAACTGACCGCGGACAACGTCAGCACGAAGGTCGTGGCCAGGCCCATGCCGGTGGCCGTCTCGACCTTGCGCGAGACCCCCATGAACGGGCACAGGCCCAGAAACTTCACCAGTACGAAGTTGTTCACGAGGATCGTACTGATGAGGATCAGGACGTATTCCACGTTAATTCCGAGTCGTCAGGTCAACAAAATAGTATCAGGGACTGCTTATCCCGACTCAACCCTTCCGGGGCGCTGGTTTTGCGTGGGAGCGGGCCTGCCCGCGAAGCCCCTGCAATAGCCGGACCTTGGCGGGCGGCATTCGCGGACAGGCTTGCCCCTGCAGGATAGAGTCTAGTCGCCTGCCGGGATGAGCGATTCCAGGCTGCGCAGTGGGTGTTGGTCGGTAGCCGCCGGGTCGGTGAACGGGCGGGCGGTCTGCAGCCAGGCCTGGTGTGCGGCATCCAGCTCCTCGCCGCGCACCGACAGCAGCATGATCGCCTCCGGCGCGATGCCGATCTCGTCGGCCAGACGGCGGTAGCTGCCGGCATCGCGGCGACCGCCGATGCGGGTGTCAAACAGCCCGGTCAGACGCTGCTCCACCTCCGGATACGGGCCGTGACGCAGCCAGTCGCGCTGGACCGGGGCCGGGCTTGCACCAAAGCTGTACAGGGCCACGCCGGCATCGTCCAGCGCCATCAGGGCGCGGGCCGTGTCGTCCGACAGCTCAGGGCGCAGCATCGAGGCCTCCAGGGCGTCGGCCCAGATCAGCCCCTGTAGCTGGCGCAGGGGCGTGATGTCCTGTCCGCCGCGAATCCAGGCGCGGATCTGCGCGAGCAGCCCGTCGACGTCCAGCTCGCGGCCGGAATAGGCGAGGATATCCGCGAGCACGCGTTGCACCGCGGTACTCTCCGCGTGGCGCTCGAGAAAGCCCGGCAAGGCCTCCAGGGAATAGGGCTCGAGCGTGTCGCGCAGTACGCCGGGCGGCGCCAGCACCCCCTCGAACGCGAGGATCAGGGCCTGGGGCGCGGGATTCGGTGACATGTTCATCGGCTCATCTGGTGTGCAAGCGTCTCGCACTGGAACATGAATTCGAAGGCCTCGACCCGGTGCAGTGCCAGCTCCACGCTCGCGCCCCAGGTATAGAGGCCGTGGCCGCCGATCAGGAACCCGGCGAGATTCGGCTCGCGGGTCATGGCGGCGTCGACCCGCGCGGCCAGTTGCTGTACGTCGGGGTCGTTCGCGAACACGGGCAGGTCCAGGCCCCGGGCGGGATTCTTCACGCCGGGCAGTTCGCGCAGGACCTCGTAGTCGCGCAGGGCAAGCGTGCCGGGGAACTGGCGCGACAGTACGGTCGCATGTACGGAATGCGTGTGCAGCACGGCGCCCAGCTGGGCATCGTGGCGGTACATGATGATGTGCAGGAAGGTCTCCGGGGCCGGCTCTTCGCTGCCGGCGACCACGTGGCCGTCGAGATCGACCACCAGGAAGTCGTGGCGGTCGAGAAAGCTCTTCTCGCGATTGGGCGCGGTGACGGCGATATGCCGGTCGTCCAGGCGCGCGGAGAAGTGGCCGGTGCGCGCGGGCAGCCAGCCGCGCGCCGAGAGATCGCGGCCTGCTTCGGCCAGCAGGCGTACCTGCGCCAGGAATTCGGGGCTTTGGTCCATGCGTCCGGGTATCGACAAAAGAGCGGCAGCTTACGCGAGCCGTGGGTGCAAATCCATGACGCGGGCGGCCTATTTGACCCGCATCCCGGCTTGGGCGCCGTCGTCCGGGTTCAGGATGTACAGCTCCGAGCCGCCGGGGCCGGCCGCCAGGACCATGCCCTCGGATACGCCAAAGCGCATCTTGCGCGGCGCGAGGTTGGCCACCATCACGGTGTGCCGGCCGACCAGGTCCTCCGGCGCGTAGGCCGACTTGATCCCGGCAAACACCTGGCGCGTCTCCGAGCCGATATCGAGGGTGAGCTTCAACAGCTTGTCGGCACCTTCCACGTGCTCGGCACTGACGATGCGGGCGATGCGCAGGTCCACCTTTGCAAAGGTGTCGAAGTCGATGGTCTCGGCGATGGGGTCCACGTCGGGCTCTGCTTCGGTGCTGGGGGTGGGCGTTTGCGCGGTCGCGGCCAGGGTAGCCTTCGAGGCCTCCAGCAGCTTGTCGACGGTCTCGCCTTCGATGCGGGTCATCAGCGGCTTGAACTTCTCGATCGAGCCCCCGACCAGCGGCGCGCGCGTGTCCCAGGCCAGGCGGTCCAGCCGGAGGAAGGCCGCAGCGTCGGCCGCCAGTCGCGGCAGCACCGGGGCGAGGTAGACGATCAGGATGCGGAACAGGTCCAGGCCCTGGGTGGAGATGGCCTGTACCTCGGCCTCGCGGCCCTCCTGCTTCGCCAGCACCCAGGGCTGGGCCTCGTCGATGTACTGGTTGGCCTGATCGGCCAGCGCCATGATGCGGCGGATGGCCTGGGCGTATTCGCGGTTCTCGAACGCGGCCGCGATGGCGTCGCCCTCGGCGACGAAGGCCTCGTGCAGGTCCGGACGTGGCAGCTCGGCCGCCAGCTCGCCGTTCGAGCGCTTGGTAATGAAGCCGGCGCAGCGGCTGGCGATGTTGACCAGCTTGCCGACCAGATCGGAGTTCACACGCTGGACGAAGTCGTCCAGGTTGAGGTCGAGGTCGTCGACCCCGGCACCCAGCTTGGCGCCGAGGTAGTAGCGCAGGGATTCGGGGTTCAGGTGGTCCAGGTAGTCGCGCGCGCGGATGAAGGTCCCGCGCGATTTGGACATCTTCTGCCCGTTGACGGTCAGGAAGCCGTGGCAGAACACCGCGCTGGGCGTGCGAAAGCCCGCGCCGTGCAGCATCGCCGGCCAGAACAGCGTATGGAAGTACGCGATGTCCTTGCCGATGAAGTGATACAGCTCGGCATCGGAATCCGCGCCCCACCAGGCATCAAAGTTCAGGCCCTGCTTCTCGGCGTAGGCGCGAAAGCTCGCCATGTAGCCGATCGGCGCGTCCAGCCAGACGTAGAAGTACTTGCCCGGGGCGTCGGGGATCTCGAAGCCGAAGTAGGGGGCATCGCGCGAGATGTCCCAGTCGGTCAGGCCCGCATCGAACCACTCGTCGAGCTTGTTGCGGATCGCGTCCTGCAGGCGGCCGGAGCCGGTCCATTCGCGCAGGAAGGCCTCGAAGTCGCCGAGTTTGAAGAAGTAGTGCTCGGACTGGCGCGACTCGGGACGGGCGCCGCTGATCGCGGAAACCGGGTCTTTCAGGTCCAGCGGGCTGTAGGTGGCTCCGCAGGCCTCGCAGGAATCGCCGTACTGCTCCTCGGCGCCGCAGTTGGGGCAGGTGCCCTTGATGAAGCGGTCGGGCAGGAACATCCCGGCCTCGGGGTCGTAGGCCTGGTCGATGGTGCGCGTCTCGATGTGCCCGGCGTCGCGCAGCGCGGTGTAGATGTGGGCGGCCAGTTCGCGGTTTTCGTCCGAGTGGGTCGAGTGGTAGTGGTCGAAATCCACCAGGAACTCGCTGAAGTCGGCCTCGTGCTCCTGGCGTACGCGCGTGATCAACTCTTCGGGTTCGATGCCCTCGGCGCGGGCCTTCAGCATGATCGGCGTGCCGTGGGCGTCATCCGCGCAGACGTAGATCACCTCGTGGCCGCGCGCACGCTGGAAGCGCACCCAGATATCGGTCTGGATGTACTCGACCAGGTGCCCCAGATGGATCGGCCCGTTGGCGTAGGGCAGGGCGCTGGTGACCAGGATCTTGCGCGGCGTGTCAGTCATCGTCGGACTCGTGCGTCGGTAGCGGCGGGCGGTGGCATGCAGGGGCGCTATTGTCGGGGCTGCCAGCCGGGTTGTCGAGGCGTGGAAAAGTCCGTCACGGGCTTTTCCACAGAAGCTGTGGATAACTCTGTGGGCAACCCAGTGGAATTCATCGTCAGGCCTTGTCACGCAAGGGCCTTGTACAGATTGGTCAAAAAACGTTCAATTTCTTTTTATGCCTAAAAAACAAATACATGAAGGTTCTTTGTGTAGTGCTTTCGGTGTTTTGGCTGCTATCTGGGGCGTTTTCAGGGGCAGCGAAGATTCATGTGTATAAAAGTCGCGAATAGGGGTTGACAGATCATCTGTGGCGCCTCTTGCGGCATGGGTAAAGGGCTGGCGTGTGGTGGTGCCATTGGCGTGCTGATTGCGGCCCAGTAGAATCGCGCGATCACTCCCAACTGCCGGATGGAACGAACGCCATGGCCGAACTCTCGCGCGAGCAGATCGAAAACGCCCTGAAGACCGTTCAGGACAAGTACCTGGAGCAGGACTTGGTGGCCGCCGGTGCGGTCAAGGACATCCGTGTGGAGGGCGCACGGGCGGCCATCACCCTCGAGATGGGCTACTCCGCGAGCGGCTATCACGACGAGCTGCGCGCCGCGATCCAGGGGGCGCTGGCCGGCGTCGCCGGGCTGGAGTCCTCCGAAGTGACGATCACCACCAGGGTGACCGCCCACGCGGTGCAGAAGAGCCTGAAGCCGATGCCCGGCATCAAGAACATCATCGCTGTGGCCTCCGGCAAGGGCGGGGTGGGCAAGTCCACCACCGCGGTCAACCTGGCCTTGGGCCTGGCGGCCGAAGGCGCGCAGGTCGGCATCCTGGATGCGGATATCTATGGCCCCAGCCAGCCGCGCATGCTGGGCATCAAGGACCGCCCGGAGTCGAAAGACGGCAAGTCCATGGAGCCGCTGGAACGCCACGGCGTGCAGGCGATGTCCATCGGCTTCCTGATCGACGAGGACACGCCGATGATCTGGCGTGGCCCGATGGTCACCCAGGCCCTTGAGCAGCTGCTGAACGAGACCAACTGGAAGGATCTCGACTACCTGGTGATCGACCTGCCGCCGGGCACCGGCGACATCCAGCTGACCCTGTCGCAGAAGATCCCGGTCTCCGGCGCGGTGATCGTCACCACCCCGCAGGACATCGCACTTCTGGATGCGCGCAAGGGCCTGCGCATGTTCGAGAAAGTGGAGGTGCCGGTACTGGGCATCATCGAGAACATGAGCATTCATATCTGCTCGAGCTGTGGCCACGAGGAGCACATCTTCGGCCAGGGCGGTGCCCAGGGCATGGCCGAAGAGTATGGCGTGGACATGCTCGGCGCGCTGCCGCTGGATATTCGCATTCGCGAGCAGGCCGATGGTGGTGAACCGACCGTGATCGCCGATCCGGACGGCCGCATCACAGAGATCTATCGCGAGATCGCCCGCCGTACCGGCGCCAAGCTCGCGGAGCAGGCGAAGGACTACAGCAGCAAATTCCCCAATATCGTCATCCAGAACAACTGATCCGGCGATCACAACCAGGGACAGGGCAGATGAGCATCAAGTCGGACCGCTGGATCCGGGAGATGGCCGAGACGAAGGGCATGATCGAGCCCTTCGAGCCCGGTCAGGTCCGCTATCGCGACGAGCAGCGCATCGTCTCCTACGGCACGTCCAGCTATGGCTATGACGTGCGCTGCTCGGAGCACTTCAAGATCTTCACCAACATCAACTCGAGCATCGTCGACCCCAAGGGCTTCGACGAGGGCAGCTTTGTGGACGTGCACTCCGATGTCTGCATTATCCCGCCCAACTCGTTTGCGCTGGCCCATACGGTCGAGTACTTCCGCATCCCGCGCGACGTGCTGACCATCTGCCTCGGAAAGTCGACCTACGCGCGCTGCGGCATCATCGTGAACGTGACCCCGCTGGAGCCCGAGTGGGAAGGCCATGTGACGCTGGAGTTCTCCAACACCACGCCGCTGCCGGCCAAGATCTACGCCAACGAGGGCGTGGCGCAGATGCTGTTCCTGCAGTCCGACGAGGTTTGCGAGACCTCCTACAAGGACCGCGGTGGCAAGTATCAGGGCCAGCGCGGCGTAACACTGCCCCGCACCTGACGCACTCACCCCTCTGCCAAGGAGGCCGCCATGCGCATCGTGATCGCGCTGGGCGGAAACGCCCTGCTGCAACGCGGCGAGATCCCGTCGGCCGAGGCCCAGCGGCGCAACGCCCGTGCCGCGGCGCGGGCTGTCGCCGCAGTCGCAAACGAGCACGAGGTCGTTGTGACCCACGGCAATGGCCCGCAGGTGGGCCTGCTCGCCAGCCAGGCGGAGGCCGACTCCATCCACTGGCCACTGGATGTGGTGGGCGCCGAGAGCCACGGGATGATCGGCTACATCCTTGCGCAGGAACTGCACAACGCCCTGGGCCATGACCGGATTGCCAGCCTCCTGACGCAGACCGAGGTCGACCCGGACGATCCGGCGTTCGCCCGCCCCGAGAAATTCATCGGCCCGGTCTGGGGTGAATCCCGGGCGCGTGCACTGGCCGAGGCACGCGGCTGGGATATCGCCCGCGACGGTGACGGCTGGCGGCGCGTGGTGGCCTCGCCGGAGCCGCGGAAGGTGCTGGGCGTGGAGGCCGTACGGACCCTGGTCGACGGCGGGTCCCTCGCGATCTGTGCGGGCGGTGGCGGTGTGCCGGTCGCGCGAGACGCTGAGGGAAGGCTGTACGGTATCGAGGCGGTGGTGGACAAGGACCTGACCGCCGCACGCCTCGCAGTGGAACTGGGCGCGGACTGGCTGTTGATGCTGACGGACGTCGACGGCGTCTACTGGAACTGGGGCGAGCCTGACGCCACGCGCTTGAAGGCATTGCTGGTGAGCGCGGTCGACCCCGCGTCGTTCCCGGCCGGTTCGATGGGCCCGAAGATGGAGGCCGCGCGGCGCGTCGCGGAATACGGTGCCCGTGCCGGGATCGGGGCGCTCGAGGACGCTGCCGCGATTATTGCGGGGCGGGCCGGGACGCGGATACTGCCGGTTGGGATGTCGTAGGGTCCGGGCCCGCGCGGGAATCAGCGTCTCGCCGTGGTGGATTGTTGCCAAGCCATTGGCGCCACGGCAAGCTCGCCAGTTCACGCCCCTGTCTTGCAAGGAAGAATGCTATGTACCGCCATGCCCGAATCACTGGATTCCTCGTTCTGTCGGTTGCCGCCACGCTTGTGCTGGCCGGTTGCGGAGGCGAGGAAGAAGAGGTGAACCCGCCGCAAGGGCTGGAACAGCAGATGGCGCCGCAGGACATGTCCAGCGACGATGCCCGCCGCCCGACCAATCCCGGTCTGCCCGCGGCGGACGTGAAGAAGTCGGACGACTGAAGCCGGCTGTCTGCACAATGCTGGGCCGCCTCCCGGGATGGCTTTTCCGCACCCCGGTGCTGGGAAAAATCGTCATTTCATATTAGGATGTTGGGCTATTTTGATTCCTGCTGGGTGATCCCGTCACGATCACGCACGAGCCCTTAGGTAAGGAAGTCGACCACCATGTCCGAGACCTCAAGTTCCTCCACCGCCATCACCGGCGCCGAAATCTTCTGCCGCAGCCTGCAGGCCGAGGGTGTCGATGTCGTATTCGGGTATCCCGGCGGGGCGGTACTGCACATCTATGATGCGCTGTATCGCCAGGACAAAGTCTCGCACGTACTGGTGCGTCACGAGCAGGGTGCGGTGCACGCGGCCGAGGGCTATGCCAAGTCCTCCGACAAGCCGGGTGTCGCGCTGGTCACCTCCGGCCCCGGTGCGACCAATGCGATTACCGGGATCGCCGATGCCTACATGGATTCGGTGCCGCTGGTGGTGTTCACCGGCCAGGTGCCGACCAGCCTGATCGGCAACGATGCCTTCCAGGAAGTGGATACCGTGGGGATTACCCGCCCCTGCGTGAAGCACAACTTCCTGGTCAAGGACGTGAAGGACCTGGCGACCACGATCAAGAAGGCCTTCTACGTGGCGACCACCGGCCGCCCCGGTCCCGTGGTCGTGGATATCCCGAAGGATGTGACCGCGGCGAGCTGCGAGTTCGAATATCCCGAGTCCATCCACATGCGCTCGTACAACCCGACCTTTGGCGGCTATACAGGCCAGATCGACAAGGCGGTGGACCTGATCCTGTCGGCGAAGCAGCCGATGATCTACACCGGCGGGGGCGTGATCCTGGGCAGGGGTTCCGAGGCACTGACCGAGTTCACCCGCAAGCTGGGCTACCCGATCACCAACACCCTGATGGGGCTGGGTGGCTATCCGGCGTCGGACAAGCAGTTCCTCGGCATGCTGGGCATGCACGGGACCTACGAGGCCAACATGGCCATGCACCACGCCGACGTGCTGATTGCGATCGGCGCGCGCTTCGACGACCGCGTGACCGGCAACATCGAGAAGTTCTGCCCGCACGCGAAGATCGTGCATGTCGATGTCGACCCATCCTCGATTTCCAAGAACGTGAAGGTCGACGTGCCCATCGTTGGCGAGGTGGAGCCGGTGCTGCGCGAGCTGATCAAGGCGCTGGACGCCGCCAACGCGAAGCCGGACCCAGCGGCGCTGGATGCCTGGTGGAAGCAGATCCGCGAGTGGCAGTCGCAGGACTGCCTGAAATACGACCGCGAGTCCGAACTGATCAAGCCGCAGTACGTGGTGCAGAAGTTCTGGGAGCTGACGCAGGGCGATGCCTTCGTGACCTCCGACGTCGGCCAGCACCAGATGTGGGCCGCGCAGTTCTACGGCTTCGACAAGCCCAACCGCTGGATCAACTCGGGTGGCCTGGGGACGATGGGCGTGGGCCTGCCGTTTGCGATGGGCGTGCAGTTCGCGCACCCGGACGCGACGGTCGGCTGCATCACCGGCGAGGCCAGCATCCAGATGTGCATCCAGGAGCTGTCGACCTGCTACCAGTACCAGCTCCCGATCAAGATCCTGAACCTGAACAACCGCTACCTGGGCATGGTCCGGCAGTGGCAGGAATTCTTCTACCAGGGCCGTTACGCGATGTCCTACATGGACGCGCTGCCGGACTTCGTGAAGCTGGCCGAGGCGTATGGCCATGTGGGCATGCGTATCGACAAGCCGGGCGACGTCGAGGGCGCGATCAAGGAGGCCCTCGCGCAGAAGGAGCGCCTGGTGTTCCTGGACTTCCTCACCGACCAGTCCGAGAACGTCTATCCGATGATCCCGGCCGGCGCCGGCCAGAACGAAATGATCCTGGTCTGAACCGGGTACAGGGAAGAGCCGTATGCGTCATATCATCAGTGTCCTGCTGGAAAACGAATCCGGTGCCCTCTCAAGGGTGGCCGGCCTGTTCTCCGCGCGTGGCTACAACATCGAATCGCTGACCGTCGCGCCGACCGACGACCCGTCGCTGTCGCGCATGACCATCGTCACCAGTGGCTCCGACGAGATCGTCGAGCAGATCACCAAGCAGCTGAACAAGCTGGTCGACGTGATCAAGCTGCTGGACATGACCGCTCACCCGCACATCGAGCGCGAGATGGCATTGGTCAAGGTGCGCGTCGGCGAGGCCGCCGACCGTGAAGAGGTCAAGCGCCTTACCGATATCTTCCGCGGTCGCATCATCGACGTGACCCAACAGACCTACGTGATCGAGATCACCGGCGAGGGCTCCAAGCTGGATGCCTTCCTCGAGGCTGTCTCGCCGTTCCCGGTGCTGGAAGTCGTGCGCTCGGGCGTGATGGGCATCGCCCGCGGCGACGTCGCGCTGCAGCTGTAATCGTCTTCGTTTTCGTCCGTGCCGGCCAGGCACGGGCTTTTTATTCGTCATCGGCCCCCTGGCGGGGCCTGTTGCCAAGGAAATGACTGCCATGAATCTGTATTACGACAAAGACGCCGACCTCTCCATCATCCAGGGCATGAAGGTCGCGATCATCGGCTACGGCTCGCAGGGCCACGCCCATGCGAACAACCTGAAGGATTCCGGTGTGGACGTGACCGTGGGCCTGCGCGACGGCTCCGCCTCGCGCGCCAAGGCCGAAGAAGCTGGCCTGAAGGTCGCCGATGTCGACGCCGCGACCGCCGGCGCCGACCTGATCATGGTGCTGGCCCCGGACGAATACCAGGCCGCCCTGTACCGCGACGTGCTGGAGCCGAACCTGAAGGAGGGTGCGACCCTGGCGTTTGCCCACGGCTTCGCGATCCACTACAACCAGATCGTGCCGCGCAAGGACCTGGACGTGATCATGATCGCGCCGAAGGCCCCGGGCCACACCGTGCGCTCCGAGTTCGTGCGTGGCGGCGGCATCCCCGACCTGATCGCGATCCAGCAGGACGCCTCCGGCAAGGCCCGTGACATCGCGATGTCCTACGCCTCCGCGATCGGCGGCGGCCGCACCGGCATCATCGAAACCACCTTCAAGGACGAGACCGAGACCGACCTGTTCGGCGAACAGGCCGTGCTCTGCGGCGGTGCGGTGGAACTGGTCAAGGCCGGCTTCGAGACCCTGACCGAGGCCGGCTACGCCCCGGAGATGGCCTACTTCGAGTGCCTGCACGAGCTCAAGCTGATCGTCGACCTGATGTACGAGGGTGGCATCGCCAACATGAACTACTCGATCTCCAACAATGCCGAGTACGGCGAGTACGTGACCGGCCCGCAGGTGATCAACGAGGAGTCGCGCTGGGCGATGCGCGAGGCGCTGAAGAACATCCAGAACGGCGAGTACGCCAAGCAGTTCATCCTGGAAGGCGCGATGAATTACCCGTCGATGACCGCCAACCGCCGCCTGAACGCGGCCCACGAGATCGAGCAGGTGGGCGAACGCCTGCGTGCGATGATGCCGTGGATCAAGGCCAACCAGCTGGTCGACAAGTCCCGCAACTGATCCGTCGGGGCGACCCGGGGCACAGACCCCGGGTCGCGCACCCGCACCCCCTCCGAGAACCCCATGCTGTTTCCGCTTGCCCCCGAAGGCCGTCTGTTCGTGATCATCTCCGCCTGGATGGCGGTGATCTCGCTGCTAGTCGGGGAGGCGGAGCTGGGCCTGTTCATGGTGCTGCTGACCGTGGCGCTGATGGGGCTTTTCCGCGACCTTCGGCGCAAGGCGGCGGCCCCCGCGCTGGGCGTGATTGCCCCGGCCGATGGCACGGTGGAGGCGATCGACGAGACGACCGATCCGTTCACGGGCAAGTCAGCCCTGCGGATCCGCATTCGTCAGCGACGCCTGGGGGAATACAACGTCCATGCCCCGCAGGAATCGAAGGTGGTGGAGCGGGTCTGGCCGGGTAAGGAGACGGATAGCCCGCCGGACGGGCAGCTCGATCACCGCCTGGCATTTGCGCTGGCGACCGACGAGGGCACGCGCCTGACGCTCGCGTTGTCGGTCAATCACTGGCCGCGCATGATCCGCCTGCAGAATGTGGTGCCCGGGAATCGACTCGGGCGCGGCAAACGCATGGGTTTTGCCGGGTTCGGTGCTACCTTCGAGGTCTGGCTGCCGGCCGGGTCGCAGGTCATGGCCCAGGTCGGCCAGAAGGTGCTGGCGGGCTCCACCGTGATCGGTGGGCTGCCGGAGGCCAGTGGCGACGAGGAAGCGACCGTGGAGGTGCTGGAGTGACGCCGGATGACGAGAGATCAAGCGATATCGACGAGATGAACGGGGCCGACGAGCGGCACGAGGGCCGTTCCCGGCGTCGCCGCGGGATCTTTCTGCTGCCCAACCTGTTCACGACCGGGGTGCTGTTCTCCGGCTTCTTCGCGATTGTCTCCGCGATCAATGGCGAATTTACGACCGCCGCGATCGCGGTGTTCGTGGCCATGGTCCTGGATACCCTCGATGGCCGCGTGGCGCGTATGACGGACACGCAAAGCGAGTTCGGGGCGCAGTACGACTCGCTCTCCGACCTGGTCTCCTTCGGCGTGGCCCCGGCCCTTGTCGTGTACCTGTGGCAGCTGCAGGATCTGGGCAATCTCGGCTGGGTGGCGGCCTTCTTCTTTGCCACGGCCGCGGCATTGCGTCTCGCGCGCTTCAACAGCCGACTGGCCGTGGTCGACAAACGTTTCTTCCAGGGGCTGCCGAGCCCTGCCGCCGCCGCGCTGGTGGTGGGGATGGTCTGGGTGCTCGAGGATCTTGGCATTCCGGCGGATCTGGCCGATCCTTACGTGGTGGCGATCCTGATCGTGACGGTTCTGGCGGGTGCGGCGATGGTCAGCAATCTGACCTACTTCAGCTTCAAGGACATGGACTTCAAGCATCGGGTGCCCTTCCTGGCGATCGTCGGGGTGGTGGGCGCACTGATGCTGCTGGCGCTGGATCCGCCCAAGGTCCTTTGGGCGGGCTTCGTGATTTACGCCCTGTCCGGACCCCTGCTGACGCTGGAGCGCTGGCGCCGCCACCGTCGCCGTACGCCCTCGGGGGATTGAGGCGTGGACCTGTCGGCGCGCAAACGCCGTATCCTGGCCGATATGGGGATCCCCGTTTGGCGTGCCCGGGACGGCGCCTTTCCTGGCGTGCCGGCCGCAGCCCCGACCGTCGAGCCTCCCACTGGCCCGCTGATGCCCGAGGCCGCGTCGGCTCAAGCGACCAGTGCGCCCCCCGAGACACCCGAGATACCCGAGCCGCTCGTGCCCCCCGCGAGCGGGCCGCTGGAAGTCGAAGTTGCGGCTCTGGACTGGCCCGAGCTCGAAGCCCGTGTGCGCGACTGCACGGCCTGCGCCGAACTGGCGGCCCAGCGTACGCAGACCGTGTTTGGCGTGGGCGACCGCCGTGCCCGGTGGCTGTTCGTGGGCGAGGCACCCGGGGCCGAGGAAGACCGCCGAGGCGAACCGTTTGTCGGGCGTGCCGGCCAGTTGCTGGACAGCATGCTCGCCGCGCTGGGACTCGATCGACGGCAGGATGTCTTTATCGCGAATGTCCTCAAGTGTCGTCCGCCGAACAACCGCGACCCCAGTCCGGAGGAATCCCGGGCCTGCCGTGGCTTCCTGGACCGGCAGATCGCACTGGTGCAGCCGGAGGTGATCGTGGCGCTGGGGCGTGTCGCCGCCCAGCAACTGCTGGAGACCGACCAGCCGCTGGGATCCCTGCGGGGCAGCCTGCACCGGTATCGTGAGGTCCCGCTGGTCGTGACCTATCATCCGGCCTACCTTTTGCGGAAGCCGCAGGACAAGGCCAGGGCCTGGCAGGATCTGCAGCGCGCGCGGGCCTGTCTGACGAGTGCGCCCGGAGGGTAACCCTGCAGAGTGTAGGTGTTAGGGAACGCAGCGAACGCGGACTCGCCTATATGTTCAGTCCAGGTAATAAACTCAGGAGATCCAGCCCGACGCCATGAGTGCCGAGCCGCAAGTACAACCCCGGATGCGCCGCATGCTGGCCGAGGATGTCGAGTGTGTGATGGGCATCGAGCGCGAGGCGTATCACTATCCGTGGACCGCGCGCATCTTCGAGGACTGCATCCGGGTCGGATACGACTGCTGGGTGCTGGAGGTGGATGAACGCCAGGTGGGACACGCCGTGCTGACCGTGGCGGCCGGCGAGGCGCATCTTCTGAATCTGACCGTGGACCGACGCTGGCAGGGCTACGGGCTGGGTCGCTTCATGCTGCGTCGCCTGCTCGACTATGCCTGCGACCAGAGGGCCGAGGCCCTGCTTCTGGAGGTGCGTCCCTCCAATGTCGCGGCGGTCCAGCTTTATCGTTCGGAGGGTTTCGAGCACATCGGCACCCGGCCGCGCTACTACCCGTTGCACAGCGGCCGCGAGGATGCCTGGGTGCTGAGTTGCCGTTGCGACGCCCCGGCCGGGGCGTGACGCGACACAGTGTGACGTCCGCCACGTTTTTTCGGCGTTCGGAGGGCGTTTTGCGGCCAGCGGTTCTCGTACCCGTGGACGGGTTTTGCGCGCGGATGGGGGGCGGTCTATGATCGTAACCGGCATTGATGCCGGAATTCCCTGCGAGGCTGCCCCATGTCCCGATCCCTGCGTGCGTTGTTTTTCTCTCTTCCCCTGACATTGCCCCTGGCCTTTGGGGTCGGTGCGGCTCAGGCCCAGGATTTCGGCTACGACGAAGTCGAGCGGCAACAGGAGTTGCTCGGCGTCTGGTACGAGATTCGTGAAGGCAACGCCCAGCGCGGTGACACCCGCGCCATGTTCGACGTGGGTATGGCCAACTATGTCGGCCGTGGCACTGACGTGGATTACGACGCGGCGCTGCACTGGTTCGCGCGTGCGGCGGACGACGACCATGCGGGCGCCCACTACTACCTTGGTTTCATGTTTGCCGCCGGCCGTGGCACGGCTGCCGATGAAGACAAGGCCCTCGAGCACTACACCCGCTCGGCCGAACTCGGCTACGCCAATGCGCAGTACTGGCTGGGCAGCCACTATGCCCGTAACGAGCAGTCGAATGGCGAGGCCCTGGAGTGGCTGGGCAAGGCGGCCGAGCAGGGCCAGGTTTCGGCCAAGTACTACTACGGCTTCCTGCACGAGACGGGTCGCGGGACGAACCGGAATCCCGGTGAGGCCGCCCGCTGGTACACCAAGGCCGCGGAGCGAGGCGATCGTAATGCGCAGATCGGTCTCGGGCGCCTGCACCAGAACGGACAGGGCGTGGAGCGTGATCTGGTCGAGGCCTATGTCTGGTATTCCCTGGCCGAAGACCGTGAACGCATGGAAACCGTGAAGACGCGCATGAGCCAGCGTGATCTGGACCTGGCCCAGAGCCGGCTGGACGAACAGTCCTCCGCGATCCAGCGAGCCTCTGCACGCTAGTCGCCCTTCCATTACGCAGGGTCAATGATATAACGGCCCCGGATCTTGATCCGGGGCCGTTTGCATTTCGGGGCACCGGGAAACGCAACGCCTGCCCCGTTTTCGCGTTAAACTCCCGCGCTTCACTCAGGCGACCCAAGACCATGTCCTTTCTCGAGGAAACCGCCCGGCGCCGGACGTTTGCGATCATCTCGCACCCGGACGCGGGCAAGACCACCATGACCGAAAAGCTCCTGCTGTACGGCGGCGCGATCCAGCTCGCCGGTACGGTCAAGGGGCGCAAGGCGTCGCGCCATGCCACCTCCGACTGGATGGAGATGGAAAAGCAGCGCGGCATCTCGGTGACCTCCTCGGTGATGCAGTACCCCTACAAGGGCCGCATCGTGAACCTGCTGGACACCCCCGGGCACGCGGACTTCTCCGAGGACACCTACCGCACCCTGACCGCAGTGGACTCCGCGCTGATGGTGATCGACGCGGCCAAGGGTGTGGAAGAACGTACCATCAAGCTGATGGAGGTCTGCCGGCTGCGCGACACGCCGATCATGACCTTCGTCAACAAGATGGACCGCGAGGGCCGTGACCCGATCGAACTGCTCGACGAGGTCGAGGAGGTGCTGAAGATCCAGTGCGCCCCGATCACTTGGCCGATCGGTTCCGGCAAGCGCTTTCGCGGTGTCTACCATATTCGCCGCGACGCGGTGCACCTGTACGACCCGGAAGAGGGCGGCAAGAAGTCCACTGGCGAGATCATCGAAGGGCTGGACAATCCGCGCCTGGACGAGGTGCTCGGTGCGCAGGCGGCGGAACTGCGGGACGAGATGGAGCTGGTGCAGGGTGCCTCGCACGAGTTCGATCAGCAGGCCTACCTGCGTGGCGAGCAGACCCCGGTGTTCTTCGGCTCCGCGATCAACAATTTCGGCATTGAGGAGCTGTTGGACGACTTCGTCGAGTTTGCCCCGGGACCGCTGCCGCGGCCGACCCATTCGCGCAAGGTCGAGCCCACCGAGGAGAAGTTCACCGGCTTCGTGTTCAAGATCCAGGCGAACATGGACCCGAAGCACCGCGACCGCATCGCCTTCATGCGCATCTGCTCCGGCACCTTCGACAAGGGCGCGAAGCTGCGCCACGTGCGCATCGGGCGCGACGTGAAGATCCCCGATGCGCTGACCTTCATGGCCTCGGACCGCGAGCATGTGGAGACCGCCTACCCGGGCGACATCATCGGCATCCACAACCACGGCACGATCCGCATCGGGGACACCTTCACCCAGGGCGAGGAGCTGACCTTTACCGGCGTGCCCAACTTCGCGCCGGAGCTGTTCCGGCGCGCGCAGCTGAAGGACCCGTTGAAGATGAAGCAGCTCGCCAAGGGCCTGCAGGAGCTGTGCGAGGAGGGCGCGACCCAGCTCTACCGCCCGCTGATCAACAATGATCTGATCCTGGGCGCGGTTGGCGTGCTGCAGTTCGACGTGGTCGCCGAGCGCCTGCGCACCGAGTACAAGGTGGAGGCGCAGTTCGAGAACGTGAACGTCCAGACTGCACGCTGGGTCGAATGTGACGATCCGAAGAAACTCGAGGAGTTCAAGGAGAAGGCCGCGGCCAACCTGGCGATCGACCACGGCGGCGATCTGGTCTATATCGCCCCGACACGGGTGAACCTGCAGATGGCGCAGGAGAAATGGCCGGAGATCCGCTTCGAGGCCACCCGCGAGCACGGACAGCCAACGGAGTAGGGGCGCCCCCGGAGCCCTGCGTTGGCACCGTCATCGCGAGGAGCGTAGCGACGTGGCGACCTCTATCCTAAACCAGTGGTTCGTGGCTTGATGCCAGCTTGTGATGATTGCCACGGCGCCTGCGACGCCTCGCAATAAAGGTGCATACGACCGACGCCGGAGGGATGCATGGCACGAATACTTCGATGGATGTCCGTAGTGGCAGTGATGCTGGCGCTGGGGGCTAGCGGTTGCGCGGTGCACAAGACCGAGACGCGTGCCGACGGGCCGGAGCCGCGTCCGGGTACGGTCAAGCAGATGAACCCGTTTCTGCACTTCCTGGAAACCCGACCGAGCCCCGACGAGTTCGAGCGCGTCTACCCGGACGTGACCCTGGTGTTGCCCGGCGAGATCGCGACCCACGAGTATCGCCAGGACAACTCGCGCTTTTTCGCCGAGCTGGATGACGAGGGCCGAATCAAGGACGGCGACTTTCGCTGATCGACGATGTCCTTGCGCATTTCCAACAGCGTCGCGTTGCCCGAAGACGAGATCGAGCTGACCGCGATCCGGGCACAGGGCGCGGGCGGGCAGAACGTGAACAAGGTCGCCTCGGCCATCCACCTGCGTTTCGACATCCGCGCCTCCAGCCTGCCCGACGTTTACAAGCAGCGTCTGCTGCGCCGCCGTGACCAGCGCATCAGCAAGGATGGTGTGGTGGTGATCAAGGCTCAGCAGTACCGCGCCCAGGAGGCCAACCGCGAGGATGCGCTGGAGCGCCTGGCCGAACTCCTGCGCGACGCCGGCCGGCCGATCAAGACGCGCAAGCCGACCCGTCCCACACGTGCCTCCAAGCTGCGTCGGCTAGAGGGCAAGACCCACCGTGGCCGCAAGAAGGCCCTGCGCGGCCGCGTCGATCCCGACTGAGAGGGTGGGGCTGCGGCGATGGACGCCTGGGGAGACGCTGATTGAATCGCACGTCCGCGCTCGAGTCGCTTTTGCGTGCGAACAAGGCGCGGTGACTGCGGTGCAGTCGTTCTGCACAAGGGAACCGCAACGCTGTGCGCGCGCCCGGTTTTGATCAACAACGGGCGGCCGAGCCCCTGCTTTCAATGGCTTGTGGGGTTGGTGCCCCCTGTTCCCCGATCCTGCGTTGCGCCCCGCATTCATCAAAAACGGGCGGGTAGAACCACTACCCGCTGCACGACGCGCCTTGTCTCGGAGAACAGGGGGCACCAACGCGGACGTGCGATTCAATCAGCGTCTCCCTAGTCGATCCCGAGATGCCGCGGCAGCTGGCCCAGGCGGCCCAGTGTCAGTATTGGTCGGGGGCGCCCGTGTTCCCAGGGCAGCGCGTCGGGATTGAACCAGGCGGCCTGAAACCCCGCGTTCAGGGCTCCCAGGACGTCGCTGGTGCTGTCATCCCCCACATGCAGGATCTGCTTGGCCTCGACGCTGGCCTGCTCGCGGGCCTGGGCGAAGATCACCGGGTCGGGCTTGGCCGCGCCGGCCTCACCCGCCGCGATCGCAAAGTCGAAGTGGCGCCCCAGGGGGGTGCGAAAGACATCGGCATTGCCGTTGCTGATCGCGCCCAGCCGGAAGTGACGCGACAGCGTGGCGAGCACGCCATCCGCCTCGGGGAAGGGCGTCACCTCGTTGCGCGCATGCCAGAACACCGCGAATCCCTCGCCCGAGAGCAGATCGGGACAGCAGCCGCAATCCGTGGCCAGCCGGCGCAGCCAGCGCTTGCGCAGGCCGGTCAGGTCGTGGCGCTCGCTCTGCGGGGCCGCGCGCATGAAGGTGGCCCGTTCAGCAATCAGGGCCTGCGGATCAAAGCGTTCGCAGACCACCGGCGCGTGCTCGCGCAGCCAGGCGTAGAAGCGCGCCTCCGCATGGTGGATCACCGGCATCACCGGCCACAGCGTGTCGTCGAGGTCGAACGTCAGGCAGCGTACGCCGGTCAGCGGCGTGGGGTTGGGGATGGAGGATCGCATCCTCAAAGCATAATGGCCCGGTACGGCCAATGGGGGATATCGTCAGCCGGGCTGGGGTTGCGGGCATGCTGTGGGGGCGGCATGTTGGGGGCATACACGAACGGGAGTGCGGGATGGAGACGGACAATACCGGAGTGTGGCCGCGTTACGCCCTGAGCCAGCGGATCGTGCACTGGGCGGTCGCCGTGCTGGTGCTGGGTGCGCTGGCGCTGGGCGGGACCATCGGCTGGTATGGCTTCGAGGGTCTCCAGGAGCGCTTTGGCGAAGGCACGACCGACACCATCTACACCTGGCACAAGAGCTTCGGCGTGCTGGTGCTGCTGCTGATGCTGGTGCGTGTGGGCCTGCGCCTGCGTCACGGCAAACCACCCTACGCGGTCGCGTTGCCGCCGGCTCAGCGCATTGCCGCGGAGTCGGTCCACGGGCTGCTGTATCTGCTGCTGATCGTGATGCCGGTAATCGGCTGGTGGGCCACGGCCGCCGGCGGCTACCCGGTGCAGCTGGGTCCGCTGATCCTGCCGGGGCTGTTCCCGGAAAACGAGGCGCTGTCGGAGACCCTGTTCGCCTGGCACCAGATCCTGGGGATCACCCTTCTGGTGCTGGCACTGGGTCATATCTCGGCGGCCCTGTACCACTGGCGTGTGCGACGGGATGGTGTCCTGCAGCGGATGACGTTCGGTTCCCCGCAGCGCGAGCGTGTACATTGATCAGTGTTTCCCTAATGCCCGTCCGCCCGTGATTCGACTGCTGCTGACCCTCGCGGCACTCAACCTCGTGCTGCTGGGACTGGATGTGCCCCGGTACGCGGGTATCGGCCCGCACTGGCTGGCCTGGGAGGCGGTCCTGCTGGTCGGGCTGTTTGCGCTGCTGTCCTCTGGGCGGATGGCGCGCGCGCTGGCCTGGCTGGCCGGATTCGTTCTGCTGGCGCTGGTGGTGCTGGCGCTGTTCGATGCCCTGACCCGCGTCAGTCTGGTGCGCCCCCTGAACGTAATGCAGGACTGGATCCTGCTGGACGCCGTCTACCGGCTGGTGACCGGCAACCTGGATGTCTGGGCCACCGTGGCGCTGGCCGGTGTCCTGATCGTGGGGCTGGTCGCGGTGATCGCGGGCGCGGGCCGCGGGTTGTTCGCGCTGACCGCGCATCCGGAGCGTCTCCGCCGAGTACCCCTGTCCGTTGCGGTCGGTCTGCTCACGCTTGGATTGGTGGGGGCGGTCGTCTCCGCACGGGGTGCGGCACCGCCGGGTACGGCCGCGCCCGGGCTCGTTTCGGTCCAGGAGCAGATCGTGGCCGGGCAGGAGGCGCTGGCGGAGAACCGGGCGTTTCGCGAGCGCCTGGCACAGACCCGCGAGCAGGCCGAGGGGCGCCCTCTGCCAGGCCTTGGTGACGTGGACGTGATCCTGGGGCTGGTGGAGTCCTACGGGGTCTCGGCGGTGTTCGACGAGCGCTATGCCCCGGTGATTGTGCCGAGCCTCGAGTCCATCGGCGAGCAGCTCGACGCCGCGGACCTGCATGTGGTGACCGGCGTGCTGGAGGCCCCGATCGCGGGTGGACAGTCCTGGCTGGCGCAGGCCTCGCTGCTCACGGGCCTGCAGGTGCGTTACGCCGGACATTACGACGCCCTGCAGGCGCAGACCCGCGACACCCTGGTGCAGGACTTTCAGGCGACCGGGCACGAGACGACCATGCTGGCCCCGGCGATCCAGCTCGACTGGCCGGAGGGGCAGTGGTTTCGCTGGGACCGGATCGTCGACAAGCACGGATTCGACTACGCCGGGCCGCCGTTTTTCTGGGTGACCATGCCGGATCAGTACACCTGGTCGTTCTTCGAGCGCGAGATCCGCGGGCCCTCGGAACGCCCGGTATTCGCGATGCTGGCCCTGATCAGTTCGCATGCGCCGTGGACCCCGATCCTGCCGGTGCTGGAGGACTGGGAGGCGGTCGGGGACGGCGCGGTCTTCGACGAGTGGGCTGGCAAAGGGCCGACACCAGAGGGGCTGTGGCGGGACTTCGATCGCGTGCGCGAGTACTACGCGGAGTCCGTGCGCTATTCGCTGGAGGTGACCGGGGGCTATGCGGCGCGGTATGCGGACGAGGACACGCTGTTTTTCATGCTGGGCGATCACCAGCCGGCCGCCCTGGTGACTGGTCAGGACGCTAGCTGGGCCGTGCCCGTGCATATCATCAGCGGCGATCCGGCCTTGCTGGAGCCGTTTCGCGAATACGGGTTCGTCCCGGGCATGCAGCCGCCCTCGGAGCGGGCGGAGCATGGCTTTGACGCCCTGCGCGAGTGGCTGCGCGAGGCGTTCGGGACGCCCCCGGGTTCGGACTAGTCGTCACCTTCCGGGGCTTCGTAGTCTTCCTCGAGCAGCTCGCGCATCTGGTCGACGACCCCGGGCTCGGTCCACTCGATCGCGCCGAACAGGTAGTAGCGCAGGTTGCCCTCGCGGTCGACGACATAGCTGGTGGGGTAGGCCATCGCGCGCCAGTCGTTCAGCGACTCCTGGTCCGGATCGAGCAGGATGGTGAACTCCGTTTGCACCTCGTTCTCGATGAAGTCCCGGATGGTCTCTTCGTCCTCGCCAAGATTCACCGCGAGGATGCGAAAGCCCTGTTCGCGCAGCTCGTCTTCCAGCAGCTGCATCGACGGCATTTCGTGCACGCAGGGCGGACACCAGCTGGCCCAGAAGTTGATCAGCACGACCTCGCCACGATAGTCCTCCAGACGGTGCTCTTCGCCGGCCAGGTCCGGGCGGACCAGTTCGGGCGCCGTGACGGGTTCGTCCAGCGTATCCAGCTGGACGTCGCCGCCGGTGGGCGTGTTCACGCTCAGGTCCAGGTCGTCGGATGCGGCGGCGGTGCGCGCGGCCGGCAGGCGACGCAACAGGTCCATGCCGTAGACGAGCTCCTGGTGAAAGATCTCGCGTGCCAGGAGTTCAGCCTCCATTGCATCGGGGCGGAAGAAGAACCGGTCACGCAGCTCGGGCAGCAGGCGCGCCCCGACGGAGCTGCCTCCGTCGCTCAGGGTCGAACGAATCAGCCCCAGGTGCTGGAACTGCGGGGACAGCATGGGCTGGATGATGTAGATCGGCAGGTTGGTGACGCCGACGATGGGTTGCATCTCGGCCTCGTCGGTGTCCACGCCGGTGTGCAGGTACGGGCTCATCATGATCAGCCCCGCGAGGTGTTCTGCCTCGGGGTGCTCCTCCTGCCAGTGATACAGGCCCGTGAGCAGCCAGGGCAGGGCGCGGTCATTGCCGAACACGAACACCGCACGCTCGTCCTCCGCGTGTGCGGCCTCGATCAGGTCGCCCACGGTCTCGATCGGCATCTCGTCGAAGCTGGAGGCGGCCTCCGGCAGGAAATGCCCGGCGAACGGGTCCGCCAGCCAGACCTCGACGCCGGCAGCCTGAAGCGCCAGGGCCTGCTGCCGGTGGCCGTCCAGTAGCCCGTGCTCGGACGGGAACCACAGCAGCACCGCCTCGCCATCGGCGGGGTAGCGCTCGACCGGGATCTCGGCCCCGCCCGCATCGATGCTGGTGGCGGCCGAGACCGCGCCGGTCTGGGCATCGTCCGGGGTCTCTTCGGCAAGCTCTTGTGCCAGGGCGGGGCTGGCACACAGGGCGCCAGTCAGGAGCAGGGCACTGAGCCACAGGGGCAGACGGATCATGGGCAGGGTTCTAATGGAATAGGTTCAGTTCCTAGACGCGACCGCTGCGGGTTTTGATCCCCCGCGAGTGTGAACGTCAGGGCGTTTCCGGGCGCGGGGCGTCGGCGTAGGGGTAGTCGCTGGCCTCGAGGTTTTCCTGGAAGGTCTCCAGGCGCTCCACCGCCAGATCGGTCCGGTTGAACTGGGCGATATGGAACAGGGCATCGCCCTCGTTGATCAGCGGCAGGTTGAGCTGGCCGATGATGATCCCCGAGGCCGGGGCGAGGACCTCGGTCTCGGTCTCGCCGAAGGGGTCGGAGACGATCGCCAGGCGCGTCTGGTCGCGGACCACGCGGTCGCCCTGACGGACGAAGCTGCGCAGGATGCCGCTTTGCGGGGCGCGTACCCAGCCGCTGGTGCGAGCCATGATCGGCTCGCGCGGGGTGCGCCGCCGGCTCGCCGGCAGCATGCCAAGATGCCGCATGACCTCGATGATCCCGTGCACGCCGCCGCGGATGGACAGCTCGTCGAAGCGCAGTGCCTCGCCAGCCTCGTACAGCAGGATCGGGGTGTCCCGCTCCGCCGCGGCCTCGCGCAGGGAGCCGTCGCGCAGCGCGGAATTCAGGATCACCGGCGCGCCGAATGCGCGCGCCAGCGTCTGTGTCTCCGGGTGGTCGAGGTTGGCCCGGATCTGCGGCAGGTTGGAACGATGGATCGCCCCGGTATGCAGATCGATCCCGTGGGTGCTGCGGTGGACGATTTCGCGCATGAACAGCCGTGCGACCCGGGCCCCCAGCGAGCCCTTGGGCGAGCCGGGGAAACAGCGATTCAGGTCGCGGCGGTCGGGCAGGTAGCGGCTCTGGTTGATGAAGCCGTGCATGTTGACCACGGGAATGGTCAGCAGCGTGCCGCGCATGCGCCGCAGTGCCGGGATCTTCAGCAGGCGGCGGATGATCTCCACGCCGTTGATCTCGTCGCCATGGATGGCGGCGCTGATGAACAGCACCGGCCCCTTGCGTCGTCCGCAGAGCACCTGCACGGGCATATTGGTCGGGGTGTGGGTGTACAGGGCGCCGAGCTGCAGTTCCACCGTGCGGCGCTCACCCGGGCGGACGGTCGTCCCGCCGATCGTGATCGGGTCGTTCCGGTCGGCCCGGGGCGTGGCCATCAGCCACGGCCCTTGGTCTTGGTGCGGTTCGGCTTGGCGTTCTTCTCGATGAAGTCGATGATCATGCCGGCCACGTCCTTTCCGGAGGCGTTTTCGATTCCTTCCAGCCCCGGCGAGGAGTTCACCTCCATCACCACCGCGCCGTGGTTGGAGCGCAAAAGGTCCACGCCGCAGACGTTCAGCCCCATCACCTTGGCCGCGCGCACCGCCGTGGCCCGCTCCTCGGGGGTGATGCGGCACAGGCTCGCGCTGCCACCGCGATGCAGGTTGGAGCGAAACTCGCCTTCCTTCGCCTGGCGCTTCATCGAGGCGACGACCTTGTCGCCGATCACCAGGCAGCGAATGTCCGAGCCCTTGGCCTCCTTGATGTACTCCTGCACCAGGATGTGCTGCTTCAGACCCATGAAGGCCTGGATTACGCTCTCCGCTGCCTGATTGGTCTCGGCCAGCACGACCCCCAGCCCCTGAGTGCCCTCCAGCAGCTTGATCACGGCAGGCGCGCCGCCGACGGTGGCCAGCAGATCGTCGATGTCATCGGGGGAGTGGGCAAACCCGGTCACCGGGAGCCCGATGCCGCGGCGCGAGAGCAGTTGCAGGCTGCGCAGCTTGTCGCGCGAGCGCGAGATGGCCACCGACTCGTTCAGCGGATAGACGCTCATCATCTCGAACTGGCGCAGCACCGCGGTACCGTAGAAGGTGATGGAGGCGCCAATACGCGGGATGACGGCGTTGAACTGGTCGAGCACATCGCCCTTGTAGTGAATCTGGGGCTTGTGTGCGGTGATGTTCATGTAGCAGCGCAGCGGGTCCACCACGCGGATTTCGTGGCCGCGTTCCTGGGCGGCCTCGACCAGGCGCCGGGTGGAGTAGAGCTTGCTGTTGCGCGAGAGGATTCCGATCTTCATTCGGGCGTGGGTTCCGGTGTTGCAAGATGTGGAGCGGGACGCCCGAGCAGGAATGAGGCCTGGGGGTCGACCAGAAAGCGACCCCGCATGGCCTCGCGCCCGAGCAGCATACGAAACCGCATGGTATCGCGGCTGGTCAGGGAGAGTTCCAGAGGGATCACTCGATCACCGATTTTTGCGCGGGTGGCAATGAAGTAACGCTCGCCGGTATGGCCGCCGGAGTCGGTGACGTTCCGGACATCCAGTACCGGGGCTTCGCACCAGGCTTCCGTCTCGGCATCCTGCTGATAGGGATGGATGCCAAAGCGCACCCACTCACGCCCGTTGCGGGTGAAACTCTCGATATAGAAGGCATGCAGCGCGGAGCTGCGCGCGCCGGTATCCACCTTGCACTTGATGGCTCCGAGGCCGAGATCCGGCAGGCCGACCCACTCGCGCCAGCCGAGCACATCTTCGGCCCGCGCCGATAAATTGAAATGAGGCGGGCGATTCATGAGTCTCCCGATGAATTGGGTCCGGCCCCCACTATAACGAAACGAATGGACCTCCGGATGCTGACGCCCGGAGCCCTCACCGCTCCGTTACCTTTACAGCGCCCCGCCGCAGCTGGAGCCCTGGCCGGCCGTGCACCCGTAGCAATGGTCGCCGACCGCGATCGGTGCCTGCGCCAGGTGCTCTGGCGTCAGCTCGCCGATGTACACGCGACGGCCCCGACCGGCCCCCAGGGGCAACTCCAGCATCTGGTTGAAGTCGCAGTCGTGCACGTACCCCTGCCAGTCGACCGAGACGAGTGTCCGACACATGACGGCTGCGAGGTTAGACGACTGATAGGCGTTTCGCAGTGTCTGCATGTACGTGTTGTAACGGCCTTCCCGCGCAAGTGTCTTGGCGAAGCGGTGGATCGGCATGTTGGTGATCGTGAACAGCGCGTTGAAGCGGATGCCGTATTCGCGCTCGAGATGCTCGTGATAGGCGGCCTCCAGTTCGGCCTGTGGCGGCGGCAGGCTGGGGCCCTGCGGGTTGTACACCAGATTGAGGCGGAGCCCGCTGCCGGGGTCGCCGTAGCCCAGGGCATTGAGCTGCTTCAGGCCGGCGAGGCTTCGCTCGAACACGCCGTCGCCTCGCTGGGCATCGACATTCTCTTCCAGATAGCAGGGGAGCGAGGCCACGATCTCGACGCCCTGTTCGGCCAGAAAAGCTGCCAGATCTTCCTGCCCGGGTTCACCGAGGATGGTCAGGTTGCAGCGATCCATCACGTGTATCCCGCGCTGGCGGGCGGCGCGGACCAGGTCGCGAAAGCCGGGATTCAGTTCCGGGGCGCCACCGGTCAGGTCCAGGGTCTGGACGTCGCAGCGATCGCAGCAGGCGAGCAGTTCGTCGATCACCTCTGGCGGCATGATCTCGCGCCGGTTCGGCCCGGCGTTCACATGGCAGTGAAAGCAGGTCTGGTTGCAGACATAGCCGAGGTTGGCCTGCAGGGTCTCCAGCCGCGCCCGGGTCAGGGGCGGGAAATCGTGGTAGGCCACCAAAGGCTCCTGCTGGATCATCACATCCCCTGCACGGTGCGGATACGTACGCAAAGCAACACCCTAAGCCTGACCGGTCGCGGCGCCGCCGACAACGAAGCCGGACGGCGGGTGGGGTTCTGATACCGTAGCGGGATGCTGGAACGTCTTCAGGTCTGGGTCTGTCTCGCCGCGATTGTGCTGGGGCTCGTCCTGGCCAGCCTCTGGCCAGGGCTTGGCGAGGGGCTGACCGCCTGGGTATGGATCGCGCTCGGGCTGTTGCTGTTTGTCACCTTTGCGCAGACCCCCTGGGAGGCGATCCGGCTCGCCTTTAACGATCGCCGCTTCCTGGTGGCCGCACTGGTGGGGAACTTCGTGCTGGTGCCGCTGTTGCTGATCGCCTTGCTGCCGATGGCCCCCGACGACCCGGCGATACGGCTGGGCATCCTGCTCGTGCTGCTGATGCCCTGCACCGACTGGTTCATTGCCTTTGCCCGCCAGGGCGGGGGCGATAGTGCGTGTGCCGCGGCCTTTGCGCCGGTGAGTCTTGCGGCGCAATTCCTGATGCTGCCGGTGTACCTGGCCCTCATCCTGGGGCCGGGCGAGACCGTGGGCCTTATGTCGCCGACCGTGTTCGCCGCGGCGGCGCTGCTGATCGGGCTGCCGCTGTCGGCGGCCGTTCTGCTGGAGCAGGCGCTCAGGGTGCGGGGGCGTGTGCAGGTCTGGCAGAACCGCTTCGGGGTCGCCACCGTTCCGCTGCTGGCGCTGGTGGTGGGGCTGATCGCGCTGGCGGAGGCCCCGGTGGTGTTCGAGGGCGGGCGGGAGCTGCTGGGGGTGATCCCGGTGTACCTGCTGTTTCTGGTCGGGGCGGCCGCACTGGCATGGGCCCTGGCCCGGGTATTCGCCCTGCCCATTGAGCAGGGGCGCACACTGGCGTTCAGCCTGGGTACGCGCAACTCGTTTGTCGTGCTGCCGGTGGCGCTGGCACTGCCGGAGGCCCTGCACGCGGCCGTCATGGTCATCGTGCTGCAGTCGCTGGTCGAGCTGTTCGGGATGCTCGGCTACCTGCGCTGGATGCCGCGCCTGTTCCCCGCCCCGCAGGCACCCTCGGAACCATCCGGGTCGAGCTGACGATCAGTCCTGGGGAGACATTGGTCCCCCTAGTTCTCCAGCTGACGCAGTTCGTGCTCGATGATCAGGTCCGCGAGGCCCTCCGGATCGTGGGCGTCAAGCACGCCCAGGTCGCCATCACGCACGAGCGGGCCGCCGGCCCCGTGCGCGTCGCTGTGCAGCTTCTGGTAGGTCATCTGTCCGGGATAGAACACCGGGACCTCGGTCCATTCGAGGTCGGCGTCGTCCAGGTGTCCGTCCGTGTACTGGGCTTCGATGTCGGCCTCGCCATTGTCCAGCCCCAGCGTCAGGGGCAGCGAGACCAGATGCCAGCGGGCCCCGGTGCCGTTGTGCACGGCGAAGGCGACGTTGTAGGTATTGCCCTGTTCAAGTGCCTTGCTGTCGCGTGAGTCCGGGGCGTCGAGCGAGCGGGTCAACGCGATGCGCCAGGCCCCGTCCTGGTAGCCGCCGGTGGCCTCGATCGCGCCGCGGCTGCCACCGGGCTCGCGCAGGAAGCGCTGGGGCAGGGTGTCGCCCTCCTGCCAGTCATAGTCGGGGTCAAACGCGACCGAGTTATTTTCCGACAGGAAGTAGGGGTCGTTCTGGCCATATTCGCCCGCGACCAGGCGCTCCCAGTCGAGGGCCGGGGCGCCCACCTGGTCGGGGTCGAACATATAGGCGGGCTGCTCGGTGTCGTCGTCCCAGTTGGTGGTGAACATGCTGTCGCCCTCGGAGGCGAGGCGGTAGTGCAGCACATAGCCGTTATCCGCGTACCCCATCGGGTGGCTGCGGTGGGCCCGCCATTGCCACAGGTCGAGGAATTCGCCGTTCTCGCGCATCGCCTCGAGCTCGTCATCATCGCGGATGGCGTCCCAGGAGACATCTTCCGGGTCATCGGTTTCGCGGGTCTGCGGCAGGTATTTGCGCACATCGCTGCGGCCCATCGCTTCGCCCAGCTTGGGGTGTTCGCGCACGTCGTCGCGATCCACCTCCGAGCTCAGGCTGCGCATGCCTTCGTGTGCCGTCATCCAGCCACCAAGGCGCATGAAGTCGTCGACCGAGCCGTCGTCCAGCATCATCGAGATGCGGTCTTCGTACAGGCCGTGCTCGTCCGGCTCCGGGCCGCCGGAGCCGTAGCGCACCCATTCGCCATCCTCGTAGCGCCAGTACTGGTGATACCAGCTGGGGCTGTTGGTTTCGTACTCGTAGTGAATCCGGATGCGGTCCCCGTTGTAGACTGCTGCCACGCGCAACACGCCCTGGCTGTCCTCGGCCCCTGGGATGTAGACATTCTGATCAGGGTCGCTCTTCCGCGGTTCGTCGGCCAGAACCAGGGTGGGGCCGGTGGCTGCGATCAGGAGGGCAAGCAGGCGTCGTTTCATGAGCGGGGATTCCTTGGGGTGCTATCGATGGGGCGTAGGGAGGCTTGCTCGGGGCAGCCATTGAAGGGGCGTTAACAGGCAGACACCAGGGTTCTGGCGTCTGCCTGCAGGCGGGGCCTCACTGCATCAGCAGGTAGCCCTCGTGCTGCAGTTCGATGATCTCGGCGTCGGCCATGGGCACCAGGTTCACAAAGCCGTGGACGTCTTCGTGGTCGATGCCGCGCAGCCGGGCGGAGGCCTCACACATGCGGAACTCGATGACGCCGCCTTCACTGAGGGACTTGGCGCGACGCATGGTTTCCTCGCGCTCCTCGAACTGGTCGCGCGTGAAGAACGGGACCTCGCGGCCATGCAAAACCAGCACGATGTGGGCCTCGAACGGATCGGACTCGTAGACGTTGTTCAGCATGCTGACGCGATCGAGCACCATGTTCAGCTCGTCTTCGGTATCCACATAGACGTCGTAGACCACCTTTCGTGGCTCGTATTCGCGGTCCATCATCTCGGCCGAGCCCCAGGGCATCTTGTCGTCCGCACTGCCCGCCAGCGGCAACGCGAACAGGGCAATGCCGGCAAGCAGGCAGAGCAAAAAAGCAGGGGTGCGGGAGCGATGTTGCATGGTCGTGTCCTCCGGGTCGGTTCTTGATGTTGGACGACTGGGGGTGGGCGCTTCTTCCCCGGTTATAGCCGTTCATGAGGAGCGCTGCCGCGCAGCGCACGCTCGACGATGGATTCCATCGCCAGCGTGACGCGTCGGCTCAGGCGCTGCGGGCGCGTATAGGTAATCTCGAACAGGTCGGCCTCGCGGCTGGTCTCCAGCAGCAGATCATCGCTGGTTCGCAGTTCATCGGCCAGGCCCAGGTCGTGTGCCTGTTCGCCGTACCAGTGCTCGCCGGTTGCCACTTTCTCCAGGTCCAGGGATGGGCGGTAGCGGGAAAGAAACGTCTTGAACTGGTCGTGCGCCTCGTCCAGCTGCTCGCGGAACTTGCGCCGGCCCTCGTCCGTGTTCTCCCCGAGTACGGTCAGGGTGCGCTTGTATTCGCCCGCGGTCAGCAGTTCGACATCGATGTCATGACGCTCCAGCCAGCGGTGGAGGTTCGGAATCTGGGCTACGACCCCGATCGACCCCAGCACCGCGAAGGGTGCCGCCACAATGCGGTTTGCCACGGCGGCCATCATGTACCCGCCGCTGGCCGCGACACGATCCACCGCGACGGTCAGGTCCAGTCCCTGGTCGCGCAGGCGGGCCAGTTGCGAGGCGGCCAGGCCGTACGACGGGACGAGCCCGCCCGGGCTTTCCAGACATACGATCACCCGGTCCTGCTCGGGGCGGGCGAGGGTCAGGATTGCGGTGACCTCCTCGCGCAGGCTGTCGACGCTGGAGGCGCGGATGTCGCCGTTGAAGTGCAGCACATACACCCTGGGCCGTTCCTGTTCGCCGGAATCCGGGCCGGGGTGTTCGGTCGGGGTTTCCGGCTTTGGCGCTTCGGTGGATTCGCCTTCGCCGGGCGAGGAATCGCTGCCGCGCCATCCCAGCTTCTTGCGCAGCCGGGCCCGCCAGGTCGCGCTTCCCTCGACCGCGTGGCGAATGGTTTTCTCCATGCGGCGATAGCGATCGTTCAGCTTGCGTACCGTCAGGCGGTCCGGCCGCCTCTCGCGGCTCTTGGCGACCACCCCCGCCACGGCGCTCACGAAGATCAGCACCACTACGAGGGCGGTCACGAGTTTGGCGAAGAACAGCCCGTATTCCTGTAACAATTCCATCCGTGTCGTCCTGTTCCGTCGGCCGGCTTTCGGCATGCCATAATGCCAGCATGAGGATCGAAAGCGACGAAGACCCCCGTAGTGCAGGACTGTTTCCCGGGCGTGAGGGTTCCGCCAGCGCGACCCCGCCGGAACCGATTATTCATGCGGGGTACGCCACCCTGAGCCTGCGTCAGATCGACGAATGGAACGGCGTGCCCAAGGGCACGGCCTTTCGTCTATTTAAGGCGCAAAAGGACCAGCTGCGCGAGGGGCAGGACTTTTTCTACATCCCCGAGGGCAAGGACCCGGAGCTGACCGAGACCCTGCGCATGGATGGCCGGATCTACCCCTCCACGGTCCATCTGCTGCTGATGACCACGACCGCCTGCGCGCGGATGCGCGAGGAATGGCATCGGCGTATCCACAAGACCGGCTGCGGGTGCCCCGAGGAACACTAGGATGAATCGGGCGGCGTTTGGTTCGATGCTGTGTGCTGAGAAGCCGCGGCAGTGGCGGTGCAGCCTGTCACCAGAACGGGGCCGCCGCGTCCTGGCGTGGACTCCTGGATGCCGACGTAGGCGGGTCCATTGATCCGCGTCTCCCTGGAGCAATGGCGCATGTTGCAGGCGGTGGTCGCCGCCGGCGGTTTTGCTCGTGCCGCGGAACAAGTTCACAAGAGCCCCTCCAGTGTGAATCATGCGGTGCAGAAGCTGGAAGAGCGCCTGGGCGTCGAGGTCTTCGAAGTCCAGGGCCGCAAGGCGGTGCTGACCCCGGCGGGCGAGGCGCTGCTGCGCCGTGCCGAGCACCTGCTGGAGGAGGCCGCCGAGATCGAGGCCCTGGCCGGTGCGCTCGCCGCCGGTGTGGAGTCCGAGGTGCGGCTGGCGGTGGACCAGATCCTGCCGCGGGGCCCGGTGATCCAGGCGCTGGAGCGCTTTTCCCATACCTATCCGGCCACCCGTGTCCAGTTGGAGGAGGTCGTCCTGAGCGGCGGCCCGGAACTCCTGCGCGAAGGCCGGGTGGATATCCTGATCGCGCCGGAGCTGCCGGGCGGTTATCTGGGCGTCTGGCTGGCGGATCAGATCATGGTCTGCGTGGCACACCCGGGACATCCGCTGGCCGACGGCCGACGACTGACGCGGCGGGACCTGCAGGCGCAGCGCCAGATCGTGGTGCGCGACTCCGGCGAACAGCAGGCCGGGGAGGGTGGCTGGCTCGAGGCCGACCAGCGCTGGACGGTCTCGCACATGAGTACCGCGCGCGCGATCCTGTGCTCCGGGATCGGCTTCGCCTGGCTGCCGCTGGATCGTATCGCGGAGGATCTTGAGCAGGGGTGTCTGGTCGAATTGAACCTGGAGGCAGGCACGCGCCACGAGGTGCCGTTCTACATGGCGCACGCGGATCGCGACCGCGCCGGGGCCGCCAGCCAGGCCCTGATGGAGGCCCTGGAGGCCGCCTTCGGCGGAAGCTCGTCAGAGCCCCCTGAACGGTAGGAGCCTGCCTGCAGGCGAAGCCCTGCCTGCGCCGGAGAGGAACAAGCCGGCTCCAAAACCAAGCCACCCAACCAGCAAGGAAAGAATCGATGTGCGGGATCGCGGGAGAATTCGTCTGGAGTGAACGGCGCGCCAGTGGCGAGGCCGTGGCGCGCATGCTGCCCTGCCTGGAACGGCGCGGGCCGGATGCCGACGGGCTGTGGGCCTCCGGGCGGGTGGCCCTGGGGCACCGGCGCCTGTCGATCCTGGACCTGTCGCAGCGCGCGCACCAGCCGATGTTCGACCCGGAGACCGGGCTCGCGCTGGTGTTCAACGGCGCGATCTACAACTTCCGTGCCCTGCGCAGCGAGCTGGAGGGCCGCGGCCATCGCTTCTTCTCCACCGGCGATACCGAGGTCATCCTGCGCGGCTATGCCGAGTGGGGCGAGGGCATCGTCGCCCGGCTGCACGGCATGTTTGCCTTTGCGCTGTATGACGGCCACGCCCAGCGCTTGCTGCTGGCGCGCGACCGCATGGGCATCAAGCCGCTGTATCTGGCGCGCGGTGGCGACGGCATCCGCTTCGCCTCCAACACCCAGGCGCTGCTGGCGGCGGGCGACGTGGACACCGAGCTGGATGCCGAGGCGTTGCACATGCTGTTCTCGCTGCACGCGGTGGTGCCCGCGCCGCGTACCGTGCTGCGCGGTATCCGCAAGCTGGAGCCGGGGCATTACCTCAGTATCGATGCGCGTGGGCAGGAGCGACTGCAACGTTACTGGACGCTGTATGCCCACCGCCCGGCCGAGGCCGTGTCCGACGCCGAATGGCAGGAGCGTATCGAGCACAGTCTGCGCAGCGCCGTGCGCAAGCGCCTGGAGGTGGCCGACGTGCCGGTGGGCGTGTTGCTCTCCGGAGGACTGGATTCCTCTCTGCTGGTCGCGCTGGCGATGGAGGAGGGGGCCCAGGATCTGCGCACCTTTACCGTCGGTTTCGAGGACCAGCCGGAGGAGAAGGGCTCGGAGTTCGAGTACTCCGATCCGGTCGCCGAGCGCTACGCCACCGACCACCAGGCCACGCTGATCCCCAACGACCAGGTGCTGGCGCGCCTGCCGGAGGCGGTGGGGGCGATGGCCGAGCCGATGTTCGGCCAGGACGCGGTCGCCTTCTACCTGCTGTCCGAGCAGGTCTCGCAGCATGTGAAGGTGGTGCAGTCCGGGCAGGGCGCGGACGAGGTCTTCGGTGGCTACTTCTGGTACCCGCAGATGGCCGAGGACCGTCACGGTGATTGGGTGGAACGTTTCCGTCGCCACTACTTCGACCGCGACCACCCCGAGATGGCCGAGATGCTGCGCCACCCGCCGGCGAATGACGTGACCGGCGACTGGCTGCGCGAGCAGTTCGCCGAACTCGAGACCGACCGTGCCGATTCCTTCATCGACGCGGTGCTGGCGCTGGATGTAACCACGCTGATCGTGGACGACCCGGTCAAGCGCGTGGACAACATGACCATGGCCTTCGGCCTGGAGGCGCGGGTCCCGTTCCTGGATCACGAGCTGGTGGAGACCGCCGCCGCCATGCCGCCGCACCTGAAGCTGGGCGACGGCGGCAAGGACGTGTTGCGCCGCATCGCCCGCGGGCGCCTGCCGGACGCGGTGCTGGACCGGCCCAAGGGCTACTTCCCGGTGCCGGCACTCAAATACGTGCGCGGCGACTTCCTCGAGTTCATGCGCGACATCCTGACCTCGCGCGCCTCGCGCGAGCGCGGGCTGTACCAGCCGGCCTACATCGACAAGCTGCTGGACGCCCCGGATCAGTACTTCACCCGCATCCAGGGTTCCAAGCTGTGGCATGCGGCCCTGCTCGAATACTGGCTGCAGACCCACGTGGATCGGTAAGCGCCGCATGGAACGGGTGCGGATCCGGCGCGTCTACGATCCGGTCGGGCCCGACGACGGGTGTCGTGTGCTGGTTGATCGCCTCTGGCCGCGGGGGATAAAGAAATCCACACTCGCACTGGATGCCTGGGAAAAGGCCATCGCGCCGTCCCCGGAGCTGCGCCGCTGGTTCGGTCATGACCCGGGGCGCTGGCGCGATTTCTGCCGCCGTTACCAAGCGGAACTGGGGGCGGCCCCCGAGGCCTGGGGCCGGCTACTGGGGTACGCCGGCCGTGGCCGCCTGACCCTGCTGACGGCCACGCGGGACGTGGAGCACAGCCACGCGGCGGTGTTGCGAGATCTCCTCAATGCCGAGAGGGCCGAGGAGGAGCACACCGGCGAACGTGCTTCGCCGGTGTGCTTCGCGCCTGACGAGCCCGGGACGGGGGGTTAATCGCTCAGGACTCCTTCAGGCGCGGCATCAGCATGGTCAGGTTGCAGGGCATGGTGCGGTCGTCCAGCTGGGCCTGGATGATGCGGTCCCAGGCGGTGCGGCAGGCGCCGGTGGAGCCCGGCAGCACGAAGACGTAGGTGCCGTTGGCCACGCCCGACAGCGCGCGGGATTGCAGGCTGGAGGTGCCGATCTCCTCAAAGGAGAGCATGCGGAACAGCTCGCCGAAGCCCTCGATGGTCTTGTCCAGTAGCACCGAGGCGGCCTCCGGGGTGCCGTCGCGGCCCGTGATGCCGGTGCCGCCGGTGGTTAGCACCGCGTCGATCTCCGAATCCGCAATCCAGCGCGAGAGTTCGGCGCGGATCGCGTAGATGTCGTCCCGGACCACGCGGCGCTCGGCCAGCCGGTGCCCTGCGCCCTCCAGCCGCTCCACCAGGGCATCGCCGGAGCGGTCCTCGGCCAGGGTTCGGCTGTCGGATACCGTGAGGACGGCGATGTTCAGCGGGGTCTGGACGGGGGTGGTTTCCGGGGTCTTCGCGCTCATGGGCAACGTCCTGTTGGTGTATCGTGAGCGCCCATCATAATGAATGCGGGTCCGGTCGCGGCAATGTGGCCGGATCGAGACGTCTGGAGTCAGCAGGAATGTCGGAGCGGGTACAAAAGGTCCTGGCGGCGCGCGGCCTCGGTTCGCGGCGCGAGATCGAGGGCTGGATCGAGCGCGGCGAGGTGAAGGTCAACCAGCGCACGGCGAAGCTGGGCGATCAGGTCGGGCCGAATGACGTGATCCGCGTGCGCGGCCGCGTGATCCACATGGCGGAGCATGCGCATCGCTGGCTCGTGTATCACAAGCCGGTCGGCGAGATCTGCAGTCGCAGCGACCCCGAGGGCCGCAAGCCGGTGTTCGCCAGCCTGCCGCGCCTGAAGGGGCAGCGCTGGGTCGCGGTCGGGCGTCTCGACCTGAATACCTCGGGACTGCTGCTGTTCACCACCGATGGCGAACTGGCGAACCGCCTGATGCACCCCAGTCATTCGCTGGAGCGCGAGTATGCGGTGCGGGTGCTGGGCGAGGTCCCCGACGATACGCGGCGCATGCTGCTGGAAGGGGTCGAGCTGGAGGATGGTCCCGCGCGCTTCGATGTCCTGGAAGAGCGTGGCGGCGACGGCGCCAACCACTGGTTTCATGTCGTGGTCAGCGAGGGCCGCAACCGTCTGGTGCGCCGCCTGTGGGACGCCGTAGGTGTGACCGTGAGCCGGCTGATCCGGGTGCGCTACGGACCGGTGGTGCTCGGGCGCGGTCTGAAGACGGGCGCTTCGCGCGATCTGGAGGTGCGCGAGGTCGAGGCCCTGTACGAGGCAGTCGAGCTGCCCGTGCCGGAGTCCATTCGCGAGCGGGGTCGGCGCCGCGGGCCGGGCCGCAACACCCGGCCCGCGCGCGGCAAGCGGGGCAAGTCGGGCGGGCGCGTACGCGAAGCGGATCGCTGGAGCTCCACCAAGCCGGGGAGCGGCCCCGGCAAGGGCGGCAAGACCGGACGTTCGGGGCCAGGAGGTTCCGGGCGCAAGGGTGGGCCGCGCAAGCCGGGTGGTCGGGCGCGTTCCTGATGTCGTTGCGGGTGGCCGAAGTGCGGCAGCGCCTGCAGGGCGCCTACGGCGACCTGCAGTGGTGGCCGGCGGAGTCGGCGTTCGAGGTCATGGTGGGCGCGGTGCTCACGCAGAACACCAGCTGGACCAATGTCGAACGCGCAATCGCGAATCTGCGCGAGGCCGATGTGCTGGACCCGGAAGCCCTGCTGGAGCTCCCGCACGAGACCCTGGCCGAACACATCCGCCCGAGCGGCTACTTCAACGTGAAGGCCGACCGTCTGCGGCACCTGCTGCGCTTTCTGGAACAGCACGGCGGGGTGGAAGCCCTGGCCCGCATGGAGACCGAGGCCCTGCGCTCGGCCCTTCTGGGCGTCAAGGGCGTGGGGCCGGAGACCGCGGACGACATCGTGCTGTATGCGTTCGAGCGGCCGGTGTTCGTGGTCGATGCCTACACCCGGCGACTGTTCGAACGGCTGGACCTGCCGCATGCCCGCGGCGCCTACGACGACCTGCGGGCCTGGGTGGAGTCGGAGCTGGGGCCGGATGCGCAGGCCTTCAATGATCTGCATGCCCTGATCGTGGAACACGGCAAGCAGCGCTGCCGTACGAAACCGCTTTGTCAGGGATGCCCCCTGAGCGACGCCTGTCCCGGCCGCGTGGTGGATTAGAACTCGTGCAGGCAGGCCGCTTCGCGGGGCTGCTGCACCGCCATCCCCTGGCGGTGATCGTGATCGCTCAGCTCTTTGCGACCTCGCTGTGGTTCAGCGTGAACGGGGTCGGGCTGTCCCTGCAGCAGGAACTGGGCTGGACGGCGACCGAGATCGGCTGGCTGACGATGGCGACGCAGCTGGGGTTCATCATCGGCACCCTGGTGGCGGCCGCGACCGGCCTGGCCGACCGGGTGCGTGCCAGTCGCCTGTTCATGGTGTCCGCGCTATTGGGCGCGCTGGTCAATGCCGGGTTCATCCTGCTGGCCGGCGTCTGGGAGCTGGCGCTGGCGGTGCGCTTTGTCGTCGGGCTGTGCCTGGCCGGGGTGTATCCGCTGGGCATGAAGCTGGTGATCAGCTGGACGCCGCAGCACAAGGGCTGGGCCCTGTCCTGGCTGCTCGGGATGCTCACGCTGGGAACGGCGCTTCCTCATTTCTTGCGGGGCGTGACCCTCGACCTGGTCTGGCCGGTGCCAATGATGCTGGCCTCCGTGCTGGCGGTGGCGGCCGCCTGGATGATTGCGCGCCTGGGCGACGGCCCGCACCTGCCGCCGCCGGGGCGTACACCGGGGCTGGGCAAGGGCTTTCTTGCGCTGCGCGGGCGTGACTTTCGTGCGGTGGCCGGCGGTTACTTCGGCCATTGCTGGGAACTGTATGCCTTCTGGACCCTGGTTCCGCTGCTGGTTGCGCATGAGCTGACCCGTCTGGATGCCCCGGCGGGGCTGGTGCCCTGGCTGGCCTTCGCGGTGATTGGGCTGGGCGCGGTGGGCTGTGTCTGGGGTGGCCGGCTGAGTCGCCATCTGGGGAGCCTGCGTGTCGCACGGGTGGCGCTGGCGACATCCGGGCTGGTGTGCCTGCTGTATCCGTTGCTGGCGGGGCTGGCGCCGTGGCTGCTCCTGGGTCTGTTGGCCCTCTGGGGGCTGACGGTGATCGCGGATTCGCCCCAGTTCTCCGCGCTGGCCGCGGAGAGTGCGCCACAGGATGCGGTGGGCTCGGCCCTGAGCGTGATGAATGCCATCGGCTTTGCGCTCACCCTGCCTTCGATCCTGGTGACCGCCTGGCTGTGGGATGACCTGGGGCTGTGGGTGTTGTGGCTGTTGTTGCCCGGGCCCGCACTCGGGTTGTGGGCGCTCAGCCGACTGTCGGGTCCACGGGGCGCTGGGAGGCACTGACGCATTCAACGTGTCCCGGATGGGTTACGTGTCTCCGGCCACAAGCCGGTCGCGCCCCTGGGCCTTCGCGCGATACAGACGCTCATCGGCCCGATCGATCAGGGCTTCGGGCGTGAGGTGCTCCGGGTCACACTCGTCGGACCAGGCCAGGCCGGCGCTGACCGTGAAGGCCAGCGATTCGCCCTCGAACCGTGTGTCGAGTTCGCGGGTGGCCTGCAGCAGGCGCTCGATCGCGGTGGTGGCGGCCTCGTGATCGACATGACTGAGCACCACGATGAATTCCTCGCCGCCAAAACGAGCGACAATGTCGAAGACCCGGTGCTGGCGCCGCAGCAGATCACCGAAGTTGCGCAGCACCTCGTCGCCGGCCAGGTGCCCATGGGTGTCATTGAGGGCCTTGAAGTGGTCCAGATCCAGAATCGCCACGGCAAAGTGTTCGCCGTGGCGGCGCCAGGCCTCGATCTGTTCGCGCAGGCGCTCCATCAGGTAGCGGCGGTTGTACAGGCCGGTCAATGGATCGGTGATCCCCAGATCGCGTAGCTGGATCTCCAGGTGGTTACGCTGCAGTGCCTCCGAGATCAGGTTGCCGAGCACCAGCAGCAGTTCATCCTGATCCTTGCGCCAGGTGCGCGGGCGCAGCATGTCCATCCCGACAAAGCCGGTGACCTGCTGCCCAGTCAGGATGGGTACGCAGATCAGGGTCTTGACGCCTTGTCGCCGAAACAGCTCGCGCTCGGTGGCCGCCTCCTCCGGGAGGTCGTCCACCACAGGGATCACCACCGGCATGCGCTGCTCGATCATCTCCAGCATGCGGGTACGCCACCAGGGCAGTTCGTTGAGGTCTACATCCCGCAGCTGATCCATTACGGAGAACACGCCGGGGGCGCACCATTCGTGGGTGTTGTCCATATGCTCGCCATCCGCTGACAACTCGAACAGGTAGCAGCGGTCGCCCTCGAAAAAGCGCCCGATATCGGCCAGCGCGGCGTCCAGACGTTCGTCCATCAAGTCGGCGCTGGCGGTTACAAAGTCCGAGGACAGGTGCGCCAGCATGGCATTGAAACGCGCCTGATACTGAAGCTCGTCGTGCATGCGGCGGCGATCCGTGATGTCTCGGGCTACACCCACATAGCCCGTGATCTCACCCGTTGCGCTGCGGATCGGCGCGCCGCTGGAGACGTGCCAGCGCCATTCCCCTTCTTGATGCCGGATGCGGTACTCGACTTCCTGGTCGTTTTTCTCGGAGCGGATCGTGCGCTGGAGGAAGCGGCCGAATTCTTCGCGGTCGTCCCGATGGACGTAGTCGGTGATGGGGGTTCCGGTCGCCTCTTCGGCGGTATAACCGAGCACTCGTGTCCATTGCGGCGAGACGTAGGTGATGACGCCATTCGGCGTGAGGGTGTAGATAATGTCGCCGATATTCTCGACCAGCTGGCGGTACTGGGCCTCGCTGGCGCGCAGCTGATCCTCGAGCAGGTGCCGCTCGGTGATGTCGTATATCGTGCCAATGCTGGCCGGGCCGCTTTGCAGCTCTACACGCCCGGCGGTCAGGTCGACCCAGCGGGTCTCGCCCTCGCCAGTGATGACCTTCATCTCGTAGTGATCCGGCACCTTCTTGCCCGCGATCCGGTCGCGGGCCCGCTGGGTCACGGCCGCGCGCTGTTCCGGGTGGATGATTTCGTAGAAGGGCTGGTTCAGCAGCCAGTGTTCGGGGCGCTGGAGGATGCGGGAAAGGGCTGGATTGACGGTCTGGAAATGGTCGTCCTGAAGGATGAATACCCCGGCCGCGGCGTGTTCGGTCAGGGTGCGGAACAGCTCGCGCTCGTCCTCGAGTTCGGCGGTGCGCTGGCGAACGCGTGTCTCGAGCGCGCGCCGCTGGCGAAGCAGCAATGCGGCATACAGCAATACCGCCAGCAGGCCCAGACCAATGACGGTTGAGAGCAGCCAGGTGGGGATCACCTCGACCGTATCCGAGTGGATCCAGCGCTGCGTGATCTGGCGCAGCAGTTCGTCATCCAGCTGGGCGATAGCGGTATTGATTTCGTCCAGCAGTTCCTCGTTACCGTGCGTCACCGCTGCGCGCAGGGGCTGCTCGTAGAGCAACTCCAGGGGGTGAAACATGCCCGGGTCGCCATGACGGTCCAGCAGGTACATGGCGACCGGGTAGTCGCCCACGAAGACATCGATCGTGCCTTCCACCGCGGCGCGCACCATTTGCTCGTTGTTGTCGAAAACCTGCAGCGGGTGCTCGGGTCGTTCGCGCCGCATGAACTCGAGTTCGAAGCTGGCCGCCACAACGCCTGCCGGCTTGTGTGCGAGTTCGCCCAGTTGGGCCACGGGCGCGCCGGTACGCACAAAGGCAAAGGTGCGCAGGGGGAACAGCACGTCGCTGAAGACCAGCGTTTGTTCGCGTTCGGGAGACTGGATCAGCCCGCCGTGGACATTGGCCTCGCCGTCGCGCACGAGATCCAGGGTGCGCGGCCAGTCGACCAGCCGGAACTCCACCGGGCGGTCGAGTTCGTTTGCGAGTTCCTGCCACAAATCGACCAGCAAGCCGCGTGGCTTGCCGCCATTGTCGGCGAAGGCAAAGGGTGGCCAGGCATGGTCCTGGGAGACGATCAGGGGTTGCGCCGACTCGTCGGCCTGAGCGCTGGCGCTGCAAGGCAGCAGGACCGCCAGGGTCAGGGCGACGACTGCCCATACCGCGTGCCACTCGCGAAGCCGCTGGAAAGGGCGGGGGAAGCCGGTATCGGGGTGGAGTGGTGTCACGTCGTTTCGGGCCGTGGCGATGAACTATCGTGACACAGTCCTTGCGTGTTGCCGACCCCTATCGATCGGGCGTCCCGACGCCATCCCCCAGGTGCTGACGGGCCTTCTCCAGGAGTTCGGCCGCCAGGTCGGGTTCGTGGCGCAGGCGGCGTCCCCAGTTCGGGAAGACGTTTTGCTCCTCGCGGCTTTCGTGTTTGGCGAGGGCCCCGGAGATCAGGGCGAAGAACGGGGCCACCATCCACGCCTCGTCGACACCTTCCTGGAACTCGTGTTCCAGCAGCGCGGTTTGTTCCAGGATCTCGTCATGCTCGCGCAGCATGATCGTGACCGGGTCCTGGCTGCCGACTCCGCGCGCAACCTCAAGCGTCGGGACGATGAGTTCGTTCTCCACATGAACGTGCCGGCGCAGGCCTTCCACGTAGGCCCGAAAGTCCGGTGCCGCGCCCTCGAGATCGCCAGCATTGACCTTGTGCAGGGCGCTGGCGAACAGCCGGTCGATACGCAGGTGGTCGCGCTGCAGAAGATCTACGAGATCCACGGGTGCGACATCCTCGCGGCGCTGGACGCGCAGCTTCCACAGCGGCGGGCCGTTCTCCTGCAATTGCCAGTGGATCGCCTGACGCAACTGCAGGCTGACCGCATCCATCAACAGCTGTGGCTCCTGATCCAGCCAGACGTCGAAGACCTGACCCGGTTGCAGTTCGCGCAACGTGTAGTAGGCGCGGGTGTGCGCGTGATCGGCGAGTCCCCGCAGGTCCAGCAGGAAGTCACTCATCGGCGGGTTCCTTGTACGCATCCGGGATGCCGCGCCGGTGCGCCATGGAGCGTCCGATACGGGCGCGTTCCTCGGCGTTGAGCAGGTGTTCAGCCAGCGGCAGTACGGCTTGTTCCTCCAGCTCGAGGTGGGCCCGGTAGCGCTGGATCCAGTCAGTCGCGCCTTCCAGCGGATCTGCGTGCCCGGCCGCAATGTTTTGCAGCGCAGGCTCCAGGGCGTCCCAGCCAGCCTCTAGCTGGGGGTGCTCCGCGCTCAGGCGATCCATCCACTCACCCAGTTGTGGATGGGCCTCGGGGTGGTCGCGGTACGCCTGCAGGATCGGGAACAGATCCTGGTCCTCGTCGGCGTGATGTTGCGGGGCGGCCTGCTCGAAATAGGCCAGCACACGGCGAGCCGCGGATTGGGCCTCCGCGTCGGCCCCGTGCTGCTCGATGTGTCCCGACAGCCGCTCCATTGTGTCGAGGCAGTTCGTGATCCGCCGATGACAGGCTCGCAGGAGCTCGATCGGGCGGTGGAAGCCGGGCGCGGGTTCTTGGAGGTGCAGTTTCATCAATAGGCTCGGATGGCGGGGCAATCGGCGTGTGCTCAGCGCACATGTGGGGCGTACTGTCACTGAATGCGCAAGCGTCCGTGTTGATCTCGATCAATGCATTTACGATGTATCTTATCGTAGTCTAGCCTCGCTGCAGAACAAACAAAAAAGGGAGCAAACGCGACATGCATCCACGCAACCGGATGTTCATCCTGGCCGCGCTGGCCTATGCGCTGCTGGGTGGACTCATCGGCATCGTCTGGCTGGCCCATCCGGGGCTGATCCCCGGCAATGTGCCACGCATCCATGGTCACCTGATGCTGCTCGGCTTTGTCACCATGATGATCTACGGCGTAGGGCTCCACGTACTACCGCGCTTCTCCGGGCGTTCGCTGTTCTCGGAACGGCTGGGGCATGCGCAGTTCGTGCTGGCCAATCTCGGTCTCTGGGTGATGATCGCCGGCTGGATGATGTTCCATAACCCGACTGTTGCGGTCGGCGGGGCGATGGCCTGGGGGGCGATGATCCTGTTCGCGCTGAATATCGCACTCACCGTGCGCCACTACGGCCCGAAGGGGGCGTGATGAGCCATACCGAATACAACGGCTGCGAGTTGCCGGACGACCTGTTCTACGACCTCGACTATGTCTGGGTCCGCCCGGAGGACGACGGGACCTTCACCCTGGGGATCACCGATCCCGCCCAGACCATGGCGGGCCGCGTACAGTACTTCCGCTTTCGCAAGCCCGGTTCGCATCGGGCCGCGGGCAAGCCGGTCGCGCGGCTGGAGTCCGGCAAGTGGGCGGGGGGCATCCCCACGCCCTTCGACGGCACCATTGAGCGCATCAACCCGGCCGTGGAGGCCGACCCCGGGCTGGTGAATGTGGCCCCCTATACCGATGCCTGGGTGGTGGTGATGCGCCCGGACGACCCGCAAAAGGCGCTGGAGCGGCTGCATACAGGGCCCGAAGCCGTCGACGGGCTCAAGCAGTGGATCGACCGCTACGACATCCACTGCATGCGCTGCGCGGACTGAGGGGACGGACTCATGAAGGTGGAACTGCTGGTGTCCGAATGGTGTGCCTCCTGTCACGATGCCGAGCGCATCTGGCGCGAGGTGGCGGAGAAGAAACAGATCGATTTCGCAGTCGTCGACATGGGGCAGCCGGAGGGGCGTCAACTGGCGACCCGGTTGCGCATACGTTCCATCCCGGCCGTGGTCGTGGACGGCGAACTCAAGCACATCGGGCTGCTGGACCGCACGGCCGCGACCGCGCTGGTCGCCGAGGCGCCGGAGCGCACGCAGAAGACTGCACGTCATGTCGGGCTGGGGCTTTCGGCCTCCAGCCGTGCCTCGGTACTGGGCGCCATGATCTGGCTGCTGATCGCGGGTGCCGCCTTGCCGCTGGGCGGCTTCTTCTTGGATGGCGCCGCGCGCCCGGCCGCGCTGCATGGCTTTACGCTCGGGTTCCTTCTGCTCCTGATCATGGGCCTCGGCGAGCACATGCTGCCGCGCTTTACTGGGCACCCGATCGCGGGTGGCTGGCTGTGGGCCTGGACGCCGCAGGTGCTCGTGCATGTCTCGGTGCTGGGCATGGGCTTTGGCTGGCTGCTGGGAGTGCCGATGCTGACCGCCGTCGGTGCGGTGGCCGCGTTTGTCGGGCTTGCGCTGTTTACGCTGCGCATCGCGCCGCTCCTGCTGCGCCCGTCCCTGTGAGGGTCCTGCTTCTGCCGAGGCGGTAGAATGCTGCACATGGGCATTCAACGGAGCCGCTGACAGTGAGTCTTTTCGACAAACGCATCGCGGAGCTGGAAGCAAAGCTGCCGCATCTGGACCCCGCGGAACTGGTCGACTGGCGCCAAACTGGGCGGTCCTTTCTGCTGGTGGATGTGCGCCAGCAGGAGGAGGCGGCCGAAGGCAGTATTGAAGGCGCGGTGAATATCCCCCGGCCCAAGCTGGAGGCCAGCATCGAATCCCACATGCAGGACCCCCAGCAGCCCGTCGTGGTGTTCTGCGGGGGCCGTGGCCGGTCCCAGCTGGTGGCGGACAGTCTGCGCGCGATGGGAATGGATGCCCGGGTCCTGCGTGGTGGCTACTCGGCGTGGCGTGACACGCAGACTTGATCGCAGGAATGCCAGTCGCGGCTGATATGGCTTTTTGGCCGGGGCTTGGCTACTCTCGGGTCTGATTCTCCGATTTGGGATTTGTCCCCGTTTTATTCAGCGCGCCTCCGGTGGGGGCGCGTTCTGCTTTATTGGAGTGTGTAAAGGTGAGTAATCCGAAGATCGTCGTCTCCAACACGGACATGGAGCGCCTGGACAAGCTGCTGGAATCGCTGCCGGACGACAGCTTTCCCGGCAAGGCCGACCTGGAGGCCGAGCTGGACCGCGCGGATGTCGTCGATTCGCGCGAGATCCCGGGTTCGGTGGTCACGATGAATTCCAGGGTCCGTTTCCGGGTGATCGAGTCCGGCGAGGAGTTCTCGCTGACGCTGGTCTATCCGCGTGACGTGGACGAGAGCGGCGGCACGTTGTCGATTCTGGCGCCGGTGGGCAGTGCGCTGCTGGGGCTGTCCGAGGGGGACGAGATCGAATGGCCGCGCCCGGGTGGCGGGAAGATGCATGTGCGCATCGAGGCCGTCGAGTACCAGCCGGAGCGCGCCGGCGAGTATCACCGCTAGCGAGTTCAGTTGCGTCAGGCGCTGACTCGCTCAGCACTGTTCCCAGGGCAGCCCGTGGTAGCGCCAGCCGCCGCGGGTGGAACGCTGGTGGTGTTCGTCCAGCGGTCCTTCAAAACCTTCTTCCACCGAGTACACGTTCTCGATACCGGCATCGACCAGGGCCTGGCCAGCGGCCAGCGTGCGCTTGCCGCTGCGGCAGATCAGGTAGAGCGCGGGGGCATCCTCGCTGTGATCCTCGGCCCCGCCCAGCAGCAGCTTGCGTACCTGGGGCACGAAGTGAGGATTCACGGTCCAGTCCGGTTCGTCGATCCACGGGATATGGATGGCGCCCTGCGGGTGCCCGACGAACAGGAATTCCATCGTGGAGCGGATGTCGATCAGCAGGTCGCGCGGGCGCTCCTGCAGCCGCTGATGCGCCTCCTGCGGGTGGATCCGGCGTACGCCGGGCGCGGGAACCGTCTTCTGATTGGCGAGAGGGTCTTCCATTCAAGCTCCGGACGCGGGTGGGCGGCCATCCTTGGCCGCGCGCCCCGATCCCTGGGGTTGCAATGGCATTACATCGCGAAGTCGAGTCGTTCCTGGACCGAGTCTAGCGCGGCCTGGGCACATTCTTCATCCAGATCACCACCGGGAGCACCGGACACGCCCACCGCGCCGATCATGCTGCCGGCCACCTCGATCGGCAGCCCGCCGGCCAGCATGATGATGCCGTCCACGTGGTTCATCTCCATGCGGATTTCTTCGCGGTTGTCGCGGAAGCTGCCGGAACTGGTGCCGGACATGACTGTGGCGCGGGCCTTGTCGCCGGCAATCTGGATAGTCTGCACGGCCGCCAGATTGTCGCGCATTACGGAGCGATCGTTCCCGGCGCGGTCAACGACCACGGCGCTGGTCTGGTGTCCCTTCTCGCGGCAGGCCAGCACCGCGGCCTCGGCGATGTCGTTGGCCAGTTCCATGCTCATCATGCGCTGGTTGAACACGTCGGCCTGGGCCACGCTGGCCAGTCCCAGACAGGCCGCGGCGGCGGTACCGGCGGCCAGGCGCTTGATCGAACGCGACATATCCATCTCCTGTCTTTTGTTATGGGTGCTGCGCTGCCGATCATGGCAGAAACATCTTGGTTTTGCTGCTCGGTCGGGCTCGCGACAGGCGACAGCACCGCGCGGCGCGGATACACTATCGCGCATGTCGGGAAACAGCTTTGGGCGACTGTTCGTCGTCAGTACCTTTGGTGAGAGTCACGGGCCGGCCCTGGGCGCGGTGGTGGACGGCTGTCCGCCTGGTCTGGAGCTTTGCGAGGCGGACCTGCAGTTTGATCTGGATCGCCGCCGGCCGGGACAGTCGCGCCACACCACCCAGCGCCGCGAGCCGGACCAGGTGCGCATTCTGTCCGGGGTGTTCGAGGGCCGAACGACCGGCACCCCGATCGGCCTGCTGATCGAGAACGTCGATCAGCGCTCCAAGGACTACAGCGAGATCATGGATCGCTTTCGCCCGGGGCATGCGGACTACACCTATCACCGCAAATACGGCTCGCGCGATTACCGCGGCGGCGGGCGCAGCTCCGCGCGCGAGACCGCGCTGCGTGTCGCGGCGGGTGGCATCGCCCGGCGCTACCTCCAGCAGCGCTACGGGATCGAGATCCGTGGCTGGCTGTCACAGCTGGGCCCGATCGAGCTGGAGGCGAAGCAGCCGGAGATCGTCAACGACAATCCGTTCTTCTGCCCCGACCCGGACAAGGTCGCAGAGCTGGAGGAATACATGGATGCCCTGCGCAAGTCCGGCGATTCGATTGGCGCGCGGGTGACCGTCGAGGCTGTCGGTGTGCCGGCAGGCTGGGGCGAGCCGGTGTTCGATCGCCTGGATGCGGAACTGGCGCATGCGCTGATGAGCATCAATGCGGTCAAGGGTGTGGAGATCGGGGCCGGCTTCGAGTCGGTGACCCAGCGGGGTACCGAGCACCGTGACGAAATCACCCCCGACGGCTTCCTGTCGAACCACGCCGGCGGCGTGCTGGGCGGGATCAGCACCGGCCAGGCCGTGCGTGCGAGCATCGCGCTCAAGCCGACCTCGAGCATCCGTCTGCCCGGACGCAGCATCAACACCGCCGGCGAACCGGTGGAGGTGGTCACCAAGGGCCGCCATGACCCCTGCGTAGGCATCCGCGCGACCCCGATCGCGGAGGCGATGATGGCACTCGTGCTGATGGACCATGCCCTGCGCCATCGCGGACAAAACGCCGACGTCGGTGACACCGGTCTGCCGGAACTGCGCGACCTGCCGCACGACTGATATGGGCGCGCTCCGTCGTGCCCGCATCGCCGGGGGTCCGCTCCGGTGATCCCCAGCGCACGCCTGTCCACGGTCTACTTCTTCTATTTCGCGAGCCTCGGCGCGTTCATGCCGTTCTGGGGCCCGTATCTGTCCGAGGCCGGCTTTAGCGGATCGCAGATCGGCGAGTTGATGGCGATCGTGCTCGCCACCAAGATCATTGCACCCAACGTCTGGGGCTGGCTCGCGGATCGCGCCGGCGCGCACATGCCGATCACCCGCTGGGGGGCCTTTGGCGGTGTGGTCGCCTTTGCCGGGGTGCTGCTGTACACCGGCTACTGGTGGCTGGCCGTGGTAATGGCCGCCTTCAGTTTTTTCTGGAATGCGATCCTCCCGCAGTTCGAGGCGACCACCATGCGTACGCTGGGTCGCGATGCCCATCGCTACGCGCTGGTCCGGTTGTGGGGGTCGGTCGGGTTTATCGTGGCGGTCGCGCTGCTGGGCTGGGCGTTCGACCAGATCGACATCGCCTGGCTGCCCTGGATCGTCCTCGGGATCTTCGCCACCCTCTGGCTGACGACCCTCTGGGTGCGCGAGCCGGTGCGCGACCTGGATCAGGACAACAACGTCCCGGCGCTGGTGGCAGTACTCAAGCGGCCCGAGGTGATCGCGCTGTTTGTGGCCTGCTTTTTTATGCAGGCGAGCCACGGCCCGTACTACGCGTTCTTCACGCTGTATCTGGAGGAGGCCGGGTTTTCGCGCGCGGTGGCCGGGCAGCTGTGGGCCCTTGGGGTCGCGGCGGAGGTGGTCCTGTTCCTGCTGATGCCGAGGCTGATCCTGCGCTTTGGCGCCTGGTTCCTGGTGTCGGCGGCACTGGTGCTGACCACTCTGCGGTGGGGGCTTCTGGCCGCCATACCCGACTCGCTCCCCATGCTGCTGTTTATCCAGGCCCTGCATGCGGCGAGCTACGGCGTCTATCACGCGGCCGCCATCTCGCTGATCCATTATTTCTTCCCCGGGCGGCTACAAGGGCGCGGGCAGGCCCTGTACTCCTCCCTGGCATTCGGGATGGGCGGTGCCAGCGGAAGTCTGGTCGCGGGCTACCTCTGGGATGGCATCAGCCCCGCCTCGGTCTATGTGTTCGCGGCGTTTCTGGCGGCGGCTGGCGTGCTGGCCTCGGTATACGGGGAGTGGCGACACAAGACGCCAGTACGCACGCCATAGGCCGCGCCGCTTGAAGCGTCAGGCGCGCCCGTTCTCGGCATCGAGCCGGCGTTGCACACGGGTCATCAACTGACCGGAGACGCGTTCGACCAGCGAGTTCGCGGCACGGCGCACCGCGGCCTCCAGCAGCGGGCTGCCCAGGCGGTATTGCAGCTCGAACTCCACCTGCGTGTGGCCGGGTTCGCCCGGACTCAGCCGGTAGCTGCCCCGATTCTGGATACCGCGGATCGAGCGCCAGGCAAAATACTCCGGGCGCGCCGCCTCGCAGACCTCCACATCGAAGTGCAGCTTCATCCCCGCCGCGCGGATGGTCCAGCGGTAGCGCGCGCCCCCCAGCGGCTCGATATGCTCGACGTTGTCGCACAGATCGACAAAGTTGGGCACATGGCTCAACAGGTCGAAGACCTGCTCCGGTTCCGCGTGGAGAGAGGTGTTGTGGGTGAGCTGACGCATCGTCCGGCTGCCGGGAAGGTTGAGCGGTACTTGCTGATCAGAGGCTCGCGCAGGCCGTGGGTTCCATGCAAGCGAGTCTGCGGCGGGCTACGATGACGGTTCACCCCCCACCGGTTACCGCGATGTCCGCCCCGTCCGCCGAACCCGAGTTTCTCAAGCGCTTCCAGGCGGGCAGCACCGGCGTGCTGCACTGGACTGACCTGGAAGCCTTGTGGGCGCGGCTGCGCGAACGGGCGGACGACCACTGGTATATCTATGCCGTGGGCGATGCAGTGCCCCAGGCGCCAGTGCCGGCGGATGATTTCCGGCGCTTCCTGGAGGAGGTCGATCACTTGCTGCGGCAGGACCACGACGAAGATTACTGCGGCATCGTCTATGTCGACGATCGTGATGCCCCAAGCTTCGTGAAGATCTTCGACCCGAACCACTTGGGGGCCAGTTGCGGGTCCTCGGGGCTGAGGATACTGCCCGGCTGGGTACTCTCGCGGGTCCCGCCCGTGGATCTGCAGGCAGCGATGCCGCCGACCGGCAGCCGCCGGCGCTGGTGGCAGCGCCTGTTCGGTGGGGCAAAATGAGTACAGCCGGCACACAGGGGAGACGGGGCGATGGCTGATTCCTGGTGGCAGCGCCTGCGCGGGCAGGCGCGCGTGCTGTTCGCGCTGGGCATCCTGCTGCTGGTGATCGTCTGGATCGCCTCCGGGATGTTCGGGCGCGAGGCCGACGAGGCGCCACGGGCGGCCGAGCCGCAGCCGATGGCGGTGGCCGTGACCACGCTGGAGGCGGACCCGGTGGAGCGCCTGCTGGTGCTGCAGGGGCGAGTAGAGCCGGATTTGCGCGTGATGGTGCGCGCCGAGACCGCCGGCCAGGTGGCCGAGTGGGAGGTGGCCCGCGGGGCACGCGTGGCCGCCGACGTACCCCTGGCGCGACTGCGCATGGACGACCGCGAGGCGCGCCGGCGCCAGGCGATCGCGCGGCTGCGCGGGGCCGAGAGCGAATACGAGGCCGCCCAGCGGCTGCACGATCAGGGCCATGTATCTCGCACCCAGCTGGAGGCCCGCGAGGCCGAGCGCGAGGCCGCCCGGGCGGAGCTGGAGGCGATCGAGCTGGATATCCGCAACACGCGCATTATCGCCCCGGTGGACGGGGTGGTGAATCAGCGCCTGGCGGAGCGGGGCGACTTCGTGGCACGTGGCGACCCGGTGGCGGAGATCGTTGACAACGACCCGCTGCTGGCGGTGGTGCATGTGCCGCAGCACCAGATCGGGCGCGTGGAGCCGGGCCAGGCGGCGCGCATCCGCTTCCTGGACGGGCGCCGCGCCGAGGGCGAGGTCCGGTTCGTCTCGCGGGTGGCCGAGGTCGGCACCCAGACCTTCCGCGTGGAGGTCGAGGTCCCGAATGCCGACGAGGCGCTGCCCTCCGGGATCAGCGCCGGGGTTGAGATCCCGACCGAGACGGTCGCGGCGCACAAGCTCTCGCCGGCCTGGATGGGACTGGACGACAACGGCCGGGTCGGGGTGAAGACAGTGGATGACGACGACCGGGTGGTCTTCCACGCAGTCGAGGTGATCCGCGCCGCCACCGATGGCGTCTGGGTCACCGGGTTGCCGGAGCGCGCACGGGTGATCACCATCGGCCACGGCTTCGTGACCCCGGGCGAGACCGTCCGGCCCCGGTCCGCCGAGGCATCGACGGGCGCGGCCGGGCCGGAACCGGTGGGCGGGGCGCTGCCGTGAAGGCCCTGATCGCCTGGGCGGTGGAGCACGCCCGGACGGTGCTGCTGTTCCTGCTGCTGATCCTGGTACTGGGCGCGACCGCCTACCAGGTGGTGCCCAAGGAGGCGGCCCCCGAGATCGACATCCCCATCTTCTTCGTGTCCGTGCCGTATCCGGGGGTCAGTCCGGAGGATGCCGAGCGCCTGATGCTGCGCCCGCTGGAGCGCGAACTGCAGACCCTGCCCGGGGTGGACGAGATGCAGTCCTGGGCCGGCGAGGGCTTTGCCCTGGTGCGGCTGGACTTCGAGCCCGGCTGGGACAACCGCCGGGCCCTGTCGGACCTGCGCGAGGAGGTCGACCAGGTGCGCCCGGAACTGCCCGCCGGGGCCGAGGACCCGAGCGTCTCCGAGGTCGACCTGTCGCTGTTCCCGGTGCTCACGCTGAACCTGTCCGGGCCGCTGGACGAACGCACGCTGGTGCGTCTGGCGCGCGACCTGCGCGACCGCGTGGAGGCGATCCCCGGGGTGCTGGAGGCGGATGTCGGCGGCGACCGCGAGGAGCAGATGGAGGTGCTGGTCGATCCGCTGGTGCTGGAGACCTTCGAGCTGTCGTTCGACGAGCTGACCCGGGCGATCGAACGCAATAACCGTCTGGTCGCGGCCGGGGCGCTGGACACCGGAGCCGGGCGCATCCCGCTGCGGGTGCCGGGCACCATAGACGATGTCGACGACGTGCTGGATACCGCGATCCGGGTGGAGGGCGACGCGGTGGTGCGGGTGCGCGATGTCGCCGAGGTCCGCCAGAGCTATCTGGACCCGGAGGGCTTCACCCGCATCGACGGCCAGCCCTCGGTGTCGCTGGAGATCCGCAAGGCCTCGGAGGCCAACATCCTGGAGGTGGTGGCGGCCGCGCGCGCGACCATCGAGGCGGCGCGGGCCGACTGGCCGGAGACGGTCGAGGTCACCTACCTGCAGGACATGGCGCGCGATGTCGACGACTTGCTGGGCGATCTCGAGAACAGCGTGATCGCTGCGGTGCTGATCGTGGCGCTGGTGATCCTGGCGATGATGGGGGCGCGCGCGGCGCTGCTGGTGGGGGTGGCCATCCCCGGGGCCTTCCTCGGTGGCATCCTGGCGATCTATCTGATGGGCTTCACGCTCAATGTGGTGGTGCTGTTCGGGCTGATCCTGGTGGTCGGCATGCTGGTGGACGGTGCGGTCGTGGTGGTGGAGCTGGCTGACCGCTATGTGGCCGAAGGCATGCCGCGGCGGGAGGCCTTCCGCGCCGCGGCGCAGCGCATGTCCTGGCCGATCACCACCGCGATCGGGACTACGCTGGCGGTGTTCGCGCCGATGCTGCTGTGGCCCGGCATGGTCGGCGAGTTCATCGTCTACCTGCCAGCCACGGTGATCGTGACCCTGATCGCCTCGCTGGCGATGGCGCTGGTATTCATCCCGGCGCTGGGGTCGGTGATCGGCCAGAGCCGGCCGATCAACGCGGCCCAGACGCGCTACGTGCGCGCGGCCGAGGACGGCCGCTATGACGAACTGCAGGGCCTGACCCGCGCCTACATCCGCCTGCTGCAGCCGCTGGTGCGCCGCCCCGTCTGGACGCTCGCGGCCACGCTGGCGCTGGTGGCCGCCACCTATGCGCTGTACGCCCAGCAGGGGCGCGGGGTGGAGTTCTTCCCGCAGGTGGAACCGGACTTCGTGCAGGTGCAGGTACAGGCGCGCGGCGACCTGTCGGTGTGGGAGGCGGACGCACTGGTGCGGCAGGTGGAGGGGCGCCTGCAGGGGGTGCCGCAGATCCAGCATGTCTATGCGCGGACCATCGGTACCCAGCTCGGGCGGCTGCAGGGCGACTACCCGGAAGACCTGGTCGGGCTGATCCAGCTGGAATTGATCTCCTGGCGCGAGCGCCCGCCGGCGGCCGCGATCATCGAGGACCTGCGCCAGCGTACCGCCGACCTGCCGGGCATCCGCCTGCAGTTTCGTGCCCAGGAACGAGGGCCGCGAGAGGGTCGGCCGATCGTGGTCGAGGCCTCCAGTCGCCACGCCGATCGCATTGCGCCGGTGATCCGCGAGATCCGCAGTGCGATGGACGAGCTGGGCGGCTTCGAGGACGTGACCGACGACCTGCCGCTGCCCGGGGTGGAACTGGAGGTGCGCTTCGATCGCACGCAGGCGGCGCGCTTCGGCGTGGACGTGCCGTTGCTGGGCGAGGGCGTGCAGTTGCTGACCCGCGGCATCCAGCTCGGCAGCTACCGCCCGGACTACAGCGACGAGGAGGTCGATATCCGCCTGCGCCTGCCGGCGGAGCAGCGCCACCTGCAGCAGCTGGCCACCCTGAACCTTCCCGGCGCGACCGGGCTGGTGCCGCTGGCGCATTTCGCGGAACTGGTGCCGGTTCCGGCCACCGGCCTGATCAAGCGGCGCGACGGCGATCGCGCCTACACCCTGGAGGCGGATGCGGCCAGCGGCTACCTGGTAGACGAGCGCCAGCGCGCGCTGGAGGCGCGCATCGCCGGCATGGACCTGGACCCGGAGGTGCAGCTGCGGTTTCGCGGCCAGGCGGAAGAACAGGCAGAGGCGGCGCGCTTCCTGCTCGCGGCCTTCGCGCTGTCGCTGTTCCTGATGCTCGCGATGATGGTCACCCAGTTCAACCGTTTCTCGCAGGCGCTGCTGGTGATGTCGGCGATCGTGTTCTCCACCGCCGGGGTGTTGCTGGCCCTGCTGCTGCGCGACGAGCCATTCGGCATCGTGATGAGCGGGATCGGGGTGCTGGCGCTGGCCGGGATCGTGGTGAACAACAACATCGTGCTGATCGACACCTACAACGAGCAGCGTCGACGCGGGCTGGATGCCCTGGAGGCGGCCCTGCGCGCGGCGGCCCAGCGCATGCGGCCGGTGCTGCTGACCGCGATCACCACCATCCTCGGCCTGATGCCTATGGTGCTGGCCTGGACCGTGGATTTCGCCGGAAGGGATTTCTACGTCGGGGCGCCGGTGACCGGCTTCTGGGTGCAGCTCGCGACCGCGATCGCCGGTGGCCTGTTTGTCGCCACGCCGCTGACGTTGCTGTTCACGCCTGCGATGCTGGTGCTGCTGGATCGGCTGGGGCTGGACCGGCGGCCCGCGCCAGAGCCGCAGCGCGCCTGAGTCAGCGCCCGGCGAGCTGGCGCAGGCACTCCATGTAGGCGTTCTGGTCTGGCGCCACGTTGTTGCGCTGCGCCTCCCACAGGGCCTGGCCCAGGCACTCCATCATCCGGTGCTCGGCGTCCATCACCCCGAAGCGGGCGCACAGGCCCTGGTGCAGGGCGTGGATACCCTCTGGGCGGTCGGTGCGGGCCTGGTCGCGCAGGCTCAGGTGCATCGCCATGTGCAGGAACGGGTTGGAGGTGCCCAGCTCCGGCGGGAATTCGCCAGTCAGCGCGGTCTCGCGGTCCTTGATGAATTCGTGGTACTCGGGGTGTTCCGAGATCACGTCCACCAGCTGCTGTTCCAGGTCGGTCAGCGTCTCGCCGGCCTGCGCCTTGTGCCAGGCGTCGACGAACTGGGTGCGGATCTGGTCGCGGTTGCCGTACATGGGGTGTTCCTCGAAGGTATGGGGGTGGTTAGGCGCCGATGGGTGGCGGCGTCTTCGCCTTGTATTCGCACAGGTCCTCGATCGGACAGCGCCAGCATTCGGGCTTGCGCGCCTTGCAGACATAGCGTCCGTGCAGGATCAGCCAGTGGTGGGCGTCCTGCAAATAGGGCTTTGGCGTCAGCCGCATCAGCCGCTTCTCGACCTCCAGCACGTTCTTGCCGGGCGCCAGTCCGGTGCGGTTGGCGACCCGGAAGATGTGGGTGTCCACCGCGATGGTGGGTACGCCGAAGGCGGTATTCAGGACGACGTTCGCGGTCTTGCGGCCCACCCCCGGCAGGGCCTCCAGCGACTTGCGGTCGCGCGGAACCTCGCCGCCGTGCTGGTCGACCAGGATGCGGCAGGTCTTGATCACGTTCTCGGCCTTGGCGTTGTACAGGCCGATGGTCTTGATGTGTTCCTTTAACCCGTCCAGCCCCAGCGCGAGGATCGCCTCGGGCGTGTTGGCGGCGGGGTAGAGGCGGCGGGTGGCCTTGTTCACGCCGACATCCGTGGCCTGGGCCGACAGGATGACTGCGATCAAAAGTTCGAAGGGCGTGTTGTATTCGAGCTCGGTGGTCGGCTCGGGGTTCGCCGCCTTCAGGCGTTCGAAGATGGCTTCACGCTTCGCGGCGTTCATTAATCAGTGTTTCCCTAAACAAACCGGCCCCGCAGGGCGGGGCCGGATGCTGCGGCAAGACTGCCGATCAGACGTGGCGGAACAGACCGACGTCCGGGGCCGCTTCGCGCGGGTTGGACTCGGCTTCCTTCTCCAGGTCCTTGATCATCTTGGCGTGCTTCTCTTCGAGATCGTGCATCGCCTTTTCGTCCATCTTCGGGAAGATGACGTCGCGGATGAACGAGCCCAGCTCGTCCAGGCAGCTCGGCCAGTACTTGCCGTTCAGATGGAACGAGTGGTGGGCATGGGTGCCCATCGGATAGCTGTCGAACTTGGTGATCATGGTGTAGGAGAGATCGGCGTCCTTCTCGACGAAGTCCTTGGCCCAGTCGTACCACCACTTGTAGTACTTCTCCTGCAGGTCCTCGTTGAACCCGTGGTTTTCGAAAAAGGCGGCGATGGTGCCGCGCGGGGCGAGGCCGTAGCGCGTGCCGCGCTTACCAGCAAACGGGAAATGTCCAGCCATGCCTATCTCCTGGGACGTTTGGATTGCCGGGGCCAGGCCCCGGTGAAACGGAATTCGTGGCGCCGGAAGTTTACTCGCTGGCGAGCGAGAATCAAGAAACGCGTGCCTCGGTGGCCTCCGCGCGTCCGAAGCGCCCCTCGTACAGGCGCAGCAGGGCGGGGATCACGAACAGCACCAGCAGGGTCGCGAAGGCCAGTCCGAACACGATCGAGATCGCCATCGGGATCAGGAACTGGGCCTGCACCGAGCGCTCGAACAGCAGGGGTGTAAGCCCGGCGATGGTGGTGACCGAGGTCAGGATGACCGCACGCAGGCGCTGACAGGCGGCCTCTACGATCGCCTCGCGCAGAGCGAGTCCGGTCTCCCGCAGCCCCTGGTAGAAGCTGACCAGGATGATCGAGTTGTTGACCACGATCCCGGTCAGTCCGAACAGGCCGAACAGTGACAGGATGGTGAGCTCCACACCCATCACCCAGTGCCCGAACAGTGCGCCGAGAATCCCGAACGGGATGATTGCCATCACGATCAGCGGCCAGCCCCAGGAGGCGAACACCCAGGCCAGCACGATGTACATCAGCCCCAGCGCCAGCAGCAGGCCCATCCGCATGTCGGCAAAGGTCTCTTCCTGGTCGGCCGCGCGCCCTTCGAAGGAGTACTCGACGCCATAGCGGACAGCCAGCTCGTCCAGCGGCCCGTCCTCGAGTGCCGCCCGGATACGGGCGGCGTTGTTCACCGCCCGATCCACCTCGGTCGAGACCTGAATGGCCAGCCGCGTATCGGCGTGGCGCAGGGTCTCGAACCCCTGGCGTGAACGCAGTTCCACGACGTCGTCCAGTGGCACGAAGGCCCCGTCCGGCAGGCGCAGGTTCAGCCGCTCCAGACTCTCGCTGCGGTGGCGCTCGCCATCCGGCAGTCGTACGCGCACCTCCACTTCCTCCAGCCCGTCCTGATAGAGCTGGGCGAGGTAGCCATCAAAGGCGTTGCGCAGCTGCAACCCGACGGATTCGGTCGTCAGCCCGACCGCGCGGCCCTCGGGCTTCAGCTGAAATACGAACTGCTCGCGCCCGAACGGGGTGTCGTCGCTGGTGGCGAAGGTCCCGGGGAAGTCGTCCAGCATGTCGGCCAGTTCCAGCGCCGCCTCCTTCAGTACATGCGGGTCGTCCCCGGTCAGGCGGATATCGAGGTCACGCCCGGGCGGACCGGTCTGGCGCTCGTCGATGGAGAAGTTCTCGATTCCAGGGGCCTGGCGGATGCGGTCCTCCCATTCGCGGATGAACTCGCGATTGCGCACGGTCCGTTCTTCCGGCGAGACCAGTTCCACCTGGATGTTGCCGAACTGCTCCCCCTTGGGCGCATTGCCATCGCCCGGGTCGATCCCCTTGCCGAGGCGGGTCACGGAGGTGCGCACGAGGTTGCCGCCCAATGCCTCCTCGGTCTCCTCAAGAGCGCGCTCGGCGTGGATCAGGAACGACTCCACCCGCTCCGGCGGGGTGCCGGCGACGAAGTTCACCCCGGCGTTGACGATGGTGCCCTCGGGCGAGGGGAAGAAGGTGAAGCCGATGCGGCCACTGGCGGCCAGACCAATGGCCAGGATCAGCGCGCCCACGGCCAGTGCCAGGGTGACGCCCGCGTGGTCCACCGAGTGCGTAACAGCGCGGCGGAACGGGCCATTTCGCAGCCGTTCGAAGCCGGCGTCGAAGCGCGCCCGCAGGCTGTTCGGGGCGGGCTCCTTGAGCCGATGCATCACACCCTTCAGGTGGGCCGGCAGGATCAGGAACGCAATCAGCAGGGTTGCCACGATCACGCAGATCACCACCAGCGGGATGTCGAACAGGATGTTTCCGATCACCCCGCCGATCAGCATCAGCGGCATGAAGGCGGCGACCGTGGTCAGCGAGGCTGCGATCACCGGGCCGACCATGCGCCGGGCGCCGTCGCGTGCGGCCCGGCCCGCGTCCAGCCCGCGCTGGTGCAGGCTGTAGGCATGCTCCGAGACCACGATCGCGTTGTCGACGATGATCCCCAGCGACATGATGAAGCCGAACAGCGAGATCATGTTGATCGAGCCGCCCACCAGCCACAGCACGACAAAGGCGGCGGTGAACGCGATGGGGATGCCCAGCGCCACGCGTAGCGCGACATGCCGGTTGAGGAACAAAAACAGAATCCCCAGCACCAGCATCAGGCCGCCGAGGCCGTTTTTCAGCAGCAGGTTGATGCGCTCGGCCAGCAGTTCCCAGAAGGCATCCATCACCTGGAGATCCACGCCCGGGGGCAGGGCGGGTTTGGTCTCCTCCAGCCAGTCTTCGAGGACGCGCGCGGCCTCCAGCGAGTCACCCGTCTCCGAGCGCAGCAGCTGCATCTCGATAGCGGGCTTGCCGTTGGCGCGGGTGCGTACCTCGCCATCGCGCGGTCGCAGTTCGATGTCGGCGATATCGCCCAGCCTGATCCGCCCCAGATCGGTGTCGCCGCGCAGGATCAGCCGCTCGAAGCCGACAACATCGCGAGCCTGCTCCAGGCTGCGAATCTGGCGCGCGGTATCGTCGCGCCCGACCGAGCCGGCGGGGAAGTCCTGCGCCATCTCGCGGATCTGCGCACCGATCTGGTCCAGCGTCATGTCCAGTCGATAGAGCTCGCGCGCCGGCACCTGGATGGCCATCTCGTCTTCAGTCAGCCCGGTGAACTCGATCTGGGCGATCCCGGCATCCAGCAGTTCACGTTCGAACTGCCGGGCCAGCCGGCGCAGCTGCTGCGGGTCTTCCGGGCCGGTGATCAGCAGCCGCGCCACGGGCTCGTAGCGGATGATCCGTTTGACCACCGGGGTTTCCGCGTCTTCCGGCAGATTGCGCTGCTGGTCGACGCGGTCGTTGACCTGCTCGGCGGCCCGCGTCATGTCGGTGCCCGCCTCGAACTCCAGCGTGACCACGCCGACGCCCAGCGCAGAGGTCGAGGTCATGTTGCGCAGGCCGTCCACGGTGCGCAGGTCCTGCTCCAGGGGATCGATGATCGCCTGTTCCACGTCCTCCGCACTGGCGCCGCTCCAGACCACTTCCACGATCATGAAGTCCAGTTCGAAGTTCGGGAAGAACTGGGTGTTCAGCTTGGTCAGCGCGAACGCCCCGGCCAGCAGCATCAGCGCAATCAGCAGATTCGCGGCCAGGCGGTGTTCCAGGAACAGCTGAATGGGACCACGCGGTGGCTGGCCATTGTCACGCGATCCCCCGCCGGGCATCGGGCGCTCGTTCGGGCCGTCGCCGGCGCGCTGGCCGGGGTCGGCGTCAGTCATCGTTCGGGTCCTGTTCCCCGTTGCTGTCGTAGGCGCGCGGGATCGCGGCATCGCGGTCCGGGCGTTCGCCGGGCTCCTCGACCTCGACCTTCAGCCCGTCCACGGCATTTGGCAGGCGGGTGGCGACCAGGATGTCGCCCGTCTCCAGATCCGGGTGACGGATTAGCGCCCGGACGTCCCCGGCGTCGGTCACGAACTCGCCGAGGCGCTCGATCCGCAACGACTGCATGCGGCCATCGACGACGCGGAAGACCTGGTCTCGGCCATACAGGGCCTCGTAGGGAACGGCCACGCTGTCGGCCTCGGCCGGTAGCCGCAGCGTCAGCTCGACGAAGCGGTTTAGGTTCAGCGCCGAATGACCCTCGCGTACCTCGAAGACGCCGCGCGTCCCGGCTTCGCCCGCGCGCGTCTCGCCTTCCAGGCGTGCCAGTTCCGTGCGCACCGTGCGCCCGCCCACCCGGGCATGGGCAGTCAGCTCCTCGCCCGCGTCCAGCAGTTCCTCGATGCGCGGCAGGATGTAGGCCGGGATGCTGGCGCGAATCTCCAGGTCGTCGAGCGCGAACAGGCGCACCAGCGGGTCGCCCGGGCGTGCACGCTCGCCGACGGCCACCTCGACTTCGACTATCCGGGCATCGAAGGGTGCGGTGATCGTGGTGCGCTCGAGATCGATGCGCGCCTGATCCTCGGCAGCCCGCGCGCGCTCCAGGCGGGCCTCTGCCTGGGCCATGCGCATCGGGGCATCGGCCATCGCCTGCTCGCGGTTGTCCAACGTCAGGCTGGCCTGTTCCAGGGCCTCCCGGGCTGTGTCCACGTCGGTCTCGGAGCCGAGATCGCGTTCGCGCAGGTTCTGCGCCCGGCGCAGCCCACGCTCGGCGATCTCCAGGAGTTCGCGTTCGCGCACCAGGGCCTCGCGATCGAAGCGGGCGCGGATCTCCTCGCTCTCTTTTGCGCCCTCGAGCTCACGGCGTTCGGCCGTGCGCTGGACGAGCAGCAGTTCCGCCTCGCGCGGGTCGATGCGCAACAGGGTTTCGCCAGCCTCCATGCGCGCCCCGATCCGGGCTGGGACGGCTTCGATCTCGCCCTCCACGGCTGCGCGCAGGGTGGCCGTCTGGGCCGACGCGCTGCGCCCGTTCAGCAGGATGCCTGGGTGGTGTTCGCCCAACTCGGCCACCAGCCCCTGCACCGGCCAGGTCCGCTCGGTGGCCTCCGGCGCAGGCGCCTCGGGGCCCGTCGCACGCAATACGAGGAAGCCCACGATCGCAGCGGCGAGGATCAGCAAGGGGGGCAGGGCACGTCGAAGAAGGCGCGGCATGGTGTTCTCGGTCGGATGGGGCAGGGCCGGTCGGTTGGAGGCACTAAAGGGTCGGAGGGTTCCTTCCCGGCGCGTTATTCTAAGCGAATTGTCTGTGTGCGCGACCCCGCCTCCTCGATGATCCTCGCTGGGTTAGTATGCGGCCAGCCACAAATCTGGAGAGCGCGATGATGAAACTCGGCGTATTACGAAATCTCGGGGCCGTCGCCCTGGTCCTTGGCCTCGGTGTGGGCGGTGGTACCACGATGGCCGAGGAGGCCCCGGAGGCGTGCGAATGCCTGGAAGGGCTGGAGATGGAAGGCACGCCATGGGTGCGCCTGGTACCGGGGGATACCACCGCCGGCTACCTGGAGCTGCGCAATACCGGCGGGTCCGATCGCCGCATCGTGGCCGCCGAGTCGCCGATCGCCGAGACTACCGAATTGCACGAGCACACCCACGAGGATGGCGTGATGCGCATGCGCGAGGTCGAACACCTGGATCTGCCCGCGGGCGAGGCCCTGGTGCTGGAGCCGGGCGGCCTGCACCTGATGTTCATCGGTCTGCACGAGCCGCTGACGGCCGGTGACTGGGTCGCCGTACGTGTGACCTTCGAGGACGGCGAGACCATGGATCTGCACATGCAGGTCCGCCGCGGCGAGGCCGAGGAGGGTGCCGGGCACGATCACATGGAACACGATGACGCGGGTCACGGGCACGGCGGTCACGGGCACTGACGCGCCCGCCCGAACGGGCCGAATCAGTTCTCCGGCCGGTTCGGGATCTCGATCGTCGCCTCGGCGCGCAGGGCCTCCAGCTTTTCCTGAATGGCGCGGCTTTCCAGGATCTCGATGATCTCGGCGCGCACCTCGTCCAGCGGCGGGACTTCCACCTCGCGGGTGTCGTCCAGACGGATCAGGTGCCAGCCAAACTGGGACTGCACGGGCGCGTCGGTGGTCTCGCCGGGTTCCAGGGCCTCGGTGGCGGCGGCGAATTCCGGCACCATGCCATCGGGCGTGAACCAGCCCAGGTCCCCGCCCCGGGCGGCGGATCCCGGGTCGATGGAGTGCTCCTCGGCCAGCTCCGCAAAATCGGCCCCGTCGTCCAGTTGTGCCAGCAGCTCGCGCGCGCTGTCTTCGTCCTCGACCAGGATGTGACGCGCGCGGTACTCCGTGCCGCGCAGGTATTCGACCTGGCGCTCGTATTCCGCTTCCACGTCCTCTTCGCTGATCTCGAGCTCCTCGGCGATGCGCTCCATCAGCATCGAAGCCAGCAGATTGGTCTCGACCATCTTCAGGATGCGCTGGATCTCGGGGTCGTCGCCCAGCCCGCGCTTCAACGCCTCCTGGCGTAGCAGCTCCAGGCTGATGACCTCGTCCAGCACGCCTTCGCCCTGCGTGGCCAACCCCGGATCCTCGTCCATGCCGGCATAGGTGAACAGGTCGGCGCGGGTGATCGCGCGATCGTTAACGATGGCGACCGTGTCCTCGTCATCGGTATCGGTGATGACCGTGTCGAGCTCGCTAGCCTCTTCGTCGGGCAGCGGCAGACCCTCGTCGCCATTCCCGCAGGCGGCCAGAAGGCCCGCGAGGGCGAGAGTGGCAACGAGCGCGGCGGGACGGGTACGCATGATCAAAACACCTGCTTGAAAGGACGAACGTCCACCGAGGTATAGACCCCCGCGGCGACATAGGGGTCGGCGTTGGCCCAGTCGTGGGCGGCCTCCAGCGACGGAAACTCGGCCACGATCAGGCTGCCGGTGAACCCGGCGGGGCCCGGGTCGTTGCTGTCAATCGCCGGCAGCGGACCGGCCAGGACCAGGCGACCGGCGTCGTGCAGCGCCTGCAGGCGGGCGACGTGTTCCGGCCGCGCGGCGAGGCGGGCATCCAGCGAGTCGGGCGCGTCCTGGCCCTGGATCATGTAGAGCATTGATCGGCGTCTCCGTGGGTTGGGACGTAAATTCTAACGCAGCCAGACCGCCTTATAAGCGGCGCCCACCATGCGCTACACTGCGCGCCTTGTCATCAGTGGCCCGACTCCATGATCGCGATACACCCCGAAAACCCGCAGCCCCGGTTGGTCCGGCAGGTCCTGGATCGGCTGCACGAGGGCGCCGTGATCGCGATCCCGACCGATGCCTGCTATGCCCTGGCCTGTTTGCCGGGCGACAAGGCCGGCGCCGACCGTATCCGCCGCATTCGCCAGGTCGACGAGACCCATCACCTCACGCTGCTGTGCCGGGATCTCTCGGAGCTTGGCGTCTATGCCAAGGTCGACAACACGGCCTTTCGCCTGATGAAAGGCCTGACGCCCGGGCCCTATACCTTCATCCTGCCGGCCACGCGCGAGGTGCCGCGCCGCCTGCAGCACCCCAAGCGGCGCACCATTGGCCTGCGCGTTCCGGACAGCCGCATCGTCTCGGCGCTGCTGGAGGAACTGGGATCGCCGCTGATGACCGCGACGCTGCAACTGCCGGGCGAGGATCTGCCGCTGAGCGAGCCCTGGGTGATCGACGAGCGGCTGTCAAAGGTCGTGGACGAAGTCGTCGATGGCGGGGCCGGCACCCTGGAGCCGACGAGCGTGATCGACCTGACCGGTGACGTACCGGAGATCATCCGTCACGGTGTCGGCGACGTGGCGTTTCTTGAGGAATAGCAGGGGCATGGAGGCCCGGGGAGATGCGTGATGCGTAAATGGATCGTGCTGCTACTGGTGTTGCTGATCGTGGTCGCCGCCTGGCCGGTGTTTGTCGGTGGGCAGGTCGAGCGCAACGTGACCGAGTCCCAGCAGGCACGCATCGGCGAGGTGGATCTGCGCCACGAGATGGTCGAATACCGGCGCAGCTATCGCACCGCGACCGCTCGCAGCGAGCTGACGCTCGACGACGGCGAGACCGAACTGGTCATTCCGCTGGAACATCGGGTACGCCACGGCGTGCTCGGCGCCCGCGGCGAATCGAACGTGGACCTGGGTGCCCTCGAGGCCCCGGAGGGCTCGCTCGCGGCCCATTTGCTGCACGAGCTCGATCTGGTCGTGCAGACGCACGCCGGCATGGGGGGTCGTCTGACCACGCGCGTGCAGTTCGAGCCCCTGACGCTGGACCTGATGGAGGTGCCGGATGTGGCCGACCGTGTTGATGGCGAAGGGCCGTTGTGGCTCGAGCTGGATGCGGGCCAGGGGCGCTTTGCCTGGTCGGCGGAGCAGCTGCTGCTGAGCCTGGACCTGCCCGCACTGCGTCTGCATGACGACGAGGCGGACCTGCGAGTGGAGCAGGGCCGTTTTGCGACCGTGTTCGAACCAGACGAGGATGGTATCTACGGCCGCCTGCCCGATTACGAGGGCGGCCTGGCGGCCGCGCAGCTGCGCTTTCGCGACGAGCAGGGCGAGATGGAGCTGACCCGGCCGCGGGTGAATGCCTTCCAGAAGACCAATAACGATCGCCTGGACAGCCGTCTGCGCCTGGAGATCGACGAGGTCCGTCTGCGCGAGGCGGACGCCGACGTGCTGGAACTCGAGACTGTCGATCTCCAGTTTGCGATGCTGCGCTGGGATCGCCCGGCACTGCTGCAGATGATCCAGGACCTGGAGGTGTTGCAGGAGCGTGACCTCGAACGCGGGCAGCGTCTGGCGCTCGGCGGGTCGGTGATCACCGATGCGATCGAACGCATGATCGAGCATCGGCCGGCGGTCGAGCTGAAGGCCTCGTTCAACAAATCCCCCGCGCATCAGGTGGCCCTGGAGACCGAACTGGGCCTGCGCGGTGATGCGCGCGGCTTCCGCACCCGGCCACTGGAGACCCTGGTACTGGACAGCGAGCTGCGGCTCGGGCTGGAATGGGTCCGCGAGTTCGACGCGGCCTATCCCGACGCGGAGCTGGACGAGCGTCTCCATGCCCTGGCGGCGCAGGGCTGGCTGCAGCGCGACGCCGATGCCGAGCTCTGGCGCGGGCACCTGAATATGGAAGACGGTCGGGTGTACGTGAACGAACGCGATCGTACGGCGGCCCTGTTGGGCATGCTGTTTGCCTTGTCGGGCGGTATGTTCTGAATCGTGCCCAACGAACCCCACGAATAACGGAGAAGGAACCACTCGTGACCAGCAACCAGGGAACGAACCAGCGCGTGATCTCGGGCATGCGCCCGACCGGGCACCTGCATCTGGGCCATTATCACGGCGTCCTGAAAAACTGGATCGAGCTGCAGCACAATTACGAGTGCTTCTTCTTCGTCGCCGACTGGCACGCGCTGACCACGCACTACGAAGACCCGGGTGATCTGCAACAGCATGTCACCGAGATGGTGATCGACTGGCTGGCGGCCGGGGTGAGTCCCGGCTCCGCCACGCTGTTCGTGCAGTCGCGCGTGCCGGAGCATGCGGAGCTGCACCTGCTGCTGTCGATGATTACCCCGCTCGGCTGGCTGGAGCGCGTGCCCACGTACAAGGACCAGCAGGAACAGCTGCGCGAGAAGGATCTGGCGACCTACGGCTTTCTGGGGTACCCCGTGCTGCAGAGCGCGGATGTGCTCGCCTACCGCGCCGGCATGGTCCCGGTTGGCGAGGATCAGGTATCGCATCTGGAAGTCACGCGCGAGATCGCGCGCCGCTTCAACCATCTCTATGGCCGCGAGCCGGGGTTTGCGGAGAAGGCCGAGGCCGCGGTCGACAAGATGGGCAAAAAGGCCGCCAAGCGTTACCGCGACCTGCGCAAGCGTTTCCAGGAGCACGGCGAGGACGAGGCGCTGGAAGTGGCCCGGGCCATGCTCGAGTCGCAGCAGAACATCTCGCTGGGGGATCGTGAACGCCTGTTCGGCTACCTTGAAGGTGGTGGCAAGATCATCCTGCCGGAGCCCCAGGCCAAGCTCACGCCCACTGCGAAGATGCCGGGGCTGGACGGGCGCAAGATGTCCAAGAGCTATGGCAACACCATCAGCCTGCGCACCGAGCCGGCCGAGGTGGAAAAACTGATCCGCACCATGCCGACCGACCCGGCGCGCGTGCGCCGTACTGATCCCGGCACGCCGGAGAAGTGTCCGGTCTGGGACCTGCACCTGGTCTATACCGACGAGGCCAGCCGTGCCGAGCTGCACGAGGGCTGCACCTCGGCCGGGATCGGCTGCATCGACTGCAAGCGCCCGCTGATCGAAGAGGTGCAGGCGGAACTGGAGCCGATCCAGCAGCGCGCCAAGGAGTATGCCGAGGACCCGGCCCTGGTGCGCTCGATCATCGTCGAGGGCTCCGAGGCCGCGCGCGAAGAGGCGCGCGAGACCCTGGAAGAGGTACGCCGCGTGATGGGCCTGGATTACCTGCGATGACCCCATTCGGGAAGCTCCCACCGAGATGAGCCATGGACCCGCGCGATGAGCTGACGGACCTGGAGAACTCCGCGACGGTCGAGACCGGAGCGGAAGGCGAGTTTGTCTATCGCGTGCATGGCGAGCCGGTGGCCGAGCTGCCGGCCGATCTGTATATCCCCCCGGATGCACTGGAGGTCTTCCTCGAATCGTTCGAAGGTCCGCTGGACTTGTTGCTGTACCTGATCCGCCGGCAGAACCTCGACATCCTCGCCATCCCGATCGCCGAGATCACCCGTCAGTACATGGCGTATATCGAGGTCATGCGCGCGCTGCGCCTGGAGCTGGCCGGCGAGTATCTGGTGATGGCGGCGCTGCTTGCCGAGATCAAGTCGCGCATGCTGCTCCCGCGCCCGGTGCAGGCTGACGCGGACGAGGACACGGATCCGCGCATGGCGCTGATCCGGCAGCTGCAGGAATACGAACAGTTCAAGACCGCGGCCGAACGGCTGGACGAGATCCCGCGCATGGACCGCGACGTGTACGCCGCCGCTGCCAGCGTCGAGGCACTGGAGGGGCCGCCACCCCCGGCCCCCACGATGGACGAGTTGATGGAGGCCCTGGCCGCCGTGATGCATCGGGCCAGCCTCTCCGCACACCATCACATCTCCACCGAGCAGTTGTCGGTGCGCGAGCGCATGAGCAGTATCCTCGAGGTCCTGCACCCGGAGCGCTTTACCGACTTCGTCACGCTCCTGCTCGCCTCTGAAGGGCGCCAGGGCGTGGTGGTTTCGTTTCTCGCCGTGCTGGAGCTGACCAAGTCCGGCCTGGTGGAGTGGGGCCAGAGCGAACCCTACAGCCCGATTCGCCTGCGCCGTCGGGGTGGCCGGCCGGACCCGGAGGATGCATGAACGACGTCACCAGCCCTGAGGCCCCGCAAGCCGCTACCGAGATCGACACCGACACGCTCGGTGCCATCGAACTCGCGATCGAGGCGGTCCTCTTTGCCGCCGCCGAGCCGGTCGCGCCGCGCGACCTGAAGGCCGCCTGCGAGGATCTGGGCGAGATCGATCAGCCGACACTGGACCAGGCGATTGGCCGGCTGCAGGAGCGCTATGCGGATCGCGCCATCGAACTGGTGCGTACGGCTGGCGGGTACCGCTTCCGCGTGCGGGCCCGCTTCTCGGCCACGGTGCAGGCGGCGCAGCCCGAACGCCCCGCGCGGCTGTCCCGCGCGCTGCTGGAGACGCTCGCGATCATTGCCTATCGCCAGCCGGTGACGCGCGCCGAGATCGAGGCGGTACGCGGCGTGGCGGTTAGTTCCGGGATCATGCGTACCTTGCAGGAGCGCGAATGGGTGCGCGTGGTGGGGCACAAGGAGGTGCCCGGTCGGCCTGCGCTGTATGCGACGACGCGGACGTTCCTCGACGACCTGGGCCTGAAGCGGCTGGAGGAGCTGCCGCCGCTGGATGCGATCCGCGACTTGGCGGACGTCGCCTCCGACGCGGGCTTCACCCTGGCACCGCCCGAGGACGACGCCAATGGCCAGCTCCGCCTCGAGCCCGCCCCCGACTCCGACGACGACCCTCGCTAGCCGTCGGCGCTTCAGGGCTGGCCCTTGATCGTCGTTGGGTGTTTGAAGTGCCTTCGTCCGGCCGCCTGCCTTGTTGAGGCTGGCTTTGGTTCGTCATCCGGTGTTTACGTGCCTTCGGTACGCCGCCTGCCGTGCGCTCACTCGCGAGCGCGCCGCGAGGTACTTTCTTGCTTGCCCAAGAAAGTACCCAAAGAAGGGCACCCGGATTCCGCCCGGGGACCTTGCTCCAGGGCCCTCGGGCCGGCGGCGCTGAAACTCGCTACGCCTTCGGCTTCGCTCAGACAGTCAGCGCCCCCGTTTCTATTTTGAATCGTCCGTCCCGAGAACCCTTCCGCAAGGGGCTTCATACGGGGGGAGGAAGGTCAAAACAGAAGGTCTCCCCGCGCTTGTATTCAGCTCCAACTGTGGTGGTGGTCAAGTGATTTCGGACACCGCGTTAGGTGGATTGGCTGCCGTTGGTTGATCGTAGACGCTGGGAGGCAGGTAGCCCAGCGTCGAGTGGATGCGAACGGTGTTGTAGAACCGAGCGATGTAGTCCGCGATATCCCGCCGCGCCTCGCCGTGGTTCGCGTAGCGGCGCTGCCAGACGCGTTCCGTCTTGAGGCTCAGGAAGAAGCACTCGACGACGGCATTGTCCCAGCAGTTACCCCGGCGACTCATGCTCGCCTGGATCTGGTGCCGGGTCAGCAGCCGCCGCCAGGCGGCGCTGGTGTATTGGCAGACCTGGTCGGAGTGCAGCAGCAGTCGCGGCTCCGGTTGGCGCTGCTCCAGCGCCATGCGCAGGGCCTCGCAGGTCTGGCTCGCCGGCATCTGCCGATCGAGGGCCCAACCGATGACCTTGCGCGAGTACAGGTCGAGGATGACCGCCAGGTAGCTCCAGCCGGTGGTGGTTGGGATATAGGTGATGTCGGACGCCCACGCCTGGTTCGGTCCGGCCGGGGTGAACTCGCGGTTGAGATGGTTTTCGGCGAGAGGAGCCCTGTCGTCGCGTTGCGTGGTGGTCACGAAGCGCCGCCGCCAGACGGGCCGCAGGCCGCGCTCGCGCATCAGCGTCCGCACCCGGTAACGGCCCACGGCGGTGCCATCCGCCTGTAAGGCCTTTGCCAGACGCCGGCTGCCGTAGGTTCGCCCGGAAGCAGCAAACACGCGCTCGAGGTGAGCGCCAGCGGCGCAGGGCACGCTTGGACGTTCGGCCCGCGCCCGCGCCGCGTAATAGCCGGCCCGGCTCACTCCCAGCAGCCGACAAAGACGATGGACAGGGCCTTCTCCGCTCAACCGCGTGATGCAGCGATGCATCACTTCAGTTCCCGGGCGAAGAAGGCGGAGGTGCGTTCAATTGATCGATGCAACACCTTCGGTCCCAATGCTGCGTTTGGGGGTGGTGCATTATGGAGAACAATGGCAAGCCGGCGAGTCGCTCAGTGACATTGGCCGAGCGCTGGGCAAGCAGGCCGGCTCGATTCATGGCGTCGTCGCCGCGCATGGTGGAATTGCCCCGGCCGAACGTCGCAGGTCCCGTCTGGCGTTGACGCCCTCCGAGCGCGAGGAGATCTCCCGCAGCCTTGCTGGCGGGGCATCGATCCGTCAGATTGCCGCGACCCTCCAACACGCCCCTTCCACGATCAGCCGCGGCCACGGCGCCCGCCGTACATATCGCGCCACTGTGGCCGATAGTCGGGCGTGGGATCGGGCGCGGCGCCCGAAGCCCTGTCGGCGCGCAACGCATGTTCCACTGCAAGAAATAGTGGCAGAGAAGCTCGAATTGGACTGGTCGCCCGAGCAAATCGCAGGATGGCTACGGGTTCAGTATCCAGGTACGTCCAGCATGCACGTGTCCCACGAGACGATTTACCGCAGCCTCTTCATTCAGGGTCGCGGCGTACTCAAGAAAGAATTGCTGAAGCGCCTGCGTTCGCGCCGGATGATGCGCCGCTCCCGCCTTGCGAGCACGGAAGGACAGCCGCGAGGTCAGGTTATTGATGCAATCTCGATCCGAGAGCGTCCGGCGGAAGTGGAAGATCGTGTGATACCGGGCCACTGGGAGGGGGCCTGATCTCCGGGGCGAAGAGCAGCCACATCGCCACGCTCGTCGAGCACCACTCCCGCTTTACGAGGCTGGTGAAGGTCCAAGGCAAGGATGTGGCGAGTGTCGCGAGCGCGCTCAGCCTCAAGGTCCGCAGACTCCCGCGCGAGATATGGCGAACCCTGACCTGGGATCGCGGCAGCGAGATGACCAGCCATAAGGCCTTCACCGCCGACACGGATGTGAAGGTCTACTTCTGTGACCCGCAGAGTCCCTGGCAGCGCGGCACCAACGAGAATACCAACCGCCTGCTGCGCCAGTAATTCCCAAAGGGGACGGAACTGGACGGCTTCTCACAGACCGACCTGGATGAAACCGCCCTCCGCATGAATCGGCGACCACGGAAAACCTTGGGCTTTATCTCCCTGGCGGATAAACTCATGGCTACTGTTGCGTCGACCGGTTGAACTCACCGACGCTTTTTTAGCAGCTCCTTGTCCTCCTTCAATCGCCGGTTCTCCTCCTCGAGCTGGCGGATCCGTTGCTGTTCTGCCGTCAGCGGCCGACCCTCGCCCGGTTGCCCCGTGCGCTCCGCCTAGAGCTGATCGACCCAGCGGCGAACGGCCGTCTCGCCTAGATCCTGATCTCGGCATACGACCGAGACCTCCAGACGTCATCTACCACCATCCGGGCCACGCGTTCCTTGTATTCGCTTGAAAAACTTCGGCGCTTGCGTGCCATGGTTGTTCTCCTCGTTCAGGGGGTATCGTCCCACCTAACGAGGTGTCCACGAAAATTCGACCAGCTCAAACGCCGTAGGGTGCTGTTGAGCGCTGCGAAACGCACCGGCCCGACGTCGGGGCAACCCTGATGCGATTCGCTGCGCTCATCAGCATCCTACGATGGGGTCTGGCGCCCGCTGGCGGGCGCGGCACGCCAGGCCCGAAGGCCGCGCGTGCCAAAGATGTCCGAAGACCTAGCCTCCATCCATAAGCACAATCGCCGGGACAGCTGTTGTCTTGACCTTCACCCCCGTTGTCGTCGCGCCGCCCGCGAAAAGCCTCGGAGCGAGGGAAACCCCGGCCCGCGCAGCGGGCCGGGGTCGCGGCAGTCGGGCGTGTTTCGTGGGTACTTCTTTGCACGAGCAAAGAAGCCAGTTGTTGATCAATAACGGGCGCGGCGCGCTGGCGAGACAGCGCTTGGCATGCGGCCGGTCGAAGGCACCGTAAACTCCAGAGGATGAACCAAGCCCAGTATTAACGGCGCGAAAGGTGGCGGGGGCGCCTACCGGGGCGTTAGCCCGGCAGGGCGCGAAGGGGAGGGCTCAGTCGTTCGCTTGGGCGGCGCGTTCTTTTTCGGCCTGGTGCAGGCGCTGCAGCATGGCCTTGAGCACCTTCGGGTTGCCGGCGACGACATCGCCGCGGCGAAGCACGTCCGGGTTGCCGGCCCAGTCGCTGACAACGCCACCCGCCTCCTGCACCAGCAGCAGGCCTGCCGCGATGTCCCAGGCCTGCAGGCCCATCTCCCAGAAGCCATCGAAGCGTCCGCAAGCGACCCAGGCCAGATCCAGCGCGGCAGAGCCCGGGCGGCGTACACCGGCGGTGCCGGGCACCAGGTGGCGCAGGCTGCTCAGGTAGCGCTCCAGATCCTGGCCTTCGCGGAAGGGGATGCCGGTGCCCAGCAGGGCGCCGTTGAGGTCCTTGCGGTCGGACACGCGGATCCGGCGGCTGTTGAGAAACGCCCCGGCACCCCGCGTCGCGGTGAACAGCTCTTCCTTCAGCGGGTCGTAGACCACCGCCTGCTCCAGCCGCCCCTTGTGCTTGAGTGCGATGGAGATGCCGTACTGGGGGATCTGGCGCAGGTAGTTGGTGGTGCCGTCCAGCGGGTCGATGATCCAGACGTATTCGCCGTCGGCTCCGTCCTGCTGCCCGCCTTCTTCCGCCATGATGGTGTGGTCGGGATAGGCGCGGCGCAACGTCTGCACAATGGCCTGCTCGGCGGAGAGGTCGACATCCGACACCCAGTCGTTGCGGGCCTTCTCGCGCGTGTTCATGCGATCCGGTCGTCCCCAGGCGCGGGTGGTGATGCGTCCGGCTTCGCGAGCCGCCGATACCGCCGTGTTCAGCATGGGGTGCATGGGGTGTCTCCTGGTGTTCTGAGGGGTGTCCAGCGGGCGCGCGCACGCGCCGCGGAAAGGCCGCGAACAATACACAAGCGGCTCTTTTTTGGGAAGTCGCAGGCACCGGTGTGTACAATCCGACGCCTTGAACGAAGGGGGTTCCGCATATGGAGCAACGCCTGGGCCGGGTGCGGGTCGTGCTGGTCGGTACGACGCATCCGGGCAACATCGGCTCCGCCGCGCGTGCAATGAAGGCCATGGGGGTTACCGATCTGGTGCTGGTGGCGCCGGAGCGGTTCCCGCATGCCGATGCCACGGCGCTGGCCTCCGGGGCCGATGACCTGCTGGCGCGGGCACGGGTGGTGGACGACCTGGCGGCTGCGGTCGCGGACTGTGTGTGGGTGATCGGGACCAGCGCCCGGCTGCGCACGCACTCTGTGCCCGTGCTGGGCCCGGATATTGCGGCCGAACAGGTGCTGACGCATGCGTCCGAGGGGCCGGTCGCGCTGGTGTTCGGGCGCGAGCACAGCGGGCTGACCAATACCGAGCTGGATCACTGCAACGCCTTTGTCCAGATCCCGACCGTCCCGGATTTCAGCTCCCTGAATCTTGCCGGCAGCGTGCAGGTGATGACCTATGCGCTGCGCATGGCCGTCCTGGCCGGGGAGTCGGTTGGGGCCGCGGCTGCGGCCGAGCCCGAGGATGCGCGCGACCCGCTGGCGACCCAGGCGGAGATGGAGGGCCTGTTCAGTCATTTCGAGCAGGCGCTGACGACCATCGAGGTGCTGGATCCCGAGAACCCGCGCCATTTGATGCGGCGCCTGCGCCACCTCTACATGCGCGCGGGGCTCAGTGCCAGCGAGGTGCGCATGCTGCGCGGCATATTGACGCACACGGAGCGTGGCCGCTGAGACGGGTCGCGCGCGGAAGTGATACCTTAGTAAATGACTCAGGAATGAGGCCCGGCCATGTTTGACAGGATGCGCGAGGACATTCGCTGCGTGTTCGCACGCGACCCCGCCGCCCGCAACGCCTTCGAGGTGGTGACGGCGTATCCCGGTCTGCATGCGCTCTGGTATCACCGGCTGGCGCACTGGCTGTGGAACCATCGCATGCGCTGGCTGGGGCGGGTGATTGCCAACTTCAGTCGCTGGGTGACCGGGATCGAGATCCACCCGGGCGCGAAGATCGGGCGGCGCTTCTTTATCGACCACGGTATGGGTGTGGTGATCGGCGAAACCGCCGAGGTCGGCGATGACTGCACGATCTACCACCAGGTGACCCTCGGCGGTACCAGTTGGGAGGGCGGCAAACGCCACCCGACGCTGGGCGACGAGGTGGTCATCGGTGCGGGGGCCAAACTGCTGGGCCCGATCCACGTGGGTGACCGCGCGCGCATCGGTTCGAATGCAGTGGTGCTGAAGGATGTCCCGGCGGATGCGACGGCGGTCGGGATCCCGGCGCGGGTCATCGGTCCGCGGCCGGAGCCGGACCCGCGGTTTCAGCAGATGGCCGACCGCCTGGGTTTCGATGCCTACGGTGTTGCGCGCGATATGCCCGACCCGGTGGCCAACGCGATTCATCGGATCGTGCACCGAGTGCATGAGCTGGACGAGCGCATGGACAAGGCCTGCCAGGCCCTGAAGCGTGCGGGGATCGACCCCGGCGAGGTGGTGGGCGATGCGGATTCGAGGCCGATCGAGCCCTGCGATCTGGAGGGGCTGGAGCCGGACGAATGCGAAGTGCCTCGGCCTGCGGAAAGCCAACAAGAACGTAAACAGCAGGGGAATACTTGATCGTTTTGGTCGGTTATTCTAAGCTGCACGTCAAATGAGCAGGAAGCAGACACAGCCATGAAACTGACGACCAAAGGGCGCTACGCCGTCACTGCCATGCTGGACGTGGCGATGCACACCGAGAACGGCCCGGTATCACTGGCCGAGGTGGCGCGACGCCAGAAACTGTCATTGTCCTATCTGGAGCAGCTTTTTTCCAGGCTGCGCCGGCAGGGGCTGGTGAACAGCAGTCGCGGCCCGGGCGGTGGTTATGCGCTGAGTCGGGAGCCCGAGGGTATCTCGGTGGCCGATATCATCGTCGCGGTCGACGAGCCCGTGGATGTCACGCGCTGTGGCGGCAAGGCCAACTGCAATTCCGAATCGCGCTGTCTGACGCACGATCTGTGGACGGATCTCAGCCAGCAGCTCTACGACTTTCTCAGCAACCGGACGCTGGCGGATGTGCTGGAACGGCATCGGGCACAGAAGGAGCAGGATGGCGTGAAGGAAGTGGTCGTGCATGGCAACGCCCTGAAGGGCGATGCAACCAAATCGAGCAATGCGACCGCCTGAGGCGGCTGCGTAAGGAGTGAACGCGTAATGAGTGACCTGAAACTGCCCATCTACCTGGACTACTCCGCGACCACGCCGGTCGACGAGCGTGTGGCCGAGAAGATGACCGGCTGCCTGACCAAGGACGGCCTGTTCGGCAACCCGGCATCGCGCAGCCACAGCTTCGGCTGGGGTGCGGAAAAAGCCGTGGAGAATGCCCGTGAGCAGGTTGCTGCGCTGGTTGGCGCCGACCCGAAGGAGATCATCTGGACCTCCGGCGCCACCGAGTCCGACAACCTGGCGATCAAGGGTGCCGCGAATTTCTACCAGCGCAAGGGCAAGCACATCATCACGGTCAAGACCGAGCACAAGGCCGTGCTGGACACCGCGCGCCAGCTGGAACGCGAGGGCTTCGAGGTCACCTATCTGGGCGTGAAGGAGAACGGCCTGGTGGACCTGCAGGAACTCAAGGATGCGATCCGGGACGACACGATCGTCGTCTCCGTGATGCACGTGAACAACGAGATCGGCGTGATCCAGGACATCGAGGCGATTGGCAATCTGTGCCGCGAGCACGGGATCGTCTTCCACGTGGACGCGGCCCAGTCCGCCGGCAAGGTCGCGGTCGATCTGTCCAAACTCCCGGTAGACCTGATGAGCTTCTCCGCGCACAAGGCCTACGGGCCGAAGGGCATCGGTGCCCTGTATGTGCGCCGCAAGCCGCGGGTGCGCATCGAGGCGCAGATGCACGGTGGTGGGCACGAACGCGGTATGCGCTCTGGCACTCTGGCGACTCACCAGATCGTCGGCATGGGCGAGGCCTTCCGAATTGCCGGCGCGGAAATGGGTACCGAACTCGAGCGCATCCGCATGCTGCGCGACCGCCTGTGGGCGGGCCTCGACGGCATGGAAGAGGTCTACCTGAACGGCGACGCCGAACAGCGGGTCGCGCACAACCTGAATGTCTCTTTCAACTTCGTCGAGGGCGAGAGCCTGATCATGGCGCTGCGCGACATCGCCGTGTCCTCCGGATCGGCGTGTACCTCGGCGAGCCTGGAGCCGTCCTACGTGCTGCGAGCACTGGGTCGCGACGACGAGCTGGCGCACAGCTCGATCCGCTTCTCCATCGGTCGCTACACGACCGTCGAGGAGGTCGACCATACGGTCGAGATCGTGCGCGCCGCAGTCGCCAAGCTGCGCGAGCTCTCCCCACTGTGGGAGATGTATCAGGACGGCATCGATCTGAGCACCGTCGAGTGGGCGGCCCACTAGGCCACCGGCTCGGCACCACGAACGCAACGCGTACTACGCAATAGGAGAACGGTCATGGCTTACAGTGACAAGGTTCTGGACCACTACGAAAATCCGCGCAACGTCGGCAGCTTCGACAAGAACGATGACTCCGTCGGTACCGGCATGGTCGGCGCCCCGGCCTGCGGCGATGTGATGAAGCTGCAGATCAAGGTCAACGACGAAGGCGTGATCGAAGACGCCAAGTTCAAGACCTACGGCTGTGGCTCCGCCATCGCCTCCAGTTCGCTGCTCACCGAATGGGTGCGCGGCAAGACCCTGGACGAGGCCAGCCAGATCAAGAATACGCAGATTGCGGAAGAACTGGCCCTGCCGCCGGTGAAGATCCATTGCTCCGTGCTGGCCGAGGACGCGATCAAGGCAGCCATCTCCAACTATCAGGAGCGGCACGGTCAGGACGAGCAGGCCGAGCAGAAGACCGCCTGAGGTGTCTATGGCGATTACACTGACCGAACCGGCAGCCGAGCGCATCCAGAGCTTTCTTGCCCAGCGTGGCAAGGGTGTGGGCGTGCGCCTCGGGGTCAGGACGACCGGCTGCTCGGGCATGGCCTACGTGGTCGAGTTCGCCGACGATATCGAGGACACCGACACGGTGTTCGAGGATCGTGGCATCAAGTTGGTGGTCAACCCGAAGTCGCTCGTCTATCTGGATGGCACCGAGCTGGATTTCGGCAAGGAAGGCCTGAACGAGGGTTTCAGGTTCAATAACCCGAACGAGAAGGCCCGGTGCGGCTGCGGTGAAAGCTTCAGTATCTGACTGATGCACGCATCCGGGGTGGTGCATGGTGGTTGCCTGGCAGCCACTGTCCCACCCCGTTTTGCGTTGGGCGCCCGTGCCCGATGCCAGCCTCTTGTTGCGAGGACCACAGGACGTCATGACCGACCCCTTCGAGCAGTTCGACTTGCCGGTCGCTTTCGAGATCGACCGTCAGCAGCTGGCCGAGCGCTTCAAGCGCCTGCAGGCCGAGCTGCACCCCGACCGCTTCGTGCGTCAGGGCGACCAGGCGCGGCGCATGGCTGCGGCGATGGCGGCCGATGTCAACGAGGCCTATGCCATTCTCGACGACGACTACCGCCGTGCGGTGGCCTTGCTGGAGCGCGGTGGGATTGCGTTCGATGCAGAACGCGATACCAGCCAGAACATCGAGTTCATCGAGGCCCAGATCGAGTGGCGTGAACGCCTGGAAGAGGCCGAATCCGCCGGCGACCGCGAGGAACTGGACGCGGTGGGGATGGAGCTGGAAAAGGCCCGCGACGAAGCGCGCTCGAAGGTCGCCGAGGCTCTGGCCGATCCGACATCGCCCGGGGCACAGGCCAAGGATCGCGTGCTCGAGCTGCGCTTTTTCGACCGCCTGCTGGCCGAGCTGAAACGAACCCGACAGAACCTGGCGCGCGGCTAGTCCATAACCAGCCGCGGCCTCCAAAGGAGCCGATTTTCGATGGCGTTACTGCAGATCACCGAACCCGGAGCCGACTCCGCCCCGCACCGGCGGCACCTGGCAGCCGGGATCGACCTCGGCACCACGCATTCGCTGGTCGCCACCGTGCGCAGTGGTGTGGCCGACACCCTGCCGGACGAGCAGGGCCGGCATATCCTGCCTTCTGTGGTGCACTACGCGCCGGATGCGGTAAGCGTCGGGCACGCGGCGGCCGAGCATGCGGCAGATGATCCGCACAACACCATTGCTTCGGTCAAGCGTTTGATCGGGCGCGGTGCGGCGGATGTGGCCACGCTGTCCGGCGAGCTGCCGTTTCGGCTGAAGACCGGGGACTCCAGCGTTCCTCGGATCGAGACGGCGGCCGGGGACAAGACGGCGGTGGAGGTCTCGGCCGACATCCTCAATACCCTGCGCGAACGCGCCGAAGCCACGCTTGGTGACGAGCTGGAAGGCGTGGTCATTACCGTGCCCGCGTACTTCGACGACCCCCAGCGCCAGGCGACGCGCGATGCGGCGCAACTGGCGGGCCTGAACGTCCTGCGCCTGATCAGCGAGCCGACCGCCGCGGCCGTGGCCTACGGCCTGGACCAGGGCGAAGAGAGCACGATTGCGGTCTATGACCTGGGCGGCGGGACCTTCGATATCTCCATCCTGCAATTGCGCCGGGGCGTGTTCGAGGTGCTGGCTACCGGGGGCGATTCCGCCCTGGGTGGTGATGATATCGACCGCGCGATCGCCGACTGGCTGCTGAATCAGGCCGGGATGACCGGCGAGACCGATCCGCAGCGCCTGCGCCGTGTGCTGCTGGCCGCGCGCGAGGCCAAGGAGGCCCTGACCGACGCCGAGAGCACCCGCGTCGAGGTCGTGCGCGCCGATGGCTCGACCTACACGGCGGAGCTTGACCGTGTGACGTTGGTCGATCTGGCCAGGCCCCTGCTGGATCGCACGATGGTTGCCTGCCGCCAGGTGCTGGAAGATGCCGACCTGGCGCTGGACGCGATCGACGAGGTGGTGCTGGTGGGTGGTTCCACGCGCATGCCGGCCGTACGCGAGGCGGTGGAGCAGTTCTTTGGTCGCGCGCCGCACGCCGGGATCGATCCCGACCGCGTGGTGGCGATCGGGGCCGCCCAGCAGGCGGACATCCTGGCCGGCAACAAGCCGGATACCGAACTCCTGCTGCTGGATGTGATCCCGCTGTCGCTGGGGCTGGAGACGATGGGGGGGCTGGTCGAGTTCATCATCCCCCGCAACACCACGATCCCGGCCACCCGCGCGCAGGACTTCACCACCTTCAAGGATGGCCAGACCGCGATGTCGCTGCACGTGGTGCAGGGCGAACGCGATGTGGTCGATGCCAACCGCTCGCTGGCGCGCTTCACCCTGTCCGGAATCCCGCCGATGGTGGCCGGGGCCGCGCGCATCCGCGTGACCTTCCAGGTCGATGCCGACGGGCTGCTGAACGTGACCGCGCGCGAGCAGACCCAGGGCGTGGAGGCGCATATCGAGGTCAAGCCCAGCTACGGCCTGACCGACAGCGAGATCGAACAGATGTTGCGCGATTCCGCCTCCTCCGCGCGCGAGGACATGGAGGCGCGGCGCCTGCGCGAGGAGCAGGTCGAGGCCGACCGCGTGCTCGAGGCGCTGGATGCCGCGCTGGAGACGGACGGCGATCGCTACCTCGAGGCCGAGGAGCGCCAGACCATCGAGCAGGCGCGCGATGCGCTGCGCGCCGAACGCGAGAAGGGTGCCGATCCCGACGCCATCGAGGCAGCGCGCAAGCGCGTGGAACAGGCCTCCGAGGCCTTTGTCGCGCGGCGCATGAATGACAGCATCCGGCGCGCGCTCGCCGGACACAACGTTAGCGAATACGACGCAGGGAACTGACAACATGCCCCAGGTAATCTTTCTGCCCCACGAGGAAATCTGCCCGGAGGGGGCCTCCATCGAGGCCGAGCCGGGCATCAGCATCTGCGATCTCGCCCTGAAAAACGGGATCGAGATCGAGCATGCCTGCGAGAAGTCCTGCGCCTGTACCACCTGTCACGTCTATGTACGCGAGGGCTTCGACACCCTCGAGGAGCCGACCGAGGACGAGGAAGACATGCTGGACAAGGCCTGGGGTCTGGAGCCGGACTCCCGACTGTCCTGTCAGGCGATCGTGGCCGACACCGATCTGGTGGTCGAGCTGCCGAAATACACCATCAACCAGGTCTCCGAGAACCACTGAGGGCACGGCTATGAAGTGGACCGATACCCAGGAAATCGCGATCCAGCTGGCGGACGAACACCCGGACGTGGACCCGCGCAACATCAACTTCATGGACCTGCGCCAGTGGGTCATGGAGCTGCCGGAGTTCGACGACGACCCGAACCGTTCCGGCGAGCGCATCCTCGAGGCGATCCAGGCCGCCTGGATGGAAGAGGCCGACGTCGACGACTGAGCTATTCGCCAGGCGTCGCCGGATGGGGCTGTTCGGCCTCTTCCTGCTGGTGGCGCCATAGCCGCGCGTAGGCACCTTTGAGGGCCAGCAACTCGCGGTGTGTGCCGCGTTCGACCACGTGGCCGTGCTCCATGACCGCGATCTGTTCGGCGTCGATCACCGTCGACAGCCGATGCGCGATCACGAGCGTGGTGCGCCGTGCCGAGACCTCGTTCAGCGCGCGCAGGATCGCCTTCTCCGAGCCCGAATCCAGCGACGAGGTCGCCTCGTCGAAGACCAGGATCGGTGGGTCCTTCAGCAGCATGCGGGCGATCGCGATCCGCTGTTTCTCCCCGCCCGAGACCTTCAGCCCCCGTTCCCCGACAACCGTATCCAGCCCGTCCGGCAGTTGTGCGATGAAGTCGTCCAGGTGTGCGAGGCGCACTGCGCGACGAATCGCCTCCTCGTCCGCGCCTGGCTGGCCGTAGGCGACGTTGTAGCGGATGGTGTCGTTGAACAGCACGGTGTCCTGCGGCACCACGCCGATGGCCCGGCGCAGACTAGCCTGCGTCACCTCGCGGATGTCCTGCCCGTCGATCGTGATGCGCCCGCCGTCCACGTCGTAGAAGCGGAACAGCAGGCGCGCCAGGGTGGATTTGCCGGCGCCGCTGGGGCCGACGACGGCCAGCTTGTGACCGGCCGGGATCTCCAGCGAGACGTCCTCGAGGATGCGCCGGTTGGCGTGATAGCCGAATTCCACATGCTCGAAGCGCACCGTGCCCGCCCGGACTTCTAGATCGGGGGCATCCGGGCGGTTCTCCACCTGAACCGGTTTTTCCAGCAGGCCGAACAGCCGCTCGATGTTGGCCAGTGACTGGCGAATCTCGCGATAGACGAAGCCGAGGAAGTTCAGCGGCATGAACAGCTGGATCATGTAGGCGTTGACCATCACCAGATCGCCCAGCGACATCTCGCCGGCGGCTACCTGGCGCGTGGCCAGGAGCATGATCACGGTAATCGCGGCGGCGATGATCAGGGCCTGTCCGGAGTTCAGCAGCACCAGCGACAGGACGTTCTTGGTGCGCGCCTGTTCCCAGGCGGCCAGCCCGCGGTCGTAGCGCTCGGCCTCGAAGGCCTCGTTGCCGAAGTACTTGACCGTCTCGTAGTTGAGCAGGCTGTCGATCGCGCGGGTGTTGGACTCGTTGTCGCGCAGATTCGCCTCGCGCACGAAGCGCGTGCGCCATTCGGTGATCCAGATCGAGAACGCGATGTAGACCGCGACCGCCACCAGCACCGTGACCATGAACACCGGCCCCACCGCGACCAGCAGGATCAGCGCGACCAGCGCGATCTCGATCAGGGTCGGCAGGATGTTGAATACGGTAAAGCGCAGCAGGAAGCTCATGCCGCTGGTGCCGCGCTCGATGTCGCGCGCCAGACCACCCGTCTCGCGCGCGAGGTGAAAACCCAGCTCCAGCCGGTGCAGGTGCTGGAACACGCGCAGCGAGGCGCGGCGCATCGCGCGTTCCGCCACGCGCACGAATACCGCGTCGCGCAGCTCGCCGAACAGCGTGCTGCCAAAGCGCAACAGACCGTAGCCGATCACCAGGGCCACCGGTACGGCGACCAGTGCCTCGGTACCGGCGTCCTCGAAGTGCTCGACGATGTACTTCAGCGCCAGCGGGATCGCGACCGTGGCCAGCTTGGCCAGGCCCATCAGCACAAGCGCCAGGATCAGCCGTCCGCGAAACTCCGCCAGATAGGGGAGCAGGCTCTTGAGGATGCGCCAGTTCACCGCCCCGGGGGGCGGTGCATCCGGATGCGCCGTGTGCCCACGCATTCAGGCGGTTTCGACGCGGTTGCGGTTGGCGCGCTTGGCCGCGTACAGCGCCTCGTCCGCGCGCGCGATCAGGTTCTCGGCCGACTCCCCCGGCTGGTGGCCGGTAACCCCGAAGCTCGCGGTCAGCGGTGGGGCGGTCCCGAAGTCATGTGCCTCGATCGCATGGCGCAGGGCCTCGGCGAGATTCGCGGCCTGTTCGGCTGTGGTGTTCGGGCAGAGGATCAGGAACTCCTCGCCACCCCAGCGTGCGGCAGTATCGGAGCTGCGAATGCGGTCGCGCAGCAGGTGTCCGGTCTCGCGCAGGACATGGTCGCCGCGAGCGTGCCCCTGCTGGTCATTGATGGTCTTGAAGTGATCCAGGTCCATCAGGATCGCGGTCAGAGGGCTCGCGTCCCGGCGGGCCTGCAGGATCGCTTCCTCGAGGGCATGGTTACCCTTCAGGCGGTTGTGCAGCCCCGTCAGGGGGTCGGTGGTGGCCAGGCGCTCCAGGTGCTCCTGAGCGGCCTCGAGATCCCGCGTGCGTTCGCTGACCATGCGATCAAGGACCTGGGCGCGGTCCTCCAACTCCTTGATCGGGTAGGGCTCGTCGGCCCCGTGGACAGTGGTGGGGAACGAGCCGTGCAGGTGCGCCAGACGCCAGCCGTCGTCGGTGCGTCGAAAAACCAGGCTGCCCCTCAACTCGTTGAGCCTGATCTGTTGTCCGTGGATCCGGGTGTGCATCGCGAACGTGATCATCGCGATCGCGACCTCCGGATGCGGAAAGGTCACGTGCTCGTGCTGGATCATGTAGTCGAAGGGCTCCGGGGCCTGCTCGATATCGCGCCGAATGATCGAAGCGGCCTCGTCGGGCGAGAACGCCGCCTCGTCCATGCCGGTTCCGAAACCACAGACGGTTTCGGCGTTAAGTGCTATCACCTCGTTTGCATCCCGGTGCCGCAACCAGGCATCCAGGTACTCGCGGACCGCGCTGCGGACTTCCTCGTCAACCGAATTGCGCATGCTTTCGGACCATCACGTCTGGTGGTGGATACGGGTCGGGCGGGGTGATGCCCAATGTACACGGTGGCAGTTGATTCGTACCAGTCGCGACGGAAGAGAGCGCCCCGGCGGGTCGGGCAGTTTCGAGGCTTGCAGCTTCCGCTGGCATTCGGCAGGCTTCGGAGTTTGCCAGTCCCTGGAGTTTCTTTTGGAACCGACACGTCTCGCCGCCGGGCACGCGCAGGGAAGCGCCCCGGCCATTGCGCCGCTGGACATCCTGCGCGAGACCTTCGGCTATTCCGATTTTCGTGGCCAGCAACAGGCGGTCATCGAGCATGTGATCGCCGGTGGCGATGCCGTGGTGCTGATGCCCACTGGTGGTGGCAAGTCGCTTTGCTACCAGGTGCCGGCGCTGGCCCGCCCGGGCTGTGCGGTCGTGATTTCGCCGCTGATTGCGCTGATGCAGGATCAGGTGGCGGCCTTGCGCCAGAACGGGGTGGCCGCGGCCAGCCTGGATTCCGGTCAGGACGCCGAGACCGCGCGCGGTGTGCTGGCCGCACTCCATGCGGGCGAACTGGATCTCCTGTACCTGTCCCCGGAACGGCTGTTTGCCTCGGGCATGCTGGAGCGTTTGCAGGGGATCGAGCTGGCCCTGTTCGCGATCGACGAGGCGCACTGCGTTTCCCAGTGGGGTCACGACTTCCGCCCGGAATACGGCCAGCTCGCGGTGCTGGCCGAACACTTCCCGGATGTCCCGCGCATGGCGCTGACCGCCACGGCCGACGGGCCGACTCGCCAGGAGATCCGCGAACGGCTAAGGCTGGAACAGGCCCGCGCGTTCATCAGTTCCTTCGACCGCCCCAACATCCGCTATCGTGTGGCTCAGGCCGATGGCGGGCGCGGGGGCACGCCGCGCGACCGCCTGCTGCGCTTTATCCGTGAGGAGCACGCCGGCGAGGCGGGCATCGTCTATTGCCTGTCGCGCAAGAAGGTCGACGCCCTGGCCGAGTGGCTGGCGGAGCAGGGGATTCCCGCGCTGCCCTACCATGCGGGCCTCTCGGCGCGGACCCGCGCGGAAAACCAGACCCGCTTCCTGCGCGAAGAGGGCGTGATCATGGTGGCCACGATCGCGTTCGGCATGGGGATCGACAAACCCAACGTGCGGTTCGTCGCGCACATGAACCTGCCCAAGAGCCTGGAGGGGTACTACCAGGAGACCGGGCGCGCGGGGCGCGACGGGCTGCCGGCCAATGCCTGGATGGTCTACGGCCTGCAGGACGTGGTCACCCTGCGCCAGATGCTGGAGGGCTCGCAGGCCGGCCCGGAGCGCCAGCGCATCGAGCAGCAGAAACTGGACGCGATGCTGGGGTTCTGCGAGATCACCAGCTGCCGCCGCCAGGCTCTGCTGGCGTACTTCGACGAACACATGCCGGAACCCTGCGGGACCTGCGACAACTGCACGGATCCGCCCGCGACCTGGGATGCCACTGTGCCGGTTCAGAAGCTTTTGTCCTGCATCTACCGCACCGGCGAGCGCTTCGGGGCCGGGCATGTGATCGACGTGCTGCGGGGGTCTTCGAGCGAGCGCCTGCAGCGGCTCGGGCACGACCGGCTAAGTACCTACGGGATCGGCACCGAACTGGACAAGATGCAGTGGCGCGGGGTAGTGCGCCAGCTATTGGCCCGAGGTCTGCTGCGGCTGGATGACGAGGGCCACGGCGGCTTGCGCCTGGATCCGGCCTGCCGGGGCGTGCTGCGCGGGGAGGAGTCCATCCACCTGCGCGAGGAGCAGGCCCGTCCGGCGCGGCAGGCCCGGCCCGCACGCCGCGACACAGCGCGCAGCGTATCCGCGATGGACCCGGAAGACCGGGGTCTGTGGGAGCGCCTGCGGGCGCTGCGCACGGACCTGGCGCGCGAGCAGGGGGTGCCGCCGTATGTGATCTTCTCCGACGCCACACTGCTGGAGATGGTGGCCAGCGCGCCGCGTACGCCCGAGGAGATGGCCGGGATTACCGGGGTGGGGCAGCACAAGCTCGAGCGCTACGGCGACGCGTTCATCCGGGCCATCGAGGGGCATTTCGGGCTATAGTGGTGCAAACGCCGGGACAGGCCCGATAACAAGACAACAACAGCCGGGGAGACCGCGTGAGCCATACCCCTTTTCTGAAAGATTTCTACGAACTCCGGGATGGCCAGGTGGTGGTTACCCCCGAGCAGGGTAGCGACTTCGCCAAGACGCTGGCGGGCGACTTCAACCCGATCCATGATGCCGACAACCGGCGTTTCTGTGTGCCCGGCGATCTGCTGTTTGCCCTGGTGCTGGATACCTTCGGCGCGAGCGCGAACATGCATTTTCGCTTCACCAGTATGGTGGGCGGACATGTGCCGCTGATCTTCCCGGACACCCCGGGCGATGCCTTCGCCATTACGGCAGACGGCGGCAAGAGCGTGATCGAGGTCGAGCGCTCCGGGCGTGTGATCGATGATCCGGATGTGATCGAATCGCTGATCCGCAGCTACGTCAGCTTCTCCGGGCAGAATTTCCCGCATGTGCTCGTGCCGCTGATGGAGGAGCACGGGGTGATGGTGAACCCCAAGCGCCCGCTGGTGATGTACGAGCGCATGGGCTTCAGCCTGCCGGAGCCGCTGGCCGCAACGGCCGGTGTCCCGGAACCGCGGCTCAAGGATGCGGTGATGACCGTCAACGGCAAGCGCGGCGAGATCCGCCTCGACTACGAGCTGGTGATCGACCAGGCCGTCGTGGCCGAAGGCAGCAAGCATCTGGTGCTGAGCGGCCTGCGCCCGTACGACGCCGCGGACGTCGAACAACTGGTGGCCGACTACGAGAGCTGGAAGGCCGCCTACAGCGGCGAGAGCCGTGCACGGCGGGTGGCCGGCTAGCTCCGCCGACTCCGCATCCTTCGGAGTCGCTATCTACTCGGCCGTATCGCGCGCGTGTTCGGCCAGGAGATCGCGCGGGATGATCGCCAGCGTCTCCTCGTGCGTGGCGCGCAGGAATACCCCGGGCGCACAGCCGGCCTTGTAGGCCTCCAGCCAGCGCCCCGCACAAAGACACCAGCGATCCCCGGCCTTCAGACCCGGAAACCCGAATGCCGGATTGGGTGTGCTTAGATCGTTTCCCCTGGCGCGCGAGTACTCCAGAAAATCCTCGGTCATCTCGGCACAGACGGTGTGAATGCCCTGGTCGTCATGGCCGGTCGCGCAGTCACCGTCGCGATAAAAGCCGGTGACGGGATCGGTGCCGCAGGGTTCCAGCGGGCGACCAAAGACGTTGCGGGACTCGAAGCGCTGCATCAGTCAGCATCTCCTGGTGAATGATCTACCTTGGCAGGATATCGAAGTCGTCAGCGTACCGAGTGGTTCCTGCACAGGGGATGAGAGTTCATCCTGGAACGACGGCGTAAGGTCTCGCGAAGCGACTGCATAGTGTGAAGGGATTGGCAGTTTTTCGGGTGTGCCGGAACGCCCGGGCCTTTCGCGCGGACTCACGGGCAGGAATCCACACAAGGAGTAGGTGACATGATGTCGACGAAACGTTGGGTATTGGCGGCGGCGCTGGGCGCCTTGTTCACGGTCGGCACCGCTCAGGCGCAACCGGGCCCCGGTGGCCCGCCGGGGGGCTCGCCCGGGGCCAGTGGTGGTACCCCGGCCGGAGGCAATCCGCCCCCGGGCCATGGCGGAACACCCCCGGGACAGCAGCGCGGTGGCAGCAGCCCGGACCTGCCCAAGCCGCCGCGTTCGTCCAGCCCGCCCTCGCCGGGGGATGGCCCGTTGCCGGATCCGTCCGACCTGCCGGAGCCGCCGACCCCGCCGACGCCTGATCTCTGATCAACCTTCCCGGATGGTTTAGCGATTCTCTGCCCGTCGCGCCCGCAGCGCGGCGGGCAGGGCCGGGTTCATCAGAACCGCATAGGCCGCGGTGGCGGCCACCACACCAACTAGTGGCGGCACGACGGGCGAGTAGTACGCGGCCGCCGAGCCGGCGGCGTAGGCCAGCAGCCCCGGCCAGTGAAAGCTCGGGAGCCGGGTGTTGGCCAGTTGTGGATACTGCCCCCGGTGGCGCAGCCAGTAATCGGCCATGATTACACCCCCCAGCGGCGGGATGAAGGTCCCCAGCAGGATCAGGAACGGCACCAGGTAGTCATACATCCCGGCCACCGCCAGTGCCGTGCCGATAGCGGCCCCGAGTACCGTCACCAGGCGCCTGCGTTGGGTGCGCAGCAGATTGCAACCGGCCACGCCGAAGTTGTAGATGGTGTTGTCCTGAGTACTCCAGATGTTCAGCAGCAGCATCAGCAGCGTGAAGGTCACGAACCCCTGCGCCAGCATCACGTGGACGATGTCCGCCTCGTGATAGATCAGCGCGCCCAGTGCGCCGGTCAGTACCATCAACCCATTTCCCAAGACGAAGGCCGCCAGGGTGGCGATCACCGCAATGCGGGGTGTGCGCGCGAAGCGGGTCCAGTTGGTCGCCAGTGTTGCGCCGCCGACAAACGTCCCGATCACGATGGTGAGCGCGGAGCCGAAGCCCATCTCTGTTTCCGGATCCTGCCCCAGCAGACCGCCGGGGCCGCCGACCTCGCCCACGCCAATGAACAGCGTGAACAGGATAAACAGCAGCATTACCGGCACGGCGACGCGGGAGAGCCAGTCGAGACCACGGTAGCCGATCATCGCGGTGATGCAGAAGGCGAAGCCGAACAGCACCATCAGTCCGACCTCCATGGGTTCGGGGAGGGCGGTGGTCTCGACCAGTATGATCGCAACCGTTGCGGTACCCCAGGCGTACCAGCCGATCTGGGTGAACGCGAGGATCACGTCGGAGAGCTTGCTGCCCCACTCGCCGAAGCAGAAGCGCCCCATCAGCACTGTGTGCAGCCCGCTCTTGCAGCCGATGTAGGCGAGTGTGGCCGCATAGGCTCCGAGCAGGAGATTCCCAAGCGCAATCACCACCATCAGTTCGCCGAAGCTGAAGGCGGTGCCGAGCGAGCCGCCGGCCCAGAGGGTCGAGGTGAAAAAGGTGAACCCGAACAGGACCACGGTCATGGACCAGAACCCCTTGCGGGCGTGGTCCGGTACTTCGCTCAGGGGGTGATCGTTGTGGTTCACACGCGTCCGTTGGCTGGGGGTCCGGGGGAGTGTACCGATGGTCGTGCTACTTCGCCTGACCTCCCAGCTCCCTCATTTTTTCCAGCCAGCGTTCGCGGCTAGCGGCATTGCCCCCGGACTGCCCGATCAGGGTGTGGCGCACGGGGCTGAAGCCGCAGAAAAGGAAGACGTTGCGCTCCAGGCTCCTCAGGCTGTGCGCGCGATAGAACCAGCGGTAGATCGGTGCCGGCATGCCCATGGTGACGACGATACGCACCGAGCGGCCCCTCAGCCGGGTATGGCGCAACTGGTTCATGTCGCCGTCACCCACAAAGGATGGCCGAAAGACCTGCTCCAGAAAGCCCTTGACCAGCGCCGGCATATCGCCCATCCACAGGGGGTAGACGAGCACCAGGTGGTTGGCGACCTCGATCAACTCCTGTGCCTCGAGGATCGCCGGGGGCACGGCCTCCTCCAGGAACTCGGCCTGGCTGCGCAGCAGCGGGAAGTCACGCTGGGCGATCGGGAACGCATCCACTGCGAGACCTGCACGCTCGGCACCCTCGCGGTAGGCGTCCGCCAGCGCATGGTCGAAGTGGCCTTCGGCCGGGTCCGGGTGGCCCTGCAGGATCAGGATGCGTGTCATCGGCCAGCCTCCGGCAGCTCGGGAACAAACCACTCATTACGAGCGTAGCCCATCACTGAAGCCGTCTGGCTTTACTGCCAGTAGCAGCGGCGGATCGATGCACATTGATTCGAGTTTGCCCTACGATATTCCGGGTGCTGCAGCGCAGTAACGGAGACGGGTGGAAATGGCTTTTGATCCGGTAGTTTTGTTCTTCCTGCTCGGGGCAATTGCCGGGCTGGCCAAGTCGGATCTCAAGATCCCGATGGCGATCTACGAGGCGCTGTCGATCTATCTGTTGCTGGCCATCGGGTTGCATGGCGGCGTGAAACTGGCCGAGAGCGAGTTGGTGCCGCTGATTCTGCCCGGCCTTGCGGTGCTGACGGTCGGGGCCCTGATCCCGCTGCTGGCGTTTCCAGTGCTGCGCTGGCTGGGGCATATGCCGCGCGCGGATTCGGCCTCTATCGCCGCGCACTACGGCTCGGTCAGTGTGGTGACGTTCTCGGTGGCGGTCGCCTTTCTCGCAGCCCGCGGGATCGACTACGAGGGTCACATGGTGGTCTTCCTCGTGCTGCTGGAGATGCCGGCGCTGGTGATCGGCATCCTGCTGGCACGCATGGGCACGAAGGGACCGGTGCAATGGGGCAAGACCATGCACGAGGTCTTTTTCGGCAAGAGCATCTTCCTGCTCGCCGGTGGGCTGGTGATCGGCTTCGTGGCCGGTCCCGAATTGATGGACCCACTGGAGCCGATGTTCTTCGATCTGTTCAAGGGCGTACTGGCCCTGTTTCTGCTGGAGATGGGGCTGGTCGCCTCCAGCCGGATCGCCGAGGTGCGCCAGTACGGGCTGTTCCTGGTGGTGTTCGCGATCGTGATGCCGGTGGTCTCGGCGATCCTCGGGATCCTGCTGGGCTGGGGCCTGGGCATGAGCCTGGGTGGTACGCTGCTGCTGGCTACCCTGTACGCGAGTGCGTCCTACATCGCCGCACCCGCGGCCATGCGCATCGCGGTACCCAAGGCCAACCCCGCGCTGTCGATCGGGGCCTCGCTGGGGGTCACCTTCCCGTTCAATATCTTCCTGGGCGTCCCGCTGTACTTCTGGATGACCCAGTGGCTCTACTCGCTGGGAGGCTAGGACAATGCAATCGGAGGAGATGCTGCTGTTGACGGTGGTGGCCGAGGCCATCCTCGAGGATATTCTGATCGAGGAGGTGCGCCGCCAGGGCGCGGCTGGCTACACCGTGTCCGACACCCGGGGCTGGGGCAAACATGGCAAGCGCCGGGGCAACTGGCGCCAGGGCGGCAACATCAAGCTTGAAGTGGTCGGTTCCCCGGACCTGTGCGACCGCATTGCCAAACAGTTCAAGGAGCAGTACGAGGCGGACTATGGCCTGTTGATGTTCACATCCCCGGTCACGCTCAAGAACTGAGCCGGACCCGCGCGAGGACCTTGTAGGGGCCGGGGTTGCCACCCTGGCCGGATTCGATCAGCACGACCTCCGTCGCGTTCCAGTGGATCGCGTGCTCGGGCGTCTCGCGTTCGGGCGGACGCGCGAAGCGGCGCAGGGTCACGTGCGGCCGGAACGAGTGATCCTCTGGCGTGGCGCCGCAGGCTCGGGTGAGGTCGCGCGCCCGGGCCGCGAGCGTGTCGAGCGCGGCCGGTGTCGCGGAGGGCCCGATCCAGCTGACGTGCGCCCGCTCGAAATGGCCGAGCCGGTCCAGTGTGAGCGGAAAGGCCTCCTGCCCCAGCGTACCCATCTCCCGGGCGATACAGTCGGCCTGGGTGGCCGGGATGGTGCCGGCAAAGGCCAGCGTCAGGTGCAGGTGGCCCCGGGGGACGGGCCGTCCCGGGCCAATCAGGCGTTGCGCTTCGTCATCCAGCATCCCGCGCGTGGTGTCATCGGGCCACAGCGCGAGGAACACGCGGCGTGCGTCGCTCAAGGCGTCTCTCCTCGACCCGGTCAGGCCGCCCGGCCAGGCCGCTTAAGGGCGGGGCAGGCCCTCGCGCTGGCGGCGTTCCCACAGGGTCTTGCGGCTGATACCCAGGGCGCGCGCGAGTTCGGTCTCGGTCATCTGGGCCTGGTTCTGTTGTACGAAGCGGCGGAAATAGTCATTGAGGCTCGAGCCTCCGGGAGTCGTGTCGCCATTGCCCGTAGCCGGGGCCAGTCCCAGGTGGTCCGGTTCGATCCGGCTGTCCGGGCTCAGCACCCAGCCGCGCTCGAGGGCATTCGCCAGTTCGCGCACGTTGCCCGGCCAGTCGTGGGACTCGAGTGTTTTCTGCGCGGCCTGGGTGAGTTCGGCGGGTGGTCCGCCATTCCCTGCCAGATCGGAGAGGAAATGCCGGGCCAGTGCCGGGATATCCTCGCGGCGCTCGCGCAGCGGCGGGATGGACAGCTCCAGTACGCGCAGGCGGTAGTACAGGTCGGCACGAAAGGCCTGTTCGCCGATCATCGCCTCCAGGTCGCGATGCGTGGCCGCCAGCAGGCGGACATCGACCTTCAGGTTTTCGTTCGCGCCGACCGGGCGGATCTCGCCGTCCTGCAGCACGCGCAGCAGGCGCGCCTGCGCGGCCGGGGCCAGTTCGCCAATCTCGTCCAGGAACAGCGTGCCGCCGTGGGCCGCCTGGATCAGGCCGGTGCGCGCCTTGACGGCGCCGGTATAGGCGCCCTGGGCATGGCCGAACAGCTCGGCTTCGACCAGTCCCTCGGGGATGGTCGCGCAGTTGACCGCAATAAACGGCCCGGTTGCGCGCGAGCTGAGCCGATGCAGGGCCCGTGCAGCCAGCTCCTTGCCGGTGCCCGACTCGCCGCGCAGCAGTACGGTGGACTGAGTGGTCGCGACCCGGCGGATCTGGTCACGCAGGCGCTGGATGGCCACGCTGTCGCCCACCAGGCCCAGACTGTCGTCGTCGGCATCGCGGTCGCTGCCCGCCGTCGTTGCGGCGGGGACCCCCCGCAGCGCCGCGCGCAGGGTGAGCAACAGGGCGTCGTGATCGAATGGCTTGGCGATGTAGTCGGCCGCGCCTTCCTTCATCGCGGTGACGGCCGAGGGGACCGAGGCGTAGCTCGTCATGATCACGGTGGGGGTATGGCCGGCCTCGGCCAGTAGCTCGATGCCCTCGCCGTCGGGCAGGCGCAGGTCTACCAGCATCAGGTCCGGCAGTTCCTCCCGCAGGGCGGTGCGGGCGCTGGCGAGGTCTTCGGCCAGCCGCACCTGGAACCCGTGATGCTCCAGGAACCGGCGCACGGCACGGCGGATCGGGGCTTCGTCGTCAACCAGAAGGATGCGCGTCATGCGTGGTCGCCATCGGGGTTGTGTCGCGGCAGGATCAGGATAAAGCGCGCACCGCCGTCCGGGCGGTTCGCGGCCATCAGGGTACCACCGTGGTCGCGCACAATGCTGTAGGCCACCGGCAGGCCGAGCCCGGTGCCGTGGCCGGCGGGCTTGGTGGTAAAGAATGGCTCGAACAGCCGCTCCAGGCTGGATTCCTCGATGCCCGGTCCGCGGTCGTCGATGATCAGGTGGATGTTGCGACCGCGAGCGCTGGCGCTGATCGCCACCGTCGCATTCTCGGGCGAGGCCTGTTCGGCATTGGTCAGCAGGTTGATGAACACCTGCAGCAGGGTCGCGTGCGAGCCGCGCAGATAGAGGCCTTCGAGGCCGTCCAGCTCGAAGCGCAGGTCCTTGCGCCCGGCGAGGCGAGTGAGGCGGATCGCCTCGTTGACGATGGCATCCAGCGCGATGGTCTCGAAATGCCCGGCGGAGGGGCCCTCGTCGGCATGGGCGAAGGTGACCAGCGACTGCACGATCGCATTGATGCGCCGCGTCTGCGCGAGGATGTCCTCGGCGGTGCCCCGGACCTCTTCGGGGTCCTCCTCCAGCGGGAGGTTCTGCGCCAGCGAGGCGATGCCCGTCAGCGGGTTGCCGATCTCGTGCGCGACCCCGGCGGCAAAGCGCCCGATGGAGGCCAGGCGATCACCGTGGGCTATTTCGGACTCCAGCTGGGCGCGCTCGGTGATGTCCTCGATCAGGACGATGCGACCCTCCAGCCGGCCATGCTCGTCCTGGAGTGCGGACTTGTGGAGGTTCAGCCGCCGGTTGCCATCGGGCAGATCGACGTTGAGCTTGTACCACTGGCGATCCGGGCTCTCGATAAAGGCGGTCAGCAGCCCCGCCCAGGGACTCTCGAGCTGCTGCAGATTGCATCCGATGGCCTGGTCAGTGTTGATCGCGGTCAGTTTGGCCAGGGCCTGGTTCCAGCCGGTGATCTCGCCGGTGGTGCCAAGGCTTGCTACCCCCAGCGGCAGTTCGTGAAGGATCTGGCGGTGGAAGCGGCGCAGGGCGTCCAGCTCGGCCGCCAGACCCGACAGGGGCAGGGCGCGCGTCTCGAGTTGCTCTTCCACCCGGCGCAGGCTCTCGCTCAGAGTGTGGCGCCCGGCGGCGTCGAGACGCAGGTGCTGGTCGACGATCATGCGGGCGAGCACCGGGCCCAGCAGGCCCGACAGGTTGCGCTCGATGCGCTCGCGCAGCGTGCGCAGGTCGCCGCGCGAACGGGTGTGGCGCGGCAGGCCGAGATCGTCGAGGGCCCGCTGGACCTCGTGACGGGCAGCGCTGGCACCGAGCGTGGCGGCCAGTGCGGTCTCCATCTCGGCGACATCGCCGGCCAGCGGCAGGCCGCCGCCGGTCCCGGCCGATTCGTTGGGGCAGCAGGCGCGCCCGGCCTCGGTCTCCTCGCGGTTGGGGCGGGTCAGCAGCGAGCCGAGCACAAACAGCACGGCATTGATGCCGAGGCTGCACATCAGGGCGAAGGTCCACGGGTCCAGGGCCTCGGCCCGAAGCATTCCCTGTGGGTCCGGGTAGCCAGCAACGATCCCCGCCTTGGCCATCAGCGGCAGCACCAGCGTCAACAGCCAGCCGGCGATGCCCGCACAGAGTCCCAGCAGGAAGCCGACGCGGTTGGCCTGTTTCCACAGCATCAGCCCGATCAGCCCCGGTAGCAGTTGGGCCACGGCGGCAAACGAGATCAGGCCCAGCTGGGCCAGGCCTTCGACCACCTGCAGCAGGCCGTAGAACGCGTAGCCCAGACCGATGATGAACACGATCCACAGGCGTCGACCCCAGAGGAGCCGGGAATAGAGGTTGGCGGCGGCGCTGTCCTCGTCGTGCAGGCGCGTCAGTGGCGACAGGTAGTTGGTCCCCATGTGGGCCAGGGCCAGCGTGGTCACGATCATCATTGCGCTGGCGGCCGAGAGACCACCAATGAACACCAGCAAGGCCAGCGAGGGCGAGTCGACCATGCCGGCGATGCCGATTGCGTAGTAGTTGGTGTCGATGCCGAGCTCGGCCGCCTCTCCGGCCCAGTAGAGCACCGGCATCGGCAGGTTCAGCAGGAGCAGGAAGGCGGGAAAGGCCCAGGCAGCCCGGTTGAGCGCCGCCGGGTTGATGTTCTCGGTAAAGAGCATGTGGAACTGGCGCGGCAGCAGGAAGGCGGCGGCAAACGCCAGAATCATCATCGCGAACCAGCCGCCCTCGCGTACCGGCGCGTACAGCGCATCCACGGCCTCGGGATTCTCGGTCAGCCAGGTGTCCAGGCCGGAAAACCCGCCGAAGACCGCGTACAGCGCGACTGCGGTGATGCCGAGGATCGCCACCAGCTTCACGATGGACTCGAACGCGATGGCCAGCACCAGGCCGGCGTGTTTCTCGCGCGGTGCGATATGGCGGGCGCCGAACAGGATCGCGAACAACGCGATGGTGGCGCTGAAGGTCAGGGCCAGGAGGTGCGGTGGCGTCTCGGCCGTCAGGACGCCGGCGGATTCCGCGACCGCCTTGATCTGCAGCGCGATGTACGGGAGTACCCCGGCCAGCATGAACAGCGCGACGATGGGGCCGGTCCAGCGGCTGCGATAGCGAAACGCGAACAGATCCGCCAGGGATGTGAGCTGCTGCTCGCGGGTCAGGCGCAGGATCGGGCGCAGCAGCCACGGGGTAGCGGCGAAGGCCAGCGTCACGCCCAGGTAGATCGTCAGGTACAGGTAGCCATGGTCCGCGAGGAAGCCGAGGTTGCCGTAGAAGGTCCAGGACGTGGCATAGACGCCGAGCGACAGGCTGAATACCCAGCCGTTGGCCGCGATGCGCCCGACGCGCGGAACGCGATCGGCCAGGAAGGCGATCCCGAACAACAGCGCCAGATAGGCCACGCCGACGGCGTAGATCAGGCCCAGGCTAAGGGTCACGGCGACCCCCGGCAAAGACAACGGCAACCAGGACGATGAAGGTCGCCCAGCCAGCGAATGGCCACCACCAGGCCGGCGTCAGGTGCGCGACCCAGATGACCAGTGGGCTGAGGAACAGCAAGGCGCCCAGCAGGGCGACGAGGATTGCGCGTGAAGACTGCAAGGTCAGCGCCCCGGAGTGTGCCGATCCGGCCTGTGACGGGCCGCAGGCCGTGGCGCGAATGTGGGGGTGGACAGGCGCAGCATGGCCGCAGTCTACCCCCTAGGGAAACACTGATGAATGTACACGTTCGCGCTCGAGTCACTTTTTTCGTGTGAACAAGGCGCGGTGACTGCCGTGCAGTCATTCTGCACAAGGGAGCCGCAACGCAGTTCCCACGCCCGTTTTTGATAACAACCGGCGGCCGAGCCCTTTTGGGGTTGGCACCCCAGGTTCCCCGATCCTGCGTTGCGCCCCGAATTGATCAAAAACGGGCGGGTAGATCCACTACCCGCTGCACGACGCGCCTTGTCTCGGAAAACCTGGGGTGCCAACGCGAGCGTGTACATTCATCAGTGTTTCCCTGGCTCGCGGACGGGCACGCCGGTAGTGAGTGGCAGGCGAGTGGCCAGGGGACGGTCGGTCAGGCGCTCCAGTGCCTCGGCCAGCTGGGCAGCGGGCCGGTCGGGGCAGTCGGGGTCGCTGGGTGCCAGCCCGATGCAGGTCAGCACTGAGGCGAGCTGGGCGCGTGTGGTGTCCTCGCGCAGACCCTCGGCGCCTGTCGCCTTGGACAGCTTCTGGCCACCCGCGCCGATCAGCACGGGGTGGTGCGCGTAACGCGGCCAGGGCGTGGTCAACGATTGATACAGCTGCATCTGACGGGGAGTGGAGCCCAGCAGATCGACTCCGCGCACCACGTCGGTCACGCCCAACCCGAGATCATCCACGACGGTGGCCAGCTGGTAGGCGAACAGGCCATCCGCGCGGCGGATGACGAAGTCGCTGCCGAGGGCCTCGAGGTCGAAGGCGACGGGGCCCAGGAAACGGTCTTCCACGTCCCAGTGTGACTGCGCCGCACGGGCACGGAAGGCCCGCGGCGGGTGTCCGGCCGGCGGACCCTGACGACAAGTTCCGGGGTAGATCGGGCCTTCCCAGCCCGGTTTGCCGTTGTGAGCAAGGTCGCGCCGGGTGCAGGCGCAGCCAAAGGCGAGGTCCCGGGCTAGCAAGTGCTCAAGCGCGGCCTGGTATGTCGGGGTGCGGTTGCTCTGGCGGGTGGGCGGGCCGTCCCAGTCCAGGGCGAAGGCCTCGAGTGCCGAAAGGATCGCGGACTCCGCGCCCGTCTGGACGCGCGGGGTGTCGATGTCGTCGATACGCAGGTGCCAACGGCCGTGGTGACTGCGGGCGTCCAGCCACGAGATGACGGCGGCGAACAGGGAACCCGCATGCAGCGGGCCGGAGGGGGTAGGGGCAAAGCGCCCCACATAGGGGGCGCCTTGATTCGAGCTGGCGGTAGTCATGGCACAGCCATCCTGCCGCCGGATGACCTGCTAGGGAGACGCTGATTTAATCGCACGTCCGCGTTGGTGCCCCCTGTTTTCCGAGACAAGGCGCGTCGTGCAGCGGGTAGTGGTTCTACCCGCCCGTTTTTGATGAATGCGGGGCGCAACGCAGGATCGGGGAACAGGGGGGGCACCAACCCCACAAGCCATTGAAAGCAGGGGCTCGGCCGCTTTTGCGTGGGAACGGCGTTGCGGTTCCCTTGTGCAGAATGACTGCACGGCAGTCACCGCGCCTTGTTCCCACGCAAAAGCGACTCGAGCGCGGACGTGCGATTAAATCAGCGTCTCCCTAGGCCATCTGCTTTTCCTTGATCTCCGCCAGCTGCTTGCAGTCGATGCACATCGTGGCGGTCGGGCGTGCCTCGAGGCGGCGGATGCCGATCTCGACGCCGCAGGTCTCGCAGTAGCCGTAGTCCCCGGTGTCGATCTTGCGCAGGGCCTCGTCGATCTTCTTCGACAGCTTGCGCTCGCGATCGCGGGCACGCAGCTCCAGGCCAAACTCCTCTTCCTGGGTCGCGCGGTCGGCCGGGTCCGCGAAGTTCGCGGCGTCCTGACGCATGTGGCCCACGGTACGGTCGACCTCTTCGGCCAGCTCCTGGCGCCATGCCCGCAGCAGGCTGCGGAAATGATCGAGCTGATCCGGATTCATGTACTCTTCGCCGGACTTCGGCTCGTAGGGCGCGATGCCTCCGGCAACCATGTGCTTGGTGGAGGGGTGGTCCTGATTCTTGTCAGCAGCCATGCGGGCATTCTCTCCGGCTGGAAAAATAAGGCGCACTTAGTATCAGAGACAGCCCGGCTGGGCAAGTCCCGTGCCAGTATTTTTTGTGTGGGGCCCGGAGCGAATCCCACTTTATCAGCCACATATCCAGAGGAACCCGGATGCAGGAACTGAAGGCCTTGATCTTCGATGTCGACGGCACACTGGCCGATACCGAGCGCGACGGGCATCGCGTCGCATTCAACCAGGCGTTTGCCGAGGCCGGGCTGGACTGGGAGTGGAGCGTCGAGCGCTACGGACAGTTGTTGCGCGTGACGGGTGGCAAGGAACGCATCCGCCAGTACCTCTCGGAGGATCATCCCGACATCCTGGACGAGCCCGAAATCGATCAGCGCATCCGGGACCTGCATGCGGCCAAGACAAGGCACTACGTGGCGCTGCTGGAGACCGGCGCGATCCCGCTGCGGCCGGGGGTCGAACGTCTGCTCGACGAGGCGTCGGCGGCAGGACTGCGCCTGGCGATTGCTACCACCACGACGCCCGAGAACGTCACCGCGTTGCTGGAGGCGACGCTGGGCGAAGAGGGTCCGGACCGCTTCGAGGTGATCTCTGCCGGTGACGTCGTCCCGGAGAAAAAGCCCGCCCCGGATATCTTCCAGCACGCCCTGGAGGCGATGGATCTGCCGCCACAGGCCTGCTTGGCCCTCGAGGACTCGGACAACGGCGTGCGCGCAGCCCGGGGGGCGGGGCTGAATGTGGTGGTCACGACGAACGACTACACGCGCGAGCAGGACTTCACCGGCGCCCTGGTTGTCCTGGATGGATTTGGCGAGCCGCAGTGTCCGGCAACGGTGTTCCGGGGGCCGGATTTGCCGGGCCCCTGTGTCGATGTTGCCGCGCTCCGCGAGTGGGCCGCGGCAGCGCAAGGCGGGCGTTGAGCCCGGTCCGTGTTTCCCTAAGCAGTAGTAACCGAATCAGAACCCGTCCGGGGCAGCGCGGGGCGCGGTAGCAGCAGACGTGTCCAGTCCGGCGGCAGCGCGTCCGGGGCATGGGTCACGAGGATGCATTGGCGCCGAGCCAGCCAGGGCCGGAGGCGCTGCAGGATCCGCTGGATGGTGGCGGCATCGAGACCGGAAAAGGGTTCGTCCAGCAGCACGATGGGGCGGTCCTGCAGGAGTATGGCGGCGAGCGCCAGGCGCTGACGCTGGCCACCGGACAGGCGCTGCCCGCCCTCGCCGATGCGGGCGTCCAGTCCATCCGCATCGGCGCCAACCCGGTCGGCCAGGTCGACTTGCCGAAGCGCATCCCACAGGGCCTCGTCCTGGTGGTCGTCATGCGGACCGGGCGCGAGGATGTTGCGGATGCGGGTGTCCGGCAGGTGCGGGGTCTGCGGCAGATAGCTGATCCGGGCATAGCGGGCATCGACCGACAGGGCCTCGATGGGTGTCGACCCGATCCGGACCGACCCGGCCAGGGGCGCCTGTTCGCCGGCGAGGGTGTCCAGCAGGGTGCTCTTGCCGTGTCCGCTCGGGGCGGTCACGACCAGCGGCGTCCCGGGTTCGGGTGCCAGGTCCAGCGGTGCCGACAGCGGGCGGCCGGCCTCGAATCCCGTCACCACGCCCTGCGCGGACAGGCGCGGGTGTCCCTGCCGTTCACCCCCTTCGGGCAAATCGGCCGGGAGGGGCTTCCGCGCGACCACATGCCGTATGCGGCGCGCGGCGGCCAGGCTCTCGCCGGCCCGCCACCAGGCGCCCGGCAGGCTGCCCAGGACCTCGCCCAGGCCCAGGGTCATCAGGGGCAGCAGGACTGCCACAGGTGCTGAAATCAGCCCCTGCGTGTACCAGTGCAGGGCCAGCAGGAGCATCAGCAGTGCCGAGACGGCGACCACCGCCTGCACCACGGGCTCGGTCAGTGTGCCCACCGACTCCTGTCGGGTCAGTCGCCGGGCATGGTCGCGGTTCTGCCGCGCCAGCGCCTGTTCGGTATCGCCCGCCCGCTGGAAGGCGATCAGTTCGGCCAGGCCCCCGATGTAGTCGGCCAGGGCGATACGCTCATGAGCCCGGGCGCGTACCAGCTGGCGGCTGTCACGTTGCCCGACCCATGCGAGCAGCAGCGAGACCAGCATGGTCAGGGTGCCGGCCACCAGCAGGAGTGCCGCCGCCGGCCATGGCGCCAGCCAGAATGCAATGACCAGTGTGACCAGCAGGCTCAGCAGAGCGGCGATGATCGGGCCCGCGACCCGCAGCGGCATCGCGTCCAGGGTGTCGATGTCCCCGGTCAGCCGGGTCTGCAGGTCGCCGCTGCGATAGGCGCGGACCCAGCCGGCGGGACGGGCCGCCAGGCCCCGGAAGGTCCGGCCCCGCAGGTCGGCGAGGCTGCGCAGCACCGCCTCGTGGCTGACCAGCCGCTCGGAATACCGCGCCAGCGTGCGTGCGATGGCCGCGGTACGGATGCCGCCCGAGGGGACGTAGACGTCGAGGGTGGCCAGCAGGCCGACCCCGGCCAGGGCCGTGGCCGTAATAAACCAGCCGGACAGCGCCAGCAACACGATCCCGGCGACCCAGGTCAGGGCCAGCAGGGCCCAGGCGCCCCAGTACCAGAGCCGCCGTTGCCGGAAGATCGCGTGCAGGAAGCGCAGATCCCGGAAGCCGTCCCTACGCATCCCGATCCCCCACGAGATTCAGGGTCCGCTGGCAACGGGCCTGCACCGTCGTGTGGTGCGTGGCCACGACCAGCGTGAGCCCATGTTCCCGGGCCAGCCCGAACAGGGTGTCCAGCAATGCGCGCTCGGTCGCCGCGTCGAGTGCGCTGGTGGGCTCGTCCAGCAGCCATAGCCGGTAGCCGGAGAGCAGGCCGCGGGCAAGGGCGACACGCTGGGCCTGGCCGCCGGAGAGGCCGCGGCGCTGCTCGCCAATCGCCGTATCCAGCCCGTCCGGCAGCTCCGCCGCCGTCAGCGGCAGGCCGGCCTGCGCCAGCGCCGAGCCCATCTCCTCATCGGAGAGGGGCTCGCGGCGGGCCAGCTGCAGGTTCTCGCGCAGGGTCCCGTGGAACAGGTGGGCCTGTTGTCCGATCCACACGAACGATTGCGCATCACCATGGCGCCGTACGCGTCCCTCGTCCGGTTGCAGGAACCCCGCACACAGGGCGAGCAGGGTGGATTTTCCCGCGCCACTGGGCCCGGTGATCGCGATGGATTCGCCGGGCTCGACGGTCAGCGTGGTCCGGGGCAGGGCGGGGGCGTCCTGGCCGGGATAGCGCAGGCTGACGGCTTCCAGTGCGAGCATCGCGCCGGTCGGGTCGGTCTCGGGCGGCTCGATGGCCGGAGCGGCGCTGGCGGCGGGGTGTTCGGCGGGCGCGGTCAGCGGGGCCAGAGCCTCGGCCGCCGCGAGCGCACCGGCGCGGTCGTGATAGCTCTGTGCGAACTGCCGCAGCGGCAGGAAGTATTCCGGCGCCAGCAGCAGCACGAACAGACCGGTGAACAGCGTCAGCTCCGCGGCCGGGCCGTAGTCCAGCGCTCCGAACAGGGCAAAGCCGACATAGATCGCGACCATGCCGATGGCCACGGCGCTGAAGAACTCCATCACGGCCGAGGACAGGAAGGCCACCCGCAGCGTACGCATGGTAAGTCGGCGCTGATGGTGGCTGCGCTCCACCACCTCGGACTGGGTGGCCTCGATTGCGCGTGCCCGGCGCAGCCAGTCGAGGGCGCGGATGCGGTCCAGGAAGTGCCCGGCGAGACGGTCCTGCTCGGCCTGCTGCTGGCGATGGATCTGTTCGGCCCCCATGCCGACGATAGCCATGAAGGCCGGAATCAGCGGGGCCGCGAACAGCAGCAGCAGGCCGGCCAGCCAGTCCAGCCAGAACACCGTGATCAGGATCGCCAGCGGGATCAGGATGACCGCCTGCAGCGCGGGCAGGTAACGCGCGTAGTAGCCGGTCAGGTCCTCGCCGCGGGCCTGGAAGCGTTCGATCCATTCGCCGGTGGTGGCCTGTGCCGCGAGCCGCGCCGGACCGGCCTCGCGGGCGCGATGCAGCAGCTCGCCGCGCAGGCGGCCCTTGACCGCGTGGGCCAGCCGCTGGCCGGCCAGGTCACGCAGTCCCTGTGCGCTGTAGCGCAGCACGATCAGTACGAGCCCGGCCGCCAGCACCGCTGCCCAGTCCAGGCGCTCGGGCGCGAACAGGGCCTGGTACACGGCCTGGGCGATGATGCCGGCCACGCCGATCGTCGCGCCGGCCGCGATCAGGGAGCCGGCCGCGGACAGCCACAGCCAGCGGCGATGGGGGCGGGCACGCTGGCGCAGCCACTCCCTGGCGGTAGCATTCATCGCGTGCGGACGACGGGCATCCGGGCTCGACGCAGCGCGAGCGGACCGATTGGGCGTGCGGACATCAGTCAGGCTCCCCCTAGCGCAGGTAGCGCCCGCGCAGCATGTTGAAGTACAGCGGCTTGATCATGTGCACCTTCAGACGCCACCACATCCAGCTGGGTTCGCCCTGATCGATGAAGCCGAAGGTCGGGACCTCCTGCAGGCTGTAGTCGAACTCCACCAGGGCGGCCTTGCCGACCTCGGTGATCAGCGGGCAGGAGGTGTAGCCGTCGAACTCGCGCGATGGCTCGCGATCCTGCAGTACATCCACCAGGTTGTCCGGCATCACCGCGCCGTGGGAGCGCACGGTGGAGGCGGTCTTGCCGATCGCGGTGGCGACCACATCGCCGGCGCCGAAGATGTTCGGATAGCGGGTGTGCTGGAGGGTGCGATCATCCACCGCCAGCCAGCCGCCATCGGCCAGCGCGCCATCCTCCACGGCAAGCCCGGCCTCGCGCACGAACCCGTGCGCCCGCATCGGTGGCGTCACATGGAGGTAGTCGTAGTCGACCGTCTCCTCGTTGCCGTTCGTCCCGCGGAAGGTGGCCTGCCGGGCGTCGATATCGACCGCGGCGAGAAACCCATCCTCGTTCACGGCGATGTCACGCTCGGCATACAGGTCGCGCACCATCGTGTCGAAGCGCGCGACGCTGAACAGGCGGTCTGCCCCGGTGTGGTAGTGGAACTCCGCATCTCCGCGCTGGCCGGCGCTCTGCAGCAGGCTCTCGGCGATGAAGGTGGCCTTGATCGGGGCGCCGGCACACTTGATCGGCGTCCCCGGGATGGTGAAGCGGGCCACGCCGCCGCGCTCGCCAAAGGTGCGTACCTGTTCGTAGGCATCGCGCGCGGCCTCGGCGCTGGCGTAGATGCTGGTCAGGCCCGGGCGGCCGATGTCCTCGCGGCGCAGGCCGTCGATGGCCTCGAAGTCCAGGTGCAGGCCGGTTGCGACCACCAGGAAGTCGTAGTCCAGGTGGTCGCCATCGACCGTCTCCACCCGCTGCGACTCCGGGTCGATCGCGGCGACGGCGGAACGCACCCAGTCCACCCCGCGCGGGATATAGCGCTCGTTGCGCCGCTGGACCTCGCCGACCGAATAGACGCCCGCCGCTACCAGGGTCCAGCCGGGCTGGTAGTCGTGGATCTCGCTCGGTTCCACCACGGTAATACGGGCGCCATCGAGCAGGGCGCGCAGGCGGGCGGCCATGGTCAGGCCGGCGGCGCCTCCACCCAGCACGACGATGCGTGCCCGTGTCGAGACCGCGGCCTGAGCCGGGGCGGCCTGTACGCCGGTCGCCGAGGCCAGGCCGGCCGCGCCGGCGATCTTCAGGAAGTCGCGGCGGGACAGGCCGCTGCGGTCCATGGCGGCAGCCAGGGCCTCGGTCGACTGCTGCTGGCGGCTGCGATTTTCGCGCTGTTCGGGCTGGGACATGCTGGATCTCCGTCGTCCGGCACCGCGGTTCCTGCGGTGCACTCTTGTTATGAAAGGCGGGCGTCTGACGCGCCCTGCTTGCCGTTTTCTTACAAGTTGCGTGCCAGATCGCAGAGCCCGCTCGCGCCTGCCGCTGGCGGCGGGTTGTGCCACGACAGGACTGCCACAAATGGCAGTTGTGGGGTTTTTGCTGCCATGAATGGCAGTCACAGCGGCGCTGTGGCGAGCGGGTGCGGGCGGTTGTCTTCGAGGCCGGTTGCCGCCTGCCGGGCCCGCGAGCGGGAGGCGGGCTTGCTGGCACGGTACTTGTAAGGACGCGGTAGCTGCGTCCGGACGGCGCACCCTGACAATGGAGGAACGCCATGGAGCTCGACCCCATACTGCTATCACGAATCCAGTTTGCATTCGTGGTCTCGTTTCACGCCATCTTCCCGGTCTTTACCATCGGGCTGGCGTCGTTCATCGCCTTCCTGGAGTTTCGCGCCTGGAAGACCGGCGATGCGATCTACACCCAGATCTCGAAGTTCTGGATCAAGATCTTCGCGGTCGTGTTCGGGATGGGGGTGGTCTCCGGGCTGGTGATGTCGTTCCAGTTCGGGACCAACTGGAGTGCGTTCTCCTATGCGACCGCCAACTTCCTCGGGCCGGTGCTCTCCTACGAGGTGCTGACGGCCTTCTTCCTCGAGGCGGCCTTCCTGGGCGTGCTGCTGTTCGGCCGTGACCGGGTACCGCAGGGCGTACATCTGTTCGCGGCGCTGATGGTGGCGCTGGGTACCTTCATTTCCTCGTTCTGGATCCTGGTCGCCAACAGCTGGATGCAGACCCCGGTGGGCTTCGAGCTGCAGGACGGTGTCTTCCACGTGACCTCCTGGATCACCGCGATCTTCAACCCGAGCTTCTGGCCGCGCTTCTTCCATATGGGCCTGGCCTCGCTGCTGACCGCGGGTTTCGTGGTCGCCGGCGTCTCGGCCTGGTACCTGCTGCGCCAGCGCGATGTGCTGGTCAACCGCAAGGCACTGGGTACCACCATGTGGGTGCTGCTGCTGGCGGCGCCGGCCCAGCTGGTGGTGGGTGACATCCATGGCCTGAATACCTTTGAACATCAGCCGACCAAGGTCGCGGCGATGGAGGGCGTCTGGGAGACCGAACGCGGGGCACCGCTGCTGCTGTTCGCGATCCCGGATTCGGCCAATGAGACCAACCACTTCGAGATCGGTATCCCGAAGATGGCCAGTTTCATCCTGACCCACGAGCTGGATGGCGAGGTCCCCGGCCTGCTGGAGGTACCCGCCGAGGAACGCCCGCCGGTGGGGATCACCTTCTGGTCGTTCCGCATCATGGTCGCGATCGGGATGGTGATGATCCTGTTCGTGCTGGCCGGTGCCTGGCTGCGCTTCCGGCGCCGCATGTTCGCCTCGCCGCGTTTCCTGCGGGGTCTGACCTGGATGATCCCGGCCCCGTTCATCGCGGTGGTCGCCGGCTGGTTCGTGACCGAGACCGGGCGCGCACCCTGGCTGGTCTACGGCGTGATGACCCATGCCGAGGGCATCACTCCGGCGCTGACGGGAGGCATGGCCCTGTTCACGCTGATCGGCTACGTGCTGGTCTACGCCGCCGTGTTCACGGCTGGCGTCTACTACCTGGTGCGTATCGTGCAGAAGGGACCGGAGACCACCGAGGTCCGGCAGGCCCCGGCCCACGCGAAGCGGCCTTGGTCCGCGGCCGATACCTCGATCGACGACGCCGCTACCGGCGCTGCAAGGAGCTGATCCATGGAAACCACGCTTGATATCACGCTGATCTGGGTGGTCATCATTGCCGTCGGCATCATCGCCTACGTGCTGATGGACGGGTTCGATCTGGGGGTCGGGATCCTGTTCCCGTTCGCCCCGGGCGAGACCTCGCGCGATGTGATGATGAACTCGGTCGCCCCGGTCTGGGACGGCAACGAGACCTGGCTGATCCTCGGCGGGGCGGGGCTGCTGGCGGCCTTCCCGCTGGTGTACTCGGTGTTCCTGCCGGCCCTGTATATCGGCGTCTTCCTGATGCTGGCGGGGCTGATCTTCCGCGGGGTGGCCTTCGAGTTCCGGTTCAAGGCCAATACCTCCAAGGGGTTGTGGAACGTGGCCTTTGCCGCGGGGTCGGCGGTGGCGGCGTTTGCCCAAGGGGCCGTGGTGGGCGCCTACATCCAGGGCTTCGAGATGGAGGGTCTGAGCTTTGCCGGCGGGCCGCTGGACTGGCTGACGCCGTTCACCGTGCTGACCGGTATCGGTCTGCTGGCGGGCTATGCGCTGCTGGGCGCGACCTGGCTGATCGTCAAGACCGATGGCGAGACCCAGGCCTTTGCCTATCGCGTGGTGCCTGGCCTGCTGGCCCTGGTCCTGGTGGTGTTCGCGGCGGTGAGCCTGATCACGCCGTTTATTGACCCGAAGGTGATGGAACGCTGGATGGGCACCTGGCAGTACCTGTGGGTCCTGCCGGCGCTGGCCCTGTTGTCCGCCTGGATACTGATCCGGGCGGTGCGGCGGCGTGACGAGGGGATCCCGTTCGTAGCGACGATCGCCCTGTTCATTACGACCTATCTGGGGCTTCTGGTCAGCAAGTGGCCGTATGTGGTGCCGCCGGACCACACCTTCTGGGATGCGGCGTCGTCCCCGGATGCACAGTTGTTTATCCTGGTCGGGGCGCTGTTCGTGATCCCCATCATCCTGGGGTACACGGCCTGGACGTACTGGGTCTTCCGCGGCAAGGTGACGCCCGAGACCGGGTACCACTAAGCGGGATTCGTAGAGACCGGCCGTGATGCCACTGAACGTACCTCGGTTGAGCGTGTCTATTGGGCAGAGTCATCGGAGGACCACCGCCGCGGCGCCTCCCCTGGATACCTGGCCCATGCGAGAAGACGTGACGATTAGCCGACTGGCGATTCCGTGTGGCAACGAGACGGACCTCTCGGCGATGCGACAGATGATGGAGGCCTTTCGCGAGCCCTCCATCCTGTTGTCGCCCGATTACCGGATCCTGGCCGCGAATACGGCCTACCAGAGGGTCTACGGCACGGATGCCGATGGCTCTTCCCGGGCCTGCTATGAGGCCTCGCACGGCTATCAGCGTCCGTGCGACGAGGCCGGGGAAGCCTGTCCGCTCCAGGCTGCGCTCGCCAGCCGCCGCCGGGAACGTGTCCTGCATGTGCATCACACGGCGCAGGGCCGCGAGCACGTGGACGTCGAGCTGACTCCGATCCTGGGGGCGGAGGGGGCTGTTCGCTATTTCGTCGAGCGCCTCCATCATCTGCCCGTATCCAGCCCGCAGAACGGGGCCACCGGGCTGGTCGGGCGTTCGCGGGCGTTCAATACCATGCTGGGCTTGATCAGTCGCGTGGCACCCAGCAATGCCTCGGCGCTGCTGCTGGGTGAGTCCGGTACCGGCAAGGAGTTGATCGCCCGGGCGATCCACGAAGAGAGCCCGCGCCGCGACAAGCCGTTTGTCGCGGTTGAGTGCTCCGGACTGACCGAGACCTTGTTCGAGAGCGAGTTGTTCGGCCACGAGAAGGGGGCCTTCACGGGTGCGGCCTCGGCCAAGGTCGGGCTGGTCGAGGCCGCGTCCGGCGGCACGCTGTTCCTGGACGAGGTGGGCGATATCCCATTGGGCCAGCAGGTGAAGCTGCTGCGCCTGCTGGAGACGCACGCCTACCGCCGGGTCGGCGGAATCGAGTCTCGGAGTGCGGATTTTCGACTGGTTTGTGCCACCCACCGGGATCTGGAGGCGATGGTGCGGGCCGGCGAGTTTCGCGAAGACCTGTTCTACCGGATCAATACCTTCCCCATCGAGGTGCCGCCGCTGCGCCAGCGCAGCGGCGATATCCCGCTGCTCGTCGAGGCCATGCTGGATCGCTCCGAGCTGGTGCCGCGTCCGACGATGGAGGACGACGCGATCCGGGTTTTGGAGGGATATGCCTTCCCCGGCAACGTGCGTGAACTGCGCAACATCCTGGAACGCGCGGCCCTGCTGGCGGATGGCGGTCCGATTCGGCCGGAGCACCTGCCAGGCCCGGTGCGCCAGCAGGCCACGCGCGCCGAATCGGGTGCGGCCGGAGAAGGTTACGCGGAGTTGGTCCATCCGCGGGAACTGCGTCCGCTGGATCAGATCGAGCGCGAGTATCTGCGTCACGCCCTGGCGGTACACCAGGGTGATCGGCGGAGCCTCGCGCGCCGGCTGGGCCTGAGCGAGCGCAGCCTGTACCGGCGCTTGCGGGAACTGGATCGAGACGGCTGATCCGGCGGCCCCAGGTACGGGTTCTGACGGGCCGCCTGCGGCGAGTGTTCCCGTCTGCGCAGTATGCCGCGGTCGGAGAAACCTGAATCGCGCGTGGTGCTGCAGGTTCCCAGGAGCTGCATAGCCACAACTCCCGAACACCAGAAGGGCCGCGCCCGCCCGGCCGGCCGATGGTGATGTGATGCCCCAGGCATCAGAAATACCGAATATTCCCAACCACCAACACGAGGTGAACTGATGAAAAAGACGACCATTGCACTGTCTCTCTCGGCTGCGCTGCTGGCCGCACCGCTCACGGCGGCAGCCGAGTCGCTTTCGTTTGGCGAGGAGCAGACCGTTCGCGCCATGGCGGGCGGCAATGTCGGACAGGCCATTGCGAGCATGATGGAGGCCGAGTCGCTGGCCGTGGTCAACAACCGTTCCGCGATCTGTGGCGCGCTGACCGGCGGTCTCGGGGCCGGGATGCTGGCCGCCAACCCGGAGGCCGGGTTCAGCATCGCGGGCATGGAAGGGCCCGAGGATGCCGCCGACGCAGTAGCGGCGATCGGTGACGCCGAGGTGACCTATCTCGCCTTTGGCGCCGGTGCCAGCCGTGACGACAACGTGGCCCTGGCCCACGCCCTGCTCGGCGAGCTCGCGAAGGCCGAGTGGGACGGCACGTTGATGCTGCATATCTCCACCTGGATGCAGCAGCAGGTACAGGCCGCGGCGGAGATGGACGAGGCGGTTGCCGAATACCTGACCGGGCGCCCGATGGTTGCGCTGATGCCCGATGTGGAGGCCGGCGAGGCAGTGATGCTGCGCGTGTCCTTCGACGGCTCGGAATTTACCACCGAGGAGATGGGGCGCCAGCCGATGCGTGACGACCTGGCCGAGCTCTTTCGCCGCATGTAGTGACGGGTGGGCCGCTCGGGGCGGGGTGCCCTTGTTGCGGCTCGTCTTAGGTGCCGGCTATCGAGGCCTTAGAGAATTAGTAATAGCTAATTCAGTGGGGTCGCGATACCTTGGTTTCCACGGGGAGCCGAGACGGCCCCGAAACTTGCAAACCATTGATTAGCAAGAAAGGAGTACATCATGGCACTTCGACTGGGTGATACCGCCCCGAACTTCCAGATTGACACCACCAAGGGCAAGATCGATTTCCACGAGTGGATCGGCGATTCCTGGTGCTTCTTCTTCAGCCATCCGGCCGACTTCACGCCGGTGTGCACCACCGAGATGGGCCGCACTGCCCAGCTCGCGCAGCAGTTCGCGGATCGCAACGTGAAGCCGCTGGGCCTGTCCACGGATACCGTCGACGAGCACAACAAGTGGATCGAGGACGTCAACGACACCCAGAACACCACGCTGGAGTTCCCGATCGTTGCCGACGCCGACAAGAAGATCTCCGAGCTCTACGAGATGATCCACCCGGGCGAGAGCGAGACTGCCGCGGTGCGTTCGGTCTACATTATCGACCCGAACAAGAAGATCCGGCTGATGATGACCTACCCGATGTCGGTGGGCCGCAACTTCGACGAGATCCTGCGCGTGATCGATGCGCTGCAGACCGGAGACCAGCACGGCATCGCTACGCCGGCCGACTGGACCCCGGGCGATCGCGTGATCATCCCGCCGACGGTCAGCAACGAGGATGCGCAGAAGAAGTTCCCGCAGGGCTTCGAGGAGATCCGCTCCTACCTGCGCTACACCCAGGTCTGACTCCGACCTGAAGCCTTGGCGTCCGCCCGGCATTGCCGGTCGGACGTCATTGACCAAGCTGTCAGAGGCCCCATTACGGGGCCTTTCTTGGTTGGGGAGAGTGATACGCGTTCGGTCGACTGTCCCTGCTCCTCGGACCGCTCAGAAAGCTGTCCCGCCAATACCGACAAGACGCAAGGGATCGGCTTCTCGAATTCGGGCCCCGGCCCCTTGATTCCTGTGCGCAGCGGAACCCTGTCCCGGACCACCGAGTCCACGGACATGTATGGATGCAACAGGAGTTCGCGGGATGAGCAAGACGATACTGATGGTGGTGACCAGTCACGGCGAGATCGGCGACGGCCACGCGACCGGCGTGTGGTTTGACGAGTTCTCGGTGCCCTATGACCGCTTCCGCAAGGCCGGTTTCGAGATCAAGGTGGCCAGTCCCAAGGGCGGGCCCGTCCCTCTGGATCCCAAGAGCCTGGAGTCGAATCATCCCGGCCCGGCGGCCGTCGCCGCGCAGGAGGCCCTGGACGACACGATCCATCTCGATGAAGGCATGCACCACGATGCCTACGCGGCAATCTTCTTCCCCGGTGGGCACGGCACGATGTTCGATCTGCCGGAGAATCCGCATGTGCAGCGCCTGGTCGGCGAGTTTCTGGAGAACGACAAGGTCGTGGGCGCGGTGTGTCACGGGCCGGCCTGTCTGGTCGGCGCGATGCTGAAAGACGGCAGTCCGGCAGTGAAGGGGCGCAAGGTGGCCGCGTTCACCAACAGCGAAGAGAAGGCGGTACAGCTCGATCAGGCCGTGCCGTTTCTGCTGCAGGACCGCCTGGCCGAACTGGGTGGGGAGGTCGAGACCGCCGAGGACTGGGCCGACCATGTCGTGGTGGATGGCAAACTGGTGACGGGGCAGAACCCGCAGTCCAGCAAGAGCGTGGCCGACGCGATCGTGCGCCTACTGCGTGAAGCCGGCTGATTGGGCGCCGATGACAAGCGGACCGGGGCCTTCTGGGCCCCGTTTTTTTGCTTGTTGAGTGAACGAGGTTCAAACCTTGGTTCCGATTCGGTAGTCTGCGCCGATGGGCACCGAGAATCGAAAGCAGCGCGAGCGCGAGGCGCGCGAGACCCTCTTTGTCGAAAAGGCCCACGAGCTGATCCGCTCGGAGGGCCTTTTGGCGTTGCAGATGTCGCGTCTGGCGGCCGCCTGCGAGTACGCGACCGGCACGCTGTACCAGCATTTCAACTCCAAGGAGGATCTGCTGGCGGCCGTCGCCACCCGGACGACGCGCCAGCGTGCCGAGGTTTTTCGGCACATTCCGCGGCTGCCGCTGGGAACCCGTTCACGAATGCTGGCGATGGTGCTGGCCGATATCGATTTCGCGCAGGCGAATCCGGACTACTATCGATTGACCCAATTCGTGACGACAGAGGTGGTCTGGGCGAGCACGTCGGAGGCGCGGCGGCAGGAGTTGCTTGATGCGGCTCAACCGATCAGCCAGGCGATCAACGCCATCGTGGCCGAGGCGCGGGCGAACAAGGACCTGCCGCCGGCCCAGGAGATGGGCGAGGAAGAGATGGGGCTGGGGCCGTGGGCGCTGAATACCGGGATGCAGGCGCTCGCGAATGCCCAGGGGCTGCTGGATGCCTACGATATCCACCGCCCGTATGAACACTTGATCCGCCACACCCATGCGCTGCTGACCGGCTGGCGCTGGGAGCCGCGAATCGATCCAGACGAACCCTCGGTCGTGCGCGCCGAGACGGAGCGGGTGCGCGCGATCGTGCGCGAGCACATTCCTGAGGCAAATTCATGAGCAAGCGATTCTTCCTGATGCTGCTGGGCGTAGCCCTGGTCCTGGGTGGCATCTTTGGTTTCAAGGCCTTCGTGGATCAGCAGATCGCGGAGTTCTTTGACGAGATGCCGGAGCCGACTGCGACCATCAACGCGGCGACCGTGGAGACCGATCGCTGGGCCCCGCAGCTGCGTGCGGTGGGGGACCTGGAGGCGGTGCAGGGGGCCACGCTGAGTTTCGAGGCACAGGGCATTGTTGACCGCATCCATTTTGCCAATGGGGCCTTCGCCGAGGCGGGCGAGACGCTGGTCGAACTCGACACCGAGCTGGACGAGGCGGAGCTGGAAAGCCTGCGCGCCGAGGCGCAGCTCGCGGCGCGCGAGCTGGAACGGGCGCGGGGCCTGGTGCAGCGCAACGATATTTCCGACTCGGAGTTCCAGCGCCGCGCGACCGAGGCGCAACAGGCCGAGGCGGCGGTCAAGGCACAGGATGCCCGTATTCGCCAGAAGCGTCTGCGGGCGCCCTTTGACGGGCAGCTGGGTATCCGTCAGGTGAACGAGGGCCAGTTTGTCGGCCCGGGCGACCCGATTGTGGTGCTGGAGTCCCTGGACCCGCTGTATGTGAACTTCACGTTGCCCGAACGCCGGTTGGCGAATGTCGAGCTGGGGCAGTCGGTCGAGGTCACCGTCGATGCCTATGGCGAGACCTTCGAGGGACAGATTACCGCGATCGAGCCGCGTGTCCGTGCTGCCTCGCGGATGTTCCGCGTGCAGGCGATGATCACCAACGAGGACCATCGGCTGCGCCCCGGTCAGTTCGCCCGCGTCACGCTGCAGCGTGGCGAGCCGGAGGAGGGGCTGGTGGTCCCGCAGACGGCCATCCGTTTCGCACCCTGGGGCAACTCGGTGTTCGTGATCTTTGAAGACGATGACGGCGACAAGCGTGTGGAGCAGCGCCTGGTGGAGATCGGTGAGCGACGCGGTGACCTGGTGCGCATCGTGGATGGCCTGGAAGAGGGCGACGAGATTGCGGTCAGCGGTCTGCTGAAGCTCCAGAACGATACCCCCGTGAAGATCACGGAGGATGCCCAGCCCGATGCCGAACGCGATCCGCGGCCGGCGAATCGCTGAGCGGGCCCGCGACGATGCGTTTTACCGATCTCTTTATTCAGAAGCCCGTGCTGGCCACTGTGGTCAGCCTGTTCATCCTGCTGTTCGGGGTGCGGGCGGTGTTCGACCTGAACGTGCGCCAGTTCCCCGAAGTGCAGAACGCGGTGGTCACGGTCAGCACCGCCTATATCGGCGCGGATGCGGACCTGGTGCAGGGGTTCATCACCACACCGATGGAGCGCGAGATCGCCGAGGCGGAGGGGATCGACTACATCGTATCCAACAGCCTGCCGGGGATAAGCACGGTGCAGGCGTTTCTGGAGCTGGACTACGATCCGAACCAGGCGCTGACGCAGATCTCCGCCCAGGTGGACAAGATTCGCAGCGATCTGCCATCGGAGGCCGAGGACCCGGTGGTGGATCTCTCCGTGGGTCAGGATGTGGCGGCGATGTACCTGTCGTTCTATTCCGAGCGCCTCTCCAACAATCAGACCACCGACTACCTGATTCGCGAGGTGCAGCCGGAGCTGGCCACCGTCAACGGCGTTCAGCGGGCCGAGATCCTCGGCGATCAGAGCTTTGCGATGCGCGCCTGGCTGGACGCCAATCGCATGGCGGCCTATGGCGTAACCGGGCGCGACGTTCGGTCGGCGCTGGAGGGCAACAATGTCCTCTCCGCGGTGGGGCAGACCAAGGGCTCGATGGTGAGCCTGGACCTGACCGCGGATACCGACCTGCAGACCCCGGAGGCGTTCGAGCAGCTGATCCTGTTCGAGCAGGAGGGCGACCTGGTGCGTCTTGGCGATATCGCCGAGGTGGAGCTGGGGTCGGAGAACTACGACACCTCGGTGCGCTTCAACGGTCAGGCGGCGACGTTCATCGGCATCGAGCTGGCGCCGGATGCCAATGCCCTGGAGGTGATCGCGGATGTACGCGAGATCTTCGAGGAGCGCATCGAGCCGCGCCTGCCCTCCGGGCTGGAGGGCGAGATCGTTTATGACTCCACCGAATACATCGAGAGCGCGATCGACGAGGTGTTGACGACCATCGTGCTGGCGCTGCTGATCGTGCTGGTCGTGATTTATCTGTTTCTTGGCTCGTGGCGCAGTGTGCTGATCCCGGCGGTGGCGGTACCGCTGTCCCTGATCGGGACCTTCATGCTGATGCTCCTGATGGGGTTCTCGCTGAACCTGCTGACGCTGCTGGCGATGGTGCTGGCCATCGGCATCGTGGTCGATGACGCGATCATCATGCTGGAGAACATCTCGCGGCATATCGAGGAGGGCATGTCGCGCATGGACGCGGCGATCCAGGGGGCGCGCGAGCTCGCGTGGCCGATTGTCGCGATGTCGACCACGCTGGTGGCGGTCTTCCTGCCGCTGGGGTTCATCGGCGGCCTGACCGGCACGCTCTTCATCGAGTTTGCGTTTACCCTGGCGGCGACGGTCGTGATCTCGGGGATTGTCGCGATCACGCTGTCGCCAATGATGTGTTCGAAAATCCTGCGCGATGGTTCGGTCGAGCGGCGCGGGCGCATCGAGTCGTGGCTGGACGCGCGCTTTGACAGCCTGCGCGAGCGCTATCGCCGACGGCTGCACGGGGCACTGAATGACCGCTTCACCGTCGCCGCCTTCGGCGCCATCGTGCTGGTGTCCTGCTACTTCCTGTTCGTGACTTCGCAGACCGAGCTGGAGCCGCAGGAGGACCAGGGTTTCGCCTTCTCGATCATGGAAGGCGATGCCTACATGGGGATCGATTACCTGGAGCGCAACACCGCGCTGACCGACGGCTTTTTCGACCGCATCCCCGAGCTCGACAACATCTTTATCGTGAACGGCTTTGGCGGCGGGCCCGGTATGGCCGGGGCGGCCAACCAGGCCCTGGGCGGTTTCGTTATGGCGCCCTGGGATCAGCGTGACCGAACGACCGCCAAGATCCTGGAAGAGGACCTGCAGCCGGCGCTGGAAGGGCTGCCAGGGCTCGAGGTGTTCGCGATCCAGCCGCCGCAGCTGCCGACCCCGGGGCAGGGCGCGCCGGTCAGCGTTGTGTTCGGCTCCACCAGCTCGTTCGAGGAGTTGAACGAGCTGAGTCAGGAGATCAAGGACCGGGCGATGGAGACGGGTCGGTTCATCTTCCTCGATACCGATCTCAACTTCGACCAGCCACGGGTGGATCTGAAGATTGACCGCGAGCGTGCCTCGCAGCTTGGCATCGACATGGCGACGCTGAATGCCGATCTGGCGACGTATCTCTCCGGCGGGTTCGCCGGGCGGTTTGCGATGGAGAACCGCAGTTATCGCGTGATCCCGCAGGTCCAGCGTTCCGACCGCCTGACGCCGGAGCAGCTTGAGGAGCTGTACACGCGCACCGCGGACGGCGAGCCGATACCGTTGTCCAGCATCGTGACGCTGGAAGAGACGGTCACGCCGCGCCAGCTCAACCGCTTCCAGCAGCTGAACGCGGTGACCCTGCAGGGGGTGCCACGGCCCGGCGTCACCCTCGGGGAGGCGCTGGACATCATCGACCGGATTGCCGCCGAGGTGCTGCCGCCCGATGTGAACGTGGACTATGCCGGCGAGTCGCGGCAGCTGAAGGCCGAGGGTGGGGATCTGGTCGTCACGTTCTTCTTCGCGCTGGTCGTGATCTTCCTGGTGCTGGCCGCGCAGTTCGAGTCGTTCCGTGATCCCTTGATCATTCTGACCACGGTGCCGATGTCGATCGCTGGCGCCCTGATCTTTATCAGCCTGGGTGTGACCTCGCTGAACATCTATACACAGGTGGGTCTGCTGACCCTGATCGGGCTGATCGCCAAGCACGGCATCCTGATCGTGGAGTTCGCCAACCAGTTGCAGCGTCAGGGGCGCCCCTTGCGCGATGCGATCGAGGAGGCGGCCAGCCTGCGTCTGCGGCCCATCCTGATGACGACCACGGCGACCGTGGTGGCGATGGTGCCGCTGCTGATGGCGACCGGTGCTGGTGCCGGCTCGCGCTTCGCAATGGGCCTGGTGATTGCGGCGGGCATGGCGATCGGCACGTTGTTCACGCTCTTCGTGGTCCCGGCCATCTATACCTATGTGGCGCGCGATCACTACGCCGACACGCTGGAGGCGCAGGAGGCCGATGCGGGTCCTGCCTGATCGTCGGTGCGCGCGCCCCGGCAGAGGGGCGCGGGCTCCGATCACGCTGTGGTCTAAAGAGCATGCATTGACTGCGGTCATGGACTACAATCAGCGACCGCATTCCCCGCTGAGGCTGCCGAGCAGGCGCCGGGCGCTGATGCGAACAGAACCCCCATGCCGCTCCGCGGAACTCTGCGGACCGGTCTTTCTATAAACGAAAGTCTATTGGTCGTATCTAGATTATTTATTTGTTATTAGCAGTGCACCTTCCTAATCTAGGCGACCGTCACGATTAACCAACGCGTAGGAGAAAGCCACATGGCCGCCAAGAAGTACTCCGCGGGCGTCAAGGATTACCGCGAAACCTACTGGATGCCGGAATACATGCCGCTGGATACCGATCTGCTGGCATGTTTCAAGATCACCCCGCAGCCGGGCATTGACCGCGAAGAAGCCGCGGCCGCCGTGGCCGCCGAGTCCTCCACCGGTACCTGGACCACGGTGTGGACCGACCTCCTGACGGATATGGACTACTACAAGGGCCGTGCCTACTCCATTGAGGACGTGCCGGGTGACGACGAGTCCTTCTACGCGTTCATCGCCTACCCGATCGACCTGTTCGAAGAAGGTTCGATGGTGAACGTGTTCACCTCCCTGGTCGGTAACGTGTTCGGCTTCAAGGCCATCCGTGCCCTGCGTCTGGAAGACGTGCGCTTCCCGATGGCCTACGTGAAGACCTGCGGTGGTCCGCCCTCCGGTATCCAGGTTGAGCGTGACAAGCTGAACAAGTACGGCCGTCCGATGCTGGGCTGCACCATCAAGCCGAAGCTGGGTCTGTCCGCGAAGAACTACGGCCGCGCCGTGTACGAGTGCCTGCGTGGCGGCCTCGACTTCACCAAGGACGACGAGAACATCAACTCGCAGCCGTTCATGCGCTGGCGTGACCGCTTCGAGTTCGTGCAGGAAGCGACCGAAAAGGCCGAGGCCGAAACCGGCGAGCGCAAGGGTCACTACCTGAACGTCACCGCGCCGACCCCGGAAGAGATGTACAAGCGTGCCGAGTTCGCCAAGGAAATTGGCGCGCCGATCATCATGCACGACTACATCACCGGCGGCTTCTGCGCCAACACGGGTCTGGCCAACTGGTGCCGCGACAACGGCGTGCTGCTGCACATCCACCGTGCGATGCACGCGGTGCTCGACCGTCATCCGAAGCACGGTATCCACTTCCGTGTGCTGGCGAAGATCCTGCGTCTGTCCGGTGGTGACCACCTGCACACCGGCACCGTGGTCGGCAAGCTGGAAGGCGACCGTGCCGCGACCCTGGGCTGGATCGACCTGCTGCGTGAATCCTTCATCCCGGAAGACCGCTCGCGCGGCATCTTCTTTGATCAGGATTGGGGCTCCATGCCGGGCGTGTTCGCCGTGGCCTCTGGTGGTATCCACGTCTGGCACATGCCGGCCCTGGTCTCCATCTTCGGCGACGACTCCGTGCTCCAGTTCGGCGGCGGTACGCTGGGCCATCCGTGGGGTAACGCCCCGGGTGCGGCGGCCAACCGTGTGGCGCTGGAAGCCTGTGTCCAGGCGCGTAACGAAGGTCGGGACATCGAGAAGGAAGGCAAGGACATCCTGACTCAGGCGGCGCAGCACAGCCCCGAACTGAAGATCGCCATGGAAACGTGGAAAGAGATCAAGTTCGAGTTCGACACCGTCGACAAGCTGGATACCCAGCACAAGTGATCGTCCGAGCGCGGGCGGCGCTAGTGCGCCGTCCGTGCCCAGAAAGAACCAGAGCACAGGACTACCGACATGTCTGATATCCAGAACTTCAAGCAGTCGCAGAAGTACGAGACCTTCTCCTATCTGCCGGAGATGAATGCCGACCAGGTGCGCAAGCAGATCGAATACTGCCTCGCGCAGGGCTGGAACCCGGCGATCGAGTACAGCGAAAAAGAAAACGCCATGGCCCACTACTGGTACATGTGGAAGCTGCCCTTCTTTGGCGAGCAGTCCGTGGAAGCGGTGCTGTCCGAGATTGAAGAATGCCGCCGTGCCAACCCGGGCATGATGGTGCGCTTCATTGCGTACGATAACTACGCCCAGAGTCAGGGCATGGCCTTCGTGGTCGACCGCGGTCGCTAAGACCCCGGTTCGGTGGAGGCCGGGTGCCTGTGGCACCCGGCCCGTCCATCAAGCGTTATTACCGTTGCTGCCGCCAACTGTAAGGAAGTGCCATGAGTAATCCGACATCCGCGTCTGAAGGTCTCTCGGGTCGCGAACTCGCCCGGGAACGGCGCAAGGCCATGTCTCATAATGGCAAGGCTGCCGTGAAGCCGACCGGCCAAACCAAGGGAACGTCGCGTTCTGCCGCGGCCGCGCAAAAGGCGCGCCAGGCTCAGCGTGTTTCCGAACCGGCCCCCCAGGCGCGGGAGCCGGAGTCGCACTCCAGCGAATCTCAGCCGTCGACCTCGTTCGAGGTCGGCAGCAGCGCACCTGCGCGCCGTCCGGAACCGGGCGCGCACGCCGGTGCGTCGAACGGCCGCCAGGCCGCTCTTGAGCGCCGCCAGAAGATGGCGCGCCAGGGCAAGAAGGCGGTCGGTCGCTCCAATACCCGTGCGCGGGCCCTCGGCGGTTTGGCCCGTGGCGGTTCCGACCGGTCGCGTCAGCTTGAAGCGCTGTCGCAGAACCAGGGTATGGAAATCGACTGTTCCAACATGAGCGGGCGCGAAATCTGCCGCCTGCGCCGTCAGGCCCTGGCGACCGATGGCAAAAAGGCCATGGCGGCCGAGCCGCGCCGTGAAGACCTGCTGAAAGGCGAGGGTTCCTTCGCGCCGTCTGCACAGGAAGAGAAAAAGGGCTGTGGCTGTGGCTGCAAGGACGAGAAGTCCGAGCGCAACGACACCTATAGCGCGGTGACCCCCGAAAGCGACACCGTCGTGGAAAGTGGCCTTGACCAGTTGTGCGACAAGGTGGAGTCCGGTGGCGAGTCCGCGGGTCCGCATCCGGTGATCTCCGAGGTCCGCGCGATCTGCATGGCGCGCCGCGAGGCGATGGCACAGAACGGCAAGCGTGCGACCAAGCGCCGTTTCAACGGCTCCAAGGGCCGCGGTGCCATGCCGCAGGAAGGCGCGTGGAAGGCTGCGAAACGCAAGGGTATGTCCACTCGCGAGGTAGCACGCCAGCGTCGTGAAGAGCTGTGCACGATTGGTCGCGGTTCTTCGGATCCGGGTCGTCCCTGTGGTCGTCCCCGTGGTCAGACGAGCGAAGCACCGCCGAAGGTGGAAGAGGGCACGACCCTCGCCGGTGGTCACATTAGCGGCACGCAAGTCGAGTCGACGCGCAGCGTCACCGGCGCCGAAGCGGGCAGCTGCTCCAACATTACCGGGACCGAGTACCTGGGCCTCGAGCACTACGAGCGCTACTGCGATGTGCGCCCGAGTGCCAACCCGGCCAAGGTGGGGCACTCCCACACCAGCCGCGGCCAGGAAGTCAGTGGTACCGAGGTCGGGCGCTCTGCCCGTGTAACGGGGGACGAGTCCGGCTCTTGCGAAGCGATCACCGGCACCGAGTACCTGAGCAGCGAGCAGTACGAAGGCTTCTGCGGCACCCGTGCGCCGAACAGCGCGCCGCGCACCAGCGTGATGGTGACCCGTCATGGCGAGGGTGTGTCGGGTACGAGCGTCGGCCGTAGCCCGCGTGTCACCGGTGACGAGTCGGGCTCCTGCCGCGACATCACCGGTACCGAGTACCTAAATACGCAGGCGAGCGAGGTTCCGTGTAACACGGGAAAGTCCAACGGAGCGCCGATGAAGGTCGGCGTCATGCATACGCTTCGCGGTCGTGAATTGACCGGGACAGAAGTCGGGCGCTCCTCGCGTGTCACCGGTGACGAGTACGGCAGCTGCAAGCCGGTCACCGGGACCGAATACATCGGTACGGAACAGTTCAAGGGCATGTGCGGTACCCGCCCGGAGCCGACGCCGGCCAAGGTGCAGGAGCTGCACACGATGGAAGACCAGAGCGTGACGGGTACGGCCGTGGGCCGCAGCTCGAAGGTGACGGGTGACGAGTCCGGATCCTGCCGCCCCCTGACGGGTACCCCGTACTACAACCAGGCGGATTTCGGTGACCTGTGTGACCGTCCGGCCGCCGGTGGTGTGCCGAAGGTGGGCGTGATGCACACGCTGCGGGGTCGGGAAGTCTCCGGCACGCAGGTGGATAGCTCGCTGCGCGTGACCGGTGACGAATACGGCGGCTGCAAGCCGATCACCGGTACCGAGTATGTCGGGTCCGAGCATTACGACGCCTTCTGTGGCTCCCGTCCGCAGGCCGGCCCGGAAAAAGTCTCCGTGAGCCGCACCTGGAACCAGCAGAACGTCTCGGGTACGTCCGTGGGCCGCTCGGCACGGGTCACCGGTGACGAGTACGGTGCGTGCAAACCGGTTTCTGGCACGCCCTACATCGGCGCTGACCAGTACGAGGCTTATTGCGAGCCGCGTGATATGCAGACGGCGCACACCCGCGTGGCCGAACGCCATGCGACGCCGGGGCATCCGGTTTCCGGGAGCCAGCCGGGTTATGACGAGCGCGTGACGGGCACCGAACGCGGTGCATGTCAGGACGTGTCCGGTGCGCCGTATGTCGGGGCGAACGAATTTGCCGCGACCTGTCCGACGGCCGCTGGCAGCTTGCACCCGCGTCTGCGTCCGGAAGGCCAGGCCGCAGTAGCCGCACCGGTGGCCGACGTGCCGGCGCAGGCGATGCCGAATGACGGCTTCAGTGTTCAAAGCCCGGCCCGCGAAGCCTTGGCGCGCCGCGAGCGTCGTGTGACCGGTACTGCATACGGTGCCTCGGGTGGCATTACCGGGCCGATCAACAAGGCGACGGGCCTGGTGTCCGGGACCGAGGAGTTCCGCTATCAGCCGGATCGTCACCAGCCGGTACCGGCTCAGGCTGAAGATGTGGCCAAGATTGGTGCCGAACGTGTGACCGTTAACGGGAGCAGCAACGGTGTGACCATCACGGGCGATGACTGGGCCCGTGGAAGCAGCGTCACCGGCACCGAAGGGTTCGCCACGCGTCGTAACGCGACGCAAAAGGGCAACCCGCGTGGTGAAGGCCGTAGTGCCTATGCCAATCGTGAGCTCGAGCGCAAGGAAGTGCCGATGAGCAAGATCACCGGTTCCTCCGGGAATAGTGGCAGCGGTTCGCTGGTGACCCTGTCCGGCGGTGCCCGCGGCTAAGCGGCGAGTAAGGAGGCAATACGACCACGATGGTGCGCCGAGGCCGCCGCAAGACTTCCGCCTTTGGCACGCGTTACGCGACGCCACGGGGAAGTGCCGTCCGGTCGCCGGTGGCACAAGGGGCGAATTCGGCGGCTGCGCAACCTCTGGTTAGCGCAGTGCCGCCGAAGGCGCCGGCGCCGATGGACGTGCCTTCTGTGCTGAAGCCCGGGCATCCGCTGGCGGATGTCGCCGACAACGAACGGCTGTACGCGTTCGAGAGTGGGTTTCGCGATCGCTTCGCGAATCTGGTGCCAGTACTGAAAGAGGTCCATGCGCTGCAACACGAGCGGGACTTCGAGGAAAAGGCGCAACGGATTGTCGAGGATAACCTCGGGTATCGGTTGCCGGAACGCGTCCTGGAGGATGCGTGGATCAACGATCTGGACACGCGCGAACTGTACCTGCACGGCACGTTCGAGCTGTTTGATCAGCTGGTCAATGAATACTGGGCGGGTCGGGATGACCTGGTGGACGAGGCGGAACGCGCGATTGCGTACTTCCTCGACTGCGATTTCCACGAAGTGGACATCTCGCCCTGTTCCGACGGGCGGCTGTTGAGCCTGCGGCGTTTTATTCTGCGCCTGCCGGATCTGGCTGTTCGGGTTAAGAGTTATGCCGGTGCGCAGTTCGACATCGAAGAGGATGTCCGCCACTGGACGAAACGCGAGCTGTTGCGGTTCCGCGAAGGACGGCCGACCACGGCGGATGTGCCGAGTCGATACCTGAAGATCGCGGCGTACCACTACAGCAGTGCGGACCCGCACCATCAGGGGTGCGCGGCGCACGGCAACAGTGAGCGGGACGCGGCGGATGCCGCTCTCCGGCAGCTGCGGGCGTTTCGTCAGGCGATCGAGAACACCTACTGCTGTGGGGCCTCGGTCGATACGCTGCTGATTGGCGTGGATACGGATACGGATGCCGTGAAGATCCATATCCCGGACGCCGACACGCGGATGAGTCTGTACCGCTTCGTGGATAGCGCGAAGGTGTACCGGGAGACGCAGGACCTGGATGGCCGTGACGCGGAACTGCGCGTGTATCAGGCGATCCAGGACGCGATCCACCAGCAAGGCTGGGGTCACGGCAACGGTGGGCCGCACGAGGGGATGCTTCGGCTGATCTCGCGGCTGTTGCTGAACAATATTTCGCAGCTCGATTACGTGGCGCGCTACCACAACGGGCATTACGCCGATGTGGGGCACCGCGAGCGGGTGATCATCGTCGGCCAGGAAGTCGAGGAGATGCAGGTACGCAACTTTGCCTACTTCGCGCACCTGGAAACGATGGAAGAAGGCGCCCACGGGATGGATGTGGGGGTGAACAAGATCTTTCGGCAGCTGAATGTCGAGCGGGGCCTGCCGGTACCGGTGGTGATCCATTACCGCTACGACCGCAAGGTGCCGGGATCGCGCGAGCGGGTCGAGGCCCGCTGCCGGCGGATCCGCGACCAGATCATGGCGCGCTATCGCGAACTGGCCGAAAAGGGCCTAATCGGGTGCCACATGGTGATTCGCGACAAGCGCAGCGGCAGCCAGTTGGAACCGCTCGCCGGTTGAGCTAACGGGACACGGAATGAAGATCTGCAAGGTAGAGAAGACGCTGGTTTCGACCAACCGGATCCGGGATCTGGGTCACCGTCCCTTGCTGGTGGTCCAGGAGAAGGCCGGGGGTCCGCGCACGGTCGCGGTGGACGCGGTCGGTTGTGTGCCCGGGGACTGGGTGATCGTGGTCGGATCGTCCGCGGCGCGCGAGGCGGCCGGCAGCAAGGAATACCCCAGTGACGCGACGATCGTCGGGATCATCGATTACTGGGAGGAGCAGTAGCTCCATGGAAATTATGCAGGTGCAGGACGAACTGGTGGTCACGCGTCGTGTGGACGGCCTTCAGACCATGTCGCTGCGCGTGCTGGTGGATCAAAAGGGTGCGCTCAGCGTCGCCGTGGATCCAGTGGGTGCGCACCCGGGCAATTGGGTGTTCACGATCTCTGGATCGGCCGCGCGCTACGCGCTCGATGACCCCAAGGTGACAACCGATCTGACGATCGGCGGCATCATCGACCAGTGGGACGATGGTGGCAGGAAAGCGGAAGGGTCGACGAACAAGGCTGGACAAGACCAGACCGATGCACAGCGCTCTGCTGGTACCCACAAGGCGGCTTGAGCGTCATTTTAATTGGAAAAACTGTAACTCCAGGAGAAAGAGAAATGGCAACTGAACGTTTTGGTGTGGCGCTGGGCATGATCGAGACCCGTGGTCTGGTGCCGGCGATTGAAGCCGCTGATGCAATGACCAAGGCCTCTGAAGTGCGCCTGATTGGTCGCCAGTTTGTCGGTGGTGGCTACGTGACCGTGCTGGTCCGTGGCGAGACCGGTGCCGTGAACGCCGCCGTGCGTGCCGGTGCGGATTCCTGCGAGCGTGTGGGTGACGGCCTGGTGGCTGCGCACATCATTGCCCGCGTGCATTCCGAAGTGGAAAGCATCCTGCCCGAGCAGGTTGAAAAGTAATTCATCAGTAACGCTTGATAGGAGTTAAGTAATGGCTAGCGAAAACTTTGGTGTGGCCCTCGGCATGATCGAGACCCGTGGTCTGGTCCCGGCGATTGAAGCTGCCGATGCGATGACCAAGGCCTCGGAAGTGCGCCTGATCGGTCGTCAGTTCGTCGGTGGCGGTTACGTGACCGTTCTGGTGCGTGGCGAGACCGGCGCTGTGAACGCTGCGGTGCGTGCCGGCGCGGATTCCTGCGAGCGTGTGGGTGACGGCCTGGTGGCTGCGCACATCATTGCCCGTGTGCATTCCGAGGTGGAAAACATCCTCCCGGAAAAGCCGTAATTCCCTGCGGCGGATAAACGCCGCCGTGGCTGATCGGCCCGGCGGCCCGTTTGTAAAAGAGGTTAGCAATGGCGAGCGAAATTTCTGGTGTGGCCCTGGGCATGATCGAGACCCGTGGTCTGGTGCCGGCAATTGAAGCGGCGGATGCGATGACCAAGGCCTCGGAAGTGCGCCTGATCGGTCGTCAGTTCGTCGGTGGTGGCTACGTGACGGTTCTGGTGCGTGGCGAGACCGGTGCCGTGAATGCGGCGGTGCGTGCCGGTGCGGATTCCTGCGAGCGTGTGGGCGACGGCCTGGTGGCTGCGCACATCATTGCCCGTGTCCACTCCGAAGTGGAAAGCATCCTGCCGAAGGCCCCGACGGCCGACGGCTCGGCCAGCTGAGGCAACCTCGATGGCGGATCCGCGGATCGTGGGTTACCTGAACCGCGCGGTGGCGCATGAGCTGTCCGCGGTTCAGCAGTATCTGGCCCAGGCGCGATTGACCGCGATGTGGGGCATGAGCGATGTCAGCGAATGCCTGCGTCGGGACGCCCAGGAGGAACTGGACCATGCGGATCGATTCATGACCCGCATGTTTCACCATGGGGTTGCCCCCAACGGGAGCCAGCTGGCACCCGTGCGGCTGGGGCGCTCGATGGCCGAATTGCTGGAGCGCAACCGCGAACTGGAGATGGAAGCCGTGCGCCTGTATGACGAGGCGGCGGTCTACTGTCGGCGCGTGGGTGCGGTGGCCGATGCCGAGTTGTTCGAGAGGATCCTCGAGGAAGAACTCGAACATGTGCGCGAGATCGACGCACAGGAAGTCGCGGCCCGCTAGGGGTACGCCTGTCCAACGTTCTGGAGTAGTACATGGCGGATAGCGATCTCGTGGTGCCGGCCGGCTGGGAGCCGGGCAAGGGCTCCTCGGCGACCATCAGCAAGCAGTTCACCTTCGACCGTTACGGCATCACGCGCGAGTTTCTCGATCGGGTAGCCGAGTTGTCGGAGGAGGATGGCTATCATCCCAATATCAGTTTCGGTACGACGTATGTGAACATCACCATTGATGCGCGCGACGGCGACCGGATTGGCGAGGGGGATCAGCGTTTCGCGCAAGAGGTGGATCGGCTGGCCAGCGAAACGACTGGCTGACCGACCATCACGTCAGAGTCCACGAACTGGACCCGTCCGGTTCCTGGCCCTAGGAGGCTGATACGTGGGTTCCCGGGTATTCGCGGTAGTCAATCAGAAGGGGGGTACCGGCAAGACCACCCTCTCCATGAACCTCGCCGCCGGTCTGGCGCGCCGAGGACGCACCCTGGTGGTCGATGCGGATCCGCAGGGATCGGCCGGCCAGTGGGCGCGCATGTCCTCGGACGACCGTCCCTTTCCGGCCTCCGTGTTCGCCGTCGCGGGTCCGCTGGATCGCGAACTCAAGGCGCTGCGCAAGGATTACGATCACATCGTGGTGGACTGCCCGCCGACCCTGGAGGGTGGTGCGGTGACTGCCGCGCTCGCGGGCTCGGATGTCGTGTTGATCCCTGTTCTGCCATCCCCCGTTGATCTTTGGGGCAGTGTGCGGATGGGGCGCGGTCTGGAGGAGGCGCAGATGAAGAACCGGTCGCTGCGCCCCTATGTCGTGATCAACCAGCTCGAGGTCCGCAGTGCGCTGTCGCGTGCGATGAAGCATGCACTGATGGAGATCGACATCCCCGCCCTGGAGCAGTCGCTCCGCCGGCGGGCCATCTACCGGCGTTCCGCGCTGGAAGGCTGTTCCGTGTACGACCTGGGCAAACCGGGCGAACCGGCGGCCGAGGAGATCGAAGCCATCATCGAGGAGGTGTCGCAATGAGCAATCTGCAAGACAAGCTGGCGGCCGGTGTGCGCAGCGCCCGGGAAGACCAGAACAAGGACAGCAATGCTGCGTCGGATAACGCGCTGAAGAAAGACACCAGCACGACCCCTGCGAGCGCGCAAACGCATCAGGCGGCCAGCACCAAGGCAGCCGCAACGAAAAAGGCCGCGACGCCCAAAAGCACGGCGCGCAAGACGGCGACCCGCAAGGCCTCTACGACCAAGCGCAAGGCCCCGGCCAAAAAGCCGGCCGCACAGGCCACACGCAAGACGTCCGCCACGAAGCCGGCGGCCAAGAAGTCCAGCGGCTCTGGCGCCAGCCGCGGAGGTCGCACCACCGCCGAGCTCAATCCGGGCAAGGCGAAGGCGACGGCCGACGAGCCGTGGAAGAACCTGCACCCGAATCGTATCTGGCCGGACTGAGTCAGGGCGTTTCGGGGCCGGGGCTGGGCGGGGTGCTGGGCATCCCGTCCCCCGGCCTTTTTTGATTGAGGAGTCTGGGCAATGCAAGACGATCTGCGCGATCACCTGATCACGGAAGAGCCGTATTACCAGCCGGTCGCGGACGAGATCGAGCTGTACGAGGCGGCGTATTCGGTGCGCATGCCGATGATGCTGAAGGGGCCGACGGGCTGCGGGAAGACCCGCTTCGTCGAGCACATGGCCTGGAAGCTCGGCAAGCCGCTGATTACGGTCGCCTGTAACGAGGACATGACGGCTTCCGATCTGGTCGGGCGTTATCTGCTCGATGCCGATGGCACGCGCTGGCAGGACGGTCCGTTGACCCTGGCCGCGCGCCACGGGGCGATCTGCTACCTCGACGAGATTGTCGAGGCCCGGCAGGACACCACGGTAGTGATCCACCCGTTGACCGACAATCGCCGCGTGCTGCCGCTGGAAAAGAAGGGCGAGATGGTCCAGGCGCACGCGGATTTCCAGGTCGTCATTTCCTACAACCCGGGTTATCAGAGCCTGATGAAGGATCTGAAGCAGTCGACCAAGCAGCGCTTCGGCGCGCTGGATTTCGACTACCCGGATCACGAGACCGAGGCGAAGATCGTCGCTCACGAGGGCAAGATCAACGAGGAGATGGCCGGCAAGCTGGTCAGCGTGGCCGAGCGCGCGCGCAACCTGAAGGGCCATGGCCTGGACGAGGGCATCTCCACCCGCATGCTGGTCTACGCCGGCTCGCTGATCGCCAAGGGCGTGGAGCCGCTAGGCGCCTGCCGCATGGCACTCGTGCGGCCGATCACCGACGATCCGGACATGCGCGACGCGCTGGATTCGGCCGTCACCACGTTCTTCTAGCGCACCGCGCGGCGTACCCGTACCGATGAGCGTTCATCTGGAGGACTACCAGGACCTCCTCGACGATCTGGGAAACCACGCCACCGAGGTGCTGGAAAGTTCCTGGCAGGAGGCCAGCCGTGCCTTCAGCGCCAGTGGGCTTAAGCGTTACTACCTTGAAGGGGCCCGCAGTCTCCAGGCCCTGGGGCGCGGTTCCGAGATGGTCGTGGCCTTCGTGCAGGAGGCGCCTGCACTGGCCCAGGAACTGGGCGAGGATGCCGTTGCGGAACTGCTCGGTTCCGCGATCAAGATGTACTCCAAGACCTCCGCGGCGGTCATCACCCTGGTGATCGAGACTAGCCCGGTCGCGGCCCAGCGGCTTGGCGACTATTCGCTGTTCGAGGGGTATCTGCGCCTGCTGGATAACCTGCTGGGGCAGGCGCCGCGTGGTGTGCGGCCGATGCTGGAACACCTGGATGAGCTGCTGACCCACCTGACGCTGGGCGGTCTTCGGCGCTGGGCGACGTGGGGCGCGCAGGCGCACCGCACGGACCTGGAGGGCCAGATTGCCTACTTCGGTCTGGAGTCGCCGGAGTCACGCTCGGTGTTCCAGAAGGAGCGCCGCGGCACCCTGTTCGTGGACGTGCAGCGGCGTATCAACCTCTACTTGCGCTCGCTGTGGGCACGCGATTTCTTCATGCGCCCGACCAGTGGCGACTTCGAGTCGCGCGAGGGGTATCGCCCCTACATCGAGGGCTTCACGATCTTCCTGCCGGACGCCTACGACGATGTCGAGGGCCTCACCGGGCTGGATCTGTATCGCGCGGCGGCCGCGCACGCGGCATCCCATGTGGTGCATACCCGCGAGATGCAGCCGGACGAGGGGCCTCGGGGCGTGGTCGGCATCCTGACCGAGCTGTTCGAGGACGCGCGTATTGAGGCCCTGGCGATCGCGGCGTTCCCGGGCCTGCGCCAGATCTGGGTCCCGCTGCATACCGCCACGGCGGAGGATGGGGACACGGCGCAGGCAGTGCTGGCGCGCACCGCGCGCGCCTTGCTCGATCCGCAATACCACGACCCGCATGCATTCGTGCAGAAGGCGGTGAGCGCGTTTGCGGAACGCGTGGACGACCTTGAGGCCGCAGGGCTGGCCCGCGAGCTGGCCGAGGTGCTGGCACCCGAGTTTCCCGAGCAGGGCTACATGAACCCGGCCAAGGTCGCGCCGGATGTCCTCTATCGCGACGACAACCGCTATCTCTGGAACTTCGGGCGCGAAGAGGAAGAGGCGGAGGTCCTGGCCGCGCATGGCTCCGGGCAGGAGCGTTTCTACGTCACCCCGATGCAGATGATCAATACGTTGGACGTGCCGAACGCCGGCGACGACGCCCAGCAGATCCTGGTGCTGGCGACCGAGTGGTTCCGCGACGGCGAAGACGAAAGCATCAACCAGCAGGAGGGCAAGGAGCCGATCTCGCTGCCGTTCCACTATCACGAGTGGGACTACCAGATGCAGCTGGAGCGGCCGCACTGGGTCACACTGCTGGAGCGGCGCCCGAAGAAGGGCGACATCGAGGAAATCGAGGCCATCTACGACAAGCACAAGCCGCTGGTCTCGCGCCTGAAATTCCTGATCGAGGCGATGCAGCCCCAGGGCGTTCAGCGCATGCGCAAGCAGCCGGAGGGCGACGAGCTGGACGTGAACGCGCTGGTCGAGGCCCAGATTGACGTCCGCATGCGGCGCCAGCCCGACGAGCGCATCTATGTGCGCAATCTGCGTCATGTGCGCGATCTCTCCGTGCTGGTGCTGCTGGATCTGTCGGAGTCGACCAACGAGACGATCGGCGACGGCGAGACAACCGTGGTGCAACTGGCGCGCGAAGCGGCCACGCTGCTGTCCGGCGCGATCTCGCGCATTGGCGACCCGTTCGCGATCCATGGCTTCGCCTCCGACGGGCGCCACGACGTCGAGTACTACCGCTTCAAGGATTTCGACGCCCCGTTCGACGATACCGCGAAGGCCCGCCTCGCCGGGATGCAGGGCCAGCTCTCCACCCGCATGGGGGCGGCCATTCGCCACGCCGGCCAGCAGCTGCACAACCAGGGCACGGCGAAGAAGCTGTTGCTGATCATCACCGACGGCGAGCCGGCGGATACCGATGTGCGCGACCCGCAGTACCTGCGTCAGGATGCGAAGCGGGCGGTGGAGGAGGTTGGGCGCAAGGGGGTGTACACCTTCTGCATGAGCCTGGATCCGAACGCCGACGAGTACGTCGAGCGCATCTTCGGGGCCCAGCACTTCATGGTGCTGGACCAGATCGACCGGCTGCCGGAGAAGCTGCCGATGCTGTACGCGGGTCTCACGCGGTAAACGATACGTCGCGTATGACTCAGTCCCCTACGCCAAAGGAGTCCGGTCTCCCGCAGGTGATGCTCAAGTCGGAGCTGCCGGCGCACCTGATCCGGCATGCCACGCTGCGTCAGCTGCAGGTGTTCGAGGCGATCGTGCGCCTGGGGAGCTTTACCCGCGCGGCGGAAGAGCTGCATCTGACCCAGCCGACCGTCTCGATCCAGATCAAGAAGCTCTCCACGGCACTGGGGCTCCCGCTGTTTGAATACGTGGGGCGCAAGGCCTTCCCGACCGAGGTCGGGCTGCTGCTGTACGACACCTGCCGCGAGATGCTCGGCGCGCTGACCAACCTCGAGATGAAGCTGGCCGAGATGCACGGCCTCAAGCGCGGGCGTCTGCGTCTCGCGGTGATCACCACGGCGCAGTACTTCGCGCCCAGCATCCTCGGTCAGTTCGCCCGGCGGTATCCCGATATCGAGCTGTCGCTGGAGGTCAGCAACTTTGACCGGGTGCTGGAGCGGCTGTCGAACAACGACGACGACCTCTACATCATTGGGCATGTCCCCGAGCGGCTGACTGATGTCGCGGTGCACCCGTTCGCGCCCAATCCGCTGGTGGTGATGGCCAGCCGCGACCACCCGCTGGTCGGCCGGCGCAATATCCCGCTCAAGGAGCTGGAGCAGGAGACGTTCCTGATGCGCGAACCCGGCTCGGGTATCCGCGAGGCGACGCTCAAGCTGTTCCAGGAGCACGGGATCAGCCCGCCCGTGCGCATGGAACTGGGCAGCAACGAGGCGATCAAGCAGGCGGTGATCGGTGGTCTGGGGATTGCCGTGCTGTCGCTGCACACCCTGAGTGCCGAGGGGGCCGAGGGCCCGGTGGCGCTGCTGGATGTCGAGCACTTCCCGATCCATCGCCAGTGGCACATCGTCTACCCGAAGAAGAAGGTCCTGTCCGTCGTCGCCCAGACCTTTCTCGACTTCGCCATCCAGGACGAGGCCCGGGTGCGCGGGCAGGTCGAGGACCTGCTGGCCGCGTTCAAGGCCCAGGCCGGCTGAGTGGCGGCCATGACCGGCCCTGAGGGGTCCCTTGGGAAACGCTGATTGATCGGCGTTTCCCTGCGGCACAGGGACGTGCCGCCGGAATCGACCGCCGTAGGCGGTTGATTCCGGAGCAAGCTGCAAACCCCTTTGCCCGTGCAAAGAGATGCAAGACGATGCAGCGCCGCGTGCGCTGAGAAAGCCGGGATGGCTTTATTCAGCGCTTTCTTTAAAATTCACGTTTTACCCGGCCGCCATCGGCCCGAGTGGGAGAACGCGCAGTGAGCACCGTGACCCGTCCGCGTATCAGCGGTACCCAGTTCATCAACGCCGACGAGGCCCCGCGTTCGCGGCTGAGCCTGAGCGCCTCGCACCGCGACCAGCATCACCCGGTGACCGGGACGGGCAGCGATATGCTCGCCGCCGCGATCGATACCCCGCCGAACGAGAGCTGCGTGGTCTGCGCACCCGCCACGCGCCGTCTGGCCGAGGAGTTGTTCGACGCCTGGAATGAAGCCCTGCAGACGGGCGATGCCCGTCGTGTGACCGAGCTGTACGCCAATGACGCGGTGCTGCTGCCGACCGTGTCGAACGTCCCGCGTACCAATCACGCCGAGATCCAGGACTACTTCGAGCATTTCCTCGAGAAGAAGCCCTTCGGCACCATCAACACGCGCAACGTGAAGCTCGGCTGCAACAAGCTGACCGACGCCGGCACCTATACCTTCCGCGTGACCGACGGCAACGAGACGCAGGAAGTCCCCGCGCGCTACACCTTCGTCTACGAGAACCGCGACGGCAAGTGGCTGATCGTGCACCATCACTCGTCGATGATGCCGACCGCCTGAACAGGGTGCGGAGCCGCCCGGACCGCGTTCGGGCTGGATCCCCTGATTCCCGGGTTTAGCGGTCTTGTTGCAGGGCCCGAGCGAGCTTGATGCCGCTCGAGATCAGCCCTACATGACTGAATGCCTGCGGGAAATTGCCGAGGAAGGCGCCGGTGGCCGGGTCAATCTGTTCGGGGAGCAGGCCGAGGGGATTGGTGCGGGCGCACAGCGAGTCGTACAGGGCCTGGGCCTCTTCCAGGCGGCCCTGTCCCAGCAGGTTGTCGACCAGCCAGAAGCTGCACAGGACAAATGCACCCTCGTGCCCGGGCAGACCGTCCGGGGACTCTTCCGGAAGATAGCGGTACAGCAGGCCGTTGCCCGCGCCCAGGCGCCGGATAACGGCCTCTGTGGTGGCGATCATCTTCGGGTGATCGGCCGGGATTACACCGCGTCCCGGCAGGGCCAGCAGGCTCGCGTCGATGCCACCGCCGCCCAGGTGCTCGGTGAGACTCCGAAGCTCGGGGTCCCAGGCCTGGTCCAGGATTGCCTTGCGGATTTGTCCTGCCTCGGAACGCCACAGGTCGCTGTTGCCTGCCATGCCATTGTTATCGGCCAGGGCCGCTCCACGCTCCAGGGCGACCGCACACAGGGCGGCGGAGTAGGTAAAGGGACGGCCGGCGGTGCGGACTTCCCAGATGCCATGGTCGGGGTTCTTCCACTCCTTCTCGGCGGCTTCGACCAGTCGCCGCAGGCGGCTCCACAGGTGCTCATCCAGCATCCCGCCCCAGCGCTCCCACCGATAGGCGCAATCGAGGATCTCTCCGAATACGTCGTGCTGGCGCTGCTCCACCGCACCGTTGCCCCAGCGTACAGGCGCTGAGCCTCGGTAGCCCTCCAGTTCGGGATCGATTCGCTCCGGCTGCGGCAGGTGCCCGTCTACGTCATACAGCACCCGTGGCCAGCCCGCGCGATCCACCGCGTCCAGGGCCCAGCCGATAAAGCCCGCGGCCTCGTGGGTCATGCCGATATCGCTCATGGCATACACGGAAAATGCCGCATCGCGTATCCATGCGTAGCGGTAATCCCAGTTGCGCGGGCCGCCTATTGCTTCCGGCAGGGACGAGGTCGGCGCGGCGATCATCGCTCCGGTCGCGGTGTAGTCCATCAACTTGAGCGTGACGGCCGAGCGCCGGACGAGGTCCGCGCAGGGGCCTTCATAGTGGAAATGGGTCATCCAGCGCCGCCAGACCTCCAGCGTGGCCTCGAGCAGTTCCTCGGGTGTGCGGGCCTGGAAACGGTGCGTGTGCGGGCCCCAGCCCAGGATCAGGTAGTGCTGGTCTCCGGCCTCGAGTTCGTGCTCGCTGTCGGTGTCCTCCAAGGGCAGCGACGAGCTCAGCGACAGCTCCAGTTCCGGCTGGCGGTACAGCGACAGGCCCAGGCCGGCACCGTGTGGATACGCCTTCGCACCTCCCCTGGGTGCGATCCTGACCCGCAGCCGCACGCGGCCTTCCAGCACCTCGATCCGCCGGAGCAGTTCGTTGCGCCCTGCCGGCGCATCCTCGGACAAGTCGGCCCCGGCGCGCAGGGGCAGACAATCAGTGACCCGGATGCGTCCTTCGGGGCCGGTCATCTCCGTGATCAGGACCGCAGTGTCGGGCATATAGCGCTGGTGCGAGGCGACCAGGGGCTCCGGGGCCACGGTGAAGTCACCGCCTCGCTGGTGATCGAGCAGAGCGCAGAACAGGGGCTCGGAATCGAAGCGGGGCACGCACATCCAGGGGATGGACCCGTCGCGCCCCACCAGGGCGGCAGTCGTGCAATTGCCTATCAGGCCGTGTTCTTCGATGGGCAGGTAGCCCTCGGCACGGGATATGGGGCGGTCGGATACCGTCACGGGCTCACTCCCTCGACATGGGATGTTGGCAAGACATACCGGGCGGATCGCCCGGTTCCATAATCACGACGGAGGCGCCGGGCAGGTCCAGGTTTTCCTGCCCGATCACGATCTCCGCTTCGGATCGCAGCAGCAGGCGTGATCGTGCGGTCCCGGGGCATGCCAGGCGTTGCGCATCGGGGTGCAGGTTGCACGCGACCAGCAGTCCCGGCCGGTGCATCACGAACCATCGGGCTGTCTCGTCGAAGTATGCGTCGATGGCATCCAGGCGATCATCGCTGAAGGCCGGGTGGGTGCGGCGCAGGGCGATCAGCGCCTGGTACCAGCGCAGGATCGCGGCATGTCGCGGCTGTTCGCGTTCGTCCCAGTCCAGTCTCGATCGTTCGAAGGTCTCGCGGGCCTGCGGGTCCGGGATGTCGCCCGGATCCCCGACGAAGGCGGCGAACTCGCGCCGCCGACCCTCGGTGACTGCCTGGCCCAGTTCCGGGTCGGTGTGATCCGTGAAGTACAGAAAGTGGCTCGAGGCGCCCCATTCTTCGCCCTGGAACAGCATTGGTACGAAGGGGCTGGTCATGACCAGGGCCGCCCCGACCTTGAGCTGGCCGGGGGAGACCAGTTCGCTGATGCGTTCTCCGTTGGCGCGGTTGCCGATCTGGTCGTGGTTCTGCAGGCAACCGACGAAGCGCCGTCCCGGCTGGTCCGCCGCGGGGCGGCCGTGCCGCCGGCGGCGGAAGGGCGAATAGCGGCCGTCGTTGGCGAGGCCGCGGGTCAGCACCCGGGCCAGGTCGGCCAGCCCGCGAAAGTCCATGTAGTAGCCGTCGGACTCGCCGGTCAGTGCGGTGTGCAGCGCGTGATGGAAATCCTCGTTCCACTGGGCGTCCAGCCCGTAGCCGCCGGCCTCGACCGGCCACGCCACGCGCGGGTCGTTGCGGTCGTTCTCGGCGATCACCACCAGGTGCCGGCCGAGCTGCCGCCCGAGGCGCTGCACCTCGCCGGCGAGCTGCTCGAGGAAATGGGTGGCCGAGGTGTCGACGATCGCGTGCACCGCGTCGATGCGCAGGCCGTCGATGTGATAGTCGCGCAGCCACATCAGGGCATTGTCGATGAAGAACCGGCGCACGCTGTCGCTGTCCGCGCCGTCGAGGTTGACCGCGTCGCCCCACGGGGTGTGGTAGCGGTCGGTGAAGTAGGGGCCGAACTGCGCCAGGTAGTTGCCGTCCGGCCCGAGGTGGTTATAGACCACGTCCAGCAGCACCGCGATGCCGCGGCGGTGGCAGGCGTCGACCAGGCGTTTCAGGCCGTCGGGACCCCCGTAGGCATGGTGCGGGGCATACAGGTCGACCCCGTCGTAGCCCCAGCCGCGGGCGCCGGGAAACGCGGCCACCGGCATCAGCTCCAGGTGGGTGATGCCGAGTTCGGCCAGATGGCCGAGGCGGTCGATCACGCCGTCGAAGCTGCCCTCCGGGGTGAAGGTGCCGACGTGGATCTCCTGGATCACCGCCGCGGCCAGCGGCGGCGCCTGCCAGCCGGCATCGTTCCAGACGAAGCGGGAATGGTCCAGCCAGCGCGACGGGCCGTGCACCCCCTGCGGCTGCCAGCCGGAACGCGGGTCGGGGAACGGCCCGTTGCCGTCGACGCGAAAGGCGTAGTCGCTGCCATGCACCAGCCGCGAGGTCTGCAGCGACCACCAGCCCTCGCCCTGGCGGTCCATCGGCATGCGGCTGCCGCCGCACTCGAGCTCGACCTGGTTCGCCTGCGGGGCCCAGACGCGCACGCGGGTCATGCGGTTTCCTCCTCGCGTTCGAGCAGTGCCACCGGAAACGCATCGAGGAGCTCGGCCACCGACCGGTCGCCGCCCTCGAAGGTCTCGCCCGAGAGGCGGTTGTGCCAGACGCCGGGCGGCAGCCCGAGCCGGGTGTCGCGCCAGTCGCCCCCCAGCCCGAGCACTAGGCGCGGCACCAGCACCAGCGCGCCTTCCCCGCGCAGATAGGCCACTGCATACCCGGCGCGCTCGCCGGTGACCCGCAGCGGGGTGTAGGCCGCATCCGGCCGGAACCATTCCGGATGGCGGTGGCGCAGGGTCAGCGCCTGGTGCACCACCCACTGCTTGGGCAGGCCCTCGTCGGCACGGGCACTGATCTGCGCCGGGGTCAGGTGACCGAGCTCCTCCAGCAGCCGGGCCCGGGTCACGAAGTCCACCGGACGGCGGTTGTCCGGATCGACCAGGCTCAGGTCCCACAGCTCGCTGCCCTGGTAGAGGTCCGGAACCCCCGGCGCAGTGAGCTTGATCAGGGTCTGGGCCAGGCTGTTGGTGCGACCGGGGCCGATCAGCGGTTGCAGAAACGACTCCAGCGCGTTGCGAAATCCTGCATCCTCCAGCGTCCCCCTCACGAACTCGCGCAATGCCTGCTCGTAGTCCTCCTGGGGGTGGGTCCAGCTGCTGTACTGCTTGGCCTCGCGCGCGGCCTTTTCCATGTAGGCCGTCATGCGCTCGGCATCGATCGGCCAGGCGCCGACCAGCGTCTGGTAGAACAGGTATTCGGTGGCCGGTTCCGGCCAATCGCCGCTGCGGTAGCGGGCGTTGTGTCGCATCCAGCTGCGCGTGGCTTTTGCCCACGCATCCGGGATCTCGGAGAGCAGCACCAGGCGCGCGCGCACGTCTTCACTGCGTTTGGTGTCGTGGGTGGAGGTGGTAAGCATGGTCTCCGGGTGACGCGCGTGTACCAGGGCGCAGGCCTCGTGGAATGCATCGACCGATATGCCGAAACGTTCCGGGTCGCCACCGACCTCGTTGAGCGCCGTCAGGCGGTGGAAGCGGTACAGCGCGGTGTCCTCGACCCCCTTGGCCATCGCCGGCCCGGTCAACTGCTGGAAGCGCAGGGCGAGTTCGTTCTCGCGCTCGCCGGGGATGCGCAGCAGGAGCAGGTCGCGCAGGAACTGCAGCAGCTCGCTGTCCAGCTCCGGACGGCGTTCGCCCGCCTGGTGGATCGCGGCGTCTACATAGTCGACGTCGGTCGCCGCCACTGAGCCTTCACGCGGGCTCACGTAGGTGCGGTAGACGGGGAAGCAGGAGGCTGTCTCCAGCAGGGCCAGGTGCAGCTCGTGGCGCGTATAGTCGCGGTGTCGGCGGTGCAGTTCGCAGATGTCCACGAACAGCGAACTCAGCCGGTTCAGCTCGCTGCCGAGCAGGTCCTTCAGTACCTGCCGCTTGGACTCGTAGACCAGCCCGGCGTAGTCGGCGTGCTCGCCGGTGAGTTCCTCGAACAGCCGCGTCAGCGGAGCCTCGCCCGCCGGGTCCACGAACAGCCCCTGTACGCGGTTGAGAAAGTCGTAGCCGGTGGTGCCGGCGATCGGCCAGTCTCCGGGCAGCTGTTCGCCGGGCTCGAGGATCTTTTCGGCGACGATCCAGGCGCCCGGGCAGGCCCGCCCCAGCTGACTGAAGTACTGCCCCGGGTCGCGCATGCCGTCGGGGTGGTCGATCCGCAGGCCATGCACCGAGCCTTCCTCTACCCAGCGGAGCGGTAGTGCATGTACTGCCTCGAAGACCTCTTCCTGCTCCTGGCGCAGGCCGGCCAGGTCGTTGATGTCGAAGAACCGCCGATAACCGAGATCGCGTCCGGCGGTACGCCACCAGGCCAGGCGGTAGTTCTGTTTCTCGATCAGTGCATCCAGGGCATCGGGCCGCGTATTGATCTGTTCCACCTCGGCCTCGATGGCCGCGGCGGCCGCCGGATCCTGCCGGGTGGTGTTGTCGAGGAGTTGACGGATGACGTCCTGATCCCGGTGGCGCCGAGACGCCGCGTCGCGGGCGGTCAGCCATGGCTGCGGCAGGCGCGCGCAAGACTCCGCGAGAAAGCCCAGCAATTCGATACCCGTGGCGCGGTACGCGCGGTGGAGCAGGTCGTTCAGCGAGGACGGGTCCAGCGGGAAGCGGTGTTCGTGACAGGCGAGCTCGAACAGGCCGTCGCCATACTGGAGACGGATCTCGCCAGCCTCCAGGATGCGCCCGTAATGATCGCCCAGCACTGGCAGGAGCACCTTGTTCGGCCAGCGCTCCTCCGATGATTCCCAGTCCACATCGAAATACATCGCAAACGGGCTGGAGGGGCCATTCTCCAGTACATTCCACCACCACGGGTTCTGGGCTCCGGCCACCGCCATGTGGTTCGGTACGATGTCCAGCACCAGGCCCATACCGGCTTGCTCCAGTGCCGCGCACAGGCGCTGGCGCGCCGGCTCGCCGCCGAGCTCGTCGTTCACCCGCGAGGGGTCGACCACGTCATAGCCATGGGTGCTGCCGTGCACCGCCTGCAGGATCGGAGAAAGGTAGAGATGCGATACGCCCAGCCGGGCGAGGTAGGGGGTCACGCGCGCGGCATCATCCAGTGTGAAGCCGGCGTGCAACTGCAAGCGGCAGGTGGCGGTCCGTTCAGGCTGCACGGGCTGTTCTCCGGGACCGGTTCCGGCAAGGAGAAGCGCCGGGCCGGATTCCGGAACCACCCCTTACAGCGCTACCGAAGGATCTTCGCATCGCCCTCCGCCTCGAGGATCAACCAGCCTCTACTCTGAATATGGACCACATCGCGGTCGAAAGGAACGTATGTCCTGTGTGTCGCGCCCCCCGTTCCACTGGTACGGCCGCTGGCATGAGGACGAGGCGGGCAGAATTCGCTCCGGCATGCAGGTGCAAACGCATCAGCGCCAACCCCGGCTTGCCCGTTGGTACAACCCGGGATACTGTCGGGTTCGGATCAAGAGCAGGGGACACACATGAACCCGAATCGCATCAGGAGCCTGACGGCTGCCACCATTGTGTTCGCCGTGGCCGGCAGCGCCCACGCCACGGGCACCGCGCAGCTCGAGCTGGATGGGCAGTCCCATGATCTCGACGTTCAGGTCTGTGATTTCTCAGGCGAGTCCGACGAAGGTGACCTGCAGACACTCGTTGGCGATGCCGAGACTGAAGATGGCCCGATGCGGGTGTTTGTCTCGCGCAATGAGGTCAGCGGCATGCTGATGCATACGGTCAGCGTGCAGATCGGGGATGTAATGTCGCCGGAGGGCGAGGTGCTGGAGGCCAACCGCAGCCGTTCCGGCGATCAGTGGTTCTCCGCTGCGGACGGTCCCTCCGAACCCCTGATCCGGATCGACGGCGCGGAACTGGTCGCCGAGGGGCTGTTTTCCGATACCGGGATGACGCGGGATCCAGTCGAGGGGCGCCTGACCGCGACCTGCAACGACCCGGGTGTCTGAGCCAGGCCGCGACGGATCGCAGGCGGCGGTCGCCGCTGCAGTATGCGCAGCCACGGGCGCCCGCCGCGCGATCCCCATCGAGCATGTCCAGACGCTCTGGAGCGGCTACGGCGAGATCGTCCGCTATCGTCTGGAGGGGGCGTCCGTTCCCACCGTTATCGCCAAGCACATTGTGTTTCCGGCCAATCGCCGCCACCCGCGCGGCTGGTCAGGGGCGCGGGGGCATGAGCGCAAGCGGCACTCCTATCAGGTCGAGATGCACTGGTATCGCGACTGGGCGGGGCGCTGCCGCGACGCCTGTCGTGTCCCGCGATGCCACCTCGCGCAGGACCTGGGTGATTCCCACCTGATTGTGCTGGAGGACCTGGATGCCGCCGGTTTTCCGCTTCGGCACGATGACCTGTCGGTGGAGCAGGCCGGCGTTTGCCTGGGATGGCTTGCGGCCTTTCACGCGACCTTTCTCAGTGCCAGGCCCTCGGGACTCTGGACTACGGGTACCTACTGGCACCTCGCGACCCGGCCGGACGAATGGGCGGCCATCGCTGATCCCCAACTGCGCGAAGCGGCCCCGAAGCTCGATCAGCGACTCAGTTCGGCGCGCTTTCAGACGCTGGTGCATGGCGATGCCAAGGTCGCGAACTTCTGTTTCAGCGAACGTGGCGATCGGGTGGCCGCGGTGGATTTCCAGTATGTCGGGGGTGGCTGCGGGATGAAGGACGTTGCGTACTTCATCGGCAGCTGTCTGGACGAGGCTGATCAGGAACGCTTCGAGAAGGAACTGCTGGAGGGGTATTTCGCTGCACTGCGCTCGGAGGTTGTCGCCACGCACGGAGGGGGTGTGGACCTGGACGCACTGGAGCAGGAATGGCGCGAGCTGTTCCTGCTGGCCCAGGCGGATTTCCAGCGTTTTCTGGCCGGCTGGAGTCCGGAGCACTGGAAACGCAACGACTACGCCGAGCGCGTGACGCGCAGTGTGTTGGAACGGCTGTAAGGCCAACCGTCCGGACGCGGAGAGCGCCCGGACGGGTTCGCGTCAGGAAGCGAGTCGCTTGTACTTGACCCGATGGGGCTGGTCGGCCTCAGCGCCCAGGCGCTTGTGGCGGTCTTCCTCGTATTCCTGGTAGTTGCCGTCGAAGAACACCACGTTGCCATCCTCCTCGAACGCGAGGATGTGCGTGGCGATGCGGTCGAGGAACCAGCGGTCATGCGAGATCACGATCGCGGAGCCGGGGAAGTCCAGCAGGGCCTCTTCCAGCGCGCGCAGGGTCTCGACGTCCAGATCGTTCGTCGGTTCGTCGAGCAGCAGGAAGTTGCCACCGCTCTGGAGCAGCTTGGCCAGGTGTACGCGGTTGCGTTCCCCGCCGGACAGCTCCTTCATGCGTTTCTGCTGGTCGGTGCCCTTGAAGTTGAAGCGGCCGACGTAGGCGCGTGACGGCATCTGGAAATTGCCGACCTGGATGATGTCCTGGCCGTTGGAGATCTCCTCCCAGACGGTTTTCTCGTCCTGCAGCGCGTCGCGGCTCTGGTCCACATAGGCCAGCTGCACGGTCTCGCCCAGTTCGATCGTGCCTTCGTCCGGCTGTTCCTGTTCGGCGATCATGCGGAACAGGGTGGTCTTGCCGACGCCGTTCGGGCCGATCACGCCGATCAGCGCGCCGCGTGGCACGGAGAACGACAGGCCCTGGTAGAGCACGCGGTCGCCGAAGTTCTTGGACAGGCCGTCCACCTCCAGCACCTTGTCGCCCAGGCGCGGGCCCGGCGGGATGTAGATTTCCTTGGTCTCGGAGCGCTTCTGGTAGTCGGTGGAGGCGATCTCCTCGAAGCGCTTCAGGCGCGCCTTGCTCTTGGCGCCGCGGCCCTTCGGGTTGGAACGCACCCACTCGAGCTCCGACTCCATCGCCTTCACGCGGGCGGCCTCGGCCTTTTCTTCCTGCTTCAGGCGCTTTTCCTTCTGCTCCAGCCACTGTGAGTAGTTGCCCTGGAACGGGATGCCCTGGCCGCGGTCGAGCTCGAGAATCCAGCCGGCCACGTTGTCGAGGAAGTAACGGTCATGGGTGACCGCGACCACGGTGCCCTGGAACTCCTGAAGGAAGCGTTCCAGCCAGGCCACGGATTCGGCGTCCAGGTGGTTGGTCGGCTCGTCGAGGATCAGCATGTCCGGGCTGGACAGCAGCAGGCGGCACAGGGCCACGCGGCGGCGTTCCCCCCCGGACAGGGTCTTCACGTCCGCATCCCACGGCGGCAGGCGCAGGGCGTCTGCGGCGACCTCCAGCTTGCGCTCGAGGTTGTGGCCGTCGGCCGCTTCGATCTTAGCCTCCAGCTCGCCCTGCTTGGCGGCCAGGGCATCGAAGTCGGCATCGGCCTCGGCATAGGCGGCATACACCTGATCCAGCTCGGCCAGCGCCTCCTTGATCGGGGCCACGGCCTCCTCGACATTGCCGCGCACGTCCTTGCTCTCGTCGAGCTGCGGCTCCTGCGGCAGGTAGCCGATATTGATGCCCGGCTGCGGCCGCGCCTCGCCGACGATCTCGGTGTCCACGCCCGCCATGATGCGCAGCAGTGTGGATTTCCCCGCACCGTTGTAACCCAGCACGCCGATCTTGGCGCCCGGGAAGAAGTTCAGGTTGATGTCCTTGAGGATGTACTTCTTCGGCGGGACGATCTTGCCCACACCGTTCATCGTGAAGATGTACTGCGCCATGATGCTCCTGCGACCAATGCGGTTTGAATGAGGGACAGGCCCTTTACGGCCCTTTCTGGGCCCGCACTTTACCATCCCGGCAGTCCGGAGGCGCATGTCCCCTCCTGTCAGGGAGCTGATCCCTGGCTAGGAAGAAGAAGCGCAGTCATTGCCCCTAACCTACGCAAGGCGTACGGCCTGCCTGGCGGATGCCGGTACGGCCGGAACAATGCCGGTACTCGGCGTTAAGCTGGCTGCCGACCTTGGAACGATCTGGACCTGACGAGAAAGCTCGAGACTCCGAATGGAGCCTCCGGTCTTTAACATGGACCGTGCGTTCTCCCCATGTCTTGTGAGGAGCTCGGTGTGCGGAGTCGGCGCGTTATCGTTGCCGCAATTACCGGGGCGTCACTCCAGGCTTGCATCGCCCCTGATCCATCGTGAACTGAACGCCATCCCAGACGAACATTGCCGTGACGGCCGCCATGTCGTCCCGGAGTGCCTCCAGGCGGTATTGAGCGCAGTTTCGGTCGTCCCACCCGGTGAACACGTAGGCCGCAACCGGTTCACCGTGCTCGTCATACTCATAGCCGTGAACATCATTGTTGGCGTCCATCGCGTTCCCCGCGCAGGCGGTAGTGGTCAGGATGAGGGTGGCCGTGAGGGCCACCCGGTTGAAGGTAGGTTTCAGCATCATCATGGCTTAGAACCGGCTGGTGTAGGTGGCAACACCCGCCATATCCGAACCGCTCTGGTGGTCGGGATTGCGGGAGTAGAGCACGTTCAGGTTCAGTCGGCTGTCCACGGACGAGGCGAAGGCATAGCCCAGTTCCACGTCCTGCTGACGACTGCCCGGAGCCAGGCTGGCACTACGCGGGTCACGGATCACATTGCCATCCAGATCCCGGCCCACCGGAACATCGAGTTGCGCGTCGCCGCCCGTGACGCGGAGTGGCTGGCTCACCATGAACACGGCTTCGTGGCGGTCGTGCTCGAAGGTCAGGCCCACGGCGGACTGCTCCGTGGTCAGGCCGTCGATCGAGCGGATCATGCCCGGGCCGCCTGCCACGTCTGCGTGGCCCTGTTCGTAGCGAGCCATCAGCCCGAAGTGCTCGCCCAGCGACAGGTTCGCGCCGACGTTCAGTAGGTTCATGCGGGTCTGGTTGCCCAGCGACAGGGCACCGAAGCCGCGCGAACCCAGCACACCGTTGTCCTCCTGGCGCTGGCCGTAGCCCACTTCCAGTTCCAGGTTGTCGGTTGCATCGAAACGCATCGCGACATCGGTACGCGCCTGACGATAGCCGCGGTACAGGCTGTCATCCTCGCCATCCGCGGAACCAGCCCAATGACCGACATCCACGTTCACACGGTCGCTCATCGGCAACGTCACGCCGAAGCCCGCGCCGGTATCCAGCAGGTGCGACAGACCTCCGGAGCCATCGGACAACATCGCCATCCCGTTATCCGGGCTCCACGGATCCATCAGCGCGGTTTCGCCCTGATGGAAGCCGAAGGCCGACAGTTCCATGAAGCCCGTATCGAAGCGCATTTCACTCGCGCCCAGCGCCCCGCCAGCCGCATGGTGGCTGGTCATGGACAGACCCGGCATGATCTCCGTGGTGATCGGACGCGGGTTCAGGCTGGCCGAAGCAATGCGCTCCACGCGATTCCCAAGACGCTGGCCGTAGGACAGCACCATTTCGCTGTGCCCGGAGAGGTCAAGGGTGTAGTCGCGCCCGAGGGAATCGAACGCCACCGCTCCAGACAATGCCTGGGCATCGAGGCCGGCCCCGAAGTTGGACGACCACGCCACCAGGCTCTCAGCGGGAGCGTAGCTTGCAGTCTCCACCGTCTCGTCCTGGCTAGCCATTGCCAGCTCGCCATCCGGCTTGAGCGCGGCCTCGATGTCGAGGTGCCCCTGGCCGAGGTAGTAAAAGCCGCAGTTCAGGTTCTCGTCGGGTCCGCAGTCGTTACGGTCATACAACTCGGAACCCTGGTCGGCCGTATCGAGCAGGCGGCCGGTCGACTCCTCCGCCGTCAGGTGCGGCCAGCGCGAGTGCATCACGCCCACCGCACCCGCGATGCGCGGAGCCGCCATCGAGGTTCCTGCGAAAGTCCCGGTCGCATCATCATCGGTGTAGCTCGCAGAGGTAAGCCCCTGCCCCTGAGTCACCATGAAGCGCGCCTGAATCCGCTCGTCTTCGCCCGCGTAATTGCTGAACGAGGCCAGGTCGTAGCCATTGCTGGCACCCGCAATAATCAACTGATCCCAGACTTCCGGGGTCCACTCCAGTCCTTCATAGTCCAGAGCGGGCGGATCGTCACCCTCCCCTCGGGAGAGGTTCGTTGCGCTGTTCCCGGCCGACATCACGACCGCCATCCCTGCGCCATCATTGGCCGCCTGAATGCTCTCGACGGTCTCCTCGCGATCCATTGCGCGCCAGATGCTCCCATAGGAAACATTCGCGACCTGCGCGCCGGAGAGCGCCGCGTGTTCCAGCCCCGCGCGAATGTTGTTGCTCCAGGCCGTCCCCGTGTTGCTCACGCGGACCAGTTCCAGCTCCGCATTTCCCGCCACGCCAAACGTAGTACCTGCGGCCAGGGCCGTGACCGGCGTCCCGTGCTGAGAGGGAACCAGGGTGTCATCGCCAAACACCGTGGCTTCCATATCGTCGTCTTCACCAGCAACGTTGTGAGTGCCCGCAATCCGGCCATCAAACTCCTCGTGACTCAGACGGAATTCGTTGTCGAGGACCGCGATCTTTACGGTCTCCCCGCCTTCGACGTAGGTGTAGCCCACATCCGGCGCGGCAGGCCGAACCTGCGAGCTTCCGCCGCCGCCTCCGCCGCTGCTTCCGCCACCGCTCCCACCGCACCCGGTCAGAGCCACGATTGCCGTACTAATGCCGGCTGCTACAAATTTCGTTCCTGAAAAAATCACTTGATGTCCCTCTCGCGCTCATCATCCATGAATCGCCTGAGTAAGCCTGATGCCGAAGGCTACAAAGGCGGGTCTGCCGTATTCGGTTGCTTCGCTAACGCCTCATGGCCGCGCGAATTTTCCGGTCCGTTTTGTACTGATTGAGCGCGTGCACGGACCAGATCACCGCAGGAATCCATCCGATGAGAGTGAGTTGAAGGAAGAGGCAGGCGATCCCGGAGAAAGGACGCCCGATGCTGAATAGCTGCAGCCAGGGTAGAAGAAACGCAAGAATCAAACGCATCTGGCCTCCTGCCGCGTAGTCCCAAGAAAGCGTGACCACCATCACATAATGGCGCCATAATTACCCTAGGCGAACGGAGGCGTATAAACAAGGCTTATGAAGGGTTGGCCATGGGGCCTGCAATGAGTCAGCAGTATCACCATCGATGACGCGTCTGGTTTCGGTCTGACCGGTGCCTAAATGGCTTGTGGAATGGATGAAGTCGTGCTCATGTGGACGGCCGGTGGGGATTGAACCCGCGTCGGCGCAGCAGTGTTTTTTCGAGTTCGACCTGGGTGAAGTGGATCAGGCCGCAGGCGAGGATGTGGGTCCATTATTCGAGCCCGATGTCGGTGGTATTGAAGCCATGCCTCGGGTGTTAATGGCGATGGCGCGGGTGAACTCGTCCGGGACTCCTTGCCATCGCGGCAATCCGGAGGCGCATGTCCCCGGTGATCCCGGAGCTTGTGAACGCCTCCAGGGCGTCAGGTCGTGATGAAAACGGCAAAGGGCGGGCGCCGCGATGGCCGCCCGCCCCGATAGCTCATGGCTCAGGCGTTACGTGCGAAGTAGCTGGTCATCAGGTTGCGGTAGTTGGGGATGTGCTCGGAGAGCAGCGATCCCAGGCCTTCGACATCATTGCGCCAGTCGCGGTGCAGTTCGCAGGCCATCGCAAACCAGCCCATCAGCTGGACGCCGGCGGCCTCCATGCGGGACCAGGCGGAATCGCGGGTGGTCTTGTTGAAGGTGCCCGAGGCGTCGGTCACCACGAACACGTCGTAGCCCTCCTCGATGGCGGACAGCGCAGGGAAGGCCACGCACACCTCCGTGACGACACCGGCGATGATTAGCTGCTTCTTGCCGGTGGCCTTCACGGCAGCCAGGAATTCCTCGTTGTCCCAGGCGTTGATGTTGCCCGGACGCGCGATATAGGGGGCGTCGGGGAACATCTCCTTCAGTTCCGGCACCAGTGGTCCATTGGGGCCGGCCTCGAAGCTGGTGGTCAGGATGGTGGGCAACCCGAAGTACCGGCCGCAGGCCGCCGTGGCCAGCACGTTGTTCTTGAATTCGCTGGGTTCGAAGTCCTGGACCAGCGAGATCAGACCGGACTGGTGATCGACCAGCAGCAGCGCGGCATCGTCCTTGTCGAGGCGGCGGTAGGTGTAGTCGTGATTCATGTCGTTCTCCTTGTGAAAGCCTGCCGGGCAGGCATGAAATGCCGCGACGCGGGTGCGCCGCGGGGTGGGGTCAAGTGGATGGGGCGGAGTGCTGCAGGCGGCCCTCGCGATAGTCGCGGATGGCCTGGCGGATCTCCTCCGGCGTATTCATGACGAAGGGCCCCTGGCCGACGACGGGCTCGTCGATGGGTTCGCCGGACAGGACCAGTACGGTGGCCTCGTTGTTGGATTCGACGATCACCCCCTCGTGCTCCGCGCTCAGCATCACCAGCTGGCCGCCGCGCGCGATCTCGCTGCCGTTCACCTGAACGGTGCCGTGCAGTACCACCAGCATGGAGTTCCAGCCGTGCGGCAGGTCCAGGCGGACCTCGCCGTCGCGCTCCAGGCGCAGGTCCCATACCTGCATCGGGCTGAAGGTGCGGGCCGGCCCTCGCTGCCCGGCATACTCGCCGGCAATGACTCGCAGCCGCCCGGCGGCGTCCGGCAGTGCGATCTCCGGGATGTCGGTGACGCCCAGGTGCTGATAGCCCGGTGCGGTCATCTTGTATCGGGACGGCAGGTTGACCCAGAGCTGCACCATCTCCAGCCGCCCGCCGGTGCGGGTGAAACGCCGGGAATGGAACTCCTCGTGCAGGATGCCGGCACCGGCGGTCATCCACTGCACGTCGCCCGGTCCGATAATGCCGCCGGCCCCGGTGGAGTCGGCATGCTCCACCTCGCCATCCAGCACGATGGTGACGGTCTCGAACCCCCGGTGCGGATGTTCTCCGACGCCGCGCGGCCGGGTCGCAGGTTCGAAATCCATGGGGCCGGCATGGTCGAGCAACAGGAACGGGCTCACGTGGCGGCCGTGACTCTGGTAGGAAAACAGCGAACGCACGGGAAAGCCGTTGCCGACCCAGTGGCGGGGTGGGGCGCTGTATGTACCCAGGATGGTCTTCATGTCGTCCTCCTCGAAAGGCCGTGGTTGGTGACCTGACGAGAATCCTGGCAGCAGGACGGTGGCGCTGGTAGTACGCAAAAATTACACTCACCGTTCCATAATCGGAACGATGAAGATGCAGGACCTCAACGATCTCTACTATTTCGCCCGCGTGGTCGAACACGGCGGGTTTGCCCCAGCTGCACGGGCACTGGGCGAGCCCAAGTCCAAGCTCAGTCGCCGGATCGCGGCGCTGGAAGAACGCCTGGGGGTGCGCCTGTTGCATCGCTCCACCCGGCAGGTCGGCGTCACCGAGATCGGGCGCGTCTACCATGGCTTCTGCAAGGCCATGCTGGTGCAGGCGGAGGCCGCGCAGGACGCTATCGACGGCCTGCGCGACGAGCCCTGTGGCACGGTCAAGCTGAGCTGTCCGGTCGCGCTGCTGGATGCCCGGGTGGCGACCATGCTGGCGGAATACCAGCGCCGTTACCCGCGGGTGCAGCTGCACCTGGATGCGACCAACCGCCGCGTGGATGTCATCGAGGAAGGCTTCGATATCGCCATCCGCGTGGAGCCGCCGCCGCTGGAGGACAGCGAGCTTGTCCTGCGCGTCCTGGCCGACCGGGCCCAGCGGCTGGTGGCGAGCCCCGACCTGCTTCAGCGTGAGGGCTCGCCGCGGGTGCCGGCGGACCTCGCAGACCTCCCCAGCCTCGCACTGAGCCGGCCGCAGGCACGCTACCAATGGCATCTTGTCGGGCCCGACGGTGGCGAGGCCTGGATTGCCCACCAGCCGCGGCTGGTCACGCGCAGCATGACGGCCCTGCGGATTGCCGCCTGCCACGGGGTCGGTATCGTGCAGTTGCCGACCATGATGATGACCACGGAGCTGGCGGATGGCCGCCTGCTGCCGGTGCTGGACGGCTGGGCCCCGCCGCGCGAGATCGTGCATGCGGTGTTCCCGTCGCGGCGCGGTCAGCTGCCGGCCGTGCGCGGGCTGATCGATCATCTGGCCGAAGGCTTTGCCGCTCTCGACGAGGATTGAGGTCCACAGACCGGTCAAGCCATCGTGCGAGCGGCTGTATCGTTCGCTTGTCGCGAGTTATCAGTGCATGGGGTTACCGCCTGGCTGGCAGGCGCGATGCGGCTGAAACGGCCCGGTAGTATCCCTGTTGGTGGGGGTTGAAGCCGCGCCGGCGCAGCTCTGTTTTCTCGAGCCCGACTAGTGTTTCGGGGATCGCAGCGATGATCATGATCAGTATTCGGCCGTTGTCGATAAGGCTCCGGATCCTGGGCACGCTGTCGATGGCTCCGCGTGCGTGTGCGAACGCGGCTCGGTGAGGGTCAGCGGGCAATTGGGTCGGAGTGGGGCAAGCCGTTGCAAAGTACGGTCTGCGCGGGCAAGCCAATCGCGGCCCGTGCTGGGCGTCCCGTTGGGGCCAACCGCTGAGCGAGACATGCTGAAGACTGCCAGCTTTGCGATGGAATACTGGTGGCGACAGCCCGACGGGAATTCGGTAGAGGGACGAGGTCTGGACCGCTGGTCAGTGTTTCAGGTTCATCCCGGTGGTGGCGTCAGGGGCCGTTCTTGTGGGGGGCGACCTTGCCGCCTGTTCGGCAATGACTGACAGCTTCATCCAGCGCCCGATGCTGCGTTCCAGCTCCAGTCTTCCGAGAACCCGAATATCCCTGCGTTCGATGGCCGGCGCGAGGGGGCGCTGGCCGATCCAGACCGGGCCCAGCACCCGCACGGTTGTGGCGATGTACAGGTCGACCTCGAATCCGGGGTCGGACTGGCAGAGGTCGACATCATCGTCTTCGATCAGTAGCCACCAGCGTCGAAGTTCGGGCGGCGCGTCGCTGTAGTCGAACTGGACGACGGTCCGCCCCGAGGGAAGAGCCGCGGTATCGATGCGCCGGCGCATGTCCCACATGAGTACGCCTGCGTCCCAGTCGGGGCCGTCGGCTGCGCTTTCCACCCAGCGCCGCCCCCACAGGCCCATCGAGATGATCACCGGGCCCAGGGCCTCGCCGGCCTCCGTCAGGCGATAGTCCGCGTGTTCTCGGACTACGACGCCGCTCGCAATCAGGTCCCGCAGACGGCGGGCCAGCAGTGCACGCGACATCAGCGGCACGCCGCGATGGATCTCGTTGAAACCTGAGGACCCACTGATCAACTCACGCAGAACCAGCGGGGTCCAGCGCGTTGTCAGGATCTCCGCCGCCTTTGCCACAGGGCAGAACTGACTGTATCCCGTTCGGTCGGTCATGGCGCTTCTCCGCAGCCATTTTCCCAATTATGGCTCCGCCACCGGGTGTTTTCCGGTTCATTTTCTGAACTAGCGGGGTCGGCCTCCGCTTCGCAATGCTGATCTCACGGCGTGCCTTGTCTTGCCGTAACCCATCGCAGCCCAAACCAAGGGGAGCCGACGATGACACTCACATGCGAATCGATCGCCAGTCGAGTCCTTCCACATCAAGCCGCACGGAGTGCGTGTGCGACATACGGCGCCGAGGGTGCCGCTGTCGGGGAGTGCTCGCCCCAAACAGACCCAAAGGAGAATGTCATGAACAATCCCGGATTCCGTGCCAGGACCAGAGCCGCCATATCCCTCACGGCGTTTACGCTGCTGGTGCTCCTGGCCACGCCACTGGCACACGCGGACCCCGATCCGATCACGGCCAAGCCATTGACCGAACGTCACGCCTTTAGCGGCGAAGTCTCGATGCAGATCACGCAGGAGCTCGACGGTTTGCCCAGGAAGACCTTCGACATTGAAGACGCATCGAATGTCAGCGTATTCGAGTTCACCATCCAGCCGGGGGCCGTGTTTCCCTGGCATACCCATCCGGGGACGGTACTCATCATGGTCACGGAAGGTGAATTCGTATTCATGTTCGCGGAGGACTGTGTAAGGCGCGAGCTTGAACCCGGCATGGCCCTGGTCGATCCCGGGGACAGTGTGCACACGGCCTACAACCCCAGCCGGGATGAGCCCACGGTGGTCATTGCCACGCTGCTTGGGGTCCCGGGAGAGGGTCCGCTGACGATGCCCGTCGACGCGGACGACAACTCTGCACTGGACGAGAAGTGCGGCATTGAGCGCACGGGCGAAAACCGGCTCCATGGGCACTGAGGAGGTGATGTTCGGCTACCACGGTCGTGAGGGGGCGTCCGTGGTGGTCGCCGACCCGTGTGCTCAAGGCAAGGCGCTCGATCTCAGCCCTTGAACTTCACCAGGCGGCTGACCTGGATGTCGGAGATGAAGACAACACCGCTGTGCTGGTTGAAGAAGGGCGTGAACCCTTCGAGGATCGGTTCGACCAGTTCTTCGGGGATCGCCGCGATGATCATGATCAGGACTTCGTCCTCGTTGAACATCAGGTGCCCCGAGTGGAAGCCCTGGCTACCCTTGCCGGAGAGATTGCCGATGATGGTGTAGCCCTTGACGCCCGCCCGATCCAGCAGATCGGTGGCAAACGCCTGGTGTTCGCCTTCGAGAATGATCTCGATCTTCTTCAGTGATTTGAGATTCAGGTCGTTCATGCGCGGTTTTCCTCCACGGCAGGTCGGTCGGCCGCATCTTGTGTGGAACGGGGCGGGGGTTCCTCGCGCCAGTCGCCGTCGACGAATCGGTACAGCCGGTCGGTTTCCGGGTCGAGGATGACGCACAGTACCCAGCCATTCGCAATCAGGCTCCGGACCTTGGGCACGTTTTCAATGGCCCGGCGCGCATGGGAGAGCGGGGCCTCGATCAGGGCCAGCAACCGGATCGGGTCGTGGTAGGGCAGCCCGTCGTAGAGTACGGTCTGGGCGGGCAGGCCGGTGCGCAGGTCCGAGAGGTTGCCGGTCATGACCCCGACGCGACAGGCGACGTTATGGTAGGCCTTGCTGCCGGAGCCGTAGCGTTCGTTGTCGACCGCCGAGAAATAGTGCTCCATGTTGATCCACTGGGCGACGATCAGCGGGCCGGTCAGAATGCTTTCCAGCAGTCGGCCTTTGGGGTCGACGCGATAGTCGTAGGAATGCAGGAACGTGCGGCCCTGCAGGTCGCTCGCCGCGGTCAGGTGTCGCCGGCCGATGATGAAGCCCGCATTGCGTGCCAGACCCCATTCGGGGCGCACCTGGGCCCAGTCGACCGTGTTGCGTCGTGCCTGCCGAGCGGCCGTTATGGTATCGGGGGCGTCCTCGAGATCCGGTTCCAGGGTCTGCAGCCGCTCGCGTGCCGTTCGGCGCGTGGCGGCGCGCAGGCCGTTGCGCAGGCGCTCGAGATAGACCAGGTGGCTGGCCGGCAGCAGGTCGAGGTCATGCAGCCGGATCTCGTCGGATGTGGTGTTGTGCATGGCGGGCAGAAACCAGGCGTCATCGGGGATGTCGATGCCCTGGGTTCGCAGCCGCCGTCGAACCTCGGGCTTGTTGCCCATGTGTGCGAGCACTCGCGCGCTGACGATACCGTGGCTGCCGCCGCAGGCGCCGCAGTCCAGGGCCGATTCGTAGGGGTTGTTGTCCGACTGGCTGCCGTGCCCCGTGAGGATGATGAAACGCGAGAACTGTTCGGTCAGGCCGATGGAGCGGAGCGCCTGGGCGACAAAGTAGGCCTGCTCTTCGAGGGAAAAGCCGATTCGTCCCAGTCGCTCGAGCTGCATATGGGCATAGGAACGGTTGATCCGATAGTCGTTCCGCAAGGTCGCGATGAACTCCGACTCCGCACTCTCGCTCAGGCCGAATTCGCGGGCGAAGACGGTCTGTTCGCTGCTGTTTCCCATTGCCGTCTCGCGCAACTCGCGGATCATGGAGTCGGTGATCGCTTCGCGCTCGATGTCGAACTGCTGATGAATCGCCTGGACGATGATGACCCGCTGCTGGGCGCGAACCACCGAATCCGCCTGTTCACGGGTAAGTTTGTCGACCATCAGGCGGGTCGAGGGCTGGTCCGACTCGATCTTGTTGCGCCATCGGTGGTAGGCCGCCGGCGCGACGGTTTTGCCAATCATGTCGAATCCGAAGAGCAGACCAATGGCCTCGACGGTGAAATACGGCGACAGCACGGAGTGCTTCAGGTCGTGCAGCAGGTATTCCGCCGAGGAGTACAGGTCCAGGTCCAGCTGCTCGGCGCCCGTGGTCACCTCCAGCACGAGGTTTTTCGGCGTGACCACGACCGGGCAGAGGTGATCCTCGCTGCCCTTGCCGAGCGCGATGAAGCTCACTGGTACCCCGAAGAAGCCGGCAATGCCGTAGGTCTGGTAGTCGCCGATGGTCTCGAGTTGACGCCGGACACGTTCGGAACGCACGTCGATGCAGAACAGCAGCTGCGCGAACGGGCGTTTTTCGCGCGGTGCGGGCGGGTCGAGTCGCAGGCCGGACAGAACGCTGCGGCGGTAGGTCGCCTCCATGGCCTCCAGCCAGACCATACCCTCGTGCCGCTCGAACTCGCCCAGCTGTTCCAGCACGGCGGCAAGCGGTCCGCGCTCGAGCCCGTCAAACAGCGCGGGATTCCCGGCGAGCGACGCCAGGGCGTGAAGCGCGCGGGCCTGGTCGCGACTTTCCGCGTGGCGTTTGGCCGGCAGGTAATGGTCCAGCTGCCGGGCGATCTCGGCCGGCCTGCCACGCGCGATAACGTCTTCGACGATCTCGGCCTGAGTCGGCAGTATTGCCCCGGTGAACAGTTCGTGGCGCAGGTAGGCCTCGCCGGGTCGCTCGGTCAGGAAGGCCTCGAGCGCCTTGCGGTCACCGGGCAACTTGTGCCGACGGCCATGTTCGCGGATCAGCGACAGCGCGAGCACCAGGCGGATAGCCAGGAAATCGATCAGGTCGGCCGGATGTTCGCGTGCCCAGTGGTAGTGGCTTGCCGTCGAGCGCCAGCGGATGAAGCCGGCCCAGCCGTGCAGGCGAGTCAGTTCGTGAACGATCAGATCGGGCCAGGCCTCTTCGGGGATCCCGATCGCGTCCAGGACATGGGCGATGATCGCCTCGGGACTGTCACACTCCGCCAGGATTTTGTGAGTGTGCTGGCCGCGCAGGAACAGGCGCGGATGGTGATGGACGACACTCTTCCACGCGGCGAACAGGCCTTGTTCGCGGCCGGGCATCTGCCATGCCGACTGACCTTCGTCGAAGTAGTCCAGGCAGATCCTGATCAGCTGTTCGTCCAGCGTGAGCCCGATACGTGTGCCGAACACTGAATCGAGCGCCTCGTAGAGCGGCCGCATAGCCGGAAACGCGGCGTGCAGCCGGTCCGCGAGTATCCCGGTATCCGTCGCAGAGGGTGTGTGTTCGCGACCGTTCAGGGCGGCCGCCACGTCGTCGGCATCGGCGAGCGTGCGCGGCGTGATGACCGGATCATGGCATTCGGTCAGCAGCGTGCAGAGCAGGTCGAGCCCGCCGATCGCCCTAAGGGCCGGGTGGCTCTCAAGAGTGGCATCGACGCGCGCCTCGAGGGTGTCGCGGTCCACGCGGCCTTCGCGGAACAGTCGCTGGTAGTCGGCTCGGGGCAGGAATCCCCGCCCGTGGAACAGCTCTTCACCGCGCCGGATCGCGTCCGGGAACGGCAAGTTCTCCAGCCCGTGAAGCGGGTTGTGATGGATGAAGGTGCGCATGGGCCAGAAGTTGGGAATCGGCTCGGCCGCCATGCGCACCATCGAGCGGATCTTGAGCTTACGTCCGAGGGTCAGCTTCACGGGGCACCTCCAGTCCACAGCAGTCCGGATACCACCAGCAATGCCACCAGTCCGGCGAAGGCCCATATCGATGTGGCCGGCAGGTCCTCGGCGATGGCGCCACTGCGCGGCCCGAACACTGTTCCTTGCAGCAGCCGCGCCCCTGCCCAGCTCCACAGCAACCAGGTCAGCAGGACCCCGAGGGCAACCCCGGGCGTGGCACCACCCAGCAGTGTCAGCAGAGCGAAGAAGCCGGGGAACAGTGGCAGGGCCATTGCGGAGAGCGTGGCTACCACGATCATGCCCGACAGGCGGGGGAGATCCCGCGCCAGCCCGCCATGCAGTCCGGTATAGGCGGTCTCCAGTCGTCGAACAAGCGCATCGCGTACCAGGAGCATCAGCAACGGGGCGGCTGTCATCGCGAGGGCGAAGCCGATCACGTCCGTCTCAGCCGGCCGCTGCAAGGCGAACAGCCACACCAGGGGCCAAGTGGAGCTGGCCAGCAAGGCCGCCCAGCGCCCGACGTCGCGGATGGTCAACAGGCGAAAGGCGTACAGGATCGCACTCAGGGTCGCCCAGACGACAAGCACTCCAGCGAATGGTGCGATATCACCCCACAGGATCAGTGCCACGCCGATCTGCGGCCAGGCCACGAAAAGCGCCACCTGCACGTAGGTGTTGCTGATGCGCGCAGCCAGCGCATTGAACGCCAGGCTCATCGGGAACAGTGGCAGGAAGAATGCCGCGACGAGGATCAGCAGAGCGGACATCTCAACCCCACCTCAGCCAGAGATTCAGGCGCCGGGAACCCGCCAGCAGCGAGACCGTCATGCGAGTGTAGAGCTCGGCGACGTAGAACTCGCGGGAGAACAGCGAGTACAGCGTCAGCCAGGTGCGTCCATGTTCCCTGTCGACCCGCTGGCGGCGCACGTGGGTCAGATAGGCGCCCATCCACCCGGCCACCATGACCAGCGCCAGTAGCGCGATCAGCACACCGAAGGTGATCTGGTCGATGCCTGCCGCGGTATAAAGCGCTTCGCGGAACTCGGCATCCGGATACAGGAAGCTCTCGAAGCTGTGCCCGACAAAGCTGTAGCCGACCACGATCACCGCGAATGACAGGACGATCAGGGCCATCATGCGCAAGGGATTGCCGGTATCCAGCCGGTGCGTGGCGAACAGCACCTGGACGCCCGTGATCCAGCCAAAGAACAGGAGCACGATCGCGCCCTGTTTCTGGAAGAAGTCCGGGGCCACCCAGTAGTGTGCGAGCACCAGGATCACCAGCGGCACGATCAGCATCGCAGCCCCGATCAACAGCCATGGCAGTCGGGCCGGGGCCGACTTGCGTTCGACCAGAAAGTCGTAGAGCGGGTCGTTCGGCACGCCGTCGTGCTTGCGCGCGGCGCCAATTACCTTGCCGGCACCCAGGAACAGCGTGCCCTTGAACAGCCCGTGGGCAATCAGGTGGAAGATCGCCAGCGCGAACGCACCCGCACCGGTCTCCATGATCATGAAGCCCATCTGGCCCACGGTGGAATAGCCCAGCGACTTCTTGATGTCGTTCTGCGCGAGCATCAGCATCGAACCGAGTACCGCCGTGAACAGGCCCACGATGAACAGCAGATGCAGGACCTCGCTGCTGTGGACGAATACCGGCGCGAAGCGATTGATGATGATGCCGCCGGCGTTGACGATACCCGCGTGCATCAATGCCGAAACCGGTGTCGGTCCCTCCATGGAATAGGGCAGCCAGGTGTGCAGCGGGAACTGGGCGGATTTGGCAAAGGCCGCCAGCGCCACCAGGAAGGCCACGGTTCCGGCCACCGGCAGGTCCAGGAACGTACGGGCGTCCGGCGCCGCTTCGATCCGGGCGAACAGGGTGGGGAAGTCCAGCGCCCCGTAGGCCTGGAAGAGCACCATCGCGGCCAGTACCAGCGGCAGGTCACCCAGGCGATAGGTAATGAACGTCCAGAACGCGTAGCGCTGCGCGTTAACGGGTTCGGTGTTGTGCGCCAGCAGGAAATAGAGAAAGACGCCGATCAGATGCCAGGCCACCAGCAGGGTGATCAGATCGCCGGCCATGACCATCAGCAGGATCGAGCCGGTCATCAGATCCAGCAACATGAAAAAGCGCGCGTACCCCGGCTCCTCGATCATGTAGCGGATCGAATAGATGTGGACCACCAGGCTGATGCCGGCGACGACCAGCGCCATGATCGCGCTCAGCGGGTCGATCTGCAGACTGCCCCAGCCGCCGGCCATGACCGTCCATTGCGGCCCTGTGTCTCTGGCGATGTAGGCGATCAGCTGGAAAGCGGCCACCAGCACGACGAGCAGGTTGATGCCCACGCTCAGCCGTGCGACCCGTTTGCCGAGTCGGGCACCGAACAGATGGACGAGTAATGCCGAGAGGAAGGGGAGGAGAGGGATCAGCCACTGCGTCTCGATCATTGTCTCGACCTTGGTTGGCGCTGTTGGCTGCCCGTCGGGGTGTTGACTTCGATGTACCGGATAATAGGTAAAGAAATATCCAAAAACACGCCGTCCGGATACAAAACAGGTGGGCCGATTGCAAACTCTGGCCCTTCATCACGGGAGGCGTACGCGGGCCCCGGCGGGCTGTCCTGCGTGAGCCAGTCGCGGACGGGGGCGGCCGCGGCCGGCTGCCGGCTCGGGGCTCCTTTACTGGTGCGGGTTGAAGCCCCTGCGGCGCAACAGGGCCTTCTCGAGCTCCACCAGGGTAAAGAGGATCAGGCCGAACGCGAGGATGCGCAGCCACTCTTGCGGTCCGATGGCGGTGGTGCCGAACAGGAGTTGCAGTGGCGGGGCATAGGTAAAGAGGCTCTGGAGCACGATCAGGATCCCGATTGCGATCAGGGCCGGTCGGCTGGCGACGAGGCTTGCATGGCTGAGAGCGGGCGCCAGAAGAGAGCGGCTGGTAAGCATGAAGAACAGCTGCCCCATGACCAGGGTGTTGATGGCCACCGTACGGGCAAACTCGTGTTCGGCCCCCTGCTGCTCCAGCCACAGGAAGTGGCCAAAGGCACCGGCGACCAGCAGGGTGGACACGAAACTGACGCGCCAGAGCAGGAAGCCGGACAAGATAGGCGTATTGGGCGGGCGAGGAGGGCGTTGCATCACGCCCGGCTCGGTCGGTTCGAAGGCCAGCGCCAGGCCGAGGGTAACCGCACTGACCATGTTGACCCACAGGACCTGCACCGGGGTTAGCGGCAAGGTCAGACCCAGCAAAATGGCAGCGACGATCGTAAAGGCCAGTCCCCCGTTGCTGGGCAGCAGGAACATGATCGCCTTTTTCAGGTTGTCATAGACCGTGCGGCCTTCCTCGACCGCATTGGCGATGGAGACGAAGTTGTCGTCGGCCAGCACCATTGCGGAGGCCTCGCGTGCGGCCTCGGTACCCTTCAGTCCCATGGCCACGCCAACATCGGCGCGTTTGAGTGCAGGGGTGTCGTTTACGCCGTCACCGGTCATTGCTACCACGTCGCCGTGGCTCTGAATCGCGCGAACGAGCCGCAGCTTGTGCTCCGGTGTGGTGCGGGCAAATACGTCGACCCGCTGGACCATCGCCTGGAGGTCATCGTCCGAGGTGTCGTCCAGTTCGTGGCCGACCACGACACCGCCTTCGGTGCTGATGCCCAGTTCGTCGGCGATCGCCCGTGCGGTGACGCCGTGATCGCCGGTGATCATCTTCACGCGGATCCCGGCTCTCTGACAGTGAGCCACCGCTTCGATTGCCTCTTCTCGCGGAGGGTCGATGATTCCGCAGACAGCAACCAGGGTGAGGCCTCCGTTCTCGATGTCGTCGAACTCGAGTTCTCGGCAGTGCCTTTCCATGCGTTTGGTAGCGAGAGCGAGCAGGCGCTGACCGCGGGAGGCGACATCATCCATCCACTGTTGCCAGTGTTCGGTGTCCAGCGGCTCATCCTCATCGTCGGTGCGCTGGTGGCTGCACAGCGCCAGTACGCGTTCCGGCGCGCCCTTGAGGAAGAGGAAGGCGTGCCCCTCATGATCGTGGTGCAGGGTGGCCATGAACTTGTAGGATGATTCGAACGGGATCACGTCGTCGCGCACAAATTCCTTGTTCACGAGCTTCGGCTCCAGCCCGCCCTTCATCGCCGCGGTGATCAGGGCGCCTTCGGTCGGGTCGCCTTCCATGGTCCACTGGTCGCCCTTGAGATAGACCTCGGCGTCGTTGCACAGCAGGATGCCGCGCAAGGTCTCGGCCAGCAGGGGATCGGTCTCCGGATCGGCCTCCTGGCCGTCGCGGGTGACCCCGCCGTGCGGCTCGTAGCCCACCCCGCCCAGTTCGTACTCTGCCTGGGTGGTGATGATGCTCTTTACCGTCATCTCGTTACGGGTGAGGGTGCCGGTCTTGTCCGAGCAGATGGTGGTAACCGAGCCCAGGGTCTCGACCGCCGGCAGGCGGCGGATGATCGCGTGACGGGCAGCCATCCGCTGAACCCCGATCGCCAGGGTGATGGTCATGATCGCTGGCAGCCCCTCGGGAATCGCCGCAACGGCAAGGCTGGCTGCAGCGAGAAAGGTCTCTACCAGGTCGTAGTCGCGCACCCAGAAGCCGAATGCAAAGGTGAGTGCCGCCAGCACGCCAATCGCGACTGACAACCAGCGGCCAAACTGGGCGATCTGCTGAAGCAGCGGAGTGGTGACGCTCTCCACTTCGCCAAGCAGGGTGGAGATGCGGCCGATCTCGGTATTGGCGCCCGTGGCCACCACTACGCCGCGCCCCTGGCCGAAGGCGACCAGGGTCCCGGAGTAGGCCATGGACTGACGGTCGCCAAGATCGGCGTCGCTGTCCACGGGGTCGGTCTGTTTGTCGCTGGCGATCGACTCGCCGGTCAGCGTGGCCTCGTCGACCCGCATATTGTGCGCCCCGATCAAGCGCAGATCAGCCGGGACTCGGTCTCCGGCCTGCAGATAGACGATATCGCCGGGGACGAGCTTCTCGGCGGGAATGCTGCGGCGTTGCCCCTCCCGCAGGACTTGCGCCTGGGGCGAGAGCATCCCGCGGATGGCTTCGAGGGCCTTTTCGGCATTGCCCTCCTGGATGTGGCCGATGGTGGCATTGATCAGCACCACCCCGAGGATTACGCCAGTATCCAGCCAGTGACCAAGGAGCGCTGTGCCAACGGCTGCGGCGATCAGTACGTAGATCAGTATGTTGTGAAACTGCCCCAGAAAGCGCATCAGCGGTCCACGGCGTGGCGGCTGGGGCAGCCGGTTGTACCCGTGTTTTTCCAGCCGCTGGTGGGCGGTTTCGCTATCCAGGCCGTCAGCGTTGGTGCCAAGGGCATCCAGGGTCTGGTCGACGCCCCGGCTGTGCCAGTCGCGGTCTGGTTCGCGATCGCTCATGTGTATCCCTGACGGATGGCGGCTGTACATTGCTTCCGGTTGTCCTAATCATGCGCCGGGAAAGGCGATGTGTCAGGGCTTGTCGATGAACAGGCGCACTAGCGTGTGCCGAAGCATGGCCAAGTTGTATTTGAACAGATCCGCGGAGGGCGCTGAATCGGTGCGCCGAATGCAAATGCTCGACAGGCCGACTGCGGGCACAGACAATGCCGTCATGATCGACTGGTGGGAGGGCCTTGTGCTGGTGGGGGCAGGGGGCGCGCTGGGAGGGCTGGCGCGCTTCTGGCTGTCGCAGTGGATTGATAACCGCACCGGAGGCCGTTTCCCGTGGGGGACGCTGGTCGTGAACGCCTCGGGCGCGCTGCTGATCGGCGTGACGATCGGGCTGGTGGCGGACCCCTCCGGAGCGCGCTGGCTCTGGTTGTTGCTGGTGGTGGGGGTGCTCGGCAGTTTCACCACGGTCTCCTCGTTCAGCCTGCAGACGTTGGGTGTTGCGGAACGCGACGGCTGGCGCCCGGCGATCGCCTACGTCCTGCTCACACTGGGTGGTGGGCTGGCGCTGGTGTATATCGGCCATGCGCTGGGCCGCGTCGCGGGTGGTGCGGCATGACGGGCTACTCGCTGCGCCTGTCCGCGTTCGTCGCCCTGGGGGCCGCGCTGGGCAGCATGGCGCGCTATGGCCTGTCGTGGACCGGGCTGCACCTGATGGGAACCGGGTTTCCCTGGGACACGCTGGCGGTGAATGTGGCCGGCTCCTGGCTGATTGGGCTTTACGCCGTGATCAGTGCCCCGGAGGGTTGCCGGCCCGCCGATCCGGTGAGCCGCCAGTTTGTCCTGGCCGGCTTCTGCGGGGGCTTTACGACGTTTTCGGTGTTCAGCCTGGAGAGCCTGTGGTTGCTGGAGACGGGCGATCCCGGACGTGCGGCGCTGTATGTGTCCGTATCCCTGGTGCTGTGGCTGGCGGGCGTATGGCTGGGTAGCGTGCAGGGGCGTCGCTGGAATGCCGCTGCGTCACGCGGCTGAGGCCGGACGGGCCTGACGGCCCGGCCATGGACGGGGCGCGGCCGCGACCGTAGACTTCCCGGTCGTTTGTGAACGGATTACCGACATGCTGGATATTCGCAGTCTGCGCCAGGACCTGGACGCGACCGTGGCGGCCCTGGCCAGCCGCGGCTTCGAGCTCGACCGCGAGCGCTTCGAGACGCTGGAAGCGCGGCGCAAGGACCTTCAGGTTCGTACCCAGGAACTCCAGAACGAGCGTAATACCCGCTCCAAGGGGATCGGGCAGGCCAAGGCGCGGGGCGAGGATATCGAGCCCCTGAAGGCCGAGGTCGGTCGTCTGGGTGATGAACTCAAGCAGTGCGAGGCCGACCTGCATGGCGTGCAGCAGGAGCTGGACGCGCTGCTGATGCGCATCCCGAACCTGCCGCAGAAGGACGTGCCCGTCGGCAAGGACGAGGAGGCGAACGTCGAGGTGCGCCGCGAGGGCACCCCGCGCGAGTTCGATTTCACCCCCCGCGACCACGTGGACCTGGGCCTGCCCGGCGGCTGGCTGGATTTCGAGGCGGCGGTACGCGTGGCCGGCTCCCGCTTCGTGGTGATGCGCGGCGAGATGGCGCGTCTGCACCGCGCGTTGACCCAGTTCATGCTCGACCTGCACACCCAGCAGCATGGCTACCAGGAAACCTATGTCCCGTACCTGGCGAATCCGGAGTCCCTGGAGGGGACGGGCCAGCTGCCCAAGTTCGATGAGGACCTGTTCTCGGTGGACTGCGACCAGCGTTTCCGGCTGATCCCGACCGCCGAGGTCACGCTGACCAACCTGGTGCGCGAGCAGATCCTCGAGGCCGGCGCGCTCCCGCTGAAGATGACCGCCCACACCCCGTGCTTCCGCTCGGAGGCGGGCAGCTACGGGCGTGACGTGCGCGGCCTGATCCGCCAGCACCAGTTCGAGAAGGTGGAGCTGGTGCAGGTGGTGCATCCGGAACAGTCCGGCGCGGCCCTGGAAGAGCTGCTCGGGCACGCGGAGACGGTGCTGCAGGCACTGGAGCTGCCCTATCGCGTAATGCTGCTGAGTACCGGCGACATGGGCTTTGCGGCCGCGCGCACCTATGACCTGGAGGTCTGGTTGCCGGGCCAGCAGGCCTACCGCGAGATCTCCTCGTGCTCCAATTTCGAGGCCTTCCAAGCGCGGCGTATGCAGGCCCGCTTCCGTCCGGAAGCAGGCAGCAAGCCCGAGCTGGTGCATACCATCAACGGGTCCGGTGTCGCGGTGGGTCGTGCCCTGGTCGCCCTGCTCGAGAATCACCAGCAGGCCGACGGCTCGATCACGGTCCCGGAGCGGCTGCGTCCCTATCTCGGTGGAACCTCGGTCCTGAAACCGCCGTCTGAACAGTAAGTTGATTCAGGCGGGGTGGATGTGAGCCAAATCGGAAAGCCAACTGCGTTCGTCAGTCTGCTGGTGCTGCTGCTTTGCTGGCCGCTGTGGGCGCAGGCCGAGATCGAGGAGGGCTTCGATTTCGACGATTCACCGCGGATCATCGGCCTGCACGCACCGGACTGGTTCGAGCTGAGCTTTCTCGATCTGCCGGAGGACCTGGAACGTGCCGTGGAGCGCGGCAAGCAGGGGCTGGCCGTGTACTACGGGATGGACGACTGCCCGTACTGCGAACAGCTGTTCGAGGTGAATTTCGAGAAAGAGGACATTCGCGCGCAGCTGTCGGACAACTTCGATGTGGTGGCGATCGACGTGCTCGGCGACCGCGAGGTGACCGGGCTGGACGGGGAGGTCAAATTCGAACGCGAATATGCCTCGGAACAGCGGCTTAACTTCACCCCTTCAATTGCTTTCTATGATGCTGACGGCGAACGCATCCACCAGATGCGGGGATACTACCCGCCGTATCGATTCCGCGCGCTGCTCGACTTCGTGACGGAGCGTCACGACCGCGAAATGAGTTTTCGTGATTATCTCGACCGCGCCGACCCTCCGCCCAAGTTCGACACGGACGACATCAACGAGCGCGACTTCTTTGTCAACGAGCCCTATGCGCTGGATCGCAGCAAGATCCCCGCGCAACGGCCCCTGGTGGTGTTCTTCGAGCGCGAGGCCTGCCATGCCTGCGATATCCTGCATACCGAACCGTTGCAGGAAGACGAGGTGCTGGACCGCATCGCCCTGATGGATGCCGTCCAGCTGGACGCCGAGGACAGTGACACGCCGGTACTGACCCCGGACGGTCAACGAACCAACCCGCGCGACTGGGCGGCGGAACTGGACGTGCACTGGGCGCCGACTCTGATCTTCTTCGACGAGACGGGCGAGGAGATCATCCGCATTGATTCGGTCGTGCACCTGAACCGGCTGCGCAACGTGATGGACTATGTGCTCACGCGCGGCTATGAGGACTATCCAACCTTCGAACGCTGGCGCGCCCAGCAACCATAGCCGTTAGGGAAACGCTGATTCATGTACACACTCGCGTTGGCACCCCCGGTTTTCCGAGAGAAGGCGCGGTGCGCAGCCGGTAGCGGTTCTACCGGCAAGGGCCGCAACGCAGGATCGGGGAACCGGGGGTGCCAACCCCAAGGGGCTCGGCCGCCCGTTTTTGATGACAACGGGCGCGCGCCCGGCGTTGCGGTTCCCTTGTGCAGAATGACTGCACGGCGGTCACCGCGCCTTGTTCGCACGCAAAAGCGACTCGAGCGCGAGCGTGTACATGAATCAGCGTTTCCCTAGGCGGCCGAGGACCGAACTGCATGCATTTCGAACGTGACTTCGTCGTGCGCAATCGCGATGTGCTGGAGGCCATTGTGGCCCGCGCTCATCGTGTCGCGCTGGGGATCTTTGTGCTGACCTTCAGCGGCTACGGGATCGCCGTCTGGCTTTGGTTTCAGGAGCAGATGTGGGCGGCGCTGATCACCGCGACCGTCAGCTACCTGGTGTTTCGCCAGTTCCGCATGCTGGCGCTGGGGATCGCGCGCATGCCGCTGCGAGGGGACCCCCAGGCGCTGGAAGCGACCCGGGCACTGGATAACGCGCTGGAAGAGGACCGGCCGCATCCGGTGCTGGCGGAGCTGGAGGCCCACCTGCGGGCGCTGGATGAGGAGGGATCTCCGGAGGCGTCGTCGCAGGAGGGTGAAGACGGCCGGTCGGGCCGAGACTAGGGAGACGCTGGTTTAATCGCACGTCCGCGTTGGTGCCCCCTGTTCCCCGATCCTGCGTTGCGCCCCGCATTCATCAAAAACGGGCGGGTAGAACCACTACCCGCTACACGACGCGCCTTGTCTCGGAAAACAGGGGGCACCAACGCGGACGTGCGATTAAACCAGCGTCTCCCTAGAGCTCGACGCGTACGCCCAGCTTCTGCCCGATCACGCGGGCCACGGTCTCGTGCAGGTCGTCCCCGTTACGGTCATCCAGCCAGGCATCTTCGTCCTCGTTGTAGCCGAAGTGAGCCGGGCCCTCGGGCGAGGACAGCCAGATCTGCTGCGCAGCCTCCTGGCGGTTCAGGATCATCTGCGCCCCGTCCTCGAACTCGAGGGTCAGGACACCGTCGATCAGGTCGATGTCCAGGTCGTCGAGACCGTCCTGGTCGCTCAGGCGGTTGTAGATCTCGTCGAGGGTCTGTTCGGCAAATACGGCGAAGGAGGGCTGGCTCATGGGTCTCTCGGTTCGGTCGATGCTTGTGGCGCGGGCAGTATAAAGGAGGAAGCGCTGAAGGAAGCGATGTCGGCGTTCCGGACGGGGTCAACGTCTTCTTATGCTCGCCAGGCGGCGATGGCCAGGCCCAGCCAGCCGAGGATGAAGGCGGTGCCGCCCAGTGGCGCGATGGCCCCCAGTACGCGCGGGGCGCCCAGTGCCAGGGCATACAGGCTGCCGGCAAAGAGCAGGATGCCGAGCACGAAGGCCACCGCGCTGGCGGTGGCCCAGCCGCTGGCCAGGTGCGACCACAGCGCTGCCAGTAGCAGCAGGGCGAGGGCATGGATGAAGTGATACTGGACGCCGGTGTCCCAGGTGGCCAGCGCGCGCTCGGACAATCGTTCTTGCAGGGCATGTGCGCCGAAGGCACCGAGCACCACCGCGATGGCGGCGAGCAGGGCCCCGATCACGACTAGGGCGCGGATCATCGGCTCGGTCTCCGTACCTGGCATCAGTGTTTCCCTGGGCTAGGCGTCGTCGCCCATCTCGCTGTCGTAGTCCTTCCCGGGGATCCAGCCGTGCTCGCGGGCACGCTCGATCGCTGCATCGTGGATGCGCGTGTGGCGCTCGCGAAGCTCGGGCGGGAGGTTGGCGATGCGCAGGTCGTACTTGTCCCACTCGGCGTTGACCTGGTCGTGCAGCTGCTGGATGCGCCCGAGGTCCCACCCCTCGCAGGTCTCGGTCTCCGGCAGGAAGCCGAAGACCCAGGCATCGCGGATAATATTGCCGACCGGCGTCATGCCGCCGTACAAGTCATTGTGGATGCCGATGTAGTGGCGGCGTCCGGAGCGTCTGGCTGTAGTCATGCGCGTAGTGTAGAGGCACGCCGGCCAGGCGCAAAGCACATTCTTTACAGACCGGAGTACTCACGATGCAGCCCGCGGGCGAAAGCCTGAATCGAATACGGATCCGCGTCCTGATGAAGCTGATGGTGCTGGGCGGGGTGGTGATGTTCGCCGGTGTCCTTGCGAGCTACGCCCTGTCCATGCTGGGGGGCGGGGAGACCGAGCGCCGCGTCGTGGAGCTGGATACGATCGCCCCCGGCGAGCTCAAGCGGCTGGACTGGGAGGGTCGGCGCATCCTGGTCCTGCACCGTGACCCGGCTCTCCAACAGGCGCTGGGCGAGGATGACGAGCTGGTCGATCCACGCGCCCGCCGGGGCCAGCAGCCAGACGGGCTGGAACTGCCGCTGCGTAGTCTGCGGCCGGAGTGGCTGGTCGTGATCGGCGAGAGCACCGATCTCGGCTGCGAGCTGGACCTGGTGCACCCGGACGCGGCGGAGGACTGGTCCGGCGGGTTCGTCGATCGCTGCCGTGGGGGCCGCTATGACGCCGCCGGACGGGTGTATGACGGGCAGGACGCCCGGCGCAATCTGCCGATCCCCGAGTACCGTTTCTCCGGAGACGACAGGCTGATTCTGGGTGGTTCGTGATCGGTGAGGCGCGCGTGGGCGGGCCCGGAGGCCGGATTCAGGCGTGCACGGTGGGTGCGTAGACGTCGAAGCGTACGCTCTTGCCCCGGACGCTGCCCTGGGGCGTGTCGGGACCCAGGGCAGGGGCATGCAGGGGCCGCTTGACGACGACCCGCCGCGTGGCCGCCTCGCGCAGACGCTGCAGCGTGGTTTCCGGGTCGGGGTCCGGGGCGCCCTCCATCAGGGCCTGGGTCAGCTGCATGTCCTTCTTGACCGCGGCGCGCTTGGCCCGCTCCGGAAACATGGGATCGAACACGGCGGCGACGGGCGGTGTGCCCAGGGTCGCTGGCGTGGCCAGGCCCGCGTGCAGCGTGATGCGCTCGACAATCGGGGCCAGCGCCTCGTCATGGGCGGCGCGCTGCAGGGCATCCGCCAGCAGCAGGTAGACGACCGGGTGGCGTTCCCAGGCATCCACGCGGAAGCCGTGCGCGGCCAGCAGCAGCGTATCGCGCCCCAGGCCGGCGGTGGCGTCCACCACATGGCTGTCTCGCGGGATGTTGCCCATGGCCCGGATCAGGCCCTCTCGCTGATGCCCGCTATGGGCCAGACGATATCCCTGACGGCCGGTGGCAAAGTCCAGATGCAGACGCAGTTCGCGTCGACCCTCCTCGCGGATCAGCGACAGCCCGTGCGCGCCGACCTCCAGTACCAGGGGCGCCTCGCCCAGGTGGCGATAGCCGTGGGCTCTCAGGTAGTGGTCGATCTCCCGGCCTCGGGCCTCCTGCCCGGGTTCTGCGCGGACTTGAAGGGTCACGGTCAGTAGTGCGGCGGAGGCGGCTCGTTGCCGTCTCCGGGGCCGCCACCCTGGTCCTCGAGTTCCCGCAACCGGTCGCGGAGCCACTGGAGCTGGCGGCGCAGTTCCTGGTTGTCCTGCTGGAGCTCGTGCTGGACGCGGGCCTGCTCTTCCTGGGTGTATTCCTGATGCGCCAGGCGAACTTCCAGCGCCTCGATCCGCGCGATCAGTTCGTGGTCGGTGCGGGATGGGTCAGCTGACGACATGGCGGGGCTGTCCCTGGGCGAAAGAGTGGATGTTGGCTGCGACCTCCTCGATCACGTGCTGACGGGCACCGCGGGCCGCCCAGGCCGTATGTGGCGTCAGCACAAGGTTCGGGATGTCCGCTGCCAGCAGGGGGTGGTCTGCGGGCGGGGGCTCGGGCTCCAGGACGTCGATGCCGGCACCGCCCAGGTGGCCCGCTCGCAAATGCCGCGCGAGGGCCTCGGGATCGACCAGGCCGCCACGGGCGGTATTGAGCAGGATTGACCCAGTGGGCATCTGCCGCAGTGCGTTGTCGTCGATCAGGTGGCGGGTTTCGGGGGACAACGGGCAATGCAGGCTGACCACGTCGCTGGTCGCCAGGAGCTCGGGCAGCGGGATTCGATCCGCGTCATCCGCAGGCGAGGGCACCGCCTTGCGCAGGCTTGCGGCCACCTGAACCTGCATGCCGAAGGCCCGGGCGACGCGTGCCGTGGCCTGGCCCAGTACGCCATGGCCGATGATGCCCAGACGCATGCCCGCCAGGGTCCGGATCGGGTGATCCAGCAGACAGAACTGATCGGACGCGCTCCAGTGGCCGGCGCGAATATCGGCGCGGTAGTCGTCCAGCCGCGTGACCAGCGTCAGCAGCAGGGCAAAGACATGCTGTACCACGGAGTCTGTCGCATAGTCGCGGGCATTGCTGACCGTGATGCCCGCCCGGTTCGCGGCGGCGACATCGATATTGTTGGTGCCGGTGGCCGCCGCGCAGACCAGCTGCAGGTTTGCGGCCGCGGCCAGCAGCGACTCGTCGAGCACCACCTTGTTGGTGACCACAACCTCGGCACTGGCGATGCGGGCGGCGATCTCGTCGGGGTCTGTGCGCGGGTGCAGGTCCCACTCGGGAAGGGCCTCGCGCAGGGGGGTGAGGTCCAGGTCGTCGCGATCCACCGTGGACAGGTCGAGAAATACCCCGTGTCGCAGTTCAGTCATGGCGTTTACCAGGCGAAACGGTGTTGCGACGCTTGCGGACAGGATCACTACCGACCGCACGATGCGGCTTGCCTCGGAAAACCTGGGGTACCAACGCGAGCGTGTACATTGATCAGTGTTTCCCAACAAAAGGGCCCCGCATCGCGGGGCCCGAATCGCTTGCCTGTCGGCCTGCGACTGTTAGTTGTCGCCCATGAAGGCGTGGAACAGGTTCAGCAGGTGGAGGAACATCACATAGAGGTTCGCGTACAGCGAGACCGTCATCATGATGTAGTTGGCCTCCGGGTCGTGGATCATGCGGCTGGTGTCGAACAGGATCGCCGCCGACAGCAGCAGCACCACGGCCGCCGAGATGGTCAGCGACAGCGCCGGGATCGCCAGGAAGATGTTCGCGACGATCGCCAGCAGGGCGACGATCAGGCCGACCACCAGGAAGCCACCCAGGAAGCTGAAGTCCTTCTTGGTGGCCAGGGCATAGCCGGACAGCGCGACAAAGGCGACCGCCGTGGCGGTAAAGGCATTGCCGACGATCTGCGGCCCGTTGGGCAGGCCCAGGTACATGCTCAGGATCGGGCCGAGGAAGAAGCCCAGCACGCCGGTGAAGGCGAAGGTCAGCACCAGTCCGAGCGCGGAATTGCGAGCGGCATGGATGGCGAACGGGCCGCCAATCAGGACCGCCAGCAGGACCAGCCAGTGCACCGCCGGGGCGCCCACAGCCATCGCCACGAAGGCCATCACGGCGCTGAATGCCAGCGTCACCGACAGCAGCATGTAGGTCTGGCGGATGACCTTGTTGGTCGAGATGGTCTCGCTGATGGAACCGGTGCTGGACGGATTGCGACTCGAGCGAACGATCTGGTCTCGGGACACGGGTCAACTCCTCTTGGGTTCGTAACCTGCTCAGTGTAGCGATTGACGCCGGTGGGTGCAGCCCTTTTCGCCGTCCGTGGCGTGGGCTTTGGCGATCACTTGATTGGCTCACCCACGCGTTCGGAGATCTCCTTAACCGCGTGGTCGGTGGACTTGAAGATGTTGTCCTTGCCGATAATGTCCTCGAGCCCGGTGCGCTGTATCACCTCCAGGACCTGTGCCTTCACGCCGGCGAAGACCAGGGTGATGCCGCGCGCCTTCAGGCGGTGCACCAGCTGGTGGATCACTTCCTCGCCGGAGGCGTCGATCTCGTTGATGCCCTTGCCCACCACGATCAGATACTTGGCCTGTGGGTGGCGCGCGACCAGGTCCAGTACCGCGTCCTCGAAGTAGGGGACGTTGGCGAAGTACAGCGAGCCGTCGAAGCGCATCAGGCCGACCTTCTCGTTGGTCTCCAGCCCGTAGCGCTGGGCCTCGCGAAGCGTCCCGTCGTCGTAGCGGGCCAGTTCGCATACGCGCGGCTGCATGGTGCGGTACAGGTACAGCACGATGGCCAGACCGGCACCCATCAAGATGCCGTAGTCGAGATTCGGGGCCATCGCCAGGGTGGCGATGAAGGTGACCACCGCGGCCGCCCCGTCATGCTTGTTGGCCACCCAGGCGTGCTTGATTGCCTTGAAGTTAATCAGCCCGACCACGGCCATCATGATGATCGCCGCCAGTACCGATTGCGGCAGGTGGTAGATCAGGGGCGTCAGGAAGAGCAATGCGATCCCGATAAGCACGGCTGTAAATACCGAGGCCAGGCCGGTGCGTGCACCCGAATTGAGGTTGACCGCCGAGCGCGAGAACGAACCGCTGACGGGGTAGCCCTGTGTAAAGCCGCCGGCGATGTTGGCCAGGCCCTGTCCCATCAGCTCCTTGTTCGGGTCCAGACGCTGGCCGGTGCGCGCGGCCATGGCTTTGGCGATCGCAATGGCCTCGGTAAAGCCGACCAGCGCGATCACGAAGGCCGTGGTCAGGAGCGTGGTGATCGTTCCGAAGGTGATCTCTGGTGCAGAGATTGACGGCAGACCCTGGGGTACGTTGCCCACGACAGCGCCGCCACCATTGAGCGAGACCTCATCGCCGTCCACTTGCTCGATCCGCCACGAGGTGCGCTCGGCGCGTTCGCGTTCGGCATCCGTCATGTGGTCATCGGCGATGAAGCGCTCGGGTTCGTCGTCCGTCGCCGGGAGTCGGCGCAACGTTGTGTTGCGCAACTCGTCGCGCAGTGGGGCGAGCTCGGCGCGCAGTTCATCGCGCTGCAGTGCGGCCTGCTCCTGCTCGAAGCGCAGGGCCGGTGCATCGCCACGGGCCGCCTCCTGAATCTCGAGTTCCAGTTCGCGCACGCGGTCATCCAGATTGGCCGCCTGTCCCTGCTTCTCCTCGATCTGCTGGGCGAGTTCGACCAGCTCGCCAGGCGCAATTTGTGCGAGCGTCGTGTCGGCCTTGCGCTCGTACCCGATCAGCCAGGAGACCAGGATGGTGACAACCACCGCGACCAGCACGCCCGGAATCTTCGGGGCGACGCGTTTCATGCCGACCATCAGCGCGATCGCGCCCAGGCCGAAGGCGAGGGTGGGCCAATGGGTGTGCCCCAGCTCCAGCACGACACCCCAAAGACCCAGAAGGAAGTGGCCGGAGGTGTCGATCGGTACCCCCAGCAGCTTGTTGATCTGGGACAGCCCGATGATGATCGCGGCGGCGTTGGTAAAGCCGACGATCACCGGGTGCGAGATGAAGCTGACCAGCGCGCCCAGCTTGAACAGGCCCATGACCAGCTGGATTACGCCCACGATCAGGGCGAGAGCAATCGCCAGCATGATGAATTCGGATGAGCCCTCGGCCGCCAGCGGCACCAGGGCCGATGCCGTGAGCAGGGATACCACTGCCACCGGGCCGGTGGCGAGCTGATTCGAGGAACCCCACAGCGCGGCCACCATCACCGGCAGCAGCGAGGCATAGAGCCCGTACACCGGAGGCAGACCGGCCAGTTGCGCATAGGCCATGGATTGCGGGATCAGGACCAGGGCCACCGAGATCCCCGCAATCAGATCCGCGTTGAGCGTTTCCTTGGTGGGACGCCAGCTCAGGAACGGAAAGATGCGCAGCAGGATCGAATTCATGGCGGTACTCGCTTGGCCTGTTCGTGACGAAGACGACGGCTAGTCGAGCGATCCCGCGTGCCTGGCGCACCCGGGCTGTATGGCTGCCAGGGCCGTCGTCACGTGATTGGCAGCCATCTCTGGCCCGGGGTTGGGCCGGGCGCAGTCAGGGGAGGGAAGATTATAGAAGGTCGGCTTATTTTCTTCTATCAAAGGCATTCAATACGATATATAGCCTTGAGGGTATATATCGCACTCGCTGGAGCGCCCAACCCTGCACAAAAAAGCCCCGGTCACCAGCGGCGACCGGGGCCTTCCAGCGTATGCTTCAGCGTGGCTTACTGCGGGGGTGCCATGCCCGGGCTTCCGCCCTGTTGCATTTCCTGCTGCAGGGTTTCCAGACGCGCGATGATGTCATCGATGTCCGGATTCTCTTCGCGCATCGCGGCCATCAGGTCCTCGCGCAGCGATTCCTGAGCGGAGATGACCTCCTCGTCCTGCGCGACAGCCTGCTGGGCCTCCTGCAGGTTCATCTGCGCCTGCTGGACCTCTTCGGACTGGATTACCTGCTGGCGCTCTTCGGCACTCAGGTCCGGGTCGCGCAGGCGTTCTTCGGCGCCTTCGAGGGTTTCAAGATCCTGGCGGGGCTGGTAACCGGCCTCTTCCATTTTGTCGAGCACCAGGTTCTCAAGCTCTTCGCCCTTGCGCTCCAGATCAGGGTTGTTCTCGATCGCCTGCTGCTGGGTCTCGGCCAGGGTCTGCTGCAGCTGCTGCATTTCCATTTGCGGGTTGGCCCCGCCTTCCTGCTGCCCCTGCTGGCCCATGCCTTCCTGACCCATGCCCTGGGCCATCACCAGCGGACTGGCGAGCGCAAGCGCGGCGGCGGCAATCAAACCGGCGAGAGGCCGGGAACGGTTCGTCATAACAACTCTCCTCGTGAAAGTACGGTGGGAAGCTTAGTGCGTGGCGACTTAACAACAGCTTAACAGGCGCGAGCCGAGGTTTCCGGGGCACCCCGGATTTCGTTGCAGGCTTCTCGTTTTTCGTTTCCCTGGGGCTCCGGGATGCGAAAAAGCGCAATGTCCGGTGCCGGCAGGTGGATCGCCCAGCCAAGATGCGCGGCGATCCAGCGCAGGGTGTCGGGCCCGTAGAAGGCCACGTGGGTAGGGTCGCGGCGATAGTGCCAGCGATGAAAGGCCGCCGCGGGAGGCGGCCAGCCGGTCATGATCGCAATCGTGCCGCCGGGGCGCAGAAGGGTGGCCATCTCGCCAAGGGTGGCGATCGGGTCATGCAGGTGCTCGAGAACCTCGGTACAGGTGACGAGATCGAAGCATGCACGGGCTTCGGGACGGTCAGGTGCGAATACGGGGTCATGGGTCTGCATGGAGTAGCCGCGCGCACACAGCATGTCCGCCAGTACCGGATGGGGGCCGCAGCCCCAGTCCACGCCCTGCGCCGGTGGCGGGCAGTGCGCCTCCAGCGGTGCAAGCAGGCGGCCCAGAAACCGCCGATACCCGGGGTCGTCCGGCCGGTTTTCGTGTGTCTGGTAGTACTCGCGCTCGAATGCGAGGGTGGGCCAGCAACGGTGCTTCAGGACAATCAGCGAGCAGCCCCTGCAGCGCTGGTAGTCCCCGGGCGAAGGGTCGCGCACCCCGCGGCTGAAGAACGGGCGCAGAGGTGCGGTACACAGCGGGCAGCGGTCCATGCGCTACCGCCGCAGGAAGCGGAACCAGGACGCGATGTTCAACAGGCTCATCAGGGACTGGGCGACGTAGGTGTAGGCCGCGGCCTTCAGGATGCGCTGGGCATGGGGATAGTCCGGCGGGTGCAGGTAATTGCCCCGGCGCAGCATCGGCAGGGCGCGGCGAAAGCTCGCGTCGAACTCGGTGGGCAGGGTGACGAAGTGCACCAGCGCGGCGATCCCCATCGACAGAATCCCGGCCAGGAAGAACAGGATGCCCGGTGCCGGATGCCGGGCGATCAGCGTGATGATGGGGATCGCGACCATTAGCCAGGCCCCGATCTGCTGTCCGTAGCGAGACAGGCAGACCAGGTTGCTGCGCATGCGCAGGGGCGGGTAGTCCTGAGCGTGCTGCACCGCGTGCCCGACCTCGTGCGCAGCCACCGTGATCGCGGTGAGCGAGCGACCGTCGTGGTTGTCCTCCGACAGCCGCACCGCGCGATCGAAGGGATCGTAGTGGTCGCCATCGCGGGTGGATTCGACGCGCACGTGATGCAGGCCATGGCGATCCAGAAGGTCACGCGCAAGCTCGGCGCCGGTCCCGTCGTAGCGGTCCTCCGGCTGGCTGTACTTCCTCATCGTCTGGCGTACCCACCAGCTCGGTGCCCAGGCCAGAAGCAGCACGAGCGGTGCGAGCAGAATCAGCAGTCGCATGCCTTCATCATGGCGCGACTTCCCCTTCGGGGGAAGTCGTCCGCGTGAATCCGTACACCGGCCCTGTCTCGCTCAGTCCTCGGCCTCGTCGTAATCGCCCTTGTGCTTCGGATTGGGGCGGGCCCGCTGGTCTTTCGAGTAGTCGCGACCGTCGTCGGTGTCTTCACCCTGCTCCTGGCTGAGACGCAGGTGCGCGGGCGGAGCGCTGCCGTCCTTTTCCTGACCGAAGTAGATGGTCTGATGCGGGAACGGGATCTCGATACCGGCGGCGTCGAAGTGCTTCTTCACCAGGCGGTTGAACGCGCGGCCCAGGCCAAACTGCGTACCGGGCAGCGCCTTGATGCGGATGCGCACGTTGACCGAGCTGTCGGCCAGCGCAGTCACGCCGTGTACCTCCATCTCGTCGAGGATGTTCGGACCCTGGTCCGGATCTTCCTTGAGTTCCTCGAAGGCCTCGCGCAGGCGCACGATCACTTCGTCGATGTCCTCGCGATAGGCCACGCCGTACTCGCCCACGTGATAGCCATACTCGCGCATGTAGTTGGAGACGGCATCCACCGACGAGAATGGGATCAGGTGATAGGTGCCGGACAGGTCACGCAGGCCCATGGAACGGATCGTGAGCTTCTCGACCACGCCGGTCATGCCGGCCACCGTGACCACGTCCCCGGTGTTGATGGCTTTCTCCAGCTGGATGAACACCCCGGTGATGATGTCCTGCACCAGCTTTTGTGCGCCGAAGCCAACCGCCAGGCCGAGCACGCCGGCGCCGGCCAGCAGCGGGCCGATATTCACGCCAATCTCGGCCAGCACGATCATGGCGGTCATCACGGCCAGCACGACGGCGACCGCATTGCGGAACAGGGTCAGCAGGGTCTTCTCGCGCGCCCCGGGCTCGCCCTCGCCGGTATTCGGGCTCAGGCGGTGTTCGATCCAGCTGGCGAACACGAGCCAGATGGCCAGGGCACCGATCAGGATCAGGGCGACCGAGATCGCAGTGCCGAGCACGTACATGCCCGTATCGGAGGCAATCCAGGCGCCGAGATTGAACGCGCCCCAGGCATCTGCGATCACTGCCAGCACGATGAGCAGGATCACCAGGCGCATCGTCTTCAGCGCCTTGGGGATGTACGAGTTCAGGCGTACCTCGAGCATCGGGAACTTCATGCGAGTCTCGTCCGGAACCCGGATCTCGCGGCCGATGATCTGGCTGAGCACGTTGGCGACAAAGACCCCGATGAATGCGGCCAGTACCGTCTGTCCGGTGGCCTTGGCCATGAAGGGCAGGGCATCTTCCGGGCGGGTGATGCTGACGATTGCCAGGGTCAGGAAGTAGATCAGCGCGATCCAGTGCCAGGCGTTCGCCAGGAAGGTCAGCGTCATGCGCGTGAAGGCGAATCCGGCACGATTGGCGACCAGGATCAGGCGGTCATGCACGCGCTGGCGGTTCTGCAGGATGATGACCGCCGCGTAGAGGAAAGCGGTCAGCATGACCAGCAGCCCCAGCGAGCGCCCGGCCTCGCTGGAGAGATGATTGTTGGCCAGCGGCACCAGCAGCAGCAGGCCGTAGCCGATGTACGTGACCAGGCGTGCCAGCCAGGCATTCCAGTAGGCGGCCTCGTCGCCGGCCATGGGCAGCAGCCGCAGGCCCCGGTAGCGCGTGGCGAAGATCAGGCGCAGGGCCGCCTTGGTGACCTCGATCAGCAGGAAGGCGTTGAGGAACAGCGAGTGCCGCGTCAGCATCTCTCCGGACTCCCCGAGCACAAAGAGCGCGAGGCCATAACCCCCGACCCAGGCCAGGATCACGATCAGGAAATCGATCAGCGCGGCCAGGAGTACGGCGGGGAGTGCGCGCAGCAGGTGATACTGCTCCGGCGAGTTGATCACCCAGCGATCCAACGCCGCGAACATCGGGCTGCCAAGGCGCCGCAGGATCAGGAACGCGGCGATCGTCAGGACAATCAGGATCGCCAGGTCCAGCACCCCCGCGCCGAATACCACCGGGTCGATCGAGCTCAGCTTGTCGCCAATATCCACGGCGATCTCGTTCAGGGCCCGAATCTCCTGCACTGTGCCTTCGGCCAGCGATTGGGTGAACTGGGCGATCTGGCGCGGGATCGACGTCAGTTCGTCGGTGTCGACCGCCGCCTCATCGTCTGCCGTACTCTCGTCGTCCCCGGTACGTTCGGCCCGCAGTGTCTCGAGCAGGCGTTCGCGTGCCTCTTCGTTCTCCAGTGCCTCGATCAGCGCGTCATGCAGATCACCTCCATCGCCACCCTCCTGGGCCTGAACGGTCCCCAGGGGCATGAGCAGCAACAGCGAGAAGAGGGTGAGGAGGAGGAAGAAGGGGAGACGCAAAAAGCGGCTGGGGGACACGGGCGGACCTCGGGTTTGGACGGGGTTCGCGGGTCGCCAGGAGGACGCCAGTGCGAGCATCCGTGCGACAGCGGAGGAATGTAGTCTAGGGAAACACCAGGGCATTTTCACGCCCGTGGAGCGAGCGCAGGGGCTATTCCAGCAGCATGGGGTCCAGCCAGGCGATGCCCAGCTGGTTCATCTGGCGCTCGATCCAGGCGATCCGCTGGCTGAGGCGCGGGCCGGGGTTGACCGGGTTGTAGCTGCCCGGGCTGGGGAGGATCGCGGCCAGGCGTGCGGACTGGTGGCGGTCCAGTTCGCGCGCGGATAAGCCAAAGTAGTGCTGGGCGGCGTGCTCGATCCCGTAGATGCCCGGACCCCACTCGGCCAGGTTCAGGTAGACCTCGAAGATGCGGCGCTTGGGCCAGATGGTTTCCATACCGGCCGTGAATCCGGCCTCCAGCGTTTTGCGGACCCAGGAGCGCTTGTGCCACAGGAACAGGTTTTTGGCCGTTTGCTGGCTGATGGTGCTGGCCCCGCGCAGGCGTTGGCCGTGCAGCATGTGGTCGTCTACCGCCTGGCGCATGGAGCCCCAGTCAAAGCCGCGATGTACCGGAAAGTGCTGGTCTTCCGCTGCGATCACGGCCAGCATCAGGTGACGCGGAAGGTCGTCCAGGCGCTGCCATTCGGGCCGTAGGCGGGATGCGGTCTGCCAGTCCGTGGCGACGACCATGGCCATGCCATAGGGCGGGTTGACCTTGGCGAACAGCACGATCAGGCCGAGCGCGAATGTGACCGCGAGTGTGAGCGTCCCGGCCAGCAGCCAGGTCAGTGCGCGTAGCAGACGGGTAATCGGTCCGCGTCGTCGACGGGCCATCAGTGCCACCCTGCGTGTAAGTGCAGTCCCATATTCATCGAGGTCAAGAATACCGCGACTCGCGGTTCGATCGAGTATCCCGTCAGTGTGGTCTGATACGGTAAAGCCCAGTAACGATGCAGACCCCATCTTGACCGACGGGGAAACTCGTTCCTGGTTGAACTGTTTCCGTCATGCGTGGCCCAACCACGTAAGCCTAAGCCGCCGTTCGGCCTGGCGATACCATCCGATCCACACGAACAAGAAGGAGAGACCCATGGACGTGATGCCCTATCGGTATACCACCCCCAGTGGAGAGGCCGTTTCCTTCGAGTTTCGTTTGCATCCCGAGACCGGGTCCGCCGTGCGTGTCCAGCAGTTGCTGGACCGGCTGGTCGAGACCCTGGATCACGAGATTGCACTGCTGGGCGACACCTGCAATGGAGATGTGCTGCAGGCGCTGGCAATGGCGCTCGCCGTGCGCACCGACATGATCCCGGCGCATCCGGAGATGACCCGCGATCTGGCGCGCGACGTGGTAGAACGTGCGTTGGGCTCGCTGCCGGAGGCCGAATATCAATACCTGGGCCCGGTCGGCCATGCCTGACCATTCGTTATCCGGGCGGCGCCCCATCGTCTTTTTCGATGGCGGCTGCCCACTTTGTCGGCGCGAGATCGGCCACTACCGGCGGCTGGACAAGGCCGGTCGCGTGGACTGGCAGGATATCCACGCCGACGCGGCGCCCTTGAAGGCGTGGCGCATCGACTGGGATGCGGCGATGCGGCGTATGCATGTGGTCGACGCCCAGGGGCAGATCCACAGTGGGGCCTGGGCGTTTGTCGTCGTCTGGCGGCATTTGCCGTACTACCGCTTGCTGGGGCGGGTGCTGTCGCGCGTGCCGCACGTGGTGCGCCTGATGGATCGGGTCTATAACGGGTTTGCGCGTCGACGCTGGCGGTCGCGCTGTGGTGACGGGCTCTGCCGCCCCGATTAGTCCGGCGGCGGTGATGGCTCTGCATGGCGGAGTCGCGCGGTGGTGTAGCGGAGGAAATCGGAACTGTGAAACGGCTGCTGCTTGGGCTGGCCCTGGTAGTGGGGTGTCTGTTTGGCACACCGGTTTGGGCGGACGAACTGGCTGCGGAGCACGTCATTGTTGCTCAGTTGCAGGAGCCCCACCGGATCCTGTTAATGCGGCATGCCGCGGCGCCAGGTATCGGGGACCCTCCGGGTTTCGATCTCGAGGACTGCACAACCCAGCGCAACCTCTCCGAGTTGGGCCGTGACCAGGCGCGCGAGCTTGGTGAACGTCTGCGCGCCGCCGGACTGGCCGAGATCCGCGTATTTGCCGGCCCGTGGTGCCGCAATGCGGATACGGCGCGCCTGCTGGGCTACGGCGAGCCGGAGATCCTCGATGCGCTGGGCTCGATCTTCCGCACCAATGAACCCGACCGGGAGCGCCGCATGCGTGCCTGGCACCAGCATCTTGCGGAGGCATTTGCGCGCGATGCGGGGCCGGCGGTGTATGTCACGCATCGTGCGAACATCATGGAACTGTCCGGTCGCAGCATCGGCGCGGGCGACATGCTGGTAGTGGAGATCGATGCCGAGGGTGGCGCCCGGCCCGTCGCCAACTGAAAAGGCCGGCTCCGGCTCGGGGCCGCTACATGTACGGCCCGATGATGCGCGCGATCCAGCCGTAGATGCGGTATTTCCAGGGCCGGTTTTCCCAGGCCTCGATCGTCATCCGCTCGGCCTCGGCCTTGTCTTCCTCGATCAGTTCCCGGATCGAGCGGGCGAAGTCTTCGTCATAGATGTTCAGATTGGTTTCGTCGTTCAGGCGGAATGAGCGGTTGTGCAGATTGGCCGAGCCGATGCTGGTCCAGCGGTCGTCCACGCTCATCAGCTTGGAGTGATACATCCGCGGGTGGTATTCGTGCAGCTCGACCCCGGCCTCCAGCATGGGCCTCCAGCGATTCACGGAGGCATGTCGTACGAAACCGTGGTTGATGCTGTCGCCCGGCATGAGCACGCGGATTCGAACGCCGCGGTCGGCCGCGTCGGTCAGCGCATCGAGAAAGTCCGGGTCGGGATAGAAGTACGCCGTCGCAATGGTCACCTGGTCCTCGGCTGCTGCCAGGGCATGCAGGAACATCTTGCGAATGCGATGACGGCCCTCGCGCGGGGCGCTGTTGACGACCTGCGCATCCAGAGCACCTTCGTCCTCGAGTTCCGGGTAATACGCATCGCCCAGCTTCAGTTCGCCTTTGGCATCCAGCCAGGTCTCCATGAATGCCGCCTGCAAGTTGCCCACAACGGGCCCGGTGACACGGAAGTGGTTGTCGCGGTAGGGCTCGTGGTCCTCGGCGGGCACCCAGGTGTCCGCGATGTTCGCGCCGCCGATGAATCCGGTTCTGCCGTCCACCACCAGAATTTTTCGATGCGTACGGTGGTTGAAACGTGACATCTGATACCAGGAGGGCTCGCGCCAGCGCACGACTTCCGCGCCGGCTTCGGTCATGCGGTCGAACTTTTCCTGATCCGCGAGCACGGAGCCCACGTAGTCGATCACCACATGAACCTTGACCCCGCGCTCCGCCGCGCGTGCGAAGGCCTCGGCGAAGCGGGCGGCCTGCTCGCCCCAGAACTCGTATACCTCGAAGGTAACCGTCTGTTCAGCGCCTTCGATGGCCTCGATCTTGGCGTCGTAGATGGCCTCGCCGTCGCGCAGCAGCTCCAGCGCGTTGCCGGAGACAATCGGCTGCTGCAGCGTGAGCCCCATTCCGCGGCGAAATGCACTGTCCGAGGTGCCGTAGTCGATGGCCACCGGGGCCTTCACTCGGTCGGGTTTCGGGAGGAGGTTGAACAGGGCAACGTTTGCCAGCACGAAGGCGAGCGCGACGCCCAGGAGGATACCGACAGGGATGCCGATGATGCGGCGGCGCATGGAAAGTCTCTCGTATCGAGCCCGTCAAGGGGAGGGTGGTTGGCGCCGAATTCGCACCTCAGTCCATGAGTCTACACAATCAGTTCTCGAACAAACCCGGACGAATGTCATGAATCCTTTTCTGGAAGCAGCCCTGGACGAGGCACGAACCGGCTGGGATGAAGGGGGTATCCCGATTGGTTCGGTCATCGAGCACGGCGGGCGCATCGTCGGCCGCGGACACAATCGGCGGGTGCAAAACGGCAGCGCCATCCTGCATGCCGAGATGGATGCCCTGGAGAACGCCGGACGCCAGGCGGCGAGCATCTACCGCGAGTGCACGCTCTACACGACGCTCTCGCCCTGTGCGATGTGCAGCGGGGCGATCGTGCTGTACGGCATCCCGCGTGTGGTGGTCGGGGAAAACGCCACCTTCATGGGAGAGGAGGACTGGCTGCGTTCGCACGGCGTGCAGGTCGATGTGTTGCAGGACGCCGCCTGCCAGGAGCTGATGGCCGCGTTTATCGAACGACACCCGGACCTCTGGCACGAGGATATCGGTTGCGAATAGGGCCGGTTTGACCGGAACACCCTTGCTGGCGGACGGATCGTGCTTGCCGCACCGGACAAGACAGCGACATGGGGCGGGCGCCCGGGGAGCGCCTCATGGCGCCCTTCACGGAAAACACCAGTGTTCTGGCATGGTCGCTGCTTGGGTGCCGGGTGCCACGAAAACCGGGAGCACCTCATGATCGACGGCATCGGAATGAATCAGGCGGCGCTGGCGCGGCCGGTCCATTCGGCGCAAAGCCCGAACAACGCCGGGCAGGCTGGCCACCGACCGGCGCAGGCCGGGCAGGCCGGGCAGGCCGGGCAGGCTGGGCAGGCTGGGCAGGCGGCACACGCACAGCCGGCACAGCAGGCTCAGGCCGCCACGCAAGCGCAGGCGAACGGTCAGGTCAACGGACAGGGCGCGGCCGTCTCGACTTCCCCACATGTGGCCCAGCCGGCGTCCACCACACAGGCCCCGTCGGCACACGAGGCGGCATTCGCGCCCCAGGGCCTTAATGCGACGCCGCCGACGCAGGCCACCGCGATGCCGCTGGCCGGCGGCCAGGTCAACGGGGCCCCGCAGGCCGACGATGCCCCCCAGATGGACGCCGATCCGGACGACGAAGCGGACATGGGCCAGACCTTCATGCCCGACGGCTCGGTGCAGTCCAACTCCAACGAGCACCTCGGATCGCACTTTGACCTGCAGGCGTGAAGCCTGGGCGCAGATCTGCGGTCTTGTGGGTCGGCTTCAATGACCGGAAGCGACATTTACTGACCGATGCCCTGCGCCCTCAGGCCGGGAAAACCGGAAGGTCACGTGCTCGCGATGGATCAGGAATTGACCAGTCGCGTGCATCCACAGTTGTTCGCGCACCGTGGCATCCATCCACTCGAATAGCTCCTGTAGTGCCAGGGCGGTCGCGCCGCGGTCCGGATAACGCAGGCCAAGCCCCTCCCAGTAGTGCCGGGCATCTTCCGCTCGTTTCCAGCCTTCGCGGACGAACCCGGCGGTCAGCAGGGCGCGCAGGGCCCCGTCACCCAGCTTGTCGCGAAGCTCGTTCAGGAGGAGGCCGGGGTCCCCGACGCTCTCGGGGGAGACGTTGAGCGAGGCCGGCAGGAGCTCGACCCAGTCATCGTGCTGGCCAAGCCCCGGGATCAGATCTTCGTCGACCATCTGCTGATAGTCCGGGACGGGGTCAGAGTGGGTTCGCAGGGAGAGCTGGATCAGGGCCGCGGCCTCGTCGACGTAACCGGACAGACTGAAACCGCACAGGAGATGGTCGACGATGTCATGGACAAACACCGAGGTCGGAATGCGATCCCCGCAATAGGGAGTTGCGGCAATCACGTCGGCGCCCAGCCCGGCGACGTCCAGCTTCCAGCCGCGGGCGCCGAAGCCGTCCTGCCAGCTGTCCTCGTAGCGAACCGGAATCGTGACCGCCTGCGCGTTGATAACCGGGATGGACATGGTGGCCTCGCTAGATATCCGATGCTTTCCAATTTACCGACCGGTCAACTATTCTTCAATGTATGGCCGATGCATTCACCCCAACCCGGACACGCGACGCCCTGATCGCCGCCGCACGGTCGCTGATCCTTGGCCGCAGCTACGGCGCCGTCGGCGTGGCCGAGATCTGTGCGCACGCTGGCGTGAAGAAGGGCAGCCTTTATCACTTTTTTCCCGGCAAGGACGCCCTGGTGCTGGAGATGCTCGAGACGCTTTATCGCGAGCTCGAACGCGAGGTACTGCGGCCGTCGCTGGAATGCGACCTGCCTCTGCGCGACCGCCTCGGGCGGTTTGTCGATCGCCTGTATCAGTTCGAGATCCGCGCCCAGGGGGAGGTCGGGGAGCTCCCCGGCTGCCCGTTCGGGAACCTGGCGCTGGAGCTGGCGAACTGGAATTCGGCGGTTCGAGAGGCCGTGGCCGCGCACCTGGAGGCCCTGCGCGGCCATTTCCAGCGAGCGATCGAGACCGCCGTGCAAAGCGGCGAACTCCCGCAGGCATCGGATAGTGCCCGTCTGTCGGAACAGTGGCTGGCGCAGGTCGAAGGCGTGCTGCTGCTGGCCAAGGCGCGGCAGGACGCGGACACGGTCCTGCATCTGTTGCCGGCACTGGAAACCCTGCTGCCGGCCAGGCCCGCCGACGACGAAGAGCGAGGGAACCATTGATCCGTGGTTCCCTGGAGGTATATGACGATGGAATTTCCACTGAGAACACCCGACAGCGCGCCGGAGGCCTTCGAGCGATCCGGGAAGGTGCTGGGACTGGTGCCGAATTTGATTCGCGTGATGGCCAGCAGCCCGGCGGCGGCCTCGGCCTACCTGGACCTGACCGAGCGGTTGAGCCAGAGCAGCCTGTCCCCCGAGGAACAGAGCGTTGCGCTACTCACGATCAGTCGGTACCACGAATGTCATTACTGCATGGCCGCGCACTCCATGACGGGACGGATGGCGGGCCTGCCCGATGCGGTCGTCGACGCGCTGCGCGAGGATCAACCCGTGCCCGATCAGCGGCTCGAGGCCCTGCGCCAATTCGTGGTAGCAGTACTCAAGCATCGCGGTGCGGTCCCCAATGACGAACTCGAGGCGTTTCGCCGGGCGGGATTCGAGGAGGCGGCGATCCTGGATGTGATCCTCGCAGTCGCGCTGAAGACCCTCTCGAACTACACCAACCACCTGGCCGCCACGCCACTGGATGACGTGATGCAGGACGAGCACTGGGAGGCGCCTGCGGGTCGCTGAAAGCCCGGTACCGCGGTGTTTCAGTGCGCGCGAGTCAGGCGCGAGAACAGTCGCCGGATACGCCCGGGGCCGTACCCGTGGACGCGCTTGAAGGCCTTGCGAAAGGCCGGCTCCGAGCCATAGCCGACCTGTTCCATCACGCTGGCCACCGATGCCCTCGGATCGCGCAGCAGGCGTTCGGCCAGGACCATGCGCCACTGGGTCAGGTAGTCGATGGGGGCCTGTCCGACCAGCTCGCTGAAACGCGCGGCGAAACTGGTTCGCGACATCGCGGCCTCCTGCGCCAAGCCCTCGACCGTCCAGTTCTCCTCGGGGCGTGCGTGCAGCGCATCGAGGGCACGGCGGATACGGTCGTCCGCGAGGGCCGCGATCAGACACTGTTCTGGATGCTCCTGGTAATGGCAGACGTAGTGGCGCACCGTCATTACGAACAGGGTATCCGCCAGACGATCGAGTACCGGCCGATAGCCGGCGGACTGCTCTGACAGTTCCAGGCGCATCAGATCGGCCAGCCGCGCCAGCCGCTCGCCGCTCTCGGCGTGGCGCACGATCACGCGGTCGGGCAGGGCCGCCAGGATCGGATTCCGGCGCCCGGAATCGAATTCGAAGTGACCGCATAACAGCTGTGTCGAGCCGGGTTCGGGCTCGGACGGGTCCAGCAGATTCAGGTGATTGTCCCGGTCCTCGAATGAAGGCTCGCTCGCCAGCAGGTGCCAGTCGTCGTGGGGCAGGAGCAGCATGTCGCCCGCATCCAGCCACAGTGGCTCGCAGTCCTCCATGTGCAGGTAACAGCCCCCTTCGCTGATCAGGTGAAAGCTCGCATGCCCGGAACCGGTGGTGCTGAGCTGCCACTGGCCGCACAGACGGGGGTTGGTGTCGATCCGTGCGCGCAGGTTGTAGGCCGAGAGGACGGACGACAGCGTGTCCTCGCGCGGCATGATCCGGCTCATGTCCATGAGGGGTTCGCTCCTGTCGAGGAAACACTGATCAATGTACGGCATCGCAGGCGTCTTGGCTCCGCCCCGGACGATCGGACATAAATGCCGGCGCGACGGTTCTCACGATTGTCCGAAGGGCTGGCTAGGCTTTAAGTCAGTTCAACGGAAGAATCGAGGACGAGGCGATGAACGCTATGGCGTTGCGGGCGGGTATCCGATTCCAGCGGTGGCTGGACATGACGCGCGGAGCGGATTTTCTGGCGCCGCTGCTGATTCGCCTGTATCTCGCGCCGGTGTTCTGGATGGCCGGCACCAACAAGCTCGACGGCTTCCTGCCGAAGGAAAGCGTGGTGATGTGGTTTGGCAACCCGGACTGGGGGCTGGGGATGCCGTTTCCGTACCTGATGGTGCTGCTGGCCGCCTATGCCGAGGTCCTGGGTGCGATCGCCCTGCTGCTGGGTATTGCCGCGCGCTGGTTCTCCATTCCCCTGATGGTCACGATGATCGTCGCGGCGGTCACGGCCCATCTGGAGAACGGATGGCAGCGCATCTCCGACCCGATGATGTGCCTGTTCAACTGCTCGGGAGTGGAAGCGGCCCAGGAACGGCTGAGCCGCGCGCGTTCCATCCTGCGGGAGCACGGCAACTGGGACTGGCTGACCGAGTACGGGAGCTTCGCGATCGTGAACAGCGGAATCGAGATGGCCGCGACGTACTTCATCATGCTGCTGGTGATCTTCTTCTGGGGCGCCGGCCGCTACCTGAGCATCGATTTCTACATCCGCAGGAGGATGATGGACAGGGGATAGCCAGGAGGATGGAGGACAGGGGATCGCCAATGGAGCTGTGCAAAACAGCAACCATTGGCAAGGCGGGCATTTTGCCCCTAACGTTAAGCGACGAAGGAGTTGCATCATGAAACAAGAACTGTTCTCGAAAAAGACCCTGGCCGGCGTGGTGGGTACCGCCGCGATCGGCCTGGCCATGGGTTCCAGCCCGGCCTTCGCCGCGGTGGATCTGAACCACGGGTATCAGCAGGGATCTTCAGCCCCTCACATGCTGGCCCAGGGTTCCTGTGGTGAAGGCACCTGCGGTGGCGCCGATAGCGAGCCCAAGGACTCCGAAGGTTCCTGTGGCGAGGGTAGCTGTGGCGCCAACGGGGAAGAGAAGGACTCGGAAGGCTCCTGTGGCGAGGGGACCTGTGGCGGCTGAAGCCATCCAGCCCGTACGCCCGGCCCGCGTACGCGGGGCCGGGCTCGGCCTGCGGCGGGCACTACTGGAGCCGCTGGCCGAGGCACCCGAGTCGCTGGAGCGGCTCGGGTTTTTCGAGGCTGCGCCGGAGAACTGGATGCACCTTGGCGGGCGCCTGGGCCGTACTTTCCGCGAATATACCGAGGCCCACCCGTTCGTCTGTCACGGGCTTTCCCTGGACATCGGCGGGCCACGACCCCTGGACATGGACTTTCTGGCCGATCTGCGCCGGTTCCTCGATACGCATGACATCGAGGACTACACCGAACACCTCTCGGCCTGCGGGGACGAAAAGGGCCACCTCTACGACCTGATGCCGATCCCGTTTACCGAAGAAGCCGTGCGGCATGTGGCCCGTCGCGTGCTCCAGGTGCAGGAGACGATCGGCCGGCGCATGGCACTGGAGAATGTTTCCTACTACACCCCGGTCGGGGCCCGGATGAGCGAGCTGGAGTTCCTCCGGGCGGTGCTGGACGAAGCCGACTGCGAGCTGTTGCTGGATGTGAACAACATCTACGTGAACAGCATCAACCACGGCTATGACCCGGTCGAGTTCCTCGATGGTCTGCCGCTGGAGCGCGTGCGCTACATCCACATCGCCGGCCACGAGGAAGAAGCGCCGGATCTGCGCGTGGACACGCATGGCCAGCCGGTCTGCGGGGACGTATGGGATCTGCTGGAGGCGACCTACGAACGGATCGGCCCGGTGCCGACCTTGCTGGAGCGGGACTTCAACTTCCCGGCGCTGGAGGTCTTGCTGGAGGAAACGGACCGCATCCGCGCACTTCAGGTCACCGCGGCCGGGAAGCGCGCATCCCTGCAGGCCCATGGCTGAACCCGATTTTCAGGAGTTGCAGCAGGTCCTCGCCCGGCACCTGCGCGACCCGGAGCGCCACCCGCCCCCGGAGGGTATCGAGGACCGCCGGCTGGCGATCTACCGGCGCCTGTTTATCAATAACATTCGTAATCTGCTCGGGCGCGGGTTCCCGGTCATCCGGCGGATCCTAGGGGAGGAGGCGTGGGCAGCGCTGGTGCGCGATTTCTATCGCGACCATGGCTGTCATACGCCGTATTTCCCGCGGCTGGCGGAGGAATTCGTCCAGTACCTGGCCGAGGAGCGGAGGCTGCTGCCGGGCGACTGGCCGTTTCTGGCCGAGCTGGCGCACTACGAACGGGTCGAGACGGAGCTCGTCTACAGCGATGCGCAGCCCTCGGCCGACGTGGATCCGCAGGGCGATCTGCTGACGGGGGTCCCGGAGTTTTCGTCCGCCGCGCGACTGCTGGCTTACGAGTTCCCGGTGCATCGGATTGGGCCGGACCACTGCCCCCAGCAGCCGGGTGATGTGCCCACCTACCTGTTGGCCTATCGTGGCGAGGGCGAGCGCGTACGCTTTGCCGAGCTGAACCCGCTGGGAGCACGGCTGTTGTGGCGGGTCTGCGAGGAGCCGGCAGCGGGTGACCAGCAGCTTCGCCGGGTAGCGGAGGATTTTGGCCTCGAGCCCGGTCCCGAGTTATTGGAGAGCGGGCGGCAACTGCTGGAACACTATCGGGGCCTGGGGGCGATCGCAGGTGCGCGACCGCTTGATTAGTGTTTGCTGAGAGAAACATTGATTAATGTACACGCTTGCTGCTTCGTCCCTTTTGCGTGCGAACAAGGCGCAGTGACTGCCGTGCAGTCATTCTGCACAAGGGAGCCGCAGCGCCGTGTGCGCGCCCGTTTTGGATAACGGCGGGCGGCCGAGCCCCTGCATTGAATGGCTTGTGGGTTGGCGCCCCAGTTTCCCTGATCCTGCGTTGCACCGCTTGCGGGTAAAACCATTGCCCGTTACACGACGCGCGTTGTCTCGGATAACAGTGGGCACCAACGCGGACGTGCGATCAAATCAGCGTCTCCTTAAAGATCCCAGTAGTCCCTGGCCGCGACCCCCGGGCTGTCCAGTTCCAGTGCGGGCTCGTCCAGGGCGGCGGCTTGTTCGCGAAGGGTCAGGATGTGTTCCTCCCAGTAGCGCGGGGTGTAGAACACCGGGAATCCGTCGACGAACGCGGGATCATCCGCCCGGCGGGCCAGCCAGGCGGCGTGGCGCATGATGCGCAGCGTGCGCAGGGTGCTGATCAGGCCCAGCTCGCGGCGGTCGAAGCGCATGAACGTCTCGTAACCCTCCAGCAGGTCGCGCAGCTGTGATGCCATCTCCGGTGGCTCCCCGGAGAGGAACATCCAAAGATCCTGCATCGCGGGCCCATTGCAGGCGTCGTCGAGGTCGACGAAGTGGGGACCGTCGTCGGTCCACAGGATGTTGCCCGGGTGGGTGTCGCCATGCAGCCGGAGCTGCGGGACGGGGCCCACCGCCTCGGTGTTTCGCTGCATGCGGCTGATCAGGTCCGCGCTGAGGTCGCGATAGACTGACTGCAACTCGGGGGGCAGGTAGCCGGAGGCGAGCACGTCCTGCCGCGCCTGTTCGCCCAGTGCCACCGGCTCCAGCGTGATGCGTTCGTGGAATGAGGCGCTGAGGCCCACTTCGTGGATTCGCGCAATGAACCGCCCGATGCGCTGCAGCGTGTCCGACTGCTCCAGGTCCGGCGTACGCCCGCCGCAGCGCGGATAAACCGCGAAGCGAAAGCCCTGATGATGGTGCAGGGTTGCCCCGTCGTCTGCGACCAGCGGCGCGACGACGGGGACCTCCCGCGCGGCCAGCTCCTGGCTGAATGCATGCTCCTCGAGGATCGCGCGGTCGGTCCAGCGGCCGGGCCGGTAGAACTTGGCAATGACCGGCGTCGCATCCTCGATGCCAATCTGATACACCCGGTTCTCGTAGCTGTTCAGGGCAAGCAGGCGGCCATCGCAGCGCAGGCCGGTGGTTTCCACCGCGTCGAGAATCACGGTGGGTTTGAGGGCATCGTATGGGTGGGGCTGTGTATTCATGCGGCCAATGTACGCACGCGGGCAGCGTCCGGGTCCAGCGTTTTGACGAATGCGTATCGGGAGAGGGCAGGTGAATCGAGCGTACTGGGTGGTGGCGATCCTTGCGGTGGCCGCATTGATCGCGTTCTTCGCGCTCGACTTGGGCCGTTTCCTGGAGTTCGAGCGCCTGCAGGCAGCCCAGGGGGATCTGGAGGACCAGCGTGCGGCCCGGCCGCTGTTGGCGGCGGTGGTGTTCTTCTTCGTTTATGTGGTGGTCGCGGCGCTGTCGTTGCCCGGTATCGTGATCATGACGCTGGCGGGCGGGGCCATCTTCGGGGTGTTCTGGGGTAGTGTGCTGTCGTCCTTTGCCTCCACACTGGGCGCGACGCTGACGTTTCTGGTGGCGCGCACCATCGCTCGCGAGCCCCTGCAGCGCCGATTCGCAGACCGGCTGGAACCCATCAACCGTGGCTTCGAGCGCGAGGGGGCGTACTACCTGTTCGCGCTGCGCCTGACGCCGGCCTTCCCCTTCTTTGTGATCAATGCAGGCATGGGCCTGATGCGCATCAGGACGTGGACGTACTACTGGGTGTCGCAGCTGGGCATGCTCCCGGCGACGATCGTCTTTGCCAATGCCGGTACGCAGATCAGTCGTCTGGACGGGCCCGAGGGGATCTTTTCGCCCGGTCTGATTGCCTCTCTGGTCGCGGTGGGCCTGTTTCCGCTGGTGGCGCGGTGGGTCGTGCGTGCCCTGCATGGTTCGACAGGGGACTCGCAGCCGCGGCGCTGATGTGAACCCTGTCTAAATATGCGCGAAAGCGGATATAATCGCCGAAAACCAATAACGGCCCGAACGGGCGTTCGAAGGCCGGGGTACACGCGACGCGTTCGCAGGCTCTCCAACCGGGGGGCGAAACCCGCTTATTGAGGATGTTTGGATGGATAGGCAATTGAAAGGGCGCTGGACCGTATGGCCAGTGCTGGCCGTTGTGCTGATGGGCCTGGCCCTGATTGCGCAGGCCGGAGAAGAGAAAGAAGAGCCGCGCGACCGACCCATCGAGAAGGTACTGGAGCCGATTCAGCTGACGGACCGCGTCTGGTACTTCTACGGTTCGCTGGAGAACCGCACGCCGGAAAATCTCGGCTTCACCAATAACACGGGCTTCGTCGTCACTGACGACGGCGTCGTGCTGATCGATTCGGGGCCGAGCTACAAGGTCGCCGAACGCATGGCCAGGGCGATCGCCGAGGTCACGGATCAGCCGATCACGCATGTGATCTCGGTGGGTTCGCAGGATCACCGCTGGCTGGGCAATGGCTACTTCCACGAGCAGGGTGCGGAGCTGGTCGCCCTGCAGCGCACTGCATCCACGCAGGCCGAACGCGGCGAGGGGCAGATCGAGTCCCTGGCGAATACCGTGGGAGAAGAGGCCATGGAAGGGACCGAGCCAGTCCCGGCCCCGAATCCGATTGACGTGGACGAACACACCCTGACGGTCGGCGGGGTGGACTTCGAACTGATCTATGCCGGGGACGCCCACTTCCCGGGCGATATCATGGTCCACCTGCCAGGCGAGGATGTCGTGTTCACCGGCGACATCGTCTACACCGAACGCATGTTGGGCATCCATCCCTGGAGTAACCCGGTGGAGAAGCTGGAGGCCTTCCGGCACCTGGAGTCCATCGATCCCGAGATCGTCGTACCGGGTCATGGCCGCGCGACGGACATGGCCGAGGCGCGCCAGGACACGGGTGACTACCTGGAACTGCTGGTGCGCGAGGTCGAAGCGGGTATCGAGGACTGGGAGTCCCTGGACGAGGTGGTGGAACGCCTGTCCGATCTCGAAGAGTTCAAGCACCTGCGCCACTACGACGACTGGCATCGACCCAACGTGAACCGGACCTATCTGTTCATCGAAGAGAACATGTAAGGGGCGATCCGGGAATCCCGGCTGCAGGCCGGGAAACCTGCCGCGGCGCGGGGCGTGTGATACGCTTCGCGCCGTTGTCGTTTCCGGCAAGTCCAATTTTTGACACGCGACGTTCGACCCCGCGTATGGGTCGGCGAAGGAGCCTTGCAATGCCCGCAGTAACCCTCCCCGACGGCAGCCGCCGCGAGTTCGATCATCCAGTCACCGTGCTGGATGTGGCCAAGGACATCGGTCCGGGCCTCGCCAAGGCGACCCTGGCCGGCAAGGTGAACGGCCAGCTGGTCGATGCCCGCCACGAGATCGACGCCGACGCCGAACTCGCGATCGTGACCGACCGCGACCCGGAGGGGGTGGAGATCATCCGGCATTCGACCGCGCACCTGATGGCGCAGGCGGTCAAGCAGCTCTTTCCCGAGGCCCAGGTCACCATCGGCCCGACCATCGAGAACGGCTTCTACTACGACTTCGCCTATGACCGCGGCTTCACGCCGGAGGATCTGGAGAAGATCGAGAAGCGCATGAAGGAGCTGGCCAAGCAGGACCTGCCGGTGGAGCGCTCGCTGATGGATCGCGACGAGGCGGTGAAGTACTTCCGCGACATGGGAGAAGAGTACAAGGCCGAAATCATCGCCTCCATCCCGCAGGGCGAGAACATTTCGCTGTACAAGCAGGGCGACTTTGTCGATCTCTGTCGCGGCCCGCATATCCCGTCAACCGGCAAGCTGAAGGCCTTCAAGCTGACCAAGGTGGCCGGTGCCTACTGGCGCGGCGACTCCGACAACGAGATGCTGCAGCGTATCTACGGGACCGCCTGGGCGAACAAGGACCAGCTGAAGGAATACCTGGAACGCCTGAAGGAGGCCGAGCGCCGCGATCACCGCAAGATCGGTCAGGAGCTGGACCTGTTCTCGATCCAGGACGAGGCCGGCGGCGGCCTGGTGTTCTGGCACCCGAAGGGCGCGCGCATCCGCCGCGAGATCGAGAAGTACTGGTACGACATGCACGAGAAGGCGGGTTACGACTTCGTCGTGTCGCCGCACATCGCGAACCTGGAGCTGTGGAAGACCTCCGGCCATGCGGACTTCTACGCCGAGTCCATGTACGAGCCGATGGAGGACGAGCACCAGGCCTTCCAGCTCAAGCCGATGAACTGCCCGTTCCACGTGCTGATGTACAAGGACCGGCTGCATTCCTACCGCGATCTGCCGCTGCGCTGGGCGGAGATGGGCACGGTCTACCGTCGCGAGATGTCCGGCGCGCTGCACGGGCTGATGCGTGTGCGCGGCTTCACCCAGGACGACGCCCATATCTTCTGCCGCGAGGACCAGATCGAGGCCGAGGTGATGGCGGTGATCGACCTGACGCTGGAGGTCCTGCAGACCTTCGGGTTCGAGAAGTTCGATGTGAACCTCTCGACCAAGCCGGAAGATGCGGTCGGCTCCGACGCGATCTGGGAGCACGCGACCGCGTCGTTGCGCTCGGCGATCGAGAAGAAGGGGCTGGAATACTCGGTGGACGAGGGCGGTGGCGCCTTCTACGGGCCGAAAATCGACATCAAGATCCACGACGCGATCGGCCGCGAATGGCAGTGCTCCACGGTGCAGCTGGACTTCAACCTGCCCGAGCGCTTCGACATGGAATACGTGGCCGAAGACAACGAGCGCCGGCGCCCGATCATGATCCACCGCGCGCTGCTGGGCTCGGTGGAACGTTTCTTCGGCGTGCTGATCGAGCACTACGCCGGGCACTTCCCGACCTGGCTGGCCCCGGTGCAGGCCGAGGTGCTGACCATCACCGAACGCCAGGACGACTATGCCCGCGAGGTCACCAAGACGCTACGGGACAAGGGATTCCGGGTCGAGTCCGACTTGAGAAACGAGAAGATCGGCTTTAAGATTCGCGAGCACACGCTCAAGCGCGTGCCGTACCTGCTGGTCCTTGGAGACAAGGAAATGGAAAACGGGCAGGTCGCGGTGCGTACACGAAGCGGAGAAGACCTGGGCGTAATGAGCGTCGAGGCCTTCGGCGAGCGCCTCCGGGAGGAGGTCGCCAGTCGCCAACACTGAACCTTGAATTGGAGAGAAGGCTATTAGCGCAGCGAAAACGGTCCGCCTGAACGATCAGATCACGTGCCCGCAAATCCGACTGATCGACGCCGAGGGCGAGAATCGCGGCGTCTGCAGTACTGCAGAGGCCCTGGAAATGGCCCAGGAGAGCGGTCTGGACCTGGTCGAGATCTCACCGAATGCGGAACCGCCCGTAGCCCGGATCATGGACTACGGCAAGTTCAAGTTCGAGCAGGCGAAGAAGGCGCAGGAAGCCAAGAAGAAGCAGAAACAGATCCAGATCAAGGAAGTGAAGTTCCGTCCGGGTACGGACGAGGGCGACTACAACGTCAAGATTCGCAACCTGCGCCGCTTCATCGAGGGCGGCGACAAGGGCAAGGTGACCATCCGCTTCCGCGGTCGCGAAATGCGCCACCAGGAGCTGGGTGGCGAGCTGCTGGACAAGATCGAGCAGGACATGTCCGATATCGCGGTCGTCGAGCAGCGGCCGAAGATGGAAGGACGCCAGATGATCATGGTGCTGACCGGCAAGAAGAAGTAGGCCGGTCAGACAACAAGGATCGCGCAGGTCTCCGCATACCTGCCGGTCCTCCCATAAACGGCCGGCCCGAATCGGGTACGGCCCAAAATGCCGGAGAGAGCAATGCCAAAGATCAAGACCAATCGGGGTGCGGCCAAGCGCTTCGCCCGTACCGGGTCTGGGAAGTTCAAGCGGTTCCAGTCGCACCGCAGCCACATCCTGACCAAGAAATCCACCAAGCGTAAGCGTCAACTGCGCAGTCCGGCCATGGTGCACGAGGCGGATGTCGCCGCCGTGCGCAAAATGCTGCCGTACCGTTGATCTGACCGAGGAAGAAAGACATGCCACGAGTCAAGCGCGGTGTAACCGCTCACGCCCGTCACAAGAAGGTCCTCAAACAGGCCAAGGGCTACTACGGCGCCCGGAAGAACGTCTTCCGCGTTGCCAACCAGGCCGTCATCAAGGCCGGCCAGTATGCCTACCGTGACCGTCGCCAGAAAAAGCGCCAGTTCCGGTCGCTGTGGATCGTCCGCATCAATGCGGCGGCCCGTCAGTTCGATCTCTCCTACAGCCGCCTGATGGCGGGTCTGAAGAAGGCCGAGATCGAGATCGACCGCAAGAGCCTGGCCGATCTGGCCGTGCACGACCTGACCGCCTTCGGCAAGATCGCCGAACAGGCCAAGGCTGCACTGCCGGCCTGACGAGGTCCTGCAGGATTACCCGCCGGGCGCTGCCTGGCGGGTCCCGGAAAGGGGAGGGTCGACGCCCTCCCTTTTTTGTTTCGGGAACAGGGAACACCGGGACGGCGGGCAACCGCCGCCCCGTCACTTTCGGGGAATGCACGTGGAGCAACTGCAACAGCTCGTCGCCGAGGCCCGCGACCGCATCGAGGCGGCCACTGACCTGAAGGCGCTGGATGATGTCCGGGTGCAGTACCTGGGCAAGAAGGGCTCGATTACCGCTCAGCTGAAGGAGCTCGGCAAGCTGCCGGCGGAGGAGCGTCCGGCCGCCGGCCAGAAGGTCAACGAGGCCAAGACTGAGGTCGCCGGCCTGATCGAGGCCCGCAAGCAGGCCCTGGCGGACAGCGCCCTGGCCGAGCAGCTGGCCAGCGAGCAGGTGGATGTGACCCTGCCGGGGCGCCGCCTGCCCGAGGGTTCGCTGCATCCGATCACCCACACCCTGGAGCGCATCGAGGCATTCTTCGCCGGGCTGGGGTTCCGCGTGGCCGAAGGGCCCGAGGTCGAGGACGACTTCCACAACTTCGAGGCGCTGAACATCCCCGAACATCACCCCGCGCGGGCGATGCACGACACGTTCTACTTCGACGCCCACCGCGTCCTGCGCACCCATACCTCGCCGGTTCAGATCCGGACCATGGAACAGCAGAAGCCGCCGCTGCGCGTCATTGCGCCGGGGCGGGTCTATCGCTGCGACTCCGATCTGACGCACAGCCCGATGTTCCACCAGGTCGAGGGGCTCTGCGTGGACGAGGACATTACCTTCGCGGATCTGCGTGGCGTCTTGAGTGCGTTCCTGCAGAGCTTCTTCGACCGCGACGACCTGGCCACGCGCTTTCGTCCGTCGTATTTCCCGTTCACCGAGCCCTCGGCCGAGGTCGATATCCAGTGCGTGCACTGCGGTGGCGATGGCTGCCGGGTTTGCAGTCATACCGGCTGGCTGGAGGTGATGGGCTGCGGCATGGTGCATCCGAACGTGCTGGGCCATGTGGGCATCGACCCGGAACAGTACACCGGCTTTGCCTTCGGCCTCGGGGTCGAGCGGATGGCGATGCTGCGCCACGGCGTGAATGACCTGCGCCTGTTCTTCGACAACGACATCCGATTCATTCGCCAATTCGGACGGACCGGCTAATGCGCATCAGTATTCAGTGGCTGCGGGACTGGCTGCAGATCGACGAGACCCCCGAGGAGCTGGGCCACCGCCTGACCATGGCGGGGCTGGAGCTGGACGCGATCGAGGCGGCGGCACCCGCGTTCAGTGGTGTGCGCGTGGGCCGGGTGGCGAAGGTGGAGCCGCATCCGGATGCCGATCGCCTGCGTGTCTGCCAGGTCGATGTTGGGGAGGCCGAACCGCTGACCATCGTCTGCGGCGCGCCCAATGTGCACGAGGGCATGGTGGCGCCGGTCGCCGTGGTTGGCGCGGTGCTGCCCGACAACTTCAAGATCAAGAAGTCCAAGCTGCGAGGCGTCGCCTCCGCGGGCATGCTGTGTTCGGCACGCGAACTGGGCCTTGCGGAGGACGCCGAGGGCCTGCTCGCACTGCCCGCGGACCTCAAGATCGGCGCGGATCTGCGCGCGGCACTGGGCCTGGATGATCACATCCTGGAGGTGGACCTGACCCCGAACCGCGCCGACTGTCTCGGGATGCGGGGGATTGCCCGTGAATGCTCGGCGCTGCTCGATCGGCCGCTGAACGAGAACGTGGCCGAGCCGGCCGGGGCGGAACTGGACGCACGTGTTGCGATCCAGGTCGAGGATACCGAGGCCTGCCCGCTGTACGCGGCGCGCGTGCTCGACGGTCTGGATGCGCGTGCGTCCACGCCTTTGTGGATGACCGAGCGCCTGCGGCGGGCCGGGGTGCGTCCGCTCAGCGCAATCGTGGATGTCACGAACTACGTGATGCTGGAACTCGGGCAGCCCCTGCATGCGTTCGACGCGGGCCGTCTGGGTGACACCATCGAGGTGCGCTGGGCGCGCTCCGGCGAGGCGCTGACCCTGCTGGGCGGGGACCAGAAAGTCGAGCTCGCCGAGCAGGACCTGGTAATCGCCTCGGCCACCACTGCGGTGGCGCTGGCGGGGATCATGGGCGGCGCCGACAGCGCCGTGGATGACGACACGACGCGGGTGGTGCTCGAGTGTGCCCACTTTGCCCCGCTGGCACTGGCCGGGCGCGCGCGGGCCCATGGCCTGCACACCGATGCCTCGCATCGCTTTGAACGTGGTGTGGATCCGACCCTGGTCGAGCGGGCCATGGAGCGTGCTACGCGTCTGTTGCTGGAGATCTGTGGCGGGCAGTGCGGGCCGGTGGAGCGTGTCGGCGAGCTGCCGTCGTCTCATTTCGCCCAAGCGATTCGACTGCGCCGGCCCCGCATCGAACGGCTGCTGGGGACGACGTTCGCGGATGAAGAGGTCGAGCGCATCCTGGGCGCCCTGGGTTGCCAGGTCGCTTCCTCGGATGACGGCTGGCAAGTCCGGGCCCCGCGTGCCCGCTTCGACATGGAGCGCGAGGAGGACCTGATCGAAGAGCTGGCGCGGGTGCATGGCTACGACCGTCTGCCGCAGCGCCTGCCGTCCCCGGTGGCGCCGGCCGAGCGGCCACCGGCCTTGCGTGGTCTGCGCGATCAGTTGGCGAGTCAGGGGTTTCACGAGGTCATCAGTTTCAGCTTCATCGATGCCGAGGCCTCGCGGTCTTTCTATCCGACGGTGGAGCCGCTGGGCCTGGCCAACCCGATCTCCAGTGACTTGGCGGTAATGCGCCCCGGCCTGTGGCCCGGTCTGGTCGCCACGGCGGCCTACAACCAGGCGCGCCAGCAGCCAGACCTTCGCCTGTTCGAGCATGGCCTGCGTTTTGTACCGGATGCTTCCGGCTTGCGCCAGGAGCCGCGTCTTGCGGGCCTGCTGGGTGGGCGGGCGCAGTCGGAACACTGGGAGGCCGCGTCGCGCCGCGTTGATTTCTTTGATGCCAAGGGCGTGGTCGAGGCGCTTTGCGCCTCCGTGGATGCGCCGCTGGGCTTTCACTCGGAGAAACATCCTGCGCTCCACGACGGACAGTCCGCGCGGATTCTGGCGGGTGATCGCCCCATTGGCTGGGTCGGGCGCCTGCACCCGGCGCTTTGCAAGCAGTTCGATGTCGAGCCGGTGTATCTGTTCGATCTCGATGCCCGGGCGATCCTGCGCGCACCGGTCGCCCAGTTCGCGCCGCTGTCGCCATATCCGTCGATCCGGCGTGATCTTGCCCTGGTGGTGCAGGCGACCGTTCCGGCCGGTGATGTGCTGAACGCGATCGAAGAACTGGGGCTGGAGCTGGTGCAGGATGTCCGGCTGTTTGATGTCTACCAGGGCAAGGGCTTGAATCCGGACGAGAAGAGCCTCGCTTTGGGCTTGATTTTGCGGGCTTTTGATCGCACCCTAGGCGAACAGGACGTGGCAAGCGTCACCGACAAGGTCGTCGAGCATCTGCACGCTCGCTTCCAGGCAACCCTGAGGCAGTGATTCCATGGCAGCAGTGACGAAGGCGGATCTTGCCGCCACGCTGAACGAAGAACTGGGCCTGAACAAGCGTGAGGCCAAGGAATTCGTCGAGATGTTCTTCGAGGAGATGCGCCAGTCGCTGGAAGAGGGTGAGGGCGTGAAGCTCTCCGGCTTCGGCAACTTCATCCTTCGCGACAAGAACCAGCGGCCCGGGCGCAATCCGAAGACCGGCGAGGAAATCCCGGTCTCGGCGCGGCGCGTCGTCACCTTCCGCCCGGGGCAGAAGCTGCGCGAGAGGGTCGAAAGCTATGCTGGAAGCGAGTAACCACCAGGAACTGCCCGCGATCCCGGGCAAGCGCTACTTCACCATTGGCGAGGTCGCCGAGCTGTGTCAGGTGAAACCTCACGTGCTGCGCTACTGGGAACAGGAGTTCCCGATGCTCGAGCCGGTCAAGCGGCGGGGCAATCGGCGCTACTACCAGCGCCAGGACGTGATCCTGATCCGCCAGATTCGGGCCCTGCTGTACGAAGAGGGCTATACGATCAATGGCGCGCGACAGAAGCTGTCTGGCGACGAGGCCAAGGGTGATCGCCAGCAGGCACGCCAGATCATCCAGGATACGATCTCGGAGCTGGAATCGGTGTTGCGTGTATTGCGCGCCTGAGAGGTCTTCTGGTCCGGGTCCTTTCGTGGGGGCAGGGAATCGGATATGATTCGCGGCTTCGGGGCGTAGCGCAGTCTGGTAGCGCATCTGCATGGGGTGCAGAGGGTCGCAGGTTCAAATCCTGCCGTCCCGACCAAGTTCAACGACTTGAAGGATATTCTTCAGGTGAAAAAAGAGGCCGCATCGAGCGGCCTTTTTTGTGTCTGGAGTGAGGGAAGAGACTGGCCTCGTCTGTTACTCCATCGAACGCCGGCGCGCCTCGCGCTGATAGTGCAGCAGGGCGATGTTGAACTGCCGCTCCAGCCACTGGTTCATGCCGGTGACCTGGAAGCCGGCATACACGTATCCGTCGCGCGGGCTGCGACGGCGATTGGCCAGACGCAGGTCGCCGCCCAGGCGTTCGCCAACTTCGGGCAGTAGCAGGTTCTCGAAACGCATCGGGGTCCCGATCTCGATTGTTTCGACCCAGTCTTGTGGTACCTCCACGCACATCCCCTGGGCCGAAAGATCGGCCAGGTCCCCGATACCGGGCTCTTCCCATTCGCGGTACTGCAATTCGACGCGCGGGCGCTCGCTGATCGGGATATGGACGCGAAAGGTCTCGCGTCGCTGGAGATATTCCAGGGTCTCGGGATAGGGGCAGACGTAAAGGGCCCCGGCGTCCTCGCGTTCGATGCGCGAGACGGCGGTGGAGAAGCGTACGGCCACCCCGCGCAGGCTGGCGAATACCCGCATGCCAGTGCCTTCCTGGGCGTGGCGATTCGCTTCGATGGGCGTGAGTTCGTCGAGGAAGAGCTCGCGTGCACCGGAATCAAGGCGAACCAGCGCGGAGTTGTACAGCGGGCCATCGTCGTCGAGGCGGACGTTGACGAGGGTGAGCTTGTGATCCAGATCCTTGAGGATGCCGGCAATCCGCTCCGGCTTGTCGACGGTGTAGTCGGTCTCTTCCATGCGTGGCGTTGTTGTAATTATTGGGCCAAGCCGCACGGTACTGCCGAGCGGTCCGGAATGCCAGCCCCGGGTGTGAGGCGGAGAAGGGCGGAGAGGTGTCGCGCAGAGCGCGCGCGGGTCATGCGCGGGTGATGCGCCGACCGGTACGGCTGCCGGACTGGGTGCGGCCGTAGGGGTCGTAGGTGGGAGCCGGGCCGGGTTCCTCGCCGCGCAGGATCTGGATGGACATCTCCACGCGACGACGGTCGCGATCGATCAGTCGGGCATTCCCCTGGTTGAGGGTATTGCAGCGCTCCACCGAGCGGCGTAGCGCCTGCCAGTGGTCGTCCAGCTCGGCGCCTCCCTCGAGCCGACCGAACAGCCGTGCAAGTCCCTCGGGCGTATACGTTTCGCCGGCGGCCTCGATCGTCTCGCGCTGTCGCCGGCTTTCGGTTTCGAGTTCCTGCAGTAGCGTCTGCTTCTGGGCCACGACTTCGCGCAGGGTCTCGGCGGCCCGTGATTCCACCGCCCGGGTCTCCTGCAGCAGGATGTCCTCCATCTGGTGGCTCAGCCGAATCGAGGCCTCCAGCGAGCGGAGGAAGGCGTGGCGTTGTTCGGGCGACATCGTCGGGTCTCTGTTAGCGCAACAGGCTTTCCAGCTCGATCATGCGATCGGCTAGCTGTTCGTTGTCTACCGGGTACTGACCGTTGGAGATGGCCTCGCGCAGCTCGGCGACTCGCGCCTCGTCGAACGGGGCGTTGCTGGCGGCCCCGGAGGCGGCGTTCATTGCCTGCGCCGCGCCGGTCAGGGTGACAGAGTCATCCTGACGTACGGGTGAGGATGCATTGCCCTGGGCGCCTGCGTCGGGGCGAGAGGTCTCATCGCGGCCCTTCACGCTCGAGCTGTTGCCATCCGGGCGCAGGCCGGGGGAGTTCGGGCCTTTGATATCCATTATTCGGTTTCCTGTTTTTGCAATTCTACTGCAGGGGTTAGCGGCAGCACCGGCTGAAACTGTAGCCCCTTGAGCTGTGAATTTTCGATTCGCTTCACAGTTTGTGGATGGTGACGAGACACACCGCCATTCTACAGGGCAACGCGTACATGTCCGGACTCGAGCACCTCGCCTTCCACGACGCGTCCGGACGAGGTGTTCTTCACGCGGATGCGATCGCCCAGGATGCCATTCTCCAGCGCCTCGCCCTGCATGCGGATCACCACCGAGCCGTTCTCGGCCAGGATGGTGACGCGCTGGCCGCGGCTGACCACCTCGCGCTGGGTGACGTGCTGCTGGCCCAGGATCTGACCGGGCCGGATGTTGCGCCGGGTCTGCAGCCCCACCAGTTCGCCCTTGTTCTCGAAATAGCTCCCCGCATGGCGAGAGGTCTGAATTCGCTTGGTGCGCAGATCGCCGGGGAGGATCGTGTGCTGGCGTCGCAGGCTGCGGCTGGCGACCAGCACCTCGGCGTAGCGCTCGACCGTGACTGGCACATAGATCGACCAGCTGACGGGGGTCTCGCACTGAACCTGTACCGCCGTATTGCCATCGCGTCGCCCGCCGGGCGGGAACCGGGTCTCCAGTGCCTCGCTGCATCGGGCCAGGCGCAGGCGGTTGTCCAGCCGGCCGATCTGAATCTCTACCGCTTCGTCGCCTGGTGTGAGGTTCAACTCCTCCTGGATGAAGCGCTCCGCCGCCAGGCGGATGTTTTCCACTGCCTCGATCTCGGCCTGTGCCGCAATGGAGACCAGGGCCAGAACGACGCCCATGGCGGCCGAAAGCCACCAGGAGCGAATGGAAGGTTTGCGTGCTGACTGGTTCATTGGTCTGGATGCGCGTCGGCTTGTCAGGACTCGAGAGGTTTGCAGAGACGTGCAAGCAGAAAACATGCCAGGCAATCAGGAGCGTACCCTCAAGAGTCACAGCGGCCGGCCGTTATCGGGTCTAGAACGCGTGCAATCGGCATGCGACGGCGGGTTGTGGCATGACAGCGTCGGTCTGCGGGGTGCACACTGGGGCCGGCGAGTCGAGGTGGCTGGCCGCTGGGCGAGGGGGAGAGCAGGACAATGAGTCAATTCATTGACGATGTGAATCAGCGCACCCAGCTGGTGGGGCAGAACCGTATGGAGCTGCTCCTGTTTCATTTGGGGAGCTCGCAGACTTTCGGTATCAACGTATTCAAGGTGCGCGAGGTGATCCCGTCGCCGCCGCTGCGGCAGATTCCCGGATCGCTGAGTGTGGTGCGTGGTGTGGCTACCCTGCGTGGCGGAACCGTCCCCATCATCGATCTGGCGCGCGCGATGGGGCTGCGTACCGCCGTGGGCGAAACGGGCGACCACAAGGTGGTGGTGACCGAGTTCAACCGGTCGGTACAGGGGTTCTGGGTGTCCGCGGTCGACCGGATCGTCAACGTTAACTGGGAAGACGTGAAGTCCCCGCCTCGTGGGACCGGGCGCGAGTCGTTTCTGGTGGCGGTCACCGAGATCGACAACAAGCTGGTCGAGATCATTGACGTCGAACGGGTACTGTCGATCGTCAACCCGTTGCCATCCACGGTATCCGACGCGGTGCGCGCGGAGGCCGAGGAAGAACGCGCCAAGCATGGACAGCGCAAGATTGTGATCGTTGATGACTCCGTGGTCGCGCGCAAGCAGATCGAGGGTGCGATCAAGGGCCTGGGCTGGGAGTACGTGGTCTTCAAGGATGGTCGCGAGGCGCTGGATTTCCTGGAGGAGCAGGCCGAGGCCGGCACCGTGGACGAGGTGGTGGAGCTGGTGATTTCGGATATCGAGATGCCGCGCATGGACGGCTATACCCTCACCGCTCGAATTCGTGCGAACGATCGCCTGAAAGGCCTCCGGGTTCTGCTGCACTCGTCACTGAGTGGGGAGTTCAATACGGATATGGTCAAGCGTGCCGGGGCCGACGCCTTCCTGTCCAAGTTCAACCCCGACGAGCTGGCCGAGGCTGTGCTTGACCAGACCCGCAAGGACTGATGCCGGTGCCTGCGCCGTTTGCGTTAGTCGACCGAGTCGACCCTGGCGGCATGGAAGCGGTAACGGATTGCCGGCCGCATGAACATCAGCGGCCATGGCGCGCCGCATCGATCACCCGTTGGGATGCTGTCGGCGTCCGCGCGGTTGCACGTATACTGCATCCGTCCGGCATGGGGGATCGCGTGTTCCCCAGTCGGGTTTTCCGACACGCTGTCAAGGATTCGTCATCAACGTGCCCGTCCGCCCGTACCGTCGACTTTCAAGGATGACTTCGTGATCGACTCGCGTGACTACGAGGAGTTCTCGCGTTTTCTTTCCGAGTGCTGTGGCCTGGTGCTGGGCGACAGTCGTCAGTATCTCGTGTCGAGCCGACTGTCGCGGCTGCTGGACGAGTTCGGCTACAAGAGTGTGCCGGAGCTGCTGCACGCAATGCGCCAGGCACCCAACCCGCGCCTGCGCACGCGTGTGATCGACGCGATGACCACGAACGAAACCTCCTGGTTTCGCGATGGCTTCCCGTTCGAGATCCTGCGCCATGTACTGCTCCCGGAACGGGCGGAGAAAGGCGCAGGGATCAAGGTCTGGTCGTCCGGCTGCTCCAGCGGACAGGAGGCCTACAGCATCTCGATGGTGGCGTCCGAGTGGGAGGAATCGCGGCCCAAGCGTGTGGTGCCGGTATCGATCCTGGGTACGGATCTCTCGGAGAAGATTCTGGACGATGCCCGGCGCGCGGTGTACGACGGGCTGAGCATCGTCCGTGGCCTGAGCGAGGCGAGGCGCGCCCGCTTCTTCGAGACCGTGGCGGAGGGCCATCGCGTACGCCCGGAGATCCAGCGCCGCTGCCGTTTCCAGAAGCTCAACCTGATCGACAGCTATGCGGCGCTGGGCAAGTTCGACATCGTGTTCTGTCGCAACGTGCTGATCTATTTCTCCGCCGAGACCAAGCGACAGGTTCTTGACGGAATTGCCCGCCAGATGAATCCCGGTGGCTATCTGTTTCTTGGCGCTTCCGAGACAGCGGGTCCTTACACCCAGGCCTTCGAAACCGTTCGCACCGAGTACGGCTCCGTCCTTCGCCTGAAGGGCTGATCGGCCCTTTCCGCCTTTCCATACGGTCGCTCCCGCGATCCGGGCGCCACCCTCGGCGCTGCTCTCCCAACCTCTTTCGGCCCATAGTGGCACACCAATTGCTTTGTCCCTGTCGTACGGGGCGAAGCGGTTTCGTCCCGAGGAACCTGAAGTTCGCCAGTGGCGGACGGGGTACGACGGATGAGTCTCTCTCTCGACAAGGCGATGGGCATTCTCCCGGAGGCGGTGAACGTCCGTGCGAAGCGGATGGAGCTGCTGGCCTCGAATATCGCGAATGCCGATACGCCGAATTACAAAGCGCGCGATATCGACTTTCGCTCGGTGCTGCAGGCGGCGGCCGGCGAGGGCGGCAACATGCCGATGGCGAGCACACATCAGGGCCATATCGGCGCCGGCGGGGCGGGTGGTGCCAACGGGTCGATGGAGACGCTTTATCGCGTGCCGTCGCAGCCGTCTCTGGATGGCAACACGGTGGACCCGCAGCTGGAGCGGGCGGCCTTTGCCGAGAATTCCCTGCAGTACCAGAGCAGCCTCGAGTTCCTGAACCGCCGGGTTTCCGGCATCCGTGATGCTCTGCGGGGCGAGCGCTAATGCGAGCGCCAACGCTGGGAACAGGAGAGTGATGTCGTGAGTGATCTGTTTAATCTGTTCAACACCTCGGCCTCCGCGCTGACCGCGCAGTCGGTGCGGCTGAATACGGTCGCGTCGAATCTGGCCAACGCCAACACCGTGGCGACCAACCCCGACGAGGCCTACCGGGCGAAGCAGGTGCTGTTTCAGACCGTGATGAACCAGGCCGATCCGAACGGCGCCTCCAATGGCGTGCGGGTGGCGGGAATTGATGAGTCGCGCGCGCCGCCACAGGCGCACTACGAACCAAACCATCCGCAGGCCAACGAAGACGGCTACATCTTCCGTCCCGCGATCAGCGTGGTGGAGGAGATGGCCAACATGATGTCGGCCTCGCGCAACTACGAAGCGAACGTCGAGGTGATGGAGACCTCGCGCCAGCTGTTGCAGCGAACGCTGCAGATCGGCCAGGGCTAAACCGGAGCCTCCCATGACTCAGATATCACCCGAAATGCTGGACCGCTTGGGCCTGTCACGTCCCAAGCAGGACGACAAGGAGACGGATCGCCTGGGTCAGGACGATTTCCTGAAGCTGATGACTACCCAGCTGCAGAATCAGGACCCGTTTGAACCGATGGAAAACGGGGAGTTTATCGGTCAGATGGCTCAGTTCTCGACCGTCACGGGGATCGAAGAGCTTTCGAAGTCCTTCGAGAAACTCGCTCAGTCCATGGGCCAGAGCCAGACCCTGCAAGCGGCCTCCCTGGTGGGTAAGGACGTCCTTGTCCCAACCGACTTCAGCGAGTTGGGTGCGGATGGCACGGTGCGCGGCGCCGTGGATCTGGATCAGTCGACCGGGCAGTTGCAGGTCGAGGTGTACAGCCCCACGGGTGAACGCATCCGAAGCATGAATCTGGGTTCGGCCAGTGAGGGGCTGCAGGAATTCACCTGGGACGGTCTGCGCGATGACGGGACGCCTGCGGCCCCGGGCGTATATGAATTCCGGGCGTCGGCCCAGAGCGGTTCCAGTAGTGAATCAGTAGATGTCTTCCTCGACGCCCGCGTCGAGAGCGTTTCGGTAGGCGACGATTCCAGCCTGGGCCTGATGGTCCGTGGCCTGGGCGAGATCAATTTCTCGGATGTCCGGCGCATCAGCAGCTGACGGACTCTAACGGAGGTAGACCAGTATGCCCTTCAATATCGGATTGAGCGGACTGAACTCGGCGCAGGCCGATCTGCAGACCACCGGCAACAACGTCTCGAATGCCGGCACGACCGGTTTCAAGCGCTCGCGCGCCGAGTTCGGTGATGTCTTTGCGCAGAGTTTTGGTGGCGTCAGCCAGACCGCGACTGGGGGTGGTTCGCGTCTCATGGCGGTGACACAGCAGTTCTCGCAGGGACGCACGGAGTTCACCGAGAACGGTCTCGACCTCGCGATTGATGGCGAGGGCTTTTTCGTGATGAACGATGGTGGCAATCGTGTCTATACGCGCGCTGGCGAGTTTCAGGTAAACCGCGACGGCAACCTGGTGAACAACCAGGGGCAGCAGCTGCAGGGCTATCCGCCAATCAACCCGGGCAGCACGGATACTGATTTCAATACCGGACAGCTTGGGGATTTGCGTCTGCAGACAGGGGCCTCCGCGCCGCAGGCTACCAGTGACATTGAGGCTCTGGTCAATCTCCAGTCGGATGCTCCAATCCTGGATCCGGGCGAGTTCGAGTTCGATGATCCGGACAGCTATAACTACTCGACGTCCCTGACGGTGTATGACTCGCTGGGGACGTCCCGCGATGCGCGCATCTACTTCGTGAAGAGCGACGAACGAGAGTGGACGGCCTTCATGAGCGTTGACGGCGAGCCGATCAACGAGGAAGAAGGCTTCGAACTCTCTTTTGACGCCAGTGGCCAGCTGGATGGCAACACGGAATTCCCGTTCTCCACGGAAGATTTTACCAACGGGGCTGAAGGTCTGGACGGGACGATCGACTTTGCCGGGACCACTCAGTTTGGTGGCGACTTTGCGGTGAACGATCTTGGCCAGGACGGGTTCGCTTCGGGCCGGCTGACGGGGGTCGACATCGATTCCAGCGGGGTGGTGTTCGCGCGCTTCACCAACGGCCAATCTTCCGTTCTGGGGCAGGTCGCTCTGGCCAACTTCACCAACCCACAGGGCCTGGAGCAGCTGGGCAACAACAACTGGGCCGAGACCTTTGCGGCCGGTGATCCAGTGTTTGCCTCTCCGGGCACCGGCAACCTGGGCGAGATCCAGGCCGGTGCCCTGGAGGCCTCGAACGTCGATATCGCCCAGGAGCTGGTGAATCTGATCACCGCGCAGCGCAACTTCCAGGCGAACGCGCAGACGATCTCCACGGCCGACCAGGTCACCCAGACCATCATCAACATCCGCTAGGTCAGGGACAGGGACACGAGGGCACAGGCATGGATCGATTCCTCTACATCGCGATGTCCGGCGCGAAGGAGACCATGCACGCGCAGGCGGTCAACAACCACAACCTGGCGAATGCCAATACCGACGGCTTTCGCCAGGCACTGGCCAACGCGAACACCGTCCCCGTGCGGGGTCCGGTATTCGATTCGCGCGACTACGCACAGCTGGGCACCGACGGCACGGACTTCTCCAAGGGCCAGATGCAAAGCACCGGTCGCGATCTGGACATCGCGATTGAAGACCAGGGTTTTATCGCGGTGCAGGGCCCGGACGGTGAGGAGGGTTACACCCGGGCGGGTTCCCTGCATGTGGATGCGTTCGGGCTCTTGCGCACCGCACAGGGGCACCAGGTCCTGGGGGATGGCGGCCCGATCGCGATCCCGCCGTCGGAGAAGATCGAGATCGGCACGGACGGCACGATCAGCGTGCGCCCGCAGGGAGTTGGGCCGGAGGCCCTGGCCGCGATCGAGCGTATCCGCCTGGTGAACCCGGACGTGAATGAACTGGAGCGCGGCGATGACGGCCTGTTCCGCATGGCCGACGGCGGCGAGGCGCCGCCGGATGCCGAGGTGCGGGTGGTCTCGGGCATGCTCGAGGGCAGCAACGTGAATACCGTCGAGGCGCTGACCCGGATGATCGAGCTGTCTCGCCACTTCGAGATGCAGGTAAAGATGATGGACAGCGCCAACACGCTGGAACAAAGCAGCAACCGGCTGCTGGGCCTCGGCTGACGCGGCCCCCATTGCAGGACTGACAGGAGAGCACCATGAACCAGGCACTGTGGATTGCCAAGACCGGCCTCGACGCGCAGCACACGCGCATGTCGACGGTCTCGAACAACCTGGCCAACGTGAATACCACCGGCTTCAAGAAGGACCGTGCGGTGTTCGAGGATCTGATCTACCAGACCGTACGCCAGCCGGGCGCCCAGGCCACCCAGGATCAGCAACTGCCCTCGGGGCTGCAGATCGGTACCGGTGTGCGCGCCGTGTCCACCGAGAAGATGTTTACCCAGGGTAACCTGCAGCAGACCGACAACTCGCTGGATGTCGCGATCGAAGGGCGGGGTTTCTTCCAGGTCCTGATGCCCAATGGGGACATTGGTTACACACGGGACGGCAGCTTCCAGCTCAATGCCGATGGCGAGGTGGTGATGTCGAACGGCTATCCGCTGCAGCCGGGCCTGTTCGTGCCGCCGGATACCCAGTCGCTGGCGATCGGCAAGGATGGGACCGTGACCGCGCAGATCCCGGGGCAGGCCGAACCGGTGGAGCTGGGGAACATCCAGCTGGCGGACTTCGTGAATCCGGCGGGTCTGCAGGCGATGGGCGAGAACCTGTTCCAGGAGACTGCGGCCTCCGGCGTCGCCCAGCAGGCCCAGCCCGGGCTGAACGGTACCGGCACCCTGGTACAGGGCTCGCTGGAGACCTCGAACGTGAACATCGCCGAGGAGCTGGTGAACATGATCGAGACCCAGCGCGCCTACGAGGTCAACTCCAAGGCGATCTCCGCGGCCGACCAGTCGCTGCAGTTCGTCAACCAGACGATCGGGTAGCGCGATGAACCGGCTTGAGACCCTGATGCGACCGATCCTGGGCCTGGCGGCTGTGGTGGTGCTGTCCGCCTGCGCCGCGACCCAGCCGACGATGCCCGGGGACAACCCGGACTACAACCCCGTGATGCCGCCGCAACCGGTGCCGCAGGCCCAGAACAATGGCGGCATCTACCAGGTCGCGCAGTCTCAGGGCCTGTTCGAGGACTACAAGGCACGCCAGGTGGGCGACATCCTGACCGTGATCCTGGCCGAGAGCACCCAGGCGCAGAAGTCCGCCTCGACCTCTACGCAAAAGGATTCGAACCTGGATCTCGGCAATCTGCAGGCGTTCGGCGGCGAGGCGACCCACCGTGGCCGTCCGTTGTTCGGTGCCAGCAATACCAGCAGCCGTGACTTCGATGGCTCCGGCGACTCGTCGCAGAGTAACCAGCTGGATGGCGAGATCACCGTGACCGTCGCCGAGGTACTGCCGAACGGCAATCTCGTGGTGCAGGGCGAGAAGTGGCTGGGCATCAACCAGGGCGAGGAATACGTGCGCTTTCGCGGCATCGTGCGCCCGGTGGACGTGACGACCAACAACACCGTCTTGTCGACGCAGGTGGCCAATGCGCGGGTCTACTACGGCGGCACGGGTGTGCTGGCCGACAGCAACACGCCCGGGTGGATCACCCGCTTCTTCAATAGCCCCTGGTGGCCGTTCTGAGCGGGAGATCCGAGATGCAACGAACAGGGTACAAGTCGCATCGGCGCAGCATGCGCCGCATCGCAGGGCGCGTGCTGCCCGGTCTGATGGTCGCCATGGGGCTACTGCTGGGCGGAATCGCCGGCGCGCAGGCCCAGACAGCGATCCAGCAGCAGGCGGCGATGCAGGAGCGCACCTACACCGAACGGGTCAAGGACGTGGCCAGTGTCTTCGGCGTGCGCGAGAACCAGCTGGTGGGCTATGGCCTGGTCGTGGGGCTGGACGGTACGGGCGACCAGACCACGCAGACCCCGTTCACCATCCAGAGCCTGAACAACATGCTCGGCCAGCTGGGGCTGACCCCCGAGGCCGGCAACCCACAGTTGCGCAATGTCGCGGCCGTCATGGTTACAGCCGACCTGCCCCCGTTCGCCAAGCCCGGTCAGCGCATCGACGTGACCGTCTCCTCGATGGGGAACGCGACCAGCCTGAGGGGCGGGACCCTGCTGATGACGCCGCTGAAGGGCGCGGACGGGCAGACCTATAGCATCGCCCAGGGCAACCTGGTTGTGGGCGGTTTCGGTGCCGAGGGGCAGGACGGGTCACGGATCACCGTGAACGTCCCAAGTGTCGGCCGTATCCCGAATGGCGCGACGGTCGAGCGCGAGGTGCCGACGGCCTTTGCCCAGGGCGATCACGTGACCCTGAACCTGAACCGTCCGGACTTCACAACGGCCAACCGGCTGGTGGAGACCGTCAACGACACGTTTGGGCCTGGCGTGGCACATGCACTGGACGGATCCTCGGTGCGTGTGCGCGCGCCCCAGAACCCGGACCAGCGCGTGGGTTTTGTCGCCGAGCTGGAGAACCTGCCCATCGAGCGAGGTGCGCCCCCGGCACGGGTGATCGTGAACTCGCGCACCGGGACCGTGGTGATCGGCTCCAGCGTGCAGGTGACCCCGGCGGCGGTCTCTCATGGCAGCCTGACCGTCACCATCAGCGAGGCCCCGCAGGTGGTGCAGCCGCTGCCCTTTGCCGAGGGCGAGACCGCGGTGCAGCCGCAGACGGACATTGCCATCCAGCAGGACGACAGCACCATGTTCCTGTTTGACCCCGGCACCTCGCTGGACGAGATCGTGCGCGCGGTGAACAACGTGGGCGCGGCTCCGGGTGATCTGGTGGCCATCCTCGAGGCCCTGCGCGAGGCGGGCGCCCTGCGCGCGGAGCTGGTGGTCATCTGATGATCTCCTCCGGCCACGATTTCTCCATGCAGGCACGCTCGGCGCTGGCCAGCGACCCGAGCGGCCTGCGTGACCTCGGGCGCGCCGCCCAGGGAGGCGGGGACGAGGCGCTGGAGGCGGTCGCACGCGAGTTCGAGGCGATGCTGATCGGCCAGATGCTCAAGCAGATGCGCGAGGCCTCGCTGGGCGACGGACTGTTCGACAACGAGCAGAGCAAGATGTACCTCGAGATGCAGGACCAGGAATTCGCCAAGTCCATGAGTCAGGGGGACGGGATTGGACTGCGCGAGGTACTGATGCAGCAGCTGTCGCAGCAGAGCCAGCCGCAGGACGGGCAGGGTCTGCGGGATCCCGAGCGGCTGGCGTCCCTGGATCTCCCGCAACGCCGGGGTGACCTGAATTTCCGGCGCCTGTCCGACGAACAACGCGAACTCGAGCCCGTCGCGCCCGTGCGTCCTGCACAAAGCGACACGGGGGCTGGAGCCGGTGAGCTCCAACGGCTGGGCGGTGCGCCGAGCCCGCTGGCGATCGACTGGCCGCCACGCGACCCGTCCGAGTTTGTTGCGACACTGGAACCCCTGGCACGGGAAGCGGCTGCCGACCTGGGCGTGGAGCCCGGCATCCTGCTGGCGCAAAGTGCCCTGGAGACCGGCTGGGGACGGCACGTGCCCTCGCGCGAGAACGGCCAGCCAAGCTTCAACCTGTTCGGGATCAAGGCCGACTCCCGCTGGGAAGGGGATCAGGTCGCCGTGGGCACCCTTGAGTACCGTGATGGCGTGGCCCAGCGCGAGCAGGCACGTTTCCGCGCGTACGCCGATCCGGCGGATTCCTTCGCTGACTACGTCGACTTTATCCGCAACAATCCGCGCTATCACCGCGCCCTTCAGGCTGGCGACGATGTCCAGTACATCCGTGAGCTGCAGGCCGCCGGCTACGCGACCGACCCCGCCTATGCGGACAAGGTGCTGCGGGTACGTGACCAATTGTCGGGCTACGTGAATCCGGAGCCGACTCAAGCATTGGCCGAGCCGGCCGTTACCCGAAACGAGGGGTAGACCATGTCGCAGACACGTAAATCCAGCTGGGCGAGCCTGACACGGAGGGGCGGGGTATGAGTGTCTCCGGTATTGGGACCTCCGCGCTGCTGGCGTTTCAGCGCGCGATCGGCACGACCAGCAACAATATCGCCAACTCCGCGACCGAGGGCTACAGCCGTCAGCGCACGGAGCTGGGCAACCTGAACCCGCAGTTCCTGGGTGGCTCGTATCAGGGGCAGGGGGTCGGCGTGGATGCCATCCGGCGCATCTCGGATGACTTCGTCAACACCCAGCTGCGCACCAGCATCTCCGAGCAGTCCAACGCCCAGGCTAAGGCGGATCTCGCCGGACGGATCGACAACCTGCTGGCGGACGAGGCCAGTGGCCTGGCGCCGGTCTTGCAGGGGTTCTTTGATGCCGCCTCCGACGTGGCCAATGATCCGACCTCCAATGCTGCACGCACGGTGTTCCTGACCGAGGCCGAGTCGCTGGCCGAGCGCTTCAAGGCCATCGACGGGCGCCTGGAGGAGCAGCGGCGCATCCTGAATGGGCAGATCGAGACCAACGTCAAGGAGATCAACCAGCTCGCCGAATCGCTGGCGGGCCTCAACCGCGAGATCGTTGCCAAGAGCACCCAGGGCACACCGAACGACCTGCTGGACCAGCGCGACCGTGTGCTGAACCAGCTGGCGGAGAAGATCGACGTCACCACGGTCGAGCAGGACGACGGCGCGCTGAATGTGTTCATCGGCAATGGTCAGGCGCTGGTGCTGGGCGGAACCAACCAGTCGCTGGTGGCCGAATCCTTCTCCGGGGACCCGGGCAAGTTAGAGGTCGGTATTCAGTCGGGCAGTGGGGTAGCGAATGTGACTCGCTTCCTGCAGGGCGGTGAGCTCGGGGGGCTGCTGGAGATTCGCGACTCGGTCATCGACCCCGCGCAGAACACCCTGGGTCAGATCGCCACTCAGTTGGGACAGGCCTTCAACGAGCAGAACGCCCAGGGTCTCGATGCCGATGGCCAGATCGGGGGCGACATCTTCGGGATTGGCGAACCCGCGGTCTGGGGACGTTCCAGTAACGTCGAGAGTGGTGTCCCGGGCGTTGAGATCGCTGACGCCGACCGGCTGACCACATCCGACTACCGTCTGCGCGTAAACAGCGACGAGGAGTTCGAACTACTGCGGCTGCCGGGCAATCAGGTGGTGGAGATGGAAGACCTCGGCGACGGTCGCTTCCGAGCCGACGGCATGATCATCGACGTAAACGAGCTCGATAATCCCGATGACCCCACGGAGGGCGACAACTGGCTGATCCAGCCGACCCGCAATGGCGCGCGCGACCTCGAAGTCGTCTTGGATGACCCGGCCGGGATCGCCGCAGCTGCAGCTCTCCCAGAGGCGACTGTTGCCGACGGGGATGACTGGAGCGGTACGGTAGATGCCCTCGAAGTTGCCGACGGGTTTGATCCATCCTTGCTGGACAGCGCGGCCACTATCGTTATCGATAGCGATACTGACGAATACGTGGTCGAGGACGCCGATGGCAACGAGATTGGCCGGGGGGCAGTGAATGGTGGGGATGCGGTCACACTTGAGACTGAGCATGGCTGGTCGATCACGCTCAGCGGTGAGCCCGGTCCGGATGACCAATTGACCATCGGGCTCGACCGCGACCGGCCGGGGGATAACCGCAACATGCTCGAGATGGCTGATCTGTCCGAGGCTCGCACAGTTCAGACGGAAGACGGCGAACGTCGTGTACCCGGCTTTGGCGATGCCTACAACAGCCTGATCGCGAATGTCGGCACGCGCACGCGACAGGCCAATGTGGCGCTGGACTCCGCGAATGCCCAGCTGGAGCAGGCCAAGGCCCAGCGCGAGTCGATCTCGGGCGTGAATCTGGATGAAGAGGCCGCCGACCTGATCCGCTACCAGCAGGCCTATCAGGCCGCCGCCCAGGTGATCCAGGTCAGCAATTCGCTGTTCGACAGCCTGCTGGGCGCGTTCCGCCGTTAAACAGCTGGCAATTCGAGGGAAACCCGATGCGTATCTCCACAACCCAGATCTTCCAGAGCGGGATCAACCAGATCCAGGCGGGCCAGGGCGAACTCAACCGCACCTCGCTGCAGCTGGGCTCCGGCAAGCGCATCCTGTCGCCATCGGACGACCCGAGCGGCGCGACCCAGATCAACCAGTTCGAGCGCATCATCAAGGCGACCAAGCAGTTCCAGCGCAACATGGAGAACACCCAGCCGCGCATGCAGCAACAGGAATCACTGCTGCAGCAGGGCACCGATGCCCTGCAACGTGCGCGCGAGCTGGTCGTCACCGGCAACAACGACAGCCAGACGCGTGAGACCCGCGGGTACCTGGCCGACGAGCTGCGCCAGATCCGCGACGGCCTGCTGGATGTTGCCAACACCAAGGATCCCAATGGCGAATACATTTTCGCTGGCACCAAGTCCCAGAATCAGCCCTTCCGGCAGGATGGCGATGGCGAGATCCGTTACGAAGGGGCTGCGGGTGCGGGGAGTGTGCGCGAGGTGGCCGTTTCGGCCGATCGCAAGATCGCGGTGGGCCATGATGGCGCGGCCGTGTTCATGGATATCCCGGAGAACGATGGCCGTGTCGGTGCCGAGGTCGTCGAGAACAATGGGTCGCTGGTGCTGGAGAAAACTGGCGTCACGAGTGTTTCCGACCTGGATGATCGCGAATACAGCATCTCCTTCGACGAGAACGGCGATGGGGGGCTTGTCTACAGCATTACCTATGTCGACGAGGACGGCGGTACTGTTTCGCTGGAAGAGGATGTCCCCTATGTATCGGGCGAGTCCATCGAATTCGCCGGCCGCAGCGTGACCATCAGCGGTACGCCCGAGCCGGGTGACGAGGTGCTATCGCGTCCGGCCGAGAATTTCAGCGTGTTCCAGACGCTGGATCGCATTATCGATGCCCTGGAGCGCAGTGGCGACTCCGCCAGTGCGCGGGCGGATCTGGCCAGCGCCAGCAACACCGCACTGGCGGATCTGGATGCCGTGCTTGGTAACTTCAGCGACAAACGTGCCGAGCTTGGGAGCAAGCTGAAGGCCTTTGACCAGCAAAAGGACCTCAACGAGGACCGGCTGCTGGATCTGGAAAGCGCGGTGTCGCAGATCCGCGATCTGGACTATGCCGAGGCGATCAGCCGCTTCAACCAGCAGCAGGTGGCGCTTCAGGCGGCCCAGCAGACCTATACCCAGGTCAACCGGCTCTCCCTGTTCGACTTCATCTAGGCAGAAGCGCCTGCGCACACGCGTGGGTGTCTGTGCGACCATATTGCGATCCCCATGAAGCGTCCCCCAGGGACGGAACCGCGCAATGGCCAAATACAAAGAACCCTCCGCACCGATCCAGTACCGCTCCACGGGGCGGCCCCCGCGCTATCTGATCGTCCTGCTGGTGCTGGCGGTCATCTGGGCGGCGTTCTGGGGCGTGGTGATGCTGCAGTCCGGCGAGCCGAAGCCCGTGACCCTGAGCGAGCAGGAGCAGGTGGAGCTCGAGGCCAAGCTGCAGGCGATCTCTGCACCCGATGCACCGCGCCCCGATCAGGCCCCCAGTGAGCCGATCATCGACCTCGAGGCGGAAGCGGAGCCGCTGATCCCCGAACTCTACGAAGAGACCGACGAGGCGCGGATCGTCCAGTTCAGCGAACGCGAGCTGAATGCCCTGATCGCGCGCGATCCGGACCTGGCCGGCCGGGTGGCGGTCCGCCTGACGCCGGGGCAGGTGAGCACGCGCGTGCGCATCGACGTGCCGGCGGATGTGCCGCTGATGGGCGGGCGTGTGCTGAACGTGCGCTCCGGTGTGCGCTTCGAGACCGAAGGCGAGGAACTGCGAGCTCGGCTCGTCGGTGTGTCCGTCGCCGGCATCCCCCTGCCGGATGCGTGGCTGGGCGGCCTGAAAGACGAGGACCTGCTGGCGCTGGAGCCCTTCCAGCACCTGCGCGCGGGGATCGAGAGCATCGATGTGCGCGAAGGGGAGCTGGCCCTGCATCTCGCACGCTAGCCAGCTCCTGTAGATTGACTACGGGTCGACGCGCAGCGTCTCGCCCCCCAGCGCTTCGACTTTGGCGCGCACGGTGACGGAAACCGTGGACGTCCCGGCCTCCAGTGCAGGCTGGCTGGCGGCTTCGTCCATCGCGCGCATCGCCATCATCGGCTGCGGGCGGTCATAGCCGCTGTCGACGAGCTCGACTTCCACGGGGCGCAGATGGGTAGCCCCCAGGGAACGTGCCATCGCGCGGGCCTGTTCCTTCCAGTCGTGCATGGCGGCCTCCAGCAAGGCCTTGCGGTGCTCCTGCTGTGTCTCGCGGCTGAGCGAGAAGCGGATCTGGCCCACGGTGAGTTCGTCTCCCTGGAGGGCCCCGACCAGCTCGGTCAGGGTCTCGAAGTCGCTACTGACGAGTTCCAGGGTCTGCTGGACCTGCCAGGCTGTGATCTGGCCAGGTTTGTCGCGGTCGTGGATGGCCTGTGTCGTGTAGCTGCGGGTCGACGCCTCGACCGCGTCGTAGTCTTCCGCGCGAGCCAGGGCCTGTTCCATGCGGCGGTTGACCGTGTCTGCGGCGTCCCGTGCGTCCGGGGCACGGGCCTGGGCCTGCATCTGGACCGTCATGCGGTCATTCTCCACCTGCTGCTCGGCATGGCCGGAGAGCATCAGTGTGGTGTTTCCATCGGCGCTGGCCAGGGCCGGGATCAGCAGCAGGGCGTTAAGCCAGAGGCATGCAACAAGGGGACGCAGGGATAGGGTGCGGCTCATGGGATGTTATCCGGTGGGGTCAGGGTTCCATCGTACGTGCGACGCGCACGCCGGCAAAGACATGGCGTTTCTCCGGGGTGAAGAAATTGCGCATGCTCGGGCGTTTCAGCAGCGGATCGCTCCAGTCGCTGCCGCCGCGCAGGACGTAATGCTGGCCGTCAAACCACGGGGCCGAGTATTCGTTGTAGGGGAACGGGCGGAATCCGGGATACGGTGCGAACGGATTTCCGCACCACTCCCATACTCGGCCGGTGCCTCGCAGCGATCCCTCGCGCTGAGCATGTTCCCATTCGTGTTCGTGGGGCAGCCGGGCGCCGGCCCAGCGGGCGAAGGCCTCGGCCTCGAAGCGGGATACGCCCACCACCGGGGCATCGGCGTTGCGCTGTACCGTTCCCTCCGGCAGAACCTGCAGGCCAATGTCGGTCCCGGGCGCGCGCCACCCGAGTGGGGCCCGGATGTCGTGGGCGTTGCGCCAGTCCCACCCCTCGCGGCTCCATAGTTCGGGGCGGTGATAGCCGGCCTCCTGCATGAAGGCCTGCCATTCCCCGTTGGTGACAGGGTCGCGCCGGATGGCAAAGGGCGCGAGTTCCTTCCCGTGAACGCCCTTTTCATTGTCGAAGACCTGTACGTCGTCGCTGCCTACGGTGGTGTGCACGGCATCCCATTCGAGCCAGGATTGCGAGGTGATCTCGGGCGCCTGCAGGCGGGGTTCCGAGTGGCCGGGCTCAGGCCCCTGAAGGCGGGCAAACCAGCGCACCTGAGCCAGGGTCTCCAGGTGCATCGCGTGGTGCTGGGCAAGGAACCCCGTCAGGTACTCGTCAGCCATCAGCGGGTGGTCGAGGATCTCGGCGTTACGCGCAAGCCAATCGCGATGCCGGAACTGGAGCTCGCGTCCCCATCGAGTGAGTCGATCGAGCGCGGGGAGGCGTCCACCCCGGCGCCATTTGGGGCTGAGTTCCGGGAAATAGAGGTCATGCCAGTCCCGCGTGCGGGGTGGTGGGTGCCCGAGAATACGTTCGCGCAGCCAGACGGCCTCGATGAAGTGGCAGTGGGCGTAGTGCCAGCCGATCGGGCTAAGGTCCGGGTGATACTGGTTACGCCAGATTTCGGCGGGTGTGCTTTCCAGTGCAGTGTTCAAGCGCTCGTGCTGACGGGCCAGGTCGTCCAGCAAGGACGAAGAAGAGACGAGGCTTGCTGGAGGGTCGAATGCTGGGGTGCTCATATCCGAGTGGAAAGGCTAGAGCGCAAGGAGTTCCGGTGGCTCGTCAGGATCCAGGATCAGGATGTGCCCGGAAGGGACGGGGCGCCAGCGCTCGCGGTCCGTCAGCGGCTCGGAGGCGACGATCACCGAGTCCTCGGGGAAGTCGTCATCGTCGGACGTGTAGTACAGGCTGGGGCAGGGGCTGTTGATCGCATGGCGGCTGGCGACCAGACGGCGCCCGTCGGACAGGAGGACGTTGAGCAGGGCCATTTCGTCGCCGAGCCAGGTTTCCAGTGTTGAAAAGGCCTCGCCCAGGGCGCCTTCCAGTGTGGCGTTCTCGTCATCCGCCAGGAACTGGCGGACCAGGGCAAACAGGTATTCAGAATCCGTGGTGCCCTGGATGCCCGCCTCGATCTCGGGCGTCAGCAGGTTCTCGATCTGGCGGCGGATCTGCGGCCGGAAGCCGCCAATGAGCCCATTGTGGCTGCAGAGCAGCCCGTCGATGGCGAACGGCTGGGCATTGACGGTGTCGCCCCCGAACCCGGGGGTCGCGCTGCGGATGGCGGAGATCCACAGCGGTTCTTCCAGTGTTTCGGCGAGTGCTTGCAGGTTCGGGTCCTGCCACAGGGGGTCGGCACGCCGATAGCAGCGCGCGGTGCCGTCCTCGCTGAACCAGCCAAAGCCGAACCCATCCGCATTGACGCGGGCGTAAACCAGCTCCTGCGGGGCAATCGCCTGCTCGATCAGATTGTGCGGCGGGTCCAGCAGTATCCGCCTGAGTGCCAGTGGCGGGCCGAGATAGGCAAGATGGCGACACATTGGCGCGGACTCGCGGTTGGGAGGTCGGGAGTTTCATGGTAGCGTGCCGGGAACCCCGAAGCACGGATGTGCCCATGAATCCCGAGAGTCCTGCCATGTCGCTCCCGGAGCGCTATACCCGTCATGTGGTGCAGGTGCGCGATCCCCATGCGGAGTTGGTAGCGGACTTTTGCAAGGGCATGCTGGAGGCGCCGCGCTGGCTGCCGCCAAAGTACTTCTACGATGCCCGTGGCTCGCAGCTTTTCGATGCCATTTGCGACACGCCCGAGTATTACCCCACTCGACTTGAATCGGCCCTGCTGGAGTCCCGAGCGACCGAGATCGTCGAGACCTCGGGTGCCCATACGTTGATCGAGCTCGGCAGTGGGACCTCGCGCAAGACCGAGTACCTGATCGCTGCGTTGAACGAGCGCGTCGACGATCCGTATTACGTCGCCAATGATGTCTGTGGAGAGATCCTCGACGAGGCGGCCGAGCGACTGCTGGGACGATTCCCGACGCTCGTGATCGAGGCCCTGTGCGGTGACTATCTCGCCGCGCTTTCGGCTCTGCCGACGCTGACACCTGTCCCAATAGCCCCGCGCCTGTTCACCTTTCTCGGTGGCAGCCTGGGGAACTTCGAGGACGCCGAGGCGATCGCCCTGCTGTCGCAGATTCGCGCCGCCATGGGCGCGGAGGATCGGCTCCTGCTCGGGCTGGACCGGGTCAAGGCTATTCCCGTGCTGGAGGCGGCCTACAACGACGCGGCCGGTGTGACGGCAGCGTTTAACCTGAACCTGTTGTCCGTCCTCAATCGTGAGTTGGGAGCCGATTTTGATCCCGATGGTTTCCGCCATCGCGCCCCGTTCGTCGAGGCGCATTCACGTATCGAGATGCACCTGGTCGCCCAGGGTGATCAGACCGTCCAGGTCTCCGAACCCGCGACCACCCTGCAGTTCGCCGATGGCGAGTCCATTCGCACCGAGATCTCGCGCAAGTTTACGCGCCCGATGGTGCAGCAACTGCTGTCCGGCGCCGGACTGGCACAGGTGGCGGAGTGGTCGGCGCCGGATGAGGCCTACAGCCTGTTCCTGCTGGCCCCGGGAGGCGCACAGGCATGAGCCGGAGCCCGCGTCTCGTGCTGGTCCGCCACGCCCAGGCGGGCAACGCAGGGGAGTGGGAAGGTGCCGATCGGGATCGGCCGTTGAGCGAGGCCGGCCAGGTGAGCGCTCGGCGCATGGCCGCCTCGCTGACCGGTTTGCTTTCCGGGCATGTGGAACTGCTAACCAGCCCTTACCTGCGTGCGCGTCAAACGGCGTCACCCATCGCCGAAGGACTGGGCGTCCCGGTGCGCCAGAAGAAATGGCTGGCACCCGGACAGGTGGCCGGCGTGGAACTGGAGGCCCTGGCGGCGCGCCTGCCGGCCGACGGCAGTCTGGTGGTGGTCGGCCATGAGCCGGACCTCTCTTCGCTGGCCGGGCGCCTGATGGGCTGCCCGGCGGGGGCTTCCGGGGTACACATGGGCAAGGGTTCGGTCTGCGCCCTGGGAGGCGGTCTGCCCGGTCCCATGCAATTGCTCTGGCTGTTGCCCCGCCGGGTGCTGGAGGGTCTCTCGGGAGAATACGGGTAGATGGCGATGGACGGACAGGGCGAGACTGTCGCGGCGGTCGATCTGGGTTCCAACAGCTTTCACATGATCGTGGCCCGGCGTCATGACGGTGAGGTCCTGAAGATGGACCGGCTGAAGGAAACGGTGCGACTGGCCAGTGGTCTGGATGCCCGCGGTCGCCTGGATGCAACCGTCGAACGCCGCGCACTGGACTGCCTCGAGCGATTCGGCCAGCGACTGCGCCAGCTACGCCAGGGCAGTGTGCGCGTCGTGGGCACCAATACCCTGCGCCAGATGGCCGACAGTCACCGTTTTCTGGCCGCTGCGGAGCGGGCCCTCGGGCATCCAGTGGAGATTATTGCCGGGCGCGAGGAGGCCCGGCTGATCTATCTGGGCGTGGCCCACACGCTCGCGGATGACGAGGGGCGGCGGCTGGTGATGGACATCGGCGGTGGCAGCACCGAATTCATCATTGGCGAGCGCTTCCGGCCCATCCTCGCCGAGAGCCTGGAGATGGGCTGTGTGACCTTCACCCAGAGGCACTTCTCCGATGGCCGCCTGACACCCCGGGCGTTTGCCGCCGCCGAGCTGCATGCCGGCCAGGAGCTGCAGCCGATCGCCTCCATCTATCGCGAGGCCGGGTGGGACCAGGCGCTGGGGGCCTCCGGCACGATCCTGGCACTGGACCGTATTGTGCGCGAGACCGGCATCGACGAGGCACCGGGCATGACACTTGACGCGTTGCGCACCCTGCGCCAACGCATGATCGAGGTTGGGCGTCTGGACAAGCTGGAGCTGCCAGGGCTGGCCGAGGACCGGGTGCCGGTGATTGCGGGCGGGCTGGCGGTGCTGATCGGGGCGTTCGAGGCGCTGGGGATCGAGCGGCTGCATCCTTCCGATGGCGCGTTGCGCGAGGGAGTGATCCACGATCTGCTGGGACGCTTTCGGCACGAGGATGTCCGTGGCCTGACGATTGAAAACCTGCGCCGCCGTTTTGCCGTCGACGAGGCCCAGGCCGCGCGGGTACAGGCCATGGCCGCGCGACTGCTGGGGGCCGTCCGGGCCCGCTGGGGGCTGGACGAGAACGACGGCGAGCGCCTGGACTGGGCGGCTGAGCTGCACGAGGTGGGACTGGCGCTCGCGCACAGCAAGTACCACAAGCACGGCGAATACATCCTCAACTGGGCCGATCTGCCGGGGTTCTCGCAGCCCGAGCAGCACGAGCTGGCGCTGCTGGTGCGCCTGCACCGCCGCGCGTTCAAGCCGAAGCTGCTCAATGACGTACGTCAGGCCCGGGTCGAGCCCCTGCTGCGTCTGGCCAGTCTGCTGCGACTGGCGGTGCTGCTGCATCGCGCGCGTGCGCCGGAGCCCCCGCCGTTGGAGCGGATCGAGGCGCGCGAGCGCGGGCTGGTGCTGGGCTTTGCCGCTGGCTGGCTGGATGCGCATCCGCTCACGCGGGCCGATCTGGAGGAGGAGGCCGGGCAGTGGGCGCGCCACGACCTGGAGCTGGTCGTCAGCTAGCGAGCGTCTTGAGCAACTGTTGCTGTGCCGAATGGGGCGGCTCGTCGGCAACCGGTTGGACCCGCTGATAACTCCCGTCGACCTGCAGGGCCCATGCGCTGGCGGTATCCCGCAGGTAGTTGAACAGACACTCCTCCGCGACACGGTCGCGCATGGCGGTATCGCGGATCGGAAAGGCGACCTCCACCCGTCGGAAGAAATTGCGGGGCATCCAGTCGGCGCTGGACAGATACAGCTCGGGCTCGCCCCCGTTCTCGAAATAGAACACCCGCGAGTGCTCGAGAAACCGGCCGAGCACCGAGCGCACTTCGATGTTCTCGGAGATGCCCGGCACGCCCGGGCGCAGGCTGCAGATGCCGCGCACGATCAGCTGAATCTTCACGCCCGCCTGCGATGCGCGATAAAGCGCCTGGATGATGCCGGTCTCGTTCAGCGAGTTCATGCGTGCGACGATCCGCGCAGGCCGGCCTTCGCGGGCGTTCTCGGCCTCGCGTTCGATCTTCTCGCACATCGCATCGTGCAGACGGAAAGGCGCCTGGATCAGCTCGCGCAGGCGTTCCACCTTGCCAAGGCCCGTGAGCTGCTGAAACACGCGATGGACGTCCTCGGTGACTACTGGATCGGCCGTCAGCAGGCCGTAATCGGTATAGGCCTTGGCGGTGCCCGAGTGGTAGTTGCCCGTGCCCAGGTGGGCGTAGCGCACGAGCTTGTCGCCGTTACGGCGCACCACCAGGGCGAGCTTTGCGTGGGTCTTGTAGCCGACCACGCCATAGGTCACATGCACGCCCGCATCCTGCATGCGGTTGGCCAGCTCGATGTTGTCGGCCTCGTCGAAGCGGGCGCGCAGCTCGATGACCACGGTCACTTCCTTGCCCGATTGCGCGGCCTCGATCAGCGTTTCCACCAGTGGCGACTGGGTGCCCGTGCGATAAAGCGTCTGCTTGATCGCCAGGACGCGCGGGTCGCTGGCGGCCTGGCGCAGGAAATCCACCACCGGCATGAACGACTGGTAGGGGTGGTGCAGCAGCAGGTCCTGCTGGCGGATGGCCGCGAAGATGCTTTCACCGCTGGCATCCGTGCGCGGCAGGGCGGGGATGAACGGGGGAAACTTGAGGTCGGGTCGGTCGACCAGGTCGTACACGGCCATCATCCGGTTCAGGTTGACCAGACCGGTGACCTGGTAGAGGTCGTCTGCCTCCAGATGAAATTCCTGCAGCAGGAACTGCGCGACTTCTTCCGGGCAGTTGTCCGCGACCTCCAGGCGAACGCCCGCGCCGTAGTTGCGCTGGGGTAGTTCGCCTTCCAGCGCGTTCAGCAGGTCGTCGATCTCCTCTTCCTGAACGAACAGATCAGAGTTGCGGGTCAGCCGGAACTGGTAGCAGCCGGTGACCTTCATGCCCTTGAACAGCTCGCCGACATGGGCGTGCAGGATGGACGACAGCAGCACGAAATCGGAATCGCCGCTGGCCACCTCGCGCGGGAGTTTCACCAGACGCGGGAGGGAGCGTGGTGCCTGGACCACCGCGCGCCCGGATTCCCGCCCGAATGCGTCCTTGCCCTTGAGCGTGACGATGAAGTTCAGGCTTTTGTTCAGGATGCGCGGAAACGGGTGCGCGGGGTCGAGCCCGATCGGGCTGAGGACGGGCTGCAGCTGCTCGTGAAAAAACTGGCGTACCCAGGCCTTCTGCTGCTCGCTCCAGTGCGAGCGCCGCACGAAATGGATGCCTTCCTCGGCCAGCGCCGGGATCAGTTCGTCGTTGAGCGCGCGATACTGATTGTCGACCAGGGCGTGCGCCCGGGGCGCGATCAGGCGCAGCTGTTCCGCCGCGGACAGGCCGTCCGGCCCCGGCGCCTGGACGTTCAGGTCGAGCTGCTGGCGCAGCGAGCCCACGCGGACCTCGAAGAACTCGTCGAGGTTGGTGGACGAGATGCTCAGGTAGCGCAACCGCTCCAGCAGGGGAAAGCCCGGGTCGCGTGCCAGTTCCAGCACGCGCCGGTTGAATTCCAGCAGTGACAGCTCGCGGTTGAGGAAGAGCTCGGTATCGGTCACGTCGGCATCCGGCATGCACGACTCGGGGCAAGGGTGGGGCCCCGAGTGTAGGTGTGCATTATGTCAGTTTCGTGACAGGTCCTGTTCTGGATCAGCTGCCGCGGGTCAGCAGGAACTCCATCAGGGCCTTCTGCGCGTGCAGCCGGTTTTCCGCCTCGTCCCAGACCACGCTTTGTGGGCCTTCGAGGACCTCGGTGGAGACCTCTTCCTCGCGGTGCGCGGGCAGGCAGTGCATGAACAGGGCGTCGTCGTTGGCCAGACGCATCAGGTCGGCGTCCACGAAGAACCCGGCAAAGGCCCGGCGGCGGGCGCTCTTTTCCTGCTCCTGCCCCATGCTGGCCCAGACGTCGGTGACGACGAGGTCGGCACCCTCGGCCGCCGCGCGCGCATCGCGGGTCAGTTCGAAATGGTCGCGCGTGGCATCCACGACGTCCTCTTCCGGGTCGTAGCCCTCGGGACAGGCCGCCACCAGATGGAAGTCCAGCAGGTGCGCGGCATACATGTAGCTGTGGCACATGTTGTTGCCGTCGCCAATCCAGGCCACGCGCTTGCCCCGGATGTCGCCCCGGTGTTCGAGATAGGTCTGCAGGTCAGCCAGCAGCTGCGCGGGGTGCTCCCGGTCGGTCAGGCCATTGATCACGGGGACCGAGGAGTGCTGGGCGAACAGTTCGATCTTCTCGTGTTCGTAGGTGCGGATCATCACGCAGTCCACCATGCGCGAGAGCACACGGGCCGTGTCCTCGATCGGCTCGCCGCGGCCCAGCTGGGTGTCGCGCGGGGACAGGAACAGGGCGTTGCCGCCCAGTTGCTGCATGCCGACCTCGAACGAGACACGCGTGCGGGTCGAGGACTTCTCGAAGATCATCCCCAGCGTCTTGCCGCGCAGGATGTCGTCGTGGTGCTCGCCCGCGTGAGTCTGGCGCTTCAGTTCGACGGCACGTTCGAGCAGGGCGCGTGTCTCGTCTGCGGACAGGTCGTGGAACGACAGGTAATGGCGGGGCTTCATGCCTGGGCCTCCCGGGAATCTTCGGATACGAGCAGGGTGTCGACCAGATCGGCCACGGTGCTGGCGATCTGGTCGACCTGGGCGTCGTCCACGATCAGTGGTGGCAGTAGCCGGATCACCCGCTGCGCGGTCACGTTGAGGATTAGCCCTGCGTCGAGGGCGGCCTGAACCAGTGTTCCGGCCGGGCGATCCAGCTCGATGCCGATCATCAGCCCGCGTCCGCGCACGGCGACCACCCCCGGTTTGTCCTCGAGCCGGTCAGCCAGGCGGCGGCGGAGGATCTCGCCCTGTCGCCCCGCTTCCTCGCACAGGCCCTCGTCCTGCATCACATCGAGCACGGCCAGGGCCGCCCGGCAGACCAGCGGATTGCCGCCGAAGGTGGTGCCGTGGGTGCCCGGGGTGAACAGGCCAGACGCACGGCCGGCCACCAGGTTCGCCCCGATCGGGATGCCGTTGCCCAGGCCCTTCGCGAGCGACACCACGTCGGGCGTGATGCCCTCGTGCTGGAAGGCAAACCAGTGTCCGGTGCGGCCGATCCCGGCCTGGATCTCGTCCAGCATCAGCAGCCAGTCGTGCTGGTCGGCCAGTTCGCGCAGGCGCCTGAGGTATCCGGGCGGGGGTACGTGGATGCCGCCCTCGCCGGTGATGGGTTCGACCAGGATGGCGACCACGTCCGGATCGTTGCCCAGGGCCGCGACGGCCTCGGCATCGCCGTGGGGGAGGTGCACGAAGCCCTCGACCAGGGGTTCGAATCCGGCATGGATCTTTTCGTTGCCGGTGGCCGACAGCGTCGCGAGCGTGCGCCCGTGGAAGCTGCCGTGCATCACGATGACCTTCGGCTTCGCGATGCCGCGGCGGCGGGCATGCAGCCGGGCCAGCTTGATGGCCGCTTCGTTGGCCTCGGCGCCAGAGTTGCAGAAAAAGGCCTGCTCCATCTGTGCCAGCGCGCACAGGCGTCGCGCGAGCTGTTCCTGCAAGGGGATGCGGAACAGGTTCGATGTATGTACCAGCGTCTGAGCCTGATCGCAGATCGCATGCGCCACTTTCGGGTGGGCGTGTCCAAGGCCGCAGACCGCGATGCCGGACAGGGCATCGAGGTAGCGTTTGCCCTCGGTATCCCAGAGCCAGGCGCCTTCCCCCCGTTCGAAGGCAACCGGCAGCCGGCTGTAGGTATTCTGCAGGACATCACTCATTAGCAAAGCTCTCCCAAATGAAGAAGCCGGCGAGCGAGCCGCCGGCTTCTGCCCAGGGTGCCGCACTGGGGCGGCCCCCAATCGCGTTATCGCGACTTATTTCATCTGCTGGGCGACAAAATCCCAGTTCACCACGCTCCAGAAGTTCTCCAGATACTTCGGGCGCGCGTTGCGGTAGTCGATGTAGTAGGCATGTTCCCAGACATCGCAGGTCAGCAGCGGGGTCTTGCCATCACGCATCGGATTGGCCGCGTTGGAGGTGTTCACGATCTCCACCGAGCCGTCGCTATTCTGCACCAGCCAGGTCCAGCCGGAGCCGAAATTGGCGACCGCGGCCTCGTTGAACTTCTCCTTGAAGCCATCAAACGAGCCAAAGGCGCTGTTGATCGCGTCGGCCACCTTGCCGGACGGCTCGCCGCCGGCGTCCGGGCCCATGCAGTTGAAGTAGAAGGTGTGGTTCCAGACCTGGGCGCCGTTGTTGAAGATGCCGCCGGCCGGGGCCTTCTTGATGATGTCCTCCAGCGAGGCATTCTCGAACTCGGAGCCGGGCAGCAGGCCATTCAGCTTGGTCACGTAGGTCGCGTGGTGCTTGTCGTGATGGTATTCCAGCGTCTCGGCGGAGATGTGCGGCTCCAGCGCGTTCTTGGCATAGGGCAGATCGGGCAGTTCGTAGGCCATGAAAGACTCCTTGTAAGAAAACATGCGAGACTGCGGCTGGCCGACCATTGGTGGCCGCGCCAGTAAACTCGTCAACGATAGTCACGTTGCTCGGGTGATGCAATTTCCGATGATGCGGCTTGGTTATCGTTCAGCCAACGTTTGCGGAAGTGTGAAGGAGCCACGGCATGTCCGCGCACGATGCCGATCGACAATCGGACGGCGCCCCCTCGTCGGTGGGTGCGAACCCCTCGCGCAGTGCTTACGCCTGGCGCGGGCGCATCGGGCTTTTCCTGGGCCCGCTCCTGATGCTTGCGTTCCTGGTTTTTCCAGCGCCAGAAGGCGTTGCACGCGAGGCATGGTGGGTGCTCGGGTTGACCCTTTTTATGGCGACCTGGTGGATTACCGAGGCCTTGCCACTACCCGTAACGGCGTTGCTGCCGATTGCCCTTTTGCCGCTGCTCGGCGTGATGCCGATGGACGCGGCCACCGCGCCATACGCCAATCCCATCATCTTTCTGTTCATGGGCGGTTTTGCGATCGCGCTGGCGGTACAGCGCTGGGGACTCCACCAGCGGATTGCGCTCGCGATCGTCAGCCGGGCGGGGGATCGCCTGCATCGCCTGGTCGGGGCCTTCATGCTGGCCACGGCGGGGCTGTCGATGTGGGTCAGCAACACAGCCACTGCTGCGCTGATGTTGCCGATCGCCCTGTCCGTTCTGGCGCTGATGGATCGTGATACGCACATCGCGGGTAACGGCCCCGGCGCCGATTCCCGCCGCCCCGCACTGGCGCTCCTGCTGGGGATCGCCTTTGCCGCCAATATCGGGGGCATGGCGACGATCATCGGCTCTCCGCCGAACGCGCTGACCGCCGCCTATCTGGGCGACCGGCATGGCATCGAGATCGGTTTTGTGCAGTGGATGATGCTGGGCCTGCCCCTGGCCACCGCGTTGCTGCTGCTGGCCTGGTGGTTGCTGACGCGCTGGGTCTTCCCGGTTCATCGAGTACGCCTGCAGGGGTTGCAGGCGATGATGGACCAGCAGCGCGCCGAGGTCGGGGTCTGGTCTCGGGCCGAATACCGGGTCGCCGGCGTCTTCCTGCTGGTAGCGCTGGCGTGGCTGTCGCGCCCCTTTCTGGAAGGTCTCCTGCCGATTCATCTGACGGATGCCGGGATTGCCGTCCTGGGGGCCGGGCTGCTGTTCCTGCTGCCCTCGGGCGCAGCAGACCAGCGCCGGCTGCTGGCCTGGGACAATACGCGCGAGCTCCCCTGGGGGGTGCTGCTGCTGGTCGGCGGTGGTCTCAGCCTGGGTTCGGCCATCGAGGCGAGCGGCCTGGCGGAGCTGGCCGCCGAGGGCCTGGGCGCCGCCCAGGCATGGCCGCTGCTGCTGATCATTGCCGGGGCCGTGGTGGTGACCATGTTGCTATCGCATGTGACCAGCAACACAGCCACCGCTGCCACGCTGCTGCCGCTGGTGGCTGCGCTGGCGATGCGCATGGATATTCCCGTCGTGCTCCTCGCGATCCCCGTGGCCTTTGCCGCCTCCGTGGCCTTCATGTTGCCGGTCGCGACCCCGCCCAACGCGATCGTGTTCGCCAGCAACCGGCTGCGAGTGATCGACATGATCCGTGGCGGGGCGCTGCTCTCCCTGGTGGCAATTGCCATGATTACGCTTGCGGTCTACGCCCTGGCGGAGGCCATCCTGATGCAGGGCTAGGCCTGTCTCCCGGCCTTTCCGGCTTCCTGTGATCTCCCTCAAGTTTTATGCTTCGCCGCCGCTATCGACGGTGAACTGCCGCAGCAAGGATGCCGCTGGCCCGCAAAGCCTTATTGGGGAGAGTCTTCAACATGTTCGATAACATCCGAATCGGGGTCCGGCTGATGGTCGGGATTATCACGGTGGTGCTGCTGGCCGTGATCCTGACACTCGTAGTCGTGATGAACAGCCTGGGCACCATGGCCGATCGTGCCGAACAGCGCGAGCTGAGCGATCTGGCCGCGCAGCTCGTCGGCCGCCTGGATCAGGAGGCCGCACGCGCGACCGCGATGGCAGAGACCGTGGCGAAGATCCCCGACGTGCAAGAGGCGATGGCGACGGGCGATCGCGAGCGTCTGGCCGAGATGACCGTTCCGAGTTTCGCCTCCCTGAGCGAGCAGTACGGCGTGCATCAGTACCAGTTCCATACACCGCCGGCGACTTCGTTCCTGCGCGTTCACTCGCCCGACAACTATGGCGACGACCTGTCCGACTTCCGCCAGACGGTGGTCGACACCAACGACAAGCGTACCCCGATCTCGGGGCTGGAAGAGGGCGTGGCCGGTCTCGGGATTCGCGGGGTGGTGCCGATCGAGCACAACGGCGGCCACGTCGGCTCTGTGGAATTCGGCCTGTCGTTTGGTGACAGCTTCTTTGAAGAGTTCACCCAAGAAACGGATTCGCCGGTTGCCCTCTACCTGCGTGATGGTCGGTCGTTCAACCGCTTTGGCGGTACGATCAGTGGCGAGTCCACCTTCAGCGATGCCGAGATGCGCGAGGTCATGGAGGGCGAGGAACTGGTGCGCAACGTGACCTATGAAGGCACCCCGATGGCCGTGGTCGCGCGTCCCGTTACGGATTTCTCCGGTGACGTGGTCGGCGTGCTTGAGGTCATGGTGGACCGCAGCGCGTATGTCGCGATGACGCGCAACGCGACCGGCACGGTGGTTGCGGTTGGCGTGGTTGCCGTGGCGCTTGGTGCCCTCCTGGCCTGGCTCCTGACCCGAAGCATCGTTCGTCCCCTGAATCGCACGGTGGCCCGGCTGAACGATATCGCGGGAGGCGAGGGCGATCTGACCCGTTCGCTGGAGGTCTCTGGCAAGAACGAACTCGGAGAGCTGGCGGAGGCGTTCAACAACTTCGTCAAGAAGATCCGTGGCCTCGTATCCACGGTCGCGGCCGGGGGCGATCAGGTTGCCGCAGCAGCGAACGAGCTGTCCGCGACGAGCGAAGAGACCAACGAGCAGGTGCGGCGACAGAAGTCGGAGATCGATCAGGTTGCCACAGCCATGAACGAGATGACGGCTACGGTGCAGGAGGTGGCCCGCAACGCGGCGGATGCCGCCGCCGCGGCACAGAACACCGACCAGGACGCCAACGAGGGTCAGCAGGTGGTGCAGCGTACCGTGGCTGCGATCAACGCGTTGTCGCAGCAGGTGGATGGCGCCGCCGAGGTGGTCAGCCGCCTGTCGCAGGATGCCGAGGAGATCAACAAGGTCCTGGAAGTCATCGGCGATATCGCCGATCAGACCAACCTGCTGGCGCTGAATGCGGCGATCGAGGCGGCGCGTGCGGGCGAACAGGGCCGCGGTTTCGCGGTGGTTGCCGACGAGGTGCGTACCCTGGCCAGCCGCACGCAGGACTCGACCCACGAGATCCAGCAGATGATCGAGCGGGTGCAAAGCGGTACCCGCGAGGCGGTGCAGGCGATGGAAGATGGCCGTTCCAAGGCGCACCAGAGCGTGGAGCAGGTCAATCTCGCGGGCGAATCGCTGACCGCGATCACGCAGTCGGTCACCCGCATCAGCGACATGAACACGCAGATCGCCAGTGCCGCCGAGGAGCAGTCGACGGTGGCCGAGGAGATCAACCGCAACGTGGCCAATGTCACTGAGGTGCTGGATCAGACCGCGGCCGGATCGGAACAGATCCGCAATGCCTCCGAGGAGCTGTCCAAGCTGGCCTCCGAGCAGCAGCAGCGGGTGGGTCAGTTCAAGGTATAAGCCCCGAGCCAGTTGATGCCAAGCCCGGGACCGGAGACGGTCCCGGGCTTTTTTGTGGCCGGCTTACTGGCTCTCGGTGGGCGGAAACAGGCGCTCGCCGTTCTCCCGGGCGATCATGCGCTGGACGTTCGCGGGTAGCTGCTCGAGCCAGGCCCGGGTGCTGTCCTTCAGCACCGTGAAGTGCTCCCAGCGGGCCAGGCTGAAGGTGTCGTTGCCGATCAGGAAACGATCCGGATAGTCGAGGAACAGTTCGAACCAGTCGGCGTCGATGATGCCCCCGGGATTGATGCGCGGGTTGCGCATGGAGACATCCATGACCATGTTCGGATGCCGCTCCAGGTAGTCACGAACCAGTGGCGGGTAGGCATAGGAACCGGCGTGCGCCCAGAGGATGCGTACCTCGGGCTGGACGGCGTAGGCATGGTCGATCACGGCAGGGTCGCCATGGATCACGATCCACAGATCCCGCTCGACTGCCAGTGCCAGCAGGTCCTCGAAGCCGCGGGCAAATCGGTCATCGGCCTGTATGTGCAGCTCCCCGATCCCGCGCCACTGGACCTGGCTTCGGTCGAGTATGGTCTCGACCTGTTCCCGCAGGCCGTCCTCGTGCATCCAGTCCATCTTGCGCCCCAGGCGCTGGGAGATCTCGAGAAACGGGACGATGCGCGCATCCACCTCCGGTTCCAGCGCTTCGATCAGTTTCGAGCGCGGGGACATGATGATCGCGGACTGGATTGAATTTTCTTGCAGCGTGCGCGCGACGGCCTCCGGCGGGAAGTGTTCCATCTGCCGGTCGCGGTAGTGCAGGTGGGCATCGAACAGGGGTTCAAGTGCCTGGGCAGAGGTTCCGCCAAGCAGTGAGCCGAGCAGCAGGGTCGCAGCCGGAAGAATGAACAGACGGGGCAGTCTTCGAGGGCGGTTCAGGGCAGCCATCCAGCGGGTTCCTCGGGTACGGGAACCCCAATCTTATACCGTGCTGTGCCGACAGTCCCCGAGTCGGTGGCCTGTCGCGGTCAGGCGCGGGAGTCCCCGGACACCGCGGCATCTCCGGAGCTACCGTCCGGGCGGTTCGGGTCGAAGCGCTCGCGCAGATATTCGCCGATCGCATCCGACTCGTACAGCCAGCGTACCTGGCCGTCCGGTTCCTCGATGCGCAGGCAGGGCACCTGCAGCTTGCCGCCCTCGGTCTGCAGCTCCTCGCGGTGAGGGCCGGCCGCCTGGGCATTGCGCAACTCGATGTCGAGCGACAGCCGCTGCATGGTACGGCGGGCCCGGATGCAGAACGGGCAGGCCGGGAAATGGTAAAGCGCGAGGTGGCGCGTCTGTTCGTCAACGCGGGCCTGGTCGGCGGGGTCGCGTTCGATGCCGCGCGGGCGCGACAGGCGCTCGCCAATCAGCATGAACGGCGTGAGGATCAGGCGTACGCCGCGGAAAAACCATCGGATCAGAAATCGCATGCGCGAAAGGATGCCACAAGCCCCCTGGCGGGTGACAGAGCCCGCATCGGGCGTGGCACGTCACGGCTGGCCGAAGTCGAACTCCCAGGGGTCTTCCGCCGGGGCGTCCAGCAGGGACGGACGCAGGCGGATCACGGTGTAGCCTGCGGCCTCCAGGTCATTCAGCCGGTCCGGTGCGGCCGTGGCCACCTCGACATGCTCGGGGAAGGCATCGGGCTCGAGATCGCGCCAGCCGGCGAAGGTCCCGCAGACCACGACGTTGACGCCGTCATCCATCACCAAAGACTCGATCTCGGCGTGGAGCGAGCCATGCGCCACGGCCTCGGCGCGGGTGAGAGTGAACTGCTCCGCTCCGTGGGTGACGACCGCAATCGGCAGGTCCGGGTCGCGCTGGCGCAGCACCCGGATGTTCGCTTGAATCTCGGGCAGCAGGGCACTCAGGGCCGCGCGGTCGTTTTCGACAATCTCGAATGCGACGCCATCGGGGAGTTCGGTCTTCTCGAGCAGTGCCTCGACCTTGGAAGAGGGGACGGCCTCTTCCGGCTCATCCGCAGCGGCCAGACTGCCAACGGCCGTGGGCAGTGTCAGGCTGCAAAGGACAAACAACGTCGAGATGAAACGCGGCATCGGGTACCAGGGGTCAGGGCGGGTGTGTTGAACCCTATTTTGAGCCTGATTGCCGTGCCGTTGTCTACTCGCGCGCCGTTCGCGGATGCGGAACCTTCGTATTAGTGGCGATCTCCTGTGGCCTCGGCGGCCATCTGGTCGTAGCTGGTGTGGCGAACGTTCTTGCCCTTCACGAAATACACCACGTACTCGCAGATGTTGCGCGCACGGTCACCGATCCGTTCCAGCGAGCGGGTGGCCCAGACGATGTCCATCAAGCGCGGCACCGCGTCGGGAGCGGCCGTCATCTGCTTCATCAGCTTGTGCGTGATGTCCTCGTACAGGCTGTCGATCTGGATGTCCTGCTGTGCGACGCGCACGGCCTGTTCGGTATCCATGCGGGCAAAGGCATCCAGCACGCCACGCGTCATCTCGCGCACCAGCTGGCCCATCTTCGCGATCTCGTCCATGGGCGCCTCACGGCGGTCCGAGTCCAGGAGTTGCAGGCCCATGCGGCCCACGCGCTCGGCCTCGTCGCCCATTCGCTCCAGGTCGGTGATGGTCTTGATCACCGCGATCACCAGGCGCAGGTCCGAAGCGGTAGGTTGGCGTCGGGCGAGGATGTGCGTGCATTCCTCGTCAATCTCGACCTCCAGGGCGTTGATCTTGTAGTCGGAGGTCATGACGGTCTCCGCCAGTTCGGTGTCTCCCTCGACCATTGCGTTCACCGCATCGCCGAGCTGCTGCTCGACCAGGCCTCCCATGGTCATCACCTTTTTGATAATGTCCTCCAGCTCGGCATTGAACTGCTGGGAGATGTGCTGTTTGAAGAAACTCTTGTCCATGATCCGGACTCCTGATCCGAAATGGCCTAACCGAAGCGGCCGGTGATGTAGTCCTCGGTCTGCTTCTTGGCAGGCGAGGTGAACAGGGTGTCGGTGTCGGCGTATTCGATCAGCTCGCCCATGTACATGAAGGCGGTGTAGTCGGACACGCGTGCGGCCTGCTGCATGTTGTGGGTGACGATGACCAGCGTGTAATCCTTCTTCAGCTCGATCATCAACTCCTCGATCTTCAGCGTGGCCAGCGGGTCCAGCGCGGAGCAGGGCTCGTCCAGCAGCAGGACCTCGGGGTCGATCGCGATCGCGCGGGCGATCACCAGACGCTGCTGCTGACCGCCGGACAGGCCAAAGGCGTTCTCGTGCAGGCGATCCTTGACCTCGTCCCACAGCGCGGCACGCTTGAGCGACTTTTCCACCACCTCGTCCAGGCGTCGGCGATTCTTGACACCCTGCAGCCGCAGGCCGTAGGCCACGTTCTCGTAGATGGACTTCGGGAACGGGTTGGGCTTCTGGAACACCATGCCGACGCGACGGCGCAGCTCCGGCACGTCCACGGCCTTTTCGTAGATGTCGTCGCCGTCGAGCCGGATCGTGCCTTCGATGCGGGCGGCATCGATCAGGTCGTTCATGCGGTTGAAACAGCGCAGGAACGTGGACTTGCCGCAGCCGGACGGGCCGATGAATGCCGTGATCCGGTTCTTCGGGATCTGGATGTCAATGCCCTTCAGGGCCTGATCCTCACCATAGAACAGCTTCAGGTCCTCGGCGGTCAGGCAGATCTCCTCACTGGAGAGCCGCAGGCCGCGGTCGGGTCGGTCGCCTTGCGTCACGTTGACGGCGTGGGTAGCGGTGTCACTCATCTCGGGTACTCCATGGGAAACAGGGTTCGACGCATCCCGTCCTCGCGACGGTTCGGAAAAGCACCGTCATCGCGAGCGCCGCAGGCGCGTGGCGATCTCCGTGGGTCGGCCCCGACGCGACCCCGGGCAGGCGTCGGGGTGGCGGCGGGAGGTTGCCGCGGCCCCTTCGGGGCCTCGCAATGACGGTGTTTGCGGGAGGCGTTGTGCATCGGGCAACTCAATCGCTGTCGGCGCGGTATTTCTCGCGCAGGTAGTTGCGGATCGAGATCGCGGTCAGGTTGAGCACGATGATCAGCATTACCAGCACCAGGGCGGTGGCGTAGACCAGCGGGCGGCCGGCCTCGACGTTCGGGCTCTGGAAGCCGACGTCGAAGATATGGAAGCCCAGGTGCATGAACGCGCGGTCCAGGTGCAGATAGGGGAAGTTGCCATCCAGCGGCAGGGTCGGCGCCAGCTTGACCACGCCGACCAGCATCAGCGGCGCCACCTCGCCCGCGGCACGCGCCACGGCCAGGATCAGCCCGGTCATCATCGCCGGGGCCGACAGCGGCACGATCAGGCGCCACAGGGTCTCGGCCTTGGTCGCGCCCAGTGCCAGCGAGCCGTGGCGGATGCTGGCGCCGATCCGGGTCAGGCCTTCCTCGGTGGAGACGATCACCACCGGCAGCGTCAGTAGCGCGAGTGTGAGCGAGGCCCAGATGATCGCGGGCGAGCCGAAGGTCGGCGAGGGGAGGGCATCGCGGAAGAAGATCTGGTCGATGTTGCCGCCAATCAGGTACACGAAGAAGCCGAGCCCGAACACCCCGAACACGATCGACGGGACCCCGGCGAGGTTGTTCACCGAGATACGGATGGTGCGCACCAGTGGGCCCTGCTTCGCGTACTCGCGCAGGTAGATCGCAGCGAGCACGCCGAACGGGGTCACCACGATGGACATCAGGATGACCATCAGCACGGTGCCGAAGATCGCCGGCAGGATGCCGCCCTCGGTGTTCGCCTCGCGCGGGTAGCCGGTCATGAAGTCCCAGAAGGCGACGACATAGTGGCGTAGCTTGGCCGGCACGCTCATGTCGTTCGGCCACCAGGCGTTCACGATGCGCGAAAGCGGGATCGTCGCGTGCTGCCCGTCGGCGGTCTCCAGCACGATCGCAAAGCGGGCCAGTTCTTCGCGCAGGGCGTTACGTTCGGCCTCCAGTTCGGCGTAGCGGGCGTCCAGCTCCGCGCGCTCGGCGTCCAGCTCCTCCTGGCGCTGGCCGCGCTCCTCCAGCGACAGCTCTTCGGCACGCTCGACGCCGCGCTGGGCGATGCGCAGGCGCTCGAGCTCGAAGTTCACCCGGCCGATCTCGATACGCTCGATGCGCTCGATCTGTTGAACCAGCTCGCGGGTCTGCGGCATGCGTTCCTCGAACGCGGTTCGCGCCTCGCCACCCTCGGCGACCGTGTCGCCGTCTTCCTGGTATTCGCGGATGTAGCCGTAGAAATCGCCCCACTGCAGACGCTCCAGCACCACCACGTCGCGCGGGCGTTCCCATTCGGACATGAAGTCGTCCAGGTACCACTGGAAGTCGCGGCTGTCGAGGTCGCGATTGCCGCGCTTGATCAGGTGACGGACCACGATGTCCTGGCCTTCCGGTACGGTGAATCCAGCGTCGCGCATGGCCTGGGCGGTCATGGTCTCCGAGCGTTGCAGCTCACCCATGACGCGCCGGGGTTCGGAGTCCTGCTCCGTCTGGTATTCGAACTCGATGACCTCCGAGGGCCAGAAGAAGGACAGGCCGTTCACGGCGATCATCAGGATCAGGCCGAAGACCATCACCAGCGAGGCAGCGACTGCTCCGGCATTCAGCCAGATCCACGGGGTGCCGGATTTGAACCAACGATTCATCGGGTATGCCTCAAAGGGAGCTGTATTTCTGGCGCAGGCGCTGGCGCACGATCTCGGCGACCGTGTTTACCGCAAAGGTCAGCGCGAACAGGACCAGGGCGGCCAGGAACAGGATGCGGAAATGGGTGCTGCCGACGGCGGCCTCCGGCATCTCCACCGCGATGTTCGCGGAGAGCGTGCGCATGCCCTCGAAAATGTTGAAGTTGACCACCGGGGAGTTGCCGGTCGCCATCAGAACGATCATGGTCTCGCCCACCGCGCGGCCGAAGCCGATCATCACCGCGGAGAAGATCCCGGGGCTGGCGGTCAGCAGCACCACGCGCACCACGGTCTGCCACGGGGTCGCGCCCAGGGCCAGCGAGCCCTGGGTCAGGTGCCTGGGCACGTTGAACACCGCATCCTCGGAGATCGAGTAGATGGTCGGGATCACGGCGAAGCCCATCGCGATGCCGATCACGAGCGCGTTGCGCTGGTCGTAGGTGATGCCCTGATCGGTCAGCCACTGGCGGGCATCGCCACCGAACATCCAGACCTCGATCAGCGGGCTCATGGAGACCGAGAACCAGCCGATGACCAGGATCACCGGGATCAGGATCGCGGCCTCCCAGCCGGCGGGCACGAGATTGCGCAGATTCTCCGGCAGCACACGGGTCCACAGGAACGCGGCGACCAGCATGCCCAGCGGTATCAGGATCAGGATGCTGACGACAGCCGGCAGATTGGCCTCGATGAACGGGGCCAGCCACAGCCCGGCGAGGAAGCCGAGGATGACCGTCGGCAGCGCCTCCATCAGCTCGATCGAGGGTTTGGTGATGCTGCGCATGCGCCGCGACATGAAGTAGGCGCTATAGATCGCCCCCATGATCGCCAGCGGGGTGGCGAACAGCATCGCGTAGAACGCGGCCTTGATGGTACCGATGGTCAGGGGCACCAGCGAGAATTTCGGCTCGAACTCGTCGGTGGCCGAGGACGACTGCCAGACGTAGTCACCCCCGGAGCGGCCCTCGTACCAGACCTTTTGCCACAGTACGTGGAAAGAGACCTCCGGGTGCGGGTTGGACAGGTCCTGCAGGTGCCAGGTCTCGTCGTCGTCGATGCCGATCAGCAGGCGGTTGCGCGGGTCGACATACACCCGGTGCAGCGGCTGGTCGGTGATCTGGCGTTCGATCAGGGTCCGTTGAGAGGTGGAGTAGTGGATCTTGACCTCGCCCTGATCGTCGGCGGTCAGGAAGCCCTTGCGGATGTACTCCGGCTGGGTGTTGCGAATCAGGCCGGCATGCGACGGGAAATCGCGTACGCGGGTGATGCGATTCACGTTGTCGTCGTCGCGCACCAGCATGTACTGGGCGACCGTGCCGTCGGAGCCCCCGACGATGATGGAGACCGTGCCGAGCAGATACTCCAGCGAGGTCACCTCGGCATCATCGCCGCGGATCACGCGCTTGCTGTCGACCAGGCTGGCGCGCGAGGGGTTGTTGATGTCGAAGAAGTGCAGCTGCCCCTGATCGTCGCCGACCAGCATGTGGCGGCCGGTGATATCCAGCAGGATGCGGGTCGGCGTGGCGCCATCCGGGAGCGAGGGCAGGTCGTAGGCGGAGCGTCGGACCTCGGTCTCGCCGGTCATCATCGAGGTGCGTTTCTCGAAGCGCACCAGCTTGAGATCGCCATTTTCCGTCGCAGCGGCGACGCGGATGCCGCTGGAGCCGCGCTGTATGCCGACCACCGAGATCGCGCGGCCGTCGTCGTCCACGTCCAGCAGCGCGGAGTCTTCGTCCCCCAGGGGGTACACCAGGCCCGGGTCGTACAGACGGCCTTCGGGACTGAAACGCTCGTTGTATTCGTACTCGATGGCCAGTACCTGCCCATTGTCCAGGCCCGCGGCCACCAGGCGCGTGCGCGGCTCGGCCGCGCTGAAGCTGGTGACCTGCACATCCTCCGGGATCGGTAGCGACTCTTCTTTCACGATGTCGCCGCTGTAGGGGCGGAAGAAGAGGGCGCGTCGGTCTTCGGTCAGGCGAACCGCCATCTCGCGATGACGGTTCACTGCCAGATGGATGGTCTGCGTGTCGGCGCCGCCTGGAGCCGCGTATTCCGTGCGCGGCTCCAGGGTCGCGCCCTGGAACATGGGCAGTGTCTCGCTGGCGAGATACACGAACATCAGGGTCAGTGCACCAACCACGGCCACACCGAAAAAGCCGATGGTGTAACGGGCGGTGCGGTCCTTGGTGCGGCGCCAGCGCTGGAAGCGGCCGAGCGTCGAGGTGGCGGAGAGGCTGGACATTCAGGGTCCCCTGATGCGGCGGGTGTAGGGTGCAACTGGCCGGCATGCTACGGCCGCTTCATGACAGAAACGTGACAGCCATGTGACGGACCGTTGAACGCTGTATTGCGGGTCGAGCGGGCGGGCAGCAAGAGGCGGGCACAAAAAAACCGGGCCCCGCGAGGGACCCGGTTCGGGCCATCCGGAGATGGCCGGCGCGAGGCCTGGGTTATTCCAGACCGAGGTTCTTACGCTCGCGTTCGGCCACGGCGGCCGGCAGCGGGATGAACCCGTCACGCACCACGACTTCCTGGCCTTCCTTCGACAGCACCATCTTCAGGAACTCGGCCGCGCGCGGGGTCAGGCCGTCTTCCGGGTGCTTGTTGACCATCACGTAGAGGAAGCGGGCCAGCGGGTAGTCTCCGGTCGAGGCGTTTTCGGCGTTCGGCTCGTAGTACTCGCCCTCGTTCTCGCCCAGCGGGACGGCGCGAACACCGGAGGTCATGTAGCCGATGCCGGAGTAGCCAATGCCGTTCAGCGACTCGGAGACACCCTGGACCACCGAGGCGGAACCGGGCTGTTCATTGACCGAATCCTTGAAGTCACCGTCGCACAGGGCGTGCTGGCGGAAGAAGCCATAGGTGCCGGAGACCGCGTTACGGCTGTAGAGCGTGATGTCGCGGTTTTCCCAGGAACCGTCGAGGCCGACCTGGCCCCAGCGCGTAATATCCTCGGCCCCACCGCAGCGGCGGGTGGAGGAGAAGATCGCATCGGTCTGTTCGAGGGTCAGGCCCTCGATCGGGTTGTCGCGGTTCACGTACACGGCGATGGTGTCGATCGCGACCGGGACGGCGGTCATTTCGTAGCCGTGGCGCTCTTCGAACTCGGCATGCTCGCTGTCACGCGGCATGCGCGACATCGGGCCGAAGTCGGCGGTGCCCTCGGTCAGGGCCGGCGGCGCGGTGGAGGTGCCGGCACCCTGGATCTGGACGTTGACGTTCGGGTAGAAGTTCTGGAACTCCTCGGCCCACAGCGTCATCAGGTTGTTCAGGGTGTCGGAGCCGATGCTCGACAGGTTGCCGGAAATCCCGGAGACCGCCTCGTAGGCCGGGATGTCGGCATCGACTTCGGCGGAGGCGGTAAACGGCGTAACGGCCATTGCGGTGGCGGTGGCCAGGGCCAGAATGCTGCGCTTCAACAACATGGGAATCTCCCCTTGAATGGAATTCTTGCAAGGTCACTTCAAGCGACCTTGGAGGGGGATTATGCGGAGCCGCGTTGACGCTCCTGTGACGGGGACATGACAGCCGTGTGACATCGCAGGGCGTCAGTTTTTGGCGGGCTCGGTGGGCTTGGTGCGGGTGATCGAGAGGGGGAACAGGCAGGTGAAGCGCGTGCCGCGACCGAGCTGGCTGTCGATCTCCAGGTGGCCGCCGTGTCGCGCGAGCACATGCTTGACGATGGCCAGTCCGAGCCCGGTTCCGCCGCGGCGCTGGTCGCGGCCGGCGTCCACCCGGTAGAAGCGTTCGGTCAGGCGGTGAAGGTGGTGGCGGGCGATCCCCGGTCCCTCGTCGATTACGCTGAGGCGCGCGCCGTCCGGGTCGGATTTCCAGCGGACCTCGATGCGGGTCCCGGCCGGGGTGTACTTGATCGCATTGAAGATGAGATTGGCGAAGGCCGAGCGCAATTCGTTCTCGGCCCCCTGTAACTGGAGCCCGTGCTGTGCGTGGATCTCGATGCGGTGGCGCTGGTCGCCGGAGAGCAGTTCCGCCTCGCCTTTCAGCGTGTCCAGCATGGCCCCGACGTCGACCCATTGTGGCGGGCCCTGCGGGCTGCCGGTCTCCAGGCGGGAGAGGGTCAGCAGGTCGTCGACCAGCAGCTTCATGCGTTCGGACTGCTCGCGCAGCAGCTGGACCGAGCGCGCCTTGTCCGGCTGGTCCGCCAGTTCGTCTTCCAGCGTTTCCACAACTCCGTACAGTACGGTCAACGGCGTGCGCAGCTCGTGCGAGACATTCGCAATGAAGTCGCGCCGCATCACTTCCAACCGGTGCAGGTGCGTGGTGTCCCGCGCCAGCAGCAGGAATTGCGCATCGCCATAGGGCACCAGGCGGAATTCCAGCTGCTGGTCGTCGTAGATCGGGGAGGGTGTGGTCACGCTGCCCGGCGTGGTGCGCGCGCTCTCCATGAACGTGATGAATGCCGGATTGCGCAGCAGGTGCGTGATGCGCTGGCCCTCGTCCTCCGGCCAGTTGAGTCCCAGCAGCTGCGTGGCCATTTCGTTCAGCCACTCGATGCGCAGATCGTCATTCAGGACCACGACTGCATCCGGCATCGCCCGTGCCGAGTCGCGGTAGCGCTCGAGGTACTGGCGCAGCCGGTGGACGCGATGTTCGTGGCGCCGGCGTCGGCGGTAAAGATGGTCGAAGGCCAGCCCCCAAAGCCCGCGCACATCCGGTGGTTCGCTGCGCCCACCCTGTCGCAGCCAGCGTTCCAGCAGCAACAGGTGCGAGAGGTTCCAGAACAGCGCCGCCCCCAGCAGGAACGCGATCGTGGCCCAGAACTGCCCCATGCTCCAGCCGAGCAGCGCGATCGGGACACCGACCAGCAGGGTTCCCGCGATGACACCGGGCCAGGGGTTGCGTGATTGCATCGGACGACCGAGTGGGGTGATTGGAGCTCGCGGCGCCGGCCGCGGTCAGGGAGTCTGGGAGAAACGGTACCCCGATCCGCGTACGGTTTGCACGAGGTGGTCATGCCCGGTCAGCGCCAGCGCCTTGCGCAGGCGCCGGATATGCACGTCCACGGTGCGTTCCTCGACGTACACATTGGTGCCCCAGACCTGGTCCAGCAACTGGCCGCGGGTGAACACGCGGTCCTGGTGGGTCATGAAGAAGTGCAGGAGGTTGTATTCGGTCGGGCCCATCGACAGGGCCTCGCCGTTGCCGCTCACGCGGTGCGAGACCGGGTCCAGACGCAGACCCTCGACTTCCACCGGCTCTTCGCTGGTGATCGGCGCGGTACGCCGTAGCACGGCCTTTATACGGGCAACCAGTTCGCGTGGCGAGAACGGTTTGGTCACGTAGTCGTCGGCACCCACATCCAGCCCGCGCACGCGGTCTTCTTCTTCGCCGCGGGCCGTCAGCATGATGATCGGGATGTCCTTGGTGAGCGGGCTGGCCTTTAGCGTGCGCGCCCAATCGAGGCCGCTCGTGTCCGGCAGCATCCAGTCGAGCAGGATCAGATCGGGGGGATCTTCCAGCAGCAGGGCCTTGGCAGTGCGCACATCGCCCGCCTCGCGCACCGCGTATCCGGCCTTGTGCAACGGCAGCTGGAGCATTTCGCGGATTGCGGTGTCATCCTCGACCAGCAGTATCTTTACAGCCATGACCCATTCCCGAGTTCAGGATGCCCTGCATTAGATAACAGAGATGTTACAGCCGTGTGACGGTGAGGGAACGGGAATGGCCTGATGCAGGCCGGGCGTTGCGGCTGAGAGCCTATCCGACCTTGAGGGCCCGGTTCTGGGCATGCAGTTCGAACCGCTCGCTGCCTTCCAGTAGCACCATCCGGCTCGCATGCCGCGACTGCTGGAGCTGCCGGCGGATGGCGGATTCATGTCCGGGCTTCAGGTGTGTGATGGCGATCCGTGGCTGGTGATGGAGCGCCTCCAGGTCGTCCGCAAGACGATGCGGGGTGTAATGCTTGGCCAGCTCGGCCATGCCGTCCATTTCGTCCGGCAGCCCGGACTCGATCATCAACAAGTCCAGATAGGGCAGGGTATTCAAGGCATCCCACAGGGCCCCGGAAGACGAGGTGTCTCCGGTGAACGCGAAGCCCATGCCGTCGTTGTGCATCACGCCGTACCCCACGGCGGGCACCGTATGCAGCGCAGGCAGGATATGAATCTCGCGCGATCCGATCATTACCTGCTGCCCCGGCTGAATCGACTGAAACTGCAGCAGGGGCCGCTCGGGAGAGGGGAGACAGGTGAAGTCGGGCCAGATCACCCAGTTGAACACATGTTCGCGCAGGGCCTGCAGGGTGGCCGGTAGCGCATGGATCTGGATGGGGGGCGCGTCCGGTGAATACACCATGTCCGCGAGCATCGGCAGAAATCCGATGTGGTCGAGGTGCGAATGGGTCAGAAATACGTGACGGACCTTTTGTAATTCGCCCAGAGTCAGGTCACCGACCCCACTGCCGGCGTCGATCAGGATATCTTCGTCGATCAGAATCGATGTCGTGCGACGGTTGGGGCCGATGCCGCCACTAGCGCCCAATATGCGGACAGAGAGACTCATTCCGGATCGGACTGCAACTGAAAGTTGTGAATGTCTCGGCAGACCATGCGGCAGAGACGCCTCCTTGAAGAGACGGTAGCTACGACGGATTTCCGACGTACTTCTAACATACATTAAGACTAGATCAGGTCTAAGCGTGTCTGACGTGACCTGCACCACGAAAATGGCACGTGTGGTCGGACAACGGCTGAAAAAGGTGCTAGGCATCGCGTTTTCCACCCGGTTCCGGGCCTGTGCTGGCACCCGGGATGGGGCGAGGAACGCCGCTTGGTCAGCCTGGGCAAGGGCGACGGGCAGGGATTACGCGACTGTCTCTTCCCGCGCTCGTCGGGAGTTGCTAGAATGCGCGCCTTGATTGGGGCGGTAGCTCAGCTGGGAGAGCGTCGCGTTCGCAATGCGAAGGTCGGGAGTTCGATCCTCCTCCGCTCCACCAATACATCAGAGAAAAGGCCTGCAGACGCAGGCCTTTTTTCGTTTCAGCTTCCGGTTTGGCGGGCGCTCGAAGGGTGGTTGGACTGCACCAGCTCGATCACTCGCTCGGGGGGCACGGGGGGCGTGGTCAGGTAGCCCTGCCAGGCATCGCAGCCCTGCGAGGCGAGAAAGCTCCGCTGGGCCTCGGTCTCCACGCCTTCCGCCAGCACGTCCAGCCCCAGGTTGTGGGCCATGCTGATGATCGCCATGGTCAGTTCCACGTCGTTGCGGTCCTCCGGCAGGTCGCGCACGAACGTCTGGTCGATCTTCAGGATGTCGATCGCGAACTCCTTCAGGTAGGCAAGCGACGAATATCCAGTGCCGAAGTCGTCGATCGCCAGCAATACGCCAAGGGATTTCAGTTGTTCCAGTGTGCCGCGGGTGGCCTCGGCCTGGTGCATCAGGGTGCTCTCGGTAATCTCGAGGGTCAGACGGCGTGGTTCCAGGCCCGTGTTGCGCAGTACCTGACGAATCCGGCGCGGCAGGCCGGGCGCGGCGATCTGGTGTCCGGACAGGTTGACCGAGACCTCGAGCGGAGGGTGTCCGGAGCGGTCCCACTCGATCACCTGGCGGCAGGCCTGCTCCAGCACGAAGTCGCCGACCGCCCCGATCAGGCCGGTCTCTTCCGCGACCGGGATGAACACGTTCGGAGAGATCAGGCCTTCTTCCGGGTCGCGCCAGCGCACCAGGGCCTCGACCCCCGTGATGCGGCCGGTGGCCATCCGTACCTGTGGCTGATAGAAGACCTCGAGCTCGTCCTGCGCCAGGGCCCGGCGGAGGCGGTTCTCGATCTCCAGGCGGCGGCTCGCCGCCTCGGTCATCGAATGGCTGTAGAAGCGGAACGTATTGCGGCCGGCATCCTTCGCCTCGTACATCGCCGCATCCGCCTGAGTGATCAGCTCTCCGGCATCCCTGGCATGGTCGGGGAAAAGCGAGATGCCGATGCTCGCGCCCACCTGCAGGTCGCGCCAGCCCCCGACCGCGAAGGACTCCGCGATCAGCTCCAGCAGTTCGCGGGCGCGTGCCTCGACATCGGGCCGGTCGCGGATGTCATCGAGCACCACGATGAATTCGTCCCCGCCGATGCGTGCCACGGTCTGGGCCCGGAAGCGCTCTTTCAGGCGCTCTCCGAGGATTTGCAACAGCTCGTCCCCGACCGCGTGGCCCAGGCTGTCGTTGATGGTCTTGAAGCGGTCGAGATCCATGAACAGCACTGCTATTCGGTCCTTCTGGTGCCGGGCCTCGGCCATGGCGCTGTCCAGCCGCTGGTGCAGCAATACGCGGTTGGGCAGCCCGGTCAGCGGGTCGTGGCCGGCCTGATAGGCCAGGCGCGCCTCGTGCGCGCGCAGGCGCGATTCCGCCTCGCGCCGTTGGTCAACTTCCAGGGCCAGCTGGGCGTTCAGCCGGCGGTAATGCACCACGGCCAGCGTCGAAAGCAGCAGCAGGGCCAGCAGAAACCCCAGCGGGATCTCCGGGCGGGCCTCCAGGAGGGCGCGGAGATCCAGCACTAGCGTCGGTTCGTAGGGCGGCAGGCCCAGCGTCTCGAACAACTGGTGCACCGGGGTGTAGGACAGGGGGGCCGACCAGCCGTGGTAGCCGCCTGCGCTGGCCGCGAGGTGATCGGCCGGCAGGCGCAGCAGGGCGATGGTGACCGCCTCCGCGATTGCATCGGGGGTGTGGTCCAGACGCGAGAAGGGCCATTCCGGGTACAGCCGGGTCGTGTGGGCCAGCGGGAATTCGGCGGTTTCGCGCGGCTGCAGTACTCGAAGGGCATCCGAGGGGATCTCGCCCGCTTCTATCAGCGATTCCAGCAGCCCGGTACGGACCATCCCGGCGTCGGCCTCGCCGGCAAGCAGGGCGTCGATCACCAGGCGGTGCGGCATCCCGGTGAAGGTGAGCGATTCGAGATCCTCGAACGGGTCGATCCCGGCGCGATGCAGTTCGAAATGGCCGGCCTGCCACCCCCCCAGCGAGTCCTGGTCTACGGCGAGCAGGCGCTGGCCACGCAGGTCGGGCAGGGTCTGCAGGTCTTCGCGCCCGGCGGGTACCAGGACCACGCCGCCGAACTGGCGGACCGGTTGGCCCTGCTCGCTCCCGATGAGGGTGGCCAGCCGGGTAATGCCCTGCTGCGCCTCCAGCCGCACGTAGTGTCCGGTGTTGGTCAGTACGAAGTCCAGCTCCCCCGATTCGACGGCGCGATTGAGGTCAGCGTAGTCGAGCGCACGGATCCGGAACGCGGCGTCGGAGATGCTTTCGCTCAGATAGTCGGCCGTGGGTTGCCAGCGCGCCTCGGTGGCCTCGAGGTCTTCGAAGGCGAGGACCCCGATCGTATGCACGTCGGGCGTATCGGTGATGGCCAGGGCGGGCGCAACAGCGGTCAGCAGCGCCAGCAGCGAGGAGAGCAGGGGTCGTGGCCAGAACATGGCAAGAGCCTACTCGATCTGGGGGAATGCCGCATGGGGGCGGGCGAGTGCGGTGCAAGGGGAGGGACCCCGCCGCCACGGGTCGGCGGCAGGGCGCACGGGCGGACTACCAGCTCTTGTAGGGCAGGAATTTTCCGTTCCAGGTGATCTTGACGCGGTCGCCCTTCGGGTCCTCGACCTTGTCGATATCCATGGTGAAGTCGATCGCGCTCATGATGCCGTCGCCGAACTTCTCGTGGATCAGCGCCTTCATGGTGTCGCCATAGACGTTGATCGCCTCGTAGAAGCGGTAGAGCACCGGGTCTGTCGGGATGGTCTTGTCCCAGTGCTTGTGCGGGAAGGCCTGCAGCGCCTGGGCAACCTCGGGCCCGAGGCCGAGGAAGCTCGCCAGTTTCTCGGCCTGGTCCGCCTCGAGGTGGTTCATGCCATAGCAGGCGGAGGTTACATAAACCTCGTGCAGGCCGGTGGCCTCGGCGATCGCGGCCCAGGTGCTACCGCGGTTCTCCTTGGCCTCGAGGATGGTGGTGGTCATGGCGGTCTTGCTGAGACTCATCGGGTAAGTCCTCTTGGTCGTGTTAGTGGATAAGGGTGTTCAAACGGCCCGGATCGCGGCCCGCTCCTGCAGCGCGGCGGACTCCGAGGGCTTCGCCGGATTGACATGGCGTGGCTCGTGGCGCGGATCCATACCCTGAGCGGCTTCCTGCTGGGCCTCCAGGGACATGTCCTTCGCGCGGTGTACGAGGAAGTCCACCAGGTGATTGCGGATCTTGTAGTAGTGCTCGTGCTGGTGGAGCGTGGCGCGCTCGCGGGGACGCGGGATGTCGATCTTCACCGACTCCGCGACCTTGGCGTGCGGGCCGTTGGTCATCAGCAGCACGCGGTCGGCCAGCAGGATGGCCTCGTCGACGTCATGCGTGATCATGAATACCGTCTGGTGGGTCTCCTGCCAGATCTTCAGCAGCTCCTCCTGGATCACGCCGCGGGTCAGGGCATCGAGTGCCCCGAACGGCTCGTCCATCAGTAGCAGCTTCGGCTCGATCGCAAAGGCGCGGGCGATGCCGACGCGCTGGCGCATGCCGCCGGAGAGCTGCGACGGCTTGCGGTCCATCGCGTGATCCAGCCCGACCATCTTCAGATAACGCTCGGCATGTTCCAGACGCTTCTGCTTGCTCCAGTTGGGCCAGCGGGCGCGCACCGCGAACATTACGTTGTCGCGCGCCGACAGCCAGGGCAGAAGGCTGTGGTTCTGGAAGATCACGCCCTGATCGAGGCTCGGCCCCTTGATCTCCTTGTTGTCCATGATCACGTTGCCGTCGGTGGGCGAGGCCAGGCCGGCGAGCACGTTCAGGATGGTGGATTTGCCGCACCCGGAGTGGCCGATCAGACAGACGAACTCGCCTTTCTGGATCCCCAGATCTACCCCCTCGAAGACCGTCATCAGGTCGTCCGAGTCGGGCTGCGGGAAGCGTTGGCTCAGATTCTCGATTTCGAGGAAGCCCTTGCTCATGGTTGTACTCCTGGTTGGGCTGCGCCGACGCTAGTCGGCGTAGCGCACGAGTTTGGTGGCCTGGGCGAGGCTGAGATCCAGCAGGAAGCCGATGATGCCGATCATCACGATCGCGAAGATCACGCTGGCCAGGTCGAGGTTGTTCCACTGGTTCCAGATGTAGTAGCCAATGCCGGTGCCGCCCACGAGCATCTCGGCGGCCACAATCACCAGCCAGGCGATGCCGATGGAGATGCGCATCCCGGTCAGGATGGTCGGGGCCGCGGCGGGCAGGATCACGGTGAACGCCGTGCGTACCTTGGACAGCTCGTGGGTCTTGGCCACGTTCAGCCAGTCATTGCGCACCGATGCGACGCCGTAGGCCGTGTTCACCAGCATGGGCCAGATCGAACAGATGAAGATCACGAAGATCGCCGAGATGTTCGAGTCACGGATCACGAACAGGGCCAGCGGCATCCAGGCCAGGGGCGATATGGGCTTGAGCACCTGGATGAACGGGTCAAAGGCCTTGTTCAACAGCGGCGACATGCCGATCACGAAGCCGAACGGAACGGCGATCAGCGCGGCCAGGAAGAAGCCCAGCAGGACGCGATAGATCGAGTAACCCAGCTGGATGCCGATGCCCTTGTCGTTCGGGCCGGCATCGTAGAAGGGGTTGCTCAGCTCGGAAACGGCGTGGCTGATCACCTCGGACGGTGCGGGGATGCCGCTGGAGCCGCGTTGCCCGCCGCCCCCGGTCAGCATTTCGTACTCGCTGAGTTCTTCCTCCTGGATCATCAGGACCTCCGGGGCGGTGGCCAACTGCCACACGCCCAGGAAGAACAGCAGGATCACAACCGAAAGTACCCCGGCTCGAAAGTTGAGATTGCTCAACATGGCTTAGCTCCTGCGCATTTCGAAGCTTTCGAGATAGCCTTCCGGATCGGTGTAGTCGAACACCTTCCCCATGATCTCGAAGTTCTTGTAAGTGTCGCTCGGCGGTTCGTAGCCGAGCTCTTTCATCACCTCGGCACACTCGCTGGCGAGGAAGACATCCTCGGCGAGCCGGTTGTAGTCGAAGTCGCGACTCACATAGCCCCAGCGCTTCATCTGCGTGAGGATCCAGGTCGCCATCGAGTGCCAGGGGAACGGATCAAAGTCGATCCGGTGTGGGTCTTCCTTCACCTCTCCCAGGCCGTCGGCGTAGCGGCCGGTCAGCACCTGGCGGACTACGGGCTCCGGCTGGTTGAGATAGGAACGAGAGGAAATGACTTCGGCGATCTCGGCGCGGTTGTCGAGGTCGGACGAGTACTGGGTGGCATCGATCAGTGAACGGAACAGCGCCCCGAAGGTGTTCGGGTGTTCCTCGGCCCAGGCGGCCGAACAGGCGAAGGCGCAGCAGGGGTGCCCGTCCCAGATCTCCTTGGTCAGCATGTGAATGAAGCCGATCTCGTCCCAGACCGCGCGCTGGTTGAACGGGTCGGGCGCCAGATAGCCATCGATGTTCTCGGCGCGCAGGTTGGCGACCATCTCCGGCGGCGGGATCACGCGAATGCTGATGTCCTGATCCGGGTCCAGGCCGTGTTCCGCGACCAGATAGCGCAGCAGGAAGTTGTGGATCGAATATTCGAACGGGACCGCAAAGCGGAAGCCCTTCCAGTCCTTGGGATCGCGCTTGTCCTTGTGCTTGTTGTGCAGGGTGATCGCCTGACCGTTGATGTTCTCGATCGCCGGCATGATGAAGTGCTCGCGGCTGGACGAGCTGGTGCCCATCGTCATCGACAGCGGCATCGGCGAGAGCATGTGCGAGGCGTCGTATTCACCCGAGAGCGACATGTCGCGCGCGACCGCCCAGCCCGCCGTGTTGATCACGTCCACATCGAGGCCATAGCGCTCGTAGAAGCCCATCGGGTGGGCCATGATGATCGGCGTGGCACAGGTGATCGGCACGAAGCCGACGCGCAGCTTGGTCTTCTCCAGCGGTCCGCCGTCCTTGATGGCGGCTTTCACCTTGTCCAGTGGCATAACCGAACCCAGCGCCGCGGCCAGGGTGCCGCCACCCAGCATCTGCAGGAAGCGCCGCCGGTTGATCTCGTTGTGGCCGAACATTCCGCGCACCACCGCGCTCTCGACCGCGCGGTCGATCAGGGCCTCTTCGTCCAGCGTGTCCTGGGCCTTCTTCTCGGCGTGGTGAGGCTCGGTTGCGGCGAATTCGCCGTTGTCCATTCGGCGTTCGAGGTTGGGGTCGGCCGCGTCGAAGCAGCTGCACTGGCCCGGGCCGTGATGGCCGTGGCGGCAGGCGCTGTCGTGGCGGAGGTCCGAATTGGCGTCAAACGGGTCGCTTAGGCTCTTGGTCGGCATGGCGATGTTCTCCTGGGTGGACGGATTCAAATCGGGGCGGTTGCGCCGCCCATGCCTGAGGCTTTGCAGAAGCCATGCCAAGAAGGGAAACGACGACCTGTGGGAGTTGGCGGGGAGGTATCTGACGACACTTGGTCGACACTCTGGACAGAGTGGACAAAGTGTCCTTATTAATCGTCTTGATCGCTTCTAAGTGACTTCTATGCCGAGCTTTTTCAGGCGGTAGCGTAGCTGGCGCGGGGTCAGCCCCAGGCCGAGTGCGGCACGTGTCTTGTTGCCGCTGGATTGCTCGATGGCGCGCAGCAGACGCTCGGCCTCGGATGCATGGACACGCTGGTAGGGACGCACCACGCTGGTGCGCTGTGCGTCATCGTTGGGCGCCAGGGGTGCGGGATTGACCGCTGGCGGGGCAGCCGCCTCGGCGGGGGTTCGAGTGGGCTCGTGGGGGCTGATGCGCGATTCCTCGTGCAGGATCTCGTCGATCAGTGCCGTCGTGATGCGGCCGTCGCTGGAGAGCAGAACGGCGCGTTCCAGCACGTTCTCCAGTTGACGGATGTTGCCCGGCCAGTCGAACGCCTCCAGTCGTTCCAGCACGCGCTCGTCCAGCACCACGTTCCAGCCGTGCAGATGGGTGAAGCGGTCGAGGAAGTGCCGTGTCAGCAGGCGGATGTCGCTGGCCCGGTCGCGCAGGGCGGGCATGTGCAGCGGGATCACGTTCAGACGGTAGAACAGGTCGAGCCGGAACTCGCCCGCGTTGACGGCCGCCTGCAAGTTTTTGTGGGTGGCGGCCACGATGCGCACGTCCACAGGGATGTCACGATTGCCCCCGATTGGCTGGACCACGCGCTCCTGCAGGACGCGCAGGATCTTCGACTGCAACGCCTCCGGCATGTCGCCGATCTCGTCGAGGAACAGCGTGCCGCCGTCGGCCAGCGCGATCTTCCCGGTCTTGGCGCTGCTGGCACCGGTGAATGCCCCCTTTTCGTGGCCGAACAGCTCCGACTCCAGCAGGTCGGCCGGGATGGCCGCGCAGTTAAGCGATATAAAGGGGCGGGCGTTGCGCTGGCTGATCCGGTGGATCATGCGCGCGACCTTCTCCTTCCCGGTCCCCGAGTCCCCGGTGATCAGGACCGTGGCCTGGGTATCCGCGATGCGGTGCACCTGCTTGAGCACATGCTTGAGGGCGGGGCTCTCGCCGAGGATGCCGTACTGCCCGCCCTGGGTATCCAGCGCACTTTTCAGGTAGCGGTTTTCCGATACCAGTTCGGCGGTGCGCTCGGCGATCAGCTGGTTAATGCGCAGGACCTGGCCGATCATGCTGGCGATCACGCGCAGCACATTCAGGTCGTCCTGGAACTGGCGCGAGCGTCGGCGCAGGCGGTGCACGCCAAGTACACCGATCGCGTGTTCGTCCTGCACGATGGGTACGGCGATATAGGCGACCGTCTCCTGCGGCAGGGTGGCGCGGTCGATTGCGCGGGCCAGGTATTCCGGCTCGTTGTCGATATCCTGGATCAGCGCGATCTGGCTGGTCTTCATCACGCGCCCGGTCACGCCCTCGCCAAGGCTGTAGCGGCCCCGTTCGCGCTCGGCATCGGTCAGCCCGTAGGCATGGCGGATCCGGAGCTTGCCGGTGTCCGGGTCCGGCAGCAGTACGCGGCCCCGGTTCAGCCCCAGCAATTGCGACATCATCCCGAGGATGCGGTAGATCGCGGCGTCGGGATCGCCCGAACGGCCCATCAGCTTGGCCACCTCCAGCAACAGGGTGATCTCCTGTTCGCGGGTGGCCAGGTCGGGTGCAGCCGGTTCGGAAAGCGAGTGCAGTGCCATGGGTGGGTATATGCAGAAAACCTGCCAGCCCGTATTTCCTGTCATAAGGCGGGCTGGCAGGCGGTTTTGTGGTCCGTTGTGGTGCCGTCTGCCTCGCCGCGGGGCGTGTATTGCACCGCGGCGAGGCTTGCGACTTATTAACGCTAGCTCTCGGCGTGGTAGCTGCTGCGCTTGATCAGGCGCACGCAGATCGCGTCGAGCATGTAGCCGATGATGCCAATCACCAGCACGAAGGCCGCCAGCTTGTCGTACTCCAGCGTGTCGCGGGCATCGTTGATCGCATAGCCCAGCCCGGAGGTGACACCGAGGTACTCCGCCGGAACCAGCACGATCCAGGCCACGCCCACCGCCAGGCGGATGCCGGCAAACACATCCTGGGCGATCGCGGGCATCACGATGTAGCGCAGGGTGTGGATCGGGTTGGCCCCGAGGTTGGAGCCGACCTTCAGCCACATCGGGTCGATGCGCTGGACGCCATGAGCCGTGGCGTAGGTAATCGGCCAGACCGCGGCGATCGCGATCAGGAAGATGATCGCCCCGTCCCAGGTGGCGAAGGCCAGCACCGCGATCGGCATCCAGGCCAGCGGCGAGATCATGCGCAGGAACTGGAACGGCACATGGGTGATCTGCTTCAGCGTCAGGAAGTAGCCGATCATTACGCCCAGCGGTACCCCGATGGCGATCGCGTAGAACAGGCCCCAGCCTACGCGGTACAGGCTGGACTCGATCGGTTTCCAGACGTTGCCGGAGCTGACCAGGTCCCAGAACGCCGTAAGGGTCGGCCCGGGGGCGAAGCTGGCGAACGCCATCGTGTCCTCGTTATTGGCGATCAGCCAGCCGCCCCACCACCACAGGGCGAAGAGCCCGGCGATGCCCACCGCCGGGTACTGCACCCGGCGCCGGACCTGATCCGCCAGCCGCAGGAACGGGATCATCCGTTCCAGGGCCGGGTTCAGCTCGTTCATCGTGGCTTCGCGGTTCATAGCGCGATCACCTCCTCACGCTCGAACGGCGAATCGAGGTTCACGCCGGGCGCGCCGTGCCAGGCGGTGTGCTTCTCCATCGCCTTTTTCACGAACTCGTAGTTCACTAGGTCGTCGGTCACGAAGTCGGGATCCAGGTCCTGAAGGAAGGTGGTGTCGCCACCGACCAGGGTCTCGTTCATCGCACTGACCAGATACTTCGTGGCGGACGGATAGGGCCAGGGCGAGAAGTCGATGCGACCGTTGCCCCAGTCGGCGTTGCGGATCGCGCCGCTGTCGGTGTAGGTGGAGTCGTTGGTGTAGTTGGTCATGGCCCGCTCGACCACGCCGGCCGGCATTGGCAGGTAGCCCTTGCCGTCACGCGAGAGCAGGGTGGCGACCGCCTTCTTGTCCTCCTGGATGGTGCCCTGCGCGCGGACCACGGCGTTCATGACCTTCTGCGTCCATTCCGGCTCGCGGTTGGTCAGGCGTTCGTTCATGCAAATCACGCAGCACGGGTGGTTTTTCCAGATGTCGCCGGTAAAGCGCAGCAGGTTGCCGTGGGCCAGCATCTCGCCCGCCGCGTTGAACGGCTCGGCCACGATAAAGGCATCGATAGAGCGTGCGGCCAGGGCCGGCGGCATGTCCGGCGGCGGCATCAGCATCAGGTTGACCTCGTGCGACTCCAGTGCCGCTCCCTGGTCGCGGATCACCGGGGTCAGACCGGCATCGCGCAGGGCCATTTGCATCACCACGTTGTGCATCGAGTACCAGTAGGGCACGGCAACGCTCTTGCCGCCGAGGTCCGAGAACTCCTTGACCTCCACATGGCGCCCGGTGACCACGGCCGACCCATTGATATGGGCCCAGGACATGATCTTGACCGGGAAATCGTTCTGATAGCGCATCCACAGGGGGATCGGCTTCAACAGGTGCACGAGATTGAAGCGGTTGGCCGCGAAGGACTCGATCAGCGGCGACCAGCCCCGGATCAATGTCGGATCGGCGACCTCCAGGCCCTCGTCCTCGAAATAGCCCTCGGAATGGGCCACCAGCAGGGCGGCGGCATCGGTGATCGGGATGTAGCCGATTCGCACCACGCCGTCGAAGTCACGGGTGATCCCTTCGGGCTCTTCCAGGCCGTCCGGCTCGGCGCCGAACAGCGACCCCGGCAGGGCGAGACCGGTACCGGCCAGCCCGCCGGCGGCGGCGGTGCGCAGGAAGTTGCGCCGCGAGAAATTGGTCGACAGCAGCTGGTCGAGCTCGCGGTCGATGTCGTGGTGGTGGTCGCAGTTGCACATGACGGTGGTTCCTTTTTTGACGATGACGGGGACGACGGGTATCGGTGGGTTGCGGGTATTCAGGCCGCGCGGATCCGTGCCGGACGACGGCTGGATTCGCTTTCGCTCTCGGATTCGGCGCGGGGTTGCACCCCGGAGCCGCCCGGGTGGCGGGTGGCGCCGAAGAACTCCATGAGCTCGCTCTTGAGATCCACGAACTGATGGCTGGCGCGATCACGGGGGTAGGGGAGTTCCACCTTCAGCTCGGCGGTGATCGTGCCGGGGTTGGAGCCCATCACCAGCACGCGGTCGGCCATGGCGACGGCTTCGTCGATGTCGTGGGTAACAAACACCACCGAGATGCCGCGTTCGCGTGCCAGGCGGGTGACCTCGTCCTGCAGAGCGACACGGGTGAAGGCGTCCAGTGCGGAGAACGGCTCGTCCAGCAGCAGCAGTTCCGGGTCCGTCGCCAGGCTGCGGGCCAGGGCGACACGCTGCTGCTGTCCCCCCGAGAGCGATTGCACGTTGACCTCGGCCTTGTCCGCCAGGCCCACCGTGTCCAGGAGCTGATCGATGCGGTCTTTCAGACCTTTCCGGCGACCCTGGAAGATCAGCCCCAGCGAGGCGTTCTTGCGCACGGTCATCCAGGGATACAGCGAAGGCTTCTGGAACATCATGTTCCAGCGCGGGCTGGGCTTGATGACCTGCTGGCCGTTGATGCGCACGCAGCCGTCGCTGGGCAGAAGCAGCCCGGCGAGCATGTGCAGCAGGGTCGATTTGCCGCAACCGCTCTGGCCGATCAGGGCGACCGTCTCGCCCGGTGCGACAGCGACCTCGATGTCCTTCAGGGTCGGCTGTTCCTGACCCGGATAGTGGTGGGTGATGTAGTCGATGGAGATGGCGGCGCCCATGGCATTTCCCTCGTAAGCCTGCGTTCATGTGCCGCCCGGTGGACGGCGCGTTCACAGGTCTCCTTACAAGGCGCGTGCCAAACCTCGCGATGTGAGCCCCACAGGGTTCACGGTCCCTCCGATAAATGGCGACGTGAAGCCGTTCCGCAGGTCTTGAATCGCGGCGGGGCTGGGACATCTGTTGGTGTCGAACAGCCTGGGGCGTCCGGTGGGTCGCGGACAAAGACGACAAAGTGTCCGGCTTGGCCGACAAAGCGGACACATCGTCCGGTCCGGGTGATTGGTCAATTTGTCGTGTTCAGGTGGAAATCGCTTCATGAAGCCGTTTTTCGGCGGTTGGCACAGCTTCTGCACTGTGCTGGTCGACCCGGGGCAATCCGGGACGGTCACCCAACCGGTGGCCCTAACCGCCAACCATTAAGAGGAGCTACACCATGTCCACTGCCGAAGCCACGACCACCCTGTCCATGAACGCGCTGGAGCCGATCGACCAGAAGGGTCTTAACGACCTGGCCACCAAGGGCAAGGCCAACCCGGAGAGCATCGTCACTCTGAAGGCCACCACGGTCTGCGAGGGCAAGTTTCGCAACCTGACCTACGTGCGCGATCTGGATGCGCATGTGATCGACGAGCCGCCGCACCTGCTGGGCGACGACACCGCCCCCAACCCCTCCGAGGCCGTGCTGGCCAGCCTGGGTGCCTGCCTGTCGGTCGGCATGCACGCCAATGCCATCGACCGCGGCATCACGCTGACCAAGCTGGAACTGACCCTGGAGGGCGACATCAACGTGACCGCTGTCTGGGGTGTGGGCGATACCGACGTCAACAAGCGCCTCGGCTTCACCGATATCCGCGTGAAGGCGCACCTGGAGGGTGATGCCAGCGAGGAGCAGCTGAAGGAGCTGGTGGCCCATGCCGACTTCTGGTCGCCCGTGGCCAACACCATGCGCAACCCGGTTGGTGTCAGCGTCGAGCTGGCCTGAACCACCTGCCATCCCGAACGGGAGAGAGAACCCATGTTGCAGACCCGTACTGACGAACAGACGGGGGTGTCGCCGGCCGCAGGGCCGGCAGACGCCGATGCCCCGCTGAAGGCGCTGGTGGAACGCGAACTGGCGCCGCTAACCGCCCGTATCGACCGCGAAGGCGTCTACCCCGAGAATTTCCTGCGCGAGGCCGGGCGCCTCGGCGCATTCAATCGCCACCTGGCCAGCCAGAACGCGACCGGTACGACCGATATTGCCGGCGCGATCCGTGCGACTGAGGTGATCTCGGCCGAGTGCATGACCACAGGCTTTGTGGCCTGGTGCCAGAACGCCTGCGCCTGGTACGCGGAGAACAGTGACTCCGACGTGCTCAAGCGCGAGGCCCTGCCGAAGCTGGCCAATGCCGAGGCGCTGGGCGCGACCGCTCTGTCCAATCCGATGAAGTGGTTCGCCAACATCGAGGAATTGAAGCTGAATGCCGAGCGAGTCGATGGCGGCTATATCGTCTCCGGCGCGCTGCCCTGGGTGTCCAACCTGGGCGAGGACCATTATTTCGGCGCGATCTTCCGTACCACTGATGCCAACCCGCGTCCGTTGATGGCGCTGATCAACTGTGCCGATCCCGGTTTCAGCCTGACGGCCTGCCCCGAGTTCACCGCGCTGGAGGGCTCGCGCACCTTCGGTTGCCACTTCGACCGGGTGTTCGTGCCGGATGCCCATATCCTTGCGGACCCTCTGCCGGAGTACATCCGCCGCATTCGCCCCGGTTTTGTGCTGCTGCAGATGGGCATGGGGCTGGGCCTGATCGATGGCTGCATCGAGACCATGCGCGAGTCCAACGAGACCCTCGCGCACGTGAATGGCTATCTGGATGACCAGGTCGGCGAGCTGGAGGAGGCCCTGGCGGATGCCCGCAGTGCCTGTTACGCGCTGTCGGAGACACCGTTCGATGACTCCGAGCGCTTCTTTGCCGATGTGCTGCAGATGCGACTGACGGGCTCCGAGCTCTCGCTGCGCGCCTCGCAGTCGGCCCTGCTGCACTGCGGCGCGCGGGGCTACAAGGCGGACGCGGCGGCCCAGCGCAAGCTGCGCGAGTCGTACTTCGTCGCCATTGTGACGCCCGCGATCAAGCACCTGCGCAAGGAGCTTGCGCGGATCCACGCGCACTGAACCGGTGCCCTCGAACCCGCGTGGCCCCGGTGAAGCCGGGACCGCGCCCCGAATGCAAGGAATCCCCATGTTGGAAATCACCACCCGACTGGACCCCGAGACCGCCGTGGAACGGCTAAAACAGGCGATCGAAGCCCAGGGACTGAAGCTGGTCTCGCACATCAACGGCCAGGCCAATGCGGCAAAGATCGGGGTCGAGGTCCCTACCGACCAGATCCTCGAGGTCTTTCACCCGAGCTACGCGGTGCGCGTGTGGCAGGCCTGCAAGCCGGCCGGCATCGATATCCCGCTGCGCATCCATGTGTCGGGTCACGGCGATGTCCTGCGTGTTAGCACGCGTTCGGCGCGCGATGTGTTTGCGCCCTGGGCGAGTCCCGAGCTCGACACCATTGGCGCGGAGCTGGATCCGAAGCTGCAGGCGATTCTGGACACTCTGGAGGCCGCGTGATGACTACCGAAACCGACGACTACAAGCGCTATATCTGCAAGGTCTGCGGCTATATCTACGACGAGGCGAAGGGTGATCCCGACTCCGGCCTCGAGCCGGGCACCCGCTTCGAGGACATCCCCGAGGACTGGTACTGCCCGGACTGCAACGTGACCAAGGCGGACTTCAGTCCCTTCGAGCCGCGGGCCGAGTCCACCGACGCGGTCTCCGCCGCAAGCGCCTGGAGTGGCCCGCGCGGCGACGATCCCGACGCGGTCGTGATCGTGGGTGCCGGCATGGCCGGCTGGGCCCTGGCCGAGCGCCTGCGGGAGCAGGACCCGCGCCGCACCATCCGCATGATTACCGCGGACAGTGGCGACTATTACACCAAGCCGCGGCTGTCGAACGCGTTTGGCCGCGAGACCGCGCTCGACGAACTGGTCGAGGAGGGCGGGCAGCAGCGCGCGGGGCGTCTGGGTGTGGAGCTGATGCCGTTTCTGCGCGTGCTGGGCATCGATCGCGACCGCCAGCGTGTGATCACGGCCCGGGGGGGTATCCCCTATGGCCAGCTGGTGCTGGCCACCGGTGCCCGCCCGCGCCGCATCGAGTTTCCGGGGGACGCGCCGGCCCCGCTGGCCGTGAACACCCTGGATGACTACTGTCTGCTGCGCGAGGCACTGGAAGCGCCGGGAAAGAGCCCGGCCGAGACGCCGGTGGCCATCATTGGGGCGGGTCTGGTGGGCTGCGAGCTGGCCGATGACCTGGCCAGGGGAGGTTTCCCGGTCACGCTGATCGAATGCGCCACACAACCACTCGCGGGGCTGTTGCCGTTGCCCATGAGCCGGGACCTCGCCGCAGCCCTGGAGAAGAGTGGTGTCGATTTGCGGCTGGATGCCAATATCGTTGGCCTGAACAAGGGAGGGCCGGGGACGACCATCGAGCTGCAGGACGGCGAACCGGTCCAGGCGGCGGTGGTGCTGTCCGCACTGGGGCTTGAGGGTCAGAACGACATCGCCCGGGCGGCTGGTCTGGACTGCGGCCTCGGGGTCCGCGTGAATGCACAACTGGCGACCTCCGATGCGGCGATCTTTGCCCTCGGCGACGGCTGCGAGTTTGCCGGCCGGTTGCGCCCGTACGTGGAGACGCTGCGCGACCAGGCGGCGGTGCTGGCTCGAACCCTCGGTGGCGACGTGACGGAGTATGTGCCCGGACCCGGTACGGTCCAGGTGAAGACCACAAGCCTGCCCCTGAATGTCTGTCCGCCGCGCGACGTCGCTCGAGGCGCTTGGGTCGAGACTGAATCCACTCCCTCCGGTCGCCAGCTGGAGTTCCATGCCGACGGTGTGCTGGCCGGGTTCGCGGTGTCAGGGTCCCTGGCGCGGCGCGCGGCCGACCTGGAGGCCCGGCTGGGACAACCCGTGGGTGCCGAGCGGCCGCGCATGGCCAGCTAACAGGTGAGATGGCCGTTGGCGGCAAGGCCCCGGCCGGCGTGGAAGAACCGAGTGCTGTACGGGGTGTTCGTTATACTGGGGCGCTGATGCATTTACGCGATGGCCGTTCCATCGTCGGCAGGAGAGAACGCCTTGGCCAGTTTTACGATCACCTTGCATGCCCGCGCGGCGGACGAGCCCGAAATTCAGCGCGTGTCCGTGACTGCGGGCGAGGACGAAGAGCTGCCGGAGTACGGCCAGGTCTGGGTATGGGACATCCTCTACGCCCAGCAGCTGTTTGCCCTAGGCGAGACGCAGACGGCTCAGCAGCTGAAGGAGGCCCTGGAGCTGTGGGCCGTGAATATGTCCAGCAAGGTATTCCAGCCGCATGGCCACATCCTGGCGAAGGGCTACCTGGACCTGTCGGAAGACCTGAAGCTGATCAGCGGTGAAGAGGAACGCCCGGTCGCGGCTGACGGTGATCGCGAGATCGTCGTGACCGTGACCGGTCAGGCCGGCCAGCTGCCGGATGTCGCGGTCAGCCCGGAGGCGCTCGAGGCCGAGGAGCGCAAGAACCTCGTGCTGGGCCTGGGGCAGTTTTTCAATTTCGACAACCCGATGTTTGCGCGCGAGCTGCCGATCCATGTGCTCGCGATGCGCAAGTATCACGCCGACGTCCATGAGCCGCACACCCGCGAGGCCCTCGACGAGGCCCCGTTCTATGCCATCCAGAAGGCGATGGAATACTTCCAGGCAGCCAACCAGGGCACGGTGCAATAGGACGTACTGACTGCTAGGGTCGGGTCATGCGTACCGTTTACACCGCTGCCGACCCGGTGATGGCCGGGTTCATCGAGAATCTCCTGAAGGAGGCCGGCATCCCCGCTTATGTCGCCCAGGCCGGGCTTTATGGCGCCGCCGGCGAGATCCCGCCGACCGAGTGCTGGGGGCGGGTGATGGTGGTGCACGAGGCCCAGGCCGAGCAGGCCCGCGAGCTGATCGTGGAGTACCTGGAAGGCGAGCCGGAGCACGACGGGAAGGAATGGAAGTGCTCGCGTTGCGGCGAGCGGATCGAGCCGCAGTTCACCCAGTGCTGGAACTGCGGGCGCGAGCGGCGCTGATTCTCCACCACTAGTCCGCTACGCAGGGCGTCTTTACTAGCGAATCCCGTTACCCGAGCCGTACTGGGCCCGTACCCGCTGGATGTAGGTCTGGGTTTCGGGGAAGGGCGGTACGCCGCCATGACGCTCCACCGCCCCGGGGCCCGCGTTGTAAGCGGCCAGGGCCAGGTCCAGATCCCCGTCGAAACGCTGCAGCATCTCGGCCAGGTAGCGCGTGCCGCCATGGATGTTCTGGGCTGGGTCGAAGCGGTCGGTCACGCCCAGGTCGGCGGCGGTGGCCGGCATCAGCTGCATCAGGCCGTGCGCACCCACCCGCGAGACGGCCTCGGGGTCGAAGCAGGACTCGACGTGAATCACGGACTGTACCAGGGCCGGGTCGACACCGTTGTGACCCGCGGCGGCGCGGATCAGCTCGGCGAACTCGCCACCGCCGCTGGCCAGGGCCTGGCGGGCCCTTTCGCCGCAGCGCGCCCGGGCTGTCGGGCGGCCGTAGGTGGCGATCAGGTTCATGTTGGCGTTTTGGCTCCGCTGGTTGGTGACCAGACGCTGGCCGTCCGGGCCCTCGAACACGAAGATCTCGCTGGGCGACCAGCTACCCCCTGAAGCCGTTCCGCTCTGGCTGGCAGAGGTGCCGGGACGCTGGGGCGAAGGCACGGTCTCGTACTCGATGCCCTCGGGGCGCTGGTCCGTAATCACGCGGGCACCCGTGGCGTCGTAGTAGGTGTAAAGGTCGGCCTGGGCGGGCAAGGCGAGGACGCCGGCGGCCAGCAGCAACGCCGGCAGTCCGCCCGCGAAACGCTTACCATATGCACGATTGCGCAACCGAATCCCCCCCTTGTCGCCCACGTCCGAATGAACGCTCCCCAGACGACCGATCCCATTATGGCGCCGGAAACTGCGCAACTGGAAGGGCTGCTGCGCGAGACCCTGGCGGGAACCGCGCTGGAACCGCCGCGGGTGGAGGTGCTGGAACGGGTGGATTCCACCAATGCACGACTGCTCGACCCCGCGCAGATGCATGCCGGCCCCAGGGTGTGTCTGGCGCGCGAGCAGCTGGCTGGGCGGGGGCGACGAGGCCGGGCCTGGGTGGCGCCCCCGGATGCCGGCCTGGCCCTCTCGCTCTCCTGGCCGATTGCCGCCAACCAGCCGGTGCCTGCGGCCTATCCGGTCGGCGTGGGGATCGGGGTCATCCGCGCGCTGGAGGCGCTCGGTGTGGAAGGCCCGGGTCTCAAGTGGCCGAACGACCTGGTGGTAGGCGCTGCGAAGCTGGGCGGTATCCTGGTCGAGCAGCGGCTTCCCCGGCCGGATCGGCCCGGGCGCCTGGTGGTGGGGGTCGGGCTCAATCGCCGGGGTTCCGGAGCGCTCGGCCTGGATCGCGAGGTGACCGACCTGGAAGCCCTGTCAGACGGGCAGGGGCCCGACTGGCTGGCGCTGGCGGCCGAGGTGACAGGCTGGCAGATGCGCCTGCATTCGCTGCTGATGGCACAGGGGCTGGCGGCGCTGGCGGACGATCTCGACCGCCTCGATGTGCTGGCCGGACGCCCCATCCAGGTACCGGATACGGGCCTGTCGGGCATTGCCCGGGGCATTTGCCTGGATTCGGGGCGTCTGCGCGTCGAGGATGAGGCGGGCGTCCTGCATCATCTCGACGCAGGAGAAGTATCCATCCGGAGGGCTGGGCATGCCTGACTGCGCGCTGATCGACATCGGCAGTACCCGAATCAAGTGGCAGCGCCGCGACGCGGCCGGTCATGTGCTGGACGAGGGCACAAGCCTCGCGATTGATGATTGTGCTCAGGCGCTGAAAGACGCTGGTCTGGCGATCTGGGCCGCCCGTGTCGGCAGCCCGGAGCGCCAGGCGGCGCTGGAAGACGCGGTGGGGGCGGCGGTACCCATCCACTGGGTGGGAACGCACGGGGGCGGGCGCTATGGCGTGCGCAGTGATTATGCCGAAGGCCAGCTGGGTGTGGATCGCTTCTGTGCACTGGTGGCGGCCCGGGCGGAAGGGCCGGGGCCCTGCGTGCTGGTGGATGCGGGAACCGCGATTACGGTCGACCTGCTGGATGCCGAGGGTCGGCATCGGGGCGGGTACTTGCTGCCGGGGCGACAGCTGGGCTGGGATTCGCTGCAGGCCCGGCTGGCCGACCGCGTCGCTCCGCGCGATCCGGGTGGCTGGCCCGCGACCCTCGACTCGACACCGGGGCTTGGTAGCGAACAGGGCCTGGAGCGCGGACTGACGCTGGGTCTCTCCGGCGCGGTCGATCGCCTGATCGTCGAGGCCCGCACCCACCTGGGCAATGACACCGTCTGCTGGCTACACGGTGGGGATGCATCCTGGCTTGCCGGGCAGCTCACCGAATTCGTCACTCTGCGCGAGAACCTCGTGCTGGAAGGCCTGTGGCAGATTGCACGCGCGGAGGGGGGCTCGTGATGCGCTGGTTCGTCGTGCTGTTGCTGCTGGCGAATCTTGCCCTGTTTGGCTGGAGCTGGCAGCAGGGGCACTGGAACGGCGACCCTTACGCCGACGTGCCCCCACCGGAGCGGGGTACGCAGATGCTCGACGAGGGCGATGTGCGGATTCACCCGCTCGACGGGGGCGACTAGGTCAGTCGTCCAGTCCCGGGATGCCGGCGCGCAGGGCCTGGAAGCCGATGGCCACGTCGTCGGGATCGGCGCCGGGTTCGATGTGCAGCCGCGCGCGAACCTTCTCCGGATCGATGTGGGATTCTTCTACGATCTCTTCCGGCAGACGGTGCAGCCACCAGGCCAGTGCAGCCTGACTGCGCGTCTCTGACCACGGTTCAAGGTCCGATCCGACACGCTCGGCGTGCGCCTCCAGCTCCTCGTCAAAGAACGGTTTCAGGCGGTCCAGCGCGGCGACCGGATCGGGCAGATCGGGCTTCTCGCCCTCCAGCGCCTCGATCGCGCGGGCCAATTCGAGGCGGGCGATCTCCGGCCAGATCTGTGCGGGCAGGTATCCCTCCATCGCCGGGCGCCCGTCGGCGGTGATGCCGTGCAGGAAGCCGGCCTCTGTGCCCAGGTACCGGTCCAGGGCCTGCATGGCCTCGCGCGCCCAGTCGAGGGTGTCCTCGTCCTCCATGAACCGGGCCATGTTGGCCAGGGCGGCAATCGCCTGGCCGGAGCTGTCCGCATAGGTGTTGCGGTCCACCCGCGGGGGATCGGTCTCCAGCCGTTCTTCCGGGTCGAGCTGGTAGTAGTCGCGATCCGCATACTGGCTATTGCCGAAGCGCGACTGAGCCTCGTCCCAGAGCTGGTCGCGCAGATAGTCGCGAATACCGCGGGCGAATTCGGCGTGATGTTCCTTGCCGAAGCGCTCGTAGGCCTCGGCATACAGCCAGAGGAACGCGGCGTTCTGGTCCAGTCGTTTGGAGGTTTCGAGGGCCAGGACCGGATCGCGTTGATCCCAGTCGTGGAAAAAGAAGAATCCTCCCTCCACTCCGTCGTACAGGTCGGCGGCGATCTGGTCGAGCATGGCGGGCATGCGGTCTTCCCAGTCCGCCTCGTCGAGCAGGAAGCGATAGGTCCAGGGCTGCGGGCGTTTGCTCAGCGTGCCGAAGGCCGCGCTCCCGCTCAGGCGGTGGCCGGAGCGGTCGTAGACCTCGTCGAGCATCTCGCGGAAGCGGTCGAGGTCATTGATCGCGGCGTCGTCCGGCGTGATCTCGCGGCCGGTGACCGAGAACATGTCCCGCTGGGCCTCCAGGATGCCCTGCAGGTCGCGCGGATTCACATGCCCGGTAAAGCGGGTCAGCATCTCGTCCTCGTGGTTCACGATCACCACAAACGGCAGACCCCGACCACCGTAGCGGCGGAACAGGTCGGCGCGCTCGTCGAGGTCGACCAGGACCGGGATGTAGTGCTGATCGATGGTGTCGACGACGTCGGGGTTCTCCAGCGACTCGTCCTGGAAGTCGCGGCACCAGGTGCACCACTGCCCGTGAAAGTAGAAGAAGATCGGCCGTTCGAGCTCCTTCGACTCCTCGAACAGTTCGCTGTCCCAGGACTGCCAGTCGATCTGGGAGCCTTCCGGGTAGTCATCCACCTCGAAACCGTTGTCGGGCCCGTTATCCGGGGCCTCGGCGGGTCCGGCCGCGCCTTGAGCACCAACAATGCCCGCAAGGCCCAGCAGAACAAGGCCCAGGACGGGACTGGTCCACCCGCCGATGGTGGCGACTGCAAAAAATTTGTGCTCGTCCATGGCGCACCTGGAGATTTGGGCTGCTTACTACGGTAGACCACAATCAAGGGGTTGCCGTTCCTCGGGAGACATCCGCCTCGGTGGTAGCATGGCCGTGGATCAAGCCACGGGGGGATCGAGATGCGCCTTTGCAGGGGAGGGACGGCCGCGACGAGGGGAGACCCGAGATGGCGAGGGTGACGCTTCTGCTGCCCGGATTGTTTCGGCGTGCCGAGGCGGCCTTGCCGAAGGACGGCGAGGATCCCCCGGGAATCCGGCATCTGGCGCGCTGGCTGGGCCGAGCACGCCCGCTGGTAGCTGCGCCGGCGGATGCCCGGGAGGGCTGGGAGGTCCAGCTCGCGCGGCGGCTGGGCTTCGAGCAGCCGGTCTCGGGATCGCGCCTGTGGCTGGCCTGGCCCGTGCGGCTGACGCCCGGGATGAAGGACCTGGTCGCGGATCCGGTCTTCGAGGTCCACCGGGAAGAGCGCGAGGCGCTGTGGGAGGCCGCGCGTCCGGATCTGGAAGCGGCGGGGGCCACGCTGCGGCTGTCGTCGGCTGGGCTGTGGCTCCTGGAAATGGAGGGCGAGGGGGATGGAGCGGGCGAGCCGCCCTCAGCGGGCTGGGGTCGCTCGATGAGCCGGGGTGCGATGGACAGTGACGTCGCGCGCCGTCTGCAGGTCCTAAACAACGCCCTGCAGATGACCTGGTTCCAGCATCCGGTGAACCAGGCGCGCGAGCAATCCGGGCGCGAGCCCGTTCACGGGCTGTGGTTCTGGTCACCGGGGCGTCCAGAGGGCGCCACGGCCGTGCGCGCGGTCTGTGGCGGTGGGCCTGTCGCGCACTTTCTGGCGGACTGGACGGCGCTTGATTGGAATCCGGATCCGGCCGCCGCGGCGGAGGCGGTGCGCGATACCGTCGTGGTACTGGATGCCCTGGCAGGCGCGCGCGATCTCGAACGCCATGCGGAGGTGATGCAGTCCCTGGCCGATGACGTCGTACGGCCTCTGCTGCCTCTGCTTCGGAAGGGACACCTGGAGGCGCTGGAGTTTCACGATCCGCTTGCGCGCTCGGAGCCGCCCAGGGTGCTGGAACGCCGGGACAGCCTGGCCTTCTGGCGGCGCGCGCGAGTCCTCTGACGCACCCCGTCCGGTTGGACCCGAGTGCGCCAGACGCCGGGTCAGGGGTGTTATAATGCGCGGCTTTTCTGCCCACCCGCACACCGGAAATCGACGCATCATGGAACTGAATCCGCTGTATACCCAGATTGATGACCTGAAAGGCCGCCTGGAAGGCCTTAGGGGGTATCTTTGACTACCCGGTCAAGGAAGAACGCCTAGAAGAGGTCCAGCGCGAACTGGAAAACCCGGACATCTGGAACGACCCGGATCGTGCGCAGGCGCTGGGCAAGGAACGCGCCCAGCTCGAGAACATCGTCGTCAACATCCGCGAGATCGGCACGCAGCTGGCCGACAGCCGCGACTTGCTGGAGATGGCCGAGGCCGATGACGATGCCGAGACGGCAGCGGCGGTGGAGGCCGACGTCGCGGCCCTGACCGCGCGGGTCGAGGCACTGGAGTTCCGGCGCATGTTCTCCGGCGAGATGGACGAGGCCAACGCCTATCTCGACATCCAGGCCGGCTCCGGCGGCACCGAGGCCCAGGACTGGGCCAACATCCTGTTGCGCATGTACCTGCGCTGGGCCGAGAACCACGGCTTCAAGACCGAGATCATCGAGCTCTCCGAGGGCGATGTCGCCGGTATCAAGAGTGCGACTGTGCGTATCGAGGGCGAATACGCCTTTGGCTGGCTGCGCACCGAGACCGGCGTGCACCGCCTGGTGCGCAAGTCGCCGTTCGACTCGGGCAATCGCCGGCACACCTCGTTCGCGTCGGTGTTCGCCTCGCCGGAGGTGGACGACAGCTTCGAGATCGAGATCAACCCGGCCGATCTGCGCGTGGATACCTACCGCGCCTCCGGGGCCGGTGGGCAGCACGTCAACCGGACTGAGTCGGCCATCCGCATTACCCACGAGCCCTCCGGCATCGTGGTGGCCTGCCAGAACGACCGCTCGCAGCACAAGAACCGCGACACGGCGATGAAGCAGCTGAAGGCCAAGCTCTACGAGATGGAGATCCAGAAGCGCAACGCCGAGAAGCAGGCGGCCGAGGACGCCAAGTCCGATATCGGCTGGGGCAGCCAGATCCGTTCGTATGTGCTCGACCAGTCGCGGATCAAGGACCTGCGCACCAGCGTGGAGGTCGGCAACACCCAGGCCGTGCTCGACGGCGACCTGGATCAGTTCATCGAAGCCAGCCTTAAGAGTGGGCTGTAACGCTTTCTTTTACCGGGATTCCCGATGACCGAGATTACCGACGAGAACAAGCTGATCGCCCAGCGTCGCGCCAAGCTGAACGAGCTGCGCGAGGCCGGCCCGGCCTTCCCCAACGACTTCCGCCGCGATGCCCTGGCGGCCGATCTGCACGCCGCGCATGACGACACCGAAGGCGAGGCGCTGGAGGGGCAGGGGATCCGCGTGACCGTGGCCGGGCGCATGATCGGCAAGCGCGTGATGGGCAAGGCGAGTTTTGTCCGCCTGCGCGACCAGTCCGGGGATATCCAGCTGTTCGCCCAGCGTGACAGCCTGCCGGAGGGTGCCTACGCGGCCTTCAAGCACTGGGACCTGGGCGATATCGTCGGCGGGCAGGGCACGCTGTTCAAGACCAAGACCGGCGAGCTGACGGTCCAGTTGGACGAGCTGCGCCTGCTGACCAAGAGCCTGCGCCCGCTACCGGAGAAGTTCCACGGCCTGACCGACCAGGAACAGCGCTACCGCCAGCGCTACGTGGACCTGATCACCAGCCCGGACAGCCGCGAGCTGTTCCGCACCCGCACCCGGATCGTGCGCTACATCCGCGAGTACTTCGAACGCGAGGACTTCATCGAGGTGGAGACCCCGATGATGCAGGTGATCCCGGGCGGCGCGACCGCGCGGCCGTTTGCCACGCACCACAATGCGCTGGACATGCCGCTGTATCTGCGTATCGCGCCGGAGCTGTATCTGAAGCGCCTGGTCGTCGGCGGCTTCGAGAAGGTCTTCGAGATCAACCGCAATTTCCGCAACGAGGGGCTGTCTACCCGGCACAACCCCGAGTTCACCATGCTCGAGTTCTACGAGGCCTTCGTCGACTACCACGCGCTGATGGACCGCACCGAGACGCTGCTGCGCGGGCTGTGCGAGAACGTGCTGGGCACGACCACCATCGAGTACCAGGGCGAGACCTACGATTTCGGTCAGCCGTTCACGCGCATGACGGTGCGCGAGGCGATCCTCGAGCACAACCCGGAGATCACCAGCGAGGACCTGGCCGATATCGACAAGGTACGCGCCCACTGCGAGCGCCTGGAGATCCCGATCAAGGCGAGCTTCGGCCTCGGCAAGCTGTGGACCGAAATCTTCGAGTACACCGCCGAGAACAAACTGCGTCACCCGACCTTCATCACCGCCTATCCGACCGAGGTCTCGCCGCTGGCGCGGCGCAACGACGAAGACCCGTTCGTGACCGACCGCTTCGAGCTGTTTGTCGGCGGGCGCGAGATCGCCAACGGCTTCTCCGAGCTCAACGACCCCGAGGACCAGGCCGAGCGCTTCCAGGCCCAGGTCGCGGAGAAGGACGCCGGCGACGACGAGGCGATGCACTATGACGCCGACTACATCCGCGCCCTGGAATACGGCCTGCCACCCACGGCCGGCGAGGGCATCGGCATCGACCGCCTGGTGATGCTGCTGACCAACAGCGCCTCCATCCGCGATGTGCTGCTGTTCCCGCACCTGCGCCCGGAGGCCTGAAGCCGCCCTTTCTCCGCCGAGAACGTGCCGACGGGCAAGCCGATTGCGGGAACACCGGGAAACCCTGTCGGTCGCATGGTTGTGGTTTCACGGAAAGAACGGGAGGTTGTCATGGCGAATTACGGCCCTGTCTGGCGCAGTCTGGTTGGTACTGCGGCCGCCACGGCGCTGCTGGCCGGTGGTGCCCAGGCCGGCGAGACGGTCGAGTCCGGCATCAGCACCGAATACGAGCAGTTCGACCTGGTGCGGGTTGCGGGCGATCTGGAACACCCGTGGTCGGTGGCGTTCCTGCCCGGTGGAGGCTATCTGGTCACCGAGCGTACCGGCGCGCTGAAGCACATCCGCAGGAACGGCGAGGTCCGCGAGGTGGCGGGTGTGCCGGATGTGGTGGCCCGCGACCAGGGCGGGCTGCTGGATGTGTCCCTTCACCCGGACTTCCGTGACAACGGCTGGGTATACCTGACCTATTCCTCTGGTGACGAAGATCAGTCCTACACTGCGATGGGCCGTGGCCTGTTGGAGGATGGCGAGCTGCACGACTTCGAGAAGCTCTTCGAGCAGGATCGCGGGGGCAGCAATCATGGCCACTTCGGTTCTCGCCTCGCCTGGCTCGCCGACGGCACCCTGCTGATGACTATCGGCGACCGCCGCCAGGAGGAGCCGGCCCAGGACCTGTCAAGCCACACCGGCAAGCTGCTGCGCCTGACCGAGGATGGCGAGGCCCCGGCCGACAACCCGTTTGCCGACCGTGAAGACGCCCAGCCGCACATCTATTCTTACGGCCTGCGCAACTCGCAGGGGCTGGTGGTCGATCCCGCCGATGACACGATCTGGCTGACCGATCATGGTCCACGCGGCGGGGACGAGCTCAATCGGATGGAGGCTGGCGGTAACTACGGCTGGCCGGGTGTCACACGTGGACGTGAATATCCGACCGAGCGCCCGTTTGGAGATGCCCGTCAATCGGACGATGTGATTCCCCCGATCTACGAGTTCCTGCCTACGCTGGCGCCCTCCGGGCTGGCGCTGATCACCTCGGAGCGCTTCGAGGCCTGGGAGGGTAATCTGCTGGCCGGCGGCCTGCGCGCCGAGCGTATCCTGCGCATCGTGATCGAGGACGACGAAGTTGTGCACATGGAGGAGCTGCTGCATGGCAAGATCGGGCGCATCCGTGATGTGCGCGAGGGCCCGAACGGGCATATCTACGTGCTGACAGACGAGTCCGACGGCGGGCTGTACCGGATGGAGGCCCGCTAGCACCACCGGTCCTGGCTTGCTACCAAGGTCCGGACAGTAGAAGGCCCTTCCCGAGCGGGAAGGGCCTTGTTCGTTGCGGGCCTAGAACAGGTCGTCGGCAATGGCCTCGATGCCTGCCTCGGCACACTCGTGGTCGACTTCGCCACTGGGGGCGCCGGAGACGCCGATGCCGCCGATGATGCTCCCGTTATCGGTGATCTGCACACCGCCGCCCAGGATGGTGACATTGGGGAGGTGCTGAATGCCGTAACCGGCTTCGCCCGGCATCGTCATTTCGCGCAGTTCCAGGGTATCGGTACGGAAGCTGACCGCCGTCCAGGCCTTGGATACGGCGGTATCGACGGTATGAGCCCCGGCGAAGCGGTCGCGTTTGACGGCCTGGGTTACGCCGTGACGATCCACGACGGCCACCGCGACCTGGGTATCGCGATCACGACAGGCCTCCATGGCCGCCTCGACCGCCTTGACGGCGAGTTCGGGGAGGAGCGTCGGAGTGTTAAAGGTGCCCTCGCTGCTTTGCGCCGGGCTTGCGGCGAATACGAGGGCGCCGGCGAGGAACAGGGGGGTGAGCTTGGTCATGCGCATGGGAGCGACTCCTTTGTTTGGATCCCATCTGTTATCTAGTCATTGCTCGGGCGTTTCGCAATCCGGTGGAATACGAACGTGATCGGCGAAACGCTCGTCTGACGGGTGACCTCTCGGCGCGTATCGGGCACGGTCGGGTGGTGAGAACGAGGCGCAACAAGTGTTTGGGAGATTGGGTGGGCTTGAGTAACGCCACGGAAGCCCGGCGACGGATGGAAGGGGTCGATGCGGCCCGTGCGCTGGCCATGATCGGCATGCTGATGGTGCATGTGGGGCCCACTCGTCTCGATTCGGTTGCAGGCCAGTGGTACGCGCTACCGCATGGGCGGGCCTCGGTGTTGTTCATGCTGGTGGCCGGGGTCGGAATCTCGTTCCTGGCGGCCTCGCGGCGTGTCGCGGCCGAGGGCCTGGCCGGGCAACTCCTCTGGCGTGCCTTGCTGCTGTTTCCATTGGGTCTGGCCCTGCAGGCGATGCAGAGCGAATTGAACGTGATCCTGCAGACCTATGCCCTGTTTTTCGTACTCTCCATCGGGCTGGTGCGGTTACGCACCACGGTGCTCTTCCTGGTGGGCCTGTTCGCCCTGGTGCTGGGGCCACCGCTGTACCTATATGGCCAGATGCTGGACCCCGATACCTTCCAGCGGGTCGGTATCGGGCCGGACAACCCGCCCGGTGTAATGCTGCACGCCCTCCTGTTCTCGGGCCCGTACCCGCTGATCACCTGGATCGTGCCGTTTGTGGTGGGGCTGTGGCTGGGCCGCTGCGATCTGCGCAGCGATGCGCTGCGTTTGCGGATGCTGCTGGTGGGTGCCGCCGTTGCAGGGGTGGCCTGGGCGCTGCATGTCGCCCTCTTTGCGTGGTTGGGCGAGCCAGGCGGAGGTCTGCGCTGGGCCGATCTCGCCGACATGAAGGCCCACAGCCAACGTCCGCTATGGCTGTTGAATGCGACCGGGGTGGCGGTAGCCGTGCTTGCCGTGTGCCTGGTGGCGGCGGATCGCCTCGGGCGTGCGCTGTGGCCGCTGGTCGCGACCGGCCAGTTGGCGTTGACCTTCTACGTGCTGCACCTGGTTGTGATCGCCCTGTGGCGCGACGACGTGGTCTTCAAGCAGGACGTTGGCCCCGCATTGGTGGTGGTCGCGGTATTCACCGGGCTGTTCATGCTGTTTGCGGTGGGCTGGCGCCGACTGTTCCGCAAGGGGCCCCTGGAAAGCCTGCTGGTCGTGCCGTGGGCATGGAGGCGCCCGACGAAGAGCTGATCAGGCCGATTGGCGAGCTTGCTGCGCGAGGCTGCGTGTGGCCTGGCGGAACACCGGGCGCAACGGCTTGTTGAGGAAGGTTCGCGCCCGGCTCGGGGCAATGCCCTGATGGTGACAGAACAGGGCCAGCGCGTAGACGAGATCGTCGCGCCCAAGCGATGCCTGGCGTTCCGCACTCGGGGCACTGCAGGAGCCACAACCACCGACCCGCACGTGAAAGGCCGTATTGGCGAGCATCACACCGAATCCCATCTGTGTGGCCAGCAGTTCGGCTACATGCCCCTCGTTGCCCTCCTGCGAGGGGGCAGGTTCTTCCGAGGTGGGGAGGAGCCTCAGCGCGATCTCGCGGGCAAAGTGCCCGATCAGGGCCTCGTTCTCGCCGACCAGCCGGGGATCGTAGGGAATCGGTATGGATTCGGGGCGGGGCGCATGGCCCCAGGAGCCCATCGGCACCGGGTTATCCAGGAGGTCATCCGGTTGCGCGAGCCGAAACGGGCCGTCGGCAAAGCCGGCATGGCTGCATACGGCGTCGAACACGATCTGCGCCATCCCGTGGCGGGTATCGGCCTGCCCGGGGAAATGCTCGCGAATCGGCAGAACGAGGTGGGCCTGACCGAGCGGCTGCGCCCAGACGGCCTGGCGCCGTGCCCAGAGCGTAACGGCGCGGACCCACTGGCGGGCCTCGGTGTCGGGTTCGGGGGCGCGCTGGAACAGACGCGGGATCAGCGAGAGCATCGTGGGAGGCTGGTTTGGGTGCCCCTCCATTGTGCGCCAGGGCGGGGCGTTTTGCAGGCCCTTAAGGAAACACTGTTCAGTGTTCCCTTAAAGCAAAAAGGCCCGGACCGAGCGGCCCGGGCCTTGCCATATTGCGGACCTAGTTGAAGGCCTCGCCGGGCTTGACGCCCATGGCCTTCAGGATCATGGCCAGCGGGCAGAAGCCGGTGAATGCCGACTGCAGCAGGTTGAAGCCGACGAACAGGGTCAGCAGCAGCCACCAGGGGCTGAACACCCAGGCCAGGATGGCACTGATGATGACGACGGTGCCGGCAAAGGCGAGGACAATGCGATCGATGCTCATGGGGGATTCTCCCGGGTTATCTATTAGACAACTCTAATATGTGCCCGCAGACACAGAAATACAAGGGCCCACTGGTCGGTGGGTCCGCACACGTGCCGGAACAGGTCGGTTCAGTGGAAGATCTGGCCGGGCTTCATGCCCAGGCTCTTCAGCACCATGGCCAGCGGGCAGAATCCGGTAAAGGCGGACTGGATCAGGTGGACGCCGATAAAGATCGTCAGCAGCAGCCACCATCCACTGGCGGCCCAGGTCAGCAGGGCACTGATCAGTACAACGATCCCGGCAAACACCAGGAAAAAGCGATCAAGCGTCATGGACGGTCCCTCCCTTGCGTCCGTTGTTTACCCAGTGATAGCACTGGCGCAGTCGCACGGCAAGGGAGGGGGAGCGCCAAGGGAAACACTGATTAATGTACACGCTCGCGTTGGTACCCCAGGTTTTCCGAGACAAGGCGCGTCGTGCAACGGGTAGTGGTTCTACCCGCAAGCGGCGCAACGCGGGATCGGGGAACCTGGGGTACCAACCCCACAATCCATTTAAAGCAGGGGCTCGGCCGCCCGTTGTTGATCAAAAACGGGCGCGCGCACGGTGTTGCGGCTCCCTTGTGCAGAATGACTGCACGGCAGTCACCGCGCCTTGTTCACACGTAAAAGCGACTCGAGCGCGAGCGTGTACATTGATCAGTGTTTCCCTAGAACGTTCCTAGCGTTCCTCGATCGCGATGTACTCGCGTGAGGGGTGCCCGGTGTAGAGCTGGCGCGGACGGCCAATGCGTGATTCCGGATCCTGCATCATCTCGTTCCAGTGCGAGATCCAGCCCACCGTGCGGGCCAGCGCAAAGATCACGGTGAACATGTTCAGCGGGATGCCCATCGCGCGCAGGATGATGCCGGAGTAGAAGTCCACGTTCGGATAGAGCTTGCGCTCGATGAAGTAGTCGTCCTCCATCGCGATGCGCTCGAGCTCCATGGCGACGTCGAACAGCGGTTGATTCTCGGCGCCCATGTCGCCCATCTCGGCCAGCAGTTCGTGGCACATCTTGCGGATGATCTTCGCCCGCGGATCGTAGTTCTTGTACACGCGGTGGCCGAATCCCATCAGGCGGAACGGGTCGTTCTTGTCCTTCGCGCGGGCGACGAAGTCCTGCACGCTCTTGTCGGAGTTCACGATCTCCTCGAGCATGCGCACGACCTTTTCATTCGCGCCCCCGTGCAGCGGACCCCACAGCGAGGCGATGCCGGCCGAGATCGCGGCAAACGGGTTCGCCTCGGAAGAGCCGGACAGGCGCACGGTGGAGGTTGAGGCGTTTTGTTCGTGATCCGCATGCAGGATGAGGATCAGGTCCAGTGCGCGTACGAAGACCGGGTTCGGCTGGTAGGGCTCGCTGGGCACCCCGAACATCATCGACAGGAAGTTGGCCGTGTAGGACAGGTTGTTGTCCGGATACATGAACGGCTGGCCGTGGGCGTACTTGTACGACCAGGCGGCGATCGTTGGCATCTTGGAGATCAGCCGGTGCGCGGCGATGCGGCGGTGTTCCGGGTTATGCACGTCGACGTTGTCGTGATAGAAGGCCGACAAGGCCCCCACCACGCCGACCATAATCGCCATCGGATGCGCATCGTGACGGAAGCCGTCGAAGAAGCGGCGGACCGCCTCGTGCAGCATCGAGTGGTCCTTGATGATGCGCGAGAAGTCGTGCAGGTCGTCGGAGGAGGGCAACTCGCCGTTCAGCAGCAGGTAGCAGACCTCGAGATAGGTGCTCCCTTCCGCCAGCTGTTCGATCGGATAACCACGGTAGAGCAGGGTGCCCTCGTCCCCGTCGATGAAGGTTACATCCGAGCGGCAACTGGCCGTGGACATGAACCCCGGGTCGTAGGTGAAGTAACCGAGTTCCTTGTACAGCGCACGGATGTCGATGCAATTGGGGCCGTGGGCACCCTCCTGGATCGGCAACTCGATGCTCTTGCCGGTAGTGTTGTCGGTCAGCGTGACGGTCTTGCTCATGAAACGGCCTCGAAGATTCGCTGGGGCGCCCGAACGCGCGGGGTCGAAAAGGGGCATGGTAAACCATCGACACCCGGTGGGCAGCGTTGTTCTAGGGCCGGTTCGGGATTCCGCGATCCGGTTCCTCGGTAGCGGGGGCCCGGGAGACACTGATCGAATCGTGCGCCTCCCTATGAGGCATTGCGTTGTGCGCGCTTCTCGGCGTACATCGCCTGGTCAGCGCGGGCCTGCGCGTCGGGCAGGTCGCCCTGGACCTCGCGCGCCGATGCGCCCAGGGCGGCCGACACGCCTGCCTGTTCCAGTGCCGTGCGCAGGCGCTCGGTCAGGTCGGGCAGATAGTCGATCGGTGTTTCGGGGAACAGGACTGCGAATTCGTCGCCGCCCAGGCGGGCCACGGTGTCGATGTCACGCACGGTCTCGAGCAGGGCGCGTCCCGCCGCGGCGATCAGGCGGTCACCGGCCTCGTGGCCTTGCGTGTCGTTGACGGCCTTCAGACCGTTCAGGTCGATCATGACGACGCCGGCCGGGAGGCCATGGCGGGCGCAGCGGTCTTCCTCGGCCGCGAGTGCGAGACCCCAGCCGCGGCGGTTGTACGTGCCGGTCAGGGTATCGGTGTGGGCCTCGAGAAGAAGGGCCTCGCGTTCGCGCTCGAGCGAGTCAACCTGGTGGCGCATCCGTATCAGGGCCTCGAGCGTACTCACCGCCGCGCGAATCGGTTCGTCGTGTTCGACCAGCGAGTCCGCCAGCGTCTCCGGGTGAATGGCGCAGAGCACGCCATACAGCTGGTGGTCGACATCCTGCACCGGGTAGCCAATGTAGCTGCCGATCGGGGTCTGGTCGCCCGCCGTTGCAAGGGCGCTCAGCGCCTCGGCGTAGGCAGGCTCGCGTGCAGCATCCGGTGCGATCTGGGGCGCACGGCCTTCCAGCATGCGGATACAGAACGAGTTGCTCCAGTCGAAGGCCGTGCCGGCCTCGATTCCGTAGCCATGATCGTCGGCGCGCACCACGATCTGCTCGTCCCCCTCCACCCGGGTCAGCATCCAGGTGTCGAGCGGGGCGAGTTGGTGCAGAAGGCGCAGGGTATTGTCCACGCCCTGGTTGAACGGGTCCTCGGTGTCCTCGCGCTGGTCCTGGGATCGCTTCATGGATATAGCACGGGCGTTGGGGACCCGTGGCCTTTGTGCTCGCGTTCACCTTACAAGAGTGTTGCGGGGACTTCACTCGGCGACGCCCCGTGTCCCGGGTTCTGGCGCTAAAGGCGCGGCAGGTCGGGGTGCGGGAGCTGGCCGCCATGCACGTGCTGGCGACCGAACTCGGCGCAGCGTGCCAGTGTGGGCACCGCCTTGCCGGGATTCAGCAGGCCGAGCGGATCGAAGGCCTGCCGCAGCCGGTGGAACTGCTCGAGCTCGAGGGGCGCGAACTGCACGCACATGCCGTCGAGCTTCTCGACGCCCACGCCGTGTTCGCCGGTCACGGTCCCGCCAACTTCCACGCACAGCTCCAGGATCTGCTGCCCGAAGGCCTCGGCCGTTTCCAGCTGGCCGTGCTGGTTGGCGTCGTAGAGGATCAGGGGGTGCAGGTTGCCGTCGCCGGCATGGAAGACGTTGCACACGCCCAGGCCATGTTCGCGCGACAGTGCATTGATGCGCTCGAGCACGGTACCGAGCTGGTGACGGGGGATAGTTCCGTCCATGCAGTAGTAGTCCGGCGAGATTCGGCCCGCGGCCGGAAAGGCGGCCTTGCGCCCGGCCCAGAACAGGGCCTGCTCCTGGGCGTCGCGTGCGGTGCGAACCTCGGTGGCGCCAAGCTCGAGCAGCTTGCGGCGCACCACCATGATGTCCTCGGAGACCTCGGCGTTGGTGCCGTCGAGCTCGCACAGCAGGATCGCGGCGGCGTCCACCGGATAGCCTGCGTGCACGAAGTCCTCGGCCGCGCGGATCGCGGCGTTGTCCATCATCTCCAGGCCGGCCGGGATCAACCCGGCCGCGATAATCCCGGCCACCGCGCGCCCGGCCGCCTCTACCTCGTCGAAGCTCGCCAGCAGGACCTGGGTGCGTTCCGCTCGGGGCAGCAGGCGCACCGTGACCTCGGTGACGATGCCGAGCATCCCCTCGGAGCCGATCATCAGCGCCAGCAGGTCGGGGCCCGCGGTGTCCAGGGTCTTGCCGCCCAGGCGGATGATCTCGCCATCCAGCGTGACCATCTCCAGCCCCAGCACGTTGTGGACGGTGAGGCCGTATTTCAGGCAGTGCACGCCGCCGGCGTTTTCGGCGACATTGCCGCCAATGGAGCAGGCGATCTGGGAGGACGGGTCCGGGGCATAGTAGAGGCCCTGCGGGGCGGCGGCCTCGGAGATGGCGAGGTTGCGTACGCCGGGCTGCACGACCGCACAGCGATTGTCGGCGTCGATCTCCAGTATGCGATTGAAGCGGGCGAGGGACAGCAGCAACCCGGTGGCACTGGGCAGGGCCCCGCCCGAGAGTCCGGTGCCCGCCCCGCGGGGTACGATCGGGACCTGGTGCTCGCGGCATACCCGCAGGCAGGTGAGCAGTTCCTCCCGCGTGTGGGGCAGCGCGACGGCGCCGGGGGTCTGGCGATAGGCGGACAGCCCGTCACATTCGTAGGTGCGGCGCTCGTGGGCCTCCAGGATCAGCCGATCCGCGGGCAGCTCTTGCTGCAGGACCATGATCGCAGCCGCCAGCGCATCCAGCGCAGTGGAATCCGGGGGCAGGGGCTGTGCGGCAGTCATGGTGTGGTCAGGGGCGTCCAGGAGGGCGAAAGGCCCCTCAGGTTACAGGCCGTGGGCGGCGCAGGAAATGTCCGTGTCACTTCGTGGTGTCTCTAGGAAACGCTGATTTGGCAAGACGCAGCAACGGCGGATGCAATAAACAGAGTAAGGGTCGGGAATTTTTATTGTTTCGTGACAGTCTAGTCATTCGCGGGATTACTAGAATGATTCCAACCCCGACCCAAGGAGATTGAGATGCGGCATTCATGGATCACGACGGCCTGTGCGGCCGCTTGCCTGGCTTCAGCCCCGGCGTTTGCGGCCGACAAGGTCACGCTGGAGCATGACGACCTGACCCTGATCGGTCATTTCCAGGAAGGGGCCGGTGCCTCGCCTGAAGACGGTGTGGTGCTGATGCTGCATGGCACGCTCGCCCACGGCCGCATGGAGGTCATGCAGGCGGTCCAGGATCAGCTGGCCGATCGAGGCCACAATACGCTGTCGATCAACCTGAGCTACGGGATCGACGAACGTGAGGGGATGTTCGAGTGCGACGCGCCGATTCATCATGGCGTGGACGAGCACATGAAAGAGGTCGCGCTCTGGCAGGAGTGGCTGCAGGGCGAAGGCTATGGCCCGGTCACGCTGTTCGGGCATTCGCGTGGAGGCAACCAGGTGGCCCGCTATCTGACCGAGCACGATCCGGACGACATCCGCGCGATGGTTCTGGTCGCTCCGTCCACCTTTGATGCGGACAAGGTCGCGGCGGATTACGAAGATCAGGCCGGGGAACCACTGGGTGAAGTACTGGCCCGCGCCCAGGAGAAACACGACCGTGGCGACGGCTCCATGCTGGAAGGCGTGCGTTTTCTGCAATGTGGCGAACTGGATGTCGCACCCCATGCGTTCCTGAGCTACTACGATCCGGCCCCGGTCCACAACACGCCAAGCGTGATCGACGGCATCCAGACCCCGACGCTGGTGGTGATCGGGTCCGAGGATGACGTGGTGGCGGATCTGCCGGAGCGGATGGATGCGGTCGAGGACAAGGAGCACATCACGGTGAACACCGTCGATGGTGCGGATCATTTCTTCCGCGACTTCTTCGCCGACGACGTGGTGGACTTCACCGTCGACTTTCTCGATGAGCACTGATCGGCTGATCTGAGCCCATCAGGCCGGCCCTTTCGGGTCGGCCTTTTTTGTGTGTGTCTCAACCGGCCCAGAGGGTCAGGTACAGACCCAGCATCGCGGCGGCGAACAGCAGGCCGATGGTCTCCCAGCGGGTGAGTACACGCTCGGCCAGTTCCAGCCGTTCACGAAGCCGGTAGCGTACCCAGCGCAGGCGCGCCGGGTGGCGCCCGACGCCGATCAATGCAGGGCGGCGGTGCCACAGGCGCTGGCTGGTGTGCGCGAGCCACTCCAGGGGCACGACGAGATCGCCCTCCTGGAGCCACGGCCGATCGCGATCCCGAGCCCATCGCCAGGCCAGCAGCCCCAGGACCAGGCCGACACCAATTGGCCAGACAAGGCTCAGACTCGTCAGCACGACCCAGGCGGAAACCTGCTCCGGTGGGGCGACTGCCACCCCCAGCAGGGGGAAGACCAGCGACATCGCCGCCAGGCCACCCCAGGCCCACCAGCGGCGCGAGTCCGCGCGCGGGGGCGTCTGGGTGTCTTGCTGTGTCTGATACCAGCGCCAGAGAAAGCGCAGCATCAGGAGCGTTGTGCCGGCGGCCGCCAGGGTCAGGGCGAACTCCGTATGAGCCATCCAGCCGGCCAGATCGGCGTCGTACAGCGGTTCCTTCAGGGTGTTCTTGGCCAGCGCGCCGCTGGTCATCGGCATCCCGGCCAGGGCGAGTGCTGGCAGCACCGCGAACAGGAAAAAGGCCAGGCGGCCTGTGCCACCCGCGGGGCGCTGCGCGGTCATCCCGGCGGCCAGGAACAGCGCACCCTTGGCAAAGCCGTGGTGCACGGCGTAGAGCGTAACGGCCATCAGCAGCCAGGCCCGCAGGTCAGGCAGGGCGAGTGCCAGCCCGACCCCGGCCGTCATCAGCCCCATCTGGCTGATGCTGGAGTACGCGAGGATGGTCTTGGGACGCGACTGCAGAACCCCGGCGAGTGCGGCGAGGAAGGCTGCCGACAGACCCAGGAGCACGAGGGTCTCGCCGAGCAGCACATGGCCGGTCTCATCCAGTGGCAATACCCGCAGCCAGCCCAGCAGGCCGGCCTTGATCATCGCCCCCGACAGCACGGCGCTGGCCGCGACTGGTGCGGCCGGGTGGGCCAGCGGCAGCCAGAAATGCAGTGGAAGCATCCCGGCCTTGATGCCAAACCCGAGCACCAGCAACGCAAGGCCCCAGCCTTCGGGGCGCGCCTCGGCGATCGCGGTCAGCCGCGTATCGCCACCCGCCTGGTGAATCGCCATGACGAAGCCGGAAAACAGCAGGATTTCGCCGACGACCGCCAGGATCAGATAGATGCGTCCGGCGCGCCAGGCCTCCGCTGTATTGGAGTGCACCACCAGGCCATAGGCCGCCAGGCTCATCAGGGAGAAGAACAGATAAAAGCTCAGGGCGTCCTGGGCGAGGATCAGGCCCAGGTTCCCGGAGAGCGCCAGCAGCCAGAACGCGTAGAAGCGGTGACGCAGCGGGTCATCCTGGCGATCGCTCAGCGCAAACAGGCCGGCCGCCAGCCAGAGCCCAGAGGTCAACGCCAGAAAGGCCTGCCCCAGAGGGTCGAGCCCCAGTAGTGTGTTGAGCATCAGCCAGTCCAGGGTGGCGGGCTCGATATCGCCCCCGAAGGCCGCACCTCCAAGGCCCGGCAATGCCGCCCACGGGACCCAACGGTTGAAGCGGGTCCGGTGCGGCCGCAGGCCGATCAGTACCGCGAGCAACAGCGGGACCAAGGGGATCGCGAGCCAGATCAGGGCGTTCATGGCGCGAACCCCGGGATCGAATAGTCGCGTTCCACGATCAGGGTCACCCAGTCGAGCGGGCTCAGGCTCATCCCCGCCAGCAGCCCGCCGAGCAGGCTCAGGGCCGCGACGAACATCGTGGGGACGAGCAGCATCCAGTGGGTCTCGAAGCGTGTGGGGCCGCTATGTTCGACCATACGCTCGTGCCAGGACGTGCGTCGCTCGCCCAGCCAGCCGCGGATCACCGGCGGCAGGAAATACGCTGCATTGAGCAGGCTGCTGACGATCAGCACGGCCAGTACCCAGTGGAACTGGGCCTCCAGCGCCCCCAGGCCCAGATGCCACTTGGTGACGAAGCCCGCGAGCGGCGGCAGCCCGATCATGCCCAGGGCGCCCAGGGTAAAGGCCAGCATGGTCAACGGCATGCGGCGGCCCACGCCGTCCAGCTCGCTGATCTTGTGGATGCCGAGTGTCTCGGCAAAGTTGCCGGCACAAAAGAACAGCGTGATCTTGGTGATCCCCTGATGCACCAGATGCACAAGCCCGCCGATGACCCCCAGCGGCCCGGCCAGCGCGACACCCAGCACGATGTACGAGACCTGGCTGACGGTAGAAAAGGCCAGCCGCTGCTTCAGGTCGTCCGTGCGCAGGGCCTGGATCGAGCCGTACAGGATGGTGATCGCGGCGACCACTACCAGCCCCGCGGCGAGCCCGAGTTCCATCGTGACCTCGGCGCCATAGACGTCGTTCACCACCCGCACAATCCCGAAGGCCCCGGCCTTGACCACCGCGACCGCGTGCAGCAGGGCACTAACAGGGGCGGGCGCGACCATCGCGATCGGCAGCCAGGAGTGCAGCGGCACCAAAGCCGCCTTGACCCCGAACCCGATCATCAACATCACGAACAGGACCTTGAGCGTGGTCTCGTGCGTGGTCGCGAGTTCGCCGAGGTAGCCGCCCGGCACGAAGGATTCGGCACCGGCCAGAAGCGTCAGCCAGACGATCGCGGTGAACAGCACCAGCCCGCTGGTCAGGGTGTAGGCCAGATACAGGCGTCCGGCGCGCAGGGCGGCGGGTGTGCCGCGGTGCACCACCAGCGGCCAGGTGGCCAGCGTCAGCAGCTCGTAGAAGATCAGCAGCGTGATCAGGTTGCCCGACAGCGCGATCCCGACCGTGGCGCTGACACAAAGGGAAAAGAAGCCAAAAAAACGGCTCCGACGTGGCGAACCTTCCAGATAGCCGATGGCGTACACGGTGGTGACGAACCACAGCACTGCTGAGAGGGTGGCGAACAGCAGGGACAGGGCGTCCGCCGCGAGTACGAAGTCGATCCCCGGCAGCAGCGGGATGCTGAGCTGATATTCATCGCCGCGCAGGACGCCCAGCAGCAGCCAGCCGACCAGTACCAGCTTGGTCCCGGCCCCGCCGAGATTCAGCAGGGTCCGCAGGCCATAGCGCCGTTCGGGCAGGAAGAAGATCGCCAGGCCCGGGCCCAGCGAACTCATCAGGATGGCGAGGAGCAGCCAGCCGCCGTCGGTCATGGCGCCCCCGGGGTCAGTGTCAGGGTGTGCAGCGTCAGGGTGCCGGCGAATCCGGCGGCGGCCGCAACCACGGCCAGCCCCAGCGGCACCCAGTCCATCCACGCCGAGACGGCCTCACCGGCGTCCCGGGGCCCGCGGTGAAAGGCCGGGGCCACCATGCGCAGTACGTAGCCGGCGGCGAGCAGCCCGCCACCGGCAATCGCGATTACCCACAGCACGCCGATCAGGCTGCCCGCCAGGATCGTGGACAGCCCTGCCTCCAGCAGCAGGTATTTGGCGATGAAGCCGCCGGTGAAGGGCAGGCCCATGAGGCTGACCCCGGCCAGCCCGAGCGCAAACACGGTGCGTCCACGGGCGCGCAGGATCGCGCCCATGTCGGCCAGACGGTCATGTCCGGCCGCGTGCTGCAGCGTACCGGCGGCGAGAAAGACGGAGGCCTTGGCCAGCGCGTGGACGACGGCAAAGAACACCACGACCTTCCATGCCCCGGAGTCCACCAGCATCAGCGGGAAGGCGATCAGCAGATAGCCGAACTGGGCCACCGTGGAATAGGCAACGATGGATTTCAGACGCCCGGACCGCAGGGCCTGGGCCGAGCCCCAGACCAGCGCGGCCACGCCGAGCAGCCCCACCAGGATGCCGAACGCCGGTGTGGCCAGCGGGGCAAAGGGCCCCATCCACAGGCGCAGGATCAGGTAGAACGAGCCGGTGACTACCAGGCCCGAGAGTACGGCACTGACCGGGGCCGGGGCGGAGCCGTGTGCCGGGGCGAGCCAGACATGCAGTGGGAACAGCGCCGCCTTCAGCATCAGCCCGGCGGTCATCAATACCGCGGCCATGCGCTCGGTGGGGCCGATCTCGGTGCGCGCCTCCAGCAGCACCAGGTCCAGTACTCCGTGCTCCCCGAACAGGAGTACAACCCCCATCAGGAAACTGAGCGAGCCGAGGATGTTGATCAGCATATAGCGCATTGCCCCGGAGACCGCGGCGGCGGTGCCGGTGAACGCCACCAGCGCCACCGCCGACAGCGACACCACCTCCAGCGAGATGTACAGGTTGAAGGCATCGCCGGACAGCAACAGCATGTTCAACCCGGCCCACAGCCATAGCCACAGGGGCCAGAACTGGCGACGTTCGATCGGGTCGTGCACGTAGCCGAGGCTGTACAGGCTGGTTGCCAGCCCCACCACGCCGGTCAGTACCAGCAGGGTCATCGACAGGCCATCCAGGTGCAGCATCACGCCCAGTGGTGCCTCCCAGCCGCCCAGCGCCACGCGTGTGGCCGCGGACTCCGGGTCGGGTCCCGCGGCCAGGAACAGGGCGCTCAGCACCACGACGGCTGCGGTCATCAGCACCGCGCCATAACCCCCAATCCGGTGCGCCTGACGGGGCCAGATCGTGGCCAGGATCGCGAGCGCCAGCGACAGGGCCACCAGGCCGCTGATCGCAAGCGGGAGCATTGCGGCGGGTGTCTCGCTCATTCGCAACGCTCCCGCTCGTACTCCGCGGAGGGGGCATGTTCCTCGCGTGAGATGTCGTCCACCGGCGCGTCATCGTCCGGCGGACCGGGCAGCATCATCGCCTGGCCCGTGATGCGCGCCAGGCGCACGACCAGCGCGAGCGCGAATGCCGTGGCGCTGACCGCGACTACGATGCCGGTCAGTGTCAGCGCCTGCGCGACCGGGTCCGGTGGGCCTTCGCCACGGGCCGCAATGCCCAGCAGCACCATGAAGACCCCGGAACCCATGATGTTGAGCGCAAGAATTCGCAGGACCAGGTGATGGCGGCGGATCAGCCCGTACAGGCCGAGTGCGAACAGGACCGCGCCAGCCGTCGGATAGATCAGGCCCGGGGCCAGTTGCTGGGCGAGCCATTCCATCAGCGTGCGTCTCCGGCCATCAGTGATCGTCTCCGGCAGGCCGTCCGGCAATGAACAGCGCCACCAGGGTGAGCGCGATCGACAACGTGGCCGCGACCTCGATCACGATGATCAGAGGGTAGGCCCATTCGGGCGGATAGCCGAGCAGGCCCGGGCCGATGAAGAGCCCGACGACCCCGATCACCAGGAACAGGCCCACCCCCGCGGTCAGGCCCAGCCGCAGCGGCGTACTCGGCGCCATCGGCAGGTCGCGGGGCCGCGCCAGCACCAGCAGGATGCCGGCGGCGCCCAGGATGGCCCCGGCCTGGAATGCACCGCCCGGGGCATGGCTGCCCGCCCATAGGATATACACGCCCGTGACGATCGCGACCGGCACCAGGAGCCGGAGGGTACCGGGGAGGATCGGGCCCGGCGCCGGGCGTGCCGGAAGGTGGTCGTAGCGTCCCAGCGACCAGGCCCCGAGCAGTGCGATCAGTACGATCGCCAGCTCCAGGAAGGTGTCGTAGGCGCGGAAGTTGAGAAGGACGGCGGTGATCGGGTGATCCACGCCCGAGATATCCATATGTTCGTCGACCACCGGTTCCAGACCCACGGCGTCCGGCTGGTGCCACAGGGCGGTGACCATGAGTCCGCCGACCACCAGGGCAAAGGTCAGCGCGGGGACAAAGGTCCGTCGCGGTGGCGGGGGGTCATGCAGGGCGTGCAGCAGGGCATCGGCACCGGCGGGGTCGGGTGGCTGGTCGGGACGCCCGCGCCGGCGTTCGACCGCGATGCTGCGCAACCGCTCCAGCGTGACCAGCAAGAGGGCGCCGGTAATACCGGCACCAATCGCGGCCTCGGCCAGGGCGATGTCCGGAGCCTCCAGACGCACCCAGGCCAGCGCCAGCAGCAGCCCGAAGGTGATGAACAGCACCACCGCGCGAAACAGGTCGGTGCTCGCCAGGCAGCGCCAGGCGACCCCGAGGAGTCCGACCAGCAGGACCAGATCGAAGACGACGAGGAGCAGGTCGCTCATCGATCGGACTCGAATTCCCCGTGAGTCCAGGTGCGTTGCGCCACCATGTGCGCGGCCGTGGTGCCGGCCGCCAGGACCAGCACCCAGATCAGGAACAGCTTGAGGATGTCCGCCGGCCCGCCGGCCTGCAGCATCAGGCCGAGGATCACCAGCCCCAGCCCGACGTTGTCCGCCTTGGTCAGGGCGTGCAGGCGGGAGTACACATCCGGGAAGCGCAGCAGCCCGGCCGTACCGGCCGCGAAGAACACGAGCCCGGAAAGGATCAGGATCACGGTCAGGGTGTTAGCGATCATCGTCCGGCTCCTTTTTCTGGCCGTGGCGCTGATGAATGGGGGTGCCCGAGGGTTCCGGCAGGCCGTGCTGGCGGACGAATGCGACTGCGGCCACCACCGCCAGCAACGCGAAGACCAGTGCGACGTCGACCAGTGCCGGGGTCTCCAGTGTCAGCGACAGCAACAGCAGTATGGTGACGCCGGTGGTGCCGAACAGCTGGGCGGCCAGCATGCGGTCGCCGGAGCCGGGGCCGCGCAACACGCGGATCAGGCCGAGCAGGATCGTCGCCAGCAGAAAGAGTGCGGCACCCAGATAGAAGACAGTCATTGTGTCTCCTCTGATTGCCGGCGGGGGTCTTCGAAGGCGGCATGGATGCGTTTCTCAAGCTCACGCAGGGCCATTTCAGGTTGGCTGTGGCGATCCAGCACATGCACGGTCAGCAGGCGCCCCTCGAGGCGAACGCTGAGGGTCCCCGGGAGCAGGCTGAGCACGGCCATGAACAGGGTCAGCGGTGGTCCATGCGGGAGGTCGGCCCGGTACTCGATGAAGTCCGGCGCGATGGGCAGCTTGGGGTCCAGTGCGCGTCGGGCGATGTCGATACCGCCGAGGAAGGAAGCTCGCAGGAAATAGCCGATCAGGCCCGGTATGGCCCGGAATCGGACGGCGAGGGGGCGACCGGTGGGCAGTACGAGGCTGGCGGCCCCGGCCAGCAGAACCGCGAGCAGTGCCAGGGGTTCCAGCAGGGCATCCAGCCCGGCCAGGATCCACCAAAGCACGGCGGCGGCCAGGACAGTCCAGGCTGCCCGCCGCCAGCGTGCCCGGGCGCGGTTGAGACCGGCCCGGCTCGTTGCGTCCCTGTGCTTCGCCACACGGGTCATTGTACCGGCCCGTGTGGCGCAGCCAAGCGAAGGCCTAGAGCCGCTCGCTGGCGTCGGTGAAGCCCATCAGCGAGACGTCGAAGGCCAGCGGCTGGTCGCCGTGCAGCGGCCAGAAGCCGACCGTCAGCGCACTGCCGCCACGCATCGCGTTGAACTGGCTCTCGCTGAGCTCATGGCCCGCGACGCAGCCCTGCTCCACGCAGGCGATGTAGGGGGCCTCGATTTCCTCGCCATCGTCATCCACCTGCATCAGGATGCCGGGGCGCAGGTCCACGCCCAGTGGCAGCAGGATCTCGATGATGTAGCTGTCACCGTCGCGGAAAACCGACGCCTGCAGGTAGGCGCCCTGCGCCTGCTCGTCCTGGATCTGCAGCGTCTGCTGCATGCGGCAGCGTTCGCCACCCTGAGTCTCGATGCAGGCGACCTCCCAGTCCTGGTAGGTCGTGGTCTCCGGCTCCTGCTGCTGCATCTGCTCTTCCATCTGCGGGTCGGTCTGCGCCTGGGCCAGGGTCAGGCCCGGGATGGCCAGCAGCAGCGCACCAGCGAATGCCAAGTAAGGCTTCATGTAGGGATCTCCGTCATTGCATTGGCAAACGCGTCAGCTTGAACGCGCGTTGCGGCAGGTTCAAGCGTATCGGCATGCCTGTGTGACCGTAATACCGCACCGATGTTCGCGGCGTTACTGGCTGTAGCGATCGGTGAAGTCGCAGCGGCCTTCGGGGAGCCAGTTGGGGATGGCGTAGTAGTCGGCCAGGACCTCGCTCAGGACCTGCTCGTGGTAGGCGTCATAGCGAAATCCGCGGCCCTCGGCGATCTCCCAGTTGATCCCGCGGATCGCCTGGCGGCGGACCACGACCTCGTCGAAGAAGGGTTCCAGGTCGTCGGGGTCGACCTCGCCGCGGGTCGCAACGTAGAGCAGGTTGGCGCCGTCCAGGGCGCGGAAGTCGGTCAGCAGGTCGTCCTGGCGGCCGTAGTGCGAGCCGGAGCCGAACACCCCGACGTCGCGTCCGGCGTAGTAGGCGAGTACTGCGGAGCGTGAATAGCTGCGCGTGAATACGTGCCAGTCCGGCTCGTATTCGTTCACGGCCGCGGCCACGGATTCCGGGGCGAGGTAGTAGACCGCATCGGCGTAACGGTCGTGGTTCTCGAGCCATTCCACGGGCATCAGCGCGATCATCAGGAGCACCACCGCATGTACGCCGGCCAGGAGGGCCGAGAGCCAGGCGCTGACGTTGAGCGCGCGGGTGCTCAGTAACAGGGCGGGCAGCAGCAGGAAGGGCACGAACACCGCCAGCCAGTGCAGGCCGATGCTCTTGAACGGCGCCAGCAGGGCGAACACCGCGAGCGGGATCAGCCCGGCGCTCAGGAAGACCCCGAAGCGATGTTCACGGATGCCGGGCCCCAGTACGCGGAACTCGCGGGCGATGAACCACAGCAGCCAGGGGGTGAACACATAGACCAGCATCGCCGCGTAGGCGAGCAGGTTGGTCAGGTCGATCCCGTCGCCGCCATGCCGGTTCACGATGTTGAACATCACGTTGTACCAGCAGTTGTCCCAGTTCCAGTACAGGTTCAGGGCCACCGCCGGCACCACGCCGAGGATGATCAACAGCAGTCCGCGCCAGTGGCGCGGCGCGAACAGCAGGATGTGCAGCCCCAGCGCGATCCCGAGCAGCACCGCGAAGTACTTCGACAGGAAGGCCAGCCCCAGCGCGATCCCGGCCAGCAGGAACCAGCCCGGACGCCCGGTGCGCAGCGCGTGCCAGGTCAGGCCGGTGGCCAGCAGGCCGAACAGGAGCAGCGGCGTGTCCGTGGCGGTCAGCACCGCGATGAACAGCAGCGGCATGAACAGGGCGATCAGCGAGACCAGACGCGCCCGGACCGGGTCCTGCCGGTGCCACAGTGCAAGGATCAGCAGGGCGGGGGCCATGGATACGGCGATCCCCAGTGACCGGATCGCGAGCGGGTGGTCCGAGATCGCGAGCACCAGGCTCAGCCACCAGCCGACCATCGGGGGGTGGTCGTAGTAGCCGAGATCGGGATTCTGCCCCCAGATCAGGAAGTACGCCTCGTCGCCCGTGATCGGCAGGGTCCAGGCGATCAGGATCTTGGCGGCCAGGGCGGTCAGCAGCGCCGCACCGTAGTGGCGCGCGAGCCAGGGCGCGCCGGGAGGCAGGCGATCGGCACTCATGCCGAGGACGTGCCTGCCTGGACCGGCTCGAAGCGGCCGCCCCGGAGGCGATAGCCCGTGGTGACCATCTGTAGCATGGGCTCGTCCCCCGCGCTGTCGCCGTAGGCGGCGTAGAGATCCACAGGGGTATCCGGATCAAAGCGGCCCAGCCAGCTGGCGATCGCGGCGGGTTTGGCCGCGCCCTGGCAGTTGGTGCCGTCCAGATGCCCGCTGACGTAGCCGTGATCGTCGACGGCCAGGCGCGAGCAGATCACGTCAGCCAGGCCATGGCGCTCGGCCCATGGGCGCAGCCACAGATCCAGCGAGGCCGAGACCAGCACGCAGGTGTCGCCGGCCGCCTGATGGTGTTGCAGGCGTTCCATGCCGACCGGTCGCAGCAGGCGGTCCAGCACGTGATCGGCGAAGGCGCGGCCTCGGGCCTGCAGATCGTCCAGGGACGCGCCGCCGATCATCCGCTGGAGCACGGCCTCCTTGGCGACCTGGTTGGCGATGCGGCCGCGCGCGAAGCCCGCCAGTGTCGGCAGGCAGCCGGGCAGGGCCGCGAGAAAGCGCGGCGTACCCAGCGCGAAGCGCAGGAACGGGAACAGGCTGTCGCGTCGGGTCAGGGTCCCGTCGAAGTCGAACAGCACGATGCGTTGCGGCGCCGTCATTACAGCTTCAGGCGTTTGAACAGGTACTCGGGGATCAGGCGGATCACGGTCATGATGCCCCACCAGATCCAGGGCAGGTAGGCGACATCGCGGCCGCGGCGCATGGCCTTGACGATCCCGCGCGCGACCGTCTCGGGCTCTGCCCACAGCGCGCCGGCGCGGTTGAAGCCCTCGGTCATCGGGGTGCGCACGAAGCCCGGCTTGATCGTGACCACATCCACGCTGCTGAAGAACAGCCGGTTGCGCAGCCCCTGGAGATAGGTGGCCAGCATGCCCTTGGCGGTGCCGTAGACGTAGTTGCTCTGACGCCCGCGGTCGCCGGCGACCGACCCGATGGCGGCGATCACGCCACGGCCGCGCTGTTCGAAGTCGGGCGCGATGCAGGCCAGGAAGGCGATGGCGCTGGTGCCGTTCACATGGATCGCCTCCAGTGTGGTCGCGACCGACGTGTTGCAGGCCTCCTGATCCGGCAGCGTGCCCCAGGCCAGCAGCACCGCATCGATGTTATCGCTCAGCGCTTCGTGGGCCTGCGCCCAAACATCCGCGTGGGCGTCGATGTCCGCCAGGTCGGCCGTCGTGCCGAGGATGCGCGTGCCGGAGGCATCGTCGCCGCGTACGCGCAGATCCTGCAGCAGGGTCTCCAGGCGCTCGCCGTCGCGCGCGACCAGAAACAGTCGGGCCCCGTGCTCGGCGAGTTCGCGCGCGACGGCGGTGGCGATCGCCGAGGTGGCGCCGAGGATCACGACAGACTGCAAACGGTTCATTTGGTCACCCTGCGCCAGAAGCCGGAGGAGAATTCGGGGTCGACAAAGCTAGCGAACTCCTCCCAGCGGGGAAAGCCGCTGCGGAACAGGTCGGGTGACATGCGCGCATCCTTGGCCGGGTACAGCGCGCCGCCGGCCTCCTGCACGATGTGGTCCAGGCGCCGGAACAGGTGCTCGGTCTCGTTGCCGCGTTCGGGGAAGTCCAGCGCCAGGGTCGCCCCAGGACGGGGGAATGACAGCATGCCCGGCCCCGCGCGATCCCCGAAGCGCTTGAGCACGGCGAGGAACGAGCCCTGGCCGCTGGCGGCCACGGCGTCGAGCAACGCCTGCATGCCGTCCTTTTGCGCATGCGGGGGCAGCACGCACTGGTACTGGTAAAAGCCCTTGTACCCGTAGATGCGGTTCCAGTGGCGGATCGCGTCCAGCGGAAAAAGCCAGGGCAGGTGATGGACGGCGCGGGCGGTCGGGTGTACGGATTGGCGGTAATAGAGCTGGTTGAACAGCCGCAGGGTCACCCGGTTGACCAGTGAAACCGGCGGGTCCAGCGGTATGGCACGGTGGGGCTCCCGGTATTGGCTGCGCGCCGGTGCGGTGGTGGCGTGGCGCGCCCCGCTGTAGATGCCGCGCCCGACCTCGCCGCGCGGGCCCGGGTTCAGGCAGTCGATCCAGGCGACGGTGTAGGGCCATTCGCGCTCGGCCCGGGCGTCCAGCTCCCAGAACTCGTCCAGGCTGTCGAAGCGCTGCGACCACGCGCGCATCCAGGGCGTGCGTACGGGCACGAGCTGCAGCGTGACCGTCTCGATCAGGCCCGTCAGCCCGAGCCCGCCGACGGTCGCGGCGAACCAGTCCGGGGTGTCGTCGGGGGTCACCTCGAGGCATTCGCCGGCCGAGCGGCGCAGGGTCATGGCGCGGACGTGCTCGCCGAAGCTGCCGGCATGGTGGTGGTTCTTGCCGTGCACGTCGTTGGCCACCGCGCCTCCGAGCGTGACAAAGCGCGTGCCGGGTACCACCGGCACGAACCAGCCGCGCGGGACCGCGAAGCGCAGCAAGTCGTCCAGGGTCAGGCCGGCCTCGGCGGTGATGCGGCCCGTATCGGGATCGAAGGCGATGAAGCGATCAAGGTCGCGAGTATGCAGCAGGCTCCCGCCGGGATTCAGGCAGACGTCGCCGTAGCTGCGGCCGAGGCCGTAGGCCAGCAGTGGGTGTGAAGCCCCGGGCAGGGGCTGGCCGCGCCGGTTCAGCGTGACCTCGGCGGCGTGCGCGACACGCGGGATGCGGTTCCAGCTCGTGGTCATGCCGTGGCCTCCGGTTGTTCGCGGCCGCGAGCCTCGGGGTTGGTGCCGAGGGCGATCAATCCCAGTATCACGGCGAACCACAGGGTGGTGAAGCGGATCAGCATGGTGGCGGCCACCGCATCGGCCGCGGGCATGTCATGCAGCAGCAACAGGCCGACCATCACGGCCTCGGTCCCCCCGAGACCGCCGGGCAGGAAGCTCAGCGCGCCAGCCAGCATCGCCAGCGCGAACACGAATGCGGCGAAGGCGAAGCTGGCCTCGAAGCCCATCGCGTTGAGGATCCACCAGAAGGCGAGCGCCTCCGCGCTCCAGGCGACCACACTCAGAATGGTCGCCCCGGCCAGCAGGGTGGGGCGGTGGCAGCGCCGGGCCTGCAGCAGGATAGTCGCCAGGTGATGAACGGTCCGCCACAGGCGCTGGCCGGGCCGGTCCGTCCACGTCTGCAGTCGTGCGAGTGGTCGGCGCCACGACAGGATGACCAGCGCGAGCGCCACCGCACTGGCCCCGGCGAGGATCAGCCAGCCACCCTGGGCCACCAGAGTGAAGCCCAGCATCGACAGCAGCACAACCGCGATCAGATCGGACAGACGCTCGCTGACGAAGGCCGCGAAGCTGTCGGGATAGGGAACATGGCGTCGCTTCAGCAATACGCCGCGCAGGGCCTCGCCGGCCTTTCCGGGTGTGGTGGTCAGGGCAAAGCCCGCCAGGTAGATGTGGGCGCTCCTGCGCAGGGGCACGTGGTGACCCAGCCGGCGCAGATAGAGCTGCCAGCGTGTGAAACGCAGCGAGTAGTTCACCAATGAGAGCGACAGGGCCAGCAGCAGGCCCCCGATCCCCACCAGCGCGAGGGCATGCCAGACCTCGGCGGCCCCCGCCCACAGCGCAACCCCGAGATACAGCACAACGGCCGCGATGACGGATAGCATCACGGCCCGCATGCGCCAGCCGGACAGCAGGACCGCACTCATGCGAGTACGGCGATGGTGACGCCCAGCCAGACGGCAACCGTTGCGAGCAGGTGCGGGTCGGTGACCAGGTCGCGCGAGGTGTCGTTGCCGCCACCACGGGCGTGCAGCAGGAACAAGTAGCGGAAGATGCCGTAGATCACGAACGGCAGCGTGTAGATCAGTCCATCCGTGCCGTGCAGGTCGATCGTCTGTGCACTGACCGTGTAGAGCCCGTACGACAGGACTGTGCAGGCCGCGCTGATCGCGATGAACTGGTCCACCAGGCCCACGCTGTAGTCATTGAGTACGCGGCGCGGGCCTTCCCGTTCGGGAGAGCGCTCGATTGCGGTATCCGCCAGTTCCGCGCGGCGCTTGGCGAAGCCGAGAAACAGCGTGAGCATCAGGCCGCACAGCAGCAGCCACTGCGAGGGCTCGATCCCGAGCCCGAGCGTGCCGGCCAGGATGCGCAGCATGAAGCCCGCCGAGATGCTGAACACATCCAGGATGACGACATGCTTCAGCCACCAGGAGTAGGCGACGTTCAGCACGAGGTAGGCAAGCACTAGGGCGGTCACGCCGGTGCTGACCATGGCCGCCAGTACGAGGGCGACCACCACCAGTGTGGCGAAGATCGCCCAGGCCGTCCCGACCGGGATTGCCCCGCTGGCGATGGGCCGGTTGCACTTGACCGGGTGTTGGCGGTCGGCCTCGACATCGACGATGTCGTTCAGCACATACACCGCACTCGCAATCGCACAGAAGGCGATAAAGGCGACCCCCGCGGCCAGCAGCATCGCCGGTTCCCACTCGTGGGCGAATACGACGCCCAGCAGGACAAACCCGTTCTTGATGTACTGGTGCGGCCGCAGCAGTTTGATCAGTGGCTGAAGCATCGAGGGGTTCCGGGGCATTTGCTCTGGGAAACACGGACCAACGCGAGTGGGTACATGGGTCGGCGAGTCCGTGAAGTCTACTGGGGCCAGGGATGCGTTACCATCGGCTGCGTTTGCCGCGAACGACCGACCGTTCACGGCGCGCATTGTTTCACAGCCCTGGAGGAACCCCCATGAACCGACTGTCCGCACTCCTGCTCGCCGCGCTATTGGCGACTTCCACCCTGTTCCTCGCGGCCTGCGACGGCGGTGCCAACGCCTCGGCCGACGAAGTGGCCGAAGGCGAGGCCTTCCCCGAGCGCACGCTGAATGACCAGCACGGCAACCCGCTGCAGATACCGGGTGATGCGCGCGTGATCCTCAAGACGGTGGAGATGGCCCCGGCCGATATCGCCAACGCCGTGCTCGGCGAGATGACCGAGGAAGAGCGCAACGAGATCGGTGTGATCTACATCGCGGATATCCACCAGATGCCGCCGCACGTGATGGAGAACGTCGTGCTGCCGCGCATGCAGGCACGTGAATACCCGACGGTGGTGACCCAGTCCGAACAGGACGCGGGCTTCATGCCGCACACACCGGAAGAGGTCACCGTGATCCTGCTGGACGGTGACGGCACCGTTACCGGTATTCATAGCGCCGCGAACGAGGACCGGCTGAAGGAGTTGCTCGAACAGGCGGGTGAATAAGCCCCTGAAGCGGCGAGCGCCGGTTTCGCGGCGGCGTCGCTGATGGCCTTTTTCCTCGGACTCCTGACGGCGCTCGGGTTTGGCGCTGGGGATTTCTTTGGTGGCCTGGCCTCGCGCCGAATCCCCGCGCTCGTGGTGGCCTGCTATTCGCAGTTCCTGGCCACCGGCGCGCTGCTGCTGATCGCCGTTCCGCTTGCGGGGCTGCCGGGCCCGCAGGCGTTGATCTGGGGGGGGGCCTCCGGGCTGGCGCTGGCGCTGGGCCTTCTCGCCTATTATCGCGGGCTGGCCGAGGGCTCGATGGGCCTGGTGGCGGCGATTACTGGTGTGATCTCCGCTCTGGTGCCGCTGGGGGTGGGCCTGGCCCTTGGTGAGCGGCCGGGCGTGCTGGCGCTGGTCGGCATTGCCGCCATCGTGGTGGCCATCGGCATGATCTCGGGCGGGGCGCGCAAGGCCAGCCCGCGGCGTCTGGATCAACCCGTTCGTGGCCTGATTGCGCTGGCGCGGGGTGAGCATCCGGTCAAGGGGCTGCTGGACGCCGTGATCGCCGGGGTCTGCTTCGGCCTGGTCTTCGTGTTTCTCGATCAGGCCCAGGCCGGATCACCGTTGTGGCCCGTGGTGGCCACCTCGGCGGTCGGGGCCCTGACGCTTGCCCTTGTCATGCTGGTCTTGCGGCCCGAACGCGGGATGAGCCGCTCCACCTTCGTGCTGCTGGCGCTGGCGGGGCTGTTCCAGGCGGCAGCGACCCTGGCCTTTGTCGTGGCCGTACGCATGGGACTGCTGTCGATCATTGCGGTGGCCGGGGCGCTGTCGCCCGCGCCGACCGCGCTGATGGCCCGCCTGTTTCAGGCCGAGCGTATGTCGCGTGTGCAACTGGCAGGCTTCGTGTTCGCCCTGCTCGGGATCGTGCTGATCGTCTGGGCGGGTCCAGCGTAGGGGGGCTTGCGCCTGTCACTGGGTCAGTAGCAGAAGTGCTAGTCTCGGCGAACAGGCTCGCAATGAGCATGACCATGCCGACAGGAGGTGCAAGGTGAGCGAAGGAACACGACCGGAAGTCGAACCGAGCGATGTGAGCCGCCCCGTGCCGGGTCCGCGCAAGGAGCGCACGATGGTGACTGTGGTGTACGTACTGTATCTGGTCAGCTTTCTGACCGCGCTCACCGCGATCGCCGGTTTGATTATTGCTTACATCAAGCGCAACGACGGGGACGCGGTCAGCGACACGCATTTTACCTACCAGATTCGTACATTCTGGATTGGCTTGCTCGGCGTGATCGTAGGGGCTGTTTTGACCCCGATCGGTATTGGATTCCTGGTCTTGCTGTTCATGATCGTCTGGCTTTTGGTGCGTTGCATCAAGGGTCTGCTGGCGAATAACGAAGACCGGTCGATCGAGCAGCCGGAGACCTGGCTGTGGTGACATTGGTTAGTGATACTCAGGAATTGTCTCGTGTTTGAGACGTAGTGTCCCCGTATCATACGGTCGGGGATTTTAAATGCATCACAAAAAGGGCCGCTCTCGAGCGGCCCTTTTTATTTTCGGGCGAATCTGGCTTCGGGAATATTAATGCCCTTCATTAAAATAAATTGTAAGTCTTTTTGGTGGTTAATTTCGCGCTCCTTGTTTAATGTTGCGATCGTTCTTTTCCCCTATATTCCGGCAGAGACAACGCTGAACTTCCAGCGATGGGTCGGTTGCGTCGAACCGGCAAGTAAAGCTGGATCTGAACAATAGGGACGGGCATGGCCGGATCGCGAAGGTTGAATGGTTCCTTTTTGCGGTCGGTGGATGGCGGGACTTTCCTGCCCCGGGGGGATTCCGACGAATCGCGTTATGCACTGCAGCGCGCCTGTGCGACTGCGATGGTGCGCGAGGTGGCATGGGTAGACGGTGGCGGCGCGGGGGAATCGATGCCGAGCTTCTCCGATGCCTGGACGCTGTGGCGCGTCCCGGGGCCGGGTGGGGTAACGGAGGGGACACTCAGCAAGGTGCGTGTTGGGCTTGTCGACCTGGGCAGCCCCATCCCGAACTGGGTGACCGAGTTTGTACACACTCATCAGCATGTGAAGTGGATCGCGCTCGTTCACCCGGATCTATTACTGCGCGACGACGTTCGCGAGCTGATCCGGGAGTCCTGTTACGACTTTCATACCCTGCCATTCGACCAGGCGCGCCTTGAAATCACGCTGGGACGGGCATGCGGCATGGCGGCGCTGGAAGCCCGGCCCACTCGTCCCAATCAGGATGCCGAGTCGGACCATATTCCCATCGTTGGGCATAGCCCGGCGATGCAGGGACTGGCCCGCCAGATCGAGCGCGTCGCGGGCTCCGAGGCACCGGTGCTCTTTCAGGGCGAGAGCGGCACCGGCAAGGAACTGGCTGCGCTGGCGGTGCACCGACATTCACGAAGGGCGAACGGGCCTTTTGTGGCAGTGAACTGCGGGGCATTGCCGGCGCAGCTGATCCAGTCGGAACTGTTTGGCCACGAGGCAGGCGCCTTTACCGGGGCGGGTCGACGCAAGATCGGGCAGTTCGAGCTGGCGCATGGCGGCACGCTGCTGCTGGACGAGATTGGCGATCTCAGCCTGGAGCTACAGGTCAATCTGCTGCGTTTCCTGCAAGAGGGAACGCTGGTGCGGCTCGGCGGGTTGCAGCCCATCAAGGTGGATGTGCGCGTGCTCGCGGCGACCCATGTCGCGCTGGACGAAGCCGTCGAGCGCGGTCGTTTCCGCGAGGACCTCTACTACCGCCTGAATGTCATCCAGCTGGATGTGCCCCCGTTGCGAGAGCGGGGCACGGATCTGAAAGAACTCGCGCGCTTCTATTTCGAGCAGTTCCGCAGCCAGAACCCTCGGCTGCGCGGCTTTACCCAGGCCGCGTGGCAGGCGATGTATGCCCATGCCTGGCCCGGAAACGTACGCGAGCTGGTGAACCGGGTGCGGCGGGCGGTGACGATGGCGGAGGGACGCCTGATTCGGCCGGAGGATCTGGGACTGGCCGCTTCGGGCAATGCCGAGAAGCCGCAAACGCTGGCCCAGGCGCGCTCGACCGCCGAACGGGAATTGCTGATCAAGGTGCTGGGCCAGTGCGACAACAATGTCTCGCGGGCCGCGCGCCAGTTGGGGGTGGGCCGGATGACGCTCTACCGCCTGCTCGACAAGTACGGGCTGCGTTCCAATGCGCCCTGAATCTTGTGACGGGGAAGAGAGTGGCCCTTGCGTAACAGTTCGGCCCCTGGGGCCATGGAGAACGACGGTGGACAAGCGATGGGTCAGGAGAAGTGGGTTGGGGATCGTACCGTTTTGTATCGGGTTGGCCGGGCCGGCCGTGGGCCAGGAGGCTCGCGAGGCGGTCGGGGACGCCCCGGTGGATTCGGGCCCCGAGGTGACGGTCTTCGAGGAACGTGGTGTGCTCACACCGAAGGGGCAGTGGGTAGTGGAGCCGTCGTTGTCGTACGTGCACAGCAGTTCGCTGGATGTGTCGATCGAGGGGTTCACCATCATCCCGGCCCTGGCGATCGGGCTGATTGATGTCAGCGAGACGGAGCGCGACACGCTGACCGCGGCGGTGAGCTTTCGCTATGGCCTGACCGAGCGGCTGGAGGTCGGGATGAAGATCCCGTATGTCTACCGCGAGCAGCAGGTGCGCCGGCGCGACATCCTCGAGGCGACCGCGCTGGAGCGTGTGACGGGCTCCACCGGGCAGGGATTGGGCGATATCGAGTTCGGCGTGTCTTACCAGTTCAACATGGCGGATCGAGGTCGGCCGTTCTTTATCGGCAACCTCAAGGCGAAGAGCACGACTGGTAAGGGGCCCTTCGATGTCGCCCGCCGCGAGATCCTGGATGACGAGGGCAATCGCCTGGGCGAGATCTTCCTCGAGCAGCCCACCGGTTCCGGGTTCTGGAGTATCCAGCCCAGCGTGACGATGATCTATCCGACCGACCCGGCCGTGATCTTTGCGAACGTCAGCTATCTCTGGAACATCGAGCGCGATGTGGGCGATGGCTATGGCAAGGTCAATCCCGGCGACGCGGTCGGCATGAGCCTGGGGATGGCCATCAGCCTGAACGACCGCACCTCGATGAGCTTTGGCTACGACCACAGCACGGTATTCCGCACGCGGGTGGAGAACGAAAGCGGGCTGGAGCCCGTGTTCGGGCGGCGCCAGGTGGGGACCGTACTGTGGGGTATCTCGCACCGGCTGACGGACCGCACCAGTGTGAATTTCTCGCTCGGTGTCGGGGCGACCGAGGCCGCACCGGATGTGCAGGCCACCCTGCGGGTGCCGATCCGTTTTTGAGGGGCGCGTTGCCGTGGCGGAGGGTTCAGAAGCCTCCGCCACGCTCGAGCATGTGCTGTTCCAGTGCCCGGCCCAGGTCCCCGCGCGGCATCTGCAGATTGCCAAGCTCCAGTTGCAGGATGGTCTGGTGGCGGATGTCCTGTCCGTCGAGTTCGTTCTGGATCGCAGTGACCCAGCCCATGCCCGAGGTCCAGCTTTCCGCCGGCATCGCGCCCCCGGTCTGGATGACGACCGAACGCAGGTCGGTGCCGGGCCAGTGGGAGCCGCTGGTGATATCGCTCAGGGGGCGCAGGGTGGAGTGGTTGATCACCTCGCCATTGAGTGACGTGATCTGTTCCAGCCCGATCGAGATCTCCAGACCATCGCGCCCGAAGAAGCCGCCGCGCTGGGCCTCCAGTACCGAATCCGGTACTACGCGCTCGTCGCCGAGGGGGGGCAGGACATCCAGGGCATGAGCCGTTGTAGCCCATGTCGCGCTGGCCAGGATGACGCCCAGGATGCAGCAGGGCAGGCGTTTCATCATGGCGCTCACCAGTCGCTCGCGCGGGGCAGATGCAGGGTGAAGCTCGCCAGGTCGCTGCGCACGACACCCGACTCGATCGGCGCGCGGGTCACGGCGGCCCAGGTTTCGGAGGCATTGAAGCGATGCCGGGCGAGGTCCACGTCCTCGCGAATGATGAACAGGATGTCGTTGACCCAGATCTGCTGGAACTCGTTACGGGTGTAGCTGTTGACCCCGAGAGCCGGATCTCCCACCAGTACCCGTCCGCCTTCTAGCCCCTTGATTACCACGAAGTGGCGATAGCCCCGAGTCTCGATCATCGCGATCGCCGGCACCCCGAGATTGTCGAGGTCATCCAGCCCGATGCGAAAGCCGTCGGCGGGCATGCCCTGTTCGGCCTCCAGGTAGTGCTTCATGTCGAGCATGGAGAAGCCCTGTTCGCGGATCAGGTCCTGGTCGCCGCGTCGGAACATGCTGTCGAAGGTCTCGACCTCTGTGGTGGGGCGGTCGTAGTGGTACGTGAGCAGCGTAGCCAGGGCGGCGGAGCCGCAGCTGAAGTCGTATCGCTGCGGGACGATGGAGCGAAAGCGCAGGTCTTTCAGGCTCTCCACCGGCACGTTCATGCTGCCGATCATGCCCGGGAACTGGGCCCCGCCGGCCCATGCGGACAGGGCAGGCGAAAGCATCAGCGCGGTGGTGATGACTACGCAGAGGAACCAACGGCGGATGGGCATTGGTGATTCCTCAGGGGTTGATCGTGATGTTCACGATCATCGATTCCTGTATGGCGACGTTGTTGCCGCTGTTCTGAATGACCGTGGAGATCCCGCGGGCATTGTCGAAGGCCCCGGCCGCCACGAAGTTCTTGCCGGTGGTGGAGTTCACGGCGTGGTTGTTCGCGAGGTCAATGCGCGAGTGGATCTGACCGAGCTGAATATTGGTCACGCCCTGGCGTGCCCGTTGCGCGTCCAGTGTGGCCAGATCGACCACCTCATAGGCGTCGGGAGCCGAGCCGAACAGCAGTGCATCGCCGGCCGACGGGACTTCGGCATGGGCGATGGCTGTCACCAGCAGCATGCCGGCGGACAGAAAGGCAGCAGAACCGATGCCGCCCCGGTGGGCTGACGGATTACACATGACCGGACCCTCTTGCATGGCAGGGAGAATGCGGCGGGGATGGCCCCCGCCGCACACCGTTCCGACAGCGCGTGTCGGTTAGTTGCCCAGGTTCAGGTGCGCCTGCACCGAGACCTGCTGCTGGGTCAGGCTGTTTGCGCCGCTGTTCTGCGACACCTGGGTAATCCCCGCCGGGGCTACGAAGGAATCCGAGCCGATGTAGTTGTGGCTCTCCTGGTTGGCACGACCGGCGATGTCGACGTAGTTCCCGGTCACAGTACCCGACAGTTCGTTCTGGCTGACCACGGCGTTCACCTGCAGCGACGTGTTGAAGCTGTCAGTTGCGGTGTAGTTGCCGGAATCCATGATGGCCGAGCTGTTGTCGGAGTTGTCGCTCTGATCACGGGTCACCGAGGCAGTGGAACCGTTGTTGGCGGCTGCACTGTTGTCGTCCGCGTGGGCCATGCTGTTGTCGGAGTTGTCGTTGCCCGAGTCGGAGATGTTCAGGCTGTTGTCGGAGCTGTCATTCCCGGAGTCGGAGACATTCGTGCTGTTATCGGAGCTGTCATTGCCCGAATCCGAGACATTCAGGCTGTTGTCCGAATTGTCGTTCCCCGAATCCGAGACTGTGGTGTTGCCGGAGTCGGAGATCGCGGTGCTGTTGTCGGAGCTGTCGTTGCCCGAGTCGGAGATGCTCGTGCTGTTGTCGGAGTTGTCATTGCCCGAATCCGAAATGCTCGTGCTGTTGTCGGAGCTGTCATTGCCCGAGTCCGAGATCGCGGTGCTGTTGTCCGAGCTGTTCGACAGGTCGGAGTCATTGATTGCGAACGCCTGGGAATACTCGTTCGCCGAGGCGCCGCCGCCATCGGCCGAGGAGGTGGCGGTGGCGGTCTGATCACCGACTTCGCCTTCGGCGGTATTGGTCGGGTTGGCCAGGGCCAGGCCCGAGCTCAGGCCGAAGGCCAGGGCGATAGCGGAAGCAATCAGGGTCTTTTTGAAGTTCATGGCTTTGTCTCCATTGGCTAGCCAGCAATAGACGGTTGTCGTAGCCCCGGTGCACGTGGCCCGTGCTACGCAACAACCCAACTAGCAGGACTTGGGCCAGCGGACGGTTTGTCCGGGAGAACAATGACTTATAGAGTCAAGGGGTATCGCGATCGGACCCAATCTGCGCCATCCGCGATACAGTGCGTGCGCTCGGGCGCGGCCATTCGAGGTTGAACCTATTGAAATCACGAGGGAATCGGGTTTCGCGTGAGTGACTCAACGAGGAGACACCGGGTACCCCAGCTACGGTTGCCGCGGGCTGACTTGCAGGGACGAGGAGGGTGGGTGGTGGTCGGGAAGAAGGCCGTTGCAGCGCATCGGGAGATGCAGAGGGGGGCGCCTGGCCAGGCGGATGCAGCGAGATTGTGGGGCTGCCTGGCAGCCCCATTGATGCGGACTTAGCGTTCCAGATGCTTCAGCTTGCCCTCGACGCCGTCCCACTCCTCGGCGTCTTCCGGCGGATCCTTGCGCGCGGTGATCACCGGCCAGGTGCGCGAGAGCTCGGCGTTCAGCTCGATAAACTGGAGCTGGTCTTCCGGGACATCATCCTCCGGCACAATCGCCTCGGCCGGGCACTCCGGCTCGCAGAGCGTGCAGTCGATGCACTCGTCAGGGTCGATCGCGAGGAAGTTGGGGCCTTCGTGGAAGCAGTCGACCGGGCAGACCTCGACGCAATCGGTGTACTTGCACTTGATGCAGTTCTCGAGAACGATGAACGCCATTGGTTTCTCCCTGAAATCAGTTAATTGCGGTCCCGCCTTCCGGTGGTCTGGCGAGCGCCGCCGCGCGTGCCCCCGGGGCCTGCGCATGGGCTGCAGCGCGCATTGTAACGTCAGGCGAGGGGCGAGACACGTGAATCCCCGCACCCTGCGGGATTACCCTTTGCGGCTGCCATGGGTCACGACGGACTCGATGCGCTGGGCGCGTTCCAGGTCCATGCCATCGACCTCGGCCAGTTGCTCGGCATCCGTGTTCAGCACGTCGCGCACGCTGCCGAACTGGCGCAGCAGGTCGCGGGCCAGATCGGGTTCCACACCGGGCAGGCCGCTGACAATGAACTCCGCCGCTGCACGGCGCTTTTCGGGCTTGGCGGGGCGTGCGATTGGGTCGGGGTCCACCTGGGCGTTCATGCCTAGCAGGTAGATCAGCATGCCGCTGGTGTCTTCGTCATTGGAGGGCAGCACACTGATCCCGAGCGCGATCGTCAGATGCGTCAGGGCGCGGTGGATGTCCAGCGCCTGCTGGTGGAAGCGTGGTTCGTAGAGGTCCCCCTCGACTACGTAGATCACCTTGTCGTGCGTCGCCTTAAGCTTGGCGGCGTTCTCCCACAGGGTCTGGTCCACGACGCTCAGCACCATGTCGGTGGCGGACTTGCGCTCCACGACGACCCCACCGGGGAGTTCATAGTCGCCGACATCGAGATCGACGAACTCCAATTCCACGCCCTCCAGGCGCTCGAGGCGCTGGATGATCTTGCCCTGCTCGCGGCGATCCACGCGGATCGGGAGATGCAACTGACTCATGCGGTGTACTCCATTGCAGTGAATGCGCCGAGTGTAGGGGGCTCGGGGCCGGCGCCCAAAAGGCCCGATCTTCCCCATGTCTCCGCAAACATCGTTCAGGCGTGCGAAAGCGAGCATGTCCCCTATACTCGGATGGGCATGCCGAACGATGCATGCCGGATATAACGAAAACCAAGGAGGGAGTGATGGCGATTCAGATCGCGATTGTTGGGCTGGGCCGTGTGGGGGGCCGTTTTCTGGAACTGCTGCTGGACAGCGATACGCCGGGAATGGAGATTTGCGCGGTATCGGAGCAGGGCGAAACCGAGGGTTGCAAACTGGCGCAGGCGCGCGGGATTCCGCTGGAATCGGTCGAGGACATCCTGGCCCGTGGCGATCAGGTGGATGTGATCTACGACCTCACGGGGCAGGCCGAGGTTCGCCAGCGCCTGCGCGAGGGGATGCAGCACGGGGGCAATCGCCACACCGTGGTGGCGCCCGAGGTCATGGCGCATCTGACCTGGTCGCTGCTAACGCACGAGGCCCCGCCGGATGTCCACGCGAACATGGGCTACTGACCGGGGGTTAACCAGGCGGTCGGGATTCGTTCCCGGCCGCACCGGTCTTTCCCGGTATTCAGCCGGCGACCGACCCGGAACGTCGCTTTTCCGCTACCGGAACAGGGCATGGTTCCAGGGGCTTCGGCACATGGATTCCATCAGGCTCTCGTGCGAGACGCGCTCCGCGACCGTCTTGACCCCGATCACGCGGCCAATGTGGTGGATGCTCTCGACCATCGCGCGGCTGACCCGATCCTCCGCCATGTCGCGCACAAAGCTGCCATCGATCTTCAGTGTCTTTTGAGGTAGCCGGTGGGACACGCTTGCGAGGGGCTGGTTGTAGGCGGACGCCTGGTTCCATCCCGTCAGGTGCTCGGCGACCGGGTTGAGGTAGTTGAGCCGCCCCTCGAGGTCCGTGGTGATCACGCCATCGCCAATGGCATGCGCAGCCAGCAGGGCGAGCCTCAGGCATCCAGTTGAGAGTGGACGGTGGCACGGAATTCTTCCACCGACAGCGCGGGCGAGTAGAACCATCCCTGGTACAGGTCGCAGCCTTCTCGGCGCAGGAAGGCGAGTTGCTCGGCGGTCTCCACGCCTTCGGCCACCAGCTTCAGGTGCAGGCTGTGGCCGAGGCCCATCACCGAGCGCAGGATCATCTCGGCGTCGCGGTCGTGGCCGATCCCCGCGATGAACGAGCGGTCAATCTTGATCTTGTCGATCGGCAGCGACTTCAGATAGGCGAGCGAGGAATACCCAGTACCGAAATCATCCAGCGATACGCGCACACCGAGCGCCTTGAGCCCGGAGAGGTGCTCGCGCGTCAGGGCGACATCGGCCATGGCCACGGTCTCGGTCACCTCGATCTCGAGGCGTTCGGGCGAAGCACCGGCCTCCTTCAGTGCCGCTTCGAGTCGGGAGACGAGATCCGGCTGGCGGAACTGAAGCGCCGAGACGTTGATGCAAATGGACGTGTCGACACCCTGTTGTGCCCAGTCGGCCAGTTGCTGGCAGGCGCGACGGATCACCCAGTCACCGAGTGGCAGGATCAACCCGTTGGCCTCGGCGCTGGGGATAAAGCGCGATGGTGGTACGGCACCCAGTTCCCGATCGTTCCAGCGAAGCAGGGCCTCGGCGGCGGTCACGGCCCCGGTGCGGGCATCGATCAACGGCTGGAAATGAAGTGCCAGCTGGTCATGTTCCAGCGCGTGTTTCAGGCGCTCCTGGAGCTGCTGTTCCGCCCGTACCTGGGCATCCAGGTGTTCGGAATAGAACGCGTAGGTATTGCGCCCGGAGCGCTTGGCCTCGTACATCGCCATGTCGGCATAGCGCACCAGCGTGTTCGCGTCCCGCGCATCCTGCGGGAACAGCGCGATCCCGAGACTGGCACTGGAGCTGAACTGGCGCGTGGGGCCGGTCTGAAACGGCCGGTCAAACTGCGCCAGAATCTCCTGGGCCAGCTCCCCGATCTGCAGCTCATCCGTAATCTCGGGGACCAGGATCATGAACTCGTCGCCGCCAAAACGCCCGATCGTGGCGTCGTTGCCCGCTGCGTCCTTCAGGCGTTGAGCGACTTCGCGCAGCAGTTCGTCACCCTCGTGGTGGCCGAAGGTGTCGTTGATCATCTTGAAGTGGTCGAGATCGAGCAGCATCACCGCGATGCGATGGTCGTGACGGCTGGCGTGGGCAATGCTCTGGGCAAGCCGGTCGTGCAGGAGCCAGCGGTTGGGAAGGCCGGTCAGGCTGTCGTGGGTCGCCTGGTGCTGAATGCGGGCCTCGCGGCGCTGGCGGTCGGAAATGTCCCGGATAAAGGCGGTGATGCGCCGCCCGCCCTGGTCCTCGAAGGCATTCAGGCTGATGTCGACCGGAAACTCGGTGCCGTCGAGCCGGCGTCCCCGCAGGTCGGGGGCCTGGCCCATGGTCCGTTCCGAGATGTCGTCGCTCTGCTGCTCGCGGACCGATTGGTGGTGTTCGCGCAGGCGCTCGGGGATCAGGGTCTCCACGGGCTGGCCAATCAGATGCCGTCGCGGGTAACCAAACAGGCGTTCGAGGTTGCGATTGGCCATCAGGATGGTGCCGTCGCCGTCGGTCACCAGTACCCCGTCCGGCGCCGTGTCGATCAGTTGCTCGTAGCGCTGCTGGCGGAGCTCGACATCCCGGTGGGCAGCCCGGAGTTGTGCCATGGGCGCGCGTACGCTTTCGATGAAAACCGCCCAGTAAATCAGCGCATAGGCCGCCACCTTGTAGATGTGGCCGAGCACAAAGAAGCCGTCGGACAGGTTGTCGTACAGGGTGAAAAATACCTCGCTGGCCATCAGGACCATCAGCGCGGCGGCCACCAGCGGCATACCGGGGCGCTGCATGAGCTGAGGGCGCAGCAGCAGGACCAGGAGGGTGGCGGCGTGCAGCACCACCACCACGCCCTCCAGCGCGATCTTGAACGGCGTCAGTCCCTCGCCCGGGACGAACAGTGCCGGAATGCGCTGTTCGTGCCATAGCCCCACCCAGGCAAGCACTGCGACTAGCGCCAAAGCACCCACCAGCATGCCCCTGGGAACGGGTTCCTGGCTTCTTGGCATCAAGGGGAGTGCCACATACAGGAGGAGCGCCGTTGCGGCGACGAGCCGCGCGGCCAGCCAGAAGAAGATGGTCTGTTGCGAGGAATTGGGCGTGATGAAATCCGGCATCTGCGGATAGGTCATCAGGTGCAGGAAATCCAGCAGGCCTACGGCGAGAAACCCAGTGGCGAGGACCAGTGTGGCCATTACCCGACGGCGGTCGCGCACATGATAGGCGACTGCGAACACCCCGATCGCCACGACCACCGCGAACAGTTCGGTCGCGGTGTGGAATGCGGTCATATGCTCCAGCGGCACCAGCGGCGGGACCGGGATGCCGACCATCCAGAGCAGTACAGGCAGCATGAACAGTGCCAGCAGTACCAGCCACATCAGGGGCACATAGCGTGAAGCCGGGGAGCGGGGAAGGACGTTCATCGGGGCCCCTGAGCGAAATCAGTCATGTGCACGCTCGGGATCGGAAATGGCGACCCATTGCTCGGGCGGCTGCCCCGGACGTACTCATCATCGTGCTCCTCCACAGTCGGCAACGGACGATCGAACTACCAGATGTATGCCGTAACCGTGAGGCACGCGCGTCTGACCCTGGGTGCCACACGGATCCGCATCGCTGGACCTGCGTCACCCGGCCATCCCTGGCGCGTTTATTCTTATAATCCGTGCATTATACGAGCGTTTGTGGAATCGGCCCAGAGTCTTTACCGCGTGAATCAGGTATTAAGCGAAAAAACCGCGGAGAATCACTTGCTTTCACCTTCCGACCCGGTATAGTGGCCTCACCGAACGCCCCGCCCGTCAGCGTCCGTTCACTGATCCGGAACCTTCTCGGTTCCCGTCCCCCCGATTTCGTCATACCCCGATGGGTGCCCCTCGATTGCGAGCGGCGGGTAGCCGTTGGAGTATTGCATGTCTTCTGTTTCTTCCTTTGCCGACCTTGGGTTGGCCGAATCCCTTTTGCGTGCGCTGGACCAGGCCGGCTACAAAACGCCGACCCCGATCCAGACCCAGGCGATCCCCGAAGTCCTGAAAGGCGGTGACCTGCTGGCCGCCGCCCAGACTGGGACGGGCAAGACCGCCGGTTTTACCCTGCCGATCCTGCAGCGACTGACCGATGGCCCGGCGCCCGAGCGCAAGCCGGGGCGTCCGCGGGCGCTGATCCTGACGCCGACCCGCGAGCTGGCCGCTCAGGTCCATGATTCCGTCCGTACCTACGGCCGCCACCTGTCGCTGAAGTCGATGACCATCTTTGGCGGCGTGAACATGAACCCACAGATCAAGGCGCTGCGGGGCCCGATGGATATCGTCGTGGCTACGCCGGGTCGCCTGCTGGACCATGCCAACCAGAAGACGATTGACCTCTCCGGTATCGAGATCCTGGTGCTGGACGAGGCCGATCGCATGCTGGACATGGGCTTCATCCGCGATATTCGCCGCCTGATTGGCCTGATGCCGAAAAAGCGCCAGAACCTGATGTTCTCGGCGACCTTCTCCGGCGAGATCCGCACGCTGGCGTCGAGCCTGCTGAACAAGCCGGCCGAGGTCGACGTGGCCCCGCGCAATACGGCTGCCGAGACCGTGCAGCAGACGGTACACCTGGTGGAAACCAGCCGGAAGCGTGAGCTGCTCAGTCATCTGATTCGTACCAACGACTGGGGGCAGGTGCTGGTATTTACCCGCACCAAGCACGGCGCCAACCGTCTCGCGCAGAAGTTGACGCAGGACGGCGTGCCCTCCGAGGCGATTCACGGCAACAAGAGCCAGGCGGCGCGTACCAAGGCGCTCAAGCAGTTCAAGACCGGGTCCGTGCCGGTGCTCGTTGCGACCGATATTGCGGCTCGAGGCCTGGATATCGACCAGCTGCCGCAGGTCGTCAACTTCGAGCTGCCGAACGTGCCGGAAGACTACGTGCACCGCATTGGTCGTACCGGTCGCGCTGGAGCTGCGGGTGCCGCGCTGTCGCTGGTCGATGGCGAAGAGTTGAAGCTCCTGAAGGGTATCGAGCGCCTGATCCAGCGCCCGATCGAGCGGATCGAGACCGAAGGGTTCGACGCGCCGAACCCGGCGGCGAACGATGGCAACGGCCATCGCCGTGGCGCCAAGCCGGGCGGTGGTGCGCGTAATGGCAAGCCGCGCCAGGGTCGTGGCGGCAAGCCTGGCGGTAACCGCGGGGCTGGACAGGGTCGTGCGGCCCAGGGCAATCGGGCTGCGCGCAGCCGCTAGATTCCCGGCCGTCCTGACCGCATCCGCCCGCGTCCTCCATTGGGACGCGGGCTTTTTTGTGTCCGTGAACCCGCGTTCGACTTGATCCGGATCACCTGCTCTTGGTGACCCCTGCGCGAAGATGGGCCCGCTATCAAGAAGCGGCCACCCTGGCCGTTATAGCGGGGAAAGGAGGGACCCCATGAACCGGCTTCTGAAGATCGGCGGACTGCGCCTCAAGCTTGTGATCCTTGTGATTCTCGTCAGTACCATCCCCCTCTCGATCATGGGTGGGGTGACCTTCCACACGATGAAGGGTGACCTGGCGGCGAATGTCGACGCGGCGCTGGTCGATCAGTTGTGGTGGCTCCTTTGGGGGCTTTGGGTGGTGGCCTTTCTGGTCGCGCTGGCCATCGGCTGGTTTGCGGCCAACATGCTGGTGCGCCCGCTGGAGCGGCTGGCCTCGGGGCTGGAAGCGATCGCCTCCGGTCAGGCGGACCTTGGCCATCGGGTCGAGGTCACCACTGACGATGAGATTGGCCGCACCAGTAACGCATTCAACGCGGTCATGGACCGTCTCTCGGGCCTGATTGCACAGGTCGCGGACGCGGCCGACGGGATCGCCGCTTCGGCGCGCCAGCTGGAGGGCCGCAGCAACGAGTTGAGTCGCGAGACCGATGACCAGCGCTCGGATGTCGAGCAGGTGGTCACCGCGATGAACCAGATGTCCGCGACCGTGCAGGAGGTCGCCAACAACACCCAGAGCACGGCGGAGAGCGCCGGGCAGGCCACCCGCGCGGCCGAGGGTGGGCGTAATGTGGTCCAGGCGACCCAGGGGTCGATCAACGCCCTGGCCAGCGAGATTCGCAAGGCCAGCACGGTGATCGACGAGCTCAAGGGTGACTCCGACAATATCGGGTCCATCCTCGAGGTGATCGAGGAGATCGCCGAGAAGACCAACCTGCTGGCGCTTAATGCCGCGATCGAGGCCGCCCGGGCGGGCGAGGCGGGGCGCGGCTTTGCCGTGGTCGCCGACGAGGTGCGCCACCTGGCGCAGCGTACCAATGACTCGACCGGCGAGATCCGCGAGATCATCCAGCGCCTGCAGGGTGCGGCCGGCAAGGCCGTGCAGGCAATGGAGGTCAGTCAGCAGCAGGCCGAGTCCTCGGTCAGCAAGGCCGGCGAGGCCGAAGAGACGCTGGAGTACATCCACGACTCCGTGACCACCATCGACGACATGACGCGCCAGGTCGCCTCGGCGACCGAGCAGCAGAGCCAGGTCGCCGAGGAGATCAACCGCAACGTACACCACATCAACGACATCGCGGTACGCAGCGCCGACGGCGCCCGCGAGATGCAGGAGGCCGTCGAGGCCCTGGAAGGCCTGGCCGAACGTCTGCAGGCCGAGGTAGCCGGCTTCCGCCAGCAACCCGCCTGACACCCGGGGCCTGCCCTCTACTAGCGTCCTTGAGGCTGGCCCTGGTTCGGCATCCGGTGTTTACGGTGGCTTCGGCCGGCCGCCTGCCTGCCTGCGCTCACTCGCGAGCGCGCCGCGAGGTACTTTCTTGCTTGCCCAAGAAAGTACCCAAAGAAGGGCACCCGGATTCCGCCCGGGGACCTTGCTCCAGGGCCCTCGGGCCGGCGGCGCTGAAACTCGCTACGCCTTTGGCTTCGCTCAGACAGTCAGCGCCTCTCTTCCGTCCCGAGAACCCTTCCGCAAGGGGCTTCATACGGGGGGATGGAGGTCAAAACAGAAGGTATCCCCGCGCCTGTTTCCAACTCCAGCGCCGTAGGGTGCGGTTGAGCGAAGCGAAACGCACCGTTCCGACGTCGGGGCAACCCTGATGCGATTCGCTGCGCTCATCACATCCTACGATGGGGTCTGGCGCCCGCCAGCGGGCGCGGCACGCAGGGCCGAAGGCCGAGCGTGCCCAGGATGTCGGAATACCTAGCCTCCATCCGTGAGCACAATCGTCGGGACAGCTGTTGTCTTGACCTTCCCCCCCGTTGTCGTCGCGCCGAGTGGAGAGGGTTTTCGCGGGAAGAGAGGCGCTGACTGTTTGAGCGAAGCCGAAGGCGCAGCGAGTTTCAGCGCCGCCCGCGAAAACCCTCGGAGCGAGGGAAACCCCGGCCCGCCCAGCGGGCCGGGGTCGCGGCAGTCGGGCGTGTTTCTTGGGTACTTCTTTGCACGAGCAAAGAAGCCAGTTGTTGATCAAAAACGGGCGCGGTGCGCTGGCGAGACAGCGCAGGCAGGCGGCCGGACGAAGCCACCGTAGACTCCAGATGCCGAACCCGGCCCAGCCAATACGAAGTGCCGGCTAGAGCCACGAGCGCCGGAGCCCGCTAGAAACGGTTAGCCAGCCCCAAGCTCACGCGCGGTCGCCGCATTCCAGCCAACGTAGACGTCGTCGCCACGCTCGACGACCGGGCGCTTGACCAGCGTCGGATGTTCGAGCATCAGTGCGATTGCACGCTCCTGGTCGATGGCCTCACGCGTATCCTCGGGGAGCTGGCGCCAGGTAGTACCGCGCCGGTTCACCAGGGTCTCCCAGCCAACGGCATCCACCCAGCGGCGCAACTGCGCCTCCTCGAGCCCGTCCTTGCGAAAGTCCACAAAGCGGAAGTCGACGCCGGCCGCATTCAGCGCCCGGCGTGCCTTGCGTACGGTGTCGCAGTTGGCGATCCCGTAGAGGACGAGATCAGACATCGCGCAGCAGGGCGTTCAGCCCGACCTTGGCCTTGGTCTTCTCGTCTACGCGCTTCACGATCACCGCGCAGTACAGCGAGTACTTGCCATCCTTCGAGGGCAGGTTGCCCGGCACCACTACCGCGCCTGCCGGCACGCGGCCGTACAGGATCTCGTCGTTTTCGCGGTCGTAGATGCGGGTCGACTGGCCGAGGTACACGCCCATCGAGATCACGGCACCTTCCTCGACGATCACGCCCTCGACCACCTCGGAGCGCGCACCGATAAAGCAGTTGTCTTCGATGATGGTCGGGGCGGCCTGCAGTGGCTCCAGCACGCCACCGATGCCGACGCCGCCGGACAGGTGCACGTTCTTGCCGATCTGCGCGCAGGAGCCGACGGTGGCCCAGGTATCGACCATCGTGCCTTCGTCGACGTAGGCGCCGATGTTCACGTAGGAGGGCATCAGCACCACGTTGGGAGCGATGTAGCTGCCGCGACGGGCGGTGGCCGGCGGCACGACGCGCACGCCGCCCTCGCGGAAGTCGCGGCTGGAGGTGTCGGCGTACTTGGACGGTACCTTGTCGTAGTAGTTGGTGAAGCCGCCCTTGATGAACTCGTTCTCGGCAATGCGGAACGACAGCAGCACGGCCTTCTTCAGCCACTCGTTGACGACCCAGTCGCCACCCTTTTTCTCGGCAACGCGGGCCTGGCCGCTGTCCAGCATCTCCATGGCCTCGTTCACGGCGTCACGCACGTTGGTTTCCACGTTGCGCGGATTGATCTCGGCGCGGCTTTCGAAGGCGGTCTCGATGATGCTCTTGATGTCCGACATGAAACAGTCCTTTTAAGTGTTGAAAAATTCGTTATTTGTATAGTTCGGCGATGCGTTCGGCCGCCTCGATGCAGGCCGCCGGTTCGGCGACCAGCGCCATCCGCACGTGTCCGGCCCCGGGATTGTGCCCGGTCTCGGGGTCGCTGCGGGAGAGGTAACGTCCGGCCAGCACCGTGACGCCGGCTTCGGCATACAGGCGACGGGCGAAGGCCTCGTCGTCGCCATCCGGCACGCGTGGCCAGAGATAGAAGCCCGCGGCGGGCGGTTCCACGTCCAGGACCTCCTGCAGGATCGGCACGACCGCGGCGAATTTTTCGGCGTACAGCGCGCGATTATCGGCGACATGGGCCTCGTCCGCCCAGGCCGCCCGACTGACCGCCTGCGTGGGCGGCGGCAGGGTGCAGCCGTGATAGGTGCGGTACAGCGCGAAGCGGTCGAGCAGCTCGGCATCGCCGGCGACGAACCCCGAGCGCAGGCCCGGCAGGTTGGAGCGCTTGGACAGGCTGTGGAACACGATACAGCGCTCGAAGCCGGTACGGCCCATGCGGGCCGCCGCGCCGAGCAGTCCGCCCGGGGGTTCGGCATCCGGGTGGTAGATCTCGGAGTAGCACTCGTCCGCCGCAATCACGAAGTCGTGCCGGTCGGCGAGGCCGATCAGCTCCTGCATTGCCGACTCGGACATGCAGGCCCCGGCCGGATTGCCCGGGTTGCAGATATAGACCAGTTGCACCGCATCCCAGGTCGCGGCATCGACCGCGGAGAAATCGGGCAGATAGCCGTTCTCCGGCGCCAGGTCGTAGAAGGCCGGCTCCGCCCCGGCCAGCAGGGCCGCACCTTCGTAGATCTGATAGAAGGGGTTCGGCATCAGCACGCGCGCCCTGGGCTTCTCTGCGACGACGGCCTGGGCGATCGCGAACAGGGCCTCGCGGGTACCGCTGACGGGTAGTACCTGCCGGTTGGCGTCCACTCCGTCCAGCTGGAACCGCCGTTGCAGCCACGCGGCGATGGTCTCGCGCAGCGCGGGCTCGCCGCGGGTGGTGGGGTAGTGGTTGTAGCCCTGGAGGGTGTCGCGCAGCACCGGTTCGACAAACCCCGGCAGCGCATGACGCGGCTCGCCGATCGACAGGGCGATCGGCTCCCGGTCGGCGGGTTGTTGCAGATCCGCGAACAGCCGGCGCAGGCGTTCAAACGGATAGGGCTGTAGCCGGTCCAGGCGCGGGTTCATGGCGGCTCGGGCGTCGTGTTCGAGGGAAACGAAAGACCGCGCAGTATACCGGAGCCAAACACCAATGGGAGATCCACTCGCTTCCTGTGCGGCCAGTGTGGATGCACTGGTTTTGCTCTCGCGCTGGCCATGCGGCAGGCTTGGCCGTTTCCGATCGGGAGCGATGCATGGCGTGCAGCCACGACCACACGACGCAGGGGAAGCGGGGCCCAAGTGCCTACCGTAAGGGATTGCATGACTTGGGGAACGGCGCCTGGGCCTATCTGCAACCCGATGGCGGCTGGGGCTGGAGCAATGCCGGGTTGATCCGCGATGGCGAAGAGGCGCTGCTGGTCGACACCTTGTTCGACGAGCGCCTGACGGCCGAGATGCTCGCGCAAATGGATGCCGCGACCGGGATCGCCGCGGGGGATATCAATCTCCTGGTCAATACGCATGCCAATGGTGACCACACCTTTGGCAACCGCCTGGTGCATCAGGCCGAGATCATTGCTTCACAGGCCAGTGCCGACGAGATGCCGGAGCTGCCGCCGGCGATGCTGGCCGGCCTGATGGCGCAAAGCGGCGCGATGGGCGAGGTAGGGCAGTACCTGCAGCGCTCGTTCGGTGCGTTCGATTTCGGTGGAGTGGAGTTGACACTACCGACCCGCACCTTTTCCGGGCGGCTCGATCTGACGGTAGGCGACAAGGCCGTGGAGCTGATCGAGGTGGGTCCCGCTCACACCCAGGGGGATGTGCTGGTGCATGTGCCGGCTGACCGGGTCGTCTACACCGGCGATATCCTGTTCATCGAAGGGACACCCATCATGTGGGCTGGCCCGGTGGGCAACTGGATCGCCGCGATCGACCGGATCCTGGCGATGGATGTCGAGCTGATTGTGCCCGGCCACGGGCCCATCACCGACAAGGCCGGTGCCCGGCGCGTGCGTGACTATCTGGTGTACATCGATGCGCAGGCGCGGGCGCGTTTCGAAGCCGGAATGCCGGCGGAGGAGGCCGCGTTCGACATCGCGCTGGGCGACTACGCCAACTGGGGGGATGCCGAGCGGATCGCGGTCAACGTGGACACGCTGTACCGCGAGTATCGCGACGATACCGCACCGCCGGACATCATGCGCCTGCTCACGTTAATGGCGCGTCTCGACGCCGCCCGTCGCCAGTAGCGCTCAACGGGCGCTCATCATCCCTTCGGGCGCGTGTACCAGAACCAGGCCAGCCGGCGCGAGCGCAGGCTCCAGGGCAGTAGCAGGGCCTGCAGCACCACCAGGATGTGCTGGGCGGGGCTGAACCAGTCCGCCTTGCGTCCCGAGGTCAACACGGGTGTCTCCAGCATCCGGAACCGCTGCCCGTGGTGGCGGCCCCAGCGCGCCATCGCGCGCGACAGGAACACCTCCTCGCCCGCATAAACCCGCTCGCTGAACCCCCCGACTGCCTCGAAGGCCTCGCGGGTGCAGAAGACGTAGCAGCCGGCGGCGAGTCCCAGCCGCGCCGACAGGGTGTTCCAGGCCGCCGCACCCCAGCGGTAGATGCGATGGGTCAGGTGATCGAACGCGACGCGTGCGCCGCCGCCGCAGACCTTGCCGCTGTCCAGGGCGTCGAGTGTCGTGCGGATCAGATCGGCGTCCGGCCAGGTGTCGGCATCAACGAACAGCAGGTAATCGCCGCAGGCGGCCCGGGCACCCGCGTTGCGGGCGCGGCTTATGCGCCGCTCCGGCTCGAACACGACGCGACAGCCGGCTTGCTGTGCGATCTGCGGGGTGGAATCCGTGGAGGCGTTGTCGACTACGATGATCTCGGTTCGTCGATCCACGTCCGCGAGGGCTTGCTGCAGGGCTGCCAGGGTGTGCGGAAGCCACTGTGCCTCGTTCCAGGCCGGGACGATGACCGACAGCGCCGGGAGCCCGCGCACGGGGTATCAGTAGGTCGCCATATGCGGGTCGACGTCACGCGCCCAGGCGTCGATGCCGCCGGACAGATTGATCACCTTGCTGAAGCCGGCCCGCTGAAGAAACCAGCACACCTGCTGGCTGCGAACTCCGTGGTGACAGATCACCACGATCTCGTCGTCCGGGTTCAGCTCCTGGTACGCCGCCGGAATCTCGCCCATCGGGAGCAGCTTCGAGCCGTCGATGCGACAGCGCTGGTATTCCCAGGGCTCGCGTACATCCAGCAGGACCGGCGGCTGGTCCGTCTCGGCAAGGTGATCCTGCAATTCCCGGGGGGACATCTGGCGCATACGATTGACCGTCTAGTGTGTTGCGTGTGACATGAAAAGCACCGCCCCGGACGATCGGGGCAGTCGGTTCGGGACCCAGACCAGGTCCGGCGGCTCGATCAGATTGTGGCTAGGTCATATTGTAACGATGCATCTTGCGCCAGAGTGTGGTGCGGTCGATCCCCAGGGCGCGAGCGGCCCGGGTGCGGTTTCCGGAATTCGCAACCAGGGCTTCGCGCAGCCGTCGCGCTTCGGGGTGTTCCATCCGGGACGAGGGGGCAGGGGCATAGTCCTGTGCCGCTGCGTTCAGGTTGGAGGTGGCCTCCCGCATTCCGGCCAGGCCGGGGGCCAGAGGGTCGGAGAGTGGGAAGTCATGTATGACCCCATTTTTGGCGCGCAAGCACATGCACTGGAAGACATTTTCCATCTCGCGGAAGTTGCCGGGCCAGGAATAGTTCAGCAGCTTGTTGCGCAACGCGTCGGCCACAACCACCTGGTGCCTCTGCTCGAACTGGGAAATGGCTTCGGCGAGATCGAGCGGGCGTTCCCGTAGTGGCGGCAGGTACACACTGGCCACCGCCAGGCGATAGAACAGGTCGGTGCGGAACTGGTTGTTCGCGGCCATGGCCGTCAGGTCGCGATTGGATGCGGATACGACCCTGACGTTTACCGAACGCGGCTGATTCTCCCCCACACGTTCGAACGTACCGTCCTGCACCGCGCGCAGAAGCTTGGCTTGCAGCTTCGGGCTCATCTCGCCGATTTCGTCGAGAAAAAGCGTGCCCCCGTCTGCGGCTTCGAAACGCCCCACCCGGTCGCTGATGGCGCCGGAGAATGCCCCCCGAATGTGACCGAAGAGCTCGGACTCCAGGAGTTCCTCGGGGATGGCCGCACAGTTCACCTCGATGAACGGTTCGGATGCCCTCGGGCTGTGGGCATGCATCGCCCGCGCGACGTGCGTCTTGCCCGTACCCGATTCGCCCAGCAACACGACCCGCACGTCACTCGACGCCACCTTGCGGGCGAAGTGCAGGGCTTTGCGGCATTCGGGGTCCCGGGAAACCAGCGGATGCACTGGATCCACAACCGCCGACGCAGCCTCCGGGGCCTCCTCTCTGGAGGTCAGGGGTTCGCAGTTCTCGTCGGGGCGCCTGCGCAGCGGCTGAAGGGTCAACAGGCGGAGACGTTCGTCCCGTTGCATGCGGATCGACTGCGTGATCACGCGCACCGGCAGGGTTTCGCCGTGCAGTTCGAGTCGGGTGCTGAAGTCGAGGTGAGGCGGGACTTCGGTGGCGGTCATGGGCGAAGCCGCATGCAATTCGGCAAGCAGGTTGACGGGGCCCAAATGCTCCAGGGAAAGGGGTATGTCTTCGGATAGTCGGAATAGCTGGAAGAAGGCGGGATTTCCGTAAAGGACCTGATTCTGATGGTCGACGATCAGGTGGGGATCGCGGCTGTGCCGTATGCAGATCTTCGCCAACTCCGTACCGGTCATGTCTCCTCCCGCCCCGCTTTGTTTGTGCGAGGTCTTGTCTCGAGCATACGGCCAGTGAAGTAAAGGTGGCAATGGTCCCGGCAGCAAATGCAAGGCCTTTTCTGATTGCAGCAGAACGTTGCGCGTACGTTGCAGGATCGTTGCATTCCTGTTGCAACACCAGGTTTAAAAAAGAAGAAAATATCGATGAACTTATTGATAAATAAGTAGTTTCGTATATTGGCATAGACTCTGCTTCCTCCGCCCGGCATGAAGCGGGCCTGCTGTCGAACTGGTGCGGTGTCATCTCTCCCTGTCTCTCCAGGCGTCCAGGCCGCCAAAAGGCCCGTTTCTTCGAAATTGGGCTATTTATAAAGAACGTCGAGCTCGCCGGAGCCCCGGGGTCCGGCGTAGGAGGGAGAACGTGACAAGGTCATCGAGGGCTGCTCTTGCGGTCCTGTCCCTGCTCGCCACGATATTGGCGAGTGCCTCTGGTACGGCTGCCGCCAGCAGTCAAATGGTCGAGGTCCGGGCGGCGGCTCCTGAATACCGCACGGTCAGTGGCACCGTTATTCCGTTTCGCGAGGTCACCCTGAGCGCCCAGACCGCGGGGCGGGTCGTGGAACTCACCGGTGCCGAAGGCGATCGCTTCGAGCAGGACGAGCTCCTGGCACGTATTTCCGACGACCGTCTGCTGGCCCAGCGGCGCGCGGCCATGTCCGAGATGCGGGTGGCCGAGGCCGCGATCAACGAAGCGCGCATGCAGTACGGGCGCGAGATGATCTCGCCTCAGTCGCGCAGCCTGGGGCAGATGCCCGGCATGGGTATGCCCTCGATGTTCGACCAGATGTTCACCCGGCCCATGGGGCAGTTCATGGGGTTCGGTGATCCTTCGCTGGATCGGCATACCGACCTGTACTCCCGTTACGTCGGCGTCGATCAGGCCCAGGCCCGCTGGGAGCAGGCGCGGGCGCGAGTGGAGGAACTGGATGCGGCCATTCGCGAGACGCGTTCGGAGGCCCCGTTCGACGGATTGCTGATGCGCAAGCATGTGGAACCGGGCGACACCGTTCAGCCCGGGCAGCCGCTGGTCACGTTTGGCTATGTCGATTACCTGCGGATTGAAGCGCAGGTACCGGTGCGCCTGGTTGCCGCCTTTTCCGAGGGCGATGTGGTGCCCGCCCGCCTGGATGCCGGGGGCACGGTCCAGGCACGGGTGTCCCGGATCTTCCCCATGGCTGACCCGCGTCGGCATACCGTGACCGTGCAGTTCGATCTGCCACGAGGCGTCTCCGGAGGCCCGGGTATGCACGTTTCGGTCGGTCTGCCGTCAGCCGACAGCGCACCCGGCCATGCGCTGATCCCTCAGAGCGCGCTGATTCCGGGCGGGGCGCTGCCGCGCGTCGCGGTGGTCGACGGCGAAGGCCAGTCCCGGATCCGGGCCGTCCGGCTCGGTGCGGTGCGGGATGGCGAGGTGGTCGTGACCTCGGGTCTGGAGCCTGGCGAGTACGTCCTGCTGCAGGGCGAGCGTCAGCGGCCTTCTCATGCCCCTGCGACGCCTGGCGCCTCCGGCTACCACCACCCTCCCGCTACTCCGGGCCTCGCGCCCGGGGCGCAGATGTAGGTGAGGAAGGAACCGACACCGACGCATGTCTGAACACACCAACAATCCCTCCGGATCGTCGCCGGAAGACGGTGGTGACAACCACCACCATCAGCCCGGCATCGCCGGTCGCATGGCGGCCGCGTTTATCCATTCGCCGCTGTCGCCATTGCTGCTGCTGGCCAGTATCGCGATCGGGATCCTCGGGCTCATCGTCACGCCGCGACAGGAAGACCCGCAGATCTCGGTGCCGATGGTCGACATCATGGTGACCTATCCCGGCGTGCCGTCGGAGCAGGTAGCCAGCCTGGTCGCCCGGCCGCTGGAGCGCCTGATGAGCGAGCTTTCGGGCGTGGACAACGTGTACTCCGTCTCTCACCGGGGCGAGGCGATGGTCACCGTGCAGTTTGACGTCGGCGAGGATATGGAATCGTCGATCGTCAAGGTGCATGACAAGCTGCTGGCCCATCGCGATCTGACCCCTCCCGGGGCCAGCGAGCCACTGGTTCGGGCCAAGGGTGCGGATGACGTGCCGATCGTGAACCTGACCTTCTGGTCGCACGAGGTGGACGATGCATTGCTGCGGCAGATTGCGCTGGAGGCCAAACAGCAGCTGAATGAGGTCCCCGATACCAGCCAGAGCTTTGTCGTCAGCGGTCGCAAAGAGACGCTTCGGGTAGAGGTGCAGCCCGATCGCCTGACCGGGTTCGGGGTGAGCCTGGATCAGGTCGAGCAAGCGATCCAGGCGGCCAATCTGGAAGACACCGCTGGACGTATCGAGAGCGGCGGCCTCAGCACGCCGGTGTATACGGGGCGCTTTTTCACCGGGGCACAGGACCTGGAAAGACTGCTGGTGGCGGTGGACGACGGGCAGCCGGTCTACCTGCGCGACGTGGCCGAGGTGATCTACGGCCCGGGCGAGGTTGATCAGTTCGTGCGCCACTACTCCGGCGCCGCCGCCGCGGACCCGGATGCAGCGGCGAATGGTGCTGCCGCTGTGACGCTCGCGATTGCGAAGAAGCCAGGCAGTAACGGGGTAACGGTGGCGAACGGCGTACTGGAGCGCCTCGAGCAGCTCAAGGGCGACACCATCCCCGACAACGTCGAGGTCGCCGTCTCGCGCGATTACGGCAAGACCGCCAACGACAAGGTCAACGAGCTGATCTTCAAGCTCTTCATCGCGACGTTTGCGGTGACCATCCTGGTGGGGCTGTTCCTCGGGGTGCGTGCGGCCATCGTGGTGCTGGTGGTCATCCCCGTGGTCATCCTGTTCACGGTCTTCAGTGCATGGGTGCTGGGATACACCATCGACCGCGTAAGCCTGTTTGCCCTGATCTTTGCCATCGGGATCCTGGTCGACGATGCCATCGTGGTGGTGGAAAACATCTATCGCCGCTGGCTGATGAAACGCGGGATCGATGCCGAGACCTCGGTTGATGCGGTCCGCGAGGTGGGCAATCCCACGATTCTGGCCACGTTTACCGTAATCGCGGCGCTTCTGCCCATGGGCTTCGTGTCCGGAATGATGGGCCCGTACATGCAGCCGATCCCGGTGCTGGGGTCGGTGGCGATGCTGTTCTCTCTGGTGGCCGCGTTTGTCTTTACCCCCTGGCTGACTCAACGGCTGCGACCCAGCATGGGCTATCTCGCCAAGGCGACGGAGAAGGAGCACCGCCAGGCCGAACGACTGGGTGGGTTCTTTCGCTGGGCGATACCCGGGCTGGCCGATCACCGCTGGCGCGGCTACGCGTTTCTGATCGGGATTGTGTTGGTGTTTTTCCTGGTCGTCAGCCTGTTCTTCACCACTGACGTGCGCGTGAAGATGCTGCCGCTGGACAACAAGCCCGAGTTCCAGGTGATGGTCAACTTCCCGGAGGGGACGGCGCTGACCGAGACCGCCACGCTGAGCGAGGAAATGGCCGGTGTGCTGCGCGGCTTCGACGAAGTCACCGGCGTGCAAAGCTACGTCGGGACTGCTTCGCCGTTCAACTTTAACGGTCTTGTGCGGCACTACTACCTGAGGGACAAGCCCTGGCAGGGCGATCTGCAGGTGCAGCTGGTGGACAAAGGAGATCGCCGCCGCTCCAGCCACGAGATCGCCACGGAGGCGCGCGAGCGGCTCGCACCGCTCGCGGCAGCCGCGGGTGCTCGCATCCAGGTGGTCGAGATGCCGCCGGGCCCCCCGGTGCTCCAGTCGGTGGTCGCCGAGGTCTACGGGCCGGATGCCAGTACGCGGCGGACGGTTGCCCGCGATCTGGAGCAGATGTTCGCCGGTGCCGAGCACATCGACGACGTGGACACCTTCCTGCAGGCGCCGCACAACGTTTGGCACTTCGAAGTCGACCGAGACAAGGCGCTGCGTCGCGGTGTCACGGTGGAGGCGGTCAACCGCACCCTGCAGACCGCGCTCGACGGTCGGATCGTGGGCGACGTGAAAGCCCAGTCCCTGGTCGAGCCACACCTGATCCAGCTGCGGCTGCCACACGAACAGCGGGTAGACGTGCGGCAGATGGAGCTGCTCCCGGTAGCGTCGCGCAATGGTGATCTGATCCCGCTGGTCGAGCTGGGTGGCTTCGTCCAGCGCCCGCAGGACGAGCCGATCTACCACAAGAACCTGCGCCCGGTGGAGTATGTGACGGGCGAGGTCGTGGGGCGCCTGGCTGCGCCGGTGTACGGCATGCTCGAGGTCCAGCAGCAGCTCGCGGACTACACGGCACCGGACGGCAGCGAAGTGCAGCCGCACTGGATCGGGCCCCCAGCCAACGACGGATCGGTGGCATTCGAGTGGGGCGGCGAGTGGACGGTCACCTACGAGACTTTCCGCGATATGGGCATCGCCTTCGCGATCGCGCTGATCCTGATCTACATGCTGGTCGTCTGGGAGTTCGGCAACTTTGTTTTGCCGGGCATCATCATGGCGCCGATCCCGTTGACGCTGATCGGGATCATCCCCGGCCATTGGCTGCTCAACGCTGAGTTCACGGCGACCTCGATGATCGGGTTTATCGCCCTCGCGGGGATCATCGTGCGCAACTCCATACTGCTGGTGGACTTCGGCCGTCAGGCCGTCGATCAGGGCCATGACGTGCGCGAGGCCATGATCATGGCCTGCCAGGCCCGTACGCGCCCGATCATCATCACCGCCTTCGCGCTTCTGGCCGGGTCCAGCGTGATCTTGTTCGATCCCATCTTCCAGGGCATGGCGATCTCGCTGATGTTCGGCACCGTGGTGGCCACGCTGCTGACCCTGCTAGTGATCCCGCTGGGCTGTATATCCGGTCGGCGGGCTTTCTGTCCCTCAACGGTCGATGCCGACGGTGGTAACGCCGCGTATTCCGCCGGCCCTGGGCAGGCGCCCCTGGGTTCGGGTCAGCAGAAGGACCTGTTTGGTCCGCGCGATGGTGGTCCGGTTACTCAGGCGGTCCAGTTGGCCGGCCTGTATCTGAAGAGCCTCGTGCTGGCATTCCTCGAAGGGATGCGGGACCTGGCGCTGGCGATCTTCCGCCTGCTGCGTAACTGGTGGCGCGGGGGCGGTGGGCCGGGGGGCCCGAGTGGCGGCGCGGGTCCGCAACCGGGTGGTTCCGGTTCTGGCCCGCAGGGCTCGGGCCCGGCCCACACATCGGGTGGGTCGACCGTCGAAGCCCCCAATGGGGCCGATTCCTCCGTCGGTCCGGAACACCCCGAGGCCCCCGCGGAACCACCGCCGAAATCCAGTCGCACGAAGTCGAAGAACGAGGACACCTCCCCCGCTGCGAAAGCGCAGTCAGGTTCCGGGCAGGGTTCTTCCCGGCGTACGAGCGCCGCGCCGGCCACAAAGCAGAAAACAGTGCGCAAGACCAGTACGAAACCGACGCAAGCGGGGAAGAGCGGTGGCCGGTCTGCAAAGACCTCTTCCAGGTCCTCGTCCAGCCGGTCCGGTACTACGGCCTCCGGCCAGCCGGCGGGCAAGACCCCATCCAGTTCCGAGTCCAGCAAGAAGAAGGCGACCAGCCAGTCGTCCGCATCAGAAGGAGGCAAGACCTCCAGTACGGCGGGCCGTTCGAGCGGTGCGCGCAAGGGTACAGGGGGCAGCAGTGGCGGATCCGCCAAAGGCCGCGGGCGACGCGGGATCCGTCTGAAATGAACGATCTCGATTCTCTATTCAATCTGGAGGTACGCAATGAAGAAAACATTTGAAAAACCGTTGATCACAGGGCTGACCGGACTCGCCATAGCCACGGCCCTGGCGTTGGGTGCGGCCCAGGCCGACGACTATGCCAATGACCAGGACGGCGCCAGTGGCCAGATGGCCCAGCAGGGCGCACCCATGGGTCCCTATGGCCACGGGCCTCAGGGCGGACACGGCTGGGGTGGTCATCCCGGCGGCGGGATGATGCAGCAGCGGCAGTTCTCCGGCGACATGGGCTTCGGCATGTCCGGTCGCAGTCATGGTCACGGCTATGGCCGCGGCTACGGCCAGGGTCATGGACAGGGTTATGGCCACGGCTACGGCCAGGGCTATCCGGGCTACGGGCCGGGATACGGACACGGCTACGGACACGGCTACGGCCCGCAGCCGCAATACGGCATGCCGGGCCCGATGCACGGGCCGGGATATGGCTCCATGCCCGAGTTCGATCCGGATGACCTGCCCGAGGACATGCCGGAAGAAATGCGCGAGCGCATCAAGAAGCAGCACGCCGAGCGCCAGGAGTACATGGAAGAGATGCAGGCCATGCACGAAGCCCGAATGAAAGCCATGGAAAAGGGCCGCGAGGCGTACATGGAAGAGATGGAACGCCAGCGCGAAAAACGCATGGAGGCCATGCGCGAGCGCCGCGAGGCTATGGAAGAGCAGGGCGGCTACTGAGCGACCGATGGTGAACGCCGTGCACATCGGTTCATGCGCTCGCGGGCTGGCAGCCGGAAGGGGCAAGCCTGTCCTCGGGCTGCTCGTGGCCGTCGTTCTGGCCTGGGGGGTCTCCGGTGCCAGTGTCGAGGCGCGCGAGCGTGTGAACCCCTGGGCCGGCGTGGCGCCGGCGCCGGAGTTCCCAGCCGCGGAGGCGGCGCAGCCCAGGTTGCAGTTCCCGGACCCGGACTACGACCCCACCAGAACTCGGGAGCGTGCCGACGTGCTGGCACCACGGACTCACCCCGGTCAACCCCAATGGGGTTACCACGGACATGGAGGTCCGTATTCCGGGTATCCGGGCCCTTACGGGGCGTACCCCGGACCTTTCGGGCCCGGTGGATGGGGAGGCCCAGCTGGTGGGCCATTCCCCTGGATGATGCCGTGGGGTATGGGCGGGTTTCCGTTCACACCCTGAGGGCATAAGTAAAGCGCCGGTGCGGGACCGCCCTCTTCGTCCCGGCGTCACGAATATCGAGGGCAACACACTCCAAATGGAGGGAACACCATGAAGACTTTCATTAAAGCAGCCGTTCTTGCGGTTTCCATGGGCGGCCTGGCCGTTCCGATGATGGCATCTGCCCAGTGGGGCGGGCCCGGTTATGGCCCGGGTTACGGCTATGGTCCTGGTCCTGGGCATTTCGGCCCGGGGCACTACGGCCCGGGGCACTACGGCCCGGGTTACGGCACGCCGTTCTTCGGCGGCCCGGGCTACGGCCGTGGCTGGGGCATGGGCGACATGATGAGCGACATGATGGGCGACTTTGACTTCTCCGCCCGCGGTCGCGGTCACGGCCATGGCTATGGTCACGGTCACGGTCACGGCCGCGGTCATGGCTATGGTCACGGGCATGGTTATGGCCCGGGTTACTACGGCCATCCTGGCTACGGCTGGGGCCCGGGCTATGGCGGCCCGATGCAGCAGCAGATGCCGCAGCAAATGCCGCAGCAGCAGATGCCGCAGGGCGAGGGTGACCGCAACTGAGGTTGCCGGTCATCCGTGGGGCCCGTCCACCAGGGGCGGGCCCATTTTTCCCCAGGCAACACGCTGAACCGCGGGAGTATGCATGCGCACCGTCGTAGCCAATCTGAAAGGCGGTACGGGCAAGAGCACCGTTACCTTCAATCTCGCACTCTGGCTGCTCGAGCAGGGGCGCTCGGTATGCACGGTTGATCTGGATCCCCAGGGGACCCTTACCGATGTCCTGGAGGTTCGCGAGGAAGAGGGCTACATACCTGCGCTGGAGCATGCAACTTCGCTCAAGGCGGTTGCGGAACAGGGTCAGCAGGCTTGGCAGGAGATCCTCGTCGATGTGGGTGCATCCGACATGGGGTCCTTGTTCGAGGCTTTGGAGAGTGCGGATCGCTTGTTGATCCCCGTCCCCCCGAGTCAGGCCGATGTCTGGTCCACCCAGCGTTTCGTGCGCCGGGTACAGGAGTCACACCAGACGGACGGACGTCCGCAAATCCTGGTGTTCATTAACCGAGCGGATACGCACCAGGCGGTCCGTGAAACCGACGAGACCTTTGACGCACTGGGGCAGATCCCGGGCGTGAAACGACTCGCTCCCCGATTGAAACAACGCATGGCGTTTCGTCGTTCGTTCAGCGAAGGACTGTCCGTGCGCGAATTGGAACCCCGTGGCAAGGCTTCACGGGAACTGGAGGCCCTGGCGATCGCGTTATTCGGCAAGCCCGGGCGGCGGCGCCGGAAGTAGAGCCGGACGACCAACAGTGCAAGCGAGACCGCGAATACGAACAACAAGACGCGCCGCTCTCACAACAAGCCTGACAAGGCACCAAAGGAGGATAGAGGCATGCGAGTGATCTGGAATGTACTGGCCATTATCGGCCTGCTGGCCGTGATCGCTGTCGGCTATGCGATCTACGTTCTTCAACCCTACGCCGGGGGCGCTCGGGCCCTCGATTCACAGGCCACGACGGTCTACGCGCGCATGGCGCGCACGGTGCTGGAAACCGGCGATATGGCCGAGGCCACGGTATACAAGAGAAAGGTCGAAGAAGGCCTGGACGTTGGCGAGGTGGAAGACACGCTGAGGATGGTCGCCAACGAACTGAATATTGCCAACGTTGGCGAAATGCCGATGAGCGAGGAGGTGCGTAACGTTACTGGTGAAGACTTCCCGTTCCTGAAGATCTACATGTTCTGCGACGCGAGAATCGCCGCGCAGATGGTGCGGCACAGCCAGGCCATGGCGGCCTATCTCCCCTGCCGCATCGTGCTCCAGGAAGACGAAGAGGGCCAGCTCTGGCTGATGACGCTGAACCTCGATCCGATGATCCACGGTGGCCGGCCGTTGCCGGAAGAACTCTACGAACAGGCGCTGTTTGTCCAAGAGTCGCTCGAGACCATCATCGATCGCGCCGCACGGGGTGAGTTCTGATGGCGACTGAGGACCCCTATGCGAGAACGTCCCATGGGCCCGGCGTTGATCCGCCGGAGTACGAACGTATTGCGGAGGAGGCGGATGAGGCCTATCTGAGGGCCCGACGACTGGAGCTTGTCGTGTACTCGGCCCTGACGGCCTTCATCATCCTGGCGATTTACGGGTTCTGGCTGATCACCAGTCTCACCAACGACGTCAGCCGGCTGACCGAGGAGATTAGCAAGATGACGCGTGTGGTCGATCGCGATCTCTCCGTGATCGCGGGGCACATGTCGGATGTAGACGAACGAATGCAGCAGATCGCCGCCAGCATGGAACGGGTGGACAGCCATGTCGGGACCATCAGCGAGGACACCGCGGCGATGCAGCTCAGCATTGCCTCGATGACGCGCGATACCGAGCTGATGGCCGCCTCCACGTCCGGCATGCAGCGGGACATGTGGAACCTGAACCGAAACGTGGGCGGACCGATGGGCACGATGAACATGTTCAACCCGTTTCAGGGTGGCGGGCCCCCGGGGCCCTGGATGCCCCACTGACCGACCGGCTTCCAGGGAGCCGAGGAGAAAACAATGACCGTGATGGCCTGGGTTCTTTTTGTACTGGCGATGGTGATGGTCCCCATATCCATCTGGGGCACGCTGGCGGCCCTCGGGTTGTGCGTGGGCTGCACCATGATCCGCGACTGGAATCGAACGCGCCGCGCGAAAGCGGACGGGGGCAACCGAGGATCCATGTAGGCGAGGGTCTGCTTTTTACGAAATCAAAGGAAGTCTCTTATGAGCGAGCAGAAGAAGCTGGCGATTATCGCCACCAAGGGCAGTCTGGACTGGGGTTATCCCCCGTTCATCCTGGCCTCGACGGCGGCCGCGCTCGGCTACGAAGTGGAAGTGTTCTTCACCTTTTACGGGCTGCAGCTGCTGCGCAAGAAGATGGACCTGCAGGTCACGTCGCTGGGCAACCCGGGGATGCCGATGCCCATGCCCATGCCGGTGATGCTCCAGGGGCTGCCGGGCATGCAGCGCATGATGACGACCATGATGAAAAAGAAGATGGCCGCGAAGGGGGTCTCCGATCTCGAGGACCTGCGCGAGATGTGTCTGGAGGCCGACGTGCGCATGATCGCGTGCCAGATGACCGTGGACCTGTTCGACATGGACACAGACGAGTTCATCGATGGGCTGGATTATGCGGGTGCGGCGGCGTTTTTCGAGTTCGCCGGGGACTCCGATATCTGCCTGTTCATCTGAAGGGCCAACGGGAAAGAGTCACGTCCCGTTTTGAACAAGTAATAAATTCACAGATTCGAACGTAGGGAAGTGCTGTTGCAAAACGGTTGCAACAACGATGCAACGCGCAACACTTTTCAGCCTCGCCAAGACCTGCAACTCGCTGAATGAAAAATATTTAATTTTGATGGCGTGAAGTTTGCTAATCGGCCCTGAGCAAAGGCCGAGACCCCTTGGCCCGCGAATTCATCACCGCGAATGGACCCCTGCCATTGAAGCGTTGGTGGCACCTGCCCTCCGGGCGAGGATGGGTGCAGCGTTCGTGCGGAATCAAGGGTCAGTGGCCGGCTTGGGTTTTCCGGACAAGCCGGCCGTCGGAAGGAAACATGTTGTCCGGCCAGGATGCCAGCGGTTCCGCTGTGAACCGGCAACATGATTGTTCTCCGTCGCTTGGGTCGGGTATGTAAGCCCGACCCTTTTTTGGCGGGTTGCCAGGGGTCTTCCGGCACACAGGTGGGCATGACACGAGGCCGGATACGGAATACCAAACCATTCAACCCGGGACCAACACCGGGATCGAGGAGGAAGGCAGCTACAGAGGGCTGTCGAGATGAATGTATTCACGCAAAGTGGAGGAGTTTGTTCAATGAAGGCACATATCTATCTGGCGGGGCTTGCAGCCTCGTTGCTGATGACCGCCGCGGTGTCTGGCACCGCGCTGGCGGATAACGACGAAGTGACTCGAGGGCAGCTAATGGCGGCGTCGTGCAAGGCATGTCACAACGCCGCGGGTGCCGAAGAAGGCGTACCGGATCTCGCTCGTCTGTCACCGGAGTTGATTGCCAATCAGATGCGGGCATTCCGTGATGGCGATCGTGACGCGACGATCATGGATCGTCACGCCAAGGGTTACACCGACGAAGAAATCGACGCCATGGCGTCGTACTTCGCCCGATTCTGAACAGGGGGTCCATCATGCAACAGTTCAATCGACGCCGCTTCTTGCAGGCGTTCGGCATTACGAGTCTGGCTTCCGTCACAGGGGTCAGTGGCGCGATCGCCGGTGGTTATTCCAATGGCGCACGTATCGTCGTGGTCGGCGGCGGTTCGGGTGGGGCTACGGCCGCCAAGTACCTGAAGACGTTTTCTCCGGGGCTGGACGTGACACTGATCGAGCCCAACTCGACCTACCACACCTGTTACGGCAGCAACTGGGTGATCGGCGGCTTCGAGGACATGGATAACATTGCCCAGACCTACGA
>NZ_KB897919.1:153006-410821 GCF_000377225.1 Thioalkalivibrio sp. ALJ4 | reverse complement strand
CGATCGTGACGCGACGATCATGGATCGTCACGCCAAGGGTTACACCGACGAAGAAATCGACGCCATGGCGTCGTACTTCGCCCGATTCTGAACAGGGGGTCCATCATGCAACAGTTCAATCGACGCCGCTTCTTGCAGGCGTTCGGCATTACGAGTCTGGCTTCCGTCACAGGGGTCAGTGGCGCGATCGCCGGTGGTTATTCCAATGGCGCACGTATCGTCGTGGTCGGCGGCGGTTCGGGTGGGGCTACGGCCGCCAAGTACCTGAAGACGTTTTCTCCGGGGCTGGACGTGACACTGATCGAGCCCAACTCGACCTACCACACCTGTTACGGCAGCAACTGGGTGATCGGCGGCTTCGAGGACATGGATAACATTGCCCAGACCTACGACGCCATGCGTGATCGGCACGGTGTGAAGGTCGTCGCGGACTCGGTGACGGCTGTGGATGCGGACAAGCGTCGTGTGCATCTGGCCGGGGGCGACGAGGTCAAGTACGACAAGCTGGTGATGTCGCCGGGTATCGACTTTCGCTATGACGCGGTCGAAGGGATTTCCGAAGACGACGCCGAGGCGATCCCCCACGCCTGGAAGGCCGGGGAGCAGACCCGCATCTTGCGTTCGCAACTGACCGACATGCCGGATGGCGGCGTGTTCGTGATGGTCGCCCCACCAAACCCGTTCCGCTGCCCGCCCGGGCCGTATGAGCGTATCTCGCTGATCGCGCATTACTTCAAGCAGGAAAAGCCCAAATCCAAGATCATCGTGCTCGACGCCAAGGACAACTTCTCCAAGCAGGGCCTGTTCGAGGAAGGCTGGGCAGAGCACTACGGCGACATGATCGAGTGGCGCGGCGCTTCCGACGGCGGTCGGGTCGAAGAGATCGATGTCGGTGAGAAGATGGCCCGCACCGAAGAGGGCTTCGAACGGGTGAAGGCGGATGTGATGAACTTCATCCCGCATCAGCGTGCGGCCAAGATCGTTCACGATGTCGGCCTGACCAACGACGAGGGCTGGGTCCCGGTCGATCAAAGGACCTTCAAGTCGGAGATGGACGACAACATCTATGTCATGGGGGATTCGAGTGTGGCGGGTGCCATGCCGAAATCCGGCCACTCGGCCAACACCCAGGGCAAGATCGTTGCCGCGGCGATCGTGCGCGAGTTGATGGATCAGGAGCCGCTGGATCCCTCGTCGGTCAACACCTGCTACAGCCTGGTGACACCGGATCACGGGATCAGTGTTGCCGCTGTGTATCAGTACAAGGACGGCGCACAGGCCGGTGTGGAAGGGGCAGGGGGTGTGAGTCCTTCCGGCGAAAGCGCGGATTTCAGGAAGCGCGAAGCCGAAAACACTCGGGCTTGGTACGCTGGCATCACGAAGGATATCTGGGGCTGATTTCAGTTCCTTAATGCAACAAAATAAGTAAGTTGGTGTGGCTGGCCAGGGCAAGGGGCTCTGGCCAGTGTTTTGTAGTGAGAGGCCGGGGTACACAGATCAATGTACATACTCGCGTCGGCGCCCCAGGTTTTTCGAGACAAGGCGCGCCATGTAGCAGGTGGTGGTTACTTCTACTCGTTTAGAAATGTCTTAGCGGGAGACCACACAGACCGGGGGATATGGGCGGCTAACCTTGCAATGGGGTCTGATTCCAAACCTTTGAAAGACTCCTGTAGTGCGGCTGTCACCACATGCTTGAACGGCAGGTCTCAAGCCGGGCCAACTCCGGCGGACTAGACTTCGTTTTTCGTGTTGCGTGCGTGACCGCACGGCAAGGGTGGTCAGGGACTGTCAGGTCCATCAAACCTTTCGTGAACGTTGACGGACCGACGTTGGGTAACCGGACCATAGTCGGTTTCACAGCTGGCGGTGTCGCTCCCAGTGTTGGACTATGTGTTATCACCCGCCGAAAATCCGGCGAAGCAAGCGCGCTACCCAGCCCCCTGTAGTAGGTTCGGAGGAAGGCGACGCCTGACGCTGCGGCTTTGAGGCCCCTCCTGCGTCGTTGGCCGCGGCTTTTGCCTGCTTCGTCCCTTGTTCGGACCCAGTTGTTGAAGCGACGTGAGGTTGTCCGCTGGCCACCGGTGATGACGGTGCCTCAGTGTGCTTTGCCGAGGCTATTGCCGCAGACATGCGCAGGTGAGTGGCGAGTGGGTGCTCCGCAAATGTGACGTCATTGAGCTGGGCAAAATGCCGCTTGAGCGTAGAGTCTTCCGGAGGAACCACCTTTGTCTCCGTGGAGCTCCTACTGCGGGGTGATGGGCTAGTGGCATGGGTCGGCGCGGCGGGCTGCCGGGCAAGATGGATCGCGAGCGGATGAGTGTTATCACCGGGATTCGAGTCGGTGTGCGAGGCCGAAGAGGTCCCGTGCTCGACATCATGCTCCCAAACTGAGCGCATTTGCTCGTGGTGCCGGATCAGGGTGGATTCCTGCGGAGGCTCCGAGGCCCAGTCAGGTTGATTAGCCGCGTCGAAGTGCCGGCGCAGAATGGAATCGGTGGGTCTTTGTGTATCGGGCATGACTCACTCGTTGGTTTGGTGTTGTCGGAAAATGCCCGATCGACTGCAGATCAGGCAAGCCACGTGAAACTCTAAGAGGGGGTGGTATGGGTGTGCTCTGCGTACGCTCCACCCGAACGGGATCATGAGAAAAGGTCGAAAAAGCCGGCTGGCCAATGTCCTTTTGAGCCAAGCCGGCCGACAAGTCGCTACCCTCGTCATCGTAGCTGCCACTGCGTAACCCACGAGACGGTCAGAACTGCCAGGTCAATCCGAATCCCACGTGCCAGGAATACACCTCAGCGTTGGTGTGGCCACCTCCGGACAGGGTGCCCGTCCCGTAATCCCGGTCTTCCTTGAATTGCCAACCGGCCGACAGGTCGAGATTTAGGCCTGGAGTGAGAAAGTCTTCCACACCAAGGCCCGCCGTCAAACGGTGCTTGTAGATGACCTGCGCCTGGGCGGCCTGTAGATACTCAATTCCGTTAACCGGGATTGCGAGATTACCCAGTCCCGAGACGGTGGAGCGAGTAGGATCTTCCGCATATCCGTAACCCAAGCGGTACTTGATGTTATTTCGAGTCAGCTGTGCGCCGACGGAAAATGCCCACTGGTCATCATAAACATCACCCCAAAAGCGAGTGCTGCTCCAGTCCTTGTACAAGACATCTGCCATGAGGAGAAGATCGCCATCCATCAGCGAATTATTGCTGATGCCAACACCGACGTTGGCGGGCTGCTCGATGGTCACGTTTTGAAATTCGCCAGTTCCATCCACGACGAGATTGCTGAATCTGTGACGTTGCTTGGTTTGATAGAAACCACCCACCGTGGTATCGCCGAAATCGTACGTGGCCCCAAGGGTCGCACGAAATCCAATGTCATTGGTATTACCTGCGGAACCAAAAGCAAAGTCTTCGCCCGGTGGGACTGTATTCTGGAGGCCCAAATCCAATTGGGCGTAGCTGACGGTTGCGGCCGCACCCAGATTAAAGTTTTCTGTTACGCGATAGCCCAAGCCCGCATTTACGCCGAGCACAAGGAATTGCGCGCTGGTTCCGCCACTGGCGGGCTCGCCCTTGAAATCCGCCCCGATGCCAGAGGTCGCGGTAAGGCCGAGACCGGCCGTAACAGGGAGTCCACGGTCCTCAAAATCGTGGGTAACCGCAATCTGTGGTATTGGGTAGATACCCTGGTCGGACCGGGCGCTGAAGGCCTCTCCAGTCACGCTTCCGTCGTGGCGCAGTCGTGCCTCGGGTTGATAGAAGCTTACGCCAAGTGTGAACTCGGTTCCGGGAAACTTAGCAAGGGTCGCGGGGTTGCCGAACAATGCGGACACGTTGTCTTGCGGGGTCGCGATACTGGTTCCCGCCAGGCCGGCACTGGCCGGTGCCAAGGTGTTGTGAAGGTCATATCCATGGGGCCCCGCATGTGCTGAGTTGGCGCCAAGGGCCAAGCCGGCGGCGAGCAGAGCCAGTGAATATTTTTTTTGCATTTTGATTCCTCCCTTTTTGATCGCCTTGTGTAGCTGTAGTAGTTTTCATGTTGCCACTGGATCCAAGAGCTATCCTGACGGGCCCGAATGGTTTTCAACGCTCGTAACCATAGCGACAAAACAGAGGCGCCCATTGGATTGGTGAGACGCTCAGCACCGTCATGCGTCATGAACGTCGAACTGACGATACATCTTGTGTGGGAAGTAACTCAGGCCCGTTTAGGATGTTAGCCTATGAAATACTGTGGTGTTACAGGTGCCGATACGCGTTTTGTACGTAAGATCACCTGTATTCATGGCGGTAACGTGGGTAGTAATGGTTTAACGGACTATCGGGTTTTTTCTAGCTAGGTGATCATGAACGTGCAGACTGCCGGAATATCTGCGAAAGCCTTGGAATGTGGATCGCGTGGGTTATGAGAGGCCGTCGAGCTCAATTTTCGGGTCGAAGTGACTGCTTGATGCTGGGCGCAAGGGGAACTTCTGTAGAGCGGTTTCTCTAAAGGGTCGGCTTGTCGGGCACGTGACCGGATAGGGACGAGTGGATTCCGGTGGGCGAAGGGAGAGGGGTGGGGCGGTTAGTTAATGATAATAGGACCGGTGCGATGCTCTGGGGACTAGGTCCAGACAAGTACCTCGCCTTTACCGGAACACGCTAGGTCTCCGATAAAGCGTCGGGTAGAAAGTTTCCGCTGGGTCCAGGTCGCGGGCAAGACCTGAAGGCGTTCCAATTCGTTGCATAAGACGGCGAGAAATCCCAGGGGCTGTATTCCGTTGTCAGTGAAAGTAACGGGCAAGGATTTCGGCATGTGGTCCAACAGCAACGTTCCGCGGCGCATCTCCCGGCCAGGGTGGTCACCGGTTTCGCCGAGGACGATCAGGGTTCCGGCAATCATGCCGGCCCCCAGCTCGGAGCCCGCGTTGCCCTCCACCAAGATGATGCCCCGACGTTGCCTTTCGCCCGCTCGCGGGGCGCAGTTGCCGCGTACGTGAACGAAACCCCCTGACATGCCCTGTACCAACCCAGGCGCTGGCGCGCCCAGGCCGGCTCCGCAGTCGCCTGTGATCTCGATGCGACCTCCATGCAGGGCGCTTGCCGTAAAATCACCGGCGTGGCCCAGGATGTTGATCCGCCCACCGGTCATCTGGGCCCCGGTGTGGTGCCCGACATCGCCTTCCACGATAAGCTCGCCCTGGCTCATTCCGGCGCCTACGCGATCCAGATTGTTGGCACTGGTTTTGATGACGATCTTGTCCCCGTGACCTCGCGTAACGTCAAAGACGTCCCCAAGCTGTATTGGATCTCGGCCGCATCGTAACGTCAGGCGTTGGGCCGCATCGACGGAGCTCCGCTCATGAAAGAGTTCATGCATTGGACTCATGTCCAGTCGCTGGGGAGTGGCGACGCGTTGTTCAAGAACCAGCGCGCTCATGCGAGAATCTCACGCAGGTGAAAGTGGAATTGGCCAAGTTTGCCTCCGTAGTTTCCTGCTGAGATCCGATGGATCCCTCCATCCTTCCCCCCTGCGCATGCCGCGTCGATTCCGACGCGCATTGCGTTGGCGACGTCGCCCGGAGTGAGCCCGTTGACGACGATCTCGAGTACGGCGGAGTCGTCGGCATTCAGCGCAGAATTTCCGCTGGCCCGCAGGGTCGGGCAGAAGGCGTCGTTGGTAGAGGCCATCAGGTTTGGATACTTGCTGCCCACTTTGGAACCCGAACGGACGATTCCCCCAGGGAAAGGAAGTACGACGTTGCGGAGCTCGCGCATAGCTTTCACGGCTGCTTCGCAGGCCTCCAGCGCGGCATCGACCGAGCGGCCGATCACAAGAAAATTACCGCCACCGACAGCGGAGGTTTTTGATGTGCTTTCCTCGGCGAGAAACTCGCCGTCCATCACAGGTATCCGCCAGAATCGTCGAGAACCAAACAACTTGCTGATTTGATGCCCATCGCCGAAATAGCGCAGGTTCTGGCCCAATGGAATGGGTTCATCGCCCGCGACTCCGGCAAATACTGCGGTAGTGGGACAGGTCAGTACACACTGCCCTACACGGCGCTCGAGGTGCTTGGCAAGGTCTTTGCCGGACATCCCGAATATCAGCACTGATATCCCGGGCCGGCCATCGGGTGTCTCTGACGGGGGCGTGACGGACTCGATTCCAGCCTCAACGCCGCAGCCGATTACCGAGGTCGCAAAGCCGGTCATGGTTTCGGCAGCCTGGTGTGCCCAACGCAGGCTGATTGCCGTAATCAAGATCCGGGTGGCCTTCATACCAAAGGCCTCCGCGAAGGTGTCTTCAATGAGTATGCCGTTGTGTTCCACGTGGCTTCGGGGATTCTTCTGCTGGCTAGATTGATCGTGTTTGTTTCCAGACATGCAGAAGTCGTGCCGTTTGTCTTCATGTTGTCTGCACACGTGGTTTTTCGACTGGGTGCGGTCGCGTGTGTGCCTCGGAAGCAGGGCCACAGTGACACATTGTGACAACGACGTCGCAGTGGGGCAGGTGTGAGAACGGGAGGGCACCAGAGATCCTCGATGGGCGATGCCGGTGATGGACACAGACCCATAGCCGGCGGGGAACGTTTACCCGTCCCTCTACCGTTATCACCGGTCGGGTCGACGGCTTTGTAGGGTGTTGATTTGCGAGTTCCCTCTGGAGAACCGCGGCGTCTGCGGTGACACAAAGTGGGCCGGAGTAACGCTGTGGCTATCGTCTCGCCAGGACGGCCTCAAGCAAGTGTCGTAGTGAAGCCCGGTCGAGCGGGCACGGAAGTTGCACACAGCCCGTTGCGGTGCCCGGTGAAACCCAGTGCTGCAGATCTCTTTGCCGGACGGCCAGGGGAGTCGAATCAAGAACCCTACAGATCTTTTGCGAGTTGTATTTCGATGAAAAGCACAAGCCAGCCTGAAACCGATGCTTCGTACGCTCTACTGGATCTCAATGAACGCGCTGGAGTCCTCGTAGACGCACTGGTAGATGACGCCGTGATGCTCCGTCTGGGGGTTTCGCGCGATAAGGCGCATGTGCGAATCGTCGATGCCGGGATCGAAGTTCAAGGTGGTCTGGAAGCAGGTCGGCGAATTGCCGAGATCTGCATGGGTGGGCTGGGCAAAGTGAGTATGTCGGGTACCGGAGGCACCTCCGGCTGGCCCCTGTATGTGCACGTGCATAGCGTCTCACCGGTGATTGCCTGTCTGGGTAGCCAGTACGCTGGCTGGGGTCTCTCCCATGGCTCGGGCAAGGGAGCTTTTTCCGCACTGGGTTCGGGACCCGGGCGGGTGCTGGCCCGCAAGGAAGCTCTGTTTGCGGAACTTGGCATCATGGATCGTGCCAGTAGGGCGTGTCTGGTCATGGAAGTGGATCGACCACCGCCATCCGAGCTGACCGCAAAAATCGCTGCGGACTGCGGAGTCCAGCCGGAACATCTCACCTTGATCCTGACGCCGACGAGAAGCCTTGCCGGGACCGTTCAGATCGTCGCGCGGGTGCTCGAAGTAGCCTTGCACAAGGCTCATACCCTCGGCTTTCCTGTAGCACACATCATTGATGGATTTGGGTGTGCCCCGATACCCGCGCCAGCGCCAGATTTTCTGACCGCCATGGGGCGTACCAACGACGCGATTCTGTTCGCGGGCCAAGTTCACCTTTTTGTTGATGGTAAGGACGCCGACGCGGAATCACTTTGTGAGCGCCTGCCCAGTGCGGCTTCGCGAGATTTTGGGCGTCCCTTCGCAGAAGTGTTCAAGGACTACGACTACGACTTTTTCCAGATTGATCCGATGCTCTTCAGTCCCGCTGACGTGATTGTGAGCGTGCTGCAGTCTGGCAGGAGCTTCCGGATGGGCGCCGTGAACCTCGCCTTGCTGGGCCGTTCTCTGGGGATCAGCGTGTGATTCGTGGCGTGATCGCATTGATGACCGATGATCCGGGCTGGCACGGCGCACGCCTCGAGTCTGCATTCAGAGCGCGCGGATACGAGACACGGGTGGTTCCCCTTGGCCGTTGCACCCTGGATATGGACGGGATGCATCGCGGAATCGTACTTCCCGGATTCCCGGAGGGGCACCCCGACGGGGTGTTTGTGCGGGGAATCCCGGCGGGGACTCTCGAGGAAGTCATCCTCCGGCTGAATATTTTGCACGCGCTTCAGGCGGAGGGCGTCACGGTCTACAACGATGCACGAGTCATCGAGCGGTCCGTGGACAAGGCACTCACGAGCTTTCTTCTCGCCGGAGCAGGCCTGTCGGTACCACCAACTCGGGTTACCAGCAATCGGGAGGATGCGATTGCTTTTGTGGAGCAAGAGCTCGCGGCCGGTCACCCTGTCGTATGCAAACCCCTCTTCGGCGCTCAGGGCAAAGGGATCGTCCGGATTGGTACCCGGGATGAACTGCCAACCGCGGATCAGGTGCAGGGGGTCTGGTATCTCCAGCGGTTCATTCAATCGCAAACCGCCGGCAGCTCGGATTGGCGCATTTTCGTCATTGGGGAGCATACCGTCGCGGTTATCCGGCGCTCCAGCGACGGATGGCTTACCAACTCGGCACGGGGTGGGGAATGTCACGTCGGCGTGGTGGACCCCCTTGTTTCGGCGAAGGCCGAGGACGCGGCCGCCTGTCTGGGTATGAACTATGCGGGAGTGGACATGCTGTGCGATCTGCATGGCCGCTGGTGGGTGCTCGAAGTGAATGGCATTCCCGCCTGGCGAGGGCTGCAGGCGGCCACAGGAATTGATGTGGCGGAACTGCTTGCGGACGATTTCCTTCGTCATTGCAACGGGACTGGTCTCGGCGAGCTGGCCTCATGATCACGCCAGCTCAGGTTCAAGCAGCCTATATCAGGGCCTGCTATCTCGACGTGGAGGCTCTGAAGCCAGGGAACGTCTCCCATTGCGCACCCGGGCACCACATGGAGGCCGCGGCCTTCAAGGCCAGTGCACAAGTCAGCGCACCAGTGCTTGCGGGTCCGGGTATTCAACTCGGGCAGCGGATATACGGAGCTGTGGCAGCCACCAAGAGAACGGTGCGCTGTAATACCAATCTGGGAATCATCCTGCTGTGCGCTCCCCTTGCTCAGGCAGCGCTCAACCATGCAGGTGGTTCCTTTCGAACCACCGTTGCCGATGTACTGCGGCAAACCACCGTTGACGACACCGAGAAGGTCTATCAGGCCATCAGGCTTGCCGCCCCCGGTGGACTGGGTGCGAGCCCTGCTCATGATGTTGCGGCGGATCCTACGGTGGACCTGCACACGGCGATGACTCACGCCGCTTCCTGGGACCAGATCGCTAGTGAATACGCGAATGGCTTCGAGGGCCTCTGGGATCGAGTGCTTCCAACGCTGGATGCAGCCCTGGAGCGCTGGGGGGGCGACCTCCGATGGGCGACCACGGACCTTTATTTATATCTGCTGGCTGATCAGCCGGACACGCATGTGTGCCGGCGTAACGGAGTTCGAGCAGCTCAAGAGTTGCGTGATCAAGCGAGATCGATGCGCCAATTCTTTCTGAATTCAGACAATCGGGCATCCGTGCATCGCGAACTAGAGCGTATGGATGGTTGCTTGAAGAGCGCCGGTATCAACCCCGGGACGACTGCAGACTTTGTCGTTGCCGGGCATTGCTTGGCCCGGTTACGCGATAGCCGGGCTCTTTCTGTCGGGACACACCCCGGCGCAACCTCAGGTTCCATCGGCTTCCTGCAAGGAGTCGTGTGAACCTGGCTTTCAGCGGTCCGGATGGGCTGTGAGGAGACTATGAAGATGGCTGTAATCAATAAGACGATGATAGGTGAATATCTGACCGGCGATGGAAATGAAGTCGCTCACATCGACCTCATTATGGGTCCACGCGGTTCGGCAGCGGAAACTGCGTTCTGCAATGGCCTTGTCAACAACAAGGACGGGTTTACCAGCCTGTTGGCGGTTATTACACCGAACCTCGCCTGCAAGCCGCACACAATGATGTTCAATAAGGTCACTATCAAGGGAGCGACGCAGGCCGTTCAGATGTTTGGCCCGGCTCAGCGTGGGGTTGCGATGGCTGTGGCGGACAGCCTGGAAGACGGCACGATCCCGGAAAGTGAAGCCAACGACGTATTCATCTGCGTCGGGGTGTTTATTCACTGGGAAGCGGCCGATGACGCCAAGATCCAGGACAACAATTACACCGCCGTGAAGGAGGCCATCAAGCGTGCCATTGCTGGTGATCCCCAACCTGCCGAAACGCTGCAGGGCAAGTCGCAAGAGCATCCATTCGCGGCTCACGCGTGACCGGTAATTCTGGCTCCCGCCTTCGGGCGGGGGCTGGATCTTACAGATTATTCGTTTCCGAGAGAGCCCAGCTTGACGGTACCCCAGCGAGTCGGGGCCGGTGGGATTGCGATACCGAGGCGCTCGGAAAGCAGAGAGGTATGCATTGTTCGGAAAATTTCTAGGGCAGGGCTGGTTTCGGAGCCGTCGGCACGCTTGACGATCGTCCATGGTGTCTTGTGGTGCGTTCGCGCATCACTTCCCCGTGACCCAAACCGCCATGCAGTGATCGCCTTGTCACTTTGAGTGATCCGTGGTGCCGACACCGCAGTACCTCACGGGAGCTCGTAATTCGGTCCTTGGCAGCGACATTGATGGTCTGCCAGAAGAGGCAAGCATGCGGGTGTTCGTCTACGAATTTGTCACCGGAGGTGGTTTTGCCGGCCAACATCTGCCCCCCGGTCTGGTGCGGGAAGGCAACTTGATGCTGCAGGCGCTGGTAAGCGATCTGGTTGCCTGCCCGGGGGTCGAGGTTCTTGTATCCCGTGACACCCGTCTACCCGTATTGTCCCCCTCCGTGAAAACCTACTGGGTGTCCAGTTCCAGCGAACATATGGATGTTTGGGAATATTGCGTCCATCGTTCGGATGCTGTGTGGCCGATCGCGCCCGAGACCGGCGGTATTCTGGAAGAGGTATGCCGCTCCGTATCAGGAGCGAAGAGGATACTTCTGAACACCCGAGAGGACACGGTAGCCATTGCTGCGAGCAAGTCTGCAACGGCGACTCAGTTGCGCGCCCGAGGCATACCTGTAATTGATACATGGAAGCCGGGGCAGTTATCGAAGCCTTCGGGAGAGGCCTGGGTCCTGAAGCCGGATCGGGGAGAGGGGTGTAGAAATACCTGTTTCGTCAGATCATTGGAGCATCTGCCCTACGGCGACGACGATTGGGTGTTACAGCCCTATGTTTCTGGGCAGGCAGCCAGTCTGTCGCTACTTGTGCACGCCGGCATGGTATGGGTTTTGGGACGTAATCGTCAGCGCGTCGTCTTGGTGGACAATCGGTTTTCTCTCCTGGGTTGCGTGGTAAACGGCCTGAACGGGGCTGCCGATACGGTGGATGCGCTGGCGCAGGCGGTGGTGGCAGCCTTACCAGGGTTGAATGGTTTCGTAGGCGTGGATCTCATCATCACGACGGAAGGGCCCGTGGTACTCGAAGTAAACCCCAGGTTAACCCTGTCGTATGTGGGCCTGAGCAAATCGTTGTCATGCAATGTAGCAGCCCTGGTGCTGGATCAGCTGACACAGGCAGAACCGCCGCACTTTTCCATTGGGCAGACGGATCCAGTCGACGTGGAAGTGGGGACGCTTGATGCCGTCTGAGGTTCGATATGTGGGGTGGGACATTGGCGGCGCCCATCTGAAGGTGGCTATGCTGGATGCCAATGGGCGCCTGTGTGCGGCTCGGACCTTGTCTACACCCCTCTGGAAGGGGACTGACGCGTTGGTCGAGTCCTTTCACGAGGCCAGAACCACCTACGGGCTTCAGGGCGTTCGGCACGCCGTTACCATGACCGGTGAGCTTGCGGACATCTTCACGGATCGGGCCGAAGGGGTCCGGACGTTGCTCAATTTGTTCTCCGACTGTTTTCCGCAACATTCTGTGGGCGTTTATGGAGGCGCCCTCGGGTTTATGGAGCCTGGCTCGGCGATACAGGCATTTGAATCCGTTGCTTCGGCCAATTGGCATGCGACAGCTACTCTGGCCGCTCGTTGCTATCCCAGAGGCTTGCTGGTCGATGTGGGAAGCACGACGACGGACCTCGTCTGGATCCAGGACGGCCGGGTCTATGCTTGTGGCACGAATGATCATACGCGGCTCGCGCTTGGTGAACTTATATACAGCGGCGTTGTGCGAACCCCCGTTATGAAAATGGCTACAGCAGTCCCGTTTCGAGGGGTCTGGGTTGACCTGGTTGCGGAGCATTTCGCGACGGCTGCGGACGTGTATCGCCTTAGTGGTGACCTGCCGGAGGACTCGGATCTGGGCATGACGGCTGACGGACGTGACAAGACGCTGGCCAAGAGTGAAGCCAGACTGGCCCGTATGCTGGGAACCGATGCGTCCAATGGGTCAAGTGCCATGTGGAAAGCTATTGCGGATTATTTGGCCGAGTGCCAGGTTCATAGACTGACGTGTGCTTGCCAATTGCAGATCTCCCGTGGCATCAGTGCCGACACGCCCTTGCTGGGGGCGGGAATTGGGCGCTTTCTCGTCGAGCGCGTGGCTCGGCGTCTTGGGATGGACTATGACGTTTGTGATCCGCTGGACGATCTGAGGAAGGCGGATTTCAAGACTAGCCTGGCAGCCGATATGGGCCCGGCGGTTGCCGTCGCATATCTTATGCGCGAGGAGGCCTAGCCATGCATCTTCTGAGTGAGGTGCCCTATCAGCCGGACACTTCGCGCGTCTTTGATGGGATGGCCAGTGATCCGTGGGCTGTATTTCTCGACAGCGGGCGCCCGGGATCTGAGGCGGGCCGCTACGATATTCTCACATCCGACCCCGGTACTACGTTAGTGACCAAGGGAGGATTTACCGAGATCCGTACCCGCGGGGGAAAACTTCGGCGGTCACGCGCGGACCCGTTCACACTGCTCCGGGAGCAGATGGGAGATCGTGAGTCCGATCGGGTGAGCCTGCCTTTCGGTGGCGGAGCAGTCGGGTGGTTCAGCTACGACCTCGCACGTCGCATCGAACAGCTTCCTGCTCACGCTCGGGACGATGAGGCACTGCCAGAAATGGCTGTTGGTATCTACGACTGGGCACTGGTCGTTGATCATCAAGAACACCGGAGTTGGCTGGTGTCGCACGGGCGAGAACGGACAACACACCGCCAATGGTGGCGGCTGCTACACCGCTTTAGTGCTTCGAAGCCTCGGATCAACAGGGACCCGTTCCGCGTGATCGGGCCCGTCACGAGCAATTTCGACGCAAAAGGCTATTCCGACGCGTTTGCCCGTGTGCATGCATACATAAGGGATGGAGACTGTTATCAGGTCAATCTGGCCCAACGATTCTCGGCCCCTGCACGCGGGGATGGCTGGGGGGCCTATACGGTGCTTCGCGAACGCAGCCCGGCACCTTTTTCCGCTTTTCTCAATACACCCTATGCCCAGATACTCAGTGTTTCTCCGGAGCGCTTCCTTCAAGTCACTGCGGGTGTAGTTGAAACCCGTCCTATCAAGGGTACCCGTCCGCGCGGAAGCTCCCCCGAAGCTGACAGCGAGTGGGCTCGGGAGTTATCACAAAGCGAAAAGGACCGCGCGGAAAACCTGATGATTGTTGACCTCCTGCGCAACGACCTGGGTCGTGTGTGTCAAGCAGGGTCGGTTCGCGTTCCGTCGCTGTTCGCCGTTGAGGGGTTTTCCAACGTCCACCATCTCGTTAGCACTGTTACCGGGAAGCTTAATGATGACCAGGATGCCATCGGCCTCTTGCGAGCCTGTTTCCCGGGCGGCTCAATCACCGGTGCGCCCAAGATTCGAGCGATGCAGATTATCGAGGAGCTGGAGCCGCAGCGCCGCGGACTGTACTGCGGCTCCATTGGCTACATTGGTTACGAGGGACAGATGGACGTCAACATTGCGATTCGAACCATGATCTACAACCAAGGGGAAATTCGCTGCTGGGCCGGTGGGGGGATCGTTTTCGATTCCACCGAGGCGGCCGAGTTCCAGGAAACGCTGGACAAGGCGACCGCCATGCTTTCGGTGCTTCGGCATTCGGGGCGCATACGTGTGGGTGGTTAAGCTTGGCGGCAGTCTGGCACACGATGCGAGCCTGCACGCCTGGTTGTCGGAACTGGTGAACTGTCCAGATCCGGTTGTCGTTGTGCCAGGCGGAGGTCCTTTTGCCGATGAAGTGCGGCGGTTGCAACAGACGTGGCTTTTCGACGATGGACGGGCTCATGCACTCGCGCTGCGGGCAATGGATGTATTCGCCGAGACCATTTGTGCCCTGCACCCCGGTGTGAGCCCACTGGAGTCGCTGCAGGAAATGCCGGACACGGGTCGGGTGGAGCGGGCAGTACGAGTCTGGATACCAAGCCGTGACGTCCTGGCGGATTCTTCAGTGGAGCAGTCGTGGGATGTCACCTCTGACAGTCTTTCCGCGTGGCTTGCCGGACGGCTCCGGGCGCATGGGCTTCTTCTGGTAAAGTCGAAGGAGCCTGACACGGAGGACGGCAGTCTGATGAACCTGGTCGAGGAGGGCCTGCTGGATCGGGCTTTTCTGCGATATGGCCCGCAAGCAGGGTGCCCGATTGCACTTTTGCATCGGGATCGTTCAGGCAAGTTTGATGGGTGGCGTAGCGGGTGGTCCGGGTGCGGCTACAGGATCAAGGCCTGCAATTGAAGGACGTACTGATGCGGATTTGACCGGGTAGAGGATCCGAATCCTGCCGAGAGGGCGGCTTTCAGGTACCGAAACTTGATGGTTGCTCAGGCCGAAGAACGGCGTTCACCTTTGCTTCCAGCCACTGCCATGCCTCTGTCTCGTGCGGTCCTGCGGTCTTGTCCATTGCGATCTGAAGATACTCCATCTCCCGGGTGATCTTTTCCGGGCTTAGACGGTCGAGCCGGCTCGCGAGAATGGCCAGTTCAAGAACTGCTGCCTGAGCTCTGTTGAATCCGCGAAAAGGACGATGTTGCACAACCTCGGCTACCGTGCAGATGAGCCGGGGACGAATAGCGTCTTCTTCCATCGTCGAGAGTTCCAGTGACTCGTGCGCAAGTGCATCGCGCAGGCGAAACCCTCCCGAAACAGGCTCCAGAGGCCAGTCACGACGTCCTGACAGACAGCCGGCAAAAACCCTGACGTCATCCGTACAGCTGATTACTGCACGCCCGGTTTGAAGTAGATTTTCCAGTGTCGTTGAAGGACGGAATGGTGCCACCACTACATGGGCGTCCCGGTCCCGCACGCCCATAGGGGCAATGTGCGGGGCACCGTCGGCGTTCTCGGTCACGATGATGATTTCGCGTACCGGTAGGTTCATGGCGTTAGTCTCAATGTAGTTCGAGTTGCATACCCAGGCCATCGGAAATGGCGGGATGGAGAAGGCCGTAGTGTTCCATTCGACACAGATGAAAGCGGTCAAAGTAGGTTTTCAAGGGGCCTTCGATGCCTGGATCGAAAGGAGGTGCAACCGCATGGGTTCGGCCCTGGGTGGCATTAGTGACCTGTCCGTCCTGGACAACGACGATTCCATCCTTCATTACGAGATGGGCGTGACGGAACATGGCGGCCCGATCTGTATTGTCATGATACACAGCGATATCCGCGACTGCCCCCGGCGTGAGGTGACCTCGATCCGGAAGGCCGAGGAGTCTGGCTGGCGCCGCCCTGGTCATCAGGGCAATGTCGGCTAAGCTGTATTCCCGCGAAATGTGGCGGAGCAGGGTTTGTTCCACTGCCGCAGGATGAACCCGCTGCAGGCATTCGGCACGATAGTCCCGGTCCATCAGGAGGCGGAATAGGTCCGGGTACGCCGTGAACGGGGCACCGTTCGGGTGATCGGTTGTAAAGAAGACACGTGATGGGTCATCAACGAGCAGGAATATCTCCAGCCCGATCGCCCACTGCATCGAGTTGACGAAGTTGGCTTCTCGATAGCGAAACGGTACGACACCGCCGCCGCCGTCTTCAGCCTCCCATACCGTCCATTTGGCGGGACTGGCGATCCCGCGCGCATCGAACTGGCGCAGTACGTCTCCAGAGATGGTTACTGTTTGGCCAAAAAGGACCTGCCCTACATCGATCGTGACGTTCGGGTGCCGGTTCAAGGCGTCGATAAGACGCGGCGCGCCGCTGGAGAATCCGCGCTTGCCCTCGTTTCCGTACCCGTAAAACTGAATATGGGCAAGGTGCATGGGCAGCCCCCCGGCGGCCTCCATTGTGGCCTCAGCCGTGGCCACGTTGCCCGCGACACCAAGGTTGTTGCAATGCACATGGACCGGATGAGGGATACCCAGTGCTACCACGGCGCGCTGCACCGCCTGCAGGATATCCCGCGAGGTCATTCCGTACATGGGCACTTCTTCGTCCAGGGAGAGCTGTCTGTGGTTGAACTTGAACGAGGTCGCGCCTCCGGCATTGATTACTTTTACACCGAGACACCGAGTCGCATGGAGCACCCAGGCGATGTAGTCGTTGATCCGTTCCTGTTCAGCGCCGTCACGTAACATCCGCAGCAGGAAATCATCGTTGCCCACGATCGCAAGACCTGCCTTATCGATAATCGGTATGTCCGCGAGTTCGGCGTGCGCCTGTGCGGCGTTGAGCGGTAGCACTGCAGGTTCGACTACAGTGGTGAAGCCCATTTCCGCGTAGCGGTAGCCCACGTCAAAGGCTGACCAACGCGCATTCATGAAGGGATAGTCCGCGTAGCGCGGTTGACCCGCGATATGCTGTTCCGGCAGCAGTACGCGCGCATTGTTGACGTTGCCCCCTGCAATGTGGCTATGGATGTCGATGGCTCCGGCCATCAGGACCTTCTGGTTCAGGTGGATCGTGTGATCCGCCGCCTGAGGGTCTTCCGGGGCCTCGCAGATGTGTCCGTCACGCACCCAGACATCTCTTACGCTCCCGTTAAGCTTGTTCACGGGGTCGAATACTCGGGCACCAGTCAGTCGCGTCAGCATTCGGCACTCTCCTCCATGATCCGGGTCAGCAGGTCGGCATAGACGCTGGGACCTGCTGCGAGGTCGCTCTCTGTACGAGCAAACAGGGCGGGTAGTGGCAGCACTGTGATGCCGTCACCACGATGGATCTGCCCGGTACGGTGGATGCCCGGCACGGTGAGCGGCACAAACAGCTCTGGCTCCTGGACGAATGTTAACCCCGGGTGCCCAAAGACCAGTGAGGGCAATCCGGTTTCCGGGGGCGGAATTGGGCGCAGGCTGGCGTGCCACAGCAGGAGGTCCGTGCCTCCCTCCTGCAGCATGCGTGCCGTGTCATGCCCGTGCGGATCGAAATGCGGGCCGTTGTAGTGATGTCCCGTCCTCAAGCCAAAGCCGTTATGCCAGAGCCCCGCCTGCTGGCAGCTGGACAGTCCATCCCCGGCACCCATCGGCAGCAGCGCTGCGCGCCCGGATTCGTTGATCTGGCGTATTAAACGGGCGATCCCCAGAAGATCAAGATCGAGGAGGCCGTCACCTCGAGAGCCACTCAGGTCTGCGGGATCCATTGCGACAACAAGATACTGTGCTTGCTTAACTTGGGCGGCGATTCCCTGAGTCTTGGGGTGTGCAACCGCTCCGAGCTCCCAGCCTTGCAGCGTCGCGCGAATGCTGCCCACAAAATCCGCGATAGAGCATGAGTCGAGATCCACATACTCCATCCCATTGGGCAACATATTGCTGCGTGAACCGGAACCCAACACAACCACATTTGATTTGGCCTTGGTGTGCAGGCGCTGTTTCGGCGATAACAGTCGTTCAGAGATTCGTGGCTGGCGGCGGAATATCCCGTCTCCGATGAACAGCCACAAGTCGGCACGGTTACGTGCCTCGCCGAGGGTGGTGGTTATCAGTCCCTGCATCTGGGCTACCGAATACATCCGGCTTAGAGCATCAGCGCCGGCGTGGTCGACCGTAGCGCCGCAACGGTCGGCGAGACGCCAAAGTGCACGGCTTTCGGGAAGATCGCCGATCAAGCCGGCAAACAATGGCAGTCGAGACTGACGCAAGCGGTTGGCGGCGTGATCCAACGCTTCGTCGAGTGCTACGGATTTTCCGTGCAGTCGCGGTTGGAGAGCGTGCGGGGCCTGTATGGCCGCTTGATAACCTTCGGTGGCCACTGAGCAGTCCTGAGCGAAGGGCGCCTCGGCTGTGTCACGCGGAGGTGACAGATCGTCACACGCAAGTCCACAGAAGGGGCACACCAGACGCACGGCGTGGTTGTGCGTGCACGGCTTGAGCGGGGATGAATCCTGAAAATTCTTGTTATCGGCCACCATGCCGGAATCCCTGCAAGTTCGAGGCCATTCAGGGGCGCCGCTTCGTAGGTGCGGGCGGGGTGTAGCGTGTGAGGTCTTCCTCCGGTCGCTTCACGGTGCAGCCCCAGCGTAGAGGCTGATCCTGTGTATAGCGCTTTCCAAGCTGGTGTGCGATCTCGGCGCGCGCGAGTTCCACGCCAAGGTAGAAGGCATGGCCTCCATCCCGTTCCACGTCCAGATCCGGAAACAGTAGAAAGGGATCAGTAGACGTCAGGAACCGATCCCGGTTATAGATGTGGATACCGTTGCCGGTGACCTTGATGCGGAAGTTGGCATCCTTGACCTGGCCCGCAGCTTCTCGGACTTCATCTACGCCATAGGGGAACGGCTTGCGTTCGTGCACACAAGCCAGCCCCTCACTGAGCTTCTTGGGGAGCCGGTTGTGTTCCCTGGCGCGAAACATGACACGTCGGCACAGGTCGAGCTCTCTGACTGCGGAGCGGCAGTGGGGGCTGACCTCCGTAGTCAAAAGGCTTCCAATTTGCAGCTCGGACATCACGCCGCTCAGTAGTGCGTGGATGCCGGTTGTGTCTGCCTCGGTTAGTTCCGAAAGGTTTCCAGTACCCATCATCATGGCCACATCCGGGAGGCGCTTGCGAAGTTCGTGATATCGGACCAGTGAGTCCGTGAAGCCGAAGTGAATAGGGTCAAGGACCGGATCCAGAATGCAGTCCCGCCCTCGAGCTCGTAACGCTTCATAGGAGCGAATTAGAGAATCCAGATCGCCGGGCTGAGTTGGAATCAAGATTGGCGTTGCCTCCACTTCCTCCGAGATCCAGAGAGTCTTCTCGGTCAGGCTCAGCAGGAAGTCTGCGCCTGCCAAACCGCCGGTCAGTAGATCTTGTGAGTCTATTGAGTCCACGCTAACCAAGAAGCCTTCGGCCTTGAGTCGACGTACGGCCGACGCTAGTAACGGAAAGGGGGTGTCGGGTAGACAGCCGAGGTCGATAACGTCGGCACCATCCTCACGGAAGGCATGGGCGCGCTCCGATAGAGAATCGAGATCGAGTAGCGGAGCGTCAGTGATCTCGGCAAAGATCTTCACCGAGTGTTGGCTGAGGTCGACCGGTTTTCCCTCTAGGCCAAACCATTCCGGCAGGTCCATCAATTCTTCGGGACCGCGTTGGAATGGTACACCGTAATGGTCCTTCAGGGCCTCGAGGTCACCGCGACATAGTCCTGGCAGGATCACTCGGTTAGCCTGTCCGGTATCCGATAGGCGCCTGCGGATCAGGTCTCCAGTCAACAGAGCGGCAACTTTTACACCAAGAGACCGGACTTCCCAGGTGAATGCGTCCGGACTCATCTGTTCGAGAACCTGCCGCAAGGCCGGCGCGGCTAGGTTGCCAGTTACGAAGAGGACATGTTCCTTCGTCAAGTCGATTGCCTCTGGTGATTGGATCCGTGCATGCACTGCAACATGGCGGATCAAGATTCATGCCAAGGTTCTGCAGAATTCGGTGAACATGGCGATGCGCGCCGCAGTTGACCTGTGCCAGGGTTCTGCGCGGGGTAATGGCGATTGGAGCGGTCGTGCTGGGTATTAGCGGGGAGGCTTGATACCGCAGCGCTTCATCTTTCGATACAGAGTGTTACGGCTGACGTCCAAATTTGCCGCAACCTGGGAAACATTCCAATGGCAGCCCTCTAGCTCACGCAGGAGAGTCTCGCGTTCCGCGAGTGTCAGGGGGTTGCTCAGGTCGGCCGCTTGTGTTTCCAGTTCGGGGTTGTTCTGCAGCGTGAATTCCGGAAGCGATTCGGCCCGGATAATGCCATCTTCCGATAATCCGACCAGCGTACGAAGGACACTGCGGAGCTCTCGAATGTTACCGGGCCATGGGTATGAATCGAGAATGGCAAGGGCGTCCGGCACAAGGGATACTGCCTCGCTGTCCCCTGCTTCGATTTCCAGAAGACGTTGGATTAGCTCTCTGCGGTCCTGACGTTCGCGTAGCGGTGGAATCGTAAGGCTGATGCCACGGAGTCGGTAGAACAGATCCTGACGGAAGCGTCCTTCGGCGACCTGTTGCTGGAGATCCTGGTGTGTTGCACTTATGACTCGAATGTCCACTCGTACGGACGTTTCGCTGCCCAGCGGGACGACTTCGCGCTCCTCAAGCACCCGCAGCAGCCTCGCCTGCAGAGCTAGAGGCATGTCGCCGATTTCGTCAAGGAAGAGGGTGCCGCCATCCGCCTGAACAATCTTCCCGCGGCTCCCCTCGCGGCTCGCGCCAGTGAAGGCGCCTGGACGATATCCGAACAGCTCGCTTTCAATTAGGGTTTCCGGCAATGAAGCACAATTTACTGCGATAAAGGGCTCTCGGTGGCGCGCGCTGGACAGGTGTATCGCTCGCGCGAATACGTCCTTGCCGGAACCCGTTTCGCCGAGGAGCATGAAGGGCAGGTCCTTGTCCAGCAGCTTGCGGGCCTGCTCGATATTGTGATTCATCCGGGTATCGCCCCAGTGAAGATCCTCCATCGCATACTGGGGGGCGGGAACTTTGGCGTGCTCTGCTCGCGACGACGGAAGATTCGCGGCTGGTGGGCTAGCCGGTGGTTGGAAACTCACGTAGAACCGTCGACCCTGGCGACTGTCATGCAGCGGAACAGGCTGCGTCACCGGGGAACGGGCGTATTGCAGGGCTGTGTCAACACGAATGTTGAAGACGTCTCGAAGAAGCTCCCCCACGATTCTGTCTGAAGGATTCTCGTTCAACTGGAACAGCGCGCTGCGGTTGGCTGCCAGTATGCGCCCCGCAGGGTCGAATGCCACAATACCTTCCCCGAGCGTGTTCACGAATTCTGGCCGACTGTGAAAACGGAGCAGATAGTGGTCTCGCATGCCGCAGAGGAACAAGCGATTTTCGATCAACTGGGCCGACATGTTCACCAGGACCATCGTGTGTTGCTGTGCCATGCGTGATTCGCTGGACGCGTCCAGCACTGCGCAGACGCGCCCGGTCGGATCAAAGACTGGTGCCGCCGAGCAGGTGAGGCGGATATTCTTGCCAAAGAAATGGTCGTTCTTGTGAATCACCAAAGGGCGTTGCTCAACCAGGCAGGTCCCGATGCCGTTGGTCCCCTGATACTGTTCGTGCCAGATCGCGCCAGCTTGCAGTCCGGTTGAAGCGGCCGCATCGGTGAATATGGGATCACCGACGTACTTTAGTAGTACGCCGTCGGAGTCCGTCAGCAGAATCGAGTACCCGGTTCCAGCAACCTGCTGGTACAGATTGGTCATCTCTTCCTGGGCGATTTCCACCAGTGTGCGGGACTCTTCCCGACGATGCCGAAGGTCCCCATCGGAGACAAATCGCGGCTCTGGGGCGGCGTCTGGATCAAGCTGGTATTCGCTCAGGCACCTTTTCCAGGATGCAAGGATATGATTGTCGGTAGAATTTTCCCACCCTGGGGCACCCGATACCGCATCCAGGATGGATCGGCTATGGGTTTCCCGGCTCATGTCGGTCATTTTGGCTCCTTGCTTGCCGGGCGAGGAGGTCTTCAAAGCAACTTGCGACTCCAATGCCCGCTTCGCCATACGCACCCATGCCCAAGGCAGGCAGTGCGGTACTCCCTCATACGCTATTGAATACCTCTTTTAACCGAAACGATAGACGCTTGCGTACTATTGCGCATACAGGACCGTAGACATCCCGTCTATTATTTGTTCATGAGTTCATGACTTCATGGCTGGGTTCGACTCGCGTCCACTCCTTGCGTGGGAGCCGCGATAAGCAGAACCACCATATATAGCACGCTCCGGGCGCGGCAATGACGCTGGCCCAGACGGCGATCTCCGGAGCGGGCGGGATTGCCTACAGTTCCCGTCATCCTTCGACCCACCCAGCCGTCGTGAATGGATTCATGACCGGATGTAACCTCTAGCTCCGGCTTGGCCAGCCTGCCAGCGCTTAGGGGGTAAAAAAGCAGCTGAGAGGCGCCTTTATGCGGGATGAAAACTTTGACACGGTTTTGCTCAGGGTCCAAGAAATCGCAACGGAGACCGTCGCTCGTTACAGCAGTCAGATCGATGAGAAGCGGGAGTGGCCGGCGGAAGGGATCCGGGCATTACAGGACGTCGGGCTAGGCGGAATGGTGGTCCCGCAGGCATATGGCGGCTGTGGTTACGGTCTGTCGTCGCTGGCCAAGGTGTGTGAAGTTCTGGGCCAAGAATGTGCGTCAACGGCTATCTGTTTCGGCATGCACTGCGTGGGATCCTCCGTGATTGCCGCTAATCCCACACCAGACCAGCAGCAGCGCTTCCTAGAACCTATTTGCGCGGGTCACCACATCACAACGCTATCCTTGAGTGAAGCTGGAACCGGGGCACATTTCTACTTACCTGAAACTACGCTGGAGGATGCAGAAAGCGGACACTATCGCCTGACCGGAAAAAAGACGTTCGTCACGAATGGTGGCCAGGCCGACTCCTATGTTGTATCCGCCGTGACCGTTGGAGATGGGTCCGCTTCGCTCGGTCGGTTTTCCTGTGTTGTAGTGTCAGCGGATTCCGAAGGTCTCGATTGGGGTGAGCCGTGGGATGGTTTGGGTCTAAGGGGAAACTCTTCGTGTTCAATGCTGATGCAGGGCATCGAGATTCCTCGGTCCAATCTACTAGGCCGCGAAGGCGAGCAGATCTGGTACATCTTCAACATTATCTTGCCCTATTTTCTCGTTGCGTTGGCCGGAACATACCTCGGCGTTGCAACTGCCGCCCTGGAAGAGGCGCGAGGCCACCTCATGCGTCGCTATCACAGCCATTCCGGGACCAGCCTATCGCATTCGTCCGTTCTCCAGCACAAGTTGGGCGAACTGTGGGCTCAACTGGAACGAACCCGAAGTCTCACCTATTACGCTGCTGCGAACTTTGATGCAGGTGCACCGGACGCACTGATTGGAGTTATGTCCGCAAAGGCGGAAGTGGCAGATTGCGCTGTCAACGTGGTAAACGAGAGTATGACCTTGTGCGGAGGAATCGGATATCGCAGCGGATCTCTTTTGCACAGATTACTCCGCGATGCACGCGCCTCGGGGCTGATGTCTCCAACCACCGACCTGCTGCGTGTATGGACTGGAAGGGCCCTGCTAGGGCAACCATTACTGGCGGATTGACCGAATGCACAATGCTGAGATTCTTCACGCCGAAAAATGCCCTGTCATCAAGATGATCGGGTCCGAGCCCGCCGTGGCGGACGCTATTCGAGAAAATTGCCCGGATGACGTCGACCTTGAGACGCTTGATGATCAAGCTGACCTCTCAAGCCATTTAGAAGAGGACGGCCAGCCGGTTGATGTAGTGTTGCTTGGGACGAGCCCTGATCTTGCGGTCCAAATCGCGCAACGAATACACACGATCGACAAGTTTCTTCCAGTCATCATACTCACTCGACCTGAGGCATGCCGCCCCCTCAGACGAACCCTTATGTTCAGCCCGTTCCTCGGGAGCGAGGTCATACCCTGGTCGAGTGAGGATCTGACTGCACTACCCAATGCCTTAATGGAAGCGGTCAACCGCCGCAGGCAGAGACAGCGCCACCATCACGCTCTCTGTCGTGCTCAGGTGCGTTTCGAGAAGCTTCCGCACCTAAAACCGGAATTGAACCAGTATCTCGACCAATTGCTCGACTGCGCCCCTATCGGCGTCATGACGATCGATGCATCGGGTGTCATTCTTACGCTAAACCATCAAGCACAGGAAATCCTTAACGCCACAAACCGCATTACGCTTGGGGGCGCATTGAACGACCTTTTTTCAAAGGACGACCATCCTGTGATCGCAAATCTTCGAACCGAAATTGCAACAGGGCGTAGTCCGAGTGCGCAAAGGACGGTGCGGCTACGCGAAACGGATAGCGTGAGGAAATATATCGCAATTACGATGGCTCCGCTTTGTTATCGAAATACCATGCGCCAGCCTGGCTTGATGGTGATCTTGCAGGACGTCACGTCGAGGGTCGACGCCGAGGCCGAGCGGCGAGATGCGGAAGAGAAGTTACGGAAGCACGTCAAGACATTGCGGAAATTCCACGAGATAAGCACCCGCGAAGACATCTGTTTCGACGAAAAACTGAGCGGTGTACTGAAGCTGGCTTGCGCACAGTTCGGCCTGGCAGAGGGTATGGTAACGAGTATCAACGGTGAGGAATTCGACATCATCGCATCAGTGGGGTCCATGGATCTCGATGGACTACAGAACGCCGGGTTGCATTCAAACCGATTTTGCTTTCGAGCCATTAAATCGAAGGAGCCTTACACCTATGTTGGCGATGGGCAGGGTCCAAACTGTTCAGGAATCAACAAGAGTTGTGAAACGCCAGTGGCCTACATCGGAGTTCGGTATCTGGTAAATGACATTATCGAAGGGACGTTATGTTTTTGGGGAAATAAAGCCGAGAGTGATGAGTTTACAGACGCTGATAAAGAGTTGATTAAGATGATGGGCCAGTGGCTCGGCCGGGAATGGCAGCGTGCGCGCTCCGAAGCACGAATGCGGAAGCTTTCCAGCGCGCTTGAGCAGGCAGCCGATGCTGTCATGATAACCGACAGAAACCGGATGATAGAGTACGTCAACGGCTCATTTGAATGCATGACCGGTTACTCGAAGGAGGAGCTAATCGGGCGTCCGGCTGGAGTGTTGCGTTCAGGATTTCATGATCAGGAGTTCTACAATCAGATTTGGAGATTGATTAGTAGTGGAAAAGCCTATCGAGGCGAGCTGGTGAATCGAAAGAAGGATGGAAGTATATATCACGAGCAAAGAACGATAACTCCGCTTAGAGATGCCAATGGAGAGATTACCCACTTTATTTCAACAGGGCATGATATAACCGAGTTAGTGGAAACTCAGAGGCAAAATCGATTGCGCCAATCGGAGCTCACGCACGTGGCACGGCTGAGCACCTTGGGTGAGATGACATCAGGACTGGCGCATGAGCTAAATCAGCCACTTTGCGCCATAACCACTTTTACCCAGACGTGTCTTCGAATGCTCTCTGCGGGGGAATATAAACCGGATGATCTTTACTACGGTCTCCAGCAAGTGCTACGACAAGCTGAAACCGCAACCGAGATTTTTCGTCGGTTGCGGATGTTTTCCCGAAAAGGCGAGATTGAAGAGTGCTCTGTTGAGTTAGGTCAGATTGTTGGGGAGATTGAGAGCTTCGTTGAGTCCGAAGCATTGCAGAATTTGATAAACGTTCACTTTGATGTTCCGGATAGGTTGCCTCCGGTCTGGGCGGATCGCATACAGTTGGAGCAGGTTTTGTTAAATCTGGTGCGGAATGCAATGGAAGCAGTGTCGGAACGCGATCCCGGTTGCAGAAACGTTACAATAACGGCTACGCGGAATGAGGCGACCGAGGTGACGGTGGATGTGCGTGATAGTGGACATGGGTGTCCACCGGATATTGCTAATCGTCTGTTCGAGCCGTTCTTCACTACAAAAGAAAAGGGAATGGGGGTGGGTCTAGGGATAAGTCAGAGTATTGTTGAGGCACATGGAGGTCGGTTGTGGTTGGAGGAGACAAGTCCGCAGGGGTCAGTCTTCCGCTTTACAGTGCCACAGGCGAAGGGGGAGAAGGATGAGTAATTTATCGGAAGACCACAACGTCGTACATGTGGTGGACGACAGTGCGGCGGTTCGTGACTCAATTGGGTTTCTGGTAAACCAAGTTGGATTGAGGAGCGAGAAATATGCGTCAGCTTCCGAGTTTCTGGACGTGGTGGACGAGAAGACTCGTGGTTGTCTGGTGCTAGATGTACGAATGCCAGGTATGAGTGGGTTGGATCTTCAAGATGTGTTGCGAGAACGAGGGATAAAACTACCGGTAATTATTATCACTGGGCACGGGGATGTGCCAATCACGGTCCGAGCGATGAAGGCCGGGGCGGTGGAGTTTCTGCAGAAGCCTTTCAACGACCAGGATCTCCTTGACACGATTAACACCTCGATCGAGGAATACAGAAAGATCTGGGAACAGGAAGATCATGCAAGGCGTGTAAAAGAGAAGATTGCCGGCCTTACCCCACGTGAACGAGAGGTGCTGGCACGCCTTGGCAAAGGCAGGCCCAATAAAATTATTGCGTATGAGATGGAGCTTTCTGTTCGAACGGTGGAAGGATACAGGGCAAGTATTATGAGCAAACTGGGAGCCCGGTCGATTGGGGAGCTTATGGAGATTGTTTTGAAGGCCGGTTTGGAGCCAGAAAAGGAGCCAGACTAATGGGGCGCTCTGGCTGGGGTAGGGGCTCCAATGCGGTTGGCAGGGTCTCTAGCCGGAAAGGGGCTTCGCAGAGGGGGCCGGGTTGTCCACGTGCTATAAGTAAGAGCTTGGATCCGTCTCGCGGCAGATCAGTATGCAGGATACTCGCTTACGTTCAGGCCCTTGGGCCATCTTTCCCGGTTGTGCGCGGTTCGAATTGATTTGGGCAGCAACACAGTGCACCCCTCCTCGTCCCATATGGCTCGGCTGCCCAAATGACGCGTGAATACCGGTACATGAGCCGTTCGGCATTGTTCTAAAACGCCTCGGATCCAGTCGACATGGCATGGGCGGGCCCTAGGTCCGGTTTCTCCGCCAATGACCACCCAATGGATGGAGTGTGGCTTATCACGAGCCCGGTCTGGGCCACTGCATTTGGCGCATATCGCGATCGGCTCAGGGGGCTCTCCCTGCCGCACAGTCAAGTATGGAGTCAGAGCGATCGGTGAAAGGAGGGGCTCCACGGACAACCAGCGGACGGCAATGGGCAGTTCAAGGAGACACGGTATCCTCAAATCAGCCATCGGCTGACTCTCAACCGAGACCCCCAGCCAGATCTGTCGGCAGTACGGCTGAATCCTCTGCTGGAGGGGTAGTGACGAGTTCCACCGAAAAATGCCAGGGCGTTTTCAGGACGTTTGGTAAGAATCTGGTAAAAATGCTGGTGGGCGAACATCATTTTCGACCACACCCTGTGAATGAACGTAAATGGCACATCTGGATGAAAAAGATCGCTCATCGAGTTGACGAAAACTAGGCGCGGCTTCCGCCAATGCAGAGGCAGCGACAAACGATCAGCGTGAGCTTTAACATCATCAAAGGAGCGGTTGAAGTAGAGGGTGGCTGCGTTTTTACTAAGCCGTCGCCAATGGCGCTCAGCGTAGCAATTCTTGCATCCAGCGCTAATCTTTTCGCAACCCGTCACGACGTTCCAAGTAGCATCCGTGCATTCGATTAGGGTTCGTGTGGACATAAAACAACCTTGCTAACGGTCGAAACTTGAGCCATGAGGGACCCGCGACCATACGATATACGAGCGGGTGAACTGACCGCAGCGTCCTCATCTCCTAACAGCCAGAGGACGTCTCGGTGGTCGGGTCTTGTGCTCAATCCTGCAACCGGGGCGATCGGCTCGAAATATGGATGCAAGGGTTGGATCAACAAAATGCCGTGTTGTTCGAAATCCCGACGGGCGGAGGTCTGTCCGGAGGTTCGGTCCTGCCCGCTGGTGGGGCGATGCTCAACGTCCCATGTCGAGTCCCCACCGCGAGGGATGTTTGAGGATGGTTGTGACCTAGTGATGGTCAATAAGCGAGTACGTCCGGATCTTGTCGACGGGTTCGATCCGGTCTGCACGCGTACCAACAACACACCGGCCCTCGGGGTCGCAACCCCAGATATGGTACGCATTAAAACTTTGCAGGTCCTCCGGGAGTTGCTCTCGGTGGGGCATCTGCCGGGCGACCAGCCGGTCGCGAGCCTTATCCTCTCGCATTTCCCGGAAGATGCGTTCAAGTTCGCTCTGGAGATCATCTGCAGACCGACCATCCCACTGTCCAACGACTCGCTCTGCGTCAGTCTTGATTTCGTTCGTCATAAAAGCTCCTCTTAAAAACGATCCCTGACCATCATCAACACCGATTTCGGGATAATCCAGTTCGACCCCATTTTCTGTTCCTGAACAGCAACGAGAAGCTGGTCGCGCGTGAATTCTTTTCCGTGCTTTTTGGCCATGCTGAGGTATTTTTCGATAAATGAGTCTTGGTCGGGGCACTCATCCAGTTGAGTGAGCATGTCGGAATCCTTGGCTACGATTTCGCCGAACTCTCGGATGGGGCGTTCGTAGGGTCTGGCCTCAAGATCTCTTTCCAGTGCTGATTGAAGCATTGTATTTCTCCCCTCTAGGTCTTGATCGGAAGTGCGAATAGGTTCTGTTGTGGCTTACGGCTCTAATGGTCTAGGGTAGGGCCATTAAGAGTAATGCATATATTTAGACTAAGGTCGATCGGGGCGCCTAGTAGTAGAAGCTCAGTAGAGAAAAGGTAGTACTACGGTACTGATTGCGAGACAACGCGGATTGAATACAGAGTATTTGGAAATCCATGCTCGCTTTATAGGGTATGTCTAGCATAAGCACCACGGGAATTGCGCGAGATAGGGATCCTCCGGTCTCGCGATCGATCATGAAACAGGGAAGGGTATGGCCTGTAGATGCACGGTGTACGTACCGGTTGCGTACATTTGCGGATGGTTCCGTAGGGATATCTCTCCTAAACATGGTGGTCAGGCGAGCAAAGCTCTTGTGGAAGGTGGCTAGAGCCAGATTCGCCGAATTAACGTTCTGTGACTAGAGAGAGGTTTCGTCATCATGTTACGCAGATTGGTATTTGGACACTTGGTGTACCTGTGGACACCCATCGGTCTGTTGGCTGCCTTGGCGGGCGTGCTAGCAGGGGGAATGTGGGTGTGGCTTGGTATGACCATCTTCACCTTGAATATTATCCTGGATACGCTGACCCGTAATATTCATACCAGCGGAGCGGCTACAACGAAGGACGGTAGGCCTGCCGGGGTTGGAGTCATCCACAATCTCGTCATGTATCTGATGCTTCCGGTGTTCGTTGCCTTGATGGCGGCCCTGGCTTGGAGGGTCTTCCAGTATACCGCCGGGGTGCCCATCGAGACGCAGACCTTTACGGCCTTTGGCTGGACTTTCCAGTACACCAACGGCATTACGGGTCTGGAGCTCATGGCGGCAACACTTTCTGTCGCCCTGCATCAAGGGCTGGGTATCATCTACGGCCACGAGCTCTCCCATACCAAGGGGCCCAGCTTCCTGATCTCTCGGTGGATCATGGCGCTGTCCGGTGCGGCGCACTTCTGCTTTGCGCACGTGTACAACCATCATCTTGAGCTGGGCCGTGCCTGGATGGGTCCCGAAGGCAACAAGATGGGCGATGATGTCGACCCGGCTACGGCACCTCGCGGGCGCAGTATCTATAAGCACTTCCTTGTTTCGCACATTGGGCAGTCCTACTTCGGCATCCGGACGGAACGGAAACGCCTGAAGCGCCAGGGCAAGTCCTTCTTCTCCCTGTCCAACCGCTGGATCCGTGGATACCTGATGAGCGTCCCTGTGGTGGTCGCGTTCGGTGGCCTTGGTTACTGGGGCGGCGGAGTGGAAGGAATGCTGATCGGATTGGCGGCCATGCTCACCGTATGGGTCATCGCCAACTTTGAACTTGAGGCCCTGAATTACATGGAGCATTACGGGCTGATTCGAGTGAAGGGAGAGCCGATTGAATATCGTCACTCCTGGGATAACGACAGCATGTTTACCAGCTGGGCGTTCATTGAAATCGGCCGGCAAGCCGACCACCACGACCGAGGCGAGACCCATTATTGGGAGCTTTCGAATGTCGGTGGTGCGCCGCAGGGTGCCCCAAATACCGGTTTCGGTTACTACACGGAGTTCGTGCTGGCACTGGTACCGCCACTGTGGCATCGAATCATGAAGCGGAAGCTGGCCATCTGGGATCGTGATTTCGCCAGCCCCGAGGAGCGCGAGATCGCGCAGAAGATCAATCGCAAGGTCGGATACGAGGTCGATCCGTCCGAGATTGAAGGGTACAGCATGGACGTCAATTACGCCCTGTAGAAGAAAGTGCCAGGCGGGTGGCGGTCTCGTACCGTACCACCCGCCCTTGGTGCGCTAACAGGAAATCGTAGGATCAGGAGATAAAGCGATGAGTGCTACGGAACAGTCAGTAAAAGATGCCACGGCCGATGCAGATGCAACACTCTACAAACGCTTAGGCGAGCGGCCAGGTATCGAGGCCATTGTAGAAGACATATTCCACAATCATATTACAAATCCCCTTGTAAAGAACCGTTATGAGGCGAGTGATCCCGACGAGGTAAAGCGGCTGGTCACAGAAATGTGCTGCGAGGGATTCGGGGGGCCTGAGAAGTATACCGGAAAAGACATGATTTCCGCGCACAAGGGAATGAACATCAACGATACTGAGTTTGTCGCCGTGGTGGATGATGTCCTGAAGGCCCTCGACAAGCATCAGGTCGGTAAGCGCGAACGGGACGAAGTACTTTCCATTCTGTACTCGCTTAAGCCCGAAGTCGTCTACCTTTAAGGCTAGAAGCGTTGTCATCTGCGTAAGGATTTACTTCTTCATATCCCCTCGTAAACGTTGGCAAGGACACTGTCTTATGTTTGGATTATTTGCCCGCAAGGGTCCGTTCAAGGCTGACATCAAGCCTTCCGGCAAAGCGTTGACGGTCCAGCCTGGTGACAACCTTCTGAAAGCGGCCCTGGACAATGGCATTGCGTGGCCTCATAGCTGCAGGGTTGGAAGTTGCGGGACCTGCAAGGCCAGGTTGGTTAGTGGAAAGATAAAACCTCTGGTGGACTTCAGTTATACGCTTGAGGAGGAAGACTTGGATGCCGGTTGCATCTTGGCGTGCCAATCTTTGCTTAAGAGCGATATCGAGGTGGAAGTCGATCTTGAATCGGGCGAGCTGGTCTTGCCCGAACCGGGTCAGGTGGAAGGCGTAATAGGAGGATATCGGCGTCTGACACACGATATCGTTGAGGTGGGTGTGCGCCTTAATGATCCTCTCCCGGAGTATCTCGCCGGTCAGTATGCCGAGCTCGTCGTACCCGGCGTTATTAATGAGCCACGCAACTACTCCTTTGCCAGGGCACCGGAGACGGAAGAGTCCCGATCGGCAACGTTCTTCGTCCGCTACGTCCCGGGTGGCGTCATGACGACCTGGCTGTTTGGTGAAGACCGGACAGGCTCGCCTGTAACACTACGCGGACCTTTCGGAACCTTCTTTCTTCGCGAGACAGATGCCCCGATGCTTTGTGTCGCAGGGGGTAGTGGTCTTGCGCCGATAAAAGCGGTACTTGAGCAGGAGTTTTCCAGGCCAAGTCGACGAAAGGTAACTGTCCTGTTCGGGGCGCGGACGCAGGAGGATCTTTATTGCTTGGACGAGATGAAAGCCTTCGAGTCCAAAGGCGCGGGTGACTTTCAGTTTGTTCCTGTTTTGTCGCTTGAATCGGAGCAGAGCGATTGGGAAGGTCGGCGGGGTAACGTTACCGACACGATAACGGAGGTGATATCGAATCTGGATGGGTACGAAGCGTATCTTTGTGGGCCACCCCCGATGGTAGATGCTGGAATATCGGTTCTGAGACGAGCTGGTCTGGAAGAGTCAAAAATTCACTTCGACAAGTTTCTGGACAGCTCCCACAAGCCGAGGGCCGGAAGTGAGGTCGCATAGTGGGTTCCAAAGAGAACGTGCATTGTTATCGCGCTAGGTATATTGCAAGCCGCGACTGATGCGGGTAAAAGTGAGAAAGGAGAGCACGATGAAGGTGATTTGGGATAGCAATAAGTGCATTCATAGTGGGAATTGCGTGAACAGTTTGCCCACGGCGTTCTTTATTCAAGATGATAAGCTGATTGTGAAGCCGGAGAATGCCAGCTGGGAGGAGGTTCTTAAGGTGGTGTCCGCTTGCCCAGCGAAAGCTTTTACTGTGAAGGAGTAACATGAAGTCGCAGGGGTTCTCTAGGTCCGTACAAGGAGCACCTCTGGCGTCGGGCGAGCAAGGTCAGGTTGGCTCTGTAATCGCGGGTGAGCGGTTTCGAGGGTGGGCGTCGTTCACGGTCGTTGTTTTGGTGTCCCCAGCCAATCAACGTGGTTGCGTTTGGCAGTGCTCGGACGAATGGGCGAGGAGTAGGGGTGGAAAGGTGACGAGACCTGGGAGCGCCTGATGCTAGATTATGGTAATGCCAGGGAATTCCACGGTGCGGTTGCAAGGGTGTGCGCCCCAGCGCGTTTGCATCTTGGATTCCTCGATCTCAACGGGAACCTTGGCCGACGGTTTGGCAGCCTCGGACTCGCCATCGATACGTTTCAGACGCGTGTCGTGGTGGCTAGTGACGGTGAATACCTGGAAGAGATTGCGCGGCCGGATCTTGAGGGTCATACACAATCCCAGCGACGTGCCGAGACTTACTTGGATCGGCTGGCGACTCATTTTGGTCTATCGCCGCGGCGGTGGCGTGTCTGTGTAGAGGAATCTATCCCAGCACATTCGGGCATGGGCTCGGGTACCCAGATGTCTCTGGCGGTAGGGACAGCGCTACAGCGATTGGCGAACCTAGAAACGAATTCGAGAAATCTTGCGACGATCCTCGATCGTGGAGGGCGCTCGGGGGTTGGAATAGGTGCGTTTGATCTCGGCGGTTTCCTGATGGATTGCGGTCGAACGGAAGGGGGGGAACCTCCTCCGATCCTGTCGCGGATAGAGTTTCCGAGTGAGTGGCGGATTCTTCTGATTTTGGTGAATGATGTTCAGGGCCTGCATGGGAGTGCGGAGTCCGGAGGCTTTGCGCAACTTCCGGTGTTTCCCCAGGAACGAGCAGCACATCTGTGTCACATTGCCCTGATGCAGGTGGCGCCGGCTCTAATGGAACGGGATCTGGACGGATTTGGTAGAGGGATTGGGGAGATCCAGCGCACGGTGGGCGAGCACTTCGCGCCGGCACAGGGAGGGAGGTTCGCCAGTCCCGCGGTCGCAAGAGTTCTCGCCTGGGCTCAATCGCTTGGCTTTGAGGGTGTTGGGCAGAGTTCCTGGGGCCCAACGGGGTTTGTGATCTTGCCTGATGAAAGGACAGCTCAAGAGGTCAGCGCGAAGGCCAATCGCCGTTTTTCGGATGAGAAGTCACTGCATTTCCGCACTGTTGCAGCATCCAATCACGGCCGCAGGGTGTCCGAAGTCTGCCCGGAGGCTTCGCTCTAACCGGCCAGCTGTATCCCTCTAGTTTTAATTCACACAGAAGGCGAGGAAACGAATGACCCGACCCGCGATATTACATATGGTAACGCCTGAGGCGAACTTGAGTCCGTTTGACGCCAATATGGCGATCGATGCTGGCTGGGAGCACTGCCTCGCATATAACAACCTGGAACTGGCGGAGATTTCTGGCCTGACACAGGACGCCATCTTCTCGCGCGGCCCGAAAGGAGTACGCCGTACAGGTATGTTCGTCGGTGGAAGGGATCAGTTCCTGGCAATGGACATGCTAGATGCAGCACGCAGGTCGATGGTGCCACCTTTTGAGATCTCGGTATTTGCTGATCCGAGCGGAGCCTTCACGACCGCGGCCGGGATGATTGCTTGCGTCGAGGATTCGCTCTCTCGCGTCGAGGAAGAAGGGCTTGCTAACAGAAAGGTGCTGGTGTTCGGTGGAACGGGTCCGGTTGGGTCGGTATGCGGGACGCTCGCGTCGCGAGCAGGCGCGGATGTGAGCATTGTGAGCCATGAGAGCCTGACCAAGGCAAATGAGGTTGCACAGCAATGCAACGAGCGTTTCGGAACGAACCTCGAGGGTGCAGACGGATCGAATGACGGAAAAATACACACACTCCTTGCAGATGCAGAGGTTGTCTTCGGGGCAGCCAAGGCAGGAATTCAGGTTTTGAACGCCGGTCATCTCCAGTATGCTGCTCGGCTTCTCGTCGCGTGCGACGTCAACGCGGTACCTCCGGAGGGGATCGAGGGCGTTGGCGTGACGTCCAGTAGTGAGCCTCTAGAAGCGAGGTCAGGTTGTGCTCGAGCGATTGGGGCACTTGCTGTTGGCAACGTCAAATACAAGGCGCAGCAAGCGCTTCTGAAGCAAATGCTTACGACGGAGACGCCGGTCTACCTGCATTTCGACCACGCTCTTGAAGCTGCGCGCGGCAATGCAGGATCCTGAGCCGACACTTGTTCTGGCTGGGCACAGCGTACGTTCATTGGCGCAATCCGCGAGTGCAAGTGGGCTACGAGTTGTCGCGGTCGACAATTATTCCGATCTGGACACTCGCGAGGCCGCGTGGCGGGTGCTAAAGGTTCAAGGAACGATCGGGGAGACCCCAGAGCAACTCTTGCTTGGCACATTGGGGAAGCCGTTCGAGTCCGCAATGCTGATAGCAGGGGCGGGGTTCGAAGGAAAAGGAGGCTCACTAGTGGAGTTAGAACGCCGGTTCCATGTAGTGGGGAATCTCCCTGAAGTGTGGAACATGGTAGACACACCGGATAGGTTCGCAAAGGTACTGGACGACCTGGACATTCCTTATCCCGAAACTCGAATGGACGAGCCGGAGCAACTGGATGGCTGGCTTTTCAAGACTCGCTCGAGTTGCGGAGGCATGGGTGTTTACCCGGCGAAGAAGGGTATCAGTCAATCGGGCTGCTATCGCCGATATATCACAGGTAAACCCGCATCGGTCTTGTTCGTTGCGGATGGGCATCGAGCTCAAATTCTGGGCTATCACCATCTCTTGCTGACCCGGATGCCTGGGCGGCCGTACCTGTACGCTGGTGCAGTAGCAATGCAAGGCGTACCAGCTTCTCTGGAGAGTACCGTCAGCCATTGGGTGACGGCGCTTACAGCAAGGCTCGGGCTGCGGGGTTTTAATGGTGTGGACTTCATGGTCAATGCAGCAGGAAGGCCCTGGTTTCTGGAACTTAATCCGCGTCCTACCGCCACCATGGAATTGCATGAGCCCCGGTTGCGGAGGGGAGGGTTGGTTGCATATCACCTGCGGGCATGTATGGGACAACTACCGAAGCCGCTTCCAGTCGACAGTCTGACCCGGGGCTTTCGCATCCTGTTCGCGAAGCAGGAAGTTCGCATCGGACCCGTTCAGTGGCCGGGCTGGAGTCAAGATCGACCCGCGACTGGCACATTAGTGGGGGTGGGTGAGCCAATATGCTCTATATCGGGAGAAGGCCGATCCGCTCTGGAGACTCGAACGATTCTGGCGAAGCGGTCAAGATGGCTACGGGCAATGTTGTTTGCGCGCGAGCCGGGAGTCGTTGAGCATCGACTTGAGGCTTAATCGCTTCCGACCAATGCTGCAACCTCCTTATGGGTGATCTGTCCGTTATGCAAAGATGTGGCAAGTAACGCGCCCGCCGCACCACGTTTCTTCAGTGTAGCTAGATCTCGGGCATTCCTTATCCCTCCAGCGACGAACCACCCAACCGAAGGGGCCGCGCGTTGATATCTCGACAGCCTCGTTAGGTTCGGCCCATGCGCAGTGCCGACACGCGAGATGTCCATCAAAATGGTTTCCCCCGTCCAGAAGCATGCCTGCTCCTCCAGTGTCGGCGGACCCAGAAATTGTCCTTCGGCAAAATCCAGTGAAAGTACCGTTTGTCTACCCGATTCTGGGTCGGCCAAGTAGAATGTATCCACAAGGTTTTCGCTACCGATAACGGGCAGGATGCCAGGTTTAGAAAGCAGGGGTTCAAGATCCCCATGCTGCCGGATTCCCGCATCAACCCAAAGCGTTGCTGGTGAAATCTCGGCGGCGATGTCGTGGAGCAAACCTGCTTGAGAGCCGCGCCCCTGGATTGCATCGAGATCCGCAATGTAGATCAGATCCAGGCCGAGCACGACCGTATAATATCGTGCAAGCGTCAGTGCATCTCCGTCTGCGCACGTTGGAGTCCGTAGCGGCTGATAGGTGTCTCGATGTCCGCGGCGAGCGTGGACTGCCTCGCCTCTCAGAAGGTCAATGACCGGAATTACCTTCATTGCGCAGGTGCTCCCCCGGCAAGGCTTTTGATCGGTAGGCTTAATGTACGGTCGTATGACCACCTCGTGGGACCGCTCGGGCTATCATGACACATCGTCTCCCATGTCCGTGCCTTTGCGCTTCCGCGAGTAAGCTTTCTGGGGCCACCCAAGAGCGAAGGCTCAAGGATAACTTATCAGCCCCTGCTCAGACATGTAATCGCTTGGGCCCCGGTGGGGAGCCGTGAAAATGCGGCCTACATTGCGGACACGTTCGTGGTCGAGTGTGCTCGATCTACCCTCTGTACATAGAGCCGATCGAAAGCCGATTAGATCGGGTCCTAGACGCAGTAAACGTGGAACCTCGTGACCTTGCAAGGAGCCGGCAAGGCCACAAAACATCCCGAGATCATGCGAGCGGTCAATAAACCGAGCAAGCGTTGAAGTAGACAAGTGCTGGCAAAGGCTGCCGGATGTTTTTGCGTTGGTGTCTAACATTACACCAGCGAATCCCATGTCCCTTAATAGAGTAAGCCAACCAAGACAAGGCTCCAAGTCTGCGAGCAATACGGCAACCAGGTTGTGGGTGGCACAATATCCGTGCGGTAACGTCGATACGAATTCATTCACGTCAGAGATTCGTGGAAAGCCTACTTTTACGTAGTTTGCGCCTGCGTCAAAGCGTTCCATCACGGCGCGCCGCATCGATGCTGGGTTCATGCCAGGCTCGCCTATGGTGGCGCTGATTGGCTTTCGTCCTGCTGTGAACCGGATGACCTTTCTCAATTCGGACAGCTTGACAGCGCCCAAGGCTCCGTTCGACGGTTCCTTCATGTCGATCACATCAACATTATTTCTCATCGCAATCTCGGCTTCAGAGCGATCACGCACACTGGCAAGGAAGAGAGGTCGAGACGGATTGGTTGTGATGGGCGGTGCCCGGAGTGCGCGGTTCATGTCGGAAGGGTTCTCGCGAAAGAGATGGCATCAAAAGGGCAGCAAATAATATGCCAACGCGTACCGATGGGTATGCGAGGTCTTCGGTCAATGTGTTCAATGTAGTGGCAAGGCAAGGGGGCTCCTTGCTGAGGCAGCACCTTGTCATTCTGTACCGTTTTCGGGACACAGACAGTGACACTTGTTCTGGCCCAGAGCCAGTGACTGACATGAGTCGGAGCGCCAGCCGGGAGACTTGCACAGGCCACATGAGGGCTAATCTCAGGTGGCGTAGAAATTGCGTCTAGAGTGCCGATTACAAGCAGAGCAGCCCCAGACCATTCCGGGCACTGAAGCAACCTGACTGGCGATCGATCGAGGGAAGAGCTTGGACGACTCTGGCGTTTATCGATGAGGATGAGTAATGGTACGCATCAATGGGATCCGTTCGTATGTGGCTTTGGGGAGCAATCTGGATGGTCCGATTACCCAAGTAACCAAAGCCGAGGACCGACTTGGCGAAATTCCGCAGTCCCGCGTAGATCGTATCTCCTCACTCTACCGCACTGAGCCAGTAGGGCCATCAGGGCAACCGGATTTCATCAATGCAGTGGCATGTTTAGAGACCGAGCTTTCGCCCTTCGATTTGCTGGATCATCTTCAGAAAATCGAACGCATCCATCAGCGTGCACGGGGGCAAGTATGGGGTCCCCGTACTCTTGATCTGGATTTGATTCTTTATGGGAACGAGGACATCGCATGCGAGCGGCTTATCGTTCCGCATCAGTATCTATTGTGGCGAAGTTTTGTATTGTATCCGCTAGCTGAGATCGCTCCGGATCTTGTCCTTCCTAATGGGGTCTTGATTAAAACGCACGTGGCCTTATGCAGGATGGAAAGGCCTCGTTTGGTTGATCCGTTTCTGAACAAGAGTGGAATCGGGCGCCCTCGCGACAGGGTCGGGATGTAAATGTGTCGGGATAGTTTTGATTATAGCGGATATCGGTCTTGCGGTATTGTTTTAGAGGATGCACTTCATTCGGGTTGTTCCGCTAGCCTAGAGTACATGACGCTATATCTAAAACCGTGTTTTGGTTGTCTTTCTGGCTTTGTGCTATTTGTTTTCGTTTGGTGGAGTAGGCGAATCAGCTTTGAGGGCCTGCAAGTGTTGGTGCATGGGGTGTGTAACAGTTGGCAGGGTGATTTGAATCGAAAGGCCCACATCTTTCGTATCCGACTGGACATTGAGCTCGCCTCCATGGCCTTCGATAATTGAGCGACTGATGGGCAGTCCCATACCCATTCCCGTTTCTTTCGTAGTAAAAAAAGGTTCGAATACACGCAGCAGAACATGGGAGGGCATTCCAGGGCCTGTGTCTTGAACGTCAAGGAATACTTTGTGGCTTTCTGACGATGTGCGTATCACGAGATGTCTGAGGGACGGGGGTGTCTCGTCCATGGCTTCTACAGCGTTTCGGATAAGGTTAAGTAAGACCTGTTCTAACTGGATTGGCTGAACTTCGATGCAGGGAAGTTCAGGTTCGAGGTCTAGGTGCAGCTGGACATGGTGAAGGTTGATCTCCGGGCGGGCGATCAAAATTACGCTATGAAGGATGCGATTGAGGTCTTCCAGGGACTGCTTGGGCGGATCCTTGTTTACGAAGTGACGTAAGCCTTGGATGATTTCAGCGGCACGGTTGGCCTGGCTGCTAATAGACTCGAGAGGGGAGGTGAGTTCGTCTGGTGTACATGCGTTGGAATTTAAGTGGCGTAGGCAGCCATTGGCGTAGTTAGCGATAGCGGCAAGAGGCTGATTAAGCTCGTGTGCTAGGCCAGATGCCATTTCGCCCATAGTATTGATGCGGGCGGCACGCGCGAGCTCTCGGTAGTGCAGGCGCACACCATCCTCAGCGAGCTTACGGGGCGTGATGTCACGCGTGATTCCGAGCAGCGCAACAATGGCACCATCGGCGTCAAGTAGCGGCGCAGCGTGGGTTTCCATCCACCTCCGCCTTCCCTTAAGGCTTACAATCTGGAATTCGAGAACGCCCGATTCGCCGTCGAACACGCGGCGAGTCAGGTCGCGATAGGCCTCACGGAACTCGGGGGCGACCATCTGATAAACGGAAGTGCCAATGATCTGTTGCGGTTTATTGGCATCCAGGAGGGCAAGGCCTGCTGGATTCATTTCAAGTAGTCGGCCCTCTAGATTCTGGAGCTTGACGCACTCTGGCTCAGTATCGATTATCTGTCGCAGGCGTGCCTCATGTTCAGCTAGACGGTTTTCCGTTCGGTGCCTTTCGTTCACCTCGCGCTGCAGCTCCTGTGCCGTGCGTCGGAGGCGGACATTGAGGCGAAACGTGTGAATTGCGCCCAAGGCCACCAGGATTACGGCAGCGCCTACGATCCAGAGGTAGTCGAAGGGTATGGACTCCATAATTAGCAGTTAAGCACATTAAACGCGGTAGAACACTTGGTGCTCGCAATGCGGCAGTGCAGGCGTAGCGAGTAGAACTGTTACGGTCGGAAGGCTCCCGTGCGTAGGCAGAGAGGGCACCGAGTGCGGAGAATGCCCATTGATAGAATGTCCGAATCTACGGCAGTCAGTCGTCCACATGCCTCTGGTACGTGTCGACGTCCATGAGTCCAACGGTTGCATCCGCGGAAGCCGGTCTGATTCTGACAAGCCAGCCACTTCCATAGGGTTCGCTGTTGGCGAGTTCCGGCTGGTCTTCAAGGTCGTCGTTTCGTGCTGTGATCACGCCGGAAACGGGGCAAATCAGGTCATTGACTACCTTTACGGACTCGACGGTCCCCATTGGGACGCCGCACTCAACCTGGCTACCCACCTCCGGCAGGTCGAGGTAGAGTACGTCTCCTAGCTTGTCCTGCGCGTGGTCGCTTATGCCGACCAGCAGGGTCCCGTCATCTGATGGAAGGCACCACAGGTGGTCTTCATGAAAGAGGCAGCTATCCGGCGGTACGCTCATAGAGGTCCTCCTTGGGTTCAGCCTTAGGTACGGGTGGCTTGTGTATCGAATGCCCGAGTGCGTCTTCCGCCGCCTCGAAGACCGCTTCCGACAGGGTCGGGTGGGCGTGGATGGCGTCCGTGAGCGCGCGTACGTTTGCACCTTGCTGCATCAGTACCACCGCTTCGTGGATTAATTCCGAGGCATGGCTTCCCACGATGTGTACGCCCAGGAGCCGCCCGTCGCGTTCGTCCGTGATGACCTTTACGAAACCTGTAAGGGCATCGAGCGCGTGGGCCTTGCCCAGTGCGCGAAACTGAAAGCTTCCCGTGCGAACGGGGTGTTGCTCCCGCGCTTGAGCCTCGGTCATGCCGATACTGGCGACTTCGGGATCAGTGAAGGTCACCCGAGGTATCAGGGCGGGATCCAGAATAGACACTGGGCGGCCGAGCATATGATCCACAGCACGTTTGGCCTGTGCCGAGGCGGCATGTGCTAGCTGGATCTGCCCGGTGACATCACCCGCCGCATAAACGCCAGGGAGGGAAGTTCTAAGAAAGGGGTCGACAGATACGGAACCGTTGCGACCCAGTTTCACACCCAGCGCTTCCAGCCCCAGCTCTTTCCCGGCCGCCCGTCTCCCGAATGCTACCAGAGCGCGTTCGGCTGTAATCGTGGATCCACCGCCCACTTCGCATGCGACGCCATCCTCTGTCACTTGGAGTGAGTCGATCGTTGTTGATCCGAGGAAACGGATCTTGCGCTTCTTCATTTCGCGTGCGATGAGTCCCGAGGATTCGACATCCTCCATAGGGATTGGCCGAGTGGCCATTTCTACTACCGTGACCTCGACACCAAGGGTTTGGAAAATGAACGCAAGTTCGCAGGCGATAACGCCACCACCGGCTACAAGCAAGGTGGCGGGCAGATCGCTCCACGCCAGCGCCTCGTCGCTGGTGACGATTCGTCGGTCGTCGAATGGGATACTGGGAGGACGGATGGGCACGGCGCCGGTTGCCAACAGCACGAAATCACCCTTTATGGTTCTTTCAGCGACACGAACTTCCCGGTCACCTGTCAGGACTCCGCGACCGGGAAGGGTAGTTACGTGGCGACCGCGCAATAGCGCCTCGATGCCCTTGACGTTTAACGAGATAACTTCTCCCATACGAGAGCTCAGGCGAGTCCAGTCGCCTTGAGGGGGCTCTCCCATGGTGATGCCAAGCTTTGCGGCGGCCTTGAGGCGATGCAACAGATCACAAGTGGCGACCAAGGTCTTGGTCGGTATACAGCCACGCTGCAGGCAGGTGCCGCCTAGGTCATCGTCCCCGACCAGGGTGACTTTCATGCCCCCGTCCGCGGCATGAAGAGCGGCGGCATAACCCGCAGGACCTGCTCCCAGTATGATCAAGTGTGGTGAACTCATCAGATCGTCTTTCGTCTTGTTGGGGCCCGCAAGCCTGGCAGTGTTCCTGCGATACGCAGACTTCAGGCCCTACAAATAGCAATGCACCCATGACCCCCCGACGCCGCAGGGGTGAAGGTGTCAGAAAGCATGCTCGCCCGTTCGCTCACAGAATCATGCCGACCGATTCGACGGTTTCTTTCAACGTCTGGTAGCGAGGCGGTCCACGTACTAATTGCAAGTGTACAGAGTCACGTTCGCCAGCAACCTCCGTAACGTGGCCTATAGGGCAGCGTAGTTCTACGTACGGTCGGTCTTGAATAGGCGACTCAGAAAATCGGAGCCTGCGTTCAAGGGTGGATCACGCCAGGTAGTACAGGATGTTCCTGGGGTGCGTGGGTCTCATATATGTGGTCACAGCGATTAAGTTCACCTTTTCAGTGAAACCGTTATTGAATGCGGTTGGCACCGTGAAAGATATTGAAGCCATCTTCTCGAAGAAATCCCACCAAGGTGACGTTGTATTCTTGAGCGAGGTCGACGGCCAGAGAGGAGGGTGCGCCGACGCCTGCCAGCAGTGGGCAGCCTGCCATCAGGGTTTTCTGCATGAGCTCAAAGCTGGTACGGCCGCTAACCAGAAAGCCGATATCCTGCAGAGGCACTCGACTGTCCAGCAGCAAGCGACCAATCAGCTTGTCCATAGCGTTGTGGCGGCCAATATCCTCGCGCACCAGCAGGATTTCGCCCTGTGAGTTAAACGCAGCAGTGGCGTGGTTACCCCCAGTTTGTCGGAACAGTAGCTGGTGCTCGCGCAAGGAGTTTCCCAAGCGACATAGGGTCGAAGGGGAAGGACTGAAGTCGTCGCCTACTACGGCTTTCGCACCTTGTAGACCGACTGCCTTTAATGTGGCTTTTCCACAGAGCCCACAGCTTGAACTTGTATAAAAATTCCGCTCTAGGCGCTCCAAACTGACGGAGATGTTTTCCTTGAGCTCGATGGTGACGATATTGTTCCAGCGAGTATCGACAGATTCGATGTCGGTAGCAGTGGTGATGATGCCTTCGCCAAAGAGAAACCCGGTGGCCAGCTCTAGATCATGCCCGGGTGTACGCATCGTTACGTAGAGGCTCTTACACTGCCGCCCGTGTTGGGGGTGCGTGTAGCCCAGTCGGATCTCCAGGGGCATTTCGACTGCCAGAACTTCGTCGATTGCGATGCGGTTGGCTCCACGTTGGCGCAGTATGGGGGTGACGGCCATGCCAGGATTCTGGTGAGGCATCGCTACGCCTTGGGGGGCCCATAATAACCACTCTGCTCTTCTTTCTGGTCTTGGAGCAGTTGCGCTGCCTGTATCACACGTTCTTCCAGCCCAGTGCCTCCGGCATCGATGTGTTTGAAAAGGGCATGCCGCATACGCGGGTCCCAATAGGTGCGCAGGTGGTTTCGCAAACCTTCCCGTGCACGCTCTGGAGGATAAGGCGCGAAGAAGTCACTTATCTGGTTGGCCATCATAATGAGATGGTCGAGATCAATGACCTCTCGGTGCGAGATTCCCGAATCGGCAGGCTCGACCATGATCAAGCTCCCTCTCGTGCCGTTTCCGCCGGTGAATGTTCTTCTGGCCGTGCACCACGGTGCTCCCTTGCGGAGCTGGTGGGAGGGCGGTCGTTGCTGACGGAAACCTTGACCACATCCACAGCCGTAACTTTGTACTCGGGGCAGTTTGTCGCCCAGTCCGACTCATTGCTGGTCAGAGCATTGGTCTTGGACTGTGCGTGGTGGAAGGTTGTGTAGACGACGCCTGGGTTGACCCGGCTGGATTCCGTGACGCGAAGTTGGGTCGATCCAAAGCGGCTTGTTACCTTGACTCTGTCGCCGTTGTGCAGGCCGCGTGCATGCATGTCATCTAGTGCCATTTCGAGTACATCTTCCTGATGCCAGAGGGAATTCGCGGTGCGGCGTGTCTGCGTGCCCACATTGTATTGGCTCAGAATCCGCCCCGTAGTCAGTAACAGAGGGAATTGCTCGGTTACGTGCTCGCGAGTGGGAACGAACCCGGTCAACATAAACGTGCCGAGTCCGTTTGCTCGCGGAAATTTGCCCATGTGGAGCACTTCGGTGCCTTCCGGAGCGTCCTTGTTGACGGGCCACTGCGCGGACCCGACACGGTCGAGTAGTTCGAAGCTGGCTCCGCCATAGGCTGGAGAGAGCCGAGCAAGCTCGTCCAGGACTTCTCCCGCATTGTCGTAATGCACGTCGTAGCCCATGGCATTCATGAGCTGCACCGTTACCTCCCAGTCCTGGTAACCGGCTAGGGGTTCCACTACCTTGCGTACCCGCCCAATGCGGCGTTCGGCGTTGGTGAAGGTACCGTCCTTTTCCATGGAGCTGCTGCCTGGAAGAAAGACGTGGGCGTACTTTGACGTCTCGTTCTCGAATATGTCGTGAACGATCACGCACTCCATGTTTTTGAGCGCGGAAACGATATGGTTTTGGTTGGGATCCGATTGAACCGGGTCCTCACCCATTATGTACATGCCCTTGAAGTGGCCCGTGAGTGCGGCGTCGAACATATTGGGCAGGCGGAGTCCCGGTTCGCCGTCGAGCTGAACTCCCCATTCGCGTTCGAAGCTCGACCGGGTGGCTTCGTCAGTGACGAATCGGTATCCGCTGAACACGTGGGGCCAGCTGCCGAGGCAGCTGCCACCCTGGACGTTCCCCTGTCCTCTAAGCGGGTTAACGCCGACACCTTCACGCCCGTACATGCCGCAGGCAAGGCCCAGATTTCCGAGGCACATGACACCAGTGGAGCCTTGAGAGTGCTCGGTAACGCCAAGTCCGTAGTAGACGGTGCTGCGCGGCCCTGTGGCGTAGAGTCTGGCCGCGCGACGGATCTCGTCGGGATCGAGGCCTGCAATGGGCCCGACGGTCTCGGGCGCATAGTCTTCGCTCCCGACGAGTTCGGCCCAATGCTCGAACTCCTGCCATTCGCAACGGGCCTTGATGAACTCGGGCTTGTACAGCTTCTCGTGGACGATGACGTGCGCAAGGCTGTTCAATACGGCCACATTGGTGCCAGGGCGCAAGGGCAGGTGTATGTCGGCGTGACAGTGAGGACTGTCTACCGTCTCCGTACGGCGTGGATCAATGACGATGAGCTTCGCCCCCTGGCGGATGCGGCGCTTCATCATAGAGCCGAACACCGGGTGCCCCTCGGTGGGATTTGCGCCCACAATCATGATGACATCGGCCTGAAGAACCGAATCAAAGTGCTGGCTCGCCGCGCCTGCGCCGACCGTGGCCGTGAGGCCGAACTGAGTCGGGGAGTGGCAGATGCGAGCGCAGTTGTCGATATTGTTGTTTCCCAGGACAGCCCGGACGAACTTCTGGGTGAGGAAGATCTCCTCGTTTGTGCAGCGGGAGCTCGACACTCCCCCAACCGAACCACGCCCGTAGGTGGCCTGGATTCTTTTGAGTTCGCTTGCGGCATGCGAGAAGGCTTCGCCCCATGTGACCTTTTGCCAAGGCTCATCGATGCTCTTGCGGATCATCGGTGTTGTGACGCGGTCGGGATGCCGATAGTAGTCATAGGCAAAGCGCCCCTTGACGCAGCTATGGCCGTGATTGGCCTTGCCTTCCTTCCAGGGAGTCATCCGGACGATCTCGTTGCCAATGGTCTCGGCCTTGAAGCCGCAGCCCACTCCACAGTAGGGACAAATGGTGACCGTCTCCTTTTCTGGCTTTCTTGGATTAGGCACGTTCGTATCCTCCTGCAAACAGGCTTTTTTCAACAAGTGCATGGCTGGGGCACGCCTGGACGCAGGCCCCGCAACTGACACACTCGGATTCCATGAAGGGATCGTCCTGACTGGCCGCGACCTTGGAGTCGAAGCCGCGGCCCTGAATGGTCAGGGCGAAGGTGCCCTGTATTTCCTCGCAGGCACGGACACATCGGCTACAGACGATGCACTTGGCCGGGTCGAACAGGAAGTAGGGGTTTGAATCGTCGACGGGCAAGTCAAAATGGACTCGACCTTTACCGTACCCATGGGTCTTGATACCGATTTCTTCCAGGGTCCGGTGGAACTCACTCCAACCGTCAGGGATCTCTGATTCCGGGAAGTCGGAGAGATAAAGTTCGATGATGCCCTTGCGGAGCTGCGTCAGTCGCTCCGACTTGGTTTTCACTTTCATCCCGGGTTCCACCACCGTTGTACAACTCGCCGGGTAGCCACGCCGATCTTCGATCTCGACGACGCATACGCGGCAACTGCCGAAAGACTCGAGCATGTCGGTCGCGCACAGTTTCGGTACCGGGGAGCCCGCAGCGGTGGCAGCAAACATTACCGAACTGCCTTCCGGTACGGTTACCTCGATGTCGTCTACGGTCAATGTGACGGGCTGCCCCTCACGTGGCGGTGTGCCATAGTCCACGCCTTCGCGCAGCCCGCGTACTTCATTCCACATGACTCGTCTCCGCAGCAGTGTCCAGGCCGAAATCCTCGGGAAATATGCGCATCGCCGACGTCACGGGAAGATGTGCCATGCCTCCCAAGGCGCATAGGCTGGTGTTTTCCATGACATCGAGCAGGCCAAGCAGTTGGTTATGGTTGGCCGCTTTGTCCTGGTCGAGAATGATCCGCTCAATGAGTTCCGTGCCGCGGGTAGAGCCGACGCGGCAGGGGGTACATTTGCCGCAGCTCTCGATTCCGCAGAACTCCATAGCGAAGCGTGCCTGTTCGGCCATATCCACGGTATCGTCGAACACGACGATACCGCCGTGGCCTACGATGCCGAAATTCTCGGCCAGCTGTTCGTAATCCAGAGGAAGGTCGAAATCCTTCTCGCCGAAATAGGCGCCTAGGGGACCACCGATCTGTACGGCCCGCGCCGGTCGTCCGCTGGCCGTTCCGCCACCAAAATCCTCTATGAGCTCTCGCAAGGTCACGCCAAAGGCCTTTTCCACCAGGCCGGGTGTCCGCAGGTTGCCTGCGAGCTGGATCGGCAATGTGCCTCGGGAACGCCCAACCCCGAAATCGGCGTAATACTTCGCGCCGCGGTCCAGGATGATCGGTAAACTGGCCAGAGAGACGACATTGTTTACGGCGGTTGGCATCCCGAAGAGGCCTTTGATGGCCGGCAGGGGTGGCTTTGGACGAATCATGCCTCGCTTGCCCTCGAGAGACTCCAGCATGGAGGTCTCTTCGCCACAAATGTAAGCCCCCGCTCCTACGCGCACCTCGATGTCGAATGCCGTGCCTGAGCCGCATATGTCGTTTCCGAGCCAGCCGGCATCTCTGGCAACCTGGATCGCTTTGTGCAGCGTCTGGACTGCATGCGGGTATTCGGACCGAACGTAGATATATCCAATGGTGGCGCCCACTGCGTGGCCGGCGATGGTCATGCCTTCGATCAGCGCGAAGGGATCGCCTTCCATGATCATTCGGTCACTGAATGTTCCGGAGTCCCCTTCGTCTGCGTTGCAGGCGATATATTTCTGGGGTGCCTCGGCTCTGAGCACTGTGTCCCACTTGATCCCTGTGGGAAATGCTGCACCACCACGGCCACGCAACCCCGATTCCGTTACCTCCCGAACAATTTCCGCGGGAGAGAGATCAAGGGCATGCTGTAGGCCGCGATAGCCCGCATGTGCGGTGTAGTCGTCAAGTGAAAGGGGATCGGTTATGCCAACGCGGGCAAAGGTCAGACGTTCCTGACGCTTCAGCCAGGGGATTTCTTCGGTGAGCCCAAGGCCAAGCGTATGGTTGCCACCATGTAGAAACCCGCCCTCGAAAAGAGTGGACACGTCGTTTGGGGTTACAGGACCGTAAGCGACTCGGCCTTCGGGAGTCTGTACCTCCACCATGGGTTCAAGCCAGACGAGCCCTCGGCTACCGTTGCGTACGACGCGCACGTCCTCCCCGCGCCGGATCGCCTCGGCGTTGAGAGCCTCGGCCGTTGCATCTGCGCCCAGGGCAATAGCGGCCGCATCGCATGGTACGTAGACAGTAGTACTCATCAAGCCTCTTCCCTTTTTGGTGTCAGACACTGTTTCACAGCATCCAGTGTGGCTCGACCAACCGGCGTGTCATCGATCATCACTGCGGGGGAACACGCGCAGAGTCCGAGACAGTAAACGGGCTGCAGGGTTACCCCTCCGTCAGGAGTCGTTTCTCCAAGGGAACAGCCAAGCTCGACTTCAAGGTCGGTCGTCAGCGAGCGGCTGCCCATCGCCTGGCAGGATTCTGCCTGACAAATCTTGATGACCTGGCGACCGGCCGGCGCGGTCCGGAAATCGTGGTAGAAGCTGATAACGCCGTGAACTTCGGCGCGCGACTGGTTCAGCGCGCGCGCGATATGCGGAACCGATTCCGGAGGGATGTAGCCAAACAGATCCTGGATCTCGTGCAGGATGGGCATGAGGTTCCCGGGGACCCCGTGCCAGTGCTCAAGAATCCCGCGAATCAGCGTGGTGTCGAAGGGTAGCTCGGATTCCCGACCGCTAATGGCAACCATTTCTCGTTTCAATCCTCTATCCCCCGTGTCCTTTTGCATCGTACCCGTTGAGCTTTAATTTCCGAGCCCTGACCTTCAGCTATGCGGTGCACGGGAGAGTCTGGAGTTATAGGTTTCGTCCCGGACGCCAATCGCAGGTTTTCCTTTCGGCATACCCAGAACCGGTCTGTCCCAGTGGCCCGTGTTGGGGCATGCAGCGAAGAGAGCCTGTATAGTGCTTCTCGGTCACTGCGAATTCCTCTGGTGGGAGTCCACCCGGACTGGATTGCCCCAAAATGAATGGCTGGCAGGCGACGGCTGGCCCCGATCGGGCAGCCCTTTTGGCATATTGCCGGTAGGGCGGCAGCTCGGCTTGAGTGTTGCCGAGTCCACCGTCAACCGGATGGGATCGAAGTCAACCTGCCGTTGCGGCTTCCAGCTCCAGGCTCTTGCCATTGACTTTGACCTTGCCTTCCACCTCAACGCTACGCACAAGGGTGTCAAGCACCGGGCAGTGAGATTCAACCATCTCGATTAATTTGCCCAAGGTGGCCGCGTCCGCCGGGGAATCGATATGGGTCTCGAAGAACACTTTCTGGTAACCGGCAGGGACGCTCTCGTCGATGGCGAACAGTCCGCGCAGATCCAAATGACCTCGGAGTTTCACCTCTACGCCGTTAAGGGGAATATCCATCACGGACGCGTAGGCGCGATACATGATCTCCTGACACGCGCCCAGTGCCACGAGGACCAGTTCGACCGGATTGGCCGCGGTGTCTGCGCCCCCCAATTCGGGCGGTTCGTCTACAAAAATTGGTTCGAATTCACGGACCTTCGCAGAGCAGCGCATGTCCTCTTCGAGATGGGTGTCTGCGCGGAAAACGACCTTGGCAGCACTTCCATCTCTCTGGAGCCCTGCCATCGTCTCCATAAGGGCAGCTTTGACGGTTGACTGTGACATTTTCAGATCCTCATCAAGGAATAGTGGCGAATAGCCGGAATACCTCATCGCTTTCGACGGCCATTTGGATAGAGCTTAGAGTCACCGGCAATCACCCAACAATCAGGTTAAATCCCTATGCGTACCGGTAATCTTACGGGGTGCTTCCGCGCTCGTTCCGCTCTTGCCCGGCAGGAGTTGGCGGGCGGTCTGCTCAACGTTAGTCGACCGAACCGTAATGGTGTGATGCGAGAAGGGCCATGCAGGTTGGTGGTTGCCTCACGCAGCAGCGCAGGGATGCCTGAATCGAACTGAAAATCCTGGATTCGTGTTTGCGGGTCTCAGCGAGATAGGGGAGTCGCGCTTACGCGCGCTTCGATGTGAATGTCCTCAATGCCTTCAACATAAAGCGTAATCGGAACTGTCTGTCCTTCCTCAAGAGGCTCAACAAGGTCGATCAGCATCAAGTGCTTGCCGCCCATTTGTAACTCGACTTCTTTGTTTGCCGGAATGACGATATTTTCTACTTCGCGCATACGCATCCCGCCACCAGAATCGTGCACGTGGTTGTGCAACTCGACCCTCTTGGCGGCCGGCGATTCCGCCGCGACGATACGTAGATCGTCGTCCGTCTTATTGCGCAATGTCATGTAAGCCCCTGTGTTGGGCCGGTTGCCTTGCAGCAACCGAACCCAGGCGTCGGCAACCAGCTCAATGCCAGCCGGGCAGTCGCATTCAGCGATGTCGGAGCCATGATGTCCCGGCTCGTGGTGCGCGACTAGTGCAGGGCTCCACGTCGCGAGACAGACAAACAGGAGTGCGATCGTCCCAGTTGTGGGCGAATGTAAGTGCTTCTGGTTATTTATGTTTTGAAGATTCATGGCGGACTCTCGTTAACTTAATGGAAATGGTGGTAGAGGTCGCTGATCAGCCTGCGAGCAGTGTACTCAATCAGATGAGTGAATCGGTCTGTCCAGTGGGGCCACTACCGATTCCATTCGGCTCTATCTTTGTGTCCGTAAAACCGATCGTTGGGAGATTGATTTGAAGGATTATGCTGGCACGAACAGATTCAAGAACATTGGTGGTTTTGCGTGTTCCTATGGGTATTCTTGCGTATGCTCGGGTAGGAGCGTGTGGCTGAGCACGACAAGGGGGCAGCGACGTCGTTTCAGTCTTGAATCGATGGCCCCATCCCTTCACCGGCGCTCTCGGGGTAACCCGACAGGGTATGCGGCCGAGGTTGGACCATGCCAAGAACGCCGACGAGATTGTGTTGGCTATTCTAGTGGGATCGCGCGCGGGACTTTGTAGCGAACCTCTGTGAGGTTCTCGGGCCACGCGCGGATGCGTGACGCGCAACAGCGCGACCAGCGAGCTGGAGATGTGGTGCTTCCAGGTGCCGGCCCACGTGGCTTTCGATGCGCCTCGGTACGGCGTCGCACCTGGCACGGACTGCGAAGCGTTCCGTGCCGGAGATGAAACACCCGCCACCTGCCGCGATGTTTTGGGGCTTTCGAACCAAAAGGGTGAGGGACGGTCCTCGCCTGATCAACGCAAGGGCGGTGGACATTAAGGCCGCGCGCTTCGCTTATGGACTGAAAGCCGGCGACGCTGGTGTTGCGCTGGTGACCCTGGAGCAGCCTGGCCCCGTAGTTTTACCCGTACAATTTTCCGCCATCAGAGGCTATAGGACAGTGCGTGGCGTAGTCGAAAGGGCGATTGTCGTGCCACCACCTCTCGAAACCTTCCGCAAACTACGCATCGCAGGGGGCTGCCAAGTGGGCCAGCCCCAAGGCGTCAAAAGCGCAGGGTGGCATATGGGCGGTGCGAATCGATCAGCGGGAATCGCGCGCTGCCGTCCAGCCAAGATGGAGGCCGTAGTCGATGACTGATGAAAAAGAGAAAACTTTTGCCGACGAAAACGGCACGGAGACCAGCACCGGTCGCAGATCGTTCCTGAGCAGGTTAAGCGCGGTCCCAATCCTTGGAATCGCCCCGGGGATGTTGTTGTCCGGTACCGCAAGCGCGGATAAGGACTCGGGGTCCAATGCCGGCAAAGATGCGAAGACGTATCACCTTTCCGGGTACTATTTCGAAAGCTGCAATTGCGAGAGCTTTTGTCCCTGTCTACTGCTTGACGATCCGACGCATGGCTACTGCCAGGCCTTCCCTGCATGGCATATAGAAGAGGGATACCTGGGCGACGTGGAGCTCAGTGGCCTGAATGTCGCCGCATGGCTTTATTCGCCCGGAAACCTGGCCGACGGTAACTGGCAGCTCGCCCTCTACATCGACGAGCGTGCGGACGAACAGCAGCGTCAGGCGTTGACGGAGTTGTGGCAAGGCAAGCACGGCGGATACCTGGAAACCATCGCCTCGCTCGTCGGTGAGTTGATGGGTGTGAGCTCGGCCAAGATTGACGTGCAAACGGACGGCAACCTGCGCACCATGAAGGTTGATGGCGTAGGTGGGGTCGAAATGGCCGCGGTCGAAGGACCTGAAGGCTCCACTGTGACTTTGACCAACACGCCACTCGCCGTCGCGCCGGGGTATCCGGTTACCATTTCCCGGTCCAAGGAGTGGAGTTACAAGGACCACGGCTACGCAGTGCGTTTTTCCGAAACAGTGGGTCTCTCGTCGGAGTTCACTTACTACGCCTGAAGCGGTCCAGGCCCGGGGCGCCGCGCGCCGTTGCCCCGGGTCGAAGAAGCATGAGTACCTGATTGGAGCCATTGTTGATGCCGCCTTCCGCAGATGGGGATGCGCTCTCCGACAACGCGCGCACTGGGATATACGTACGTTTGAAGGACCGCTTGGTGGTCTTTGCTGGCATCGGTGCGGTCAGCGTCACTGCGTGGGCCTACATGATCTACATGTACGTCCAGATGGGCAGCATGCATGGCATGGAAGACATGTGGATGGCGCCCACCGGTGGCGCTCCTTGGGCGCTGATCGATTTCTGGCTCACTTTCTCCATGTGGGCCGTCATGATGGTGGCCATGATGGCACCGAGCAGCGTGCCGATGGTCACGATGTTTGCGACCATCAACCGTCGCCGCCGGGCCAATCGACAAGCGTACGTGCCCCCGGCCGTGTTCGTGATCGGTTATCTCCTGGCATGGATGGCATTCGCAGCAGCCGTTACCCTGCTTCAGTGGCCATTGCACTCGTATGCCTTGCTGACGCCGATGATGGATAACGCCAGCACCAATTTGGCTGCTGTCGTGCTGCTCGCCGCTGGTGTGTACCAGCTCACACCCTTGAAGGACGCGTGTCTGACGAAATGCCAGACACCGGTCGCCTTTCTCATGACCCGTTGGCGCGACGGCGTGGGTGGTGCGTTGCAGATGGGTTTGCGCCATGGTGCGTACTGCGTTGGTTGTTGCTGGGCGGTGATGCTGGTTATGTTTGCGGTCGGTGTGATGAATCTGCTCTGGATGGCACTCATTGCCTTGTTTGTGCTTCTTGAGAAGGTCTTGAAGAGCTGGTCGCGGCCGCTGCGCGTTGGAAGCGGTGTGCTCCTGATCGGGTGGGCACTTTGGCTGATAAGTGGCTGAGTCGACCTGTCGCCTTCCCGTAAATTCGGTCCATTGAAAACTGAAGGTCTCCGGGCACACTAGAGCCCAAGGAGGCCGAGATGCGCAAGAGTCGGTTTACGGAAAGCCAGATTGTTCAGACGCTGAAGCAGGTCGAAGGCGGCCGGAAGGTGAAGGACGTCTGTCGGGAGATCGGGGTCTCGGAAGCGACCTAGTACCAGTGGAAGTCGAAATACGGCGGCATGGAGGCGGCCGAGGTTCGACGGCTGAAGGAGCTGGAGGACGAGAACAACCGGCTCAAGCGGATGTATGCCGAGCTGGCCCTGGAGAACACAGCCCTGAAGGACGTGATTGCCCAAAAAAGCTCTGAGCCCGGACGAGAAGCGCTGCGTGGTCACTGCGTTGACGCAGGAGCATGGGCTGAGTCAGCGCCGGGCCTGTCAGGCGGCCGGGGTTGCGCGGTCGGTGGTGCGGTATCGCAAGCAACCGGACCGGGACGATGCGGTGGTCGCGCTACTGCAGGAGCGGGTGGGACGCTATCCGGAGCGGGGCTTTGGCAAGCTGTTCAAGCTGATCCGGCGTCGGGGCCTGCCCTGGAACCATAAGCGGGTCTGGCGCGTGTACTGCGCTTTGAAGCTGAACCTGCGGCGCAAGGGTAAGCGCCGCTTGCCACCACGGGAACCCCGGCCCCTGGCGTCGACCGAGGCCCCCAACGCGTGCTGGTCAGCGGACTTTATGTCGGATGCGCTATGGGACGGACGGCGCTTTCGCACCTTCAACGTCGTGGATGACTTCAACCGGGAAGCGCTGGCGGTGGAGATCGATCTGAACCTGCCCGCACCCCGTGTGATCCGGGTGCTGGAGCGAATTGCGGCCTGGCGGGGCTATCCGCAGCAACTCCGCCTCGACAATGGTCCCGAGTTCGTCTCGGCCGCGATCGCCGACTGGGCCGAGCAGCGGGGCGTAGAACTGAGCTTCATCCAGCCAGGCAAGCCCATGCAGAACGGCTTCATCGAACGGTTCAACGGCAGCTACCGCCGTGGGGTCCTGGATCTCTACGTCTTCCGAACGCTGACCGAAGTCCGGGAACACACCGAGCAGTGGCTGCAGGACTACAACGAAACCATCCCCCACGAGTCGCTGGGGGATCTCACGCCGGTCGAATACCGGCAGCTACACCACCCGGAAACCTCTAGTTATGCGTGGACCTAATCCGGGGAAGTGGACAGTCCGCCGTCATGTCGGGCATGAGAAAATAAATCTGTCCCCTTTTTTGTTTTATGGACAAAAGGCAAGGCTTGACCCCGGAGCCCCTTGTAGGAGGCGAGCCCCCTCGCCGATCAGACGTGCCCAATGCCCCATCGCCCAGAGGGCTGGGCTCCTACGAGAGAAGGGGCTGTGGCGGCATTTGAACAAGGCGGGTGTCCTCTTTTCCGGTGTTCCGGATGGGCGATCATCTCGAAACCGCGCAGGGGCTATCCGGGATCGTGTAGCCGGGTTACTCGTAGTGGCTCCATAAACGAATCACCTTGACGACTCCCTCGTCTTCAAGCACCTGGTACGCCAACCGGTGTTGAATATTGATGCGCCGCGAGTACGCGCCGGAGAGATCACCCACCAGCTTCTCGAACGGTGGGGGCTTTCGATACGGATCTTCCGCGATCAGGGTCAGCAGTTCCTGTGCGTTCGGCTTCAGGCCGCTGGCCGCCAGCTTCTTCGCATCCTTTTGAGCCTGCCGGGTGTAGACCAACTTCCATGTCACCAATCCAGCTCCTCGTGGCATTCATCCGCCGGAGTATCCATCCCCTCGCGGATCGACTCGCGCATACCCGGCACCGATAGCAGGTACAGGGTCTCCTGAATGGCCGACCAGTCCGACTCGGATAGCAGGACCGCGTTGTTCCGCTTGCCGGTGATCACAATCGGCTCGTGGGATTCCGCCGTTTCGTCGATCAGCCGGTAGAGGTTGCTGCGCGCCTCTGTAGCCGTAATTCCCGTCATGGCGCACCTCGCAAGTGTGTGGGCTTCGACCAAGAGTACGCGTTGACGTACGTACCGTAAACCGTACGGGTATCCCGTCACTGCCAGACACCGCAGAAACTGCGGCAACCGTTCGGATCGTTCCAGGAATTGTCCTTTCGCCCAGCCTGGAAGGTCATCCCGGAAACCGCGCAACGGTTATCCGGGATCTCGGACACCGAGGCAGGAGTGTACGCCGGCTCTCCCCTTCGCTCCGGCCGGGATGACCGTTTGCCGCCAGGGAGAAGCTGGGTGTCCTCTTTCTTTTGATTCTTTTTCAAAAATAGTTCGTTTCTGGAGGCCCGCCCCCGCTATGGACGGTATGTAGCTGTGCGCCAGAGCGCTCCGTCTAGGAGCTGGAAAGCCCCAGGATGACTTGGTAGAAGCGGCGACCTACGTGTAGGAGCAGCGCAAGCGCGATCACAGTGAGCCCAAACCCTGCCGCGACCCAGAACCTCTGCGGATCCCCCTGGGTAGCGTGACCCAGAAGACCCACCACAATCACGACAATCCACGCGCCAGCAAGCTGAAACATCCCCTTCACAAGGACCTGGAAGTGACCGGTGATCCGAAGGTTCTGGATGAAGGTTCGGTTGGACACACCAATCAACAAGGACAGCGCGGTCAGGAGGAACCCCGTCAGTGTCGCCCCAATGGTCGACAAGGTGGTGGCGGTAAGCCTCAGATCCTCATAGGCACCGAAACTATCGTACGAGACGAAGGCGACGGTGAGGGCCACAGCCATAACCGCTAACACCTTAAGCCATGGGCTAATGCAGCGTTTGGCCATCGCCCCCAAGGACCTCAACGATGCAGTTCCACTCTTGCTGGTAGGCGCTGCGCAGTGCGGCATACATGCTCTCCGGAACGGGATAGCGGCCGTCCATAGTGACGCTCACCTTTGATTGTATACGGTCAGCGATCAAGTCGATCGGGTGCACAACCCCATCCTCGATCACATCTGCCTTGATTGTGGTCGCAATTTCGGCCTCCTGGAATGCGGTCATCATCTGCTTGACGCCTTCTCCGAGTCGATGCATTGAGCTGTCGGGGTGGCGGCGATCCGCGGATAGATACAACTTCACATTGGCCGGACCTTTCTGCGCGAGGAGGTCGAGTAACTCTTGATTCCAGTCTCCCGGTGGGTACATTTCAGGAGCTGTCGGACGAGCGAAACTGAGTGATACATTGAGTGGTTCGACTTCCTGGCGCATCAACCGAGCGGCGGCATCTGGGGCCACAATCGGATCGAAGCTGGTGGTCTCGCCGGCACATTCAGTGAGGTACTGAGCCAACTTGGAGGCCCGGCTGCCATGCCCATTGCCCTGAAATACCAAGATCTGTTGGGCAGGGTCATAAAGAAAGAAGTTTTTTCGATCAACCCTTCTTGCTCTGCAAGGTCTAGCGACCGTTCGGCGCCCCCGACCTCACCGGCCTTGGGAATGTCTTGGACGCGAAACTTGGCGAACTCGCCATACTGCTTACCGTTTTGGGAGAAAAAATTTCTCACCTCAAAAACGTATTGATCAATCTCCACGTGTTGGCCATAGCCATTTTCTTCGAATTGTTCCATCACTTCGCTCACGCTTTGATCTGCGTCTCGTCCCTGGCGATTCTTGAAGAAGTCAATATGGTAGTCCCTTATATCAGTCATGGATCCTCCTGGATTGCCTTGGGCCACTGATGAGGCCCTGTTCAATTATCGATCAAAGACGCCTTCGGCCGCGTGCATATCGGTCTACTCATGGAGCATAAGGTCAGAGCGGGTCTTTTGGCCTGGTGCGGCTGAAAGAGGCCCCATTGTGCACGGAACTCTCTTTTTGCGCCGAAGCTGACAGGGCAGGGGAAAGGCAAGATCTGAGCATCTTTATCAGAGTTTCAAGGCTTGGGTGTCTGGTGGGTGGGCCGACGTTGGTGCTCCCATTCTTACCGCCGGATCGTTGATCGATTGAGAAAACGTAGGAGCTGTTTTTCACCGCCCTCTCGTCTTTCAGCCAATCGCTGAGATAGCTCATCTTCTGAGGTTAGCGGGAGGGCGACACGCTCTTTGAGTCTTTCGACATCCGGAGATTCTCGGGGCACGAGCCGGTTGTCGTCGGATATGAGAGCCAAATACTCATTAACGAGGTTGACTGACTCAGTTACCGTTTCACCAAAGGGTCGAAAAGCTTCATACACCCACGACCCTAGTAAGACGCGGGCCTCAAGAAGGGCCGCATCGTACTCACCAGATGCTTTGGCGAGCACATCGAGACGCTTCGCGTAAACCTCACACTCCGACATTACCCGCTGTTCTCGTGGTGTGAAAAGGGGTAATTGCTCGTGGTCTAGATGTGGCTCTTCATTGGGTGAGACTTGGATTCGGAGTCTGGAACAAGCCTTCCATAGTCGGTGACTGCAGGTTACGACCTTCTTTGCTGCCTGAAATCTTTCCCTACCGTTTAGTTCGCGTTTCCACGCCTTGAGTCCGGCTACAGCCGCGATCGCGGTAACTCCCGCAGCCACGGTTACCACTAGGTCTCTCCCAATGGGAAGCCAGGTTTGCAGGCCTTCAACCACAAGGGTCTCCTTTCGTTGGGAGCGTCGCGATGATCATGTTAGGCGCCAGTGGTCGTTGTCCGTGGTGGCCTGGCCGAGGATCTGGAGGGCGGCGAGGACCTGGGTGATCGACTTCGTTGGTTTCCGTTTGAAGTGGCTGGCCAGCGCGTCGGGGGTCTGGGGGCCGATGGCAAGGAGGCGGCGGACGGCTTCGACCTGGTCGGGCATGGATTTGGGCCAGGTGGGCTTTTTGACCGGTTCGGTCGGGGTCTCGGCGGCGGCCTCGGGTTGGGCGTCCAGCGCGGCGGTGGTCTGGGTGGCTTCGGGGGCCTGGTAGTAGGGGCGCAGCCAACGGATGTGGCCCTGGGCTTCTTCGGCGGCGCGTTCGGCGTTGAGGGCGACGAGGCGGCTGAGGAGTTCTTCTTCGGCTTCGGCCTGGTCGGCGGGTTTGTCCGGCAGCGGGGTGGTGGCGCCGGGGCGGCCGACGAGGCGGTCGGCGAGGTCGTTCCAGCCGTAGGCGTCGAAGACGGCGCGGTCGAGGTCGTTGTGCAGTTCGCGCAGCAGGGAGACGAGGTCGGGTTCGGTAGATGACACCGATTTCAGGCCGTGCCGGTCGCTTGGGTGACGCGGAGTGTTCGAGGGCACCAGGCGTGCGGATGTCTGCGCCGTCATCGCCGAGTGCCCTCCAGCAGAAGCTGGTTGGGCGCGGGTTCGCGGAAGAATTCGGCACGGAACTCGCGGCGCGCGCGGATGCGGTGGTTGGTGCATTTGACCATCTGCGCTTCGGAGTCCCAGCTGTCGCAGCCTTCCGGGACCTCATACTGGGCGATGAACGCGCGTTCAAAGGCGCGTTCCCTTCGGGCTTCCGCAGCTTCACGCTGACGGATTGCTTCTTCCCTCCGTTGTTGTTGCTCGAGGCGTTCCTGTTGGCTGCGCAGGCCTTCCAGAGCCGGTTTCACGAGCTGCTCGGTCGCTTCAGACTGGATCACTCCCAGCCGCTCGAGCAGGTTGTTCACGGCTCGGATCTGCATGTGGTAGTGCAAAAGGTAGGCGAGGGCGAGGACGAGCGCGAGGATCAGTACGACCATAAGCAGTTGCTTGGTGCTCCGGTCCATCGTTGGCTCGTCCGAGTGACGCGGTTGTCGTCCCCGTTTACGACGGGGCGGCCCGTCACGGTCGTAATCTCGGTCTGATAGCCCCATCCGTGCAGCTCTCTCGTTGTTTATCCAGTTGTTCGTGGGCTCCTTCGGGGAGACCATACCAATCTTGAGCGAATGGCGCGTGTACGCAGGGGTAGCCGCGATTACTGGAGCAGGGCGGAGTTCGCTAGGATGCTGGGTAGTGAAGGCGTTCATACCAAGGGATGCGGGTGACGAGGGAGAGCGCAGGGGGTAGCGGGCGGCCATGCCGTTGTCTCCGAACGGGTTACATATTGAGCAGACAAGGAGCTCTGTAGTGCGCGCTAGGAGGCAGGGTTTTAGGTGGGGGCAGGGAGCGTCGGGATGCTGATCTATACGGCCGACAAGCGCCGGTTCATCGAGCATGTGCGCGGCAACGAGATCGAGGATCGCATCCTGGCAAGGATGCTGGGTAGCGGGAAGGGCAAGCCCTCGCCCAACGAGATCACGTCCTGGCGCAACTCGATGCAGTACATGGAAAACGTGCTCAGCGTGTCCAGGATCCCGGATGATGCGGGCGTGGCGATCGAATACATGATCCCGCAGACCTCGAAGCGGGTGGACTTCATCCTGACCGGGCGCAACAGCGACGGGCATGACACTGCAGTGATCGTCGAGCTAAAGCAGTGGGAGCATGTGGAGGCGACCGAGAAGGATGCGATTGTGCGGACCTTCGTCGGTGGACGGGAACGCGAAGTCACGCATCCGTCCTACCAGGCGTGGTCCTATGCAGCGCTTCTGGAGGACTATAACGAAACCGTTCAGACCGACAACATCGGTTTGCATCCCTGCGCCTACCTGCACAACAGCATGTCGCTTGCCATCGGGGATGAGCGGTATCACGAGCACCTGGAACGCGCACCGGCCTTTTTGAAGGCGGATACCGAAAAGCTCGCCCGGTTCCTGAGCCAGCATGTGCGCGAGGGCGATGCGAACGACATCCTCTATCGGGTCGAGCACGGCCGCATCCGTCCGTCGAAGTCGTTGGCGGACCATCTGGCATCGTTGCTGCAGGGCAATGCCGAGTTCCTGATGATCGATGACCAGAAGCTGGTTTTCGAGAGCGCGCTCGATCTTTCCGCGATCGCCGATGAACACGGCAAACAGGTGTTCATCGTGCAGGGCGGGCCGGGAACCGGAAAGTCGGTCGTGGCGGTGAACCTGCTAGGGGAACTAACCCGGCAGGGCAAGGTGGCCCAGTACGTGACACGGAATGCGGCCCCCAGGGCGGTATACGAGGCTCGACTGACCGGCACGATGAAGAAGACTCGGATCAGTAACCTGTTCCGAGGTTCCGGTTCCTATCACGAGACGGAGGCGGACACGTTCGACACCCTGATCGTGGACGAGGCCCACCGCCTGAACGAGAAGTCCGGCATGTATCAGAACCTGGGGGAGAACCAGGCCAAGGAGATCATCCGGGCCGCGCGTACGGCCGTGTTCTTCCTGGACGAGGAGCAGCGGATCCACTGGAAGGATATCGGCTCGCGCGAGGAGATCGAACGGTGGGCTAAGGCCGCCGGGGCGACTATCCACTACGCCGAGTTGCGCTCGCAGTTTCGCTGCGCTGGTTCAGACGGCTACCTGGCCTGGCTGGATCAGGCGCTGCAGATCCGGGAGACCGCGAACGAGGATCTGGGCGAACTGGATTACTCGGTCGAGGTGGTTGGGTCGCCCACCGAGCTGCGTGATCGCATCTTCGCGCTGAACGTGGAGGCCAATCGGGCGCGGCTGCTGGCCGGCTACTGCTGGGACTGGGATAGCAAGAAGGACGCGGAGGCGATGGATATCCGGTTCGCGGAGCACAACTTCGCGATGCAGTGGAACCTGGACAAGGACGGGTCCACCTGGATGATCCAGCCGGAGTCGGTGCACCAGATTGGCTGTATCCATACCAGCCAGGGGCTGGAGCTGGATTATGTGGGCGTGATCATCGGGCCGGACCTGATCGTACGCGATGGCGAAGTGATCACGGTTCCGGAGGCGCGTTCAAAGAATGATGCCTCGATTAAGGGTTACAAGAAGGCGTTGAAGGAAAACCCGGACCAGGCGCGCAAGAAGGCCGACCAGATCATCAAGAACACCTACCGCACGCTGATGAGCCGTGGGATGAAGGGGTGCTTGATCTGGTCGGCGGACCCGGAGACCAATGAATACTTCAGCGCGCTTGCGCATCGACACGTTGGAGAGCCTGATGTAGCGGATAGCGACAGCGTCGATGTGGATACGCTGCCGTTCCCGAAACTCGCATTGGAGGAGGTCGAGCCTTTCGAGAATGCGCTTCCGGTGGTTACGTTCAAGGCGGCTGCGGGCGGCTTCAGCGAACTGCAGAACGTTGAACAGAACCCGGAGGCCTTCGATTGGGTGACACCGCCCGACTTCATCGCACTCAAGCCAGGCATGTTTATCGCCCAAGTGGTCGGTGAATCGATGAACCGCCGGATTCCGGATGGGGCGTGGTGCCTGTTCGCTCCGCCTGGGGGCGGTACCCGAGAGGGCAAGATCGTACTCGTGCAGCACCGCGACATCGATGATCCGGACACCGGCGCCAGTTTCACCATCAAGCGCTACCACAGCGAGAAAACCACTGACCCGGATACGGAGTGGCGCCACGCACGGATCATTCTCAAGCCGGAGTCCAGGCTTCCGGGGTATCAGCCGATTGTGCTGGAGGAAGATGCGCTTTCCGAGCTCGTTGTGGTGGGCGAATATATCGGTCAGCTCGATAGTTAAGGGGCGTTCGTCCAGGCTGCTGGATCCTGCCGCGCGGTCGCCTCAATCGTGTGGTTCTCCTGAGTGACGGTGGTCAGAGCTCCGAGTATTTTCGGGCGTTGCCGTGCGCTTTTTCCACGGGATACTTCCGCGCGTTCATCTCCAACTTGTCGCTGGCAGCTTGCACCAAGTCGATATCTAGCTTGCGCGCCAGGAGCAGCAGGTAGATCTGTACGTCTGCGATCTCTTGCGTGACCGCCTCGCGTACGTCGCCGGACAGATCCCGCGACTGTTCCTGAGTTAACCATTGGAAATGCTCAATGAGTTCACCAACCTCGCCGGCGAGCGCCATCGACAGGTTCTTCGGCGAGTGGAACTGGGCCCAGTCGCGCTCCTCAACGAACGTCTCTACCCGGGAAGCCAGCTCTTCTAGGCTCTGTGTACCGTTCGATTCTGCGTTCATCTTCGCTCCTCAGACTGCTGGTCGTGGTCTGGGCATCCTAACGGATTCACTCACCTGCTGACTGAGGGCCATCCGGTGCCATTTATGCCCCGCTCTTCGCTTCGTTGCGGCCGGGAAGACGAGGGGCCACAAATATGTGGGAGCGTGCTTGCACGCGAAGCCCTTGACTGTTTCTGGCTTTGGCTGGGGCTACACCTGCAAACAGGCCCCTACAGGGGGAGGAGGAATCGTGGGGTGATTTCTTTGGGTGAGATTAGTGGGCGGGCAGGCAGTCGGGCAGGGATTGTTCGAACGAGTGGGGTGTGATGCCCAGGTCGGCGAAGGTGCCGAAGGCGGGGTTGGCGACGTTGTCCTGTTGCATCAGGTAGAGCTGGTCGCGGGTCAGGGGTGGGTTGGGGAGTAGCGATCCCACGGCGGCCAGGGCGTGCCAGACGGTGAATGGTATGGGCAGCATGGGGCGTTTGCGGCCCAGGTGCGTGAGGACCAGGCTCACGATCTGGCGATAGGTGAGGATGTCCGGGCCGCCGAGTTCGTAGATGGAGTGTGTGGGCGGCTGGTCTGCGCACAGGCTTGCGAGGGCGCGGGCGATGTCGGTGACGTGTACCGGTTGCAGGCGGGTGCTGCCGCGACCGAACAGGGGGATGACCGGCAGTGGGGCGAGTCCGGCCAGGTTGCGCACAAAGGCGTCGTCCGGGCCGAAGAGGACACTGGGGCGAACGATAATGGCGTTGGGGTGTTCGCGGAGTATGGCCGCTTCGCCTTCGGCTCGGGCGCGGATGTACGGGGAGGGCGAGCGGCTGTCGGCGCCGATGCCGGAGATCTGTACGAGGCGCTCCAGGCCCGCCTTGTGGGCCGCGCGGGCGAGACGTGCGGCGCCTTCGACGTGGATGGTGGTGAAGCGTAGGTCGCGTTGCTCGACGTACAGGCTGACGGCGTTGATGACGCCCCTGGCGCCTTCCACGGCGCGGGCGACATCGGCATCGTCCCGTATGTCGGCGCGGCAGTGCTCCAGTTGAGGGTGATTTTGCAGGGAGTCGGGTAGCGCCGGGTGGCGGGAGGCGATGCGCACAGGGTGTCCGGCGTCGAGCAGTTCGTGGACGGTTGCGCGGCCGAGGAAGCCGGTGCCGCCGAATACCGTGATCAGGTCCGGGCGCATGGTGGGCCCCCTTTTAATGGATGAGATCGCGCCGGGATGCGCGCGTGGACGGGTCTGTCAGACCGCCTGGCTATAAGACTGTGGCGAAGGGTGAAGTATCCCTAAGGCACTGTGTGGTTCTGCGCTGATGCCGTTGGGGTGCTGCCGGCGAGCGGCTGTGTCATTCAGGGCGGGCGCAGCGGGGTAGTGCGGCGGTAATACAGTGCGTTACAAAGGGCTTTGACAGGGGGCGGGGAGCGCGTAGAATACGCGGCTCGAAGACGACAGGCGCGTAGCTCAGTTGGTTAGAGCACCACCTTGACATGGTGGGGGTCGTTGGTTCGAGTCCAATCGCGCCTACCAGTATTTTGAGAAAGCGAGCCAGGGTCTCCCGGCTCGCTTTTTTGTTTTGGGGATACGGACCATGGAAAGGTTCGCAGGGTGGGTACATGCTTGCGGTATGGGTGCTTCGTTGGGGGCGGGTGTCGAACATCTGCGAATGAACGCGCGTACGTTGCTTCAGCCGCTGGTCGCGGCGTTGCTGCTGGCGTTTCTGGCGGCGTGTACCCCGATGCAGCCGGCGTCGGACCGGGTGGACCGTACCCCGCAGGCGCCAGCGGTGCAGGGCGAGCTGGCCACCTGGCTGGATACGCTGCCGGCGGTCGAGGAAGGGCAGACGGGGTTCCGGCTGCTGGATACCGGGGCGGAGGCCTTTCAGTGGCGGGTGCAGAGTGCGCGCAAGGCGCAGGAACGCATCCATATCCAGTACTACATCTGGCGCGATGACGTGGCCGGTCGCACGCTGCTCGGGGAGCTGCTGGATGCGGCGGACCGGGGCGTGGCGGTGTCGCTGTTGCTGGACGACATGGATTTGCGCGGCAGTGATGACCTGCTGGCCGCGGTCAATCAGCATCCCAATATCGAGGTTCGCGTGTTCAACCCGTTTCGTACGCGCCGGGGTGCGGTGCGTGCGGGGGTGGAGTTTGTCTTTCGTGGCAGCGATCTGAATCGCCGTATGCACAACAAGGCCTGGGTGGTCGACGGGCACCTGGCGATCATCGGCGGGCGCAACATCGGCGACGAGTATTTCGAGGTCAGCCCGTATTACAACTTCACGGATCTGGATCTGGTGATGGTCGGCCCGCTGGCGACGGAGGTCGATCATTCGTTCGTGGAGTACTGGAACAGCCGCGCGGCGATCGATCTGCGGCGGATGCGTCGGGTGGAGCAGGACCCGGAGAAGCTCGCGCGCCACCGGGAGAAGCTCGACGCCTGGCTGGCCGAGCACCAGGAACATCCGCTGCTGACACTGGAGCCACTGAATGGTGTGCCCCTCGCCGAGCCGATTGATGATGCCGGGGCTTACACCTGGACGGACCAGGCCAAGCTGGTCGTGGATGACGTTGGCAAGGCCAAGGGCTACGAGCATATCCGGGACGGGGTCGCCGAGGCGGTGGCACGGCGGCTGGATGCGGTCGAGCACGAGTTGTTGATGATCTCGCCGTACTTTGTGCCGCGGCGGGATGGCACGGCGCAGCTGATCGCGATGCGCGAGCGGGGGGTGCGGGTGAGTGTGCTGACAAACTCCCTGGCGGCGAACGACGTGGCCTTTACCCACAGCGGCTACTCGCGCCGCCGTCCCGCATTGCTGGAGGCCGGGGTGGAGCTGCACGAGTTGCGCCCGACTGCGCTGCCGCCACGCGCAGCCGCGGATCGCGAGATGGGGATTGGCTCCTCGCATGCGAGCCTGCATACCAAGGCGCTGATCATCGATCGCGAGGAGGGATTCGTCGGCTCGTTCAATCTGGACCCGCGCTCGCGCTATACCAACACCGAACTGGGCGTGTTCCTGCGCGAGCCGGAGATCGTCCAGGAGCTGCTGGAGCTGTACGAACACAGCACCCGGCCGGAGCTGGCGTATCAGGTTCGGCTGGACGACGAGGGCTGGCCGATCTGGACGGACGACGAGGGCACGCTTTACCGCACCGATCCGAAGGCGGGCATCTGGCGGCGCTTCTTGTCCGGGATTACGCGACTGGCGCCAGTGGAGCCGCTCCTGTAAACAGGGGCCTGTCTTGCCGTTCACTATAGGAGTTGTCATGTCCAGAAAACTGCTCTCGCTTCTCGCCCTTCCGTTGGCCGCGCTGATCTCCACCGCAGGTGCCGATGAAGGTGAAATCCAGCGCATCCTGGAGGCCAAGGAGGCGGCCTGGGAGGCCGGTGATGGCGAGGCCTGGGCGCGGGACTATCAGGAAGACGCGGGGCTCGTGAACCTGTTCGGCACGCGCTTTGATGATCGCGCGACGAATGCCAAGCGGCATACCGAGGTCCTGCAGGGGCCGTTTGCGGGCAGCTCGTTGAGCGTGGATGTCCAGGATATTTCGATGCTGAGCGAAGACACGGCGTTCGCCGAGGCCGTGCTGCGGGTGTCGGATATCGAGTCGATGCCGGCCGGGTTGCCGGATCGTGGGGATGGCGTGCTGTACACCCGCATGAGCTTTCTGCTCGAGCGGGATGATCACCACGGCTGGCAGATCCGGTTCGGGCATAACACGGTCGTGCATCCGTAGGGCTGTAGTGTCAGGGGGGTTACATGGAATGTAAGGCATGCGGGCGGGACAACCCGCCCGAGGCGCGCTACTGCAATGGCTGTGGAGCGGATCTGGTCGAGGTGGCCGCAGCGTCGCCGGCGCACGCCGGGCCGCCGGAGGATCGCGCCGCCTTTGGCGGGTTCTGGCGGCGTGTGCTGGCCACCCTGTTCGACATGGTGGTGATCGGGGTGCCGCAGATCGTGGCGCAGATGGTGATCAGCCCGGAGACGATGGCACCCAAGGGGCCGGAGCCCGAGCTGATGGCGGCCGATATCGTCTGGATGCTGATCAACATCCTGGTGGCCTGGCTGTACTGGGCGGGGATGCACAGCTCCCGCTACCAGGCGACGGTCGGCAAGATGGCGGTGGGGCTGCGTGTGGTCGACTATCACGGCGAGCGCATTACCTTCATGCGCGCGACAGGACGCTATCTCGCGGAGATCCTTTCGGGCCTGCTGTTCGGGATCGGCTACCTGATGGTGGCGTTTACCCGCCGCCGCCAGGGTCTGCACGACCTGATCGCCGAGACGTTCGTCGTGCGCAAGGAGTGGCTGAACTAGGCCACTGCTGTGGTAACGGCAGCGACGGTTTGTGAACCGCTCCCGGGCGTTGGGAGTCCGTATGGAAGAACCCCGAGTGGGGAACTAGTCTCCAACGGAAATCCATACGGGTACCCCCGCCCAAGGAGCAGAGATGAAAATCGACACACTGATCGAGACGGCCGAGGCCATGGTGGCCCCCGGCAAGGGCATTATTGCCATCGACGAATCCACCAGCACGATTGCCAAGCGATTCGAAGCGGTGGGCGTGGAGAACACCGAGGAGAATCGCCGAACCTACCGCGAGCTCCTGCTCACCACACCGAAGCTGAACGAATACATCTCCGGCGCCATCCTCTACGACGAGACCCTTCGCCAGTCCACGCGCGACGGCAAGCCGTTTGTGGATGTGATGCGCGAGGCGGGCATCCTGCCCGGCATCAAGGTGGATACGGGCGCCAAGGACCTGGCGGGGTTCCCCGGCGAGAAGGTTACCGAGGGCCTGGACGGGCTGCGCGAGCGCCTGCAGGAATACGCCCGGATGGGTGCGAAGTTCGCCAAGTGGCGCGCCGTCATCACCATCGGCGAGACCATGCCCACCGATACCTGCATCGAGGCCAATGCGCATGCGCTGGCCCGGTATGCGGCGCTTTGCCAGGAGCAGGGGCTGGTGCCGATCGTGGAGCCCGAGGTGCTGATGGACGGCGATCACGACATCGAGACCTGCTATGGCGTAACAGAGGCGACGCAGCGGGCGGTGTTCAGCGCGCTGTACGAGCATCACGTGTTGCTGGAAGGCACGATCCTGAAGGCCAGCATGGTGATCCCCGGCAAGGACTGCCCGGAGCAGGTGGGTGTGGACGATGTCGCCCACGCAACGCTTCGCTGCCTTGCCTCCGCGGTGCCCGCAATCCTCCCCGGTATTGTGTTCCTGTCGGGCGGGCAGAGCGACGCGGATGCAACTGCGCACCTGGATGCAATGAATCGCATTGGGGGCACGCCCTGGCCGCTCTCGTTCTCCTACGGCCGCGGCATGCAGCAGGCCGCGATGAAGCTGTGGGGCGAGGACATGCAGGCGAATTTCGAGAGCGCGCAGAAGACGGTATACGAGCGTGCCCGCGACAATGGCCTGGCCGCGGAGGGCAAGTACGCGACCTAGGGCGTGCGGGTCACGATGGGCGGGTGCAACCTGGAACCTGCGGCGTAGTTGATCTGAATCAATTCCCGCCGGGTTCCAGGTTCATAGACTGTAGCTGCCGGGCATGGGTCGGTCGGCGAGGGCACAAGGATCAGCGCTGTCGGCGCCGTGCCCCCGTATCGATTCCTCCGGCGGTGTATGTCGCGTCTTGGCCTGTTACCCCTAGGGTGACAGGCCTTTTTTGTGACCTGCGTTGTGGCTCTGGCAGGCTCCCGGAGCATTTTTTTGTCAGCGCAGATCGGATTGGAATGGGTTCGATTTTTATACGATCCCGCGCGAACTCGCGGTAACTCCGGTAGGCTGCGCACCCGATGACGACCAGGCCGATGGAACAAAATTGGCCGAAGCACGTCCGGAATAACCGGGAAGAGGACCGGAACAGGTCCAGCTAGAAATTGCGGTTTATCCAATTCAAACCACCAATAGGAGCCAGTCAATGAATCTGACTCGGAGAGAATTCCTGCAGGCCATGGCCGTGGCGAGCGCCGCCGGCTTCTCGATGAATGCCTGGGCCGGCGAGAAGGGATCGTGGAAGCCCCTGAGCAGCGAGATGTACGACATCCCGAAATTCGGCAATGTCTCGTTCATGCACTACACCGACTGCCACGCGCAGCTGAAGCCGATCTACTTCCGCGAGCCGAACGTGAACATTGGCGTGGGCGACATGAAGGGCAAGCCGCCGGTGCTGGTGGGCAACGAGCTGCTCGAGTGGTTCGGTATCAAGCCCGGTACGCCGATGGCACATGCCATCACCCATCTCGACTACGTCGACGCGGCGGAGAAGTACGGCCGTATGGGCGGTTTCTCGCACCTGTCCACGCTGGTCAAGAAGTTGCGCGCCGACCGGCCGAACTCGTTGATGCTGGACGGTGGCGATACCTGGCATGGTTCTGCGGTGTCCCTGTGGGACGACGGTCAGGACATGGTCGATGCCCAGAAACTGCTGGGTGTGGACATCATGGTCGGCCACTGGGAGTTCACTTTCGGGGACGACCGCGTGATGGAGATCGTCGAGAACGACTTCAAGCCGAACGGCATCGACTTCCTGGCGCAGAACATCGAGGACCGTGACTGGGGCGACCCGGTGTTCGAGCCCTACACCATCCGCGAGATGAACGGTGTGCCGGTGGCGGTGATTGGTCAGGCCTTCCCGTACACCTCGGTGGCCAACCCGAGCTACATGTTCCCGGACTGGAGCTTCGGCATCCGTGACGAGCACATGCAGCGCATGATCAACGAGTGCCGCGAGAAGGGCGCGAAGGTGGTCGCGATCCTGTCGCACAACGGCATGGTCACGGACATGGAAATGGCCCGCAACCTGGAAGGCGTGGACGTGATCATGGGTGGCCACACCCACGACCCGATCCCGGGTGCGGTCGAGATCGAAAACGCCGGTGGCGACATCACGCTGGTGACCAACGCGGGCTCGAACGGCAAGTTCCTGGGCCTGCTGGACCTGGATGTCGGCGAGAGCGGCGTGCGCGACTACAAGTTCCACATGCTGCCGGTGTTCTCCAACCTGCTGGATGCCGATCCAGAAATGGAAGAGCATGTGAAGAAGGTCCACCAGCCGTATGAGGACAAGCTCAACGAAGAGCTCGCGGTGACCGACGGCGTGCTGTACCGCCGTGGCAACTTCAACGGGACCTTTGACGAGGTGATCCTGGATGCACTGCGCGAGAAGCTGGATGCCGAGGTCGCGCTGTCCCCGGGCTTCCGCTGGGGTGTGAGTGTCCTGCCGGGTCAGCCGATCACCTTCGAGGAGGTGATGAGCCAGACCGTGACCACGTACTCCGAGGTCCAGCGTAACGAGATGACCGGCGAACAGCTGAAGAACACGCTGGAAGACGTGGCCAACTCGATCTTCAACTCCAACCCGTATCACCACCGCGGTGGCGACATGGTCCGTACGGGCGGGATCAAGTACACGATTGATCCGCACGAGTCCATGGGTTCGCGTATCAGCGACCTGGAGATCAATGGCGAACCGATCGACATGGACAAGAACTATGTCGTGGCCGGCTGGGCGAACGTGCACGAGCCGCTGGATTCCGAGCCGGTCTGGGAACTGGTCGCGGACTATCTGCGCGAGAAGGGTACGGTCGAGGTCAGCAAGCCTTATCTGCCGAAGCTGAAAAACGTCGAAGGCGATCCGGGCCTGGAGATCTAATCCCGACCGTGGATTGGTGACCCGGATGTTCGGTCCGGTTACCCTCGAAGCCGCCTCACCCCTCTCGGGTGTGGCGGCTTTTTTCATGGAGGGGACATGGTGGCGATCGAGGCGACGGCGTCCGAACTGCTGTTTTACTGCCGCCCGGGTTTCGAGCCCGACCTGATTGCCGAGCTGACGGAGCGGGCGGCGGAGGCGGGTATGGCCGCCTATCCGCGTGCGAAGCCCGATACCGGATTTGTACGCTTTGTCCCGGCGGATGGCCATCTAGTGGGGCTGGCTGCGGCACTGCCACTGGATGAATTGATTTTTGCCCGGCAGCGGCTGGTGGCGCTGCACCCACTGGAACGGCTGAGCCGAGAGGATCGAGTGACGCCGATCCTGGATCAGCTTCAGTTGACGGGGATCTGCTTCGACTCGCTGTGGCACGAGTGCCCGGACACCAACGAGGGCCAGTCACTGGTTCGGCTGGCGCGCGCCCTGGATCGACCCTTGCAGGCCGTGTTGCGCAAGCGCGGCCTGCTGGTCCCGGATGCGGCCGGGTTGCGGGCGCACCTGTTCTGGTCCGCTGGCGACCGGGTACAGATTGCGTTCTCCCGGCCGGGAGAACGCAGCGACTGGCCGGAGGGCAAGCCGCGCCTGCGGGCGGCGTCCGACGCGCCCAGCCGCTCCGCGCTGAAGCTGGAAGAGGCCTGGCACACATTTATCCCGGCGGAGCAGTGGCCGGAGCGACTGGCCGAGGGCATGCAGGCCGTGGATCTGGGGGCCGCTCCGGGCGGCTGGACCTGGCAGCTGGTGCGGCGCGGGATGCATGTGCATGCCGTGGACAACGGCCCGATGGACGAGCGGTTGATGGCGACCACCCAGGTGGAGCATCACCGCGAGGATGCCTTTGTCTGGGAACCGCCGAATCCGGTGATCTGGCTGGTATGCGATATCGTGGACAAGCCGGCACGTGTTGCGGCGCGCATGGGGGACTGGCTGGAAAGACAGTGGTGCCGCGAGGCGATCTTCAACCTGAAACTGCCGATGAAGAAACGCTGGCAGACCGTGCGGGACTGTCTGGAACACCTGGATGAACGGCTGAGCGACGCGGGGCTGGCTTATGAGGTCCGGGCACGACAGCTGTATCACGATCGGGAGGAGGTCACCGTGCATATTCGTCTGGTCGGGGAACCCTTGGCGCGGTAGACTGTCTGTGTACTGTAAGGGGGCGACTTGGATTCGACGCGGGTCGCGAAACCTGAGGTGCATGCCGAGGATGTGGTGAGCCTCGTAAAAATCACTGCAAAAAAATAGTTGCCAACGACGACAACTACGCACTCGCCGCTTAAAAACCGGTAGATGCCGTCCGACTGGAGCCGTGCTTGTGCGTCCAGTATCGGGCGTCGACTCTCACAAGCTCGTGGTGAAGCGCGCCCGGCGTGGATCCATTAAAACTAAACCGGGATCGCCAGTTGTTTTCCCTGCCTGTCGGGTAGCGGCTGGTTAAACTCAAAGACAGAATAAGCATGTAGAGCCGAAGGCGGAGGGCCTGCGGACGCGGGTTCGATTCCCGCCGCCTCCACCAAATTAGCAAGTCCAATCAAGCGCCTTCGGGCGCTTTTTTGTTGGAGAGCCGGGTATGGCCGTGCATCAGGACAGCTTTCGCGTACGCACCGAGGGGCGGGGCACGATCAACATCACGCGCCAGATCGACGAGATCGTGGCCGCCAGCGGGATCACTACCGGTACCTTCCATGTCTTTCAGCACCACACCAGTGCCTCGTTGTTGGTGACCGAAAACGCCGATCCCGATGTCCGTCATGACCTGGAGACCCTGATCGCGCGCATGGCTCCGGACGGCGATCCCGCTTACCGGCATGACATGGAAGGCGACGACGACATGGCCGCCCATGCCCGCGCGATGCTGACCCACAATGACCTGACCGTCCCGGTCGGGATGGGCCGGCTGGTCCTGGGTACCTGGCAGGGCCTGTTTCTGTGGGAGCACCGCTACGCCGCCCACACGCGCACGCTGACCGTAACGGTCCACGGAGAGTGATCCAGTAGGCGGGCGGCGGTCCCGGCCCGGCGCCGGGTCCGGTACAATGCGCAGCCTTTGTCATCTCCGGGTATCGAGGAAGCGCAATGCGGTTTGTGGAAGGGGGTATCGCCGTCTCGCCATTTCGGCTGCGGGCACTGGAAGCCGGCCTGCGGGCGAGTGTCCCTGACGCGGGTCCGCTCGCGGCGCGGTTTGTGTATTTCATCGAGCCCCGGCGCCGCCTGACGGCGGAAGAAGACGCGATCCTGGACCGCCTGTTGTCCGAGGGCGAGGCCTGGCGCGCGCCGGACTTCGAGATCCAGCGCGAACTGGTGGTCATCCCGCGTTTCGGCACGATCAGCCCGTGGTCGTCCAAGGCCACCGAGATCGCACACCATGCCGGCCTCGAGGAGGCCGTCGTGCGGATCGAGCGCGGCATCCACTGGCAGATCGGCGGGCAGGGGGCCAAAGGCGCGGCCCTCGAGGCGCTCGGCGATGTCCTGCACGACCGGATGACCGAGACCGTGATCGAGGATCCGGCGGAGGCCGCGCGGCTGTTCCAGACCGAGACGCCGCGCTCGCTGGGCCGTGTAGAGCTGGGCGATGACCCGCGCCGGGCGCTGGAAGCCGCCAATGTCGATCTGGGTTTGGCGCTCTCGCCGGACGAGATCGAATATCTCGCGGATGGGTACGCGGCGCTCGGGCGCGCGCCCACCGACGCCGAACTGATGATGTTCGCCCAGGCGAACTCCGAACACTGCCGCCACAAGATCTTCAACGCCGCCTGGATCCTGGATGGCGAGGCGGACGAACGCACGCTGTTCGGGATGATCCGCAGTACCCACCAGAAACATCCGGAGCGTGTGCTGTCGGCCTACAGCGACAATGCCTCGGTGATCGCCGGGCATGCGGGCATCCGCCTGATGCCGGATGCGATCAGCGGCGAGTATCAGCGCGAATCGCTGGATCTGCCGATCCTGATGAAGGTGGAAACCCACAACCACCCGACCGCGATCTCGCCGTTCCCGGGTGCCGCCACAGGCTCGGGCGGCGAGATCCGCGACGAGGGGGCCACCGGACGGGGCTCCAAGCCCAAGGCGGGGCTGACCGGCTTTACCGTCTCCAATCTCCAGATCCCGGAGTTGCCGCAGCCGTGGGAGCATGATTTTGGCCGGCCGCAACGGATCGAGAGCGCGCGCCAGATCATGCTGGACGGCCCGATCGGCGCCGCTGCGTTCAACAACGAATTCGGACGCCCGGCGCTGGCGGGATACTTCCGCACCTTCGAGATGGCCCTGCCGCGCCCGGACGGGAGCGAGGCCCTGTACGGCTACCACAAGCCGATCATGCTGGCCGGCGGCCTGGGGTCGATCCGCGGCGAACATGTGCACAAGCAGGATGTACCCCCGGGTACGCCGATCGTGGTGCTGGGCGGCCCGGCGATGCTGATCGGCCTGGGTGGCGGGGCGGCGTCGTCAATGGCCAGCGGCGCCAGCGCCGAGCAGCTTGATTTCGCCTCGGTGCAGCGGGGCAATCCGGAGATGGAGCGGCGCTGTCAGGAGGTGATCGATCGCTGCACCGCGCTGGGGGTGCAGAACCCGATCCGTTCGATCCATGACGTGGGTGCGGGTGGACTGTCCAACGCCATTCCCGAGATCCTCGACGATGCCGGGCGCGGCGGCGTGATCGAGATGCGGGAGGTCCCGACCGCCGAGCCGGGCCTGTCGCCGATGGAGCTGTGGTGCAACGAGGCGCAGGAACGCTACGTGCTGGCCGTGGACGACGGCCGTCTGGAGACCTTCCGTATGCTGGCCGAGCGCGAGCGGGCGCCGTTCGCGGTCGTCGGTCGCGCCACCGAGGAAGGCCACCTGAAGGTCGAGGACCGGCTGTTCCACGAGCCGCCCGTGGACATGCCGATGGGCATGCTGCTCGGCAAGACGCCGCGCATGACGCGCGAGGACCGTCGCACGGCACCGCCGGCTACCGACTTTGACGCGGTCGCTTGCCCGCTGGATGAGGCGGTCCGCCGCGTGCTGCAGGTACCTGCGGTAGCGGCCAAGCACTTCCTGATCACGATCGGTGATCGCAGCGTGGGCGGGCTGGTCGCGCGCGACCAGATGGTGGGCCCGTGGCAGGTGCCGGTGGCCGACTGCGCGGTCACGCTGACCGACTTCGAGGGCTATACCGGCGAGGCGATGGCCATGGGCGAGCGCACGCCGCTGGCGATCCTCTCCGGCCCCGCCTCGGGGCGCATGGCCATTGGCGAGGTCGTGACCAATATGGCCGCCGCCGATATCGACAGTACCGAGATGATTCGGCTGTCGGCCAACTGGATGGCCGCCGCCGGTGTCTCCGGCGAGGACGCCAACCTGTTCGATACCGTGCGCGCGGTGGCCGAGGATGTCTGCCCGGGCCTGGGCATTTCCATCCCGGTGGGCAAGGATTCGCTGTCGATGCGTACGGTCTGGGAGACCGCCGAGGGCGAGGCGCGGGACATGTACTCGCCGGTCTCGCTGATTGTCTCGGGCTTTGCCCCGGTCGCCGACGTCCGGCGCAGCGTGACGCCCGAGCTGAATCCGGGTGCGGACTCGACCCTGTGGCTCATTGACCTGGGCGAGGGGAACACGCGCATGGGCGGCTCGGCGCTGGCCCAGGCCTGGGGGCATATCGGGTGCGAGACACCGGATCTGGTCGATGTGGCGCGCCTGCGCGGCTTCTTTGACGTGATCACGGGGCTACGCCGCAAGGGTTTGCTGGCCGCGTACCACGATCGGTCCGATGGCGGCCTGTTCACGACGCTTGCGGAGATGGCTTTCGCCGGTCGTTGCGGGCTGGAGGTCACGGTGCCCGACGATCACCGTGCACAGGAGTGGTTGTTCAACGAGGAACTGGGCGCGGTCGTGCAGCTGGCCCCGGGGGCCGAGGCGGTGCTGCGTGACGGGCTGAACGCCGTGGGCCTGGGCGCGCACCTGCACCGGGTCGCGACCGTGCGCGCGGATGACCGCGTGCTCGTGCGCCAGGGACCGAAGGATTTGCTGGAGACGACGCGGGCGCAGTTGCAGGGCGAGTGGCAGGCAACCTCGGCCGCGATGCAGCGGCTGCGCGACGACCCGGAGTGTGCCGAAGAGGAGTTCTCGCGTGTCGACAACGATGGCGGCCTGACCGCGCGCCTCGGGTTCGACCCGGCGGAGGATATCGCCGCGCCCATGATCGCGACCGGTGAGCGGCCACGCGTGGCGATTCTGCGCGAGCAGGGGGTGAACGGCCAGCTGGAGATGGCGGCGGCATTCGAGCGTGCGGGGTTTCAGCCGGTGGATGTCCACATGACGGACCTGCTCTCGGGACGGAGGGCGCTGGACGAGATGCAGGGCCTCGCGGTCTGTGGCGGATTTTCCTACGGGGATGTGCTCGGCGCCGGGGGCGGCTGGGCCCAGACCATCCTGAACCACGCGGCGTTGCGCGATCAGTTTCAGGCCTTCTTCGACCGCGCCGACAGCTTTACGCTCGGGGTCTGCAATGGCTGCCAGATGCTGTCCCATCTGGCCCCGCTGATTCCCGGGGCGGATCACTGGCCGCGCTTTGTGCGTAATCGCTCGGAGCAGTTCGAGGCCCGGTTGTCACTGGTCCGGGTGGAGCCGGGCCCCTCGGTCCTGCTGGACGGTATGGGTGGATCCCTGCTGCCCGTGGTGGTCTCGCACGGGGAGGGCCGCGTGCACTATCGGGACGAGGTCCCGGTGCACGACCAGGCGGCGCTGCGCTACGTGGAGGCGGACGACACGCCGGCCACCCACTACCCGGCGAACCCCAATGGCTCCCCGGGCGGCGCCACCGGTTTCACTTCGCAGGACGGCCGTGCCACGATCATGATGCCGCACCCGGAACGGGTGTTCCGGACCGTGCAGCACAGCTGGCACCCACAGGACTGGGGTGAAGACGGCCCCTGGATGCGGTTGTTCCGTAACGCGCGTGTGTTCGTGGCCTGATCGTCTATAAGCGTCTGTACAAACCGCGCAAGCGGCGGGAACGCACCCTGCCGGTAAATCAGGAGGTCCGATGACGGCGAGCGAATGGAGCGAGTACCTGGGGGATGATCTGCGAGTGAGCAGTGCGCTCGCGGTCGGCCCATCGGAGCGCGCCTTGACGGACCCGGGGCTCGCACAGCGCCTGATCGAAAGCCTGGACCTGTTCGACGACACTCACCCGCGCTCGATCCCGCACGAGGACGAGACCGCACCCGAGATCCAGCGCCTGGAGCACAAGCTGGACCTGCTGCTGCATCTGGTGGCCGAATCGCTGCACCCGGAGCGTCCGGCACCCGTGGAGGCGACCTTGTCGCGCCACGGGATTGTACTGCCAGCGGGCACTGTACCCGAGGACTGTGATCGTCTGGAGATCTATCTCAGCCGGCTGTTGCCGCAGCCTTGCGTGCTGGGTGTCGAGAGTCCGACAACGGCTGGAGACGTACAGCTGATGCGGTGGATGGGCATGGAAGACACCCTCAGAGAGGCCCTTGGACGCTGGATTTTTCGCCTCCATCGGCGCGAGATTGCCGACAAACGACAGAAAGTTGACGCCGGTCACAACTAGCCGGATACTGAGACGCTCATCACACCTTTGTATGGGTCGACTTTGGACCCTGCATGAGTCAACTCAGTCTACGAGCGGTGGCCGGTATGACGGATCTGAATGGACGCAGCCAGGAACTACGGATTGCTCTCACCGGTGAACCAGGCGCTGCCCGCGACACGCAGGCGATTCTGTCCTGTCTCGGCTGTGAAACCGAATCCCATCAATCCCCCGAAGCCCTGATCGACCAGGGTTCCGACGCCGCAGCGGTGTGGTGGTGCGGCCCGGCCGCGGAGCTGGACCAGCGCCTGTTCGAGGGACTCAACGGGCAGACGACCGTGGTCGTGCAGCCCACCGATGGCGAGAAGGTCAGCGCCCCGGGTTCGGGTTGCGTGGTGGAGCACCCGTTGTCGATTGCCCAGGTGAGCCAGGTCTTGCAGTGGCTGCGGTACGGCCGCGAGCCCGGGCATGACGACATGCCGGGCCTGGTGGGGGTGCATCCGACGATGCTGGCGGTCAAGCGCCTGGTCGCACAGGTGGCCCGTACCGATGCCACGGCGCTGATTCTGGGCGAAACCGGGTCCGGCAAGGAGGTCATTGCGCGGGCGATCCACGCGGCCTCCGATCGTGCGGACAAGCCCTTCGTCGCCGTCAACTGCGGCGCAATCCCGGCGGATCTTCTCGAAAGCGAGTTGTTCGGGCACGAGAAAGGGGCCTTTACGGGTGCCTTCACCGCGCGTACGGGCCGCTTCGAACTGGCCGGCGACGGGACGCTGTTCCTCGACGAGATCGGGGACATGCCGTTGCCGATGCAGGTCAAGCTGCTGCGTGTCCTGCAGGAGCGCGTGTTCGAACGCGTTGGTTCCAACAAGTCGATCTCCACCAATGCACGGATCATCGCGGCCACGCATCGCAATCTGGATGACGCGGTGACCGAGGGCAGTTTCCGTCAGGATCTGTTCTTCCGGCTCAATGTATTCCCCATCGAGCTACCCCCGTTGCGCGAGCGTGCGAGTGACATCCCGTCCCTGGTGGCTGCGCTGGAGGATCGGTTGCGAGAGCAGGGTATGACTCCGGCCCACCTGACCCCGGCCGTGATGGCGCACCTGAGCCAGCTGCCGTGGAAGGGCAACATCCGCGAACTGGCAAACCTGCTCGAGCAGTTGGCCATCATGTATCCGGACCTGCCAGTGGACCTCGGGCAGCTCCCTCCGCGGGTCCGCCCGGAGGGCATCGAAGACCTGACCATGCCGCCGCAGAGCGATGCGAATGGACAGGCCGGCAGCGCGCCGAATGGGGCATTGGGTCTGGCCCGCGAGGGGTTGCCCCCGGAAGGCGTGGACCTGCGCGGCTATCTGAATGACCTGGAGCGCGAAATGATCGTCACGGCGCTGAACGAAACCGGGCAGGTCGTCGCCCGTGCGGCGCGCCGCCTCGGTATGCGCCGCACCACCCTGGTCGAGCGTATGCGCAAGTTCGGATTGGGCAAGGCCTGAGGTTCTGCCCCTTGGCCCAGCATCGTCGGGAAGCCGTCAGGTGGGGGCCGCGTTGATACCGGAACGCCCGACGAGGATTTGACGACGCGCATCCGGACCCCTTGTTAAGTACCTGTAGTTATTTCGTTTCTTCTTTCTGGCTTGGTTCTTGCTGGTTGCCTCCTGAACTTCCGAGGAACCGGTATATGTCCAGAGCGACCATTCTCCTAGTCGATGCGGAACCCGCGCTGCGCGAGGCGGTGGTCCGCGTATTGGCGACGATCCCGCGCGTGCGGCTGGAATCTTGCCGGAGCGAGGCGCTACCGGTCGCACTGGAGACGCATCGCCCTCGTGCGGTTTTGGTGGCGCGCAGGGATGCCCCGGGCCACTGGGCTGAGTTGGGGGCGCGGATGCCGGTCGCCGCGGTCGGGCACGACGCCACGCAGGACGCCGAGATCGGGGCCTTGCGTGAAGGCTTGGCCGCGCATTTCGCCCTTCCCGAGATGGCCGAGTCCATGGCTGAATGGCTGCGTTCGGTGGCCAGGCCGTCGCCAAGCATTGTGGTTCCACGGATGGTGGCGCAGAGCGCCTCAATGCAGTTGTTGGACGCCTTTGTCTCGAGGATCGCCGCAAGCCCGGCGACGGTATTCGTCACCGGCGAGTCAGGCGTTGGCAAGGAGGTGCTGGCCCGCCAGGTGCATGCCCGCTCACCACGTGCGAACGGCCCGTTCGAGGCCGTCAACTGCGCGGCACTGCCGGAGACGATGCTGGAGGCCCTGTTGTTCGGGCATGCGAAGGGGGCGTTTACCGGGGCACTGGAGGCGCGGCCCGGGAAGTTCGCCCAGGCCCACGGCGGGACGCTGTTGCTCGACGAGGTCACGGAGATCCCGGTGAACCTGCAGGCCAAGCTGCTACGGGTGCTGCAGGAACGCGAGGTAGAGCCACTGGGCGGCCGGCAGGCCCGCCGTGTGGACGTGCGGGTGATCGCGACCTCGAACCGTGACCTGCGCGAGGCACTGGCGGAAGGGGTGCTGCGCGACGACCTCTACTACCGCCTGAATGTCTTTCCTGTCTGGATCCCGCCCTTGCGCGAGCGTCCGGAGGATATCGTGCCGCTGGCGCGCACCCTGCTGCGCCGGTTGAGCAGCAATGCCTTGACCGATCTCGATGCGTCTGCCCGGAAACGGCTGGTCGAGCACGACTGGCCGGGCAATGTGCGCGAGCTCGCCAATGTGATGGAACGTGCGGTGACGCTGCACGATGCGGCGCGCGGACCCGTTATCGGTGTCGAAGCGATCTGGCTGGACCTGGACATGCTGATGCCCTGGGGCACGCACGAGTGTCGGCCATCGGACGCTTCGGACCCGGATGACCGCGACTCGGTCGACGAGAACTCGACGCCCATGCTGGAACAGACCCTGCAGACCCAGGAGAGTCGGGTGATTCTCAATGTCCTGCGCGAGTCAGGCGGGCGCCGCAAGGAGGCCGCGGAACGTCTGGGAATCAGCCCCAGAACATTGCGTTACAAGATTGCCCGGTTGCGGGAATCGGGCTTCGCGGTGCCTTCGTCGAGTCACTAGTGAGACCACTGGCACGGCCTTTGCTTCGTGCTGTTTCGACGCCAACAGGCCACATCGGGCATTGGCGCGAAGGGTAAGACACGCACACGTGGGCGTGGATGGCGAATAGGGGAGTCGAATCATGAGCGAGATGCAGATTCAGAACGTTCTGGCCCAGATGCGCCAGCTGACGCAGAGCTCGGGCGTGGAAGGCACCAATCCCGCGCAGCAGCCGGGCAAGGTCGGCGGGGCGGATTTCCAGAACGTGCTGCGCGACTCGCTGCGCGGGGTGAATGATGTTCAGCAGAGTGCGACCGATCTACAGACTCGCTTCGAGCTGGGCGACGAGAACGTCAGCCTGCCCCAGGTCATGGTGGCAATGAACAAGTCGAGCATCGCGTTCGAGGCCACGAACCAGGTACGCAACCGGCTCCTGAATGCGTATCAGGAAATCATGCGGATGCAGGTCTGATGCGCGGACCGCACGGAGAATAAGTACTCATGGCCGAGAACGCACAATCCCTGCCGACCGTAATCACGGGTGGTATCCGCGAGTTCAATGGCATGCCGGCGGGGCGTCAGCTTGCGCTTCTGGGCATGCTCGCCGGCGCGATCGTGGTGATCGTGGCGGTACTGTACTGGGCCTTCCGGCCGACGTATGTGCCGCTGTTTCCGCGCATGGAAAGCGAGGAGGCAGCGGAAGTCGTGCAGGCGCTGTCCCAGGCCGGTATTTCATACCAGGTGGACGCCACGACCGGACAAGTGAAGGTGCCCCAGGGGGATCTGGCCGAGGCGCGACTGCAGCTGGCATCGGAAGGCCTGCCGCGCTCGGGCGATGTGGGCTTCGAGCTGCTGCAGGAAGACACCGGGCTGGGTACCAGCCGTATGGTGGAGGGGGCGCGCTTTCATCGCGCGATGGAGGGCGAGCTGGCGCGCACCGTTGCGTCTCTGGACGCGGTCGAACGGGCACGCGTGCATATCGCGCAGGCCGAACAGTCGGTATTCGTGCGCGATCGCCGCCCGGCCACTGCCTCGGTGGTTGTTCATCTCCGGGGTGGTCGCTCGCTTTCCGAGTCGCAGGTGGCCGCGGTCGTGCATCTGGTGGCCTCCAGCACCTCGGAGCTCGAGGCGGAGCGGGTGACGGTGGTCGATCAGCGTGGCCGCCTGTTGACGCAGGACGGCGCCGATCGTGGCGGCATGGCCAGCAGTGACCGCCTGTCGTTCTCGCGCGAGGTCGAACAACGCTACGCCGAGCGCATCCACGATCTGCTGGCGCCGATCGTGGGTTCGGACAAGGTGCGCGTCCAGGTCAATGCCGATATCGATTTCTCGCAGGTGGAACGCACCGAGGAGCTCTACGATCCCGAGACCATCGCCCTGCGTTCGGAGCAGACGCGCGAGGACGAGCGCACCGGGATGGATGGTGGGCCGGCGGGAGTCCCCGGCGCCCTGACCAATCAGCCGCCGGAGGGCGGGGCGGTTGAGGGCGCTGAGGGTGAGGTGGCCCCGGCGCCGCTGCCGACGAGCCGCAGCGCCAACGTTACGCGTAACTACGAGGTCGATCGACGCATCAACCATATCCGCGAGGCGCCGGGCGGTATCCGCCGGGTGTCCACCGCGGTCGTGGTGGACTTCCGTGAGCAGCTGGGCGAGGACGGAGCCAGCGAGAGCGTGGCGCGCGATGCGGAGGAGCTGGAAAGGATCGAAGCGCTGGTGCGAGAAGCGGTTGGATTCTCGGAGGCCCGAGGCGATACGCTGAATGTCGTGACGGCGCCCTTTGAGGCCCCGGCGGAAGAAATGATCGAAGACGAGGTGCCGTTCTGGTCTCAGTCGTGGTTCCTCGAGATGGTCAAGATCGGCGCAGGCCTGTTGTTGGCGTTGATTCTGTTGCTCACGGTGGTTCGCCCGGCGCTCAAGCAGCTGATGGCAAGCCCGCCGCGTGATCCGCGGGCCGACCAGCAAAGGGCGCTGACGGACCAGTCGGACGAAGATAGTCCCGGTGCGCCGGCGGGCTCGCAGTCGGCCGTGGCCGCACTGACGGGCCCCAAGGGGCCCGATCAGCAGGAGATGGATCTCGAGGCGGTACGCGAGATGGTGCGCGAGGATCCGAAGCGCGTGGCGCAGGTAATGAAGACCTGGTTGGGTGATGATGGCCGTTGACAAGCAACCCAAGAAGCTCGATGGCGCGGAACGCGCCGCGGTGTTCATGATGAGTCTCGGCGAGGATGCCGCCGCCGAGGTCATGCGCCATATGGGGCCCAAAGAGGTCCAGAAGATCGGGACGGCGATGGCCTCGATGGACCGCATCTCGCGCGCGGATGTGGACTCCGCGCTGCACGAGTTTTCCGCGCATGTGCAGGAGCAAACGGCGCTCGGCGTGGGTGCGGACGAGTACGTTCGCAGCGTGCTGGAGAACGCCCTTGGCGAGAAGGCCTCGGGCGTCATCGACCGGATCCTGCTGGGGCGCAATTCCAAGGGGATCGAGGCCCTTAAGTGGCTGGACCCGCGCGCGATCGCCGACATGCTGCGTAACGAACACCCACAGATCGTCGCGATCGTCCTGTCGCACCTGGATTCCGATCAGGCATCGGACACGCTGCAATACCTGCCTACCCGCGTGCAGACGGACGTCGTGATGCGAATCGCGACGCTGGACGGCATCCAGCCGCAGGCGCTGCAGGAGCTGGATGAAATCCTCGATCGTCAGCTTTCGGGGAATGCCGCCAGCAAGACCTCGATGCTGGGTGGGGTTCGCACGGCGGCCAACATCATGAATCTGATGGAAGGGTCGCGCGAGGCCGAGATCATGGAATCCATCAAGGAGTCCGATTCGGACCTTGGCGGGCGGATCGAAGAAGAGATGTTCGTCTTCGAGAACCTGGTGGATATCGACGATCGCGGTATCCAGACCCTGTTGCGCGAGATCTCGACAGACTCGTTGGTGCTGGCCATGAAGGGCGCCGAAGAGGAGCTCCAGGACAAGATTTTCCGCAATATGTCGAAGCGTGCGGCCGAGATGCTGCGTGAGGATCTGGAGGCCAAGGGCCCGGTCCGCGTGAGCGAGGTCGAGGCGGCGCAGAAGGAGATCCTGGCGGTGGCCCGTCGCCTCGCCGAGAACGGCGAGATCGTGCTCGGCGGGCAGGGTAGCGAGGCGATGTTGTGACATCCCGTCCCGGCGCCCAGGTGCGGGTCCATGACCCCGACGCGTCGGTTTGGGAACCGCCAGAGATTGGCGATGAAGGCCTGCGGCCGCCCCGACGACTGCCCACGGCCGCCGAGATCGAGGCGATCGAGGAACAGGCACGTCAGAATGGCTTCGAGGCCGGATACGCCGAAGGCCACGAGGTCGGGAAACAGGAGGCCGAGAAGGCCGCGCGGGCAAAGTCGGACAAGCAGCTGCGCGAGACGGTCGCCAGACTGGAGTCATTGGCGGGTGGGCTGACCGACCCGTTGGCCGAAGCAGCCGACCAGCTGGAGCCGGAGCTGTTGGCGTTGACCGTCGCCCTGGCCCGCAAAGTGCTGTCTGCCGAGCTGGAGACCCGACCGGAACTGATCGAACAGGTATTGCATCAGGCCTTGGCACAACTGCCTGGGCGGAATCAGGAAGTGCGGGTGCATGTGCACCCGGATGACCGCAACCTGCTGGAAGAGTATGTCCAGTCGCTGGATACGCGGGTGCGCTGGGTCGCGGATACGAACCTTGTTCGGGGTGGCTGCCGCGTCGAGTCGGGCGCGGCGTCTGTGGACGCCTCGCTGGAGCGCCGCCTGCAACAGGCGGTCGAGGCGGTCTGGGGCGATCTGGCTGAGCCTGCCCGTTCGACGGCGCCCGAGGATGCTTCGGTATCGGGGGACGATTCATGAGCTCGCCCCTCGATACCCTGCGCAAGCGTGGGCAAGAGCAACTGACCACCGGGCTTCTGGATCGTCTGCAGCAGTCGCGTGGCCGGCTGGAGCGCGTGCAACCGCCACAGTCCGAAGGCCGCCTGTCGCGGCTGACGGGCCTGACCTTCGAGGCCGAGGGGTTGCGCCTTCCGATGGGTGGCCGGGCGCTGATCCACGGCGAGAATGGCGCGGCCGTCCCGGCCGAGGTGGTGGGGTTCCAGAACGACCGCACCTTTCTGATGCCGGAGGAGCTTGCCTCGGGCCTGACGCCCGGTGCGCGCATCGAACCACTCGATATCCAACGCGAGATCCCGGTCGGGGACGCGCTGCTCGGGCGCGTGATCGATGCCAATGGCCAGCCGCTGGATGGCAAAGGGCCCTTGCGCGCGCGTGACCACAGTCCGCTGTCGGGGCGGCCGATCAACCCGCTACAGCGGGCTCCGGTGCGGGAACCGCTGGATGTCGGGATTCGCTCGATCAACGGCCTTCTGTCGGTCGGCCGTGGGCAGCGGCTGGGCCTGTTCGCCGGGTCCGGTGTCGGGAAGAGCGTTCTGCTCGGGATGATGACACGCAACACTGATGCCGATGTGATCGTGGTCGGGCTGATCGGTGAGCGTGGGCGCGAAGTAAATGAATTTATCCACGAGATCCTGGATGAGGAGTCACGCCAGCGCACCGTGGTCGTGGCAGTGCCCGCCGACCAGTCGCCGCTGCTTCGCCAGCACGGGGCCTGGGTAGCCACCACGGTGGCGGAGTCGTTCCGCGACCGGGGGCTCAATGTACTGCTGTTGATGGATTCGCTCACGCGTTTTGCCCAGGGGGCGCGCGAGATCGCGATGGCGATTGGCGAGCCACCGGCCTCGAAGGGCTACGCCGCCTCGGTGTTCGCGCGTCTGCCGCAACTGGTGGAGCGGGCCGGCAACGGGGATGTGGGCGGTGGTTCGATCACGGCGTTCTATACGGTGCTCGCCGAGGGCGATGACCAGAACGACCCGATTGTGGATGCGGCGCGTGCGATCCTCGACGGGCACGTGGTCCTGTCGCGCGAGATCGCGGAGACCGGACGCTATCCCGCGATCGACGTGTCGGCGTCGGTCTCGCGAGTGATGAGCGCGCTGATCACGCCGGAGCACGAGCAGGCGGCCCGGCGATTCCGGGATCTCGCCTCGACCTACATGCGCAACCGCGACCTGATCGCCGTGGGCGCCTACCGCAGGGGAGCGGATCCGCATCTGGATGAAGCGGTGGCGATGCACGAGCGGCTGGAGGCCTACCTTGGGCAGGGTCGCGACGAGGCGGTCGGGTTTGATCAGGCCCGCGACGAACTGCTGGCCTTGATCGGGGGCGCCTGAAATGGATTCTCGGCGCTTGGACCGTCTTCTGCGTCTGCGACGCGTTGAAGAGAGTGAAGCCACGCGTCAACTGGGGGCGCGGTTGCAGCAACTGGACGCGGTCGAGACCCAGCGGACCCAGCTGGAGGGCTATCAGCTCGAGTATCTCCGGGCGCCACTGCCCGATGACACGAATCAGCTCAAGTGGCTTTCCGGGATGCGGGATCAGCTGCGGCATGCACTGGAACAGCAAGACCTTCGCGCGCAGGCCGCAGGCGCCCAGGCGGAGCAGGCACGCCAGGAGTGGCTGCTCCGCCACCGGGCGGTGATGTCCCTGGAAAAGCTCCTGGAGCGCCGCATTGCAGAACAGGAGCGGGAGGCCGATCGCCGTCGCCAGCATGAGCAGGACATGTGGGCGACACGGCAGGTGCACACGCGCACGCAGGAGACGAACAACGACTGGCAAGAATCTTGAATGAGCTGACCAGGAATGCCCATCAAAGGCGTACGAGCCGGGCAATGACTCAGAGGATCCATTGATGATCGCGACAGGCAATGCCGGCCAGGGGATGATGCCGCTGCTGCAGTTGTTGGGGGGTGGCAGTGACCTCAAGGACCTTCAGGCGCTCGAAGGCCTCGAAGGGTTGAAGGACCTGAAAACCGCAGAAGGCGAGGGTTTCCTCGATATTCTTCAGCCGCAGCTCGAGGCGCTGCTGGCCGATCTGGGCGTGGGTGAAGAGGAGCTTGAAGGGCTCGATCTGGAGGGCATGCTGGCCCGCTTGCAAGCCCTGATGGACGGAGGCGAACTGGCCGTCGAGGTGGAATCGGGCGGCAAGGATTTGCCGCTGGCCGCGCTCATGACGGCAGTGGATGATCGCCCCGGTCCGTCCGTTGCACGTATGGAGCGCGGCGAAGGCAACGGTGGCGCGCGCGAGATCAAGCCGTTGCCTGCAGCGGTCATGCGGCTGTTCCTCGAGTCCAGCCAGGGCTCGGCTGCTTCAGGCGGCGGGGCGGGCACCGAGCTGCTCGGTCCGAACAGCCGCCTTTCGCGCGAGAATGTTCTGGAGCTGCTGGCGCAATGGATGTCCCAGGGGACTGATACGCAAAGGGCGCAGGGACGCGCGGAACCTCTGGCCGGCATTCTGCCGGCGCATGTACAGGCTGCGGAAGGCAGCGAGGGTTCACGCAGCTCGTTGCGCCTGGACCTGGCTCGGCTGCTGCAGCCGGGTGGCGAGCGCGAGCTGACGGACCAGATCCGCATGCTGGCGCGTGCCCAGGGCGGCCGTACCGAGATCAAGCTGCACCCGCCGCAGCTGGGGACACTCGATGTCCGCCTGAACGTGGACGGTGATCGAGCCACCGTCCAGTTCATCAGTGCAAATCCGGTGACCCGCGAGGTTCTGGAGGCGGCGATGCCTCGGCTGCGCGAGAGTCTTGCCCAGAGCGGCCTTACGCTCGAGGATGCGACCGTGTCCGATCAGGCGGCCGAAGAGCGTGAAGGTCAGCAGGAATTGGCTGACGGGCAGCGGGCCGGGCGCGAGGCTGATGAGTCCGAAGCCGAAGGCGAGCAGGCTACGGGTAGCACCCTTTCGATTCTGAACCGCCGACTTGACCTCTTCGCCTGAGTAAGTCCGTTTGCAAAAGACCGGGTGCGTAAACCCGCCCGGTCGTTCCCATCCCCGGTTTGTGTGCCGCCAAGATCCCGTCTTCTGCCGGGTTCGGGGCGGCTGAATCTTGACGATCCCCTTGTTCTTTCCCGGTTGCACCCCTCCAGAGTTCTCTTTTCCCCTTCTTAAGTGTCGGAAAATATTACGTAAACCAATCTTGGCACTGCCTTTGCTATGAGTTCAGGCAATAGTCAGCGCGATCCCGTGCCGTCAACATGGACGGATTCACGAATCTCGAGGGTAGGAAATGGCGGAGAAAGAAGTCGAACTGGGTGAAGAAGGCGCCGGCAAAAAGGGCAAGAAAGGGCTGCTCTGGATTGTCATTTTACTGGTGCTCGTGTTCGCCGGGGCCGGCGCGGCGGCTGCGTGGTTTTTCTTGTCCGGCGGTGGCGAGGAAGAGACCGGCGAAGAAGGCCCTGCCGAGCGCCACTATCACGGACTGGAGCCGATGACCGTGAACATTGATGGGCCCGGACGCATTCGCTATCTCCGGCTCGAGCTAAGCGTCGTGACAACCGACCCCGAGGTGATTGCAGCGCTGGAGCGGCATATGCCGGCCGTTCGCAACGATGTGCTGGGCCTGCTTGGAGAGAAACACTACGACGACCTCAATACGCGTGACGGGAAGGAATCGCTCGCCGAGGAGCTGCGCGAGGCGATCGCCGAGATCCTTGAGGAGCGGGACGCACCACATGATGTGGAAGCGGTGCGCTTTAACGAACTGGTCATGCAGTAGGCAGAACCATGGCGCAAACGGACATCCTCAGCCAGGACGAGATCGACGCCCTCCTTCATGGGGTCGATGACGGCGATATCGAAACGGATGACCCGTTTCCGAATGACGGAGAGGCCCGCGAGTTCAACTTCGCGACGCAGGATCGGATCGTGCGTGGGCGGATGCCCACGCTGGAGATGATCAACGAGCGCTTTGCACGACACCTCCGGGTACGCCTGTTCAATATGCTGCGTCGCTCTGCGGAGCTCTCCGTGGTCGGCACTCGGGTCTCGAAGTTCTCGGAGTACATGCACTCCTTGTTCGTGCCGACCAGCCTGAACCTGGTGCGGGCGCATCCGCTGCACGGGACTGGTCTGTTCGTGTTCGACCCGAAGCTGGTGTTCATCCTGGTCGACAACTTCTTTGGTGGCGACGGTCGCTACCACACGCGCATCGAGGGACGGGATTTCACGCCGATGGAGATGCGCGTGGTCCACGGCATCCTCGAAGGCGCATTCGAGGACATGGTCAAGGCCTGGCAGCCGGTGATGGATCTGCGCTTCGAGTTCCTGAACTCGGAGGTGAACCCGCAGTTCGCCAATATCGTCTCGCCCACCGAGATCGTCGTGATCAGCGAGTTCCATATCGAGCTCGATGGTGGCGGCGGCAATCTGCATTTCACCTTGCCGTACTCGATGATCGAGCCGATCCGCGAGCAGCTGGATACCGGGCTGCAATCGGACCGGTCCGACGTGGATCAACGCTGGATGAAGGCGCTGGAAGAAGAGATTCAGGACGCGGAAGTCGAGGTGAGCTCCACCCTGACCGAGACCGAAGTGACGGTGCAGGAGCTGCTCGACATCCAGCCGGGCGACATCATCCCGATCAATCTCCCCGATACCGTTACCTTGAGAGTCGAAGATATCCCGCTGTTTCGTGGGAAGTTTGGCGTATCCGATGGCAAGAATGCGATCCAGGTGACGGATCGCATTATCAAGCGATAGAGGGCTGCACCCATGGCAGACACCGAAGACAACAAGAAAGACGACGAGAGCCTGGCTTCCAGTGAGGACAGTGACGTGACCACGGAGGCAGCCGAAGGGGAATCCGAAGAGGACCAGGACGCCCTGGCGGACGAATGGGCCGCAGCGCTGGCCGAGCAGAAGGACACCGACGGTGAGCCGGCCGCCGATCCGGACGAGCTGTTGAATCAGGCCCAGGCCAGCAGTAGCGGAAGTGAATCGGCCGATCCCCTGATGGGAGCGGAGAAAAGGGAGCGCAAGCACAAGCCCGATCCGGAGGCCGAACCTCTGAAGCCGGAGGAACTGGCGGCGTCGGCCGGCATGTCGGCCGAGGACATTAATCTGCAGATGGTGCTGGATGTGCCGGTCACCATCTCGATGGAGATCGGTCGCAGCCGCATCCCCATTCGCAATCTGCTGCAGTTGAACCAGGGGTCGGTGGTGGAGCTCGACCGACTCGCGGGGGAGGCGTTGGATGTGCTCGTGAACGGGACGCTCATCGCGCATGGCGAGGTGGTCGTGGTCAACGAGAAGTTCGGCATACGGCTGACTGACGTGATCAGCCCCAGTGAACGCATTCGCAAGCTCAAGTAACTGATGAAACTACGATTTGCACATTGGCTGGCAGTCCTCGGACTGACCGGCACAGGGGGGCTCTGGCCTGCGATTGGCCTCGCCGAGGAGGCGAACGGCGGGATCTCGGCCGCCGCCCACCTGACGCAGATGATCGGCGGGCTGGTCATCGTGATCATCGCGATCGTCGTTCTGGGCTGGATTCTTCGCCGGACACAGGGTGGCCTGAGCCGGGGTTCGCAGACCATCGAGCTGGTGGCGGTGCGCTCGGTGGGGACGCGCGAGCGCCTGATGCTGGTCCAGGTAGGGGAGGAGCAGGTCCTGATCGGGGTCGCACCCTCGGGGATGCGGACCCTGCACACGCTGCGGGAGCCGGTCAGCGTCGAGGAGGCAACGACGCCTGACTTCTCCAGTGCGCTGCGCCGAGCCGTCTCGGGTCGGCGCGAGGCGGGAGGCGAGCGGTCGTGATGGCGGGTCGGCTCAGGTACCTGCCGCGCGCCGTTCTGGCGCTGGCGCTGTTGCTGCTTCCGGGGCTGGCCTGGGGTCAGTTCGGCGGCGAGGGGATCGAGGCGCTGACGGTGACCACCGACGGCGAGGGCGGCGAGACCTATTCCGTCACCCTGCAGATCCTGCTGCTGATGACGCTGCTGACGTTGTTGCCGGCGGCGCTGATCATGATGACGGCATTTACCCGCATCCTCGTGGTGCTGGCGATCCTGCGCCAGGGGCTGGGGACGACGCAGACCCCCTCGAACCAGATCCTCATTGGCCTGGCGTTCTTCCTCACCCTGTTCGTGATGGCACCCGTATTCGACGAGATCTACGAGAGCGCCGTGGTCCCGTACATGAACGAGGAGATGGGGACCGAAGAAGTCCTGCAGGCCGGTGTGCAGCCCCTTCGCGAGTTCATGCTCGCGCACACCCGCGAGAGCGATATCCGCATGTTTGCCGAGATCAACGGCATCGACGGATTCGATGACGCTGATGACATCCCGTTGCGCCTGCTGGTGCCGGCTTTCGTAACCAGCGAACTGAAGACGGCCTTCCAGATCGGATTCCTGATCCTGATTCCGTTCCTGATTATCGACCTGGTGGTGGCGTCCGTCCTGATGTCGATGGGGATGGTCATGCTGTCGCCGCTGATCATCTCGCTGCCGTTCAAGGTGATGCTGTTCGTCCTCGTCGATGGCTGGGCGCTGATGATGAACACGCTTGCCACCAGCTTCTTCGTTTAGGGGGATACGCGATGACACCCGAAATGGTGGTTGATGTCGGGCGCGAGACGCTCACGGTCGTGGTCCTGCTGGCCGCGCCGCCGCTGCTGACGGCCCTGGCCGTGGGCCTGGCGATCGGGATGCTGCAGGCCGCGACCCAGATCCAGGAGATGACGCTGTCCTTCATCCCCAAGCTGCTGGCGATGTTTGCCGCCTTGCTGATCTCCGGGCACTGGATGCTGGCGCTGATCATCGAATACACGGAGCGACTCTATGATGCCGCGCCGGGCATGGTGGGGTAGGCAGCCGTGAACCTCGCCATGGAGCAGATCCTCGTGTGGGTGGGGGCGGTCATGTGGCCGTTTGCCCGCATTGGGGCGATGCTCCTGGTGATGCCGGTGTTCGGCGGTGATCAGCTCACCGCGACGGTGCGCATCCTGTTTGCCCTGGTGCTGGCGATCTTCGTGGCCATGCAGGGGCCGGCGCTGCCGGCGGTGGACCCGATCAGCATCGAGGGGGTAGTGGTGACCGTGCACCAGATCCTGATCGGTCTGGTGATGGGCTTCATCCTGCAGATGGTCTTTTCCGCACTGACGCAGGCCGGCGAGGTGATCGCACTGTCGATGGGTCTTGGTTTCGCCTCGATCGTGGATCCGGCACAGGGCGTGCAGGTGCCGGTGGTCTCCACGATCTTCGTGATCATGGCCACGTTGATCTTCCTGGCAATGAATGGGCATCTGATCGCGCTCGAGCTGCTTCTGACCAGCTTCGAGACGCTGCCGGTCGCCCCCTCGGGGCTGGATGCCGAGGCGCTGGCGTCGCTGATCGCGTTTGGCAGTGTCATGTTCCAGGGGGCCGTGCTGGTTGCGATCCCGGCGGTGGCCTCGCTGCTGCTGGTCAACCTGTCGATGGGGGTGATTACCCGGGCCTCGCCGCAGCTGAACATCTTCGCGGTGGGCTTTCCGATGATGATCCTGATGGGCTTCATCCTGCTGATGCTGACCATGCCCGGGTTGCCGGAGCGGCTTGGGGATCTGTTGTTCGAAGGTTTTGGCCTGATGCAAGCGATGCTGGGGTTCTAGGATGGCCGAGAACGAGAGCGGACAAGAGAAAACCGAACAGCCGACTCCGAAACGCCTGCGCGAGGCGAAGGAGAAGGGTCAGGTCCCGCGTTCGCGGGAGCTGTCGACCTTCCTCGTACTGATGGCGGCCGGCGGGTTCATGACGTTCTTCGGGCCGACGATGGGCGGGCAGCTGGCCGAACAGACGGCCGGGCGCTTCGACATCGAGCGTGATCTGGCCTATGACAGCTCGCTGCTGCTGCCGTATCTGTCGGAACAGATCTTCATGACGTTGCGCACGCTGCTGCCGCTTTTTGGCGTGCTGATGGTCGCGGCGGTACTGGCGCCCATCCTGATCGGCGGCGCCAACTTCTCCTGGCAGGCGGCGAAACCCAAGGCCTCCAAGCTGAACCCGCTCAAGGGTCTCAAGCGCATTTTTTCGTGGCAGGGTTTGATGGAGTTTGGCAAGACCTTCGCCAAGTTCGTGCTCATCGCGGGTGTCGCGATGTCGGTGTTGTGGACCTTTTCGGATCGCCTGCTGATGCTCGGCTACGAGCCCCTTGAGCAAGCGATCGCGCACGCGGCGCAGCTGGCGCTGGGGACGTTCGTGGCGGTCTCGGCCGCACTGATCCTGGTGGCCGCGATCGACGCGCCGTTTCAGATGTGGAACCACCAGAAGCAGCTGCGCATGACGCGCCAGGAGCTGAAGGACGAGTACAAGGAGACCGACGGCAAGCCGGAGGTCAAGCAGAAGATCCGGCAGCTGCAGCAGGAGATGGCGCAGCGCCGGATGATGGAGGAAGTCCCGAAGGCCGACGTGGTCATCACCAACCCGACCCACTACGCGGTAGCGATTACCTACGAGGCCTCGCGCATGGCTGCGCCGAAGCTCGTGGCGAAGGGCGTGGACGAGGTCGCGGCGTCGATCCGCGCGGTCGCGGACGAACACAAAATCATTCGCGTCGAGGCACCCCGGGTGGCGCGTGCAATCTACTTCACCACGGACCTGAACCAGGAGATCCCGAACGGGCTGTTCGTCGCAGTCGCGCGCATCCTCGCCTACGTCTATCAGCTGAAGCGCGCGGATGCAGACGTCGCGATGCCGGATGACCTGCCGGTGCCGGAAGACTATCTCGATCCGCAGCAGCCGCGCGGCCGTCGGAGGAACCGCTAATGGCCTTCTTCGACCGCCTGGGGACTGTCGGCAAGTGGGGCCTGGGGGCGCCGATCCTGCTGATCGCGATGCTCTCGATGATGGTGCTGCCGCTGCCGCCCATCGCCCTGGACGTCCTGTTCACCTTCAACATCGCGCTGTCGCTGGTCGTGATCATGGTCGCGGTCTACACGCCGCGGCCGCTGGAGTTCGCAGTCTTCCCGACCGTGCTGCTGGTCGCCACATTGCTGCGCCTGGCGCTGAACGTGGCCTCCACGCGCGTGATCCTGCTGGAGGGGCATACCGGCACTGACGCCGCGGGCCAGGTCATCCAGGCCTTTGGCGATTTCGTCGTGGGCGGCAACTACACCGTCGGTCTGGTGGTGTTCGCCATCCTGATCATCATCAACTTCGTGGTGGTGACCAAGGGCGCGGGGCGTGTCTCCGAGGTCAGCGCCCGGTTCACCCTGGATTCCATGCCGGGCAAGCAGATGGCGATCGACGCCGACCTGAATGCCGGAATTCTGACCCAGGAAGAGGCGCGCAAGCGCCGCGAGGAGATCGCCAGCGAGGCGGACTTCTACGGCTCGATGGACGGTGCCTCGAAGTTCGTGCGCGGGGACGCAATCGCCGGGATTCTCATCCTGTTCGTGAACATCATTGGCGGCCTGACCATCGGCACGCTGCAGCACGGCATGTCGATGGGCGACGCCGCGACGAACTACGTGCTGCTGACCATTGGCGATGGTCTGGTCGCGCAGATCCCGTCGCTGGTGCTGTCCTCGGCCACCGCGATCATCGTGACCCGTGTCTCCAGCACCCAGGACATGGGCCAGCAGGTGTTCGGGCAGATGTTCTCGAACCCGCGCGTGCTGTACGTGGCAGGTGGCGTGATCGCCGCGCTGGGGCTGGTGCCGGGTATGCCCAATGCCGTGTTCCTGGGTCTCGCCTCGCTGGCCATTGGCTCGGCCTACCTGATGCAGCGGCGCGAGCGCGAGCAGGCCGTGGATGTGGAGCGCGTGCCTGACGAAGCGGCGGACACCAGTCCGGAAAATCGCGATCTCACCTGGGACGACGTGCCGCCGATCGACCTCGTCTCCCTGGAAGTCGGCTATCGTCTGATCCCGCTGGTGGATCGCACTCAGGACGGTCAGCTGATGGGTCGGATCAAGGGTGTGCGCCGCAAGCTCTCCCAGGAGCTGGGGTTCCTGCTGCAACCGGTCCATATCCGCGACAACCTGGAACTGAGTCCGAATGCCTATCGCATCTCCCTGCTGGGTGTCACGGTGGCGGAGGCCGAGGTCTTCCCCGATCGCGAGCTGGCGATCAATCCGGGCGAGGTGTTCGGCACCGTTCCGGGCACGCCGACCAAGGATCCGACCTTCAATCTGGACGCCTTGTGGATCGATCCGGCGGATCGCGATCAGGCGCAGGGCGCCGGCTACACCGTGGTCGACTGTTCCACCGTGATCGCCACGCATCTGTCGCAGGTCTTCCGCGAGAACGCCCATCGCCTGATTGGTCACGAAGAGGCCCAGCATCTGCTGGACCAGCTGGCACGGCATTCGCCGAAGCTGGTCGAGAATCTGGTGCCGAAGACACTCTCGCTGTCGGTAATCCTGAAGGTCCTGCAGAACCTGCTGGCCGAGCAGGTCTCGATCCGCGACCTGCGCACGATCGCCGAAACCCTGGCAGAGGAGGGCGTGAAGAGTCAGGATCCCGGCGTTTTGACCGCGGCCGTGCGTGTCTCGCTGTCGCGCTCGATCGTGCAGGACCTTGTGGGACCGGACGATGAGCTGCCATTGATCGCGCTCGATCCCTCGTTGGAACAGCTTTTGCATAAGTCTCTTCAGGGCAGTAATGGCGAGACCGTGGGGCTGGAACCGGGCCTGGCGGAACGCCTGCAGCGGTCGGTGTCCGAGGCGGCCCAGCGCCAGGAAGCCAGCGGGCAGCCGGCCATCCTGGTGGTGGCCCCGGAGATCCGCTCCTGGATTGCCGGGTGGCTCCGCGGAGCCGTGCGCAGCCTGGCGGTGCTGGCCTTTACCGAGATCCCCGATAACCGGCGGATCCGCGTGGTGGCCACGGTGGGCCAGGAAGACTCGGCCCGGCAGGCAACGCCCACAGGTGCCTGAGACGAACAGTAGCGATCGGATACGAGAGGGAAACACTGATCAGTGTTTTCCTTGAGCGGAGCGGGAGAACAGCGATGAATGTGAGACGGTACCGGGCACGCGACATGCGCGATGCGATGCGGCAGGTGCGTGAACAGCAGGGCGAGGATGCCGTGATCCTGTCGAGCCGCCGTGTCGATGGTTGGCTGGAGGTTGTCGCGGCGCTGGAAGATGGCGATGCGGGGGTCTCCGAGCGCGAGCAGCAGGCTGCGGTGAACGCGGTCCATGCCCCGCGTGAGGCGCCGGCATCCGCCTCGCGTCCGAGCCCGGGCTCGGGCTCGGCCTGGCCCGCGGACCCCGAGCTCGCCGCGATGCGCCAGGAGCTGCGGGATCTGCGCAGCCTGCTCACCCGCCAGCACAGCGACAACGAGGCCGCACAGTGGGCGGCGCGGCATCCGCTGGCGGCGGAGTGCAAGGCGCGTCTGATGGACCGTGGGTTCAGCGAGTCACTGGCGCGCAGTCTCGCCGGGAGTATTCTCGACGACAGCACGGTGGAGCAGGCCTGGGAGAGGCTGCGCGCACGCCTTTCCGGGGCGATCGCGACCCGCCATCCGGACATCCTGGATGAAGGTGGCGTGCTGGCCCTGGTGGGGCCTACGGGGGTGGGCAAGACCACTACACTCGCACGCATTGCCTTGCGTCAAATCCGTCGTATGGGTGCGGATTCGGTTACGCTGGTCACACTGGACACCCAGCGCATTGGGGCCACGCGCCAGCTGCAGGCGTTCGCGCAGATGGCGGGCGTGTCATTGCGGGTGCTGCAGAGCCCGCGCGAGTTGCGCGACATGACCGCGCGAGCAGAGGATGGGCATCTGATTCTGGTCGACACCGCCGGGCAGGCACCTTCCGCGGTGGGCGACGAGTCGCTGTTTGCCGGCTGGCCGGACCGTGTCCGGCGCGAGAGCTGGCTGGTCGTCTCCGCGACCACTCAGGCGGCGGCGCTGCGAAGGGTGCTGGATGCGTTCCGGAAGACGGAGCCATCGGCGCTGGTGCTGACCAAACTCGACGAAGCCGAACAGTTGGGGGAGACGTTGTCGGTATTGCTCGATCAACACCTTGGGCTCACGTTTGTTAGCGATGGACAGCGGATTGCCGAAGACTTCCACCGGGTCGAGACGGGCGATCTGACCCGGCGGGCGCTCGGCGAAGAGCGCGGCCCCGCGCGTCGATCCTCCCGCGATGAACGATGGACCGATGCAAGCCTGGCGGAGTTCTCGAATGCCGGCCGCAATGCGCCGTCGCCGCGCCGTACTCAGGATGCGGGCGTTCTGGAGATGATCCATCCGGTGGGGAAAGGACGCTATGCCACGCACTAATCAGCCGTTGAAGGTCATTGCGGTTGCCTCCGGCAAGGGCGGCGTCGGCAAGACCAATGTGTCGGTCAACCTGTCCGTGGCGCTCGCGCGGCTGGGCCGCGAGGTCATGCTGTTTGATGCCGACCTGGGGCTGGCCAATGCCGATGTGCTGCTCGGACTGCGACCCGAGCGCACCCTGCATGACCTGGTGACCGGACAGGTGGACGACCTCCAGGATGTGCTGATCGAGGGCCCGGAGGGGATCAAGGTCATCCCGTCGGCCTCGGGGATCGCGGCGATGGCGAATCTCACGCAGCTCGAGCACAACGGTTTGATCCAGGCATTCAGCGCCTATTCCAAGCCGCTGGATGTGCTGGTGGTGGATACGGCAGCGGGCCTGCAGGAATCCGTCACGACCTTCTGTCGAGCGGTCCAGGAGACCCTGGTCGTCGTCTGCGACGAGCCGGCGTCCATCACCGATGCCTATGCCTTGATCAAGGTGCTGCATCGAGATCATGGCATGCGGCGTTTCCGGCTGGTCACGAATATGGTCCAGGACCGCGCGGGCGCCGAGCGCTTGTTGCAGAAACTCACCACGGTTTGCGACAACTACCTGCCGGAAGTCATCCTGGATCTCGCCGGGTACATCCCGATGGACGAGCATCTGCGCAAGGCCGTCCAGAAACGGGCACCGGTCGTGCAGCAATATCCGGGCAGCCCGGCGGCCAAGGCCTTTACCGAACTCGCCCGTGCGGTCGACCGCTGGCCGGTGGCCCGTGGTGCCGATGGTGGTGTCGGGTTTTTCGTCGAACGGATGCTGCAGAGCGCATGATGGCGACGCGTAATCGCCTCCACGGATACGAGAACGTGGCCGCAGCCGGCCACGAGCAGCGCGTCGCGGAACATATCGAGCTGGTGCACCGCATCGCGCACCATCTGATGGCTCGCCTCCCTTCCTCGGTCCAGGTCGATGACCTGATCCAGGCCGGCATGATTGGCCTGCTGGAGGCCGCGCGGCAATTCGAGGGCGGGCAGGGCGCGACGTTTGCGACCTACGCCGGGATTCGCATCCGTGGCGCGATGATCGACGAGTTACGCCGCAGTGACTGGACCCCGAGATCGGTGCACCGCAACAGCCGCAAGATCGCCGAGGCGATCCAGACGGTCGAGGCCAGGGAGGGACGTGCGGCGCGCGGGGTCGAGGTGGCCGAGGAACTCGAGGTCCCGATCGACGAGTACTACTCGATGCTGCAGGACCATGCCGGCGCCCATCTGTTCGCGCTGGATGATCTGGGCGGCACCGATGGTGATGCGGACCGGGTGATCGAGGGGCAGGAGGCCTCGCCCTCGCGCACGATCGAGGCCGGGGAGTTTCGCGAGGAGCTGGCCGCCGCGCTCGGCGATTTGCCCGAACGCGAACGTCTGGTGTTGTCGCTTTATTACATCGAGGAGCTCAACCTGCGCGAGATTGGCGCGGTACTCGGGGTGACCGAGTCGCGCGTCAGCCAGATCCGCAGTCAGGCCGTTATCCGACTGCGCGCGCGCCTGGGCTCCTGGCTCGAAGACGGCGAGGCTTTGCAGTTATTCTGAAGGCCAAGCTCTAGTACTCATATGAATCATTTATCCCGGAGTGACCTGTGGACAAGGGAATGAAAATTCTCATCGTGGACGACTTCTCCACGATGCGACGGATCATCAAGAACCTGTTGCGTGATCTTGGCTTCAACAACACCCAAGAGGCCGATGACGGCAGCACGGCATTGCCGATGCTCCAGAACGGCGACTTCGATTTTCTGATTACCGACTGGAACATGCCCAATATGCCGGGCATCGACCTGCTGCGGGCGGTGCGTGCCGACGAGAAGCTGAAGACGATGCCGGTGCTGATGGTGACGGCGGAGGCCAAGCGGGATCAGATCGTCGAGGCGGCCGAGGCGGGCGTGAACGGCTACGTGGTGAAGCCCTTTACTGCGGAAACCCTCAAGGAAAAGATCGACAAAATATTCGAACGCATTGAATCCCAAGGCTAGTTTGGGATTCGGTGTCGAAGTCTCCTGGTCCAGACAAATGGATGGCCGGGGGATCGATCCCGGTCATCACGTTCGGGATGGGGAGCGAGCAAGGGGCTTTGGATGACAGACCAAGAACAATCGATCAGTGAGCAGCAAATCGCTCGCGCGCGGGAGCTCGTGCAGGTTCTGGAGGCGGGGGATGAGGTGGCCGCGCGCGCGTTGATCCAGGATCTGGCGCGCCCCTACGACCGCGAACTCTTCGACGAGCTCGGAAAACTTACGCGCGACCTGCACGAGGCCTTGCAAAGCTTCCGGGGGGATTCGCGGCTGGTCGAGTTGACCCAGGCCGAGATCCCGGATGCCCGCGAGCGTCTCAATTATGTGGTCACGATGACCGAGAAGGCCGCGCACGAGACCCTGACCGCGATCGAGACGAGTCTCCCCATTGCCGAATCGTTCAGCCAGCAGGCCGGCCAACTGACGGAGAAGTGGACCCGTTTTCGCAATCGGCAACTCTCGGTCGACGAGTTCCGGGAGTTCGCTCGTGAGCTGGACGAGTTTTTTGCTCAGGCCAACGACGATACCGAAGAGCTGCGCCGCTTGCTGTCGGAGGTTCTGATGGCGCAGAGCTACCAGGATATTACCGGGCAGGTGATCCGGCGCGTGATTCAGCTCGTGACCGACCTGGAGGAGAACCTGGTCACGCTGATTCGGCTGTCCAGTGGGCGTATGGAGACGGTCGAGGCTGCGGAGAAGACGCTGGATGACGATGCCGAGCGGCGTGAGGGCGATCGGCGTGGACACGGGCCAGCAGTGCCGAAGACTCAAGATTCCGGCCAGGATGTCGTTCAAGGACAAGACGAGGTGGACGATCTGTTGTCCAGCCTGGGCTTCTAGGTAGCCCGCTGATCCCTGAATCGGCGGCTTCCCGGCGCCCACCCCTCAACGGCAAGCCTCACCGGAACGGAGAGACCGAATGGCCATCGACCCCAACGACGAAATCCTTCAGGACTTCCTGATCGAGGCCGGGGAACTGCTCGAAGGACTCAACGAGCAGCTGATCGACCTGGAACAGCATCCCGATGACCGGGATCTGTTGAACGCGGTATTTCGCAGCTTTCACACGATCAAGGGTGGCGCGGGCTTTCTGAGCCTGGATCCGCTGGTGACCGTCTGCCATCACGCAGAGGATGTGTTTAATCTCCTGCGCAATGGGGAACGTCAGGTCGACGGTCACCTGATGGATACCATGCTGCGGGTCCTCGATACGTTGAACGTGATGTTTGGCGACCTCCGCTCCGGGGTCGATCCGACGCCCGCGGAGGCCGATCTCGTCGAAGACCTGCGGCGGATGGCCAAGAATGAAGACGTGGCCGGCAATTCCGAACCCGCCGCAATCGCGACGCCAGACGTGCCCCCCGAACCGGAGCCGGAACCGGCACCCCCCGCCGAGGTGGAAGCCACTGCGAAGGCTGGAGGGGATGAGTCGGGGCTGGTCGGTGCCGATGACGAGATTACCGATGACGAGTTCGAGGCCCTGCTGGATTCGCTGCACGGCGATGGTTCGCCGCAGGCGGCCCAGGACTCCGCTACCCCGTCGACTGAGGACGCCGGGTTGCCCGGCACCGATTCGGATGCAGCCGGGCCAGGGGACGACGGCGAGGACCTGATTTCCGACGATGAGTTCGAGAACCTGCTGGACGAGTTGCAGGCGCGAGGTGATGGGCCTCCCGCCACTGCAGCGCCGGCACCCGCTGTGACTGAGTCGTCCCCGCATGAAGAGCCGAGCGTGCAGCCCGAAGCCGCTGGCGCGACACAGGAACCGCCGGCTCCCGAAGCCAAGCCACAGGCGTCTTCGCCTGCGGCCGCGGCGGCCGGCGCCCGGCAGGCCCCTCAGGGCGAGGCCTCGGTCCGTGTGAACACCGAACGTCTCGACGAGATTATGAATCTGGTCGGGGAGCTGGTGCTCGTGCGCAACCGCCTGAGCATGTTGCGAACCCAGCATGTGGACGACGAGCTGGGCAAGGCCATTAGTTCGCTGGCGCTGGTCACGTCGGATCTTCAGACGTCGGTGATGAAGACCCGCATGCAACCGGTCAATAAGGTCTTCAATCGCTTCCCGCGCGTGATCCGCGATCTGTCGCGCAGCCTGGGGAAGGAGATCGAGCTGGAGATCTTCGGCGAGGACACCGACCTCGACAAGAACCTGGTCGAGGCCCTGTCCGATCCGCTGGTGCATCTGGTGCGCAACGCCGTGGATCATGGGATCGAGACTCCGGAGGTGCGCGAGAAGGCCGGCAAACCGCGCAAGGGGACGGTGGTGCTTGGCGCGGCTCAGGAAGGCGATCACATCGCCTTGCTGATCAAGGACGATGGGGGTGGCATGGATCCGCAGGCCCTGCGGCGCAAGGTCGTCGAGAAGGGTCTGATGGAACCCGCGATGGCCGAGCGGATGACCGATCGCGAGGCCTTCAACGTCATCTTCATGGCCGGGTTCTCCACCAAGACCGAGATCTCGGATGTGTCCGGTCGCGGGGTGGGGATGGACGTCGTCAAGACGAAGATCTCGCAGCTTAACGGCACCATCGAGATCGATTCCGAGATCGGTGTCGGGACCACGCTGCGGGTGAAGCTGCCGCTGACCCTGGCGATTCTCCCTGCATTGATGGTCATCCTCGACGGGCGGCGATTCGCGATCCCGCTGGCGTCTGTCTCGGAGATCCTGGACCTGGATCTGACCAAGACCCATTACGTGGATGACCAGGAGGTCATTGTCGTAAGAAATCAGGCGCTTCCGGTTCACTATCTCAAGCGGTGGTTGAAGCCGGGATTCATCCCCGAAGCCAAACCGGAATCGCATGTGGTCGTGGTGCATACCGCGGATCGCAAGGTAGGGCTGGTCGTCGATGATCTGGTGGGCCAGGAAGAGGTGGTGATCAAGCCGCTGGGACAGAACCTGCAGGGCGTGAAGGGCCTGGCAGGCGCGACCATCACGGGTGATGGAGGGATTGCGCTGATCCTGGATGTCGCCGATCTCGTGGGTTTGTTGACGCACAAGATCCCGTCGGCGGGCCGCACCCGGCGGCCTGCGCAAACAATCGAGGGCTAAGGATGCCGGTTAAGGTACTGGTGGTGGATGACTCCGGGTTTTTCCGCCGTCGCATCAGTGAAATTCTGGACGCCGACGCGGGGATCGAGGTCGTCGGCAGCGCGGAGAACGGCGAGGAGGCGATTCGCAAGGTCAAGGAACTGGACCCGGATGTCGTGACCATGGATATCGAGATGCCCGTGATGGACGGCATCACCGCGGTGCGCCGGATCATGGCCGAGAACCCCCGGCCGGTACTGATGTTCTCGAGTCTGACCACCGAGGGGGCCCAGGCGACCCTGGATGCGCTTGAGGCAGGGGCGGTGGACTTTCTGCCGAAGCGCTTCAGCGACATCGCGTCCGACGAGGACAGCGCGCGCATGCTGCTGCGCCGGCGGGTGCGCAGCCTTTCGCGCAGCCGGGCCCGTTCGGTCAGCCAGCCAGGGAGCGTTCGACCAGCGGTCGAGGCCCGCCCTTCTGCGCGTCGTGAAGAGTCCGACCGCAAGGCGGCCGAGGTACAGCGACAGGCCCCGCCGGTCAGTCGGCCCGCCGTGCCGCTGCGGCAGGTCCGCGCGGTGCTGATCGGGACGTCCACCGGGGGGCCGGTGGCCTTGCAGGAAGTGCTCAAGGCCCTGCCGGCGAACTTCCCACAGCCGATCTTGCTGATTCAGCACATGCCTGCGAGCTTTACGCCGGCCTTCGCGGAGCGCCTGGACGCCATGTGCCAAATTCGGGTCAAGCAGGCACAGGATGGCGATGTCATGCGCCCTGGGGTGGCCCTGTTGGCCCCCGGCGGTCTGCAAACCACGCTGGAGCGCGGCAGCCAGACAACGGTGCGCGTGGCCGAGAGCCCGTTGGGCACGATCTACAAGCCCAGCGTGGATGCCGCGTTCAGCTCGGCGGTCGAGGCCTTGCGCGGGCAGGTGCTCGCCGTGGTGCTAACCGGGATGGGCGCAGATGGCCGCGAAGGTGCGCGGGCTTTGAAGACCGCCGGGGCGCAGGTCTGGGCACAGGACGCGGCCACCTCGGTGGTGTATGGGATGCCGGCTGCAGTCGCAGAGGCCGGGCTCGTGGACCAGGTGTATCCGTTGCCGGATGTGGGTCCGGCACTGGTCAAGGGGTTCTGCTAGATGGATATCCTGAGCCTCATCGGGATCACCCTGGGGCTCGTCGCGGTGCTCGGGGGGAGTATCGCGAAGGGGAGTGGTCTGGGCGCACTCTGGAACGCGGCCGCGTTTGTGATCGTGGTCCTGGGGACGCTGGGGGCAACCCTGGTGCAGGCGCGCATGGCGGTGTTTCTTCACGGGATGCGCATTCTGCCCTGGGCATTCAAGCCGCCGCGGATCGACAACGAGGCGATGCTGGCTCGCATCGTGGAGTGGTCCAACGTGGCACGCAAGGAAGGGCTGCTGGGTCTGGAGACGCTGGCCGACGAGGAGACCGACGAATTCGCGCGCAAGGGGCTGCAGTTGCTGGTGGATGGCTCCGAGCCGCAGACCATCCGCCAGATCCTCGAGGCGGATCTGGACAACCGCGAGCATTTCGATACCCAGGGGGCCAAGGTATTCGAGAGCATGGGGGTCTACGCCCCGACGCTTGGCATTGTCGGCGCGGTGATGGGTCTGATGGCGGTCATGCAGAACCTGGCTGACCCCAGCAAGCTGGGAGCGGGGATTGCCGCGGCCTTTGTCGCCACGATCTACGGGATTGCGTCGGCGAATCTGTTGTTCCTGCCGGTGGCGAACAAGCTGAAATCAATCATCCAGAAACGCTCGCAGCACCAGTTGATGCTGATGGAGGGGCTGATCTCCATCGCCGAGGGCGAAAACCCCCGCAACATTGAAAGCAAGCTTAGCGGCTTCATCCACGAGTGAGGTCGCGATGGCCCGGCGCAAACGCCCAGAAGAAGCGGAGAATCACGAGGCCTGGGCCATCCCCTATGGCGACCTGGTCACGCTGCTGCTGGCGTTTTTCGTGGTGATGTACGCGATCTCCTCGGTGGATGACGGCAAGTATCGTGTGCTGTCGGAGTCGCTGGTGGACGCCTTCCGGGCACCGGCGCAGACCGATCCGATCCAGGTGGGAGAACCGACGGTGTCGCGTGAGCAGTCCCTGGACGAGATGCGCGCGCTGGTTCCGATTGATGTGCAGCCCGGCATCGTTGACGACGGTGTAGCACCCATCGACATGGCCTTATCCGGGCTACTGGACGATGCGGGTACGGATGACGAGCTGCAGGAGTTCCTGGAGGCACTGGCCGAGGTCGCCGACGAGCTGGAAATGGCGATGGCCCCCTTGATCGAGGAGGGTGATCTCCGGGTAAGCCGCGAGGCGTACTGGCTGGAAATCGAGATCACCAGTCGGCTGTTGTTCGGGAGCGGTTCGGCTACGTTGAATCCCGAGGCCCGGGCCCTGCTGGACGAGGTCGGGGCGATCCTCGCGCCGCGGGTGTCGCGGGTGCACGTGGAGGGCCATACGGACAATGTCCCGATCCAGACGGCGGTCTATCCTTCCAACTGGGAGCTTTCTTCGGGGCGTGCCGCGGCCGTGGTGAGCGTGTTTGAAGACGCGGGCATCGAGCCGAAGAATCTGGTGGCCCTAGGATATGGTGAGCATCGTCCGGTCGCGAGCAATGATACCGAGCAAGGACGGGCGGAAAACCGGCGGGTGGCCATCGTGGTCCTGCCCGGCGCGCGCCCGCGCGAAGACGGGGCGCAGGAACCCGAGCAATTGCGCGAAGACCTTCCGCTCGCGCCGGGTGCACCAACGATGGATGGGGACGAGGGGGATACCGAGTGAAGATCTGGGCGGTGGCCAACCAGAAGGGCGGGGTGGGCAAGACCACGACCACAGTCACCCTGAGTGGCCTGTTGTCGGGTCCGGAACAGCGCGTCCTGATGGTCGACGTCGACCCCCATGGCTCGCTGACGGCCTATTTCGGCCACGACCCGGAGACCGCCACCCGCGGTGTGTACGAGCTGTTCAGCCAGTGCGCAGAGGGGAAGCGTCCTGATCCGCGGGGGTTGATCCGCGAGACCCGGTTCCTGGGGCTGGACTTGCTGACGGCCAGCACGGCACTGGCCACACTCGACCGGCAGCTTGGTACGCGCAGCGGGATGGGCCTGGTGCTGCGCCAGGCGCTGGAGCAGGTCGCCGACCAGTACGACTACGTGCTGATGGACTGCCCGCCCATGCTGGGCGTGTTGATGGTCAATGCCCTGGCGGCCTGTGACGAGCTGCTGGTCCCGGTGCAGACCGAGTTCCTTGCCCTCAAGGGCCTGGAACGCATGATCAATACCCTGAAAATGGTCCAGAAGTCGCGCAAGGCCGAGTTGCAGTACCGGATCATTCCCACCCTGTTCGATCGACGCACGCGTGCCGCGCACGAGGCGTTGGCCGAGCTGCGCCGCCTTTATGGCGATGAGGTCTGGCCCGGCGTGATCCCGGTCGATACGAAGTTTCGCGATGCGTCGAGCGCAGGCCAGCCGCTGTGCTTCATGATTCCGGACGCCCGGGGCGTACTGGCGTACTCGGACTTGCTGGAGGCGATTGGCGGGCAGCTTTCGCAGCCTCATGCCCGGACCCGGAGGCAGAAGGGATGAACCGTTCGCGCGATGACAACCTGGCACTCAAGGCCGAACCTGAAGCCCTGCATGACTATTTTGGCAGCCTGCTGGACGAACCGGCGCCGATCGCCCCGGCGCACCTGCTGCGCCCGGATATCCTCGAACCGAGACCGGCGCCCGCTGAACCGGAGCCGTTAGACGAACCAGAGGTCCCCGTGGTGGCCGAAGCGGTCGCGCCCCCCGTGCCTCCGCGCACGATTGTCGAGAGTGACGAGTATCCGCGTCCGTCCGAGCGATTCTCCGCCCTGGTGCTGGAGGCCGGGAATCTGACCCTGCTGGCGCCGCTGGCCTCGCTCGGCGGCGTTGCGCCGCTTGGGGATCTGGATGTGCGCCCCACGCCCAACCACTCCGTCTGGTATCTGGGTCTGGCGGATACCAAACAGGGGCGAGTGCAGTTGATTGATCTCGCGGCCGTGGTGACCCCCGAGGATCGGGAATATGAGCCGGAGACAGCCCGCCATGTCGTGTTCCTGGCCGGTTCGCGCTTCGCGTTGGCCTGCCGCTCGATTCAGGGGACCCGCGTGATCGACCCTCAGAATCTGCGCTGGCGCAGTCACCGCAAGCGCCTGCCCTGGCTGGCCGGGGTGGAGCGGGAACAGATGGCCACCCTGCTGGACCTGGAGGCCCTCGACCGGACCCTGGACCAGGGCAGCTGGGAAATGGGCGGTACTCCGGACTCAAGCCGGGACGAGCGCGGCCGATAACGTATTCAGGAACCGAACACCGGGCCCGCAACAGGGTCCGCGAGCGACGAGGACGACATGAGCAGCGCACAAGACGTAGAAGCGATGGCCAAGGCCGATACGGCCCCGTATGTGACGTTCAGTCTCGCGGAGGAGACCTACGCGATTGACGTCCTGCAGGTGCAGGAGGTGCTGAAGGTCACCGAGATCGCGCCTGTTCCCGGTGTGCCGGACTATATCCTTGGCATTATCAACCTGCGGGGCAACGTCGTGACCGTGATCGACGCGCGCCGCCGTATGGGCCTGGAGGACCGCGAGCCGGACGAGGCCTCGCGCATCGTGATCATCGATGTCGACAACCAGAATGTCGGCATCCTGGTGGACTCGGTCTCGGAGGTCGTGCGGATCTCGCTGGATTCGGTCGAGCCCGCGCCGGAAGTCGGAAATGACGACAGTTCGCGGTTCATCCAGGGGGTGACGAGCACGGAGCAGGGGCTCACGATCCTGGTCGACCTGAACAAGCTCCTGTCTGACGAGGAATGGGCCCAGTTGCGGGAGCTGTAGAAACCGCGGGGCATTCGGCGAACTGGAACCGCCGCGTATTGGAGAGGATCAAACCTGAGAGTGGCTCCGAAACGCGGCATGCGGAGGGGAGGTGGGGCGATGGTGGATGAACTGCAGCCGGATCGTACGGTTCGCCCCGTGCAGCCGCCGACCACGAACTCCACGGTTCGCCCGGTCCATACGACCGTGCCCGGGCGGACGCTCAGTGATGACCACGACCGGGACCCCGTGCTGCGTCCGGCCGTAAAGCCTGCGCAACAGCGTTCCCCGCGCGACCGACGCCAGCGCCCCCGTAAGGGCTTGATCGACGATTACGCCTGACGGACCCCTCCAGTCGGCCCCGGGTGGTGTATCAGTGCATTTCACGCGACAATCGAGTCTGAGTCGCTGGGAGTATTGGGTCGATGGGGGAAAGCATTCTGGTTTGGATTGTCGCGGCAATCGCCCTGGTGGCGACCGTCGTTGCAGTGCTGTCCGTCTCGCTTGTGTTAACCCTGCGGCGCCAGCTCGCGACGTTGCGCCAGGACTACCAGCGTCAGGCGACCTCGGTGATGGCGCTGCAGGGGGCGATGAAGGTCATCTCCCAGGGGGTGGTCAACCACAGCCAGGCGCAATCCGCGGTGCAGCGCGCACTGGAGCGCCTCAACGACCAGCAAAGCGAGCTGCGGGCCCGTGACGCCGATGATGGCGCCTATCAGCAGGCGATCGAGCTTATTCGGCAGGGCCGTGAGCGCGAAGAAGTCCGCCGGATGTGCGGCCTGACCACCACCGAGCTGGACCTCCTGTACAGTCTGCACGCCCCCGGCTCTGCGGGTCGTCGTTAGTCCCTGCTACTGCTTGTGTCTTCACTCGCCCGATGTTGAATCGTCGCGGCGGTATCCCTGTTCGCGGTCCTCGGGTGTGATGCCCGCAAGCACAAATACAAACGCCAGGACCTCGGCCACCGCGACATAAAGGCTCTCCGGGACCTCTTCGCCCAGCGGTACCTGTGCGAGCGCCTCGGTCAGGCCCGGGTCCTGGTGCAGGGGAATCCCGTGTTCCTCGGCGATTCGCAGGATCTGCTCGGCGGTGACACCACTGCCGCTCGCGGTGATACGCGGCGCCCGTTGCCGGTCCCATTCCAGTGCCACCGCTTGCTGCCGGCGGGGGCCGCGGGGGTCGACGTACGGCTCGTCGTGATCGTGAGGGGGGCGTCGCTTGCTCATCTCAAGCCTTCAGGCGCGCTCGTCCAGCAGCCCGTCACGCAAGGTAAGGCTCGCCGGATCCTGTGGCTCCACCTGACCTTCTCGCACCGAGAGCGATCCGACGGTCAGGTCACGCCCGGCCAGGCGCTGATGGAGTTCCGGCGTGCCGGCGCGCAGGCGTTGGGCGGTTTCCGGGCGTTCTGCGGTGAAATGAACGGATACCCGGTCATCGCGCAGCGCAAGGGCGACACGGGTAGGGCCGAGGGCCTGCAAATCGAGATCCAGCACAAGAGTCCATCCCTCGGCGCGTTCGGGGGGGCGGCCAGCCTCGTGCTGCAACTGGCCGGCCAGCGAGTGAAGCCCTTGCGGGCTGCGAAAGGGTAGCTCGAAGAACCAGCGGGGGTGCGACTCGTCGTCTCCCTGCGTGCTGGGCTGCAGTGAATGCAGTTGCAGCGTGGTAATGCGCTTCAGCATCCCTTCGATGAGCCCGGCCAGCGCCCCCGTGGGAGGCAGGCCCGCCGTGGTGGGCGCGGGTGGGGCCGGCGTCGCAGCCGCGGGGGTTGGCAGAGGGGAACGGGTCTCGGCCGATTGGCGCAGGTGTTCGGCGACGCGCAGCAGCTGGGCCTTGAGATCCTGAGCGGCCGTGCCAGAGGTATTGGTTCGAACCCCCTGAGCGAGCATGGCCTCCAGCCACAGGCCGGACTGCTGGATATGGCGATTCAGGCTATCGGGGCTGGTCAGGCGAACGGCAGGAGGTGTCAGTTCGATCAGGCGGTTCATCGCCGGCAGCAGTCGGGCTTCGCTTGCTGTGGGTGGCGCGCCGGCTGCTATGGCCGTGGCCAGCGTGTTCTGAATCGTTTGCATGCCACCGGCCAGGCCTCGCGCCCCCGGTATCTGGTGGCGCAACTCGCGCAACAGCCACTGCGTGGCGTCGTGCTGGCCGACCGACGGATTCGATGGTGAAGTCGGCGCCGGGGGCGAGGGCGAACCGGTCGCCAGGGTGGTGCCAGAGGGCAGGGGTAGCAGCCTCACCTCCAGGCGCGGCTCTGTGCGGGTCACCTCGGCGAGGGCGATGCGTGGCCCGGACTGGTTGCCGGGTAGCAGGGCGTTGGGTAGTGGAGTCGCGAGCTGGGCATTGAAGGTGGGCGCGCGGGTGTCCACGCTTTGCGCGCCGGACGACGTCAGCGGACGCAGTTGAACTCCCCGTTCGGCCAGTTGCCCGACGATCTGGACCTGCAGCCGGGTGCCGGTCTCAAGCGTCGGCATCGCGCTCGCTCGCGGGGCTACCCGATCAAGGCCGCCTGCGGGCAATCCGGTTGGGCGAGGGCCGGTAAAGTCGGGCATCGGTGCTCCGAGTCGCTTGGGAAGCGGCTGCCCGCACAGCAGGCATGCCAACAGCATCGCACACCGCGTCCGCCGCGCCTACGGGCGGGCATCGGAGCGGGGCTTTGCTATGCTGTGTGTTCATTTCGCGAACACAAAAGAAGGCATGCAAAAGATTCGAGTGCTGATGGTTTGTCTGGGCAATATCTGCCGCTCGCCCATGGCTCACGGTGTCTTCCAGGCACGCGTGCGCGCGCATGGTCTGGAGTCCGCCATCGAGGTGGATTCGGCGGGTACGGCGGGTTATCACGTTGGGGCACGGCCGGACCCGCGCGCCCGCGAGGAGGCGAGCCGCCGAGGCTACGATCTCGACCAGTTGCGGGCGCGGCAGCTGGAGGCGGACGACTTCGAGACGTTCGACTACATCCTGACGATGGACGAGGCGAACTATCGCAATGCCCAGCAGATCCAGCCGAATGGCGCCCGCGCGCGGTTGCACCGTTTCCTGGAGTTCGCCCAGGACCATCCCGAGCGCGAAGTACCGGACCCGTACTATGGCGGGCCGGATGGCTTCGTTCATGTGATGGATCTCGTCGAGGCCGCCAGCGACGGCCTGCTGGACCACATCTGCCGGGAACACGCGCTGGAGCGCGTCTCCTGAAGACCCTGGTCAGGCGGCCGGGGCGTTCTCCCGCCGGCCGATAACGCGATAAACGTTATCGGCCGGTTTCCAGCTCAATCGCGCGGTTTGTCGTCCGGGCTGCTCGAAGACTCAGCCGCCGGTTCCGGCTTGCTGGCCGGCTTGTCGGTCGGGGGTGCCGAGGCCGGCTCCGACCGGGCAGAACCGCTGGCCTCGGCGGGTGCGGCCTTCTCGGGCGTGGGCTTGGCATCGCTTTTCTTGCCACGAGACGGCTTTGATGCGGAGCTGTCATCCGTTTTGGCGGCTTCGGAAGGGCGATTCTCGGTGTGCGATCCAGAATCACCCTTGTCCTTCGCGTCATCCGTTTTGGACGATTGAGCGCTTCCCTTTGCCCGACGTGTGCCGGAGGCAGCCTTGGGTGCCTCTTCCGACCCTTTTTCCGCCTTGCCAGGCTCGCGGGTTGGCTTCTCCTGGGCCTGAGGCTTGTCGCTTACCGCACCTTTGTCTTCAGGCGCCTTTTCGCTTTTGCCACCGGTTTCCTGGCCGGAGTCCTTCTCGGCTGATTTTTCCCTAGCGGCCGGTTTGGACTCGCCGCTGGGTGGCTGGCTGTCGCCCTTGCCCGAGTCCTGCACGGCCGGCTTCCTGGTGGTCTCGCTGTCCTGGGGCGAGGAGGCGGACTTGTCACCTTCCTTCGAAGTACCGGCATCCTGGTTCTCGGCGTTTTCATTACCCGAGCTGTCGTCACCGCTTCCGGAGCGGCCGCGGCCGCCACGACGGCGCCCGCCCCGGCGCGAGCGGCGCGAACGGGCACGGCCCTTGCCGCTATCGTCGTCGGAAGTGGACGGGCCGTTCCCGGAAGGCGATGCCGGTTCCTCGGATGTTGCGGCTGCCTCGCCCCCTTCCGCCTTCGGTTTGGCGGCCTTGGGTTCGGTTTCGCGAGCCTTGGTGCCGGCGCCACCACTGGCGCTACCACGCCGTCGCGATCGGCCGCCTTTGCCGCCGTCTTCACTACCGGCGCTGCTGGCGTCCTGACGGGGCTCGCCTTTGCCGTTACCTGACGGCTTCGCTGCATCACGCTTGTCACCGCCGTCGTCTCGTGCGCCACGGCGCCGGTTGGAGCCGCCCCCAGGGTTGCTTCCATTACCGCGGCTGGCTCGCTGCTGCCCGCCTTTGCCGCGCTTGCGCCCCTCGTCTTTCTCTTGCTCTTCTGCTTCAGGCTCCGGGGTCCGGGCCGCATTGGGGAACAGGGAGGACCAGATGCGGGTAAAGAACCCGGGTTGCTGCACCGGCTCGCTGGGCGTTTGAGGGGCGGGCGACTCGGCCATCGGGGCCGGGGCCTTGACCTTCACACCCTGGACCAGGGGCTTCTCCACTTTGCCGCGGCGTTCGCCGTGCGGGTCGACATCCTCTTCGACGGACTCCACGAGTTCGTGCGATCCGCGGCCACTGACGACCTCTTCGCGTTCGTCGCCGCGCACGCGCTGGACCTCGAACTTCGGTGTCAGGTACTGCGGGTTCGGGACGATACTGATATCGACCCGATGGCGTGCCTCGATCTCGTTGATCGATGAACGTTTTTCGTTCAGCAGGAAGGTGCCGACATCGACCGGGACCTGCGCCAGGACGAGGCCGGTGCGGTCTTTCATCGCCTCTTCTTCGATCAGGCGCAGGATCGACAGGGCTAGCGACTCGACGCTGCGCACCTGGCCATGCCCCTGGCAGCGGGGGCAGGTGATCTGGCTGGACTCGCCGAGCGACGAACGCAGGCGCTGGCGCGACATCTCCAGCAGCCCAAAGCGACTGATGCGGCCCACCTGGACCCGCGCGCGATCGAGCTCGAGCGCTTCGCGGAGACGGTTTTCCACTTCTCGCTGATGCTTGTTGGCGCTCATGTCGATGAAATCGATCACGATCAGGCCGCCCAGATCTCGCACGCGCAGCTGGCGCGCCACCTCTTCAGCGGCTTCCAGATTGGTGTGGAAGGCGGTCTCCTCGATATCGCCACCCTTGGTGGAGCGGGCGGAGTTCACGTCGATGGAGATCAGGGCCTCGGTATGGTCGATGACCAGGGCGCCGCCGGAGGGGAGCTGCACGTCGCGATCGAAGGCGCTCTCGATCTGACTTTCGATCTGATAGCGGTTGAACAGCGGGACGGGGTCGTCGTACTTCTTCAGCTTGCGCTGGCTGTTCGGCATCACCAGTCGGACGAAGTCCTCCGCCTGCTGATAGACGGCTTCGTCGTCGATGATCACCTCGCCGACGTCATTGCGCATGTGATCGCGCAGGGCGCGGATGATCACGTTGCTTTCCTGGTGGATCAGCGCCGGGGCGTTGGCCTTTTCCGCCGCCTCGGTCACGGCCGACCAAAGGGCCGTCATGTAGTCGAGGTCCCATTGCAGTTCTTCGGTGCTGCGGCCTACGCCGGCGGTGCGGGCGATCACGCCCATGCCATCGGGCATGGTCAGGCCGGACAGGGCCTCGCGCAGTTCCGCTCGATCTTCGCCCTCAATGCGTCGCGAGACGCCACCGGCCTTGGGATTGTTTGGCATCAGGACCAGGTAGCGCCCGGCCAGGCTGATATAGGTGGTCAGCGCGGCACCCTTGTTGCCTCGTTCTTCCTTCTCCACCTGGACGAGAAGCTGGGTCCCTTCCTTTAGCAGCTCGCGGATGGGCTTGTCGCTGTCGGCCGGCGCGCCAACCGCGGAGGGGGCGATCTCCTTGAACGGGAGAAAGCCGTGGCGCTCGGCGCCGAAATTAACAAACGCGGCTTCGAGGCTTGGCTCGACGCGGGTGATCTTGGCCTTGTAGATGTTGGCCTTCTTGCGCTCGCGCGAGGGCAGTTCGATATCGAGGTCGTACAGCCGCTGGCCGTCGACCATGGCCACGCGCAGCTCTTCGGGCTGCGTGGCATTGATCAGGATGCGTTTCATGCAATGGACTCGGTCGGTCGTCCTGTACGTCGGTCACAAGCCCGGGGCCGTGTGGTGCGGAACGGAGGCGGCACGTCGACGTTTCGAGACGCATGCTCGCCATGGCGGCGCGAAGAGGAATCCAACGCGCCAGCCAGGTGTTCACCAATAGCCACGGGACCAGCCGTCCGCGGGATGCGGGGCCGGGGAGACAGGACTGGGTTAGAAGAAATAGTGTCACAGGTTCGCTTTTGGGCGATGGCCGTCTGGTCGCATGTAGTCGCACTGTGCAGGACCAGATCGGCGGGTAATTCGAGGCGCCCGGGCGCAATATCCGCCAGCAGGTACCGTGCGCCAATGTAGGGCATAACCCCCCGATTGGGCAAGTTTTTTCGTCGCGGAAATGCCAGGGTACATGGTTAGGATGGCGCGCCTGAGGTAGGATCGCGCCCGATGAAAGCACGTCCCCGTCAGCCGCAATCTCCCTCTGGGCCTCGTACGCTCTCGGTCACCGAGCGCGGGGATGGCCAGCGCCTGGATAACTTCCTCCTGCGCGAGCTCAAGGGAGTTCCCAAAAGTCTGATCTACCGCCTGGTGCGCAAGGGGGCGATCCGGGTCGATGGGCGCCGTGCCAAGGTGACCCAGCGGCTGAGTGTCGGCTCGGAGGTGCGCGTGCCGGACCTGGACCGGCCCGAGGCCGTCGAGCGGGACATCCCCCCGGGGGTCCTGGACCGACTGCGCCGCTCCATCTTGCATGAAGACGACCAGGTCCTGGTCCTCGACAAGCCCTCGGGCCTTGCGGTGCATGGCGGCAGCGGCCTGGCCTTCGGGATCATCGAGGCGATGCGCCAGCTGCGTCCCGGTTGCGAGCTGGAGCTGGGGCATCGGCTGGATCGCGAGACCAGCGGCTGCCTGCTGCTGGCCAAGACTCGCGCGGGATTGCAGGACTTCCACGCGGCGCTGCGCGAGGGGCGTGTGGAGAAGCGCTATCTGGCGCTGCTGGTGGGGGCGTTCCCCAACGATCAGCCCATTGTGTGCGACGAACCGATTGCCTCCAGTCGGGGTCAGGACGGGAAACGCCGCATGCGTGCGGGGGAGGATGCCGACCCCGAGAGTGCCCGCTCGGCGATCAGCCAGTTCGTGCCGCTGGAACGTTTTGGATCTTTTCAGTTGGCCGAGGTACGGATCGGTACCGGACGGACCCACCAAATCCGCGTACATGGCCAGGCGATTGGCCATCCCGTTGGCGGCGATCACGACTACGGATTGCCCGATGCAAACCGGGTACTGCGCGGGGCAGGCCTGAAACGCCTGTTTCTGCACGCCCAGGCCCTGCAGTACGAGGATTCGGCCGGCGAGTCGCATGTGTACTCCGCGCCGCTGCCGGACGAGCTGCAGTCGATCCTCGATGCGCTCGCAAGCCCCGAAGCGTCCGGATGAGCACACTGCTGCCACCGGAGGGGGATGCCTTGCGCCTGGTCGTATTCGACTGGGACGGGACGCTGATGGATTCGCCACGCCGGATTGTTCACTGCCTGCAGCGGGCCTGTGCGGCCCTGGGGCGCGAGACGCCCGCGGAAAGCGAGCTGCGCGATATTATTGGCTTGGGCGTGGAGGCGGCGGTAGAGAGACTGTTCCCGGGCGCCGACTCTGCGTTCGTGGGGGCGTTCGCCACCACCTATCGCCAGTGCTATCTGGGCGCCACCGATGCGCCAGAGACGCCCCTGTTCGCGCATGTCGAGCCCTTGCTCGACTGGCTTGACGAACGCGGCGTGCTGCTGGGCGTTGCGACCGGCAAGTCGCGGGCGGGGCTGGACCAGGCCCTGGAAGCCGCCGGCCTCATGGGACGTTTTGTCGCGACGGCCTGCGGGGACGAGCATCCGTCGAAACCCAGTCCGGTGATGCTGGAACATGTGATGGCACGCTGCGGGGTGGAACGTTCCCGGGCACGGATGGTCGGTGATAGCGTTTATGATCTGCAGATGGCTCGCGCCGCCGGCGTCCCGTCGCTGGCCGTGACACATGGGGTCCACGATCACCGCCGGCTGAGCGCCGAGCGCCCGCTGGCCGTGGCCCGCGACCTGAAGGAACTGCTGGATCTCCTGCGGCAGTCGGAGCCGCTTCCCGAGGACTGAGGACAAACGATGGGTTGGTCGAACGAGAACAAGCCGGGCTGGGAGCGCGAGACGCTGGAGCGTCTGGTCCAGGCCCAGGTGGTGGAACAGCGGCGTGCCCGGCGCTGGGGAATCTTCTTCAAGCTGCTGCTGTTCATCTATCTGTTCGCCCTGCTGGTTCTGGTGCGGGGCGGCGATATGGGCTTGACCGCCTGGTTCGAGGACGACCGCGAGCCCGAAGAGCACGTGGCCGTTGTCGAGGTCGACGGACTGATCGCGTCGAGTGCTCGGGCCAACGCCGAAGAGCTCAACAAGACCCTGAAACGGGCGTTCGAGGCGGATGGCACTCGCGCCGTGATGCTGCGCATCAACAGTGGGGGCGGGAGTCCGGTGCAGGCCGCCGCGATCCATGACGAGATCCTGCGGCTGAAGGACGAGCACGAGGACATCCCGGTCTATGCGGTCGTCACCGATATCGGGGCCTCGGCCGCCTACTACATCGCCGTGGCGGCCGACGAGATTTACGCCAGCCAGGCCAGCATGGTCGGTTCGATCGGGGTGCGCCTGGACAGCTTTGGCGTGGTGGATCTGCTGGAGAACATTGGTGTCGAACGGCGGCTGTTCACCTCCGGGGAGAACAAGGCCCTGCTGGATCCGTTTCTGCCGCTCGACGAGGGTCACGTGAGCCATATCCATGACCTGATGGACGGGCTGCACCAGCAGTTCGTCGATGTGGTCCGCCAGGGGCGGGGAGATCGTCTGGCCGAAAACGAGGAGCTGTTCGACGGCCTGATCTGGACCGGTCAACGCGCGGTGGATCTGGGCCTTATCGATGGTCTGGGGACGGATCAGTCGGTCGCACGCGACGTGATTGGTGTTGAGAAAATGGTGACCTTCAAGCCGCGCCGCAGCGCCCTGCAGCTTCTGTTCGAGGACCTGGGCATGTCGGCGCTGCAGAGCTGGCTGGCGATGGAGACCAAGCCCAACTGGCGCTGAGCCGGCAAAACAGGCGGGGTGACGCCTGTTTCAGTCCGGACTAGCTGTCCAGCCGCGTCACGCGGGCGATGATCCCGACGACCGGGTGGTCCAGGTAGAAGAGCTGGCTGCCGGAGTTCATGCGCTGGTGGCCGCGCACGGCCACCCCGAGCGGTTCGGCCCCGTCACGGTCGATGTGATAGACGAGGTCGGTCTCCAGGTGGAGGAAACGCCCGACCCATACCCGTAGCCGGCCCTCCAGTTCGTAGCGGTCTTCGTCCACTACGATCGGCTGCGCTGCGGTGGTGGAATCGCCAAACACAGCCTGACGGGCCCCAAGACGGCGGCCCTGCTGCACCTTGAGCCAGGGGGTGGCGCTATGATCGCGGCCCAGCTGATCCCAGGCCAGACGCGCGATCACACGCCCGGTGCCGGAGTCTTCGACCCGACTGGCCGCCCGTTGCAACTCGAAGCCGCGCCGAGAATCCTGATAGATGCGCCCACCCAGTTCGGATCCTGCCAGGTTGGGTTCGCGCACGGAGGCGATCTCCTCCTGCAGGCGCCGGCTCTCCGCGGTCGTGTGCTCGAAGATGACCAGCTCGATGCGGTAGCGGCGGCCGACCTGGGCGGTGGCCGTTGTCCCAAGCCCGAGTAGTGGCAGGAGGGCGAGGCTGCTGACGAGCCTGCGGCGGTTCGGGTCGGGGCGATTGGTGTTGGCGGGCATTCAGGCGGCCTGTTGTTTCGGGCTGATGGTATGGATCAGACGCTGGACGGCCTGAGAGCGGGCCTCCAGAGTCTCCATTTCGGCAAAAAAGCGGAAAGCCTTCTGGCCATCCAGTTTGTAGGCATTCGGGTCGGATTGCACCAGTTCGATCAGGGCGGCGATATCGATTTCGGGATTGGGTCCAAAAACGAAGCGTCCGCCGGCCGGGCCCAGTTCCAGTTTGCGGATCCCCAGCGGCGTCAGCTTGAGCCTCAGGCGGGCCGCCTCGAACAGGGCCTTCGCCGGATCGGGCAGCAGGCCGAAACGATCCACCAGTTCCACCTCCAGTTCGCGCAGTGCATCGCTGTTCTCGGCGCTGCTGACGCGCTTGTAGAGGATCAGGCGTGTGTGCACATCCGGCACGTAGGCATCCGGGAGCAGGGCGGGCAGCCCCAGCTCGACCTCCGTTCCGGGGGTCTCCGGGGTCTCCAGTTCGGGCATCTTGCCGGAGCGCAGGGCGTTGACCGCGCGGTTGAGCAGGTCGTTGTACATCGAGAAGCCGACTTCCTGGATCTGGCCGCTTTGCTCGTCACCCAGCAACTCGCCAGCGCCCCGGATCTCGAGGTCGTGGCTGGCGAGCGTGAAGCCCACGCCGAGATCCTCCAGCGAGGCGATCGCCTCCAGGCGCTTGCGCGCGTCGGCCGACATGGCTTTTTCCGGCGGCGTGACCAGGTAGGCGTAGGCCCGGTGGTGGGAGCGCCCGACGCGGCCGCGCAGCTGGTGCATCTGGGCGAGGCCCAGCTTGTCCGCGCGATTCATCACGATCGTATTTGCGGTGGGTACATCGATGCCGGTCTCGATGATGGTGGAGCAGACCAGGATGTTGTAGCGCCGATGGTAGAAGTCGAGCATCACCTGTTCGAGTTCGCGTTCGCGCATCTGGCCGTGGGCGATACCGATGCGGGCGCCCGGCAGCAGCGCACGAATCTGTTCCGCCATGCGTTCGATGGTGTTGACCTCGTTGTGCACGAAGTACACCTGGCCACCGCGGCGAATCTCGCGCAGGCAGGCCTCCTGGATGATCGCGTCGTTCCACTCGTTGACGAAGGTCTTGATTGCCAGGCGTTCGCGCGGCGGGGTGGTGATCACCGAGAGGTCGCGCAGCCCGGACAGGGCCATGTTCAGCGTGCGCGGGATCGGGGTTGCGGTCATGGTCAGCATGTCGACCTCGGCGCGCAGTCTCTTCAGCGCCTCCTTGTGGCGCACGCCAAAGCGTTGTTCCTCGTCCACGATCACGAGCCCGAGGTTGGAGAAGTCCAGGTTCGACTGCAGCAGCTTGTGCGTGCCGATCACGATATCGACCTTGCCTTCCTTCAGCCCTTCCAGCACGGCGGCCTGCTGCTTGGCACTGCGAAAGCGCGACAGGGACTCGATGCGGACGGGCCAGTCGGCGAAGCGGTCGCTGAAGTTCTGGTGGTGCTGCTGGGCGAGCAGGGTGGTCGGGACCAGCACGGCCACCTGGCGATTGTTCTGCACGGCGACGAATGCGGCGCGCATCGCGACCTCGGTCTTGCCGAAGCCGACATCGCCGCAGATCACGCGGTCCATCGGCCGCGTGTCAGCCATGTCGGTCAGTACCGCGTCGATTGCCTGGAGCTGATCGGCGGTTTCCTCGAACGGGAAGGCAGCCGCAAAGGCGTGATACTCGGGGGTCTCGGTCGCAAACGCCGTCCCCTGCTTGGCGGCGCGCCGAGCGTGGACCTCCAGCAGCTCGGCGGCGACATCGCGCGCCTTCTCGGCGGCCTTGCTGCGGGCGCGGTTCCACTGCTCGCTGCCCAGGCGGTGGAGTGGGGCGTGTTCTGCATCGGCTCCGGTATAGCGGCTGATCAGGTGCAGCGAGGAGACCGGGACATAGAGCTTGGCGCCATCGGCGTACTCCAGTGTCAGGAACTCTGACGGCTGGCCACTGAAATCCAGCGTCTGCAGGCCCAGGTAGCGGCCCACGCCCTGTTCTTCGTGGACGACCGGGGCCCCGACTGTCAGGTCGCTGAGGTTCTGGATGACGGCATCGGCATCGCGGGTGGGGCGGTTGCGCCGGCGGGATTGCCGCGCGCGTTCGCCGAGGATGGCGGACTCCGGCACGAGCACGATCCCGTCCGGCAGTCGGAACCCTTCGCTCAGCGCACCGACTGTCACGCTGAGGCCGGGCTCGCCCCCCAGGAAGGCCTCCCAGTCATCGACGGCGTGGTGCGGCACATCCTGTTCGCGCAGCAGTGTGAGCAGGGCCTCGCGCCGGCCGGCGGACTCGGCGGTGAGCAGGACCCGCTCCTGTTCCCCGACAAAGCGCTTCAGGCGTTCGGCGGGGGAATCCTTGCCGTGTTCCATTCCCAGTTCGGGGAGGGCGTCGCAGGTGAAGGGCACGGTCCTGCCTCGGTCTGCCGGTAGCGGCTGCGGCGGCTCGCCGCCCAGGGCAATACCGGCGCGGGCGCGCAGCGCCTCGTTCAGGGCCGACTCGTCGAGATAGAGGCGCTCCGGTGGCAGCAGGGGGCGTTCCACCTGGTGGCTCAGTTGCTCGAAGCGGTCGGCGATCTCGCGGGCATACTCCTGCGCGGCGTCGGCGATATTGCCGGCCTGCACGACGCGAGCCTGAGGGGCGTAGTCGAATACGCTGTCCATGCCCTCGAAGAACAGGGGCAGGTAGGCTTCGATGCCCGGGGGAACCAGGCCTTCGCTGATGTCCCGGTAGATCGGGTGGCGACTGGGATCGCCACTGAACTGCTCGCGGTAGCGGGTGCGGAACGCGCGGATGGAATCCTCGTTCAGCGGAAACTCGTGGCTGGGCAGGATCTCGACGCGCTCGACCTTTTCCGTGGAGCGCTGGGTCTCCGGGTCGAAATGGCGCAGGGAATCGATCTCGTCGTCGAGAAACTCGATGCGCACCGGCTGCTCGGCGCCCATCGGGAACAGATCGAGGATCTCCCCGCGTGCGGCAAATTCGCCGTGGCTGATCACCTGGTTGACTGCGCTGTAGCCCGCCTCGGTCAGCCGTTCCCGCAGCTGCATGCGGTCCAGGCGCTGGGCACTGCGCAGGGAGAGACCCTGGGTGGTCAGCCAGTCGCGCGGGGGCAGGCGCTGCATCAGCGTGGAGACCGGGATCAGGATGATCCCGCGCTCCAGCGACGGGAGGTGATACAGCGTGCGCAGCCGCTCGGAGATGATGTCCTCGTGTGGGGAGAAGACATCGAACGGCAGGGTCTCCCAGTCGGGGAGACGCATCACTGGCAGGTCGAGCCCGGCACCGAAAAAGTCCCACTCTTCCTGCCAGCGGTCCGCGGCCTCATTCGACTCGACGACGACCAGCAGCGGCCATTCGGCCGATGCGGCGGCGCGTGCGAGTGCCAGGGGCGCGGCCGAGGTATTGAGCCCCGACCAGATCTCGAATCCGTCGCCGGGAAAGCGACCGGGTTTTAGCGGGTTGCGCGGCTGTTCGGACATGCAGTGTCGAGAATCCGGGAAAACGGGCCGGCATTATACGGATTCGATCCTGTTTGCGGCGGAACCCCGTCGGGAAGGCGCTGAATTAGCCGGTAGCGGTCAGTCCGTGCGGTCGATGTAGCGCTTGAGGATCGGGCTGTAGGCGTCGATGCGACGGTCGCGCAGGAAGGGCCACATCCGGCGGACCGCCTCGGTGCGGCCCAGGTCCAGGGTGGCGCGGAGGGTCTCGGGCTGATCCTCGCCCGCCTGCGCCAGGAACTCGCCCTGCGGGCCCGCAACGAAGCTGGTGCCCCAGAACCGGGCCCCGGGACTGGTCTCTGACGGGTCCATTTCGTGTCCGGTGCGATTGCAGGCGAGGACCGGCAGGTTGTTCGCGACCGCGTGGCCGCGCTGGACGGTGATCCAGGCCTCGCGCTGGCGGGTCTGCTCGTCCGCCTCGTCGCGCGGGTCCCAGCCAATGGCGGTCGGGTAGATCAGGCATTGCGCCCCGGACAGGGCCATGATGCGCGCGGCCTCCGGATACCACTGGTCCCAGCAGACCAGCACGCCCAGCCGGCCGACCGAGGTGTCGATCGGGACGAAGCCGGTATCACCCGGGGTGAAGTAGTACTTCTCGTAATACCCGGGGTCGTCCGGGATGTGCATTTTGCGGTAAAGGCCCGCCGGGCGGCCATCGGCCTCGAAGACGATCGCGGTGTTGTGGTAAACGCCGGCTGCGCGCCGCTCGAACAGCGAGGTCACGAGCACCACGGCGTTGTCGCGGGCGATCTGTCCCAGGCGCCTGGTGGACGGGCCGGGGATGGGCTCGGCGCGGTCGAAGACCCCCGGGTCTTCGGTCTGGCAGAAGTAGGGGCCGGTGTGCAGCTCGGCCAGCACGACCAGGCGAGCCCCGCCCGCCGCGGCATCGGCTACGGCCTGGGCGGTCGCGTCCAGGTTGGCCTCGACGCTCCCGGCATCGCGGTGCTGGATCAGGGCCACGGGAAGGGTATCGGTCGTCATCACAGATCAGTCTTCCGGGATGCCAAGGGCGCCCTTGGGGTATTGCATGGTCAGGCAGTGCAGGCTGCCACCCTGACGGATGATGGCCCGGCAGTCGATTTCCACGATTTCGCGCCCCGGAAAGGCCTCGGTCAGGCGATCGAGCGCGATGGCATCGGCGGGGTCGTCGTAGGCCGGCATCAGGACGGCATCGTTGAGGATCAGGAAGTTTGCGTAGGTCGCCGGCAGGCGCTGGCCATCGGGGCCGCGCTGCGGGCGAGGCCAGGGCAGGGGAATCAGCCGGTAGGGCGCGCCGGAGGCCTGGCGCAGCGAGCGGAGTTCCTCCTCCATGGCCGCCAGTTCGCCGTGGTGCGGATCATCGGGGTCGTCGCACTGGACATAGGCGATCGTATCCGGGCTGCAGAAGCGGGCGAGGGTGTCGATGTGGCTGTCGGTGTCGTCCCCTTCGAGGTGGCCATGTTCCAGCCACAGGACCCGTTGTGTGCCCAGATGCTCGTGCAGGCGGCGCTCGATCGCCGCCTTGTCCAGATCCGGGTTGCGTGTTGGCTGCAGCAGGCATTGGGCAGTCGTCAGGAGGGTGCCGTCGCCGTCGGACTCGATGCTGCCACCCTCCAGCACCATTGCGATGGGCTCCGGCACGTTCGGGCCGAAGACGCCCTGCTGGGCCAGGGCAGTGGTGATCGCGTTGTCATGCTCTGCAGGGAATTTGCCGCCCCAGCCGTTGAAGGTGAAGTCGAGCAGGCGGGGCTGCGGCCCTTCCAGAGCGGTAATCGGGCCATGGTCGCGAGCCCAGGTGTCGTCGGAGTCGGCCAGCGCGAACCACAGACGGTCGTTGCGGATGGCGGCCTCGACCAGAAATCCGGAGATCTCTTCGATGTGTTCCGGGTCGCGGGCGACGATCACCACCGGCTCGAAACGGCTGATCGCAGCCGCGAGGGTGGCAAAGACAGGGTGGACCCGGTCGAGTTCTCCGGCCCAGTCGGTACCGCTATGCGGCCAGGTGAGCTGAACACCGGCCTGCGGTTCCCACTCTGCTGGTAGACGCCGGGTATGGGGGGAAGATGCGCCGCCCGTCACGGCCGACGCGGGGTCTGTTCGCCGTGCACGATGCTGTGCAGCACGTATTCGCCCTCGAACACGACAGAGAAATCGCTGTAGTCCCAGCGGGTGATCGGCGGATCACCGACCGTGGGATGGCGCTGGCTGGGCTCGCCATGACGACTGCGCACCCCGGACTGGCTCTGGCCACGGGCTGGCAGCCCCTCACGGGTTTGCACTTCGAAGTCTCCGCTTGTGCCCCGCAGGATCTCGGCCTGCGCCTCGTTGACGGTCAATGGGGTCAGTGCCGTGGTCATGACCAGGACCGCCGCGGCAGCGACGGCGAGCAGGCCGCGCGGACGGGTAAGCGTTGGCTTTGCATGATTCCCTTGCATGAGACAAATCTCCGATGGCTCGCGGACGATAAACCACATGGTAGCGTCATCCTGTTGGCTGTGCCTCCCATCGTGAAAGTCTGTGCCATCGGGGATAGGCGCGCCCGTGTAACTCTGGCATGATTTCTCGATGTTCCGCCCGCTCCCGCTCGCCATTGGTCTGCGCTATACGCGCGCCAAACGGCGTAACCACTTCATCTCCTTTATCTCGGTCGTCTCGATCCTCGGCCTGGTGCTGGGTGTGATGGCGCTGATTACCGTGCTCTCGGTCATGAACGGCTTCGAACGCGAGCTGCGCGATCGCATCCTGGGCATGGCGTCGCATGCGACCATCCAGGACGTGAATGGTGGCTTGCGCAACTGGGAGTCGCTGAAGGAGCAGGTCGAGACGATCGACGAGCGAGTACTGGCGGTCGCTCCGTATGTCCAGGGCGAGGCGATGCTCAGTGCCACCGGGAACATCTCCGGTGCGCTGATCCGCGGGGTGGACCCGGAGGCCGAGGAGCGCGTGGCGCGGATCGGCGAGCACATGACTCAGGGCCGGCTCGGGCAGCTCGAACCCGGTGCCTACCGCATTGTGCTGGGGCGCGAGCTGGCAGCGGAACTGCGCGTGAGGGTAGGCGATTCTCTGATCCTGATGGCGCCACAGGCCTCGGTGTCGCCAGCGGGTGTAATGCCGCGCATGCGACGATTTGAGGTGGCGGGGATCTTCGAGGTCGGGATGTACGAGTACGACCGCGGGACTGCGTTTATTCATCTGCAGGACGCCCAGGCGGTCTTCCAGACCGGCGAGAGCGTCACCGGCCTGCGCCTGCGCCTGACGGACATGATGCGGGCGGGTGTGGTCTCGCGCGAGGTGGCCAGTCAGCTTGACGGGCTGTTCCGGGTGTCCGACTGGACGCGCCAGCACGCGAACCTGTTTCGCGCGATCCAGATCGAGAAGATGGTGATGTTCATCATCCTGTCCCTGATCGTCGCGGTAGCGGCCTTCAATATTGTTTCCACGCTGATCATGCTGGTGACCGACAAGCAGGGGGATATCGCGATACTGCGCACCCTTGGGCTGTCCCCCTCGGGGGTCATGCTGGTGTTCGTGGTCCAGGGGGTGGTGATCGGCGCGATCGGCATCCTGCTCGGCTCGGTCGCCGGTGTCGCGCTGGCGCTCAATATCGATGTCGTGGTGCCCTTTATCGAACGCGCGATGGGTATCGAGTTTCTCGCGGCCGATGTCTACTACATCAGTGACTTGCCGTCGGAACTGAAAGCATCCGATGTCTTTCGGGTGGGCGGGATTGCGTTCTTGCTGACCGTCGTGGCGACGCTGTTCCCGGCCTGGCGGGCGGCCCGTACACAGCCGGCGGAGGCCCTGCGCCATGACTGAGACTGTGCCTGTACTGGAGGCCATGGGGGTCGAGCGGCGTTTCCGTGATGGCAAGCTGGACGTGGCCGTGCTGCAGGGCGTCGATTTTCGCCTGGAGCGGGGCGACCAGACGGCGATCATCGGTGCCTCGGGTTCCGGCAAGAGTACGCTGCTGCATCTGCTCGGGGGACTGGATCGCCCCACGGCGGGCGAGGTCCGGCTGCTGGGGCAGGAGTGGTCGCGCATGGGCGAGGCGCGCCGGGGGCGCATGCGCAACCAGCACCTCGGTTTCGTCTATCAGTTCCACCACCTGTTGCCGGAGCTGACGGCGGTCGAGAATGTCGCGCTGCCGTTGCTGATCCGGGGGGTCGCCAGCCGGCGAGCGCGGCAGGAGGCGGAACACTGGCTCGGCCAGGTCGACCTCGGGCACCGTGTTGCGCACAAACCGGCCGAACTGTCGGGGGGCGAGCGCCAGCGTGTGGCGATCGCGCGGGCGCTGGTAACGCGGCCGTCCGCGATCCTGGCCGACGAGCCGACCGGAAACCTGGATCAGGAGCGCGCTCAGCATGTGTTCGCGCTGCTGCGCGAGATGAACCGTTCGACCGGCACTGCGCTGGCGCTGGTGACGCATGACATCACCCTGGCGCGCGAGCTGGATCGGTCAGTACAGCTGGTCAAGGGGCACCTGGAGCGCGAGCACTTCCACGGCCAGTTGGCCGACGACTGATCCGCCCGCTCGGGAGCGCCGGGCAAAGCCTTGCTGATTTACAGTCACCGTGTGTTGTGCGCCGACGGTCAGCTCGAATCGTCTTTTTCCGCTTTTTCCTTTTCCTTGTTCCTCTCCTGGCGTAACCGCCGCAACGCGCGACGGGTCCGCAGGCGCTGTACGACATTCACGCGCCACAGCACACGCACCAGCAGATATCCGGAGAGACTGGCCAGTGTCGCGAAGAGCAGGCTGCCGAGCAGTAGCGGCTGCCAGATGGTCAGCAGCTCGGTACTGAACCATTCCCAGCTCCAGTCGAGATGGACATCGCGGGGCGGCTCACCCAGCAGCTTGCGGCCGACGGTATAGGCCATATACAACATGGGGGGCATGGTGATCGGGTTGGAGATCCAGACCAGGATTACCGAGATGGGCAGATTGACGCGCACAATCAGCGCGACAATCGCGGCGACCAGCATCTGCATAGGGATAGGCAGGAAGGTCACGAACAGCCCAACGGCAAACGCACCAGCCACGGAGCGGCGGTTCAGATGCCACAGATCCGGAGACCGCAGGCGCGGCCCCAGTGGGGAGAGTGCGCGATGGCCGCGCACGCCCTCCATGCCGGGGAACAGCCTTCTGATGATGTGCTTCGCCATGTCTGTGGGTATCTGTCGGACTCTCGCAGGCCCAATCCTGGGCGTGCATCCTACCTGCTAGGGCTGGGCCCTGGGGAGAGGATTCCAACTCTTCCTGGACGGGACCGTGCGCCATGATGGTCGCGGTGCTGGGTCTGATCGCCGGTATTTGGGGGTTGCACCAGCTCCCCGTCCTGCCTGTCTTGCTCGAAGGTCCATTGAGAGTGCTCCTGCCTGTCGCTGGCGCGCTGGTCGCACTTGGCTGGGTCCAGGCGGCTCGGCGAGGTTCTCCTTTCACGTGGTTGCCAGCAGCCTCGCTGGGGTTGCTCGCGGCCGTGTGGCTGGCACTCCCGCATGCGACGGACTGGTCGGGCAAGGTCGTGGGTCCCGAGTGGTCGGGAGCCGAGGTCTCGGTGCGGGCACAGGTGGTCAGTTTGCCGGAGCACGGGGAGCGGCGCAGCCGGTTCCGGGTTGGGGTGTCGGAGATCGAGCAGGGCAGCCCGGGGCTGGAGCTTGCAGGCCGCGAGTTGTGGGTGAGCACCTTCCCCGCGCGGCCGGCGATACAGGTGGGTGATTCGCTGCGGCTGGACTTGCGATTGCGTGGTGTCGACGGTCCCCGCAACCCCGGGGGATTCGATGCCGCAGGCTGGTTCTACCGCGAGGGGATGCACGGCAGCGCCGTTGCGCGTTCCGTTACCCCACTGGCAGGCGTGCACGAGGGGGCCAGGGGCCGCGTGATCATGCACCGCCTTCGGGCCGCAATGCAGGCACGTCTGGAGCGCGCGGCACCGGATTTGCGTCACCCGGGCCTGGTGCAGGCGCTGGTCATCGGCAATCGTCAGGCCATGACCGAGAGTGAATGGCAGGCCTTTCTACACACCGGGACGAATCACCTGATGGCGATTTCCGGGTTGCATGTGGCCCTGGTGGCGGGGTTTGCCGGCGGCATTGCCGGATGGTTGTGGTCCGGGGTGGCCGTTATAAGACGGCTGCGGCGCTGGCTGTTCATGGGTGTGGTCGGGCTGGTGGCCGCCACGGGCTATGCGGTACTCGCCGGTTTCAGCATCCCGACCCAAAGGGCTTTGCTGATGCTGATTGCGTTCACGCTTGCGGTGCTGTCGCGTCGCGAGGGTGTTGCCTGGCGCGCCCTGGCCCTTGCCGCGGCCATGGTGCTGATTGTGCACCCACCGAGCGTGCTGGCCCCGGGGTTCTGGTTCTCGTTCGGCGCAGTGGCCGTGATCCTGCTGCTGTTGCAGGGTCGGGTCGGGGCGACCGGTTGGCGCGAAGGCCTGCGCATCCAGGTCGTGCTGGCGATTGCGATGCTGCCGCTCAGTCTGGCCTGGTTCCAGCTGGGGTCCTGGGTCGCACCCGTGGCCAACCTGGTCGCGGTGCCGATGGTGACGCTACTGATCCTGCCGTTGTTGCTGGTCGGTTCCTTGCTCGCGTGGGGGTGGCCGGCCGCAGGTGGCTTGTTATTAGGCATTGCGGATGGCCTGTTGGCACTGCTGGTGATGACGCTCGAGGCACTGGCAGGGATCCCTGTCCTGGTGGACCAGCGCCATGTGCCGGTGGCCGCGTCCCTGCTGGGCGGGGTGGCTGTTTTCCTGGCCTTGCAGCCGCTCGCCCGGCGATTGGCGCCCTGGATTGCAGTGGCTGCGATCGCCCTGGTCGCGCCGTTGCGCCCGGACTTTGCGGCCGGGCAGTGGCGCGTTCAGGTCCTGGACGTTGGCGCCGGGCAGGCCACCATCGTCGAGACCCGACGACACGCGCTGTTAATTGATGCGGGTCCGGGCCGGGAGGGCGGCTTCAGCGCGGGTGACCGGATTGTGGTGCCGGCCTTGCGGGCGGGCGGCATCCGCTCCCTGGACACGCTGATGGTGACGCACGAGCATGCCGGGCACGCTGGCGGCGTGGCGGCAGTCCGGGAACAGATCTCGGTGAGGCGCACGCTGCGGCGCACCCCGGTGAGCCATGGCACTGACGAACGTTGCGAAAAGGGGGATCAGTGGAACTGGGACGGTGTGCGCTTCGAGGTACTCCATCCGCCGCCGGGCTGGAATGACGACTCGTCCGCGTCCTGTGTGCTGAAGGTGGAGGGGGCGGACGCGACCCTGCTGGTTATGGGCGGGGTGGATGGTCTCGGCGAGGCCGTGATGCGTCGGGGCACCGCAGGATTTGCGGTTGACTTGCTGGTAGCGCCGAGGACTTCCAACCCGCGCGCCCTGCAGGACGACTGGCTGGCGCAATTCCCGCCCGGTCAGGTTTGGGCTGCGACGACTGCCGAGGGTGCCGGTTTGCCCGACGAGGCACGGAAACGGCTGGAGCTAAGCGGTATTCCCCTGTACGAGACTGGGCGCAGCGGGGCGCTGGTCACGAGCAGTACCCAACTCGACAGTGCTCCGGCGACAGGCCGTCCGCGGCTGCGATTCTGGCATCCAATAAGCCCTGACCGAAATGAGCCCTGATAGAATAACGCCATGACCGAACACCGCTCCGACACGATCCGCCCGATTCGCTTTGAAGACGGCAACCTCTATCTGCTCGACCAGCGCCTGTTGCCGGGCGAGGCCGTGCGCCAGTGCTACACCGATGCCGGCGAGGTGGCGACCGCGATACGCGACATGGTCGTGCGCGGTGCGCCCGCCATCGGGATCACGGCCGCGTTCGGGGTCGTGCTGGCCTGCCAGAAAGCCCGGGGGCGGGACGACTGGCGCGAGCGCGTGGCCGCGGACATGGATCGCCTGCGGGCCTCGCGGCCCACGGCGGTGAATCTGTTCTGGGCACTGGACCGCATGGCCCGGGAGGTCGATGGCGCCCCGGATCCGGAGGCCGCCATAGAGGCGACTACGACCGCGGCCCGGCAGATGCTGGACGACGACATCGCGGGCAACCGTCGCATGGGGCGGCACGGGGCTTCCTTGATTGAGCCGGGACATGCGGTGCTGACCCACTGCAATACGGGTTCGCTGGCCACCGGGGGCTATGGCACGGGCCTGGGGGTGATTCGCGCGGCCTGGGACGAGGGTCGGGTGACCGAGGTCTTTGCCGACGAGACCCGCCCGTGGCTCCAGGGGAGCCGGCTGACCGCCTGGGAACTCGTGCATGACGGTATCCCGGTACAGCTGCTGTGCGAAGGGGCGGCCGCCAGTCTGCTGCGTTCCGGACGCGTCGGCTGGGTGATCGTGGGTTCCGACCGCATTGCGGCGAACGGCGATGTGGCGAACAAGATCGGCACCTATGGGCTGGCCCTCCTGGCCCGTGCCCACGGCGTGCGCTTTATGGTCGCGGCCCCGTTGTCGACCATCGACTTCGACATGCCGGACGGGGAGGGTATCCCGATCGAGCAGCGCGCCGAAGGCGAGGTTTTGGCGCTCGCCGGGAAGCGCGTGGCCGCGGACGGCGCCCGGGCCTACAACCCGGCGTTCGACGTCACGCCGGCGCACCTGGTCGACGCGATCGTGACCGAGCACGGTGTGGTCGAGGCGCCGGATCGGGACAAACTGGCCGCCCTGCGGCGGAAAGCCGTCGCTGGAGAGCCTGTTGTGGAGGGCTGACAGCGCCGGATCACGGTGTTTCACAGTGGTACACCCCGGCTGAGAGCTACGGAGGGGCGATTTCAGGCCCATTTGCTAGGTCCCAGTGGTTACCCCTGTGGTATGATCGCGAGCTTGTTCAGACGGACGGCGTAACCCTCGATGGCTGAATTTGCCAAGGAAATCTTCCCGGTCAATCTCGAAGACGAGATGCAGCAGTCCTACCTCGATTACGCGATGAGCGTAATCGTGGGCCGGGCCCTCCCCGATGTCCGTGACGGCCTCAAGCCGGTCCATCGCCGCGTGCTCTACGCGATGCGCGAGCTGGGCAACGACTACAACAAGCCGTACAAGAAGTCGGCGCGCGTGGTCGGTGACGTGATCGGTAAATACCACCCGCATGGTGACTCCGCCGTCTACGACGCCATCGTGCGCATGGCGCAGCCGTTCTCGATGCGCTACATGCTGGCCGACGGGCAGGGCAACTTCGGCTCCATTGACGGTGATTCCCCGGCGGCCATGCGTTATACCGAGGTGCGCATGGCGCGCATCGCGGCCGAGCTGCTGGCCGATATCGACAAGGAAACCGTCGACTTCATCGACAACTACGACGGCTCCGAGACGGAGCCGGCGGTACTGCCGAGCAAGTTTCCCAACCTGCTGGTCAACGGCTCCGCCGGCATCGCGGTGGGGATGGCGACCAACATCCCGCCGCACAACCTGCGCGAGGTGATCAACGCCTGTGTGGCGCTGATTGATGACCCGGAGATATCCATCGAAGGTCTGATGGAGCACGTGCCGGGCCCCGATTTCCCGACGGCCGGGATCATCAACGGCGTGGAAGGCGTGCGCGAGGCCTATCGCACTGGTCGTGGCCGGGTGCTGATCCGGGCGCGCTCGCATGTCGAGCCGCTGGAGGGCGGACAGCGCGAGGCGATCGTCGTCACCGAACTCCCGTACCAGGTGAACAAGGCCCGCCTGACCGAGAAGATCGCCGAGCTGGTCAAGGAAAAGCGCATCGACGGCATCTCGGAGCTGCGCGACGAGTCGGACAAGGACGGCATGCGACTGGTCATCGAGCTCAAGCGCGGCGAGATGGCCGAGGTGGTCCTGAACCACCTGTACATGCACACGCAGATGCAGAACGTCTTCGGCATCAACATCGTCGCCCTGGTTGACGGCCAGCCGAAGGTGCTGGATCTGCGTCAGGTGCTGGAGTCCTTTCTGCGGCATCGCCGCGAGGTGGTTACCCGCCGCACGATCTTCGACCTGCGCAAGGCGCGCGAGCGCGCCCATATCCTGGAAGGCCTGGCGATCGCGCTGGCCAACATCGACCCGGTGATCGAACTGATCCGTGCCGCCCCCAACCCGGCCGAGGCCAAGGCCGGCCTGCTGGCGCGCAGCTGGCCGCTGGGCGTGGTCAGCGACATGCTCGACCGGGCCGGGGCCAGCGCCTCGCGTCCGGAGGATCTGGCAGAGGACTACGGCGTGGGCGACGACGGCTATCGCCTGTCCGAGGCCCAGGCGCAGGCGATTCTGGATCTGCGCCTGCACCGTCTGACCGGGCTGGAACAGGACAAGATCCTCGACGAATACCGCGAGCTGCTCGACTTGATCGAGGACCTGCTCGACATTCTCGGTTCGGGGGAGCGCCTGCAGCAGGAGATCCGCAACGAACTGCTGGCCGTGGCCGAGCAGTTCGGCGACGAACGCCGTAGCGAGATCCGCGAGCGCCAGGCGAACCTCACCCTGGAAGACCTGATCGGCGAGGAAGACGTCGTGGTGACGCTCTCCCACGCCGGCTATGTGAAGTACCAGCCGGTGGCCGACTACCGCGCGCAACGCCGAGGCGGTCGCGGCAAGGCGGCCGCGAGCTTCAAGGAAGAGGACTTTGTCGACCGGTTGCTGGTCGCGAACACGCACGACACGGTGCTGTGTTTCTCCAGCCGCGGGCGGGTCTACTGGCTGAAAGTCTATGAACTGCCGCAGGGTTCGCGCGCCTCGCGTGGCAAGCCGATCGTGAATCTGCTGCCGCTGGAAGCGGACGAGCGAATCAACGCCATCCTGCCGGTGCGCGAGTACGACCCGGACCACTATGTGTTCATGGTGACCGCGCGCGGAACGGTCAAGAAAACCCCGCTGACCGACTTCTCGCGCCGCCGCTCGACCGGGATCATCGCGGTGGATCTGCGCGACGACGATTACCTGGTGGACGTTTCGCTTACCGATGGCCAGATGGACGTAATGCTCGTTACCACGGCCGGCAAGGCAGTGCGCTTCTCCGAGAACGACGTGCGGCCGATGGGCCGTACCGCCTGCGGTGTGCGCGGCGTGCGCATGGAATCGGATCATCGCGTGATTGCGCTGCTCAATGTCGCCGAGGGTGCCGCCTTGCTGACCACCGAGAACGGCTACGGCAAGCGGACTCGCTTCGACGAATTCCCGGTCCACCGTCGTGGCGGCCAGGGCGTGATCGGGATCCAGACCGAGGGGCGCAACGGGCCACTGGTCGGGGCCGCGCGCGTGCTGGAAGACGACGAGGCGATGCTGATCACCACGGGCGGTACGCTGGTGCGTACACCGGTGGACCAGATCCCGCTGATCGGGCGCAATACGCAGGGTGTGCGGCTGATCCGCCTGGACGAGGGCGAGCGCCTGGTGGAACTGGCCCGGGTCGAAAAGCTGCAGGGCGAGGATGAAGACCTGGACGACGACAGCGACAGCGAGGACGACGAATCCACGCAGAACACCATGGACAACGGAGATCCGGAATGAGCCGAGTGCATAACTTCAGTGCGGGGCCGGCTGCGCTGCCGCAGGCGGTCCTGGAACGGGCACGCGAAGAACTGATCGATTTCCATGGCGCCGGGATGTCGGTTATGGAGATGAGCCATCGCGGCAAGCCGTTCATGCAGGTTGCCGAGAAGGCGGAGCAAGACCTGCGCAAGCTGATGAACATTCCGGACGACTACAGTGTGCTGTTCCTGCAGGGTGGGGCGACCGGCCAGTTTGCGGCGATCCCAATGAACCTGCACTCGGGCGGAAAACCGATGGACTACATCGACACCGGGGCCTGGTCGGGCAAGGCGATCAAGGAAGCCCAGAAGTTCGGGCCGGTGAACATCGTCGCCAGCTCGCAGGCCAGTGGCTACGCCTCGATCCCGGCGCGCGACAGCTGGAATCTGGACCCGAATGCCGCCTACGTGCACTACACCCCGAACGAAACGATCGGTGGCGTGGAGTTTCACGAGGTCCCGGATGTCGGGGGCAAGCCGCTGGTGGCGGACATGTCCTCCACCATCCTCTCGCGCCCGATCGACGTGTCGAAATTTGGCGTGATTTACGCGGGCGCGCAGAAGAACATCGGGCCCGCCGGGCTGACCGTGGTGATTGTTCGCAATGACCTGCTGGACAAAGAGTCGAATCCGAATCTGCCGGCGGTGGTCGACTGGACGCTGCAGGCGAAAAACGACTCCATGTACAACACGCCGCCGACCTTCGGCTGGTACTTGGCGGGACTGGTCTTCGAGTGGCTTCTGGAGCAGGGCGGGCTGGACAAGATGGCCGAGATCAACCAGCGCAAGGCCGAGAAGCTCTATCATTTCGTGGATAACTCGGCGTTTTATCGCAACCCGGTTGAGCCGGATGCGCGTTCGTGGATGAACGTGCCGTTTATCCTCGCGGACGACTCGCTGGATGGTACGTTCCTGAACGAGGCCGATGCCGCCGGGCTGTCGTCGCTGAAAGGGCATCGTTCGGTGGGCGGTATGCGCGCTAGCATCTACAACGCCGTGCCGGAGAGTGCTGTGGACGCGCTGATCGAGTTCATGGCGGACTTCGAGAACCGCCACGCCTGAGCGTGTCCCCCTGGGGTAACCGATCACGGAGGACCCGGATGTACCGCATACAGACCTACAACAATATCGCCATACGCGGGCTGGATCGCTTCCCGCGGGACCGTTACGAGGTCGCCTCGGACATCAATCAGCCCGACGCGCTGATGCTGCGCTCGTTCAATCTGCACGATGTCGATATCCCGGAGTCCGTGCTGGCCGTCGGGCGGGCTGGCAGCGGGGTGAACAATATCCCGGTCACGGCGCTGTCGGACCGTGGGGTTGCGGTATTCAACGCGCCCGGGGCCAATGCCAATGCCGTCAAGGAGCTGGTGATCGCCGGCCTGCTGCTGGGCGCGCGCAATCTGCTCCCGGCGGCCGGCTATGTGCAGGAGCTGGACCCGAGCAAGGACGACTTCATGGCCGCGGTCGAACACGGCAAGAAGCGGTTCACGGGCTTCGAACTGCCCGGGCGCAAGCTCGCCGTGCTGGGACTGGGCGCCATCGGTGTCGGCGTGGCTAATGCGGCCAAGGCCCTCGGCATGGAAGTCGTGGGTTTCGACCCCAAGGTCACGGTCGAGAATGCCTGGCGCCTCGATTCGGACATCGAGCGGGCGCGCTCCGTGGAAGCTGCCCTGGAGGGTGCCGACGCGGTGACGGTACATGTACCGTTGACCGAGAACACTCGCCATATCGTCAATGCCAAGGGGCTGGCTGGTATGAATCCAGGCGCGATGGTGCTGAACCTGGCGCGCGAGGGCATCGTCGATGACGAGGCCGTGCGCGAAGGGCTCGATGCCGAGCGGCTGCACGCCTACATTACCGACTTCCCGGTGCCCAACATGCTGGGCCACCCGCGGGTCATCACGCTGCCGCACCTGGGGGCTTCGACGACCGAGTCGGAAGATAACTGCGCGGTGATGATCGCCGACGAGCTGCGCGACTATCTCGAGAACGGCAATGTGGTCAATTCGGTGAACCTGCCGACCCTGGTGCTGGACCGCAAGGGCGACACCCGCATCGCGGTGGTCAACCGCAATCTCCCGGATCGCGTGGCGCGCATCTCGCATGTCCTGGGCGAATCCAACCTGAACATCCTGCACCTGATGAACGATTCCCGTGGGGATCTCGCGTATACGCTTCTGGACGTGGACGGCAAGCCCGACCCGTCCACGCTGGATGCGTTGCTGCAGATTGATGGCGTGCTGCGCGCACGGGTGCTGTAGATCGTGACGAAGAAGGGGCCATCGCCGAAAGCCGCTACGGGGCCGGAAGACCTCGGGTCCTTGCGCAACCGCATCGACGCGCTGGACGGGCAGTTGCTGGAGCTTCTCAGCGAGCGTGCACGCTGCGCCGAGGCGGTCGCGCGGGTCAAGCGCGACTTCGAGCCGAATCCGGTCTTCTACCGGCCGGAGCGCGAGGCCGAGATCCTGCGACGCGTGCGCGAGGAAAATCCCGGACCCTTGTCCGGCGAGGCCGTGGTCCGGCTGTTCCGGGAGATCATGTCCGAGTGCCTGGCGCTCGAGCACCCGCTGACGGTCGCCTATCTGGGCCCCGAGGGTACGTTTACCCACCTGGCGGCACGCAAGCACTTTGGTCATGCGGTGGAGACCACCCCGCTGACCTCGATCGATCAGGTGTTTGGCGCGGTGGAAGCCGGGCGGGCGCAGTTCGGTGTAGTGCCGATCGAGAACAGCTCCGAGGGCGTGGTCACGCATACCGTGGACTGTTTCCTCGATTCGCCGCTGCAGATCTGCGGCGAGGCCGTGACGCCGATCCATCATCATCTTCTGGCGCAGGCCGAAGACCTGAGCCAGGTTCGCCGTGTCCGCGCGCACGCCCAGGCGCTGGCCCAGTGCCGGCAGTGGCTGGACACCCACCTCCCACACGCGGAGCGCGAGGCGGTGTCCTCCAACGCGCGGGCGGCGGAGGTCGCGGCGAAAGATCCGGAAAGCGCGGCGATCGCCAGCCGCGTGGCCGCCGAGCACTATGGTGTTCCACTGCGGGTGCAGCATGTCGAGGATCGCGCGGACAACACCACGCGCTTCCTGATTATTGGCACCGCGTCCACCGAGCCGAGTGGTGCGGACCGGACTTCAATCATGCTCAGTACCGCGAACCGGCCAGGGTCGCTGTATGCACTGCTCAAGCCGATCGCAGAGGCCGGCATCAGCCTGACCCGGATCGAGTCCCGGCCCTCGCGCTGTACCCAGTGGACCTATGTGTTTTTCCTGGATCTGGTGGGCCACCAGAAGGATCCGGCAATCCAGGATTGTCTTGAGCAGCTGCGCCAGACCGCCGATACCGTCAAGGTGCTGGGGAGCTATCCTCAGGCCGCTACCTGAGGGGAACACTGACTCATGCACACGCTCGCGTTGATACCCCAGGTTTCCCGAGACAAGGCGCGGTGCGCAGCGGGTAGTGGTTCTACCCGCAAGGGGCGCAACGCAGGATCGGGGAACCTGGGGTACCAACCCCAAGCGGCTCGGCCGCCCGTTGTTATCAAAGGCGGGCGCGGGAACGGCGTTGCGGCTCCCTTGTGCAGAATGACTGCACGGCAGTCACCGCGCCTTGTTCGCACGCAAAAGCGACTCGAGCGCGAGCGCGTGCATGAATTAGTGTTCCCCTAACCGAGGTATCCCATGGCTTCACGCAACCCCGTGTCCGACCAGAACCCGGGTGGTTTTGATGCCGCCGCGCTTGCCGTGGATGGCGTTCGGGGCCTCACGCCCTATCAGCCCGGCAAGCCGATCGCGGCGCTCGAGCGGGAGCTGGGCATCCAGCAGGCGATCAAGATGGCCTCCAACGAGAATCCATTGGGGCCCTCGCCCCAGGCGGTGGAGGCCGCACGCGCGGCGATGAGCGAGGCCCACATCTATCCCGATGGGGCAGGCTTCGAACTGAAGGCCGCGCTGGCCACCCGGCATGCTGTCGAACCGGATGCCATTACCCTCGGCAATGGGTCCAACGAGATCCTGGAGCTGATTGCGCGGGCGTGGCTGGCGCCCGGTCGGGCCGCGGTCTTTTCGGCTCATGCCTTTGCCGTGTATCCGCTGGTTACCCAGGCGGTGGGGGCCGAGGCCCGGGTGGTCGAAGCGCTGCCTGCGGCCGACCTGAAACAGCCATACGGGCATGATCTGGCTGCGATGCAGAAAGCAGTGGATGACACCGTGCGGGTGGTGTTCGTGGCCAATCCGAACAACCCGACCGGGACCTGGGTCGGGCGCGCAGCACTCGAGGCTTTCGTGGCAGCGATGCCGGCCACTACGCTGGTCGTGATCGACGAGGCGTATGCGGAGTACGTCGAGCAGGAAGACTATCCCGATACCACCCAGTGGGTCGCGCGCTATCCGAATCTCATCGTGACCCGCACGTTTTCAAAGATTCAGGGCCTTGCCGGTCTGCGCCTGGGGTATTCCGTCAGTTCGCCCGCGGTCGCGGAACTGCTTAATCGCGTGCGCCAGCCGTTCAATGTGAATGCGGTTGCACAGGCCGCAGGTCTTGCCGCACTGGGGGACTCCGCGCATATCGAGCGTTCGGTGCGCGTCAACCGCGAGGGGCTGGCGCAGCTTGACGAAGGTCTCCGCGAGCGGGGACTGCGCGTGATCCCGTCGGTGGGCAACTTCATTACCTTTGACACCGGGCGTGATGCGGGGCCGGTGTACGAGGCGTTGCAACTCGAAGGCGTGATCACCCGTCCAGTGGAGAACTACGGGCTGCCCGGGCATCTGCGGGTAACGGTCTCCACGGCCGAGGACAACGAACGCTTCCTGCAGGCGCTGGATCGGGCCCTGGCATGATCGAGCGGCTGGTCATCTTTGGGGTTGGCCTGATTGGTGGCTCGCTCGCGCTCGCCTTGCGCGAGGCGGGAGCGGTACGCGAGATCGTGGGCTGTTCGCGCAATGCGGACAACCTGCGCGAGGCCGAGCGTCTGGGCGTGATCGACCGCTGGACGACCTCGGTGGCGGAGGCCGCGGAAGGGGCGGATATCGGCGTACTGGCAGTGCCGCTGGGGGCAATGGGCCCGCTGGCACGCGACCTGGCCGGCTGCTGGCCGGACGACAGCCCGTTGACGGACGTCGGCTCGAGCAAGCAGGCCGTGATCGACGCGGTGACCGAGGGCTTTGGCACCACGCCGCGCCAGTTTGTGCCCGGTCACCCCATTGCCGGGACCGAGAAGAGCGGGGTGGCGGCGGCATTCCCCAGCCTCTTTCGGGACCGGCTGGTGATCCTGACCCCGGCGGATGCGACCAACCCGATGGCCAGCGATCGCATTGCACAGATGTGGCAGGCGACTGGTGCGCGGGTGGAATTCATGACACCCGCCCACCACGACCGGGTGCTCGCGGCGACGAGCCATCTGCCTCACGTGCTGGCCTACACGCTGGTGGCGTCACTGTCGGACATGAGCGAGCGCGACGAGATCTTTCATTATGCGGCGGGCGGCTTTCGCGATTTCACCCGCATTGCCTCGTCGGACCCGGTGGTCTGGCGCGATATCTGCCTGGCCAACCGCACGGCCATCCTCGAGGTGATCGAACGCTACCAGGGTGACCTGGAGCAGTTACGCGGGATGATCGAATCGGCGGACGGGCCCGCGATCGAGACGCGCTTTCGGCACGCAAAGGAAACCCGGGATCGTTTTTGTGACCCGGCGGATGCACAACTGGATACCTGACAGATGAACACCTTTACCGTACAGCCGGGGGGCACGCTCTCCGGTGTCGCCCGTGTGCCGGGCGACAAATCCATTTCCCATCGCTCGATCATGCTGGGTGCGCTGGCCGAGGGCGAGACGCGTGTCACCGGCTTTCTCGAAGGGGCCGATTGCCTGGCGACGCTGGAGGCCTTTCGCGCGATGGGTGTGCCGATCGAGCGCAAAGGGCCAGGCGAGGTCGTGATCCAGGGCCGGGGCCTGCAGGGCCTGCAGGCCCCGGATCGCCCGCTGGACATGGGTAATTCGGGGACCGCCATGCGGCTGCTCTGCGGGGTGCTCGCCGGGCAGTCGTTCGATAGCGAGCTCATCGGCGATGAATCCCTGACGCGTCGCCCCATGCGCCGGGTCACCGAGCCCCTGGCGCTCATGGGTGCACAGATCGAGACCAGTGAGGCCGGTACGCCGCCTTTGCGCATCCGTGGCGGCGCACCCCTGCGGGGCACCGATCATGTGCTGCAGGTGGCCAGCGCACAGGTCAAGTCCGCGATCCTGCTCGCGGGATTGTGGGCAGACGGGAAAACCTGTGTGACCGAGCCCGCGCCCACCCGGGACCACACCGAGCGGATGCTGAATGGCTTCGGCTGCGTCGTTACCCGGGATGGTCCCAAGGCCTGTGTGACCGGTGGCGGGCGCCTGCAGGCCAGTTCGGTGGATGTCCCGGCGGACATTTCCTCGGCCGCGTTCTTCCTGGTGGGCGCCAGCATCGCGACGGGCTCGCAGATGCGCCTGGAACACGTCGGCATCAATCCGACCCGGACCGGTGTGATCGACATTCTGCGCCTGATGGGCGCGGATATCCGCGTGGAGAACGAACGCGAAGCCGGCGGCGAGCCGGTGGCCGACATCGAGGTACATGCCACGCGCCTGAAGGGGATCGAAATCCCGACCGAGCTGGTGCCGCTGGCGATCGACGAATTCCCGGCCATCTTTGTCGCCGCGGCCTGCGCCGAGGGCGAGACGGTCCTGACGGGCGCGGAAGAACTGCGGGTCAAGGAGAGCGATCGCATTCAGGTGATGGCCGATGGGCTTCAGGCGCTGGGTGTGCAGTGCTCGGTGCAGCGCGATGGCATTCGCATTCTGGGCGGCGAGGGTTTCGCCGGCGGAGAGATCGACAGCCATGGCGACCACCGTATCGCGATGTCGTTCGCGATGGCCGGGCTGCGGGCCAGTGGCCCGATTCGCATTCGTGACTGCGCCAATGTGGCGACATCGTTCCCGGGTTTCGTGGACCTTGCCCGTAATGCCGGTCTGTCGCTGGAGGCGGCATGACGGCGGCGATCCCGGTGCTCGCCATTGACGGCCCGGGTGGTGCCGGAAAGGGGACGGTGTGCATGCGCGTCGCCGCGGCGATGGGCTGGCACCTGCTCGACAGTGGGGCCCTGTACCGACTGCTGGGCCTTGCGGCGCGCCAGCATGGGGTGGAGCTGACCGATATCGAAGGACTCGAACGCCTGGCCGGCGCACTGGACGTCAGCTTCGAGATCGACGGCGATGCGGCAAGGGTAACGACCCTGCTTGAGGGCCAGCCGGTGGACGTGCTCCTGCGCACCGAACAGGCGGGTTCCGATGCCTCGCAGGTCGCCGCGCTGCCCGCTGTACGCGAGGCATTGCTCGATCGCCAGCGATGGTTTGCTCAGGCCCCGGGGCTGGTCGCGGACGGGCGCGACATGGGCACCGTGGTGTTCCCGGATGCGGACCTCAAGATCTTCCTGACGGCCTCGGCGGAGGAGCGGGCGCGCAGGCGTTACATGCAGTTGAAGGAACAAGGACTTAGTGCTAATCTTTCCGCCCTTCAGGATGAGATGGAGGCGCGCGACCGCCGTGACCGCGAGCGTAGCGTGGCTCCCCTCAAGCCCGCCGAAGATGCCTGGGTGCTGGATACCACGGAACTCGACATCGTCAGCGTGGTGGACATGATCCTGGAGCGCCTCCGGGACGTACTCCCGGAACAAAGCCCCCGAATCGAGGGATAGCCTCGAAGCGGGTACATTAACGTTCAAACCCTCTTGTAGGAAGTTTCTCCAAGAGTTTGTTTAATCACAGGTTTTTAAATCCATGAGTGAAAGTTTCGCGCAACTGCTCGAAGAGAGCATGGCCTACACCCAGATGCAGCCGGGTGCCATCCTCAGTGCCACCGTCATTGAGGTCACCCCGGATGTGGTCGTGGTCAATGCCGGCCTGAAGTCCGAGGGGGTCATCCCCACCGAGCAGTTCATGAACGACGAGGGCGAGCTCGAGGTCAAGGTCGGCGATGTCGTCGAAGTGGCCCTCGAAACCCCCGAAGACGGTTTCGGCGAGACGCGCATGTCGCGCGAGAAGGCCAAGCGCGCCAAGGCCTGGGATCGTCTCGAAGGTGCGATGGAAGAAGAGCAGTACGTCACCGGCAAGATCTCCGGCAAGGTCAAGGGCGGGTACACCGTCGAGCTGGGAGACATCCGTGCGTTCCTGCCCGGTTCACTCGTGGATGTACGTCCGGTGCGCGATACCGCGTACTTGGAAGGCAAGGAACTGGAATTCAAGCTCATCAAGCTGGATCGCCGCCGCAATAACGTGGTCGTATCGCGCCGCGCCGTGGTCGAGCAGGAATACAGCGCCGAGCGCGAAGAACTGCTGAAGAACCTGCAGGAAGGCGCGGTCGTGAAGGGCATTGTGAAGAACCTGACCGACTACGGTGCGTTCCTGGATCTGGGTGGCATCGACGGCCTGCTGCACATCACCGACATGGCCTGGAAGCGCGTGAAGCACCCCTCCGACGTGGTCGAGATCGGCCAGGAAGTCGAAGTCAAGGTGCTGAAGTTCGACCGCGAACGCATGCGCGTTTCGCTGGGCCTGAAGCAGCTGGGCGAGGATCCGTGGGAGAACATCACCCGCCGTTACCCGACCGGCACCCGCATCTTCGGCAAGGTCACCAACATTACCGACTACGGCTGCTTCGTGGAAATCGAAGACGGCGTGGAAGGCCTGGTGCACGTGTCCGAGATGGACTGGACCAACAAGAACGTCAATCCGGGCAAGGTCGTGGCCATCGGCGACGAGGTCGAGGTGATGATCCTGGACCTGGACGAAGAGCGCCGCCGCATCTCGCTGGGTATGAAGCAGTGCCAGTCCAACCCGTGGGACGACTTCGCCGCTAACCATAACCGTGGCGAGAAGGTCCGTGGCCAGATCAAGTCGATCACCGACTTCGGTGTGTTCGTCGGTCTGGATGGCGGCATCGACGGCCTGATCCATCTGTCCGACCTGTCCTGGCACGAGGCCGGTGAAGAGGCGATCCGCAACTTCAAGAAGGGCGACGAGGTCGAGGCCGTGGTGCTGTCGGTGGATCCGGAGCGCGAGCGTATCTCCCTGGGTCTGAAGCAGCTGGACCGCGATCCGTTCTCCAACTTCGTGGCCGAGCACACCAAGGGCAGCATCGTGAAGGGTACGGTCAAGGAAGTGGACGCCAAGGCGGCCGTGATCGAGCTGGCTGACGGTATCGACGGCATCCTGCGTGCGGCCGATATCTCCCAGGACCGTGTGGAAGATGCGCGGACCGTGCTGAACGTTGGCGAAGAGGTCGAGGCCAAGTTCATGGGTGTGGACAAGAAGACCCGTGCGATCAGCCTGTCGATCAAGGCCAAGGACCGCGCCGAAGAGGCCGAGATGGTCTCCGACTACTCCGCGAGCGGCAGTGCGACGACCTCCCTTGGCGATCTGCTGAAGGAACAGATGGGCAAGAGCGACTAAGTCCGTCACAATAAAGTCCACGGTGTCCGTACGGATGCCGTGGACTGTTTTTTTATCCGCACACTGCGGATCTCTTTCTTCTGTCTGTGACGAGCGTCAGATGACCAAATCGGAATTGATCGAAAGCCTCGCCCAGAAATCGCCTCACCTGCCCGCACGGGATGTCGAGATGTGCGTGAAGGCGTTGCTGGAACGGATGAGTCAGGCCCTGGCGCATGGTCAGCGAGTCGAGATTCGTGGCTTCGGCAGCTTCTCCCTGCATTTCCGCCCGCCGCGTCTTGGACGCAATCCCAAGACCGGGGAAGGGGTGGCACTGCCGGGCAAGCATGTCCCGCATTTCAAACCCGGCAAGGAACTGCGCGAGCGGGTCAATAGCCCCGCGGTTGTCGACGAGTAATCGGCATGTCCGATCGACGGCGCCAGCAGGTCCGCAACGCAGTCGCGTTTGCCTTGCTGATCCTGATCTCTTCGGCGATCGGTATTCTTGTGGTGTTCAACGAGGGCCAGGTCACCCTGAGCCTGCCATGGGTAGACGTGCAAGCGCCCCTGGTAGTCCTGCTGGGCATTTCCGCGCTCGTGGGTGTGGTCGTCACGGCCGCCATTCTGCTTCTCCGTATCCGCCGACTGAACCAGAAGGTGGCGGACCTGCGCGCGGAGAATCGCGCATTGAAGACCGAGGTCGAGCAGATGCGAACGGCCCCGATGCGGGAGTTTTATTAGTGCAATGCGGATCACTGTGCATGCCCGCGCTGGAGTCCATTTCGCCCACGCGCACAGTGCAGCCGGTGAAGGCTAGCCTTGAGGCACAAACGACGCGCCATGTCTTCCGCTACGTCCGAGAATCGATCGACCATATGGTGGGGATGGCTCGTTTCCTCTCCCGTGAACGCTCGTTTATTGATCACCCGATGTAACAAGATTGGTCGGCCAGGCCCTTCTCGTGGGTCATGTTGCAGGGTGTGGAAACGGGTATACCTGGCGGCGTTGTCCGGGCCAAGGGGCGTCTTGTGATCAACGACTGGTTCTGGCTATTGTTGCCCGTGGCGGCGGCAAGCGGCTGGTGGGTAGCCCGTCGCGTCCACCCGGAAGACCCGGGGGACCAGGAACCTTCCCTTCACCGTTACCTTGAGGGCGTCCGATATCTGCTGGACGACCGTACCGATGATGCCTTGCAGGCCTTCATCGAGATGGTGGAGGTCGACCACGAAACCTTTGAGACCCATGTGATTCTTGGACGCCTGTTCCGGCGTCGAGGCGAGGTCGATCGGGCGATCCGGATCCATCAGAACCTGGTGGCGCGTCCTTCTCTGAAGGACGAGCAGCGGGCCCAGGCGCTGAACGAGCTCGGGCAGGACTTTCTGCTAGCCGGCGTTCTCGATCGGGCCGAGGCGGTCTTCCGCGAACTTGCGGACTCGCCGCATCAGGCGGTGCAGGCGCTGAAGGGCCTGCAGCATGTCTATGAAACCCAGCGTGAATGGGAGCGCGCGATCGAGGTCGGCACACGACTGAAAGCGCATAACGTGCCGAATGAACATCTTCGAATCGCGCATTATCACTGTGAGTTGGCGACTATTGCGCTGGAGCAAGGTGACCGCTCAACCTCCGCCGAGCGAGCGGCACAAGCAGAGGGGCTGGTCCCTGGGCTGTCGCGCGCACTGCTGATCAAGTCCGAGATCGCGGAACGCGAAGACCGCATCGCCGATGCGATTGCATGCGGCCGTGAGGCCGTGGCCCGTACGCCACCGCTGGCACCCCTGGTCGTGCCGCGCCTCGAGCGGCTGCACCAGGCACTGCCAGGTGAGAACCGCCTGGGGCAGCTGGAGCAAACCCTGGAAGATCTGGCGAACAGCCGCGGTATCACCGTGGCGCGGATCGCACTGATGCGGTTGTACCGTCGCACCGGGCGGCTGGATGCCGCACTCTCCGAACTCGGGATGATCCTTTCGCAACGCCCGGTGCCGACATCGGGCTTGCTCGAGGCCGTGCGCTGGATGAAGATTCTCCCCGCGGTGCAGGAATACAGTGTGGAGTTCGCCGCGTTCGAGAAAGCGCTTTCGGATCAGCTCGGAAGCCAGCATCTGTACCAGTGCATGAACTGTGGCTACCAGGGTCGAGCGCACGTCTGGCAATGTCCGAGCTGTCGCCGATGGGATACCCTGCGGGGGCTGGATTTTGAACTCGATGCCTCTACCGAGGAGGCTGAAGATGCGCTGGTCCGCGAAGGGACGCGCTGAAACCCATTTAATCAGGAAGAGCCATGCGAGCAGTCGTTCAGTCCCCAGCCCCGCGTCTGATCGTGGCACTCGACTTTGCCGATGCCGACGGTGCCATCCAGCTGGCGCAGCGTCTCGATCCGTCATTGTGCGCCCTGAAGGTCGGGTTCGAGTTGTTTGTCGTGGCCGGGCCCGATTTATTGGGCAGACTGCACGATCTCGGCTTTCGGGTATTCCTCGATCTCAAGTTTCACGATATCCCCAACACAGTGGCCGCCGCCTGCAGGGCAGCGGCGCGAACCGGCGTATGGCTGGTAAATGTGCACGCCAGTGGTGGCTTGCAGATGATGCAGGCGGCGCACGAAGCGGTCCGCGAGGTCAATGATCACACCGCCGTTCTGGCGGTTACGGTTCTGACCTCCAGCGACGCACACACGCTGCGCGAGATTGGCGTTCAGCGCAGCCCGGAGGCCCAGGTGCGCCTGCTGGGCAATCTGGCCATCGCGCGGGCTGGGCTGGAGGGGCTGGTGTGTTCTGCGCAGGAGGCAAGCCTGCTGCGTGAGGAGCTGGGCTCTGGCCCGATGCTGGTGACCCCCGGAATCCGGCTTCCGGAGGCCGAAGGAGACGATCAGCGCAGGGTGATGACACCGGAGAACGCGATCAAGGCCGGTGCCAGCGCCATTGTGGTGGGGCGACCCATTACCCGGGCGGTCGATCCGGCGGCAGCTGCGACCGATTTCGCACATCGCCTGGAGAGGGTTTTCCAGAGCCACTGATCCCGTTAGGATGACCTTGGCGCAAGGGTTGCGCCGGTTATCACTCAACATGGAGCAGTTAACATGAAAAATGCCATCTACTGTGTGAAATGCTGGTTCTTCGCCGCCTTGTGCGTGCTGCCGCTGGCGCTGGTTACGGCATCAGGCGGGCAGACGCCGGTGAATGTGAACTCGGCATCGGCGGATGAACTCGCGACGCTGGACAACATCGGCCAGGTCAAGGCCGAGGCGATCGTCGAGCATCGCGAGGCCCACGGTCCGTTTGCCTCGGTGCAGGCGCTGACGGACGTATCCGGCGTCGGCGAGCGCACGGTGGAGATGAATCTCGACCGTATCGAGGTCGAGTAGCCCGATCGAGGACGACGGGGCCGATCCCCGTCGTCTTTTCCCACCTGGAGTCAGGATGAACCCGAATACGCCACCGATCCGCACCGCTGTTTTTCCTGTCGCGGGCATGGGCACCCGCTTTCTTCCGGCCACCAAGGCCAACCCCAAAGAGATGCTCCCCATTGTCGACAAGCCGCTTATACAGTACGCGGCCGAGGAGGCCGTGCGTGCGGGTATCGAGACCCTGGTGTTCGTGACCGGTCGCAACAAGCGTTCCATCCCCGATCACTTCGACAAGGCCTACGAGCTTGAAACGGAGCTGGAAGAGCGCGGCAAGACGGAGATGCTGGAGAAGGTGCGCAATATCGTGCCGTCCAACGTGACCTGTGTGTACGTGCGTCAGGCCGAGGCACTGGGTCTGGGACATGCGGTAGCCTGCGCGCGGCCGGTGGTACGCAACGAGCCCTTTGCGGTGATCCTGGCCGATGACCTGATCGAAGAAGAGCAGGGCGGTGCCACGAAGCAGATGGTCGAGGCCTTTAACCAGCATGGATGCAGCGTGCTGGGCGTGGAAGAGGTGCCGGCGGACCGCACCCATCAGTACGGCATCATTGATCCGGTGCAAACGGGCCCGCGCACCTGGGACGTACGCGGGATTGTGGAGAAGCCGCAGCCGGCGGACGCACCCTCCAATGTCGCGGTCGTGGGCCGCTATATCCTGACCCCGCGCATCTTCGAGCTGTTGGCCGAGCAGGAGCCCGGTGCTGGGGGCGAAATCCAGCTGACCGACGCAATTGCCAAGTTACTTCAGGAAGAGCGTGTAACTGCCCTTAATTTCGAAGGTCGCCGCTTCGACTGTGGAAGCAAGCTGGGTTATCTGGAGGCGACTGTGGAGTTCGCGCTGATGCACCCGGAGCTGAAGGACGACTTTGGCGCCTATCTGAAATCCCGCGCCACCACCTCCTGAAGCCTCACCACCAGAACCTCCGCTGACGCGGACGTATCGGAAGCCTTCCGCGCCAGTACTGGATGGCGAGGAAGCCGAACGCCATCCCGCCCAGATGCGCGAAATGCGCAATACCGGCGAGGGTGCCCGAGATCCCCAGGTAGAGTTCCAGGGCGCCGTAGGCGATGACGAAGTACTTTGCCTTGATGGGGATCGGCAGGAAGAACAGATAAAGCCGCTGGTTGGGGAACATCATCCCGAACGCCAGCAAGACCCCGAACACGCCGCCGGATGCCCCAACAGTGGGATAGACCATCCCATTGTCGCCATAGGCGGTGACCATAAGCTGTACCAGCCCTGCGCCGATCACGCAGATGAGGAAGTACAGGGCGAAGGGCCTGGAACCCCAGGCGTTCTCGATCTGCACTCCCAGCATCCAGACGGCAAACATGTTCACCGAGAGGTGAACGAGGCCTCCGTGCAGGAACCCGTAGGTCAACAGCTGCCAGAGCTGGAAGTCCGGCACACGTAGCCATTGCCCGTCCTGGAGGATCATCGAAGGCGTTCCGATGGGCCACAGGGCGAAATGGGTCATCAGCCAGTCGCCCAGCCAGGGCAGGGCAAGAAAGAGCGCCACGTTGGTGATCAGCAAAAAGCCGATCACCGGTGGCATCATGCTGAAATCGGGGTGGCGCGGGTCCGGGTGCGTCATCGGGGCCGGGATCAGCGAAAGTCGTCGGTGACCGCGCCGCGACTGGCGGATCCGACCTGACGGCTGTACTTCCCGAGCACACCTCGATCAAAGCGCGGCGGGGGTGCCTGCCAGGCACTGCGGCGACGCGCCAGTTCGTCCTCTGGTACCTCGAGCGCGAGACGATTACGGTCGGCATCGACCTCGATGATGTCGCCCTCGCGCACCAGGGCAATGGGCCCACCTTGCGCCGCCTCGGGAGCGACATGTCCGACGACGAGACCGTAGGTGCCTCCGGAGAAGCGTCCGTCGGTAATCAACGCAACGGAGTCGCCGAGACCCGCGCCGATGATCGCTGCCGTGGGGGCGAGCATCTCGCGCATACCGGGCCCCCCACGAGGACCCTCGTGACGGACCACGATGACGTCTCCAGCCTGAATACCACCCGCCAGGATGGCGTCCAGGCATTCTTCCTCGGATTCGAATACGCGCGCGGGCCCGCGAATCGAAGTGGACTTGAGCCCGGTGATCTTGGCCACGCTGCCTTCCGGCGCCAGATTGCCCTTAAGGATCGCCAGGTGCCCCTGCGGGTACAGGGGGGCATCCAGCGGGCGGATGATGGTCTGGTTCGATGGTGGTGCATCAGGGATGTCTGCGAGGACCTCGCTGAGAGTCTGACCGGTAATGGTCAGGCAGTGCCCGTGCAGGAGACCGGCGTTCAGCAGGATCTTCATGACCTGCGGTGTGCCCCCCACCGCATGGAATTCCGTGGTCACGTGTCGACCGGAGGGCTTCAGATCGCACAGTACCGGGGTTTTCCGGCGGATCCGTTCTACGTCATCCAGAGCTAACGGCACGTTGGCACAGTGGGCAATGGCGAGCAGGTGGAGCACGGCATTGGTCGATCCCCCGACGGCCATAACCACGGCCAGGGCGTTCTCGAAGGCCTCGCGCGTGAGGATGTCGCGCGGCTTGCGGTCGGCATGGATCGCCTCCAGGAGGACCTCGGCGGAACGGGCGGCGGAGTCGGCCTTTTCCGGGTCCTCGGCCGCCTGGGTCGACGAGCCCGGCAGACTCATGCCCATCGCCTCGAAGGCGCTGGACATGGTATTGGCTGTGAACATGCCGCCACAGGAGCCGGCTCCCGGGCAGGCATTGCGCTCCACGCCGGCCAGGTCTTCATCCGACAGCTTTCCCGCCCCATGCTGTCCGACGGCCTCGAACGCACTGACGATCGTCAGGTCCTGGTCCTTGTAGCGTCCCGGCTTGATCGTGCCTCCGTAGACGAAGATCGCGGGCACGTTAAGCCGGGCGATCGCCATCATGGCGCCGGGCATGTTCTTGTCGCAGCCGCCGGTGGCCAGCAGCCCGTCCAGACTCTGGCCGTTGACGACCGTCTCGATCGCATCGGCGATCACCTCGCGCGACACCAGGGAGTACTTCATGCCCGGGGTGCCCATCGAAATGCCGTCAGAGATGGTGATGGTGCCGAAGGTCTGCGGCATGCCGCCCGAGGCTCGTACGGCCGATTCCGCACGTTCGGCCAGTGCCCCGATCCCCATGTTGCAGGGAGTGATGGTGCTGTGGGCGTTGGCAATGCCAACGATGGGGCGCTGGAAGTCGTCGTCACCGAAGCCCACGGCCCTGAGCATGGCGCGGTTGGGGGTGCGGCGTGGCCCTTCGGTGACGACGCGGCTGCGTCGATTGTCCTGGGTCATCGAGTCGTCCTGTCCGTTGTCCGGCCCGGGAGAGGGCGGACTAGTGGGTGCGAGAATTGCTTCCCCGGCAGTAGCGCCCATTGAGGAAGTGATCGAAGAACTGGCCCAGTGCCGGATGGTCGATCTGCTGGCCGGAGGTGTCGGGTTCCAGGTGGCGTTCGGCCACATACGTGCTGTGCGAGTACCCGTCCACCAGCACGTGGTACCACGGCCGGTCCTTGGGGGGGCGGCTCCTGGCCACGGTTTCGTACCATTCGTCCGAGCCGGAGTAGACCGGGTCGACCTCGACGATCACACCGCGGTAGCCGAACTTGGTATGGTGGACCAGTTCACCCACGGTGAAGCGTGTTCCCTGTGTCATCGCTGCCCCCTGGCGGCGTTTGGTGCATTAATTGTGCTGCATTGACAGTGTCTCTCAGAAAAGACCATCGCCCGGGTCTCGCGTTCCGGCGCGTGGTCCTGAACCCGCAAAGCGAACGTATACCATGTCCCGTGACGTCAGCATCCCCCGCCCCGAATTTCACCGGGCCGTGCCCGAAAATGATGACCGCGAACGCAAGATCTGCAGTCACTGTGGCTTCGTGGACTACGAGAACCCGCGGATTGTGGTGGGCGTCGTGGCCACATGGGGAGAGCGGGTCCTGTTGTGCCGCCGGGCGATCGAGCCGCGCAAGGGTCACTGGACACTGCCCGCAGGATACATGGAGCTTGGCGAGTCGACCGAGCAGGGCGCCGAGCGAGAGGCCTGGGAGGAGGCACGCGCCCGGCTGCGTATCGATCGCCTGCTCGCGGTCTACAGTCTGCCGCATATCGGTCAGGTGCAGATGATCTACCGTGCCGAGCTGCTGGGCGACGATGTCGCTCCCGGACCGGAATCGGAAGAGGTCGCGCTGTTCGACTTCAATGATCTCCCCGGGGAGCTCGCATTTCCGTCGGTCGCCTGGGCCCTGGCGCACTATCAGCAGACGCGCCACCTGAACGAATTCGCGCCGATGGGCGCCCCGGAGTCCGCGAGCCCGCTGGGCGGGTTGTAGTTCAGCTGTCCTGCGCGCGCCGGGACGGCCCGTAGTCTCGGAATTTTTCCAGCACGCGCGCCATTTCATCATCGCCGAGCAGCTGCGGGCCGCCAATTTGCAGGCTCAGCACATACTGCTGCGCGAGCAGTTCGACCTCTTGGGTCAGCCACAAGGCCCGCGCGAGATCCGGCCCTGTCGCAATCATGCCGTGGTTGGCCAGCAGGCACGCGAGTCGATCCTGCAGGGCCTCCACCGCGTTGCCTGACAGCTGCTCCGTGCCGAACGTGGCATAGGGGGCACAACGGATCGAATTGCCCCCGGCCGCCGCCACCATATAGTGCAGGGCGGGGATATCACGACCCTGAATCGCGACCACGCTGGCATAGATCGAGTGGACATGCACCACGGCGTTCAACTCCGGGCGCGTCTGGAGGATCGCCCGATGAAAATGCCACTCGCTGGAAGGCTTCTGGTGATCCGGCCAGCGTCCCTGTGCATCGACGGAGACCAGGTCCTCCGGACGCAGGGCTTCATACGGCACGCCGGACGGGGTAATCAGCATGCCGTCGCCCAGACGCGCGCTGACGTTGCCCGAGGTGCCCTGGTTCAGGCCACGGCGATTGGTCTCGAGCGCGGTGTCGATAATCGCCTGGCGCAGGGCCAGTTCATCGGTGGCAGGCATCGGAATCCAGGGGGATAGATGGAAGCCGGATTGTATCGCGACAGGCGCGAAGGATGTCTCGGGGAACACCCGTTAGTTTATGGGGTCAATGTCGAGAGGCCGGCGTGAGCGGGACGTGAAGACGCGGATGGCGCGCACGCCACCTGGACATCTATATTGAAGGCTGTACTTGGCAGGCCGCAGCGGTCGCGCGGCACTTTCGATGTTCCATGAGCAGGGAGGACAACCCATGAAAAAACCCCTTCGTTTTCTGACTGCGGCTTCCGTTGCCGGAACCCTCGCGCTGGGCTTGGGCGCTGTGCATTCCGTGCATGCCTTTGACGAGCACGAGGCAACCATTGATTACCGTCAGGGCGTGATGCGGTCCATCGGCGGCAACGTCGGGTCTATCGCCGCAGTCGTTGTCGACGGCGCCGAGTTCGGCGACAACCTCGAGATGCACACCAGGCATCTGGTGGATCTCACCGCGGACATCCCGGCACTGTTCCCGGAAGGCAGTGACTTCCCCGATACCGATGCCAAAGAGGAGATCTGGGACGACTGGGACCGGTTCCAGGAGCTTTCTCAGGACACCAAGGATGCGGCCGAGGCATTGCATGCCGCGGTTGAAGCCGGTGAAGACGACGAACTCCCGATTCGCTTCCGTAATCTGGGGCAATCCTGCCAGGCCTGCCACGACGACTTCCGCCGCGACTGATCGGTGGTGGTGACCACAAGGCGCACAGGGCCGGCCGCCTGGCTGCCGGCCCTGGCCATTGCGGCCTTTACATGGGGTTCCGTCGCACAGGCGGAGGTGGAAATCGGTGAAGAGGACCCCCAGGCCGGAGAGGACGAACGTATTGCCTACGGTGAATACGTCTTGCGCGCCGGCGGGTGTGTGACCTGTCACACCGCGGAGGAGGGTGACTTCCTGGCCGGTGGTCGGCCGATCGAAAGCCCGTTCGGCGTGTTCTACGGCCCGAACATCACCCCGGACGAAGAGCACGGCATCGGCGGCTGGTCGGAGGGCGACTTCAAGAAGGCCCTGAGGGAAGGGCGCAGCCCGAACGGGACCCATTACTACCCGGCATTTCCGTACACCGCATATACGAAGATGACGGACCAGGACGTGGAGGCGTTATGGGCCTATCTGCAGTCCGAGGTCGAGTCCGTCGCCCGCGAGAATACCCCGCACGATCTGGACTGGTTCGTGCGCTTTCGGCCATCACTCAGTGTATGGAAGTGGTTGCACTTCGAGCCCGGCGAGTTCGAGGCAAATCCTGACGAGTCCGAGGAGTGGAACCGTGGCGCCTATCTGACTCAGGCCCTGGGGCACTGCATGGAATGCCATACCCCGCGCACCCGGACGGGCGGGCTGGACCTCGAGCGTCTGGGGGCAGGGGCGCGCATGCCGGATGGCGACGTCGCACCGAATATCACGCCGGACCGGGAAACCGGCATCGGCCGATGGGGCGCGCGTCATATCGCCCGCTACCTGGAGATGGGTATCACCCGTGACGGCGATTTTGCCGGGAGCAGCATGGCCGACGTGATCGAGCACGGAACGTCCTACCTGACCAGTGACGACCGCCGGGCAATCGCGGCCTATCTGCAGTCGCTGGACCCCATCGAACACGAGCCGGACTGAACGGGACGAAGGCTGCATAAAAAAGGGCCAGGCTGCAGCGCAGACCTGGCCCTTTCTCTTTATCTGGCTCCCCGGGACGGGCTCGAACCGCCGACCTAGTGATTAACAGGCGCATCCAACTGGTACACGCAAGTTCATGTACCACCTGACTATTTTCGAGCACTAGAGAGATATAACAGATACTTATGAACGCTATTGGCGTGCCGGGAAGTGACATTGAATGCCACTATATACCCATCTAGACTGGTACATATGTGGTACACGGCAGGCAAAAAGAGTGGCGACGCTAACCGAGAAAAGCATTAACGCAGCGCAACCGCCCGAGAAGGGTCAGCGCTTCATGTACGACGATCACCGAGACGCACCCCGAGGCTTCGGGCTGCGGATCACGCCGAAGGGAAGCAAGTCTTTCATCCTTCGGTACACGTCCAAGGATGGGAAAGCGCGACGTCTTACCATCGGCCCGTGGGGAACCTGGTCGCTGGCTGCCGCGCGCAAACAGGCGCGAGAGTTCCGACAAGAGATTGACACCGGTGCCGATATTCTGGAAAAGCGGCGCACTGAGCGGCAGGAGCCCACCTTGCGTGAGATCCTGGGACGGTACGACCGCGCGCATATCAGCAAGCTGAAGTCCGGCCCAGCTGTGCGCCGTACATTAGAGACATACGCTCTGCCCGTGCTGGGTAGCACGAAAATCAAGGCAGTCCGACGGCGCGATGTCATTGAGTTGGTTGAAGGCGTAGCGGAGGAGCACCCGCGTACCGCTGCGCTATTGCTGACCCACCTGAAAGGTCTGTTCGCCTGGGCTGAAGATCGCGAGGTGATCGAAGCGAACCCTGTCGCCACGATCCGTCCGCGGAAGGTCTCGAAGGCCATGGTCCCTCGCCAGCGGGCGAGGGTACTGGACGATTCTGAGATAGAGGCATTTTGGAGCAGCGCGACCGACATGCACCGCCTCACCAATCTCGCGCTGCGCCTGATCCTCGTGACGGGGCAAAGGCCGGGGGAAGTGGCCGGAATGCGCTGGGATGAAATTGACGGCGCGTTATGGACTATCCCGGCCTCCCGTCGCGGCAAGACCGAGACGTCGCACACTGTTCCGCTGTCGGATACTGCGCTAGAGATCCTGGAGCAAGCCAGAGTAGAGCTAGAACGTCTCGCGGGGCGAAGGAAGAAAAAGCCGACGGGCCACGTATTCGAGGCACGCCCCGGAGCGCCAATCACGACGCCCGCCTTGGGGCGCGCGGTGGCCCGTTTTCGCGCAAAACTCGGTAACAAGAATGCCGAGACGTGGGGGCACTGGACACCACACGACCTCCGCCGGACCTGTCGAACCCGTCTGGCAGCGGAGGGCATCCCCGAAGCCGTGGCCGAAGCCGTGATAGGGCACACGCGCCAAGGAATCGTGGCGGTGTATGACCGGCACAAGTACGACACGGAGAAGCGTGCCGCCTTAGAGGCTTGGGAGCGGCGCCTGCAGCACATCGCCAGCGATGCAAAGGATAACGTGGTGTCTATTGCGGAGGGACGAGCATGAAGTATGAGCCCTACCGCGGATCGCGCCCTAAGAGAGGCTTGCAAGCCTTTCTTCCGGATTTCCGAAAGGGTGAATTACGAGCGTTTTTGAACCATCAACTGGCGCAATGCGAGGAAGCGGAAAATGAAGGCGACGAAGACCTTAGGTGGCTGTTGCTACGTTCTTCCACGACACGGGCGCAACAGGCCGTTCAAGCCGCGGACCCCTCGGCCATTGCGCAGACTTTCTACGATGTGGGAAAGGCCGTTGAGGCTTTCGCGCACCCGGCACCGACTGAATATGCTGACTGGCTTTCGGAGTACGAAGACCTTCTAGTCGCTAAACACAAACGCAACGCGCCGAATCGCAGAAAGCAGAAAGCCAAGACAATTGCGCAAGCTCTCGCGCAACAACTTTGGAAAGAGGATGACGCCAAAACTATCCGAATCAGGGACATGTGCGAGCAGGTTTACAAGATTATGTTACGTATTGGCTTTGATGAGCATCTACCGGGCCAGAGCGAAGGACTTGCGACATGGATCCGGCCGATTGCGCCGGATCACGCCAAGCGCCCCGGTCGCCCAAAAAAAAATCCTAGAATCGTACGGTAATAATATTTTCCTTACGGCTGCCCAATTTTATCTGCACAATCCGGGACCTACAGTGACCCCTGAAGCCAATACACGCTTACAGGGTGTCACCAAATGTCGAGCAGAGAACTTCTATCTACCCGCCAGGCAGCCGAGTTTCTTCATGTCTCCCCTCGCACGTTGATCAGATGGCGTGGTGAACGACAAGGCCCGCCTTGGGTAAAGGCGGGCCGAAAAATTCTCTACCGCCGAAGCGATCTTGATTTGTGGATAGATCGCCAGCGGGTCGAGCCGGTGCTGGGGGTGTCCTGATATGGATGCCCAAAACAGAAACGCCCCGAGCCGCAGGGGGGCGGCGCAGGGCGTAGGGGGTGAGCACAGGGGTGCGCTCGAAACCGAGTATAGCAGCGATCCGACCCGAGAGATCCTCGCCGCGATGGCCCGCGATGGCGTGGCGCCGTACAACCCGGAGGATCTGCGCACCGATGGTTCGCTGGTCCGCTACCGAGTAGACGGAGACAAGGCCAGCACCCGCAACGGCTGGGCCGTGATCCACTTGGACGGAATTCCGGCTGCCCGCTACGGCTCGTGGCGGCAAGGCGAGACGTTCACCTGGTGCGCCCGGTCGCGTGACAACATGAGCCCCGCCGATCGCGAGGCCCTGCGGCAGCGCATGGACGATGCACGTCGGCAACGCGACGCAGAGACCCGCAAGCGCCAAGCCCGCGCCGCAGGCCGCGCCCGCCAGGTGTGGGGCGAGGCCCGGCACGCGGATCACGATCATGCGTACCTGGTCACCAAGGGGGTGCAGCCACACTCGGCCCGCCAGCAAGGCGAGCGCTTGGTGCTGCCGGTTATCGACCCGGCCACCAGCGGGATCACCAGCCTGCAAACGATCAGCCCAGACGGTCGCAAGCTATTGTTGCCCGGTGGTCGCAAGCGAGGATGCTGCATCCCCGTTGAACTCGGCAACGGCGGCCCGACCTTGATCGCCGAAGGCTTCGCCACCGCCTGTACCCTGGCCGAAGCCGACCGGACCGCGAAGGTACTGGCTGCGATTGACGCCGGGAACATGGAGCCGGTCGCGGTGGCCGTGCGCAAGCGATGGCCGCATGCGGACATTATTATCTGCGGGGACGCAGATGAGGTGGGCACGACCAAAGCGCGTGCCGCTGCCATCGCGGCCGGAGCCCGCCTGGCGATTCCCGAGTTCCCGCCTGGTGCCGATGGTAGCGACTACAACGACCTGGCGGCCCTGTTGGCTGAGGGGGGTGGCGCATGAGCGGCAACCCTATCGCAGCAGCCATCGAGCAAGCTGAAGCGCCGCAATCCGCACACACGTGGCCAGACCCCGAGCCTCTACCGCCGCCGATGCCGCCGGCACCGGAGTTTGCACCCGAGCTGCTGCCGGGGGCGCTTCGGCCCTGGATTCAGGACATTGCCGAGCGGGTGCAATGCCCGATGGACTATCCCGCCGTGGTCGCCATGACCGCGCTCGGGTCCGTGGTCGGTCGGCAGATCGGTATCCATCCCAAGCGACACGACGATTGGTTGGTCGTACCGAATGTATGGGGTGCGATCGTCGGGCGGCCTGGCGTGATGAAGTCACCCGCGATGACCGAGGCCCTGCGGCCCTTGCATCAGCTCGAGAGTGAGGCGCGGGAAGCCTACGAGCGCGCAGCGCACGAATACCAGGCGGACAAACTTCTGGCTGAGGCCGCGAGCAAGGCCGCTAAGAAACAGATCGAGGAAGCTACCAAGAAACGGGACATGCATGCCGCTCGCATGCACGCCCTGGCGGCTATGGAAGAGCCCGAGGCACCAGTGAGACGCCGGTATACGACGCAAGACCCGACCGTCGAAAAGCTGGGCGAACTACTTCGGGATAACCCACGCGGCGTGCTGGTGGCTCGCGACGAGCTTGTCGGCTGGCTGCGTGGTCTCGACAAAGAGGGGCACGAGTCCGCGCGGGCCTTCTATCTGGAAGCCTGGTCCGGGACGGGCCGCTATACCTACGACCGCATAGGCCGGGGCACCATCGAGATCGAGGCCGCGACGGTCTCGCTGATCGGCGGCATCCAGCCGGGACCGCTGGAAGATTATCTGCGGGCCGCCCTGCGTGGTGGAGTGGGTGATGATGGGCTGATGCAGCGCATTCAACTGTGCGTGTGGCCCGATATGGGGCGCGAATGGAAGAACGTAGACCGCTACCCCGACCGCGAAGCAAAGCAGGCCGCCTACAACCTGTTCGCGCGCCTGAACGATATCGACGCCTCCGAACTCGGTGCCGATACCGCGTCGGATATCCCGGCCCTACGGTTTGATGCAGATGCACAGGCGGTGTTCGACAAGTGGCGCGCAGAGCTAGAGCAACGGCTGCGAGATCCGGATTCGACCGAGCCGGATGCCTTTATCTCGCACTTGGCGAAGTTTCGCAGCCTGGTGCCGAGTCTCGCCCTGCTGTACCACCTGGCCAGCGATCGCACTGGGCCCGTGGACGAGGAAGGGATAACCGCCGCGATCGCGTGGGGCGAATTCCTCGAGGCGCATGCCCGCCGAGTGTATGGCACTGCACGTACACCTGAGCTTCGAGCGGCCTATGAGCTGGAACGCCGGCTACACAAGGGTGATCTGACAACACCCTTCATTGCCCGCGAAGTGCACCGCAAAGGATGGCGGGCTCTCGATCGCGAAAGCGTATCAAGGTGCCTAGAGTATCTCGAGGATCTGGGGCGTGTGAGAGCCGAGCACCATGCCACTGGGGGGCGCAATAAAACCCTATGGCATGTCCATCCTGCTGTGATGGGGGGGTGACGCATGACCTACACCGACCGGCTGGAGGATCTGCGAAAAATACAGAAACGCCCGGAACCTGTGCTGACAGAACCGACAAAAGACCCTTTTGGCCGTTTTGTCAGTCCTGAACTGAGGGCTGCCCCAGAAAATTTACATCCCGAATCCGTGAAGCTAGCCGCTGGTGCTGTAGGCATAGATCCGGCCATCTTGTGGTCGCTTCTGTCGCCAGAAGATCACATGGATCTGGCAGCTGGGCTTCTGACATTCGAGGAGCTCTTGGCCTACGCGAGAAGTGTTGTGAGCCGTTGGAAGGCGGGTGCCCTGCTGCCCGACGAGAAGCGATTGTTTCCTCGCACACACTCACCCCGGCCGAAGTCTCGAGCCAAAACGACAAAGGAGCGATTCAATGACGACGAAAACCTCACATGCTGATCGTGACAGCTCGTCCAAGAGCAACGAGGGCGGCGATATGGCCAAGATGCTCCTGACACCCGGGGTAGCCAGCGCTCGTGCTATACGAGCCTTGGAAGGCCGTCGGTTACCAGCGAGTATCGACATCGTCGATCTAAAAGAGGCGCTGGAACGCCAGGTCGCTGCAATGCGAGACAGGGGCTCCGACCAGCAAGAAGCGATGCTTTTGGACCAGGCTGTCACGCTGCAGCAGATGTTTGTGCGCCTGATCGAACGCGCGGAGCAACAGACGCTCGCGGACCACCATTCCAAGCTTTTGCAGCTGGCCCTGCGTGCTCAAAACCAGTCGCGCACCACACTGCAGGCCCTGGCAGAGTTGCGCACACCGCGATCGCATGTCTTTGCCCGGCAGGCCAACGTCGCGCAGAACCAGCAGATCAACCACATGGAATCACCAGCCACCCCAGATTCAGACAAAACGCAGATGACGCAAAACGAACTATTGGAGGAGCACTCGAGTGAGCAACGGCTGGACACCAGAACGACGAGCTCGACAGGCACAGGCGATCCAGCGATGGAGACCGTGGGAGCATTCCAGCGGCCCAAGGACGCCTGAGGGGCGTGCACGGTCCGCTCAGAATGCATATCGTGGAGGGGCGCGGGAGCATCAGCGCGAGCTTGCCCGTGTATTGAGGGAGCACGCGAAGCTGCTTAACCGAGACTAATCTGCCTCTATGCGAGCGCCCATACGGAGGACCGGCGATGAGTCAATCCAAGCGCGAAGCCATCCGGGCTCGCTTGCAGGCGCGGCTCGATGCGATGCCTCCGGAGAAGCGGCAAGCCGCGATCAAGGCCGCACAGGCCCGCCTGATGTTGATCAGCGCGGCGCGCGAGGCGGGCTACCCGCTGGAGACGCCGGAGCAGATCCGGCACGCGCTCAGCGAGATACGGAAGGCCGTGAAGGATTGACGATTCGGTTCACCCGAGTGATCGCGGGTGACAACCCCATTGACGGGCGCTTATGACCGCTACGGAGCCAAATGATGAATGATGCAGACGACGAGCCGAGGTTTTCGCGAAGCGGGAACACGCACCCTGACGGCAAGGCCACCGAAGAGATCAAGGTCAAGTTGCCCGAAGACCTCAAGACCGCAATCGCCGGCCTCGCGGCCATCCACGGTAAGACGACAAGCGAATACGTGCGGGATCGACTGACGCAGTTTGTCTACGGCGAATTGCACGTGATCCGATCGCGGGCGAGCCACGATTGAGGCCTGCTAACGATCGCTGTCGGGCTTATCGTCGGTGATCCACCAAGTCACAAAGGCAGCCATAGCTCCAAGGAATCCTGGACCACCGATCCCATAGGAGACGCCAGGTTCGGTGGCGAGTGCCCCGCGGACCACGGTAACCACCAACACTACGGTCAGGCCCGCGGCGGCCGACAATGCGATACGTTTTCCGTTGGTCATGCGCTATCTCCCCTGAGGAACAATCTCGTGCCTCAGCCATCGCCTGGCATATCCGGCAAATCACCATGCCGAAAACCTACACCCTGCAGTCGCCCGTCTCGAGGGACGAAAAGGGGATAGAAACGGCACCACCGTCGCATACCCGCTACCACGTCACTGGCTCCAGATTTGCGCGTGCTGGTTGGGCCATTAAAAGAGACCCAAAGGGACGACCAACCCCATGGGCAATACCCAGCATGTAGGCTATCTCTACGGATCCGCTGTGGAGAAGCAAGATGAATCAGCGAACCCTTGGGGCGATCTGGGACGAGATACGGCAGATGGTGCAGGAGGGGCGTCCTTACGACGAGATCAACGAAGCGATCTCTGCGCGGATGCCGCCGGGGTGGCTTAAGCCGGACGATCCGATCGACCGAACGATCGCTGGCTTACCGATGGATCCGGGCGACCCGGGCCTGTCTGATCAAGCGGAGACGGGCTGGGCCCCTTCCAACGCGACGACTACTGGCCCAGAAGCGGCTGTAGACCCCGATTTCCTTGCCCTTAAGGCGGAGGATGGCGAGGGGAAAACGACCGCGCAGTTATATGAAGAAGGGCTGCTAAAGAGCCCGGGCGCACGCCAATACGGGTATGCGGCCAAAATTGGGGTGCTTCCCGGCTTTGTCGAAGGGGACCCAGAAGCCTGGCGGCTCGTAATGGAGGGACGGTCGGAGTGGGATCCTCGTGAAGAAGGAAGCGGACATGAAACCTGATCGCGCCTTTCCCGGTGAAACCGCAGATCACGGACCGCAGAAAGTCCGCGGCCCCCGCGCCGTATGGCTATGGGGGCTGCTTCTCTGGCCTTTCCTATTGATGGTTCCAGGGGTATCTGCCACAGCCGATCCCACTCCGACCCTCCCGCTCTACGAACTGGCGGGCGAAGTGTCATTGCCGTTTCCGGCCGAGCCGAATCGGCTGGCCGATGTGTTCGAACATGGATCTCGGTTGGCAGTCTACCAATACACAGACGAACGCTTTTCGATCGGCTACACGGCCACAGTCATGCTATCCCCCAACCCCGAGTTGATGGACGGTGATCCAGACGAATGGCTCTCAGACTACCTGGCTGGAAGCCTCGAAGCGATGGATGGACGACCGCTTGATCAAGGGGCCCTCTCAATTCAGGGACGGCCCGCTCGCTACGTCACCGCTACGATGGGAGTCGTCGGCCACGTGGCCTCGAGCCACACCGTCGCGGTCTTCGATCAAGGACGAATACACACTTGGGCACTTCAAGAATTTCCCAGTATATCGGGACGTGTAGGACAGGAGATCTTTGCCGCCAACCGTGATCGGCTACGTTTATCCGCTGCACCAGCGTTCCAAGGCCGATCAGGGGTATTTTTTCCACCACCGTTCTCTTCATTGCGGCTACCCAGCGACGAAGAGCAGTACGAATCACTCGGCAGTGTTCGATTTCCATTTCCTGGCAAGCCAGAGATTGAGACCCTTCCTTTAGCGGTAGGTCAGGCGACCGCCGCGCAGTACGTTGAACCGAATTCCGGCCGTCTTTACATCGGAGTTCGATATGAAGGCTTGCCCAGTGTCCACGATCCCGCGGAAACCCTTCTGAGAGGCGCCCGGCAAGGCCAGCCAGCAAGATCAGAGGGAGTCATTGATCTCGCGGATACTGAGGCGCGGTACGTGTTCTTCCCCAACCAGGCTCCTTCACAGGGCGGAACCTACACATTGGCCTTTAAGCTCAATGGCGACGTGTATCAATGGTCACTTATGGGCCGCATGCAGGAAAGACACCCGGAACTGCAAGCGGAGTTCTTCGAAATGGCGAAGCAAATTCGAATCCGTTAACGGGATCGGGACACCGGACGGATGCAAGCACCTGGAGCGATTTAACCGTTTCCCAGGAGCCCACTGCGATCTGTCCATGCGACAACAGCAACGAATGAACCGGTCGACGTTGTAACCGAATGATTTTTAGAGACCCCTATGCCGAACTCGAAGCGGTAGCGCAGTTGCACTACCGCCTGTGGCCATATGAAACGGAGAGGACAACACTCGGTGAGCTTCGATCACTGAGCGGATCTAATCCTATAAGAGTTAGTGACCATGCTCGTGGACCGGTAGGAAGGCTCTGGAACCCTGAAGCGTATGACAGCGAGTGGCCGGCGCTGATCGTGGACGGTGTGTTCGTAGAAGACACATTCGTACCTAATTTTGACATGCACTTTAAATGGGCGTGCAGCCCCGCGCAGGTAGCATACGAACACGTGGAGAATGTCGACTGGATGCAACGCGCACCCCGCAATGGCGCCGGATGCCAAGCCTATCGGCGGGCCATTTTCATAGAGTCAGCCGGCTACCCGCAGTTCGTCGCCTTCGATCTAGCCTTTGAGGCGCGCATCCTGCAGTACATGCCCACCGTTTGTGAGAGGGTAGGGCATACGTGGGAACTCCCCGGCAATCTCAAAGCCCCTCAAACGCTACTGGGTGTGGCAATCCGCGCCTGCCCCTTTTGCGGATCGATCCTGATCGGCGAGGGATACCGCGCCGACTTTTGGGAACGAAGCTGGATCCACGAGCCAACGGAAGAGTCCCTCCGATGGGCTTCACTGCAACAGCTACTCCAGGCGCACATTCCGGAGTTTTCAAGTGAGGGGCGCCCACATGGTGCGGAATTTGCGCGATGGTTACGCGCTCGCGGGCATGATGCGGAAACACGAGCCTGGCAAGATCGCATCTATGTACATATGCTTCGCCACAAGGACATCGACCACCGCGTATCTTCGCTTGCAGCGTCTGCGCTAGATTCGCTATGGCATACCTTCTCCTTGGAAAATTCTCTCTTTCCCTCTGCACCGAATGAGCGAAACCAAGTCTGATGAAAAACCACGCCAATGGTGAGAACGATAGAAGAAACGTTTACGCGGCATTTGGCTTTGTCACTCTGGTCACGAACCTCGGAGCCGGGATGATCGTCGGTGGTTGGTTCGGCGTTTTCCTTGTTGTCATAGGTATTGCGGCACCCATGATCATGGAGGATGCGACGAGCACGATCGGCTTTTATAAGCGCCTAGCGGAGCGACTGGAAGGCGAGTAGTCGCTAGATGTTGGGTAACGGATGATTCTATAACGCACGAGAACGCCGCCCTGTTTCGTGGTCGGGTGTGGCTGAGTATCGCGATGGCCAAGAACCCTCAGAGTGGTGGGGAGGCACCCGATCAACCGGCTCAAGGAGTCGGGAGCCCGATTCCTCGCCCGGGTCCGCGTCCCGTCGGCTGATGCCCTCCGAGCTAGAACCCTTGCGGCGCGAGATGGCGACGCAGGACCGCCGAGACCAGGAACCGATGAAACCGCGCAAGCCCAGTCCCGCGCCGGGCTTCCGCTTTCTGGAGCTCGGGAGTAGCGCGACCAGGACTTCCCCGACGAGGGCAATGCGTAATGCTCCTTCGCCGGCGACGTGTCGTCGCACCGATCATGCATCAATCGACCCGGGAGTTGGAGCCGATACCCAGAATGAAGCGGGTGCACACCGCGCCGCGGTGGTACAGAACTGGGTACACGAGGGACGGATGTCGTTTCGTATTAACTCTAAAGTACTAAACGAAAATGGCTTTCACTGAAATAAGTGTTGCTGACGAAGTGATGTCCCTTCATGTCGCCCCACATCTACGAGCGCGGTTCATCCCCGCGGGTGCGGGGAACGTAACAGCAGCAGATAGAAAAGCATCGTAGTCTCCGGTTCATCCCTGCGGGTGCGGGGAACGCGCCGCGTCGGGGATGCCGGCGAAGGCCCAAGCCGGTTCATCCCCGCGGGTGCGGGGAACGCGGCATCATCCACGAAGCCGCCACAGAAGTGGGCGGTTCATCCCCGCGGGTGCTGGGAACGCTACTCGCTGACGGACGGGACCGTGGTCTGGTACGGTTCATCCCCGCGGGTGCGGGGAACGCCGATTACACTCCCGTCAGCATTTCGAGGCCGTCGGTTCATCCCCGCGGGTGCGGGGAACGCGCGATCACCCGAAAGTCGGCGTGCTTCTCAACCGGTTCATCCCCGCGGGTGCGGGGAACGCACCAAGGCGCGTAACGAAACCATCCGCGCGAACGGTTCATCCCCGCGGGTGCGGGGAACGCTTCTATGAAGGCGAGGACGGGCCGGGCGGCTTCGGTTCATCCCCGCGGGTGCGGGGAACGCCTGGGACCAGTCATCGATCGAAACCACGCCGACGGTTCATCCCCGCGGGTGCGGGGAACGCGCCTTCCCATCGGGCTTCTGCCGATCGCCGCACGGTTCATCCCCGCGGGTGCGGGGAACGCTAATCGACCGTGCCCGTTCCAACGCCCTCGAGCGGTTCATCCCCGCGGGTGCGGGGAACGCCCGGGCGGGAACCCGTCCAGCTTCCTCTCCCACGGTTCATCCCCGCGGGTGCGGGGAACGCCGCTTCGGCCTTGTCTTCGCCACCGGACAGGTCGGTTCATCCCCGCGGGTGCGGGGAACGCGGACAGCACCCGGCGAACGTGTCGCCTAAGTGCGGTTCATCCCCGCGGGTGCGGGGAACGCAGGAACACGAACTACAGGACAATGACCTAAACCGGTTCATCCCCGCGGGTGCGGGGAACGCTTTCAATCTCTAGGCTTGTCTCGCTGCCTTCCCGGTTCATCCCCGCGGGTGCGGGGAACGCGACAGCCTGACAGGCTCAGACGCGGGAACGTTCGGTTCATCCCCGCGGGTGCGGGGAACGCGATGCCTCAACCTCAAAACGTTCATCCTTTACCGGTTCATCCCCGCGGGTGCGGGGAACGCCAGGACGTAGACCGTGTAGCTGTTGCTCACACCGGTTCATCCCCGCGGGTGCGGGGAACGCGTCTCTTGCAGCCTCAGCATCATCCTTATAACCGGTTCATCCCCGCGGGTGCGGGGAACGCTGGATGCTGCTCATTCGGAACCCCCGTCCGCCCGGTTCATCCCCGCGGGTGCGGGGAACGCCGCTTCCTCGGCATCGCGGGCGCCCTGCACCGCGGTTCATCCCCGCGGGTGCGGGGAACGCGTTGCTCTGGTCATGGACCGCCCGCACGAATCCGGTTCATCCCCGCGGGTGCGGGGAACGCATGGTGCCCAGCCTCCTAAGTTTTCATCCACCCGGTTCATCCCCGCGGGTGCGGGGAACGCCTATTCTGGAATCTTGGGACGATGTGCCAGACCGGTTCATCCCCGCGGGTGCGGGGAACGCACATGCGCCGGGATCGTTAGATCGACCGTTCCCGGTTCATCCCCGCGGGTGCGGGGAACGCGATTGACGATGTAAACGCGCTACCTGCTGTAGCGGTTCATCCCCGCGGGTGCGGGGAACGCAAGAAGTGGAGCCGGGGCAATTCTCTTCCAAACAGGTTCATCCCCGCGGGTGCGGGGAACGCACCATAAAGCCAACCTAGAGCGCATATTGTGGCGGTTCATCCCCGCGGGTGCGGGGAACGCACCTGCACCAGCGAGACTGCCAGCTCGAACGCCGGTTCATCCCCGCGGGTGCGGGGAACGCTCGAGCACAGCGACGCGCGCGGTGCGGTCGTTCGGTTCATCCCCGCGGGTGCGGGGAACGCGCTCTCGGTGATCGAGGGGCCGGAAACGACGCCGGTTCATCCCCGCGGGTGCGGGGAACGCGTCGACGGGCTTCCGCTGGATCGCATCACGGACGGTTCATCCCCGCGGGTGCGGGGAACGCCAATACCTCAACTCTCTCTGTACCTCTAGGTACGGTTCATCCCCGCGGGTGCGGGGAACGCGCCAGAGCATCCGCGCTTCGACGAGACGACTACGGTTCATCCCCGCGGGTGCGGGGAACGCATCTGGTCCGCAACCTCTGAGTAGTCCCGTGCCGGTTCATCCCCGCGGGTGCGGGGAACGCAACCCGCCGACGCGCCGGATATTCGGCTCGTCCGGTTCATCCCCGCGGGTGCGGGGAACGCGCTCCGGCCAGCACATCGGTGCCGTATTCCACCAGGTTCATCCCCGCGGGTGCGGGGAACGCCAGGTAGTGCACGCGGTTTTCGTCGTCCGCGTCGGTTCATCCCCGCGGGTGCGGGGAACGCCGGATTGCTCGGGTTGTCACGGTGCCAGAGTACGGTTCATCCCCGCGGGTGCGGGGAACGCTCTTCCTGTATTTTGTTGATCTACGGGAAGGTTTTGGCGGCTGAATGATCCACCAGCTCAGCCGGCGGAATCAAGTGGTTGCTAGTTGTTAAAGAGTGCCGCATTTTCCGCGGGTTATGTTTCATGGTCAGGTTCGGGTGCAAAGCGCACCAACCGTAGTCCTTCGTAATCGACTGGTATACGGCGGTTTTTTCCGCATGTCTGGAATTCGAAGCCGGATTCGTGGCGGCTGGCCCATGCCATGACCACATTCCCTTCGTCGACCAAGGCGTTGATCTGTTCCCAGATCATTTCGCGTACGCGGCGGTTTACGTCGCCGACGTAGACTCCGGCGCGGATTTCCAGGAGCCAGATAGCGAGGCGGCCGCGCAGTCTGGGTGGTACGTTCTCGGTTACGACGACCAGCATCGTCATGGTCATCTGCTCCTGTGGCCGGCGTCGCCCAGGTGTTCGGCCTCCGGGATCGCGGGTGGTTGCGCTTCCGGTGCTGGCGGAGGCGGTTCGATGCCCCCGGCGGCCAGGACGTCCTCGATCAGCGGTATCAGCCGCGGGAGAAGTTTCTGTTCCCGGAATGCGTCGCGGCAGGCGATCCGCACTTCCCGTTCCGGGTGATCGGGGTTCCGGGCAGCAATACGGAAGGCGACCGGCACCACGGTCTCGAATTTGATGATGTCGGCAATGTCGTAGACAAAACTTTGCGGTTTGCCGGTGTGTAGGAAGCCGATGGCCGGGGCATAACCCGCCGCCAGGATGGCGGCCTCGGCCACCCCGTACAGGCTGGCTGTTGCGGCCGAAAGACAGCGGTTGACCGGGTCGGCTTCGTCCCAGTCCCTGGGGTCGTAGCTGCGGCCTTTCCAGGGGACCTTGTACTGTTTGGCAAGGACCTGATAGGTCTTGCGTACGCGGGCACCTTCGATGCCACGAAGCTGTTCCACGGAGCGACGCGATGGCGGTTCTTCGCCAAAGCGCAATGCGTACATCCGACGCACGACCTTGAGCCGCAGGGGTTCTTCCAGTGCGAGCCGGGCCTGATACAGGAGTTTGTCGGAGCGTGCCCCTCCGGGCTGGCCGGCCGAGTAGAGGCGAACACCGCCTTCCCCCACCCAGGTGAGCAGTGTCCCAACGGTGGCGGCCAGATGGACCGCGGCGTGCGAGATACGGGTTCCCGGTTCCAACAGGATGCAGGTGACTGAACCGACCGGGATATGCATCCGTTCGCCGTTGACGTCGTCGATGACGACGAATGCACCGTCCCGGACGTCGATCTGCGCCCGGCCCACAAAGATGGTAGACATCCGCTCCTTGATCGGGATGGGCTTGAGCGGGACGTATTCTCCGGCCATGCTCAGGCCCGCCGGATCATCCACATCCCGCAGCCGAAAGCGCGCGAACGCCCGATCCCGTGAGAGAGGCTCTGATGGAAGCGCTCGGGATCGGTGACTTCGAGGATGCCTTCAAAGTCGATGGCGCTGAAGCGGATCTGTTTGCCCTTGCGGCGGCTGGTGTGCTGGCGATAGCTGGAGACCTGCGGCGGCGCGACAAGCCGGTAGCCGTTGCGGTTGGCACGGTCTTCGTCCTGCAGCCATGCGCGTGCAGCGTCGTCCATCCGCTCCTGGACCGCCGTGCGGTCGTCGATTCCTTCGGACCGGGCCTGTTTCTTCGCATCCATGAGTACGTCGTGGTGGCGCGAGTTCTTGCGGCCTTCTTCGCGTCGCGCAATCACCGGGTTCGCTCGCAGCCGGAACCCGAGCTGCTGGCCGGCCTGCAATCGGGGCGCGAAGGGTTTGCTTTCGCAGGAAAGCAGGCCGGGTACGTCCTGGGGTTCGATCTGCGACAGCACGTAGAACAGGGGCATGCCGCGTGGCTGCTCGCCGAGCGATGGGACATCGTGTTCCTGTTCCTGGCGGAAAAGAAACGGTCGGCCGTCTTCATTCGGGAACAGTTTCCACAACAGCTGATGGTTGCCGTAGGCGTTTCCCTGCATGAGTTGCTGCAGGGATTTCGGATTCAGGCCGTCGGTGGCGACCCGGACTCTGGACAGGTACATCAGGATTCCTCCCGCGTCTGATGCCAGTGTTCCGGCCGCGAGGCGAACTGCCACCGGCCGCGGTGCAACGGCTGGTCATAGGGGTAGCGCGTTTCCTGAACGGGCAGGTCTCCGCTTTCGCCTTCCCAGGCGTAGGCCACTTCTTCCCCGAGGCCAAGCCGCCGGTGCTCTCCCTCGGGATCCGGGGTGAGCGCAGGGAACTCCGAGGACAGCGCGCCGCGGATGCCTTCGGCTTCCACGATCCGCGGCGCCAGTGGTGCGGCCGGCGGACAGGATTTGCGCCCGAGATAGAGCGCGAAGCGCGGGTTGTGCAAGGCTTCCGCCAGGTCGTCCAGGGACCAGCGGCTGGTTCCGGTGGCGCGGATGGCGACCCGCCAGAACCCGTCGCACCGGTATTCGCGTGTGGACAGGATCGTGTGGAGCTTGTCCTTGACGGCCAGCTCATCCCGGCGGGTCAGGCGCCGGGCCTTGCGATCCTGGCCGGGGACCTGGGCGGTGTGATAGTCCTGCACCGCCACCCCGGGGCTGAGCTGCTTGATGGCGACGGCGACGCCATCACGCAGTTCCGCCAGGGCGTCGTCCTCATCGCGACGGATGCCGAGGGCGGCACCCAGCAGACCGAGGATGGCCGAGCGGGAAGGGTGGCGCGCGCTGCGACGAATCTCGCCGGTTGCGGCCTCTCCCCAGCTCGCCATCGGCGCGTATAACTGGAATACGAGGTAGCGCATTTCTTCCTCCTCAGCCGGCGGCGACGAACTGCTTGAGTTCATCCAGGCTGCCGGAGCCCTGGAGGGCATTCATGGAGCAGCGGTCGTCCGCGCAGGCCCCGTACACCCGGTCGAAGTTTTCCATCTGCCGTTCCAGTGCCTGGATGGCGTCTTCGCCCTGGCCCTTCACCGGCTTGAGGAAGGCCACGGAAAGCGAGCGCGGCTGCTGTGCGCCTTTCTCGGCCAGCACATAGGAGGCATAGGCACGGGAGCCGAAGCTGTTCTGCTTGCCCCGTGGCGCGACCTTCACGGCCGCCTCGATCAGGGCCTGGATGGAGCGGTCGGCGAGTGCCTGGTCGCCGCCCAGGTTCTCGATCAACTGCTCCCGGTCGATGCAGAGGTAGCTGTAGAACACCCCGGCGGCGAAGCCGGTCTCGCCAATATGCCCGGCACCCATGTCTTCTTCGCCCGTGTTCAGGTCGTCCACGGCGGTAAAGTAGTCATCCTCGACCACTACCGGATGGACGGTGATGGCGTGCGCGACCTGACAGGCGGCCTCGACGTTGTAGACGGGGTGGGCCGCCAGCATCCGTCCGAACAGGGCGATGTCGGCAGCGGCGGGGTTGGTGCGCAGCAGCTTGAGTTCGTCTTCCGTCGGTTCGCGGTTTTCCTCGACCAGCGTGTCACAAAGCGCGTCCACGGCCTGGCGCTCTTCCGGGCTGATGTGCGCCAGCTGTTCGATTTCGACGCTGTTTTTCTGGAGCTTGCCAAAGACGCCGGCAATCTTTGCCGCCCACTCATGGCCGGATTTTTCCTTGATGCCACCTGCGACCAGGCGCTGCTCGACTTCGATCCCGAGGCGCTTGGTACGGGTGCCAAGGTTGTCGGCGAGGCCGCTCTGGAACACATCCGAGGTGCGCCAGTTGCGCTTGAGGCTCTGCGAGGAAACCCGCAGGCGTTCGACGCCACCCATGCGGGCGGTCTTGGGCCGGCCGATGTCGTCGCGGTTGAGGTTGGCCGGCGGGTAGGACGTAAGCATGTGCAGCTGAATGAAACGGCTCATGGTTGGTTCTCCGTAAGGTGTTGGGGCCTAGCTGGCGCTCCGGGATTTTTCGTAGGTCGCGAGTGCGGTGAAGTAGTCGTTTGCCCACCGGACGGCGAGCCGGCGATCGGGCCTGGGGGCCAGGTCTCCTCCTTTCTCGCGGTTCCAGTGGAGGATGTTGTCGGCCAGCGAGACGACGTTGACGTCCCTTTTCAGCAGCCGAACTGCGCGCCGGATGCGGCGCAGGAAATCATCCAGGTCATCGCTGCGCAGCAGTTGCTGGAACCGCAGTTCACTCACGCGTGGCTTGCCGCTGCCGGCTTCGGATTCCGAGCCCATCGCGGTTGCCAGACTCCTTGCAGCGTCGTGAGTGTTGACCTCGGCCAGGGCGGCGGCCACACAGCCCCAGGCGCGCATATCCCATGTACGACGGCGGCCCGGGGGCAGGGTGAACCAGAGATTCCGGAACCCTTCGGTCAACAGCACATCGTCGGGGCCGCTGGCATGGCGCAGTTCCGCACGGGCCGCCCTGTCTTTCTCTGACAGCCGTTCCCACCAATGAAGGACGGTGTCTGCGACTCCTTCTTCATCCTCGCGGTCCCGCAGGACCAGGACATGCGGGTCGAATGCGGTTTCGTTCATGCGGCTTCCTCCTGTTCCGCCGCCTGGCGGAGGTTCTTCATTTCCTTGCCCTTGAAAAGCCAGCCGCGGAGTTTGCCGCGTGCCGCGATGACCCGCTTGAGGTCCGCGGCTTCGGTCTCGCCGGACAGGGCCAGGTCGTCAAAGGTGTGCATGGCCTGGTCGCGCAGGGCCTGCTGCCACCGCTGCGCAATCTGCGGAGGCAGGGCAGCGTGGCGAGGCAGTTCGGAGGGCATGTCCTTGAGGCAGGCATAGAACGCCCCGGAGGTTGCCTCCCATACGCGCTGATCGACGAATGTGAAGTCGCCTTTGGCATCGCCTGGACGGCTGAACCATGCGGCCTTGATCGCCGACCGCGTCTGCCAGGCCGCTTTTTCCGCGGTGTCACTCAGCTGGCGGACCCAGTGCAGCATTTTGTCCCGGTGCTCGTCCGCGACGGCGACCAGAGGCATTTCGGTGCTGTACCAGCCGCGAGGTTTGTTCTGCTTGAGGTCGTAGCCGAACACCCACAGCCGGGCCTGGCGGGAAACGGTTGCCGTGTCCGATGCGAACCTGAGGGTGTCGGCCTTGGTGGTCAGGTAGTCCTGCACCACCTGCGCCGGCAGGTTGCCCTGGTCCTTCTCGTCCTTCAGCACCAGGGATTCCCAGTGGCGGTAGCCAATGCCTCCGGGCTGGCCTTTCTGCGAGAGTGGCGGGTCCGCCTTTTTCGGGTCGAACCGATACGGGGTCAGCGGATGAACCCAGCTGCCATCGTAGTTGTACCCGTAGTTGGTCACCCGCATGGTTCGGACGCGGCCTTCGTCATGACGCCCGCAGACACGGCACTCACAGGCTTCATCCTCCACTTCGAGGCGGAATCGGTTGGGCATGGCCCAGTACACATGCAACGGATGCATGTCATCCGGAGTCGTCGTGAGCGTGGGAGAGCCTTTCTCGCTGGTTCGGGTCGGCACAAGCCAGGGAAAGATGCGGCCGTCGTCCGGCTGCGGGTCCGGATACGTGAACCGGTCGCGGCCGAGCAGGTTGAGCAGCAGCTTGTGCCACAGCGAGGCTTCCTTGTCATGAGGCAGGACCAGGGTGGTCAGTGGCCCGCCGCCTCGCAGCCCGACGCGATAGCCGGTGCCGCCCGCCGGACCGGTAAGCTGCATGGTGAGCAGGGCCAGGCCAGCGCAACGGGGGCACATCTCCTCGCCCACGCCGCGTTTCACGAAGTGATCGGTATTCTGCTTCAGACCCTGTTCGCCAGGGGCTTCGATGAGAAGGCCCGCGGCCGGGGCTGTTTTGGCCTGTTCCATAGGATCCAGGTCCTGCATGAAGCGGGGACCGTCGCCGAACAGTTCGAATGTTCCGGCATACGGGGCGAACCGCGCCTGCAGGTCGTCCGTCGAAGGTGGCTCCATCCACATCTGCAGCCACTGCTTGCGGCTGGCCGGGGCGCTGGCGGTCTGCAGCAGCCCGATCAGGAACTGCCAGGCCGAGCCCTGGAAATCCGCGCGGGGCAGGGCAAGGTCCACGAACTCCGGATTGGCCACGGCTGCGGGTGGGCCGTATTCCACCCCGCCATCGCGCCGCCGAAACGGCAGCCAGGGGTCGTTAATCAGGTTCATACGCTCTCTCCTCTTCCCGAGCCTCGCGCGATGATTGCGCCCAGGGTAGTGTCGTATCGGGATGCGTCCTCTTCGTCGGGCAGCCAGAAAACGGTGCCGCGAAGAAAACGGTGCATTTCGCGCAGGAGGTCCGCTTCCGATTCCAGTGCCTGTGGCAGGGGCGGGAGTCGGCGTGCCTGGCTTTCTCGTAGCTGTACCGTGCTCATGGCCCATGGGTGTCGTTCGTGCTCGTGCATGGGTAGCAGGTGCCCATCAGTCTCCTTCACCAGGGCGACAGAAATGGTCTTCTCGTTACTGAGTCGTGTACCCAGTTCCTGGTCGTCGTCCCAACCGGCTCCGTCGAGCGGGATCTGGTATCCCTGTTCCGGCCTCAGTGCGTTGAAGCGGGCCACCGACCGGGCGACGTTCTGGTCGGCGTAGTGACCGTAGTGAGTGTCTTCGAGGCCTTCCGGGAGCACGCGTGTGCCGCCGTGGACGGCCTCAAGGAGGACCCGCGCCCGCTCGGGAAGGCGGATGGCCCCTTCTTCGCGCAGGATGCGGCAGGTGTTCCAGAGTTGTGCGGTGTCGGGGTAGACGTAGCCGGTGCCGCGTAACAGCGGCGGCAGCCAGTTCGGGTTGGGGGTGTCGGTCCATTCCGGGGCCAGCACGTGGAGGGCCGGGGCCGGGCGGTCCTCTCCAGCGTGGGTATGATCCACGCGGTTGCCCCGCGTGTCGCGCCGGTGTCGGTGGAGCCGGCCGGCACGCTGGATAACGAGGTCGATCGGGGCCAGGTCGGTGACCAGGACATCGAAATCCAGGTCCAGGCTTTGTTCGACCACTTGCGTGGCGACCAGAACCTGGCCTTGCCTGTCTGCGGCCGCGGAGTCGCAGCCGAAGCGCTGCAGGGCAGCGTTTTCGATGCGCTGGCGATCCGCCATGGTGAAGCGGGCATGGAACAGCATGGCCTGTTCCGGCGAGGTGAGCTGTTCGCTCACCTGCTGATAGGCCGCGATGGCATCGTCCACGGTATTGCGGATCCAGCACGCGCAGCGGCCTTCGCGGGCGGCACCGACTACGATGTCCAGGGCCTCTTCGGTGGTGTGGACGAATTCCACCGGCAGGTTGCGACCGCTGAAGGGGCTGGCCGCCAGCGGTGTTTCGTCGACTTCGGCGCCCCGCACGTGGGTGGCCAGCGGGAAGCTGTCGTTGTTCAGGGTTCCAGCGGTGTTTTCACCGCGGCTTTGCTGCCAGGCACCAACGAGGTCTTCCCGCAAGACCCTCGGCATCGTGGCGGAGAGCAGGATGGCCGACCCGCCCTGCCGCGCGTGGGCGTCCAGCAAGGCCTTGAGCAGACCGCTGGTATAGGTGTCGTAGGCATGGACTTCGTCGACGATCAGCACCTTCCCGGCGAGCCCGAGCAGGCGGAGGGGCTGATGCTTGCGCGGGAGGACGGCGAGCAGGGCCTGGTCGATGGTGCCCACACCCACCTCGGCCAGCAGGGCCTTCTTGCGGTTGTCGGCGAGCCACGCGCGGCAGGCGCTGCCTGCGCTGTCTTCGTTGCGCGTGTAAGGGGCGTCGTCGCTGGTGGAGAGAACAACGGATTGCCGGAAGGCTTCGTTCAGGTCCCGGGCGCCGTGGGCCAGGATCAGCGAGGGCTCGGTGTCAGGCGGATAGAGGCGGCGATAGTAGCCGCCCAGGCGCCGGTACATGGCGTTGGAAGTCGCCATGGTGGGCAGGCCGAAGTACAGGCCTTCGTGCTGACGTTCTGCGAGCAGTCGGTGAGCCAGGGTCAGGGCGGCTTCGGTTTTGCCGGCGCCGGTAATGTCCTCCAGCAGAAATAGCTGGGGACCTTCGGCCAGCGGTGCCGTCTCGGCCCAGGCCTGGAGGGGAGTAGGCTGGAATCCGAAGGCCGACGTAAAGCCGGGGTAGGAAACAGGGCCTGGGCGATGAAGGAGGCCCGTTTCGGCCAGGGCCTGGTGGGCTCGTGGCAGGGCCGTTTCATTCCAGTACTGCTGCAGCGGAACCGGTTCGGCCTGATAGGCAAAGATATCCGCATTCGAACCCAGCCAGTCGGCCAGCACGGCCAGGCCGGCGATCTGCCAGCTTGCGGGTGCCAGGGCCTCTTTGCGCCACGCTTCGTCGCCGAGCAGTTCGCTGGGCCATGCGGGCTGCAGCAGGCCTTCCGCAGCACGGGAGAAGGCTTCCAGGGCGCGCAGATCCTCCTCCAGGAAGGCCGCACTCAGCGGCGCACTGCCCCCCTGGACCGGCTTGCCGTGGTGTCCGAAGAAGCAGCCCATCCACAGGCGCAAAGCGTCTTCCTCGTCCATCAGGTCCAGCCTCGATGCCCCGGCTTGCTGGCGGTCATTCAACCTTGGGATCAGTAGCTTTTCATACCAGGCCTGCGCCCCGAGGCTGTCGTGCCTTTCGTTGTAAGGCAGCGCGGCGGGCTGGACGAGGAACGGGACCTGCGGACGGGCGAGCCCCTGAAAGGAGCGGGCGAATTTTCCCAGATCGTGAAGGGCGAGGGAGTAGACGAAGAAAGAAACCAGCGTCTCCGTATCCATCCGGAGGCTGTTCGCCAGTTGCCTGGTTCGTATGGGCGCGCCTTCCAGCAGCGCCTGACCAACGGCTGCAACATCAAGGGAATGGAACGGGAGCAGGTGGCAGGGATCGTCGGTTGAGCGCTTTCCGTCGGCTTTGCCCCAGTAGCGAAAGAAACCCTGAACATAGGCTTCAGGGCTGCCCGCCTTGTCTGGCCTCTGTTCCATGAGCCTCGCTCTTCCTCCAGCATTGGTTAGTGTGCCACCGCTGTCGGACCATTTCCACATAGCAATAATGGTTTCAGCGGGAGACAACCCTACTTAAGCAGGGACAGTGGCTCACATAGTGAGCCACCGGAGGGAGGTTGAGAAAAAACTCTCGTCTCTACATCAGCGTCCAAAGTTTCTGGAGAGCACCGTCCTGTTGGATGTCCGGAGTTTCCGCTCAACAGGGATCTGTTGAGAGCTTAGTCCACGCCGGTCTGCCCACGGATAGTGGAAAGTGCCACAGAAGTGTCCGAGGTGCTTGACCAGTAACACACCCCGCCGAAGAAGTCTGAGAGGCGGGTTCGGAGCGAGGAGACTATCGGGAGATACAAAATAGCCCCCGCGAAGAGGGCTATGCCGCAAATCAGGCTGGCATTTCATCGACGATGCGCTGGTTCGGTTGCACCGGACGGAACTTGGGTGTGTCCACTTCCCCGGATTAGATCCACGCATAACTAGAGGTTTCCGGGGGCTGCCGCTGTCGGTACTCGACTAGCGTGAGACCCCCAGCGACTCCTCAGGAATTGTTCCGTTGCTGCCCTGCGATCACCTTCACCGAAATACGTAGTTCGACAAACATCCTGTGTTGAAACGGCCCAATCTGCAACGGCCTTTCAGTCGGGCCAGGTTGCGTTATTCGTGTGGCGGCTCCGGCAGATCTTCTGCCAGTTCGTCGCGCAGCACCGGCACGTCGTGCGGGGCTTCGATACCGAGCTTTACCTGGCCGCCTTTCACGCGCACAACCGTCACGCGAACATTTTGCCCAATCCAGACGGATTCGCCCGTTTCGCGGGTAAGTACAAGCATGGCTGGAACCTCTGTGTGCGTTTGGACGCCGACAAAGCGTAGCAGAGGGGGCGTGGGTAAGCGCCTCGGGTACACGGCTGCGCCAAGTGGTACAAATCCGGGTACACAAACGAAAAAGGCCAACCCGAAGGCTGGCCTAAGTCGTTGCTTTGTTTGGCTCCCCGGGACGGGCTCGAACCGCCGACCTAGTGATTAACAGTCACCCGCTCTACCGACTGAGCTACCGGGGAATTGGCCGCAGATCCTAATGGGGGGCGGCCACCCCGTCAAGCTTCAATTATTGCTTCAGCGGTGGGTCGAGGCGAATTGCCTGAGCCGGTCCAGTGCCTTGTCGAGCATGTCGACGCTGGTGGCGAACGAGACGCGCACATGACCCGGGGCGCCGAATGCACTGCCGGGCACCAGGGCGACTCCGACTTCGTCCAGCAATTGCTTGGTGAGGGCGACATCGGTGTCGATGTCGGCCGCCTGCATCAGGCCGGTGACTCGTGGAAAGCAGTAGAAGGTGCCGTCGGGCATCAGGCAGTCGATGCCGTCGATCGCATTCAGGCCGTCGACCACGTGCCGCGCCCGTTCGGCGAAGGCCGAACACATGGCGATCACGCAGCCCTGATCGCCATCCAGCGCGGCCTGCGCTCCGGCCTGCGCAATCGAGGTGGGGTTGGAGGTGCTCTGCGACTGGATCTTTTTCATCGCCGCGATCAGATTCTTCGGTCCACCGGCATAACCGATACGCCAGCCGGTCATCGCGTAGGCCTTGGACACGCCATTGAGCACGACGGTGCGCTCGAGCAGATCCGGAGCCACATTCACGATGTTCACAAACGGCGTGGAGCCGAAGCGGATGTGTTCGTACATGTCGTCGGTGGCGATCACCACCCGGGGGTGTTCGCGCAGCACGTCGGCCAGGGCCTTCAACTCGTCGGCCGAGTAGGCCGCTCCAGTGGGGTTGGACGGGCTGTTGATGAACACCAGGCGGGTATTCGGCGTGATCGCCGCCGCGAGTTGCTCGCCCGTAATCCGGAATCCCGCCTCCTGGGTGGCGCTGACCACTACGGGCCGCGCACCGGCCAGAAGTGCGATGTCGGGGTAGGAGACCCAGTAGGGCGCCGGGATCACCACCTCGTCGCCCGGGTTCAGCAGGGCCTGGCAGAGGTTGAAGATGCTCTGCTTGCCACCAGAGGAGACCAGGATCTGGTCACGCTCGAACGTAAGCCCGTTGTCGCGATCAAACTTGCGGATGATGGCGTCTTTCAGGCCCTGCGTACCATCCACTGGAGTGTACTTGGTTTCCCCGCGGGCAAGGGCGTCGATGGCCGCCTGCTTGATATGCTCCGGGGTATCGAAATCCGGCTCGCCGGCCCCCAGACCGACGATATCGCGGCCCTCGGCCCGCAGCTGCGCGGCCAGCGCGCTGACGGCCAGGGTGGGGGAGGGCTGGATGCGCTGAACGCGATCGGAGAGCTCGATATCCAAGGCGGGCCTCATGCGGGTTGGGCGGGGTGGGCGGCCGGGCGCGAATGCATAACCGGCCGCAAGTGGCGAAATAATACTGAAATCAGGCGCGGAGGATAAGGCGTGCAGCCAGATGAAGGCGAACAATTCAAGGTGGTATCGCAGTATCAGCCTGCCGGCGACCAGCCCGCGGCGATCCGCGCGCTGATCGATGGCATCGAGGCGGGGCTGGCGCATCAGGTCCTGCTGGGTGTGACGGGGTCGGGCAAGACCTTCACGATCGCCAACGTCGTCGAGAACCTGCAACGCCCGACTATCATCCTGGCGCCGAACAAGACCCTGGCCGCGCAGCTGTATGGCGAGTTCAAGGAGTTCTTCCCGAACAACGCGGTGGAGTACTTCGTCTCGTACTACGACTACTACCAGCCGGAGGCCTACGTCCCGTCCTCGGACACCTACATCGAGAAGGATGCCTCGATCAACGACCACATCGAGCAGATGCGACTGTCCGCGACGCGCGCCCTGCTGGAGCGCCGGGATGCGATCATCGTGGCCTCGGTCTCCGCCATCTACGGCCTCGGCGATCCGCGCAAGTACCTGTCGATGGTGCTCCACCTCCAGCGCGGCGATCGCATTGACCAGCGCGACCTGCTGCGGCGTCTGGCAGAGCTGCAGTACACCCGCAACGACACCGAGCTGCGGCGCGCCACCTACCGGGTACGTGGGGAGGTCATCGACATCCATCCCGCCGAATCCGAAATCGAGGCCGTGCGCATCGAGTTGTTCGACGACGAGATCGAGCGGCTGTCGTACTTCGATCCGCTGACCGGCGAGCAGCTGCGCACCGTCCCGCGCCTGACCATCTACCCGAAGACGCACTACGTGACCCCGCGCGAGACACTGCTGGAGGCGGTGGACCATATCCGCGACGAACTCAAGGAGCGTCTGGATTTCCTGCGCAAGGAGGATCGCCTGGTCGAGGCGCAACGCCTGGAGCAGCGCACGCTGTTCGACCTGGAGATGATCCTCGAGATCGGCTACTGCAACGGCATCGAGAACTACTCGCGTTATCTCTCCGGCCGGGCACCGGGCGAGCCGCCGCCCACCTTCTTCGACTACCTGCCGAAGGACGCGCTGCTGGTGGTCGACGAGTCGCATGTGTCGGTGCCCCAGGTGGGCGGGATGTACAAGGGCGACCGCTCGCGCAAGGAGACGCTGGTGGAATACGGTTTCCGACTGCCTTCGGCACTGGATAACCGCCCGCTGCGCTTCGAGGAATTCGAGGCCCTGCAGCCGCAGACCATCTACGTGTCCGCCACACCGGGGCCGTACGAGCGCGAGCATGCCGGGGCCATCGTCGATCAGGTCGTCCGGCCCACGGGGCTACTGGACCCGATTCTCGAGGTGCGCCCGGCGGGCAGCCAGGTCGACGACTGTCTGTCCGAGGTGCGCGACCGGGTGGAGCGCGACGAGCGTGTATTGATCACGACGCTGACCAAGCGCATGGCCGAGGACCTGACTGACTATCTTTCGGAACACGGCGTGCGGGTGCGCTATCTGCATTCGGATATCGACACCGTCGAGCGTATGGAGATCATCCGCGACCTGCGCCTGGGCGAGTTCGATGTGCTGGTGGGGATCAACCTGCTACGCGAGGGCCTCGACATGCCCGAGGTCTCGCTGGTGGCGATCCTGGACGCCGACAAGGAGGGCTTCCTGCGCTCCGATCGCTCGCTGATTCAGACCATCGGGCGTGCCGCGCGCAACGTGAACGGCAAGGCGATCCTGTACGCCGACAAGGTGACCGGATCGATGCAGAGGGCGATCGACGAGACCGAGCGCCGGCGGGAGAAGCAGATCGCCCATAACAAGGCGCACGGCATCACCCCGCAGGGCATCCGCAAGAATGTCGCCGACATACTCGAGGCCCGCAACGCTACGCCAGGCTCCGGGCGGCGTCGTGGCCAGAAGAAGGTGGCCGAGGATGCGCCCGACTACATCGACGCCCCGGAGCAGGCCGCCAAGGAGATCGAGAAGCTGGAACAGGAGATGTTCCAGAAGGCCCGCGACCTGGAGTTCGAGGAGGCCGCGCGGATCCGTGACCGCATCGAGAAGCTCAAAGCACTCGCGTTCCGCCCGGAAGCCTCGCTATCCTAAAAAGATTGCTCGGGTCACGAGCGCCAGTTGAGTACAGGTTCAATGGCTTCTCCCGTATCCCTGCCCCTGGGGCCGGTCATGCTCGATGTGACAGGCCTGGAACTGACCCCGGAAGACCGTGAACGCCTGCGCCACCCGGCGACAGGCGGCGTCATCCTCTTTGCCCGCAACGCCGGTACGCCCGAGCAGGTGAGGGCACTCACCGATGCGATACGCGCGGAGCGACCCGGCATCCTGATCGCGGTGGATCAGGAGGGTGGGCGCGTACAGCGTCTGCGAGACGGTTTCACCGCGCTCCCGCCCATGCGCGAGCTGGGGCATGTCGATGATTACGATCGCAACAAGGCCTGTGAGCTGGCCCATGCGACCGGGGAATTGCTGGCGCTGGAACTGCGCGAGGTGGGAATCGATTTCAGTTTCACGCCTGTACTGGACCGGGACATCGACGTCAGCGAGGTGATTGGGGATCGTGCGTTCCACCATGATCCCGATGTCATCGCACGCCTGGCAGGCGAGCTGATTCGCGGGCTCGCGGCCGGCGGCATGGCCAGTGTGGGCAAGCATTTCCCCGGACACGGGGCCGTCCAGGCGGATTCCCATCTCGCGCTCCCGGTAGATGACCGCCCGCTGGCCGAGATCGAGGCCGATGACATCGCGGCCTTTCGCCCGGTGCTGGGCGATCTCGATGCCGTGATGCCCGCGCACGTCCTGTACCCACAGGTGGATGACCAGCCCGCCGGATTTTCGCGGATCTGGCTACAGGACATCCTGCGCCGCGAACTTCGGTTCCGCGGGGCAATCCTCAGCGATGATCTGGCCATGGCCGGCGCCGAGGCCATCGGCAGCCCGGCCGAACGGGCCGCGGCAGCGCGTGCGGCAGGCTGCGACATGGTGCTGATCTGCAACCAGCCCGAGCAGGCCGACGCCATCCTCGAGGCGCAGGAGGGACAGCCGCTCGATGCCCAGGCATTGCGAAGAGTCGAGGCATTGCGTGCACAGTCCACTGCGCATGAACCCAGGCGAATTCACGCCCTTCGCGCTCAGCTGCATCACTGGCTCGCGGCCCGTCAGGCAGCGACGGCCTGAAACCCCGTTCCGCGGCGGGGGAGTCACTCATTGGCGCACAGGCGCTCGCGCATTGGCGCACAGGCGCTCGCGCGCCTATAATGCGCCACCGGTTTGCGCTTGAGCAGCTGTTAATATTCACACTCACCACTGAAGTTGGAGATCAAAAATGGCCGACAAGCTCCTGATCGTCATGGTTAATACCGATCCGAGCAACCCGTCTGAACTGGGTGCCCCGTTCTTCCAGGCCACCGTGGCCGCCGCGATGGAATATGACGTTGAAGTCGTCATGACCGGCCGTGCCGGCGAGCTGGCCAAGAAGGGCGTTGCCGAAAACCTGTTTGTCCAGGAAGGCTCCAGCAAGAGCGTCTACGATTTCATGAAGGACGCCCACGAAGCCGGCGTGGTGATGAAGGTCTGCACCCCGACTCTGGATCTGTGGGGCAACGACCTGATCCCGGAAATCGAAGAAACCGTGGGCGGCGCCTACGTGATTTCCGAAGCCATGGACGACGACACCGTGACCTTTACCTACTAAGGTTCTACACGTCCGTAGCTTTGCCATCCGGCCGGCCCTTGTGCCGGCCGGTTGCGTTTAAGGGCCCTGTAGGGCCCGCGCATACCGGACCCAGACCTTGCCGTCTGCCAGACGCTCGGCCAACATCCTTCCTCCACCCCCCCACCGCAGGACCCTTGATGAGCCCGGAACAGGCCCGTGCAACGCTCCGAGATGCCGACTGCCTCTATAGCCGCGATGCAGTCGAGACCGCGATCGACCGCCTGGCCGAACGCTCGGCGCAGGTGCTCAAGGACCGTAACCCCCTGGTTCTGGGCGTGATGAATGGCGGGGTCGTCCTGATGGGCGGGCTGCTGACTCGCTGGTCGTTTCCAATGCAGGTCGACTATCTGCACGCCACGCGCTATCGCGGCGGCACGCGGGGAGGGGAGCAGCTGCACTGGCTGGCGCGCCCCCAGACTCCGATCCAGGGGCGCACCGTAGTGATCGTGGATGACATCCTCGACGGTGGCATTACCCTGGAAGGCATCCAGGCTTTCTGCGAAGAGCAGGGCGCCGCGAAAGTTTATTCCGTGGTGCTGGTGGACAAGGCCAACCCGGAACGCGATCCGGCCATTACCGTCGATTTTGCGGCCCTGGAGGTGCCGAATCGGTACGTGTTTGGCTACGGGATGGATTACCAGGATTACCTCCGCAACGCACCCGGCATCTTTGCCGTCTCGAACCACTAGGGATACCCGCCATATGTCGACACCCCGTCTTGCCGTGATCGGCGGCACCGGACTGACCCAGCTGAAGTCGCTGGAGATTACCCGCAGGCAGGTCATGCATACCCCGTATGGCGAACCGTCGGGGCCGCTGGTCTTCGGGCGGCTGAATGACACGGAAATCGTGTTTCTGCCGCGCCATGGCGCACGTCACACTATCCCGCCGCACCAGGTGAACTACCGGGCCAACATCTGGGCCCTGAAGCATGCCGGGGTCGACAACGTGATTGCGGTGGCCGCCGTGGGCGGCATTACCGAATCGATGAAGCCGGGCATGATCGCGATTCCCGATCAGATCATCGATTACACCTGGTCACGCGCCAACACCTTTTTCGAAGGCGGCGACCTCGAAGAGGTCACCCATATCGACATGACCTGGCCCTACAACCAGGGCGTGCGGGAGACGCTGCTGAATGCGATTGATGACCTGTGCATCGAGGCTACGGACCGAGGGACGTACGGGGCCACCCAGGGCCCGCGGCTGGAGACGGCGGCCGAGATCGACCGCATGGCGCGAGATGGCTGCGACCTGGTGGGAATGACCGGCATGCCGGAGACGGCGCTGGCGCGCGAACTGGAGCTGAACTACGCCTGTTGTGCCGTGATCGCCAACTGGGCGGCCGGTCGTGCCGAGGGCGAGATCACCATGGACGAGATCGGCCGCAACCTGGATCAAGGGATGACGCGGGTGAAGGATGTGCTTACGCACGTTATCGAGACGCTGTCCTGAGGCGCAGGACCGGGAACGATCGTCGTTTTCGGCCAGGGGAGCAGGCGGGCTAGAACAGACAGCTGACCCTCACCGATCCCAGACTTAACATAATATGTATTATGCGTCGTAATGGGTGGCGTTAACCAAGAGCCCCTGTCACCGGATTCGCAGATTCATTGTGCTGTTCAGACCATGGCAACGCGAACGCGTGACATGCCCATTCTTCGTCAGGACCAGGTCCAGATATCCCGGCCCACTGAGTTGTACGACCCTGCAATCCACTCCGATCCCTTCAAATTCCACTTCCAGTGGCACGACGCCTTCGAATTCCACTTCCTCGACGTCGTGGATTCGGGTGACCGTGCATGTAATGGAATACGCAGTACCCTCGGGCCCGGAGGCTTGCAGGCCGATACGCGATTCGTTGGGCGATGTCGACATCGCGTGAACACCTCCAGCCAGGGGCAATCCGGCAGGGATCGCCAGGAACACGACGGATCAGGATGTCTGGCCGATCGCGGGCGTCGGGTCGGTGCAAGTTCCGGCATCGCCGCCAGGCAGGCTTGAGTGCCCCTTGCGGCAATTGCAGGAATGAGGCGGCCTCCGACCGTTAATCCAACTGCAGTATGGCGGTCGGATTGGCAGCAGGCATCAGAATAACGGGTGGTTTTCCGGGAGAGCTTTGTCGGTCGTTATCAAGCGAGAAGTATGAGCCATGTGGGTGCGACTCGACCGAGGATCGCGAGCTACGCCAGTCGTTCGTCCTAAGCTCCCGGTGTGACTGATGGCGCAGGCACATCAGCTTCGGGCATTGCACCCGTTTGGTGAGGACGGTTCGGCAATTGCAGCCGCCCTCACCCCTATCGCCCCGCCCAGGGGCCAGGAGCCAGCGCGCGTTAGACGGCGCGCGCCTCGGCACGACGGCGACGCCACATCACCTGGGGTGGCGGAGCGCCCAGATGATCCTTGGCCCAGTTGATCGCCTGCGTGCGGTTTTTGACCTCGATCTTGCGGAAGATGTTGTACAGGTGGGACTTGACCGTGTGTTCACTGATGAACAGCTGTTTCGCGATATTCATGTTCGTCTCGCCTGAACCCAGCATGGCCAGAATCTCCAGCTCGCGCTGAGTCAAGCCACAGGCGGGCCGATAGGTGTTGGTGCGCTGCTGACGATACAGCCGCACCAGCCGTGTCATCAGGTGCCGGGACATCCAGAAGTCACCGTTCAGCAGGCACAGGATCCCCTTGCACAACAGGTCCAGCTGATCGGTCTTGTAAAAAATGCCCTGCAGGTACAGCACATCGAGGAGCCGGAGTGCCTCGTCCTCGCTGGGAATATTGAATCCGGCAAAGACCGTTTTTGCCCCGTCCGCGACGGCCTGCTGAACATGCCCAATGTCACGCTCGTCAAGGGAACTGGCGTCAAACAGGGCAAGGCTGTAATCCCTGAGCGTCTGGGCGACTTTTGGGGACCCAGGTTCTAGTCCCGTTACCGAACATTTGGTTTTCTCGGAAACGTACTCGATAAAAAGGGCCGACTGGGGGGATGCCGACGTTACAATCAGTACTTGTGAATCATCGTTTGAATCGTTCATGACGTCACCTGCTCTCCACATTTGAACCATTGATGTTGGAAAGACGAGGCGGGTCCGAGTCAACCGATTAGATTTTTCAGACTTACCTCGGGTGCCCTTCCGATGGGCCTAGTACCAACTGCGTATGCGCACTTTTAGAAAGTATATAGACACAGGTCCGATGGTCCGTCAAGCACAGCGCGATGAAACTCATCCAACGGGCATACAAAGTGATTAGACGGCGTTAAGGCCGATGTGTGGCGCGGTCGATACCCTCGGTCATCACCTCGACAAGGAAGTCGATCTCATCCTCCGTGATTACGTAGGGCGGCATGAGGTACGAGACATTGCCCAATGGACGCAAAAGCGCACCTCGACCAAGGGCATACCGGTAGATTTCCAGACCTCGACGTTCCTGCCAGGGGTAAGGCGTACGGGAGGCCTTGTCTTGTACGAGTTCAACCGCCGCAATCATGCCGTGTTGTCGCACGTCGGAAACATGGGGGTGATCCATAAGCGGAGCAAGACGTTTGGAGATGTGGGAGGCCAGCCCCTGGTTCCGCTCAAGAACGGGTTCTGTAGTAAAAATGTCGAGCGTGGCCAGGGCAGCACGACACGCTAAAGGATTACCCGTGTAAGAGTGCGAGTGGAGAAACATATTGAGTTTCTCATAGTCATCATAAAAGGCGCGGTAGATTTGCTCCGACGTCAGCACAGCTGCCATGGGCAGGTAACCGCCTGTCAGCCCCTTGGAAAGGCACATAAAATCCGGGATGACCGGCCCCTGCTCGCAGGCGAACATGGTGCCCGTGCGCCCAAAGCCCACCGCGATCTCGTCTGCGATCAGGTGAACGCCATAACGGTCACATGCAGCACGAAGCAGGCGCAGATATTCAGGGTCGTACATACGCATGTGCCCTGCGCACTGCACCAAGGGCTCCACGATGACCGCACAGACTTCATCCGCGTGTTCCGCGAGTGCGGCCTCCATATGGATGAACTGGCGCCGGGCCACATCGGCACAGGTCTCCCCGGGCTCGCGCTCGTAGCAGTCCGGAGCCGGTACGGTGATGACATCCAGCATCAGGGGCTTGTAGGTGGCGCTGTAGAGCGGGACATCGCTGACGGAAAGTGCGCCCAGGGTCTCACCGTGGTAGCTGTTCGACAGCCGTATGAACCGGGTCTTTTCGCTCCGGCCGCTGTTCAGCCAGTAGTGGAAGCTCATCTTGAGCGCGACCTCCACGCCGGCACTGCCGTTGTCTGCCAGGAAGACCCGGTCGAGTCCATCGGGGGTGAGGTCGATCAGCCGCTCACACAGCTCCACGACGGGTTCATGCGTACAGCCCGCAAGGATCACGTGCTCGAGCTGGTCCAGCTGGTCGCGCACCGCGGCATTGATTCGCGGGTTTGCATGGCCGAACAGGTTGACCCACCAGGAGCTGATGGCATCGAGGTACCGATTGCCGTCGAAGTCGTACAACCAGACGCCCTCCCCGCGCTGAATCGGGAGCAGGGGCAAGGTCCCCTCCTCTCCGTAATCCTTCATCTGGGTACAGGGGTGCCATAGGGCACGCAGGTCCCGGCGTTTGAGCTGTTCGTTATCCATGCGGTGAACTCTTTGGCGCTGTGGGCCCCTAGCCGCCGGAAACGCACCGGAGGGGCCAGTTTTCGATGGGCGGAAAGTAGCAGGGGGTCCCTGACCGGACAAGGCATCGCGCATGCGCCCCGGGATTCAGCCGGCCCCCTCTTCTGAGGTACCCTTTTCTGCCGGCCAGGAGGATCCCATGCATCCCGAATTTCCGCAGCAGGACATCATCCATCTGAACCACGCGGCGGTCGGCGCCTGGCCGAGGCGTACGGAAGAGGCCGTTTGCGAGTTCGCGCGCGAGAACGTACGCCAGGGCTCGAAGGACTATGGCCGATGGCTCAAGCAGGTGGATGCGACGCGCGAGCTGGCACGCGCCCTGATCGGGGCCCGCGACGCGGCGGATATCGCCTTCGTCAAGAACACCTCGGAAGCGCTGTCGATGGTGGCCTTCGGCCTGCCGTGGTCGGAGGGGGAGAACATTGTCTTTCCCGCTGGGGAGTTCCCGTCCAACCGGGTCGTCTGGCACGCGGCGGGTGAGCGGTTTGGCATTGAGGTACGCGAGGTCAAGGTGGGTGATGAACCCGAACGCGACCTGCTGGCTGCCTGCGATCGCCGGACACGGCTGGTCGCGACCAGCGCGGTGCGCTATGACTCGGGCATCCGCGTGGATATCCAGGCACTCGGGGCAGAGCTGCGCGCCCGCGGGATCCTGTTCTGTGTCGACGCGATCCAGCACTTGGGGGCGCTGCCCTTCGACGCCCCGGGTTGCCACGCGGACTTTGTGATGGCGGATGGCCACAAGTGGATGCTGGCACCGGAGGGGATCGGGATCTTCTACGTCAATCCGGAGGTTCGCGACCAGCTCCGGTTACAGGAGTACGGGTGGAACATGCTGGCGCACGCCGGCGACTTCGCGAATCCGAGCCTGACCCCGGCCCCGTCGGCACGCCGTTTCGAACCGGGCAGCCACAACATGCTGGGCATCCATGCGCTGCATGCCAGCCTCTCGCTGCTCCTGGAGGTCGGGATCGAGAACATCGACCACGACATCTGCTTCCACTGGCACCACCTGGCCGAGGAGCTGGAGGCGATGGGGTGCGAGGTGCTTACGCCGCGTGGCCGCCGCGCGGGGATCCTGACTTTCCGGCCCCCTGCGGCGGATCTCGACGCCGTCTATGCGCGGCTTCAGGCCGGCGGAGTCCTGTGCGCGGTACGGGGCGGGGGCATCCGCTTCTCGCCCCACTACTACCTGACGGATCAGCAGATCGGGCGTGCCCTGGATCAGGTGAAAGAGGCGCTTGGGATCGCGGCCTGACGGGCCGCAGGGATCGGATGCTCAGAACGTGTGGGTCTTGCGGTCGGAATTGAGCATGCCGCCCAGGTGTTCCTCGATCCGTCGGTGCGTCACACCCTTGTCGGACTTGTTGAACTGCACGCCAATGCCGCGCAGGCGGTTGCCCTGCGCCCTGGGCGGCGTGATCCACACGACCGTGCACGGGGTCGGCAGGCGGTCGGAATCCTCCAGCAGAGACAACAGCAGGAAGACCTGGTCCCCGAGCTTGTAGGATTTGTCCGTGGGGATAAACAGCCCGCCGTTGGTCACGAAGGGCATGTACGCGGCGTACAGCGCCGGTTTTTCCTTGATTGCCAAGGTCAGCATGCCCTGCCCGGCCATGTTCCCTCCCGTGACGGTGTCTGGACTCGCGAGTATCCCCTATCCCGCGTGGCGCGCGCCACCCCCCCTTTGGGGCCTCGCTGTCAGCGTCGCCCCAGCGCGAGCGCGATGGTCTCGCTGCGAAGCGCCGGATTCAGGTTTGCGCCACTCTGGCGTTGCCACTCCAACGCCTGCTGCGCGAGCCATGCGAGACGACGCGCGCCCCGCGCGCGTGCGAAGTCCAGCAGCCGCTCACGCGGGAACTGCTCGCCAAAGGCATCCAGCTGCCCCACAAGTAGCAGGCGCTGCGCCGACAACAGCAAGGCCTGCAGGCGAGGGATCAGGCGTTCCGGCACGCTGCGCTGCAGGGCAGCAGCGGTGGAATGCAGATCCGCCGCACTCAGGAGCCCCGTCAGGATCTGTCGATCGGTCTCCCAGGCCTCCAGCGCCGCGGAATCGGTCAGGATCTCCCGCGCCAGGAGCGGACGATTGAGGCTCGCAGCATAAGCCTCCGCGACTCGTTCATACTGATCGGTTTCAGCCGCAAGCCACTCGTGGACCTGTTCTATCGAGGGACAGGCGACATCGACTTGCTGGCAACGACTCCGAATGGTTGCGGGGAGACTGGCCGGACGCGCTGCCTCGAGAAACAGCGTGGCCCCGGCGGGAGGTTCTTCCAGCGTCTTGAGCAGGGCATTGGCTGCGTTGACGTTCAGTGCGTCGGCCGGACGGATAATCAGCGCGCGCAGCGCCCCGCCCGAGCCACTCAGGGTGAGGAATTCCGTGGCGTCGCGTACGGCATCGACCAGGATATCCTTGCCGGGCTCGGCGGGCTCCAGTAACCGTACCTCCGGGTGCACGCCGCCCTCCAGGCTGCGACAGGCGTTGCACTCGCCGCAGGCGGGTTCATCACTGGACACACGCTGACACAGCAGGCTCTGGACCACGCTGGTCGTCAGCAGGGCCTTGCCCACCCCGGGGCTCCCGCTGATCAGAACCCCGCTGGGGAGCCATCCATCCCGCCCGCGCAGCACGAGCCGCTGGCGGATGGGTTCGAGCCAGGGTGGCTGGGTCGACATCAGGCGCCCCGGGGCATGATCTTGGTGCGCCACTCTTGCAGCGCCTGACGAACCCGTTCCGCCACCTGTTCAGGATCGGCATGCCCATCAATAATCCGGTAGCGATCCGGGTAGGCGCGGGCCCGCTCCAGGTAGGCCTCACGCACCCGTGCGAAGAAATCCAGCGCCTCGCGCTCGATGCGGTCCCGTCGACCCCGCTGCACGGCGCGTTCCAGCCCGGTGGCCGGATCGATATCCAGCAACAGGACCAGGTCGGGCCGCAGATCGCCCTGCACCCATTCTTCCAGCCGGGCCACGCGCTCCATCCCCAGTCCTCGCCCTGCACCCTGATAGGCAAAACTGGCGTCGGTAAAGCGATCACTGACTATCCAGCGGCCCGCCGCGAGTGCAGGCCGTATCACCGAGGCGAGATGTTGCGCACGGGCGGCAAACATCAACAGCAGCTCCGCCTCCGGACACATACCGGGAAGGTCGGGATCGAGCAGCAACCCCCGCAACCGCTCGCCCAGCGCCGTACCCCCCGGCTCACGCGTGCATTCAGGCTCGATGCCCATGGCGCGCAGGGCCTCCACCACCGTGGCGAGCTGCGTGGATTTGCCCGAGCCTTCGATGCCTTCCAGTATCACGAAGCGTGCATTGCTGGATGCGTCGGTGGTCATTGGCGGTTCCGGATACCGTAGCGGCTGCCATCGCCGCCGAGTTGATAGCGAATTACGGCCTGGCGATGCTCGCGATACGTTTCGGAGAAGTGGTGCGTGCCGTCGCCCCTGGAGACGAAGAACAGGTCGTTCGTCTCGGCCGGCTGCGCGGCCGCCTCGATCGCCGCTCGTCCCGGCAAGGCGATGGGGGTCGGTGGCAGCCCGGTGCGAGTGTAGGTGTTGTAGGGGTGATCGCGCTGGAGCTCGGCGCGGGTGAGCCGTTGCACGCCGGGCTCCTGGACATAGAGCAGCGTCGGATCGGTCTGCAGCAGCATCCCGCGGCGGAGCCGGTTCACGAACACGCCTGCGACTCGATCACGCTCCTCGCCGCGGCCCGTCTCGCGTTCGATGATCGAGGCCAGGATCAGGAGCTCGTACGGTGACTCGACCGGGTGGTCCTCGATGCGGGAATCCCAGGCAGAGTGCAAGGTGGCATCCATCGCGCGGTGCGCGCGCCGCAACACATCCAGGGCATCGGTCCCCGAGCCAAAGAAGTAGGTGTCCGGCAAGAACCAGCCTTCGGGATGCTCCAGCTCTTCGAGGCCCAGCGCGTCCAGCAGGTTATCGACCCCGACGGATTCGGCTGGTCCTTCGATCTCGGGATGCTGGCGCAAGGCGCGCAGGGCCTGAGCAATCGTCCAGCCTTCCGGGACGGTCAATCGATGCTGGACGACCTCTCCACGCGCCATGGCGTGCAGCAGGCTGCGCGGGGTCGCACCCGCGTCCACCGCGTACTCGCCCGCCTGTAGCCGCGGTGCCAGTCCCTGGCGCCGCCCGTACAGCTCGATCATCCAGGCTTGCTCGACCCAACCGCGCCGCTCGAACTCCTTGCTCACCTGACGCAGTCCTTGCCCGCGTTCAAGCTGGAACCGCTCTGTCTGGTCGAGCGCCAGTGGCTGGTTGAGATCCTGGTAATAGCGATCGGCAAACCACCAGCCTCCAGCCATCACGCCGACCAGCACAATTCCGATGATCAGACCACTAATCCGCTTCATGGAGCGCCATACTCAGAACCCTAACCGGGTCATCCTGCCACGCCGTGTCCGGCATGTCCGTTTCGATCAGGCGGGCTGGGTGTAATCCCAGGCGCGCATTGCTGACATAAAGCCCGTCCACCTGATCCAGCGCCTGCGGTTCCACGCTCTGCTCGTGCACGGCGAAGCCACAGGAAGCCGCATGGTCAAATATCCAGGCCCTGCGCGTACCCGCGATCCCCGCCTCGTCCACCGGGGGGGTGAACAGGTCCATCCCCTGACGCCACCAGAGATTGCCTTGCGTGGCGCTCACCAGCCGCCCCTGCGTATCGCAAACGACCGCCTCGTCCCAACCGGCCTCCCAGCTTTGCCGGATCACCACCTGCTCCAGGCGGCTCGTGTGCTTGAGCCCTGCCAGCGCGGGCTGAATCGCCATGGCGACCCGCGACCAGCCCATACGCAATGGCTTCGGTTCGGCACCGCGAGACTGACGCAGCACGGGACCCGCGGACACAATCCTCGTCATCTCCACATTTTCGGGTGGCGCGTAACCCCGGGGCCCCTGCCCCCTGGTCACAGTAATGCGCGCCATACGCTGCCCCTCTGGCGCCACCTGCTGCAGTTCCTCGCGAAGGAGCGCTGCGTCAACGCGCGGAAAGCCGAGTCGTTTCAGTCCCCGTTCAAGCCGTGCGACATGATAAGGCCACAAGCGTGGCTGGCCGCCCTCCATCATGATCGTCTCGAACAGACCGTCGCCCAGCAACAGACCCCGATCGTCGCCCGGCACACAGCTCTCGACGCCGTTCACGAGGATCACGCCTCCTTCTCCAGTGCATCCAGCAGACCATGGGCCTTGTGGCGGGTCTCGGCGAGTTCACGGTCGGGATCCGAGTCCGCCACGATGCCCGCGCCGGCACGAAAGCGCAGTTCGTTGCCGCGCAGCACCAGGGTACGGATCAGGATGTTGGTATCCATGCGCCCATGCCGGCTCAAATAGCCACAGGACCCGGTGTACGCCCCCCGGGGCGCGCCATCCTCGAGCTCCTGAATGATCTGCATGCTCCGTATCTTGGGACACCCGGTAATCGTCCCGCCCGGAAACACGGCTCGCAGCACATCGCCCGCGCGTGTCCCGGGCTTCAACCGCCCCACGATACTCGAGACGATGTGATGGACCCGTCGGTAACTCTCGACGGTCATCAATTCGGCTACCCGCACGCTCCCGGCAGAGGCCACCCGGCCGATATCGTTGCGTTCAAGGTCGACCAGCATCACGTGCTCAGATCGCTCTTTAATATTGCCCTTTAGCTCACTAAAAAGAATGGAGTCTTTATCCACATTGTCATCCCGGCGGCGCGTGCCGGCGATCGGCCGCGTCTCGACCTCGCCGTCGTCCACAGACACCAGACGCTCGGGCGATGAGCTGATCACCTGACCCTCGGGAAACTGCAACCAGGCGGCGAACGGTGCTGCATTTGCGCGCCGCAGGCGGGCGTACAACGAAGCCCCATCGAGTGCCTCTGGGCTGGTGGCCTTCCACTCGCGCGACAGATTCACCTGAAAGGTATCGCCCGCTCGAATGTACTCAAGTCCCTGCTTCACCGCCTCGCGATAGCGCTCGGGCTTCTCCTCGTCGATCACGAGCTCCGGCAAGGCCCCTGGCACCAGCACATCCTCCCGGCACAACTCGACATCGGCCCGCATCTCCGCGAGCGGGTCGGGTCCCTCCTCGCTCACCAGAAAGGTCTGATCGTCGTGGTGATCCACAATGATGGCGGCGGGAAAGCGGATGGCCCGGGCGGTGGGCAGCCAGGGATCCGCGCGGCAGCGGCCCAGGGCCGGTTCCAGCTGCCATGCCCATTCATACCCTAAATAGAGAAACCAGCCGCCGAGAAAAGGCAGATGGTCATAACCCGGCTCGATTTCAGAGGAGGCCCTTGAATCGCTCAGGTCCTGATCGAGCACGGCCAACAGATCGTCATCCGTTCGGGCATCGACCGTTAGACCCGGAAAGGCGAACAGGATGGAGTAACGAGCCGGCGCCTGACCAATCAGGGCCGACTCGAGCAGGTGGGGATAGCGCTCCGGAAAGCGCCGGGCCAGGGGCGCCAGATCGATCCCGCGCCCCAGGCGTTCGACTGCCATATGGGCGGACTAGAGGGTGCGGAACACCAGGGTGCCGTTCGTGCCCCCAAAACCGAAGGAGTTCGACAGGCCCACCTTCGTGTTCATCTCACGCGCCTCGTTGGCCACATAATCCAGATCGCAGCCTTCACTCGGGTTTTCGAGGTTGATTGTCGGCGGAGAGACCTGATCGCGAAGCGCCAGTGCCGTGAACACACCCTCGATGCCACCAGCCGCTCCCAGCAGGTGTCCGGTCATCGACTTGGTGGAATTCACCAGCAACTTGTAGGCGTGGTCGCCAAACGCCTTCTTCAGGCCCTGCGTCTCGGCCAGGTCGCCCGCGGGGGTGGAAGTACCGTGGGCGTTGATGTAGCCCACCTCTTCCGGGTTCACGCCGGCATCTTTCAGAGCGCGAAGCATGCACTTGGCGGCCCCCGCGCCATCTTGAGACGGCTGCGTCATGTGGTAGGCGTCAGCGTTCCAGGCAAAACCGGCGACCTCGCAGTAGATATGAGCCCCGCGCGCCTTGGCGTGCTCGTATTCCTCGAGCATCATCACGCCGGCACCGTCGCTGAGCACAAAGCCGTCGCGATCCTGATCCCAGGGGCGCGAGGCCCGCTCGGGGTCGTCATTCCGGGTCGACAGCGCGCGCGCCGCCGCAAAGCCGCCGATCCCCAGTGGCGTCGTGGCCATCTCGGCTCCGCCGGCCACCATCGCATCCGCATCGCCATAGGCAATCATCCGAGCCGCATCGCCAATGTTGTGCGTCGCGGTCGCGCAGGCCGACACGATCGAGATGTTCGGGCCCTGCAGGTTGCGCATGATGGAGAGATTACCCGCCACCATGTTGATGATGGCGCTGGGCACGAAGAACGGCGAGATCTTGCGAGCACCGCCCTTGAGATAGGCGGCATAAGACCGTTCGATATACGGCAGGCCCCCAATGCCGGACCCAATCGCGACCCCGATGCGGTCCGCGTTTTCCTCGGTTACTTCCAGACCCGAGTCGTCCAGCGCCTGAATCCCGGCGGCCAGACCGTAGAGGACGAACGTGTCCATCTTCTTCTGGTCTTTCGTCGGAACATAGTCATTAGCGTCGAAGTCCCGGACGGCTCCGGAAATCTTGACCGGCATCTCCGATGCATCGAACACGTCGATGGGAGAGATGCCGCTCTTGCCGGCCTTGATGTTGGACCAGGCCTTGTCGATGGTAGAGCCGACCGGGGACACAATGCCCAGTCCGGTAATCACGACACGTCGCTTAGCCAATGATGTTCTCCTCGGAAAGACTGAAATACGCGCTCAACGAAACGACGAAGGGCCACTCTGCTCGCAGAGAGGCCCGTCCGCGTCCTGTTCGAGCGCCCAGGGGGGCGCCCAATCAGTCCTTCATGTGCTCGTTGATGTAGTCGATCGCCTGCTGCACGGTGGTGATCTTCTCCGCCTGCTCGTCCGGGATTTCCGTCTCGAACTCTTCTTCGAGCGCCATCACCAGTTCCACGGTGTCCAGCGAGTCGGCACCCAGGTCGTCGACAAAGGCGGCACTGTTGGTGACGTCCTCTTCCTTGACGCCCAGCTGCTCGACAACGATCTTCTTGACGCGTTCTTCAATGCTACTCATGGTTCAGAAATCCCCTTCCAATTGAGGCGGCTTCGTTTGAAGGTTCGCCATTCTAGAGAAAAGCCCGGCTGCGTTCCAGGGAGACGCGAACCTCTCGGGCCTGCGCGGGACCGAGGGCCCCGCGGGTTGATCAGTGCATGAACATCCCGCCGTTCACATGCAGTGTTTCGCCGGTGATGTAGCCCGCCTCCTCGGAGGCGAGAAAGCCCACGGCAGCCGCGATCTCATCCGGCGCGCCCAGGCGCCCCAGCGGGATCTGGCCCAGCAGGTGTTCCTTGGTCTCGTCCCCGAGTTCGCGGGTCATATCAGTATCGATGAAGCCCGGCGCGACCGTATTGACGGTGATGTTCCGGCTGCCCACCTCGCGCGCCAGCGAGCGGGCGAATCCCGCAAGCCCCGCCTTGGCCGCGGCGTAGTTCGTCTGGCCGGCATTGCCGGCGGAACCGACCACCGAGCCGATCAGAATGATCCGCCCGCGGCGCAGCTTCATCATGCCTTTCAGCAGGCGCTGCGTCAGCCGGGCGGCGGAGGACAGGTTCGTGTTGATGATCGCATCCCACTCCTCGTCCTTCATCCGCATGAACAGGTTGTCGCGGGTTATGCCGGCATTGTTCACCAGCACCTCCACCGGTCCTTCCTGCTCCTGGATACCCGCCAGACCGGTCGCGACCGAATCGGCGTCCGTGACATCCATAGCGATACCGCGCCCGTTCCATTCGGACAACGCCTCGCTGATGCGCTGGGCGCCGGATTCGCTGGTCGCGGTTCCCACGACCTGCAGGCCCTGCTCCGCCAGACGACGGGCAATGGCCGCGCCAATGCCGCGGCTGGCCCCGGTCACCAGGGCCACTCGTTTGTTATCGGACATCATTCGCCTTCTGTAATTGGACGTACTGGGAATCGAGTGTAGAGGGTCAGCCGGCGCTCAGCCGGTTCACGGTGGCATCCAGGGTATCGCGATCGGCCACATCGAACAGTTCCAGCCCGCGATCGATCCGCTTGGCCAGGCCGGTCAGCACGCGCCCCGGTCCGCATTCTACCTGTACCGCAACACCCTGGCCGCGAAGCCCCTGTATGGTCTCCACCCAGCGCACCGACCGGTAGAGCTGCGCGGCCAGATTGGCCTTGATCGCATCGGCCGTCTCGGCGGGCGCCGCGGTCACATTCTGCCAAACGGGGATTTGCGGGGCCGCAAAGCTCGTAAAGTCGAGAACCGACTGCAAACGCTCGGCGGCCGGGCGCATCAGCGCGCAATGGGACGGCACGGATACGGGCAGCTTGAGCGCCCGTTTCGCCCCGGCGTCCTTGGCCGCACCGACCGCTCGGTCGACCGCCGCGGCCGCCCCCGCGATCACCACCTGCCCGGGGGCATTCAGGTTGACGGCCTCCAGGACCCCGCCGCTCGCGTTGTCCGCACAGAGCTGCTCGACCGCAGCATCGTCGAGACCGAGAATCGCAGCCATTGCGCCCTCGCCCTCGGGCACGGCGGCCTGCATGGCGCGGGCACGTTCGGCCACCAGCCGCACGGCATCGGGGAAGCGCAGCACGCCGGCCGCGACCAGCGCGCTGTACTCGCCCAGGCTGTGGCCGGCCACAGCCGCGGGGCGCGCGTCCGCCTGCTGCGTCAGCAGCCGCCAGGTGGCCACGCCGGCAGCGAGCATGACCGGCTGAGTCCATTCTGTCTGGTTCAGTTGTTCGACCGGACCGTGCTGGCACAGGCTCCAGAGGTCGGCATCGAGGCAGTCCGACGCCTCCTGGAAGGTATCGCGTACGACCGCGTGGTCGTCGCCCAGATCGGTGAGCATGCCGGTGGACTGGGAGCCCTGCCCCGGAAAGACTGCGGCCCAGGTAGTGGTCATTCGCTATTCATCTCGCGCGTAAAAAGCGGGCGTAGTGTAGGGCCACGGGAAACACTGATCAATGTACACGCTCGCCATCCTCCGCGAATGGCGGCCACTCGGCGACCGGCACGGAGCCCTGCCACGCCGAAAACCCCGTGTTGACTTGTGTTCGCGCGTGGCATCCGGATAATGTCGCCACCGAATTCAATACGCGAGGAACTGCATGGCGAAGGAAGACGAAATCGAGCTGGAAGGAACGGTGGTAGAGACCCTGCCGAATACGACGTTCCGGGTAGAGCTCGAAAACGGGCACACCATCACCGCCCACATCTCCGGCAAGATGCGCAAGCACTACATCCGCATCCTGCGTGGCGACAAGGTGATCGTGCAGATGACCCCCTACGACCTGACCAAGGGCCGTATCGTCTACCGCAACAAGTAGTTCCACCCCGGGGGTTGCGGGGCCGCTCGTAAGACATAAGGGTCGATCCCCGAATGACGAAGCCCCGGCTGGACCGGGGCTTCGTGGTTTCTGCAGGCCGGGGTTTGGTCAGGAGACAGCCGGCTCGCGGATATCGAGCTCCAGCCCGGATTCGCCCACCCGGACCACAACCTCGCCCCCCTGCGCCAGGCGCCCGAACAGCAACTCGTCGGCCAGCGGCTTCTTGATGTGCTCCTGCAGCGTACGCGCCATCGGACGCGCACCCATCTTCACGTCGTAGCCATGCTCGGCCAGCCAGGCACGGGCATCCGGCTCCACCGTCAGGTGCACCTTCTTCTCGTCCAGCTGGGCCTGCAACTGCGTCAAGAACTTGTCGACGACATTCAGGATGGTCGCCTCGTCCAGCGGACCGAACTGGATGGTGGCATCCAGGCGGTTGCGGAACTCCGGCGTGAAGGTCCGCTTGATCGCCTCCGTGGAATCGCTGGAGTGATCCTGCTGGGTAAAGCCCACCGACGGGCGGCTGGCCTGCTCCGCACCGGCATTCGTGGTCATCACCAGGATCACGTTGCGGAAGTCCACCTCGCGGCCATTGGCGTCCGTCAGCGTGCCGTGGTCCATAACCTGCAGCAGCACATTGAAGACATCCGGATGGGCCTTCTCGATCTCGTCCAGCAACAGCACCGAGTGCGGATGCTTGAGGATGGCATCGGTCAGCAGCCCTCCCTCGTCGTAGCCGACATATCCGGGCGGCGCCCCGATCAGGCGCGAGACCGTATGGCGCTCCATGTACTCGGACATGTCGAAGCGCGCCAGATGAATCCCCAGCTGCTGCGCCAGCTGACGCGTCACTTCGGTCTTCCCGACCCCGGTCGGCCCGGCGAACAGGAACGAACCGATCGGCTTGTCCATGTCGCCAAGCCCCGAACGCGCCATCTTGATCGAGGTTGCGAGCGTCCCGATCGCCTCGTCCTGGCCGAAGACGGTCATCTTCAGGTTGCGTTCGAGGTTGCGCAGCGTCTCCTTGTCGGAGCTGGAGACCGATTTCGGCGGGATGCGCGCGATCTTGGCCACGATCGTCTCGATATCCTGCACGCCGATGGTCTTCTTGCGCTGACTCATTGGCAGTAGCTGCCGGCTGGCACCGGCTTCATCGATCAGGTCGATCGCCTTGTCCGGCAGGAACCGGTCGGTGATGTAGCGATCCGCCAGTTCCGCCGCGGCCCGCAGCGCCGGACGCGTGAAGCGGACATTGTGGTGTGCCTCGAAGCGTGACTTCAGCCCCCGCAGGATCTGCTCGGTCTCGTCCACAGTCGGCTCCGGCACTTCGATTTTCTGGAAGCGACGGGCCAGGGCGCGGTCCTTCTCGAAAATGCCGCGATATTCCTGGTAGGTGGTCGAGCCGATGCACTTCAGCTCGCCCGAGGCGAGCATCGGCTTGATCAGGTTGGAGGCGTCCATCACCCCGCCGGAGGCGGCACCCGCACCGATGATGGTGTGGATCTCGTCGATGAACAGCACCGCGCCGGGTTCCTTCTTCAGCTGCGCCAGCACGCCCTTCAGGCGCTTCTCGAAGTCACCGCGGTACTTGGTGCCCGCCACCAGCGCGCCCAGATCGAGCGCATAGACGGTCGCGGATTCAATCGCCTCGGGCACCTGTTCGTCAACGATACGGCGCGCCAGGCCCTCGGCGATCGCGGTCTTGCCGACACCGGCCTCGCCCACCAGCAGCGGGTTGTTCTTGCGTCGGCGGCAGAGGATCTGGATCGTGCGCTCGATCTCGTGGTCCCGCCCGATCAGCGGGTCGATCTCGTCCTTGCGCGCCTTCGCGTTGAGATTGGTCGCGTACAGCTGTAGCGCATTGGTCTTTTCCTCGCGCTCGCCCTCGACCTGCTCCGGCTGTGGGTCGTTCGGGTTCTGCTGGGCCCCTAGCTCGTCTTCGCCCACCTTGGAGATGCCGTGCGAGATGAAATTCACCACGTCCAGGCGGCTGATGTTTTGCTGTCCGAGCACGTAGAGGGCCTGGCTGTCCTGTTCGCCGAACAGCGCGACCAGCACGTTTGCCCCGGAGACCTCCTTGCGGCCACTGGACTGCACATGAAAGACCGCCCTTTGCAGGACCCGCTGGAACCCCAGGGTCGGCTGCGTCTCGCGTGAGTCATTCGGCGGGATGCGCGGGGTGTTCTCGTCAATGTACACCTCGAGCTCGTCGCGGATGCGGTCGAGGTCGCCCCCACAGGCGCGCAACACCGTCGCGGCACTGGGGTTTTGCGCGAGCGCCATCAGGAGGTGCTCCACGGTCACGAACTCGTGGCGCTTCTCTCGCGCTTCCTTGAAGACCATGTTCAGGCTGAATTCGAGTTCCTTGTCGAGCATGGGAGTCAGACCTCCTCCATCGAGCAAAGCAGTGGATGCTGGTGGCTACGGGCGTAATCGTTCACCTGTGCCACCTTCGTCTCGGCCACGTCCCGGGTATAGATGCCGCATACTCCCTTGCCGCGTGTATGCACGTGCAGCATCACCTGGGTGGCCTTTTCGCGATCCATACTGAAGAAGGTCTCCAGCACCTCGACCACGAACTCCATTGGCGTGAAGTCGTCGTTGAGCAGTACCACCTTGTACTGCCGGGGTGGCTTGAGCTCCGGCCTCGATTCTTCGACCGCGGTATTGCTGTCGTGATCGGGGATCTGGGGCTTTTTCTCACTCATCGGTCGAACTCACGCTTTCAGCGGTTTAGTCATGCCAGTTCGGCCATCCAGGGAAACACGAATCCAATGTCTCCCTGGCTCCTTAGGCCACGTTCATGGTCGTTCGGTTCCGGGCTCGGACCAAGTGCCCGCACCCGCTGTCGTTACATGTGCTTGATCAGGGCCTCGCCAAAGGCCGAGCAGCTCACCGGCTCGACGTTGTCCATCAGGCGCGCGAAGTCATAGGTCACCTCGCCCGCGCTGATCGCGCCGCCCATACCCTTCACCACCAGATCGGCGGCCTCGGGCCAGCCCAGGTGGCGCAGCATCATCTCGGCCGACAGGATCAGCGAGCCCGGATTGACCTTGTCCTGGCCGGCGTATTTCGGGGCGGTCCCGTGGGTCGCCTCGAACATCGCCGTGGTGTCGGACAGGTTGGCGCCGGGTGCGATCCCGATACCGCCAACCTGCGCGGCCAGCGCATCGGAGATGTAGTCGCCGTTCAGGTTGAGCGTGGCGATCACCGAGTAGTCCTCCGGGCGCAACAGGATCTGCTGCAGGAAGGCGTCCGCGATCACGTCCTTGATCACGATGTCGCGGCCGGTCTTCGGGTTCTTGAAGGTCTGCCACGGACCACCGTCCAAATCCTTCGCACCAAACTCCTCGCGCGCCAGTTCGTAGCCCCAAGCCTTGAACGAGCCCTCGGTGAATTTCATGATGTTGCCCTTGTGCACCAGCGTCACCGAGGGGCGATCGTTGTCGATCGCGTACTCGATCGCCTTGCGCACCAGGCGCTTGGTGCCCTCGCTGGAGACCGGCTTCACGCCGATGCCGGCGGTATCCGGGAAGCGGATCTGGGTTACGCCCATTTCGTTTCGCAGGAAGTCGATGACCTTCTTCACCTCCGGCGTGCCGGATTCGAACTCGATGCCGGCGTAGATGTCCTCCGAGTTCTCGCGGAAGATCACCATGTCGGTCTTTTCCGGCTCCTTCAGCGGGCTCGGGGTGCCCTCGTAGTAGCGCACCGGGCGCAGGCAGACGAACAGGTCCAGCTTCTGGCGCAGCGCGACGTTAAGCGAACGAAAACCGCCGCCCACCGGGGTGGTCAGCGGGCCCTTGATGGACACGCGATAGTCCTTGACCGCCTCCAGGGTTTCATCCGGCAGCCCGGAGTCGTCGTCGTAGACCTGCGTGGCTTTCTCGCCCGCGTAGACCTCCATCCATTCGATCGCCTTCTGGCCACCGTAGGCCTTTTCCACGGCCGCATCGGTCACCCGGCGCATCACCGGCGTGATGTCCACACCGATCCCGTCCCCCTCGATAAAGGGGATGATCGGGCGTTCTGGCACCACCAGCTTGCCCTGCTCGTCGACGGTGATGCGTTCGCCCTTTTCCGGGACCTGAATGTGCTGGTAGGCCATGCAAACTCCTTGTGCGCAAGAATTGAAATCGTTCTCCCGGATTATACATACCCATCCGCCCCCGCCGAGGGGAACGTGGTCTCGAGAACGCCAGCAAGACGGGCCGCTGCGTTATCATTCACGGCATGACCGAACGCCTGCCCTGCCATATCACCGTCGCCGCCGTCATCGAGCGGGACGGGCGCTTCCTGTTCGTCGAGGAGACCGACGACGGCCGCCATGTACTGAACCAGCCGGCCGGCCATCTCGATGCCGAAGAAGACCTGGTCGAAGCGGTGATCCGCGAGGTCCGCGAAGAAACCTGTCTGGACTTCCAGCCGGAGGCCCTGCTTGGCTGCGACCTGCTCGCGCTGGCGAATGGCGCGGTGACGCTGCGCGTCGCGTTCTGCGGCACGACAAGCGACCCCAGCCATCCGCCGGCCCGCGATCCCGCCATCCATGCCCTCCACTGGCTGACACCGGATGAGGCGCGTCGCGGATGGCCGCTGCGCAGCCCGCTGGTCCTGCGCAGCATCCGCCGCTATCAGGACGGGATGCGCCTGCCGCTCGCGGCGGCCGGCTCACTGGTTCATGCGGAGGGGCCGTGAGCGGTCCCGATCGGGTCATCGTGGGCCTGTCGGGCGGGGTGGATTCGGCCGTGGCGGCCAGCCGCCTGCTGGAGGCCGGTTATCGCGTGGAAGGCCTGTTCATGAAGAACTGGGAGGATGACGACGACGCGGAATACTGCGCGGCCGAGGCCGACTACGAGATGGCCCGCGAGGTCGCGGACTGTCTCGAGATCCCCCTGCACAAGGCGAACTTCGCCGAGGACTATCGCCAGCGGGTGTTCCGCCACTTCCTGCACGAGTACGAGGCTGGCCGGACGCCGAATCCGGACATCCTGTGCAACCGCGAGATCAAGTTCCGCTCGTTCCTGGAGCACGCCCGGCAACTCGGTGCGCAATGGATCGCCACCGGCCATTATGCCCGCGTGCGCCACCTCCCTGACCACAGCGAACTGTGCATGGCGGCGGATGCCAACAAGGATCAGACCTATTTCCTGCACACCCTGACGCAGGAGCAGCTGCGCCCCGCGCTGTTCCCGCTGGGGGACATCCCCAAGGATCAGGTCCGGGCGCGTGCCCGCGAGCTGGGTCTGCCCAACCACGCCCGCAAGGATTCCACCGGCATCTGCTTCATCGGAGAACGTCGCTTCCGCGATTTTCTGGCGCAGTACCTGCGGGCGCCGGAGGGCGAGATGCGCACGCCGGAAGGTCAGGTCGTGGGGCACCACCAGGGCCTGATGTTCTACACCCTGGGCCAGCGCCAGGGACTGGGCATCGGCGGGATCGACGGGTTTCCCGAGGCCCCCTGGTATGTCGTGGACAAGGACCTGGGAGGCAATCGGCTGATTGTCGCGCAGGACCCGCAGCATCCGCTGCTGATGAGTCCCGAGATCGAGACGGAGGCCGCCCACTGGATTCACCGCCCGCCCGAACCGGGACAGCCAGTCATGGCGCGTCTGCGTCATCGCCAGCCCTTGCAGCCCTGCCAGCTGGAATCCGTCGATGGGGACCGTCTACGCGTTCGCTTCGAAGCCCCTCAGCGTGCGGCCACGCCCGGTCAGTCGGCGGTTCTTTATGACGGCGACGTGTGTCTGGGGGGGGGCGTGATTGCCACCCGCCGCACACTCGCCAGTGAGTCAGAAGCCCCGGTTCCGGTATAGTAGGCGCGTTTTCCGTATCCACCCACTCACGCCTGCTCCGGGAGCCCTCCGGCTTGGACCGTAACGACCACAACCGCACCCTGGCGCTGGCCGCCCTCTTCCAATGCGCGAGTCTGGTCAAGGACCTGGCCTGGCGCGGCAGCTGCGACGAGTACGAATTCGAGATCCTGATCGGCAGCCTGTTCGCGTTCGACGCGGAGACGCCCGAGGATGTCTACCGCGGCGCCAGCAGCTTGCGCCCGGGCCTGGAGCGGGTGCAGAGCCAGCTGCAAAACGGCGGCAAGCCACCGGATATGGAGATCACCCGCTACGCGGTGGGCCTGATCTTTCTGGAGCGCAAGCTGCAAAAACGCCCGGACATGCTGCAAAAACTAGGCGACGGCCTGCAGGGTGCCCAGCGGCAGGTGGACTATTTCACCATCACGCACGAGAGCGTGATCGCGCGCCTGGCCGAGATCTACAAGGAGACCATTTCGGAGCTGGGCCCCCGGATCGTCGTCCAGGGCGAACAGAATCATCTTTCCAATCCCGAGATCGCCGCGCGCGTGCGCGCCCTGCTGCTGGCGGGCATCCGTGCCGCCGTGCTCTGGCGCCAGGCGGGTGGATCTCGGTGGAAACTCCTTCTGGGCCGCAAGCGACTGATTCGCCAAGCGGACCACATCCTTCAACGACTGAACACCTGACAGCGGATAGCGCATCATGAGCCACGCAGAACCGAAAAAGACCGAAAACCTCTCTGCCGGCGGCCGCGAGTGCCGTTACGTGCCGATTACCGATGACCCGCGCGCCCGGGACCTGCCCTACGCGCTGAAGATCCTGCTCGAGAACCTGATGCGCTTCGAGGACGAGCGCACGGTCAGGCGCGCCGATATCGAGGCCCTGCTTGACTGGGACCCGAAGGCCGAGCCCACGCAGGAGATCGCCTTCCGCCCGGCCCGCGTACTGCTGCAGGACTTCACCGGTGTGCCCGCGGTCGTGGACCTGGCGGCCATGCGCGACGCGATGGAGGCCCTCGGCGGCGATCCCAAGAAGATCACGCCGCTGCAGCCGGCCGAACTGGTAATCGACCACTCGGTGCAGGTCGACGAGTATGGCAATGCGAACGCGATGAACCTGAACGCAGAGCTGGAATACTCCCGCAACCGCGAGCGCTACAGCTTCCTGAAGTGGGGCCAGCAGGCGTTCGATACCTTCAAGGTCGTCCCACCGGACACCGGGATCGTGCACCAGGTCAACCTTGAACACCTTGCGCGCACCGTGTTTGTCGAGGACCGTGAAGACGGTTCCTGTATGGCCTACCCGGACACCCTGGTCGGCACCGACTCGCACACCACGATGATCAACGGCCTGGGCGTCCTGGGCTGGGGCGTCGGCGGCATCGAGGCCGAGGCCGCGATGCTCGGTCAGCCGATCTCCATGCTGATCCCGCAGGTAGTGGGTTTCCGCCTGACCGGCCGGCTGGCCGAAGGGGCCACCGCCACCGACCTCGTGCTGGTGATCGTCGAGATGCTGCGCAAGAAGGGCGTGGTCGGGAAGTTCGTCGAGTTCTTCGGGGACGGGCTGGCCGATCTGCCGCTGGCGGACCGCGCCACCATCGCCAACATGGCACCGGAATACGGCGCGACCTGCGGCATCTTCCCGATCGACGACGAGACCCTCGAGTACCTGCGCCTGACCGGCCGCGAGGCGGGCCATATCGAGTTCATCGAGGCCTATGCCAGGGCCCAGGGACTGTGGCGCAATGACAACGCCCCGGTGGCGCGCTACACCGACATGCTGGAACTCGACCTTGCGACGGTCGAGCCCAGCCTGGCCGGGCCCAAGCGCCCGCAGGACCGCATCGCCCTGAGCCAGGCCGGAGCCGAGATCAGCCGCCACCTGGACACCATGCTCAAGGAGCGCGACAGCGGCGCGGACGAGCCGGAGGAGGCCGAGCGCTTCGCGGCCGAGGGTGGTCATACCGCAGTCGGCGTTGAGCATCAGGCCGAAGAGCCGCGCCATACGGCCATCGAGATGAACGGCGAGACCTTCACCCTCGACCACGGCGACATCGTGATCGCGGCCATTACCTCCTGCACCAACACGTCGAACCCGTCGGTCATGCTGGGCGCCGGCCTGGTCGCCCGCAAGGCCCGCGAACGCGGCCTGCAGGTCAAGCCCTGGGTGAAGACCTCCCTGGCGCCCGGCTCCCGGGTGGTGACCGACTATCTGCAAAAGGCCGGGGTGCTCGAAGATCTCGAGGCGCTGGGTTTCCACGTGGTCGGTTATGGCTGCACGACCTGTATCGGCAACTCCGGACCGCTGCCCGAGCCGATCAGCGAGGCCATCATCAAGGATGACCTGATCGTCAGCTCCGTGCTCTCCGGCAACCGCAACTTCGAGGGGCGGATCCATTCCGAGGTGCAGATGAATTTCCTCGCCTCGCCGCCCTTGGTGGTCGCCTATGCGCTGGCCGGGCGCAGCACCCTGGATCTGTACAACGACCCCATCGGAGAGGACGCACAGGGCAACCCCGTGTTCCTGAAGGATGTCTGGCCAACCACCGAAGAGGTCAACGAAGCTGTGCAGGCGCATGTCGATGCCCAGAGCTTCACCAAGGCCTACGGTGATCTCTACAGCGGCGAGGATCGCTGGCGCAACTTGGAGGCCCCCACTGGGGACCGCTTCGAGTGGCAGGACGACTCCACCTACGTGCGCAACCCGCCCTATTTCGACGGCATGGGCATGACGCCCGAGCCGTTGACCGACATCCAGGGTGCCCGTGTGCTGGCCCTGCTGGGTGATTCGGTGACCACCGACCACATCTCCCCCGCCGGCTCCATTGCCAAGGACAGCCCGGCCGGACGTTACCTGGAAGAACAGGGCGTGAAGCCCGCAGACTTCAACTCCTATGGCTCGCGGCGCGGCAACCACGAGGTCATGATGCGCGGCACCTTTGCCAACGTGCGCCTGCGCAACCTGCTGGCTCCCGGCACGCAGGGGGGCGTCACGGTCCACCTGCCGGATGGCGACCAGATGTCCATCTATGACGCGGCCATGCAGTACAAGGAGCAGGACACGCCCCTGATCGTGATCGCCGGGCAAGAGTACGGCACCGGCTCCTCGCGCGACTGGGCGGCCAAGGGCACACTGCTGCTGGGCGTGAAGGCCGTGATCGTGGAGAGCTTCGAGCGCATCCACCGCTCCAACCTGGTGGGCATGGGTGTGCTGCCGCTGCAGTTCCTGGCGGGCGACAACGCGGCCAGTCTGGGGCTGACCGGTCGGGAGACGTTCTCGATCACCGGCGTGAACAACGGCGAGGCACGCGAGGCCACCGTCACCGCCGTGGCCGATGACGGCGAGCGCACAACCTTCAACGTCCGTGTGCGGCTGGATACCCCGCAGGAGATCGACTACTACCGCCACGGGGGCATCCTGCCCTACGTGTTGCGCCAACTGGCGCAATGAGACTAAGGTCACAGCATGACGCGTCGGGTATCCATAGAGGACGTGAGGTCCGGCAATACACTGGCGACTGCGGTTTATGACCGCTCGGGCAGGCTGCTGATCCCCGCTGGCATGGTCCTCCAGGACAAGCAGATTCGAGTACTGCTGTCCTGGGGAATCACAGCGGTTGAAGTGCTCGACGAGGGTGCCGACGACGTCTCCATGTCGTCCCCGCACGAGCCTGATGAGCCCCCCGCCACCGAGCCCACCCCAGAGATAGAGGCCCGCGCCGACGAGATCCTGGCCGAGCGTTTTCAGCATTGCTCGATCGAGGATCACCCCATGTCTGGCATCTACCTTCTGGCGCGGAAAGCCCTGCTGGATGACCTGTGCCGCTACGCACCGAGAAGGCAGAGTGAACAGGCATGACCGTTGACGAGTTCCTCGCCACCGACGATGCCCTGTGCAGCTTCTCCGGAAGCTACAACACCATCTTCACGCGCCTGAGCGACCCGACGGCCAACGTCGCGGCCATCACCGAGGCTGTGGAACTGGACCCCACGATCGCGGCCAAGACGCTCAAGGTGGCGAACTCCTCGCTCTATGGCTTCCCGGAACCGATCGACACCCTGCACAGGGCCGTCTCCATCATCGGCCTGCAGCAGATGCGCCAGATCGTGATATCGACGGTCGTGATCGAACACTTTCGCGGCGTGCCGGTGATCGGCGTGGACATGGAGTCCTTCTGGCGGCACAGCCTGGCCGTCGGCGTGCTGAGCCGCTCGATCGCGCGATTCCGGCGCGAGGCCAACATCGAACGGCTTTATCTCTACGGGATCATGCATGACCTGGGACGTCTGCTGATGTTCCTGCATCTGTCCAGTCGCACCGAGGAGCTGATCAATATCCGCGAGCGCGAACGCATGCTGCTGTTCGAAGCGGAAACCGAATTTCTCGGCTTCGACCATGCCGCCATTGGGGCGGAATTGATGGAGCGCTGGGGCATGTCACCGGCACAGGTGGAGGCCACCCGTTTCCACCATGCGCCGGGTGACGCACAGGCGTTCCCGGTCGAGACCGCGATCGTCCATGTGGCGGACAGCATCGCCAACGCCTTGCGGCTGGGCTCGTCTGGCGAACGTTTCGTTCCGCCCGTGGAAGCAGAGATCTTCGACCGCATTGGTCTGGAGATGGAGACCTACGAGGCCGTGATCGGCGATGCCCGGAAACACAGCTCGGACAGATGCAGGCGATCCTGCTGGACTGACGAGGGACGGATGAGCGCACGGATGCAGGTAAAGGACGACCCGGCATGAGCCCTTCGTACAAAACGCCTGAAGAGGTCAATGCGCTGCATGAGCGCATCCGTTTCCTCGAGGAAGCGCTGGAGGCGAACGCCTACGCGATGGACGTGCTCGCCTCGACTACCGCGATCTTTGGCGACACCGACCGCAATCGCAGCCCAGACCTGATCATCCAGAGCAGTCTGGAATCCATCCGGCGTCTGCTGCCGGCCCGCGACATGGCCGTCTACATCCTCGACGGCGAGTCTTCGTTTGATCTCGCCTATCAACAGCATCCTCAGGAGGATGAATACGGCCTCGCGGATGCCGTCGAGGACCTGATTCAGGAAGGCACTTTCTCCTGGGCGCTGCATCAGAATCATCCGGTCTGCCTGCCTTCACGCTTCGACGGCGAGAACGTGCTGCTCCATGTCATCTCGACCCGGACCCGCATTCGCGGCATGTTTGCCGCCCGCTTTCGCCAGAACGACCTCCAGCGCCACGAGATGACCCTCTCGACCCTGACGATGGTCCTGTTCAATACCGCCTATGCCCTCGAGAGCGCCGACCTGTTCCAGATGATGGACCGGCGCCAGAAGGCCTTGCAGCGGATTACCGAGCACCAGTCACGCGAACTGCTTCATCACCAGTCCCACGACTCGCTGACCAACCTCCCCAACCGGATGCTGTTCAGTGACCGTCTGTCCCAAGCCATTACCCGCCATCAGGGAACCGATCATCACATCGCGTTGATCCTGCTGGATCTGGACAACTTCAAGCGCCTGAACGACTCGCTCGGCCATCGCGCCGGCGACGAGCTGATCCGCAAGGTGGCACAGGATCTCGGAAAGCTGCTCGATCGCAGCCACGACCGATCGGGGCGTCCCTTGCGCGCGACCCTGTCGCGCCTGGGGGGCGACGAGTTCGGCATCCTGGTCGAGGATCTACAGGGTCTCGAGGGCTGTGTGCGACTGGTCACCGACGTCGTGCGCACGACCGCGGTCGAACGTACGATCTTTGATCGGCCCGTGGTGACCAGCGCCTCCTGCGGGATCGCCGTGTTTCCCTACGACGGGGAAGACTCTGATGTCCTGCTCAGCAACGCCGATGCGGCCATGTACGAGGCCAAGCAACGTGGCCGCAACGGCTTCCGCTTCTACACCCAGGACCTGAATTCCCGCACCTTTCGCCATTTCGAGCTGGAAAAGGAACTGGGGACTGCCATTGAGCAAGATCAACTGGTCCTGCACTACCAGCCAAAGGTCGACCTGCATACCGGCGATATCCTGGGCGCAGAGGCGCTGATCCGCTGGCAGCACCCGAAGCTTGGGCTGTTGCCCCCCAGCCACTTCATCGAGCTGGCGGAGGACATGACCCTGATCGAGGCCATTGGGGAGTGGGTGCTGCGCCAGGTCTGCCAGGACCTCAAGCGACTGCCCTCGCAGGGCCGGGATCACGCCTTCCGTGTCGCCATCAACGTCTCCGCACGGCAGCTACGCCAGCCCGACCTCGCCGGAGACTTTTACGCCATCCTGCAGGCCGCGAACGTCGCGCCCGAGTGCATCGAGCTGGAACTGACCGAAACCACCATCATGGATGACCCGAAGGGTGCCGCCCGCATGTTCGAGCGCCTGCGCAAGATCGGTATGCGGCTGGCCGTGGACGATTTCGGTACCGGCCATGCCTCGCTGATTCAGCTGAAGAAGCTGCCAGCGGACACCCTCAAGATCGACCGTTCCTTCGTCCAGGACCTCGAACGCAGCGACGGCGACGCGCGGATTGTTCAGGCCATCATCCAGATGGCGCATACCCTGGGGCTGAACATCATCGCCGAAGGCGTCGAAACCGAACGCCAGGCCGAAATCCTGCGCGAATTCGGCTGCAACGAGGCACAGGGCTATTTCTTTGCGCACCCCATGCCCTTCAATGACTTCCACACCCTGCTGCAGGACCGGACCCGCCTCCCGTGGGCCGGATAAGCCTTACCCGCCGGCACCCTCCGGGCCCGTCAACTTCGCCGGATCCAGCAGTACCTGCAGCCGCTCGCGCGGGATATCCGTGTGCTCCGCCGCGACGTCCAGGATGGGCCGCCCGGTGGCATAGGCCTCCTTGGCGATGCGCGCCCCCGCCTCGTAGCCGATCTCGGCGTTCAGGGCCGTAACCAGGATCGGGTTGCGATCCAGCGCGGCCCGCAGGTTGTCCTCGTTCACGGTGAAGCCCGCGATCGCCCGATCCGACAGATGGGTAGAGGCCCGTGCCAGCAGACCGATCTGACTCAACAGATTGTCGGCAATCAGCGGGAGGCCGACGTTCAGCTGGAAATTGCCCGCGGCGCCGGCGGCGGTGATCGCCGCATCCAGGCCGATCACCTGTTGCGAGGCCATAATCACGGCCTCCGGGATTACCGGGTTCACTTTGCCCGGCATGATCGAGCTGCCTGGTTGCAGAGCCGGCAAGGCAATCTCGCCCAGCCCCGCCAGGGGGCCCGAGTTCATCCAGCGCAGATCGTTCGCGACCTTGGTGAGCCCGACGGCCACCGTGCGCAACTGCCCGGAAAGCTCCACCGCACTGTCCTGACTGGCCAGTGCCGCAAAACCGTTACCCTCGTGCACAAACGGCAGGCCGGTTCGCTCGGCCAGGCGCCCTGTTACACGCGCGCCGAAGGCCGGCGGTGCATTGATGCCGGTGCCCACTGCAGTCGCGCCAATGGCCAGACGCTGGATGCGCACACGGGTGTGCTCCAGGCGATCCAGGTCCAGTTCCAGTTGGGTACGCCAGCCGGAGAGTTCCTGCCCCATCGTCACGGGCATCGCATCCATCAAGTGCGTACGCCCGGTCTTGACTAGCGCCCCCACATCGCGCTCGCGGCGGGCGATCGTGGCAATCAAGTGGCGCAGCGCAGGGACCAGTTCCTCCTCCAGCGCCAGCGCCGCAGATACATGCAACGCGGTCGGGATCACGTCGTTGGAGCTCTGCGAGCGATTGACATGATCGTTCGGATGGACCGGTTCCTCACTACCCGATGCGATCCGCGCGAGCACCTCGTTCATGTTCATGTTGGTGCTGGTGCCCGACCCCGTCTGATAGACGTCAACCGGGAAGGCGTCCGCATGCTCGCCCGCCGCGACCGCCTCGGCCGCCGCCACAATCGCGCTGGCCACACCGTCCGGGAGCTGCCGCAGTTCCTGGTTGGCCTCCGCACAGGCCGCCTTGGTCAGCGCAAGGGCCCGAATGAACGCCTGCGGCATGGGCCGGCCGGCAATCTGAAAGTTGTCGATGGCGCGTTGGGTCTGGGCGCCCCACAGGGCATCCCTGGGGACTTCCACCGGTCCGAGGCTGTCCTGCTCCTGGCGGGTCGGGGACTTCGACATGCACTCCTCCAAATGATCGGGCGTAGCTTTGTATTATACTGCGCCGCGTCAATCGACCGTCCGCAGGGCGCATGCCCCACGCGCCCTGCGGACCCACCCATTCCGATTCGAGTGCATCATGTCCCTGAGCCCCCTGTCCGCGATCAGTCCCGTCGATGGCCGCTACGCCCGGCACACCCGCGACCTGGCCCCCTATTTTTCCGAACAGGGTCTGATGCAGGCCCGGGTACGGGTGGAGATTGCGTGGCTCAAGGCCCTGGCGGCGGAGCCCGCTATCCCCGAGGTCCCGCCGCTAACCGCAGAGGCGGAGGCGTTCCTGGACGAGATTGCCCTGGAATTTGACGAGGTCGCCGGCACCCGGGTGAAGGAGATTGAGGCCACGACCAATCACGACGTCAAGGCTATCGAGTACTACATCAAGGAGCAGATGCGCGACCGGACCGATCTGCAAAGCCAGATCGAGTTCGTGCACTTCGCCTGCACCTCCGAGGACATCAATAACCTCGCCTACGGGGTGATGGTCCGCGAGGCGCGCAATCACGTGATGCTGCCGGCGCTCGATGCCGTGCTGGAGCCGCTGCGCGAGCTCGCTCGGCGCTTCGCCGATCAGCCCCTGCTGGCCCGGACCCACGGTCAGCCGGCCTCGCCTACGACCATGGGCAAGGAACTGGTCAACGTGGTCCACCGTCTGGAGCGGCAGCGCGCCGCAATCGCCGCCAACGAATGCCTGGGCAAGATCAACGGTGCGGTGGGTAACTTCAATGCCCACTACGCGGCCTACCCGGAAGTGGATTGGCCATCGCTTTCGCGGCGCATGGTGGAGAGCCTCGGGCTAGCCCCCAACACCCACACCACCCAGATCGAACCGCACGACTTCCTGGCCGAGCTGTTTCACGCCTTCATGCGTCTGAACACGATCCTGCTGGATGCCTCGCGCGACATCTGGGGCTACATCTCGCTGGGTTACTTCAAGCAGAAGGTCGTGGCCGGCGAGGTCGGGTCCTCGACCATGCCGCACAAGGTCAACCCGATCGACTTCGAGAACGCGGAAGGCAACCTCGGGCTGGCCAATGCCGTGTTCGATCACCTGGCGAGCAAGCTCCCGGTCTCGCGCTTTCAGCGTGACCTGACCGACTCGACCGTGCTGCGCAACATCGGCATGGGCTTCGCCTGGTCGCTGATCGCCTACAAGGCCTTCCAACGCGGTCTGGGCAAGCTGGAGATCGAACCCGGCCGCCTGGACGAGGATCTCGACCAGAACTGGGAGGTGCTGGGCGAGGCTGTGCAGACGGTGATGCGCCGTTACGGGATCGATTCTCCCTACGAGAAGCTGAAGGCGCTGACCCGTGGCCAGCGCATTACGCCGCAGGCGCTGGCCGAATTCATCGACGGCCTGGAGATCCCGGACGAGGCGAAACAGCGCCTGCGCGAGCTGACCCCGGGCCGCTACACGGGGATCGCCAGCCAGCTGGCGCGCGACGAGTAACGCGTTGCCCGCCTACGACCCGAATCAGGCCCTGGAGCTGCTGGGCGGGCTCTCACCGGCGGAGTTTCTCCGGGACTACTGGCAACAAAAGCCTCTGCTGGTGCGCGGCGCAATATCGGGCTTTTCCAACCCCATCGAGCCCGACGACCTGGCCGGACTCGCCTGTGATCCGGATGCCGGCGCCCGGCTCGTACTCGGCCACACTGACCACCGCGACTGGGAAGTCGAATACGGCCCGTTCGAAGAAGATCACTTCGCCTCCCTGCCCGATCGCGCCTGGACCCTGCTGGTCAGTGACGTCGAGCGCTTCTGGCCCGAGGGGCGGGACTTCCTGGCCCGGTTCGACTTTGTCCCGCGCTGGCGCCGCGACGATCTGATGATCTCCTACGCAGCACCCGAGGGATCGGTCGGGCCCCATGTCGATGCCTACGATGTCTTTCTCTTTCAGGCGGCCGGGCGTCGGCGCTGGCAGATCCAGTCGCCACCGGGACCGCTGGACTGCCACGACGACCTGCCGCTGGCGATCCTGCGCGAGTTCGAGCCAAGCGAGAGCTGGGATGTTGAACCCGGTGACCTGCTCTACCTGCCCCCCAACCTGCCCCACTACGGCCTCTCCCTGGATGATCAGTGCATGACCTGGTCGGTCGGCTTTCGTGCCCCGACCTACCTCGATCTGCTGACCGGGTTCCTGGAAGAACGGGCCAACCGGGTCGGCGAAGCGCCCCGATACAGCGATCCCCAGCGCCCGGTGTCCGCCTACGCGAGCGAACTGCCGTCACACGACCGCACCCGGCTGCGCGGCATCCTGCGCGAGATGCTCGCCGCCGACGACACGGAACTGGATGCCTTCCTCGGGCGCGTACTGAGCCGGCCTGCGGGGAACGTCGAACTGCATCCCGGAGATCCTCTCGCCGCAGCGAGGGCGTGCCGTATTCACCCGGGTATTCGGCGCCACTGGCTGAAGACGCCGACGGGGCCGGTCCTCTGCGCCGCCGGGCACAGCTACCCGGCCGACACCCTGTCGCCGGACCAACTGGAGCAGCTGTGCGCTACGGAGACCCTCGATCCGCGGCACTGGGAACACCAATGGCCGGAGATTCACGAAATGCTTCGCGACGGCCTGGAGGAAGGCTGGCTGGAGCCCGCTGAGGACTCCACGCAGACCTGAGGCCCGGACATTCAGGCACAGGCCCGCAGGCAGGGCTCCGCCGCACGCTCGATCAGCTCCGGTCCGGCATCCGGCCGATGTGCACCCTCGGTCAGGATGCGCCGCCACTGGCGCGCCCCCGGCTCGCCGTGAAACAGACCCAGCACATGCCGTGTCAGCCGTGCCAGCGGGACGCCCTCGGCGCGCATCTCGCGGGCCATGTCGATCAGACCCTGCAGCACGGCCTCGCGTGTCACCGTCCCGGGCTCGTCGAAATAAAGCCGGTCGACCTCGGACAGCACCCACGGCTGGTGGTAGGCCAGTCGCCCGAACATCACCCCGTCCACCCGCTCGAGATAGCCGTGCGCCGCACGGACATTGTCCAGGCCGCCATTCAGCACGATGGTCAGTTCCGGGAACTCCGCCTTCAGACGGAACACGCGCTCGTAGTCCAGTGGCGGAACATCGCGGTTGTCCTTGGGGCTCAGGCCTTGCAGCCACGCCTTGCGGGCATGCACGATGAATTGCTGGCAGCCGCCCCGCGCCACAGTTTCGACAAACGTGCGCAGATCCGCCTCGGAATCCTGTTCGTCAATCCCGATACGATGCTTGACGGTCACCGGAACGTCGACCGCATCCTGCATCGCGCGCACCATTTCGGCCACCCGCTCCGGTTGCGCCATCAGGCAGGCGCCGAACGTGCCCGACTGCACGCGGTCGGAGGGGCAGCCGACGTTCAGGTTGATCTCGTCAAAGCCTCGCTCTGCCGCGATGCGGGCGGCCTGAGCGAGCGTGTCGGGATCCGATCCACCTAGCTGCAACGCCAGCGGGTGTTCCGCCGCGACATGGCCCAGCAGCCGGTCGCGATCACCGTGAATCACCGCGTTGGCGTGTACCATCTCGGTGTACAACAGAGCGCGCCGGGTCAGCAGCCGATGGAAACGCCGGCACCAGGAGTCGGTCCAGTCCATCATCGGCGCCACCGAAAAACGCGGATCGGGAAACCGCAACGATTCAGTCAAGGCGCCGCCCGCCCTGCGGGTGGTGCCCGGAATGCCAAGGGATAAATACGCATGTCGGAAAACGAAACGCCGGAAACCTTTCTGGACAGTGTCTCACACATGGTCGATCGCGCCATGCATTTCCTCGAGTTGCCCGAAGGTGCGATGGATGCCATCAAGGCCTGCGACTCGGTCATCCAGGTGAGCTTTCCGATCCGCTTTCGCGACCGCATCGAGGTCTTTACCGGCTGGCGTGCCGTGCACTCCTCCCACCGTTTGCCGGTGAAGGGGGGACTGCGATTCTCCCCCACCATGGACCAGGGACATGCGGAGGCCCTGGCCGCCCTGATGACCTACAAATGCGCGATCGTGGATATCCCGTTTGGGGGTTCCAAGGGCGGGCTGCGCATCGATCCGCGCAAGTATGACGAGTGGGAGATGGAGCGGATCACCCGTCGTTTCGCCCACGAACTGATCCAGCGCGACTACATCAGTCCCGCGCAGAACGTGCCGGCCCCGGACGTCGGGACCTCGCAGCGCGAGATGGCGTGGATCATGGAGACCTATCGCGAACGCCACCCTGAAGACGTCAACCACAGCGCCGCCGTGACCGGCAAGCCCGTCGACCTGGGCGGCATGCGCGGTCGCCTGGAGGCCACCGGGCGCGGCGTTCAGTACGCCCTGCAGGCCTTCTTCCGCGAGGGCAATGCCGCGCGCGAAGCCGGGCTGGAAGGCGGCCTGGGCGACCAGCGCATCATCGTTCAGGGCTTCGGCAATGTAGGCTATCACGCCGCCCATTTCCTGCAGAACGACGACCACGCCAAAATCGTCGGGGTGATCAAGAGTGATGGCGGGGTCTATTGCGAGGACGGGATCGATGTCGACGCCCTGAACGACTACGTACGTCGCTCCGGGACCATGGAAGGCTTCGCCGGCGTGGAATTCGAGCGCAATGGCAACCGGATCATGGAACGCGAATGTGACATCCTGATTCCGGCGGCACTCGAGGGCGCGATCCATCGCGAGAATGCGCCCAACATCCAGGCCCGACTGATCGCGGAGGCCGCGAACGGCCCGGTGACCTTCGAGGCCGACCAGATCCTGCAGGACCGCGGCATTACCATCCTGCCGGATGTCTTCGTCAACGCCGGCGGGGTCGTGGTCTCGTACTTCGAGTGGGTGCGCAATCTCGCCCACATGCGCTTCGGACGGCTCGAGCGGCGCTATGACCAGTCCCAGGGCCAGCATCTGGTCACCGCGATCGAGATGTCCACGGACCACAAGCTGCCGGACTGGATACGCGAATCCATCGTGCGCGGCGCAGAGGAGATCGACCTGGTCCGCTCCGGCCTCGATGACACCATGCGCGAGGCCTTCAGCGAGATGTACGAGACCCGCGAGGTGGAGAGCAATGGAGCGGTGCTGGATTACCGTACTGCGGCCTACCTGATTGCCCTGCGCAAGATCGTGCGGGCCCGCAGTGACCTGAGTCTGATCTGACGCACATCCGGGCGCCTGCGTAGACCGGCGGCCGGCTCAGCCCCGCTCGGCCTCCGACGCCAGCAGTTCCTGCAGCCAGTGACCACCGCGGTCCGCCTTGGTACTGAGATAGCGCAAGTTGTGGGGGTTGAGCGTGCCGTGGACGGGCTCGCGGGCCACCACCTGGATGCCCCCGGCGCGCAGCGCCTCGATCTTCGCGGGGTTGTTGGTCAGCACACGCACCGTGTCGATGCCGAGAAATTCCAGCATCTCCACGGCCGCATCGTAACGGCGTCCATCGGCCTCGAACCCCAGCTGGCAGTCGGAGTCAATCGTGTCCAGACCCGCCGTTTGCATGGTGTAGGCGCGCAGCTTGTTGGCCAGGCCGATGCCCCGCCCTTCCTGGGCCAGATACAGCAGCACCCCGCCACCACTCTCGTTGATCGTCTTCACACCGAGACGCAACTGATCGCCGCAGTCACAGCGCAGGCTGCCAAACAGATCGCCCGTCAGGCAGGCCGAATGCAGCCGTACCGGGACGGCCTCCGGCCATTCGTTCGGCTCGCCGATGACCACCGCCACGTGTTCCAGGATCCCGTTCCCCTCCCGGAACAGCATGAAGCGCGTCACCGGGGCATCGGCCAGGGGTACCGGGGCCTCGCTCACGTAGGCCAGTTCCAGGCGTGGGTGATGTGCGACCGCTCGTGCCTCGCGCTCGTCCACGTCCAGGAACATCCCGTCGGCCAGCGCCGAGTGGATGGCCTCGGGTACGGGTTCGGGCACGCGCGCCGATACGACGGCCGGCAGCAGACGACCGGCGCGGGCCAGCTCCAGCGCCGCGACTTCCGCGGGCTCGGCGGGCCGAACGTCCGCCTGGTCCAGCGCGTGGGTCGGGTGCTCGCCCTCGTTAGAGGCCTCAGGCGCACTGGCCAGGGTAAACAGTGCCTCTGGGTCCGTTCCGGGCGCAAACTCCAGCGCCACGCCTTCCCATCCCTCGGCCAGTGGTTGCGGCCAGCCCATTGCGGACGCGCGGTGGGGCGTTAGAATCAGACGGGGGCGGCCGCCGGTCATATGCGTCAGGCGATCCAGCAACACCGGGGTCAGACCTTCAACGGCAGCAACCAGTACGCTGGACTGCTCGCCGCTCAGCAAAACCGGATGGCCCCGGCGAAGGTCGAAAATCCCACGATCGGCGTTGTGCATCAGGTCCTTCCCAATGGAGTTTTTCTTATGACCAGCCCGCAGGACGCGAATTCCACTCTGTCCAGCCGTGACCCGTCACCCCTGTCGTCTCCCCCAAGCCTATCGCATGTGCCCCTAAAGGGTCGCGAAACCCGGGTTTTCCAGGCATGACCGCCTATCCGGTGACCGAGGAAGAGGCCTGGCGCTGGCTGCTGGCCCAGCGTGCCGATCCGGGCTGCTGCCCCCTGCCCGGCCCCCTTGCCCCGGCTGCGCACGACCTGCTGGAGCTCTACGGCCCGATCATCGAGGCGGAGAGCATCACCGTCGCGCAACTGGGCCAGAGCCTGGACGGCCGCATCGCCACTCAGAGCGGGCACTCCCAGTATGTAACCGGCCCCGAGGACATCGAGCACCTGCACCGCTTGCGTGCGTTGGTGGACGGCGTCGTAGTGGGTGCCGGCACCGTAGTCGCCGACGACCCGCGTCTCACCGTCCGTAAGGCCGAGGGCGTCCATCCGGTGCGGGTCATCCTCGACCCGGATGGACGAATCCGGTCCAGTGCCCGCGTCTTCCAGGACGGCGAGGTGAAAACGCTGGTCCTTCACGCCGAGGGCCACGGCCCCTGCGACATGCCCGGCCACGTCGAATGCATGGAGATGCCCGTCGATGCCGATGGCCGCTTTGCGCCGCCCGAGCTCCGCGACCGCCTGGCGGCCGAGCATGGGCTGCATCGACTGCTGGTCGAGGGCGGAGGCCGGACGGTGTCGCGCTTTCTCGCCAGCGACACTCTCGATCGCCTTCATCTGACGATCGCACCGATGCTGATCGGCTCCGGGCGCCACGGCATCACCCTGCCCGAGGTCGACACCCTCGATCAGGCCCTGCGCCCGCCCTGCCGGATCTTTCGACTGGGTGGCGACACCCTCTACGACCTGGACCTGCGCAGCAAGCCCTGAGCCCTTCGGGGCCGCTCGCTGCGATTGTTAAAGGACCTCAGGCGAGGTTGTCGCGGATCGCGCGGGAGACCGCGTCCAGCTCCGCCGGGACCTTGGTCGGCTGCACCACACTCTGCGCGATGGCCGTGTCGGGGTCCTTCAGGCCGTTACCCGTGAGGGTGCACACCACGGTGGAACCCTCCCGAATCTTGCCCTCGCGGATATCGCGCAGGGCGCCGGCCAGCGACGCCGCCGAGGCGGGCTCGCAGAACACGCCTTCCTTCTCGGCCAGGAGCTTCTGCGCGGCCAGGATCTCGTCGTCCTGGCACTCGTCGAACCAGCCGCTGGATTCCTCGCGCACCTTCCAGGCCATGTCCCAGGACTGTGGGTGCCCAATGCGGATCGCAGTGGCCACGGTGTCCGGATCGTCGACCATTGCGCCGCGCATGAAGGGCGCGGAGCCGGCCGCCTGATAGCCGACCATGTGCGGGCGGTTACCCACCATGCCACCACCGGCGTACTTGCAGTGGCCCTTGCAATAGGAGCAGGCATCCGTCACGTCGTCGCTGCTCTTGGCGGCCATTTCGCTGTAGCCGATCCAGTGCGCGGTGATGTTGCCCGCATTGCCCACCGGCAGACAGTGATAATCCGGGGCGCGGCCCAGTTCCTCGACGATCTCGAAGGCCGCGGTCTTCTGGCCCTGCAGGCGATACGGATTGACCGAGTTCACCAGGGTCACCGGCGTGTTGGAGGCGACCTCCTTCACCAGGCGCATGCCATCGTCAAAGTTGCCCTCGATCTGGATCACGGTGGCGCCGTGCATCATCGCCTGGGCCAGCTTGCCCATCGCGATCTTTCCATCTGGGATGACGACGAATGCCGTGATCCCGGCGCGCGCCGCATAGGCGGCGGCCGCGGCGGAGGTGTTACCGGTGGAGGCGCAGACAATCGCGCGCGAGCCTTCTTCCACGGCCTTGGTGACCGCCATGGTCATGCCGCGGTCCTTGAACGAGCCGGTCGGGTTCAGGCCCTCGAACTTCACGTAAATCTCGACCTCGCGCGCCAGGTCCCGCGGGATATTGTTCAGGCGGATCAGCGGTGTATTGCCCTCGCCCAGCGAGATGATGCGCGTGTCGTCGTGCACCGGCAGGCGGTCACGGTAACGTTCGATCAGTCCGGTATAGCGATGTCCAAAGGCCATGGTGTTCTCTTTAGCGTGTTGCGCAGGAAACTCGGAGCCTAGCGGCCCAGCGCTTCCATGCGGATACGAGTAATCGGGGTTAGCAGGTGATCCAGCGCCTCGAGCGCGGCGATCGCCTCGTTCATCGCGCCCTCGCGGACCTTGTGCGTCAGCATGATGATCGTGGCCTCGCCGCGCTCCGGATCCGGCTCGCGTTGCAGGATCGCCTCGATACTGATGCCGTGCTCGCCCAGGATACGGGTGATGTCGGCCAGCACGCCCGGACGGTCCTGGGTACGCAGGCGCAGATAGAACGACGTCTCCACCTCGGACAGATCCAGCACCGGCTTGTCCGACAGGGCATCCGGCTGGAAGGCGAGATGCGGGACCCGGTTCTCGGGGTCCGTGGTCAGGGCGCGCACGACGTCGACCAGATCGGCCACCACCGCCGAGGCGGTGGCCTCGGCACCGGCACCCGCGCCGTAGTACAGCGTCGGGCCCACCGCGTCGGCATTGACCAGCACCGCGTTCATCACGCCGTCGACGTTGGCGATCAGCCGGCGCTCCGGGATCAGGGTCGGGTGCACGCGCAGTTCGTAGCCCTTGTCGGTGCGCCGGGCAATCCCCAGATGCTTGATGCGGTAGCCCAGTTCGGCGGCGAAACCGACGTCCTCGCGGGTGATATTGCTGATGCCCTCGACCGCAACCCGGTCGAACTGCAGCGGGATACCGAAGGCGATGGACGCCAGGATCGCCAGCTTGTGGGCGGCATCGATGCCCTCCACGTCGAAGGTCGGGTCGGCCTCGGCATAACCGAGCGCCTGGGCTTCGGCGAGCACATCGTCGAACTCGCGGCCCTTGTCACGCATCTCCGTCAGGATGAAGTTGCCGGTCCCATTGATAATCCCGGCGAGCCACTCGATCTGGTTGCCGGCCAGGCCCTCGCGGATGGCCTTGATGATCGGGATGCCCCCAGCCACCGCGGCCTCGAACGCGACCATCACGCCCTTCTCCTGGGCGCGCTGGAAGATGGTGTTGCCGTGCAGTGCGATCAGGGCCTTGTTCGCGGTGACCACATGCTTGCCGGCGTCGATCGCAGCCAGCACCAGGTTCAGCGCCGGGTCGGTGCCGCCCATCAGTTCGACGACGACCTCAACCTCCGGGTCGTTGACGACCGCCGCGGGGTCCGTGGTCAGGCGAATCTGCGAGCAATCGCAGTCGCGCTCACGCTTGATATCACGCGCGGCGGCTGCGACCACCTGGATGCCACGGCCAGCCCGGCGCGCGATCTCGATTCCGTTACGGTCCAGCACATTGACGGTGCCACAGCCAACCGTGCCCAGCCCCAGGATTCCAATCTTTACCGGCGTCATAAAAGCCTTGTCTTGTCTGCGTGCGGGCGCTACCGCCCGAATGAGTGCTTGATTGCTATTCGCCCCGAGCCGGCTCGGTCGGCTCGACGGTGGCATCCGCCAGGATCGAGTCAGCGCGGAACATGGCCTTGATCCCGCGCAGGGCCTGCCGCGTGCGCTGTTCGTTCTCGATCAGGCTGAAGCGCACGAAGTCGTCGCCGTAGTTGCCGAAACCAACGCCCGGCGAGACCGCGACCTTGGCGTCCCGCAACAGCTTCTTGGCGAACTCGAGCGACCCCATCTCGCGATAGGCCTCCGGGATCGGCGCCCAGACGAACATGGTCGCCTTCGGCTTCTCCACATGCCAGCCCAGCTTGCCGAGCCCCTCGCACAGCACGTCGCGGCGAGAACGATAAAGCTCGCGAATCTCGTCGACGCAGTCCTGCGGACCCTCCAGCGCGGCGATCGCGGCGACCTGGATCGGCGTGAAGGTGCCGTAATCCAGATAGGACTTGATGCGCGCCAGTGCGGCTACCAACGTCGGGTTGCCGCACATGAAACCGACTCGCCAGCCCGGCATGTTGTAGGTCTTGGACAGGGTGTAAAACTCGACCGCGATATCCTTCGCACCCGGCACTTCCAGAATCGACGGGGCCTTGTAGCCATCGAAGCTGATCTCGGCATAGGCAAGATCGTGCACGATCCAGATGCCATGCTCCTTGCAAATCGCCACGACCCGCTCGAAGAAGTCCCGGTCCACGCACTGCGTGGTCGGGTTGGCCGGGAAGTTCAGGATCAGCATCTTCGGCTTCGGCCAGGAGTCCTGAATCGCCCGCTCCAGCTCGGCGAAGAAGTCGACGTCCGGCGTCAGCGGCACATGGCGCACGTCCGCCCCGGCAATCACGCAGCCATAGGGGTGGATCGGATAGGCGGGATTCGGAACCAGCACCGCATCCCCGGGCCCCAGGGTGGCCAGCGCCAGATGCGCGAGACCTTCCTTGGAGCCGATGGTCACGATCGCCTCGGTCTCCGGGTCCAGCTCCACATCGAATTCGCTCTTGTACCAGCGCGTAATCGCCCTGCGCAGCCGCGGAATGCCCTTGGACACCGAATAGCGATGCGTATCGCCGCGCTGCGCGGCCTCGCAGAGCTTGTCGACGATGTGACGCGGGGTCGGCTGGTCCGGATTGCCCATACCGAAGTCGATAATGTCCTCGCCGCGGGCACGCGCCTCGGCCTTCAACTGGTTCACGATGTTGAAGACGTAGGGCGGGAGGCGCTCGATACGGGGAAAGACGTCGGTCACAGGTCAGGTCCTGGTTGGGCCAAGCGAGCCGGCAGCAGGTCGGGGAGACGCCGCGGAATCCCCTTGAATACCGCACCGGAAAGCGCGCCAAAGTATAACCCGGGCCCGCCTCTGTCAACGAATCGGGCACCAAACTGGCCCGGCTACAAATGCCTGATCTTGAGCCTGCCTCGCGCGCGGAGTAGCGTGTAGCGCATGCTGTTCTCCGAAGTCACCAGCGAAGAGACCTACATCGTGACCGGCTACGAGTCGGGTGCGGTGGGGATCAACCAGGTGGGGTACACCCGCAGCCTGATCGTGCGCCCGAATGCGCTGCAGCAAGACTGGCCGGTCGATTCCGTCGACGCGCTGGCGGTCGAACAGCTGCAACCCGTGATCGATCATCCCCCGGAGGTGCTGCTGATCGGTACCGGCGAGGTGCAACGCTTTCCGGACCGGGCCGTATGGCGGCATTTGCGCCGCGAAGGATTCGGCGTGGAGATCATGGATACCGCTGCCGCCTGCCGGACCTACAACCTGATCATGGCCGAGGGTCGCGAGGTGGCGGCCGCCCTGATCATCGACGGCGGCGACCGAGCTTAGCCTTACGGCACCTCGCCGTCAGGAGTTGGGCAGTACCTCGTCGCCCTTCATACCGCGTGACTCAAGCAAACGCCGCAAGCGCTTCAGGGCATCCATCTGAATCTGGCGCACCCGTTCGCGTGTCACGCCGATCTCGGCCCCCACCTGCTCCAGGGTCGAACGCTCGAATCCATGCAACCCGAAGCGTCGCACCAGCACCTCGCGCTGCTTGTAATCCAGTTCACCCAGCCACTCGTCCACCAGGTGCTGAATGTCCTGATCCTCCAGCAGCGACGACGGCTCCTGCGCATTCACGTCCGCCAGGATATCCGTAAGCGAACGTTCGCCGTCCGGCCCGGGCGGCAGGTCCATGGAGGTTGACGGCTCCGACATCGCCCGGAGTTTCTGGATCTCGGCCACGGGCTTGCCCAGGCGCTGGGCCAGCTCTTCCTCGGTGGGGTCACGGCCCAGTTCCTGCGTCAGGTTGCGGGCGATCCGCGCGTGCATCCGCAGCTCCTTGCTGACATGCACCGGGATGCGAATCGTGCGCCCCTGGTTCATCAGGGCCCGCTCGATCGTCTGCCGGATCCACCACGTCGCGTAGGTCGAGAACCGAAAACCGCGTTCGGGGTCGAACTTCTCCACTGCGTGCATCAGGCCCAGATTGCCCTCCTCGATCAGATCCAGGAGCGGCAGACCGCGATTCAGGTAGCGCCGCGCGATCTTCACCACCAGCCGAAGGTTGCACTCGATCATGCGGCGCCGCCCGGATTCGTCGCCATCACGGGCCAGGCGCGCGTACTTGCGCTCTTCTTCGGGGGTCAGCAGGGGCCGGTATTCAATGTCACGCAGGTAAATCTGGATGGCGTCGAGCTCGGCCGGCCGGGCATCGCGCAGTGTTCGGGGGCGTACTGGAACATCCTGTTCCGGGGAGAGTTCCTTCTCGTCTTCCGGGGGCGGGACCTCGACCTCTTCGGGACTCTCTCCAGTCGCCAGAGGATCGCCGTTCGCGCCGAGGTGTTCGGCAGGATTCTCCTCACCCGACTGACCGGTTCCGTCATCCATCAGGTGTTCTTCGTCCAGTGCGGAATCGACCGGCTTCCGGGATTTAGCCATGGATGCCCTGTACTCCCTTTTCTATCTAGCGATCCGGCAGATATCGGGTCGGATCCACGGGTGTTCCGTCTACCCGTATCTCGAAGTGCAGCATTGGGCGCTCCGCACCCGATGAACCCAGACGCGCTATCGTCTCGCCGGCCTCGACCTGATCCCCTTCGGAGACCAGGAGCTCGTCGTTGTGGCCATAGGCGCTCAGAAAGCGCGCGTTGTGTTTCAAGATGATCAGTCGACCATACCCCACGAGGCCGCCACCTGCATAGACCACCTCTCCGGACCGCGTCGCCCGCACCTCGTCGCCGCGTTCTCCGCCAATCGCGAGCCCTCGCCGCGTTCCGCTGCTGGAGAAACCACGAAGGACGTCGCCATCCGCCGGCCAACGCCACCCACCCGGGTCATCCGGCGGTGGATCCGAGCGCGCGGCTTCCCGCGATGCACCACTATCACCGTCACTGCTGCTCGCGGTTGAGGATTCCTGCCGCTGCTGGCGTGGGGCCTGCGGCGGCGACGAGCGCGCAGCCCCGCGCAGACGCAGTTCCTGCCCGGGGTAGATGATGTACGGCGCGCTAATCGCGTTGCGCTGGGCGACTTCACGCCAGTCCAGACCGTAGCGGTGGGCAATGCGGTAAAGGGTTTCTTCGCGCTGAACCGTATGGGTCGCAGGCACCGGGCCACTGGCACGCGACGTGTCGCTGCTGCCGCTGGGGGCACGTGTCGCGCAACCGCTGACCAAAGCGACAACCAGGCCCGCGATGGCCACCAGCATGAGCGTTTGCAAGAATCGCCGACTCAAGGCGTCATTCCATCAACAGCACGATCACCATCGCGCCCAGCAGCACGACCACACCTGCCCAGCCAATACGTTCCATATAGGGCCGCAGGTGCTGCTCGGCTCGAGGCCCCGCCCAGGCCATCACGAGTGCGACCAGGAAGAACCGCAGCCCCCTCCCGATCAGCGATGCAATCACGAATGGGATCAGGGCCATCGACAGGGCCCCGGCGGTCACCGTGAACAGCTTGTACGGGATGGGCGAGAACCCGGCGATCAGCACCACCCACACGCCCCAGACGGCAAACCAGGCCTCGGCCTGCGCGATCTCGCCGCCGTATCCCCAGCGTTCCAGCCATGGTCCAATCCATTCGAACGCGGCCCACCCGATCAGATACCCCAACAAGCCGCCCAGCACGGAGAAGATCGTCGTCAGGGCGGCGAGGCGCCAGGCCGCCCGTGGTCGGGCGGCCGCCATCGGCGCCAGCATGACATCCGGAGGCACTGGAAAAAAGGAGGATTCGGCAAACGACAGTGTCGCCAGGTAGCGCGGGGCATGACGGTGGCGGGACCACTGCATGACCCGATCGTACAACGGCTCAAACAGCTTCATGCCGATCCCCGGTGGCTGCAGACATCACGCCTCGGCACCCACGCACCTCACTGCTCGGCCCCGGGTAACATAGGAACGAACATGACCGCATCGAGGATATCGCGCACATAGGCCTCTTCGGTCCGCGTATAGCGCACCAGTTGCTGGCGCCCGTCCGGTCCCTCCACAGGGGCTACCAGACGGCCGTTGAGGGCCAGCTGTGTCAGCAGGGTCTCCGGAACGTTGTGCGGTGCGGCGGTCAGGATGATGCCGTCGAACGGCGCGCGCTCGGGCCAGCCTTCCGCCCCATCGCCGTGCCGCAGGTTCACGTTGTTGATCCCCAGGCGGCTTAACAGCTCCCGCGCGTTGCGGCTGAGCGCCTGGATGCGTTCGACGGAGTAGACGCGGTCCACGAGCTTCGCGAGAACGGCCGCCTGATAGCCGGACCCGGTGCCAATCTCCAGCACCGTGCTCACAGGACCGCCCTCCAGCAGGGCCTCGGTCATGCGCGCGACAATAAACGGTTGCGAGATCGTCTGACGATGCCCGATAGGCAGCGCGATGTTCTCGTAAGCCCGATGGCTCAGCGCCTCCTCGACAAACAAGTGGCGAGGGACATCGCGAACGGCCTCGAGCACCCGGCGGTCATGGATACCCTGACCTTCCAGCAAGCGGATCAGTCGTTCTCTTGCTCGGCCCGACGTCAAACCGGCCCCGCGCGCATCAGGAACCATGATGGCTCCCGGGCGTTGCATCCTCCAGCCAGCGGCCCACCGTATCGATGGCGTCGTAACGCGTTAAGTCCACCTGAATAGGAGTCACCGACACATAGCCCTCTCGCACCGCATGAAAATCCGTACCCGGCCCGGCGTCCTGTTCCGACCCCGCCGGGCCCACCCAGTAGATCGGTCGCCCACGCGGATCGGCGTCCGCGATCATCGGCTCGGCCCGGTGCCGGTTACCCAGGCGTGTCGCCTGTACACCGCGGATCTCGTCACGCGGCAGATCGGGGACATTGACGTTCAGGATAGTCGCGGCCGGCAGGGGAACGCGATGAATCCGGTCCAGCAGATTCAGCACGATACGGCCGGCCGCGTCATAGTTCGTGAGGTCCGTGCCGACGAGCGAGACCGCAATAGCCGGCAAACCCAGGAAACGCCCTTCCATCGCTGCGGCGACGGTGCCGGAATACAGCACATCGTCACCCATATTGGCACCGGAGTTGATCCCGGAGATCACGACATCCGGCTCCCACTCGCCCAGCAGGCCGGTCAATGCGAGATGCACACAGTCCGTCGGCGTCCCGTCCACCTGAATCCCGTCATGCCCCACTTCCCGTGCTCGCACCGGACGCACCAGCGTCAGGCTGTTGGACGCACCACTGCGGTCACGATCCGGCGCCACAACCCGCACCTCCGCGACTTCACGCAGACATTTGGCCAGGCACTGGATGCCGGGCGCATGGATACCATCGTCGTTGCTTACCAGAATGCGCATTCGGATTGGGGTCGCTGGGAAGTGGCCTAATATACTGGATTCGGAACACCGAGCGCGGTCACGAACCTCACCGTCTGCCTGAGGTTCTTCTCCGTCCACGCCACGGAAAACGCGAGTATCCTGCCATGAACTCCGGTGATGATCCCAACGATATGCCCGATGACGCGGACGAATTCCTGCGTGCGATTGGCGATGTGCGACGCCTGCACCATGACCAGGCCGACACCGGCAAGCCGCGCCCCCCTGCCCGCGCCCATCAACGTGACCGCGACGAGGCGGCCGCCCATTCCGACTGGCTCAGCGATCCGATCGGCGCCTCCGAGCTCCAGCCGGGTGACGAGCTGCGCTATGCCCGCGACGGCATCAGCCACCGCATTTTTCGTAAACTTCGCAGTGGCCACTACCGCGTGGAAGATGAACTCGACATGCACGGCATGTTCGCGGACGAGGCGCGACAGGCGATCGGGCAGTTTCTCGATCAAGCCCGCGCGCATGGGCGCCTCTGCGTCCGTGTGGTGCATGGCAAGGGCATGCGCTCGCGGCAAAAAGGACCCGTCCTGAAGGGGCTCACGGATCACTGGCTGCGCCAGCGCCACGACGTGCTGGCGTTCTGCTCCGCGCCGCCCGCCGATGGTGGTACGGGCGCCGTGTATGTCCTCCTGAAGCGGCCGAAAGCGCAGCGCTAGCACGCGCATTACCACGCCCACCAGCTATACTTAAGTCACATATTCCCATTCGCTGATTCTTGGGCTTAGACTGATTCCAGGCTGGGGATTCAGCGCGGGACTGGTTCACGTTTTTCCTACGCCAGTCCTTGCAATCTTCGGTAATCCGTACCATGCTCTGTACAAGTCTTGTACAGTTCTACGGGACGCAACGGACACTGCATTGGGAGGTCCTGTTCATGAAGAATTGGAAGCTAGCCCCGATCGCCCTTGGCTTGGCCGCGTTCGTCAGCACTAGCGGACACGCCCTTGGCGACGATCACGCAAAAGAAATGACCGAAGCAGAACTGCAAGAACGCATCGCCGAAACTCGAGCGGCGATCGAACAGTTCGCAAGCACCCTCCAGGGGGAACTGGTCGCCGCCATGGAAGAAGGCGGGCCGACCCAGGCCATTGAGGTCTGCAACCAGCGGGCTCCCGAAATTGCGGACGAGATTGCGGCCGACACCGGCTGGGAAGTCGGTCGCACGAGCCTGAAGATCCGCAACCCTGACAACAGTCCGGACGAATGGGAACGCATCCAGCTGGAGCATTTCCAGTCCCAGCATGCCGACGGCACCCCCGCCAACGAGCTTGCTCCGCGCCACGAAGTGGTCGAGGGCGACGATGGCGCCCGTTTCCGCTTCATGGCGGCGATTCCGACCGGCGGTGCCTGCCTGGCCTGCCACGGTTCGGACATTGGTAGCGACGTCAAGCACGCGCTCGAGCGTCTGTATCCGGATGACCAGGCAACCGGGTACAGCGAAGGCGACGTCCGCGGTGCATTCACTATCACGCAAGAGATGTAATCCAGCGGGCATCTCGCCCCCTGAAAGGCCGCCTCCGGGCGGCCTTTTTCGTATCCGGCGCAAAAAATGCCCCGCGAGGGGGCACATTCGTGATATTTTCGAGACACTTGATTCTCAAACACGGGCATCCCCCTGAAGGACGGTCCCGCCCGCCAGACCCGAACACGAACGTGACCGAACTATGACGCGAACGATTGATGCCGAACTCCTGGCCCTCGCGATAGACGCCTCCAACGACGGTGTCGTAATCGCCGAACGCGAAGGCGATGACAACATCCTGATCTACGTCAATCGCGCCTTCGAAGAACTGACCGGCTATCGCTCCGAGGAGATCCTCTACCGTGATTGCCGCTTCCTGCAGGGGGGCGATACCGATCAGGAGGCAATCGCCGAGATCCGAGCTTCAATCCAGGAGAACCGTCCCTGCCGCGCCACACTGCGCAACTACCGCAAGGATGGCTCGCAGTTCTGGAACGAGCTTTCGCTTACGCCGGTGTTCAACGACGAAGACCATCTGACCTACTACATCGGTATCCAGAAAGACATCACGGCCCGGGTCGAGGCCGAGCAGCGCGCCGAGAAAGCCGAACAGAAGCTCAAGCAGACCGAGGCCCGCTCCGCCTGAGCGCGGCCGCTCCCTAGGGGGTATCCGCTTTCGGTGCGCTGTCCATCAATGCGTCGATGACGCTGGTCGCGTACTCGCCGGGGCCAAGTTCCAGCTCAAGCCGCAGGTCATTCCCCTGCCACTCGAAACCGAGTGACCCCGGAAGCATGCGCAGGGCACGGCGTGCCGGCTTCACGCCCTGGGCCTCCAGACCGGACGCCAGGCTCTCGAAACGACCGGCACACTCTGCCTCCCGCGCACGCACATCGCCCGCCGTCAGTGGCTCGCCACGACCCCACAGCGGGCCCGTCGGGTGTATCACCCCCTCCGCCAGGCGTTGTTCGATATCAGCAGTCACCTCCGGGACGGCAAACACACTGCCGGAGCCTTGAAACGTCGCCACGTCACCGGGCAGAAACCGTGCCCAGGAATCGTCGGCTACCCGTTCTGCCAGAACGGCATTGAAGATCGCGGAGCGCGCCGCAGAGAGCAGCAGGCTGCGCTGGTTGCGCCCCCGCGGCGCCCTCCCCCCGCTTAGCCACTGCTCGGCCTGTTCCAGGTTTCGGCGGCCAAACCGCTGCTGACCGAAGTAATTCGGGACCCCCTCCTCCCGGATACGCCGAAGGATCTGCCCCGCCATGTCCCGATCGCCCGCAACGTCCCGCAGCCAGACGACAAAACGGTTCCCCGCGAGGTGTCCGGTACGCAGCTTGCGCGAATGCCGCTCGGCCCGCAGCACTCGGGCCTCGCCCACAGCGTCCTTGCCCATGCGTTGTATCAAGGTCGCTGGATCTTGCCAGTCCGGTTCGGCAGCGGCCGTGCACTGCACGCTGAACCACTGCCGCGTCACGGCCTGCCGGTCCTTGCGCCCGGCATAGCTCACCTGGCCGCGCGGCACCCCGCAAGCCCGCGCCAGCGCGACGGCGACATCTTCGGTGTTGAGCAGCCGCTTTTCGATCTCCAGCCACAGGTGCTCGCCACTGCCTTCCGGTTCGGTCGCAGGAAGCTCGAACACGCAGAAATCTTCCGGGGCCTCTTTCATGCGCCCGGTAATCGGTGGCGACCATGGATATACCGGCGTCATGTCTTCGCCCCTCGCGGACTGGGCGGCGCGGCAACGTTATCGCGCAGGTAAACCGGCTGCGCCTGTTCGGGCGGAATTGCCTCGCCCCGTGCCCATGCATCCACGGCCAGCATGGCCACCTCGCGCGCCCGCGGCAGTGCGTCCGGATAGAGCCGCTCCTCGCCCAATCCGCAGCGTTCGCCCAGTTCAGGATAGGCGGCAAAACCGGAACCGATGCCACGGTCGGGTGCGCCACGCCAGGCGGGGGATATCTGTCCGGGCGCCGCGACCTGTTCCGCCGCTGCCTGCGCACGCCCTTCGACGACCGTATTCAGACTCCAGTACACCTCGCCCATGCGGGCGTCGAGGGCCGCAAGGATCTCGCCCGACGGTGAGTCGGGCCGTTCGCTGACCAGTTGCTGCGCAAGCGCCTGCAGGGTCGATATCGGGAGCACCGGGCAATCCAGGGCAAAGGCCATGCCCTGTGCGACACCCAGCCCAAGGCGAACGCCGGTAAATGCCCCCGGTCCACGGCCGACGGCAACGGCATCCAGGGACGAGCGTGCAATATCCGACCGCGCCAGCAGCTCCTCCACCTGCCGGAGTATCAGTTCGCCATGCTTGCGTGGGGCACGCACCTCGACGCTTTCCAGGGCCCCATCCACCCACAACGCGGCGGAGCACATCTCGGTGCAGGTCTCGATGGCGATCAGTCGCATTCGACACGCTCCCGTGCGGTCGCCAGAAACTGCAGAGCCGCGATCGGGTCCCGCGTCCGATAAAACGGTGGAAGGCTGGCCAGGAACCGGCGTCCATAGGACTTTCCGGTCAGCCGGGGATCACAGATCGCAAGGATGCCGGAGTCATCCGCATCACGAATCAGGCGTCCAGCCCCCTGCTTCAGGGCCAGCACCGCCTGCGGCAGGCTGAACTCCATGAACGGCGAACGCCCTTCGGCCTCCAGGGCCTGCGCGCGGGCTTGCAGCACCGGGTCGTTTGGCGCCGCAAACGGCAGGCGGTCGATGATCACCACCGACAGCGCCTCCCCGCGGATATCGACGCCCTCCCAGAAGCTGTGGGCACCCAGCAACCAGGCGTTACCACTCTCGCGAAACCGTGCCAGCAGGTCGTTACGGGGCTGCTCGCCCTGTACCAGCAGTTCGCGATCGGGCAGCTCGGCCCGTAGCAGTGCCGCCGCCTCCTGCAGAGCACGATGGCTGGTGAACAGAAAAAACCCGCCGCCCGGGTTGTCACGCAGCAGAGGCCAGGCCCAGGCGACACAGGCGCGCGTGTATTCGGGGCTGTTCGGGTTGGGCAGCGGAGGCTGCGGATGCACCAGGCAGGCCTGCCGGGCAAAGTCGAAGGGGCTCTCCAGGCGTTCCTGGGCGACGTCCGCGGGCAGTCCCAGACGGCGCGAGGCATGGGTGAAGTCCTCTCCAACGGCCAGCGTAGCCGAGGTGAAGACCCAGGCAGCCGGGCGCGCGGCCCGCCGTTGCGCCAGCGGTCGCGCGGCATCCAGCGGCGTCCTGTGCAGGATCAGACTCTGCGCGAAGCGCTCCACCCAGGCTACGGTATCCGGCGTGTCCTCGCGCCAGGTCTGCAGACGTTCCCGCATCAGCAGTACCCGCCCCTGCACCTGCTCGAGGCCGGGTCCGCGCTCGGTGGCCGGGGCCAGCGCATCACTCAACCCGCAAAGGGCCTCGTCCAGCTCCTCGATCGACGGCTCCACCCGGCCCTTCTCGTTCACCACGTCCCAGGCGGCGCGCGGTTCCATGCCCTGTGTCGCGTCGAGCAGCTTCTTCGCCACAGTCTCAAGCTCGACCGCAGCCTCGCGGATCACCACCATCTCCGGGGCGGCCTGCTCCTGCTCCCGGCGCACATCGCGCGCCAGGTCGCGCAACGCCCGACTCCCCACGGCAACGCCGAAGAACGCTCCGGCGATCTCCGGCAGCTGATGGGCCTCGTCGACGATCACGGCATCCACCTCCGGCAGGAGCTCGCCGAAACCCTCTTCCTTCAACGCCATATCGGCGAGCAGGAGGTGGTGATTCACGACCACGATATCGGCGTCCTGCGCGCGCTTGCGCGCCTGCACCACGAAGCAGTCGTTGTATTGCGGACACTCGCTGCCCAGGCAGTTGTCGACGGTGGAGGTCACCTGCGGCCACAGGGGCGAGTCTTCGGCCAGGATGCCCGCTTGTCCCAGATCGCCCGTGGCATGGGTGCGCGCGAACTGCCGCAGCGCCTCGATAACGGGCATGCGCTCGCGCTGCGCGCTACGTTGCGTCTGGCCCCCGGCCTCGGCGGCCGCGAGTTCCAGGCGGTAATGGCACAGGTAGTTAGCGCGGCCCTTTAGCAGTGCGGTGCGCGGGCGATAGCCCAATGCCTCGCATACGGTCGGAAGATCCCGTTCGAAGAGCTGGTCCTGCAGCGTCTTGGTGCCCGTCGACACCAGGGCCTTGCGGCGTGACTGGAGGACCGGCACCAGATACGCAAAGGTCTTGCCCACCCCTGTGGCGGCCTCCACGAGCAATGCAGTCGGGGCCTGCCCCAAGGCCAACTCCACGGCCACCGCCATGCGCTGCTGCGGCTCGCGCGGGCGAAACCCGTGCAGTGCCTCGGCCAGATCGCCGCCGGGGCTCAGCGCGCGCACGGCCGCCGACCCGGATGGGGCCGTCGCGGGTGATTCGGCGGACTCAGACAACGCCGGTTTCCAGCCTCTGAATGGCCTCCTGGGCCTCCCGGACGCCTTCTTCGTCACCCATCGCCTCGCGCGCGGCCTTGATCACACGCCAGTTCTCCAGAGCAAGCGAGCGATCCCGTTCGCCGCCCAGTTGCAGCGAGCGCCCTGCCAGACGGTCCGCCTGCGGGTAATTGCCCTGCTCCAGCCGGATGTGGGCCATCTGATGCCACAGCGAGGCATCGCGCGGCGCAATCCGCAGCGCACGCTCCAGCTGCTGGGCGGCGCGCTCGAGGTTCCCCTCGCTGCGCGAGCGTTCAGCCTGCTCGGCCAGGGCCAGCGCGGCCGACGGCGTGGCGTCCGGCTCCGCCGCCGGTTCAGGCTCGCGCGACTCCTCGTGCGGGATCGCCTCAGGCTCCGGTGCCTCGGCCGCCGGCGGCTGCTCGGGGGCCGGGGCCCGTGTCTCCGGCACCGCACAGGCCGCCAGAAACAGCACCGTCAGCAGTGCGGCGACCGGGCGAGGTCGAAACGGCAGGCTCGAGCGTAAGGAGGTGGTTGAAGTCATCAGCGGAACAATCTCTCGAAAAAGCCCCGCTCATCCGGGGTACGGCCCGTGTCGCAGTCGGCACGGCTCTCGGGGATGGAATTCTGCCAGAACGGGAGCGTTTTCACCGCCTCGCAGGCATGGTCGTCCTGCTCGACACGGAGCCCGGACTTCAGGTCAATCGCCTGATAGGCAATCTCCGGATGACGGTCGAGGCGCAGCGACTGGGCGCCGAGACCTGCCATTATGTCCGCCCAGATGGGGGCGGCGGCCGCCCCTCCGGTCAGGCCGGTCGCCTCGTTGTCGTCCATCCCCAGCCAGACCACCGTGACATGGCGATCATCGAACCCGGCGAACCAGCTGTCGCGGAAGTTGTTCGTGGTGCCGGTCTTGCCGGCCACGACGCGCCCCGGGAGGCGCTGGCTGATCTGCCGCCCGGTCCCCTCGGTAGTCACATCATGCAGGGCGTGGGTCAGCAGGCTGACCGCCCCATCGGGTACGGCACCGCGCAGTTCCAGCCCGTAGTGGGACAGGACCTCGTCCTCGAGATCGAGGACATCGCGAATCGCGCGGGTGCCGGTCGCATAGCCACCATTGGCGAGCGCCTGATACAGCCCGGCCACCTCCAGTGGCGACAACTCGATCGCCCCGAGGGCCAGCGAGGGCAACGGCGCCGGGGTGCGCTGCAAGCCGAGCGTCTGCAGCACGTCGATCAGCTGCGAAATACCGATCTCTTCGGCCAGCTGGACCGTGGCGACGTTGTAGGACTGGACCAGTGCCTCCCACGCCGTCACGTCGCCGCGGTGCTCGCGATCGAAGTTGCGCGGCGTCCAGGGTTCGCCATGCGGCAGCTGGATGGTCATTGGGCTGTCATCCAGCAGACTTGCTAGCGTATAGCGCCCGGGTTGCGTGAGCGCGGCCAGATAGACGAAGGGCTTGAGTACCGACCCGACCTGACGTTGCGCCTCGACCGCCCGGTTATAGCCGGGATACTGCGGATCGCGGTCCCCTACCACCGCGAGCACTTCCCCCGCCTGGGGATCCGTCACAACGGCAGCCGCCTGCAGGCGCTCCAGGCTGGACCCGCGCTGCTCGATCACCCGATCCACACCTGCCTTCACGCGCTCCTCCAGCGTGAGCTGCACGACCGGGTCCATCGTGGTGAAGATGCGTAGCCCCTCGCTGCGCAGATCTTCGTCCGCGTAGTCGTCGCGCAGCTCGCGGCGCACCATGTCGAGAAACGCCGGAAATCGGCTGCGTCCCTGGGGCACCACGGGGGTTACATCGAGTTCTGTATCCATCGCAGCCTCGACCTGGTCGGCATCGGCCAGCCCGGTCTCCAGCATCGCCCGCAGCACCTGATCACGGCGCGCCTCGGCACGCTGGGGGTGACGCCGGGGGTCGTAGTAGCTGGCACCGCGGGCGAGCCCTACCAGAAGCGCCAACTGGTCCAGGCGGAGTTCGTTCAGCGGACGTTGATAGTAGAACTGGGACGCCTGGCCGAATCCGTGAATCGCGCGCTCGCCCGACTGGCCCAGGTAGACCTCGTTGATATAGGCCTCAAGGATCTCGCGCTTGGAATAGCGTCGCTCCAACAACAGAGCCATGACCGCCTCGTTCGCCTTGCGCGCCAACGTCTGGTCCCGTGTCAGGTAGAAGTTCTTGACCAGCTGCTGCGTCAGCGTACTGCCACCCTGCACCGTCCGCCCCGCGCGCAGATTCGCCATAGCGGCCCGGGCAATTCCCGCCGGGTCCACCCCGCGGTGCGACATGAAGCGACGATCCTCGATCGCGAGCAGTGCACCGATCAGTTCCCGTGGCACCTCGTCTATGGCCACGAGGATGCGATCCTGGCCATGGGTCGGGTAGATGCTCCCGATCAGCAAGGGCTCGACCCGCATCAGATCGACGCGCTCACCGTTCCCTTGCTTCTGGACGGACTGCACCCTTCCATCCGAAAAATCCACTCGCACCGAATGGGCCGGCTCCGGACCGTCGCCAAAGGTGAACGGGCGCGTGGTAAACGACACCCGGTTGCCGTCCACGCGATACTCGCCCGGGCCGCTTCCCTGTGCACTACTGCGGTAGTTCAGTGTCTCCAGTTCAGTTTCAAGCGCCTGGGGCGTAAGCGCCCGGCCCTCGTACAGCTCAAGCGGTCGCGCGTAGACGCGCGCCGGCAAGGCCCAGCGCTGGCCCTCGAAGCGCTCGCGAATCTCCTGATCGAGCGAGACGACGTAGATCGCCCCAACCCCGACGCCGGCCAGCACCAGACCGGCGAACAGCCACACCCCGGCACCAAAGAAACGGCGCAGGCCTCCGGATCGGGCACCTCGGCGGGAACGGGTCGTACGTTTTCGGGGCATGAGGGCTTCTGGAAACGGCACAAGGAAAGGGATCAGTCCCAATGTTAACCTGACCGGGAACAGCAGACATGCCGCAAATGCCGCGTTTCCGGGAACGAATCGGCACAAAACCCGTCCACCCGATCGCGATCTGCCAATCCCATGGAGGCGTGATGAGCGCGCTGGAACAACACCAACAACAACTGCAGACCCTGATTGCGACGCTGGGATTCCCGGAGCCCACACCAACGAAAGATCAGGTGCAGCGCATCGAGACCCACATCTCGACCGTCATTCTCGCCGGTGACTATGCCTACAAATTCAAGAAGCCACTCGCACTGGGATTCCTGGACTTCACCACGCTCGACGCGCGCCAGCACTTCTGTGAAACCGAGTTGAAGGTGAATCGCCGCCTGGCCCCGCAAATCTATCTCGATGTGGTGACCCTGAACGGAGATGCCTCGGCTCCCCGCATCAATGGCGAAGGCCCGATCCTCGACTACGCCGTATGCATGCGCCGATTCGATCGCCGCAAGCAACTGGATAACCTGCTGGAACAGCGCCGGTTGCCCACCGAGGCCATGGAGCCACTGGGCCACTACATCGCTGCCTTTCACGAGCGCACCGAGCGAGCCGGCGCCGACTCGCCCCATGGCACCCCGGAAGCGGCAACCCAGCCCATGCTCGACAACTTCCCGGCCCTGGGCGAAGCGATCCATGGCGAGGTCGACAGGGCCCGGCTCACGGCGCTGGAGCGCTGGACCCGGAACGAAATCGAACGCCTGGGCCCGCTTCTCGAATCACGCCACCGCGAGGGCTTCATCCGCCACGGGCATGGCGACCTGCACCTGGGCAACATCGTGTATGTCGACGATCCGGAAAACGGCGAGACGCTGGCGGCGTTTGATGCGATCGAGTTCGATCCCGAGTTGCGCTGGATCGATGTGATCTCCGAGATCGCGTTCACCACCATGGACCTGCTGGCACGCAAGGCCCGGGCGCATGCCTGGCGCTTGCTGAATGCCTACCTGGACGGTCGTGACGACATCGCCGGGCTCCGCCTGCTGCCCCTTTATCAGGTCTATCGCGCTCTGATCCGCGCCAAGGTGCAGGGCATCCACGCGCAGGAGTCGCATCTCCCCTCGGACGAACAGGCGGCCCACCGCGCCGAAATGGGGCGCTATCTCGCACTCGCCGAACGCCTGACCGAGCCGTCTGCGCCGCGCCTGGTGCTGATGCATGGCGTATCCGGCAGCGGCAAGACCGTGATCAGCACGCAGATCGTTGAGGCCCTCGGGGCGCTGCGGCTGCGCTCCGATATCGAGCGCAAGCGCATGGGCGACGCGGTCTCCTACAGCGAAGAGGCTCGCGGGCAGATCTACGACCACCTGCGCGCCCGCGCGGACACCCTGCTGGCGCTGGGGCACACCGTGATCGTCGACGCGACCTTCCTGACCCGTGCCCAGCGGGCACCCTTCCAGCAGCTCGCTACCCGGCACCAGGCGGGGTTTGCAGTCGTCGCCTGCCACGCCAGCGATCGCGTCCTGCAGGAACGCCTCGAGCAACGCTCTGCGGCCGGTAAGGATGCGTCCGATGCCGACTACCAGGTGATGCAGCAGCAACGCCCGCAGCAGGAATGGCCGACCGGAGCGGAGGGCGTCGTGGAGGTTGCCCCGGAACAGCCGCTGGATACCGATGCCCTGGCACGCCAGCTTCTGCAACCGGTTTCCGCCTAATTGTCCGCGTACGTGCCAAAATACGCCCTGACACAACATCTGCGAATGCCTATGTCCCGTACCCTCGCCCTACTCCCGGCTGCCTGTCTGATTGTCCTGGCGACCGCCCTGCCGGCCCAGGCTGACGCCCTTTTGCACTACATCGACGACGAAGGGCTCGAGAGCCAGATCCTCGTGCGCGATCACATGATCCGCATGGAGCTGAACGAGGCGATCAGCGGAACTTCCGGGTACATGCTGTTCGACGCGCGCAACGACCAGCTCACCGTCGTGGATGACGACGAGCAGACCTATCTGCCGTTGACGCGCGAGGTGATGGATCAACAGATCCAGGCGATGACCGACATGGTCAGCGACCTGCGCCGCCAGATGGAGCAGCTCCCCCCGGACGTTCGCGATCAGCTCAAACAGCAGCTTGGGATCGGCCCCGAGGGGTTCGAGGCCGAAATCAGTACCCGCGAGACCAATGAGCAACGCGAGATCGGGGACTTTGTCTGCAGCGAAATCGAAGTGCTGATCGATGACCGCCCCCAGAGCACCGTTTGCGTCGCCGACGCGCAATCCTTGGGCCTGGAGGCGTCCGATTTTCAGACCCTCGGGGCCTTGATGGATCGCCTCTATGAGCTGTCCTTGCGCGCCCTTGAGGCCGGAGGCCCCATGGCCTCCCAGATGGGGGCGTCGCTCCTTCCCCGTGTGGAGGGCATCCCTCTCGAGGTCCGCGAACACGATGGCGTCACGACCCGACTGGCAGGGCTGTCGACGGACGCCCTTAGCGAGGCCTTGTTCCAGGTACCGGAAAGCTATGAAGAAACCGAGATGTTCTAGTGCTCCGGGGCCAACGCCCTCCCCGGCCTACGGGTCCCAATCCGGCATACCATCCTCCCACAGCGTTCTCCCCTTGCTAGGGGCAGCGCTCGTACTGGCCGGGTGCGCAAGCAGCCCTGAACCACGCGGGCCGGCACCGGAGCCCCTCAAGGTCGATCCGGAACCCCGGGTAGCCGAAGGCCCGATGAGTTATGTTCCCGAGGCCGAGCTGAAGCGCTCCGAGGTCGTACTGGCGGCGCTCGGACACCTCGACACGCCCTACCGCTACGGCGGCACCGACGCCAACGGGCTCGACTGTTCCGCCCTGGTACAGCGCGCCTACCGCGAGGCGGGTCAAGATGTCCCTCGGACCACGGGCGAACAGGCCTCGGCAGCCGTAAAGCGCGATGGCGACCCGAACCCCGGAGACGTCGTGTTCTTCGCGATCAACGGGAATCAAATTGACCACGTCGGGGTCTATGTCGGTGAAGGCCGATTTGTCCACGCGCCAAGCTCGCGCGGGCAGGTCCGCATCGAGGAACTCGACAATCCCTACTGGGCCCCGCGCACCCGATTCGCGGGCCATTTCTTCGACTAATGGGCCTTGGGCCCCTGGAAGCTACTACGAGGAAGGAACCATGAAGGCATTCCCTAATTTGTCCCAACTGCTGCGCCGTTCGGCGCTCGCCCTGACGCTGGGCGCCGGCCTGGCACTGGGTGCCACTGCCAGTGCGTACGAAACCGTGATGGAAACCGACGAACGCGTGATCTTCAAGATCGAAGGCGAGTTCGATCACTACTTTGAAATGGTCGAGGAAGCCATCGCATCCGAGGGCCTGGTGATCAACAACGTCGGCTACATCGCCAACATGCTGGACCGCACCGCTGGCCAGGAGAGTGGCGAGGGCATTTATCTCAATGGCAAGTCCCTGGACTTCTGTAGCGCCAGCTATTCGCGCGCCACGATGGAGGCCGACCCGCACAACATGGTGTTCTGCCCCTACATCATCACGGTGTACGAGCTGACCGATGAGCCCGGCGTGGTGTACATGGGCTACACCCCTGTCCCCGAGATCGGTGAAGAAGACTCCAAGAAGAGCCTGCGCGACGTAAACGAACTGGTGGAGCGCATCATCAAGGAAGCGCTGTCGTTCTGACCACCGCCTGAACGCGAAAAGCCCGGCTAGCCTCGCAGGCTGCCGGGCTTTTTTGTGCCCACTGATTCCAGCGGATGTCCGCTAAGGCGTCTGATCTTCCTCGGCGCCTTCCTTCTTCACCGGGAGTAGCACCTGGCGGTCCACGCCCAGCAGCAATGCCGCGGTGGCCGCGATAAAGATCGACGAATAGGTACCCACAATCACCCCGATGATCAGCGCGATCGAGAAGTTCTGCAGCGCAGCGCCACCCAGGAACGCCAGCGCGAACAACACCAGCAGGGTCGTCGTACTGGTGACAATGGTACGCGCCAGGGTCTTGTTCACCGCGATGTTCATCACCTCTTCGGTGCCCTTCTTGCGCAATATTCGGAAATTCTCGCGTATTCGGTCATACACCACGATCGTGTCATTCAATGAATACCCGATCACCGCAAGCACCGCCGCGAGGACCCCCAAGTCAAACTCGAGCTGCAGCAGCGAGAAAATCCCGAGCGTGATCACCACATCGTGGATCAACGCAAGCACCGAACCGATCGAGAATCGCCACTCGAAGCGGACCGCGACGTAAATCAGGATCCCGGCCAGGGCGTAGATCATCGCCAGCCCCCCCTGCTCGCGCAGCTCCTCGCCCACGGCAGGCCCCACGAACTCCACACGCCGCAGATCCGGGTCATCCGGACCTCCATCCTGCAAGACATTGAGTACGCGGTTGGACAGCGTGGCCGGATCATCGTCGTCCTCGCTCGGGGGCAGACGAATCAGGACATCGCGTGAAGTACCAAAGGTCTGCACCTGGGCCCCGGCGAAGCCGCCATCGGCCAGCGTCTCGCGGATCGGATCGAGCTCGACCGCCTCGGGATATCCGACCTCGACCAGCGTGCCACCGGTAAAGTCGATCCCGAAATTCAGCCCGCGCGTGGCCAGAAGCGCCACGGAAATCAGGATCAGGATCAGGGAAACCGTGATCGTGATCTTGCGCTTGCCGAGAAAATCGAGATTCGATTCGGCGAAATTCAAATGCGGAAGCATGTCGTTCTCCGCCTCAGATAGCCAGACGGTTCAGCCGACGCTGCCGCCCGTAGGTGAGGTTGACGATGGCGCGGGTCACGATGATCGCCGTGAACATCGAGGCGATGATCCCGATCGACAGCGTGATCGCGAACCCCTTGATCGGGCCGGTGCCGAACAGGAACAGCACGAGCGCCGCGATCAGCGTGGTCACGTTGGCATCCGCAATCGTGGTGAACGCGCGATCATAGCCCGAGGCGATCGCGGCCTGTGGTGACAACCCGTTTCGCAACTCTTCGCGTATTCGCTCGAAAATCAGCACGTTGGCATCGACGGCCATACCCACCGTCAGCACGATCCCCGCAATGCCCGGCAAGGTGAGTGTCGCCTGCAGCATCGACAACACCGAGACAATGAAGATCAGGTTCAACGCAAGCGCGACGTTCGCGATCACCCCGAACACCCGGTAGTACAGCACCATGAAGATCATCACGGCGATGAAGCCGATCACCACCGACTGCATACCGCGATCGATGTTCTCCTGACCGAGGCTCGGGCCCACCGTACGTTCTTCGACGATCGACATCGGCGCGGCGAGCGCCCCGGCGCGCAGCAACAGCGCCAGGTTGCGGGCCTCGCGGCTGCTGTCGAGTCCGGAGATCTGGAAGCGACGCCCCAGCGGCTCGTTGATGCGTGCGACGTTGATTACCTCTTCGCTACGCGAGGTGCGCATCACCTGCTCACCGTCTTCCTCAACGGTCTCGGTCGAGGTCTCGATGAACACGGTGGCCATCAGCCGACCGACGTTGTCCGAGGTCACGCGGGAGAAAATCCGCGCACCCTGACCGTCCAGATTAATGAACACCGCCGGACCGCCCGTATCCTGGGCAATGCCCGAGGAGGCATCCGTGATGTAGTCACCGGTCAGCATGACCTGACGCTGCAGCAGCACCGGTGTCCCGTCGCGTTCGTGGTAAAGACGCGTGCCCGACGGCGCACGCCCGGTCTCGTCAGCCTCCCGCGCATCACCGCTCTCCGACACGAGGCGGAATTCCAGCGTCGCAGTCGCGCCCAGGACCTCCTTTGCCCGTGCCGTGTCCTGCACGCCCGGGAGCTGCACCACAATCCGGTTCTCGCCCTGCTGAGCGATGATCGGTTCCGCCACGCCCAGCTCGTCGACCCGCGAACGCAGCGTGGAGATGTTTTGCTGCAGGGCCTGACGACGCAGTTCCGTCAGGTGGTCGTCATCCAGCGTGGCTACCAGTCGGCTGGTGTCCCCGGACCCACGCGACTCCCAGACCAGTTCCTCGCGATACTGGCGCTGTAGCCAGCTCTCGGCCGCTTCGCGGTCCGCCTCGCTCTCGAACATCACGGTCAGATCGCGGGAGCCGCGTTCCACGGTGTCGAACGAAATACGCTCTTCCCGCAGGCGTCCGCGCAGCTCGTTCGAGTAACGCTCCATCGCGGTACCGATCACCGCGTCCAGGTCCACTTCCATCAGGAAGTGGACCCCGCCACGCAGGTCGAGGCCGAGAGCCATGGGCTGGCCATTGATGGCTCGCAACCAGCGCGGGGTGGCCGGGGCCATGTTCAGGGCGACGGTGTGATTGTCATCCAGCGCGTTGCGCAATATCTCGGCAGCGGTGGACTGCTCGTCTGTGGTCTCGAAGCGCAACAGGATCTGGCCGTCGTCCTGCTCCTCGACCGTGTGCGGCGTGACGCCCTGGGCGCCCAGGATGGTGCCCATCAGTTCACGGATGTTCTGATCGATCTCGCCGGTGGTCGGGTTCCCGATCTGGACCGACGGGTCCTCCGGGAACAGGTTGGGCGCGGCATAAAGCCCCGCGCCCAGGATGATGACGACGATCAGGGCGTACAGCCACGCCGGATAGGAATTGCGCATATTCGAAGACCCTAGAGGTCCTTGAGGGTGCCCTTGGGCATAACCTGTTGAACCGACTGTTTCTGCACGGCGATGTTCACGCCATTGGCGATGTCGACCTTGATGAAGTTCTCGCCTACCTCGGTGATCGTGCCGGCCACACCGCCATTGGTCACGATCTCGTCACCCTTGGACAGCGACTCCACCATCGACCGGTGTTCCTTCGCGCGCTTGCTCTGCGGGCGAATGATCAGGAAGTACATGATCGCGAAAAAGATCAGGATCATGATCAGGAATTCGATCATGCCACCACCGGCGCCACCACCGTCCTGGGCATGCGCTGCAGAAATCAGAAAATCCATTGGAACACTCCCGTCTAGCGAATCGGTTCAGGGCCGCCGGGCTTGGCGCCCGGCGCCCGCGAGACCCGTGATCGGGCTCGCGAAAATTGCCGCGCGGATTATGGCACAGGCGGCACTTCCATGCCGCGCCGACCATAGAAATCGGCGACGAACGCCTGAAGCGTGCCCGCCGCAATCGACTCGCGCAGGCCGCGCATCAGGTCCTGGTAGTAATGCAGGTTGTGGGTCGTCGCCAGGCGCGACCCGAGAATCTCGTTACATTTGTCGAGATGTTTCAGGTAAGCCCTTGAATAATTGCGGCAGGTGTAACAACCACACTCCGGATCGATCGGGCCCGTGTCGTCACGGAAGCGCGCATTACGGATACGCAGGACCCCTTCCCGGGTGTACAGAAATCCATTGCGTGCGTTGCGGGTAGGCATCACGCAGTCGAACATGTCCACGCCGCGGCGCACGGCTTCCACTATGTCCTCGGGCCGCCCCACGCCCATCAGGTAGCGCGGGCGGTCCTCCGGCAGTAGCGGCAGGGTCACATCCAGCGTGGCGAGCCGCTCATCTTCCGGCTCGCCCACCGACAGCCCGCCGATCGCATAGCCGTCAAAGCCAATCTCGCGCAGACCGGCGGCTGATTCCCGACGCAGCGCCGGGTACATGCCACCCTGCACAATACCGAACAGTGCCGCCGGATTGTCACCATGCGCCTCGCGCGATCGCGCCGCCCAGCGCAGCGACAGCTCCATCGACTTGCGCGCCTCGTCCTCGGTGGCCGGATAGGGCGTGCACTCGTCGAAGATCATCACGATGTCCGACCCCAGCTCGCGCTGGACCCGGATGGACGACTCCGGCGTCATCAGCACTTTCGAACCGTCCACGGGCGACTGGAAACGCACGCCCGCCTCGCTGATCTTGCGCATCTCGGCCAGCGAGAAAACCTGGAATCCACCGGAGTCGGTCAGGATCGGTCCTTCCCAGTGCATGAAGTCATGCAAGTCACCATGTGCCCGGATCACTTCGGTACCCGGCCGCAGCATCAGGTGGAAGGTGTTGCCCAGGATGATCTGTGCCCCCAGCTCGCGCAGCTCCTCCGGGGTCATAGCCTTTACGGTCCCGTAGGTCCCCACCGGCATAAAGGCCGGCGTCTCGACTTCACCACGCGGAAACCGCAGTCGGCCTCGGCGTGCCGCGCCATCCTGCCCCAGGTGTTCAAACTCCATCGTGTTCCTCCCGGACGCTCGGCGGCAGATCCGCAGGATCGCCCGGCGCCAACCACATGGCATCCCCGTAACTAAAAAAGCGATAGCGATTCGCGACCGCATGGGCATAGGCGTCCAGGATCCGCCGATATCCTGCAAAGGCGGCTACCAGCATCAGCAGCGTGCTCTGCGGCAGGTGGAAGTTCGTCACCATCCGGTCCACGACGCGAAAACGATATCCGGGCTGGATGAACAGTCGTGTTTCACCCTGAAAGGGCTTAAGCCCGCCCTCCGCCGCGGCCGTCTCGAGCGACCGTACACAGGTCGTGCCCACAGCCACCACGCGCCCGCCACGCGCTTTGCAGGCCGCCACGGCGGCACAGGCCTCCGGCCCCACCTCCAGCCACTCGGCGTGCATCTCGTGGCGCGAGGTATCGTCCACCTTCACCGGCTGAAAAGTCCCCGCCCCGACATGCAGCGTCACCGTGGCCGTCTCGACCCCCTGCGCGCGCAGCCGGTCCAGCAGTGCATCGTCAAAATGGAGCCCAGCCGTCGGCGCCGCCACCGCGCCCTCCTTGCGGGCGAACACGGTCTGGTAGCGATCGGCATCGCTGCCCTCGTCCGCCCGCTCGATGTACGGCGGCAGCGGGATATGACCATGCTGCTTCAGCAGTGCGAGCATGTCGGCGCCGTCCACCAGACGCAGCCGGAAAAACGGCCCCTGACGATCCGTCACCTCCACCGTAAAGGCATCCGCCAGGTGGAGGCAGGTGCCGGGCTTCGGTGCCCGACTGGCCCGCACCATCGCCAGCACCTGGGTCGGTGACTCGATCCGTTCCACGAGGACCTCGACCTGCCCACCGCTCGCCTTCTGCCCGAAGACCCGCGCCGGGATCACGCGCGTGTCATTCAGCACCAACAGATCGCCCGGCCGCAGCAGTGACTCAATCGCGCCAAACGCGGCATCTTCCGCCCGTTGGTCTTCCAGCACGAGCAGGCGCGAGCTGGCTCGCTCGGGCAGCGGATACTGGGCGATCAGCTCCTGCGGGAGCTCGTAGTCGAAATCGGAAACACGCATGGCGCGCGATGCTACCACGCACCGGCGCCCTGAATGCGGATCAAGCGAAGGCGCAATCTCCCTTGTCACACCCTGCTCGTGCGCTACACTAGCGCCTCGAAAGCCGGGATGGCGGAACTGGTAGACGCGCCGGATTCAAAATCCGGTTCTGGCAACAGAGTGCGAGTTCGATTCTCGCTCCCGGCACCACCTCTTTATCTCGGGCCCTCCGCCAGGCTCGAAACCGCGCACCTGGCCGGTGTAGCTCAGTTGGTAGAGCATCTGATTTGTAATCAGAGGGTCGCAGGTTCGACTCCTGTCGCCGGCTCCATTTTTTCAAGTACTTATAGCTTGGTCGTCACTCCCTATTTTTCCGCGTGTGCCACATCTGTGACAGTTCGGCATCCGTTCACACGAAGGAAGAGGAGAAAGGCCATGCAAAACACATCACCCAACCATCCCCATACCGCCCCGACACAGGCCGGGGTATCTGCACCGGATCCTGACTGGCACCGGGAAGTCTCGAAGCGCATCCAGCGCTTGCAGACCATCGAACGATTCTGTGGGCACATCGCGGAGGGTGGCGTCGACGATGACCAGTGTCTGTACTGGTGGGCCGAAAACGAGATTCGGGCCGGGCGGAAGTTCCTGGAAAACCTCTATCGCGAGTACGCGGAGCGGGGGAAAGGCAGCCCCGTTAAGGAGGAGGTGCTGAAGGAACTGGACAAGCGCACCCTTCGCCTTAAGACGATCAGCGAGGCGGCAAGCCTACTGGTGGACTCCAACGAAGCACCGCCAGCCGTTTGGTTCTGGATCTGTAAAGAAACAACCGCCGCAGATGAACTGGTGGGACGTTTGTGGGAAGCGTGCCGCCGGGCGTCAGGCTTGAAGCCGGTCGGCTAGCCAGCTCAATCGGTGTTCACTTGATAGGGGCCGAGCCAGAACATGGGCCGGCCCTTTCTCATTCGGCCTGGTTTTTCCGGGCGATTGCCTCGTGGATTCGCTGGGTCAGCGAAGATGCCGATTCGGCGACCATCACCGTCTCTCCACCACCGACAAAGAAGACCTCGGAGCGTTCGGGCGACGTTGAATCTCCCGACCATTGGCGAATCCCGGCCACGCGATCCGCTCGAAGAAAGACCGAATCCTGTCCGTACTGGTAACGCGTTTCAATGAACATGGTCTTGCCCTCGGTCATTAGATAAAGGGGCTGCCGTAGCTCCAAACGCCCCCCGGCGTCGGGCCGGCATTGGCAGCAGCGAGAGCGGGCGGGCTACTCGCGTCCGGTGCGGCCTTTCGTATCGCTCGGCCCGCCCATGCCAAGGCGACCGACCCCGGAGCCTGCAGGGCCACTTCCGCAGGCTCCAGGGGAGAGCGACTTACTCAAGCGTCAGCTTTGCAAACGCCTTGGGGTGTCGCAGCGCGATGTCGCAGGAGTACAAGACCCGCACCCGCACTGAGCCCTTATCGAAGTCGTGGTAAGGATCAACCATCAATTCCATGATCCCCCACTCCCCGAAGAGCACTTGCGAGAAGTCCCCGAACAGCACGGTATCCGCCGGCATGTTCTTGGTGGCGAACGCACCGTATCCGTTGACCATTCCCATTCCAGCGGACTGGTTGGTCCAGATCATCGTGCCGGTGTCTGTGCCGATGTCTGTCGACTTCAGCGTGCCGCGCAGCCCTGGGGTAACCGCGTACACACTACGCGGCGAATCCGCGTTGTGGTCGGAGACCAGCGTTTCCAGATTCACTAGGTCAGCATAGGCCGGGTCACCCGAGTAGGTATCGGAATTGATACCGGAGGTGTTCAGGATGCCGGTCGGTTCGTTGGAGCTACCCGCGCCGTTCAGGGCAGCGCGGTCGATTTCGACCGCCAGGGTGTCAGCCAGATCACTGCGCAGAAGGCCCTCGATCTCGGGCGAGCTCTGCAACAGCATGCGCCGGGAGAACGACGCGAGGCCACCCACGGTGCGCGGGCTCAGGCTGATCGAGTCCAGGCCGGGGCCGGAATCCGGCAGCGCATCGGCGCCATCCCCATCAATCCATGCCGCTGTGCTGGCACTGGTCTTGATTGGGATCTGAACGTTGCCCTGCAGGCCACTCATCGGCTGCATGCCGACCTGGAACGCCATCGAATTGTTCCGCAGCACGTCGATGAACGATCCGCCCATGTGGTCAGTGCCTACCAGGTCGGAGCCGGTTGCGGCCGCCGTCAGCAGGTTGCGGGCAGCGTATCCCCGGACTTGCTGTAGTTGAACCTCGAGCGGCACCAGCAAGCCGGTGGTCTCGCGGCGATGTTCCTGGACAAGTGCCCGATGGGCCTCGAGCTCAATGCCTCCCTTTTGGGCCTCTTTGGGATCCATCAGCATGCGGATCGCGCGGGCCAGAGAGTATTCCTCCATCTCAGAATTGGATAGTCCCAGGCCGCCGCCTGCAGGAGCCATCGAATCGAATGGCTGCAGAGCGGGATCAGGGCCACGGCTCGACATATTCTCGAGCAATGCCTGCCGCAGCCATTCCTTGTCGCGCCCTTCACGGATAGCTTGTTCGGCCAAAGCGATACCACCGTGATCGGAGTAGGCATGTCCCAGCGCCTTCAGGTCGAAGCTACGCTGGCTTTCCGCTTCTTGGGCAGCCTTCAGGTTGCGCCGCTCAGAACGGGTCATATGCGTGTCTTGGTTCGTCATGGTTTGATCCTCATTCGGGTAGGTTCGGAAAAAGCCGGCGTTCGGGTCCGCAGGGACGGACACAGCGGAACACTCGAAAGGCTCCCAACGCGTTACGCGCATGGTCTCCCCTTCGTCTCGGGCTTCGTGGATGCGGTAGCCGATGGACACGGACCGGAGGATCCCGGCGCGAATGTCCTGGAATACCTCGGCGGCTCGGTTGCTCGTTCCAAGGCGGAGGATGCCCCGGAGCTTGTCGCCGTCCAGGCGCAAGCGTTCAACAACCCCGATGTTCAGGCGGCCCGTGTCGTGGGATTCAATGAAGGGCAGCGGAGAGCGGTTCAGGTCAACCGCACCGGGGGAGTGATCCAGGACTTCCAGGAAAGGGCCTCGGTCCACAGGGTGTTCGGTGGACAGCACCACGGGCACCGTCTTTTCGTCTTCCGACGCTTCGGCAGGTGCCAGAGTCGCTTCCCGTGTTCGTGTCTGCATGTTCCGGTTCTCCATCGACCGGAACGCAAAAGCCCCGGCCGGAACGTTGAAAGCAGCAAACCCATTGGGCTTGCGCGATCACCTTCCAGACCGGGGCTCGGTCCTCGTCCGAAGTTGCTTTCCTAGGCTCAAGCCAAGCGCGAAGCTATTGGAACTCGGTCGCCAGGGGATCAACCCCGAAACGTGGTATTGAGTGAAACTATCCCCGATCCGAAATAAGAAGTCAATGGCTAATCGAGTCGATCAGTTCCGAGGTGCGCCCCTTCAAGAGCTCGCACGCCATATCAGAGGCGATGTCGACGAAGGCTTCCTTGCTCGCTGGGTGGAACAGCATCCAACGTTGATCGGCATGGCCCAGTTGGAGCACACCACCCGTCTGCGTTTCGGCGTTGTAGACCACCAACAGCTCTCCACCGACGATCCCGGTATTAGCGGGGTCGCGCAGCACTTCCTTCGTGATTCCCGGCGGGATCGGGATATTCAAGTCATCCGTCATTGGCTTGCGCCTCCATCGTCGTTGTTCATGCGTCCAGGAGCGGCAACCCCGCCCCCTTTTTCTTCAACCTGACGGGAATCACCGATAGCCAGCTCACCAGGAGCCTGAAGCCCACAGACCGCGTCGAGCGCATCCATATACAGGTCATCCAAGGCGGTCCGAGCTGCTTCCCGGTCACCGAGAGCTGCCAGGGTTTCAAGCCGATCAGCCACGTTTGCGATGAAGCGGTCACCAGCGGCCTCGAGCATGGCAACGTCCGCCGCAGCTTCCGCAGCGCGGACCTCGGCGTCATCGGCGCGGGCCGTAGCCTCCTGCAGTTGGGTACGCAGGCCGGCCATGTCATCCATGACGGGTTTGAGCAGCGCCGCGCGCAGCCGACCTGGGCTGCTCTGTTGCAGTACGCGCTCGGTCGCCTTCACTGGGTCGAGTCGCCCGGATGGGTCTACCAGGACCTTGCCCTCCTGGACCCACCTGGACACGGTCTGCCGGGAGACCCCAAGCATCCGGGCGAAATCGGCCGGGCGCACCCGCACCCCCATATCGGGCTCGGGCAAAAGTGACGATCCTGTGTTTTGGCCGGCAGCCGGGGCCTCAGAGTGCTCGTTTGTCACCGCGTCACCTCATCCGTTGCCTTACTTTCAACCACGCTACCTAAGCGAAATCTGCGCCTCTCCGCACCCGCACGCAGTGCGGCCAGCAAGGACCCAATCCGGATTGCCTTCCGTATCGAAGCCCTTTTATTCAATGCTTTGCACTCCCTTTCGGGAATAGGACATAGGTTCATAAGGAACAGGAGGGCACGGGAGGTAGTGCAGGAGATGCAGGAGATGCAGGAGATGTGCACCACCAACGCGCGAAAAACGCAGTGCGGTGCGTAATATAAATAGGAGCCAGGAACAAACCCTGCATCTCCTGCATCTCCTGCATGTCGCGCGGTAGTCATGCCCCGACCTCGCGTACCTGCCAACGGCCCGTATTGGTCCTGTCGGTACCGGCACGCTCGAGCCGCAAGCCCGACTCGATCCGATCGACGTAACGCCGCAGCGCAAAGCCCAGCGTGCGGCCGTCCAGCTTCGGGCCTCGGCCAGTCGTGCACACGGCTGTTACAGCATCGGCCAAGTCAGGCGCATCATCAGCGGTGGTGCCGTCCATGCGCGGGTAGGTCTCGGTTGCCGCCCGAATCACCTCGGCCGCTGTCTGCGGCTCAGAGCCGAAATGCGCATGCCAGGCCTTCAGCAGCGCGCGGTGGTCTTGACGGTCGGGGTCATCCGCACGCAGTGCTTCACTTGGCTCAAGGGGATCGGGAAGGCCTAGCCAGACCAGCGGGCGACGGACCAGAAGGTCCCACTCACCGAAAGAGTTGTAGGGGGCAAGCCCGACTTCAGGTTGCCCATCTGCCAGGTACGCACGCGGGATAGCGGTGAGGTGCATCAGTAGTTCATCACGATGGCGGCGAACGTGCTCAAGGATGTCCCGCCGGAACGCCCGACGTTCGGGCCGCTCTACTCCCGTAGAAAGGCGGGTGAGGACTGTCCTGCGGGTCATGTCGCCCCGCACCACGGCGTTGTTCCCGGTCGCGTACAGCGCAACCCGTGCGGGAACTTGGAACATGGTCGATGCCCCCAGCGCGCGCACCGTCATGACGGGCTGCGTCGTGGCCTGGCATAAAGACTCGCCGGCCAATGGCCGTTCTAGGTTGTCTGCGCTGGCCAGAGGGTCCCCCGCCAGCAATACTCCGTGCAGTCGCTTTTCTTGTTCAGCGGCATCGGCGGGCCAGGATATGACCGGCATGGGGCGGCCGGTTGCGAGAATGGCGGCAACATCCCACACGGTCGACTTGCCCGCCCCGGGCGCCTCGGCAGTCGCAAGATGTAGGGGGCATGCCGGGATCGCTGGGGCCGCCACGGGCGTCATGATGCCGGCTATCGCTGCGGCTCGGTCTGCATCGGAAGCGAACGGGAACTCGGCCAGGAGATCGGTCAGGACCTCGAGCGCCCTTTCCGCGTCCGCGCGATCATCCCCACCGATACGGTATCCGCCGCGTGGGGCGCGGGCCACATAGATACCCGTATGTCGGTCATATCCACCCTGGTGGATGACGCGCCCGGACGACAACACCACCGGGCACTCGGTCAACGCGGTGACCTCGGGAACGTAGCGATATTCTCCCCGCTCACGGAATCCTTGGGCATGGGAGGTGGGGCAGTCGATGGGCTTGTAGTGCTGGGCGCGCTGGTCCCACTTCTCCCAGGCGGCCGCTCGAGTCAGTCGGTCCTTAGTTGCGGCGGTGGTCAGGAGCAGCGTGGCGGGTGCGGTCTGCCGTGTTTCAAGGCCAAGACGTCGATCAGTATCGGTTACCGCGATCAGCGCCGACCCCTTCCGGAAGATAATCGGACTCTGCATCTGCCCGAGAACCCGGTCCACCTGGTCGAGAATCTCGTGCATCTGCCCATCTTGGACTCTGATCGCCGGGCGCGTGCTATGCTTATGCCTGAGCACATCCCCATGCTCATCCCCCTCGCCCCGCGCCGCCCCCCCGGCCGGGGCGTTTCTTTTGGCGGCGCTCATTCCGAGAGTTCCGCGACGGGTGCCTGAACATTGCGCGCCAGCCACGCATCCACGTCAGCGCGCCGGTAGATCACCCGGCGTCCGGCTTTGACCCAAGGGGGACCCTTCCGCATGTTTCGCCATCGGATCAGGGTTCGAGGGGAGAGGTGCAGGTATTCTGCTGCCTGTTCAGGCGTAAGGTTAGGGTTGTCCGTCATTGCTATGGCTCCCAGTGGCTACGGAGCCAGATTGCAGGTCGGACGCACCTGCATTAAGGGGACACAGTTCGGCCCTTTAGGACGGCCTTGTGTCCCCCTGTCGCTGTGCAACCCGGTGCGAAATGATGCCCCGGCATCGCCGGATCGCTTTTTGTACCTGGGCATCGGATCGTATGAGGTTGGCGTGGCCGGCGTCCTCTACCACCACGCGCAATACATGGGGAAACAAGGCGGTTTCGCTCGCGCTCGCAGGACGTCCGGTCGTGCACTCGAACGCAGCTCCGAGTTCAGTCACCAGACCCGTCAACGCAGCACGCGGCCGGCGTGGTTTCCTCGCCTCTCCTGATACGCGCTGTGCGGCATCCGCGACCTGGTGGGCAAGGTTTGCCATCCGAGAGAGATCCAGCATCTTGGCGTCCATCAGAAACCTTTCCTGCTGGACTAAGTTCGCGACTTCTAATGGGAGATCATCCAACGTTCGAGCGAATGCGCGTGCATGCTCAACGAGAGTACCTGCATGCTTGGGCACAGGAACTTCGGGGGTGGCTTCGGCGGCCCTCCAACTTTCGACTGCGGTTTCCGCCGCGTCGGCGAACCGCTCCACCACGGTCTCGGACTCACACGCCATAATCGCGGAGAGCCGTTTCCTTGTGCTGGCCGGGAGCCGGCACGGTCCCAACCAGACTACCGATGGTCTAGGCATGTCGGTATCCGGAGTGGATATGCACAATTTCCGCTGGATTTTCGTGTCCCACGATCCCCAACAAGCGCCGCTCCCAGGCTTCTGCAGCGGCTCGCGTCTCGGGCTCGAATCTGTGCAAATCGTAGGTTGCCGCAATGCCCTTGCGGGTGTGCCCGATCAGGATTTCCGCCACTAACTCTGAAACCCCGCAGGCGCTTAGGCCGGTGCGCATCGTTCGACGGAGGTCGTGAGGGGTCCAGTGGCCCCAGGTTTCCGCATCACGATTACCAAATGCGTCGACATGCCGCCGGACCGCCTTCGCGAGAGCCCCCGACTCCGGGGACTGTCCGGGCCGCGCCTCGAAAACCAGATCCCCTGGCCTCGCCTTCCGCCGGCGGCTTAGGCGCTTCGCCTCATCTGCAGCCGCGTCCAGAATCCCCCGCGCCGTCTCGGATAGCGGTACACGGTGCTCGCTGTCAGTCTTGCGGCGGCGTTCCGCCGGAATCGTCCAGGTCTCCCCGTTGATCTCACTCCAACGCATACCCGCGACTTCGCCGGGCCGCTGGCCCGTGACCAGTACCAATTTCAGCGCCAGCGCAGTAAGCCGGTGTATGCCCGAATCCTCTACGTTCAACCAAAACGCGCGAATCTCGTCATAGTCCAGCACGCGGGCGCGCGCCTTTGGGGTCATGCGCTTGTTGATGGACTGCGGCTTGATCGTGGCCACCGGATTCGCCTCAACAAACTCCTGATCCTCGCACCAGGCGAAAACCTGCTTGATGTATCCCAGCAGGAGCGCAGCTTGGCGAGGGTGCTTCTCGGCCACGCCCTCAACCAGTTCGATCACGTCGCGCCGGCGGACCTCCTGGATCTTGGTATGGCGTAGGGCGTGGACAAAGTAGCGCTCGAGCGTCGAACGGATCTCATGCCCACGGACTCGCCTGTCTGCCCTGCCCTTGCAGTACTCGCCCACCACGTCAGCGACCGTTGGCGCTACTCGCCGGCGGCGCCGTTCCTCGGCAATATCCTGGCCGTTGTCGATCTGCGTCCGGTATTTCGTCGCCTGCGATCGCGCCGCAGCCAGTGACCAGGTGGGCCATTGACCGATCGTCACCATGCGGTTGCGACCATCTCGCGCGTAACGCAGCACGAATGCACGGTTGCCTTGAGGGGTCACGCGCACGCCGAAACCACGGGGCGCGTCTTTGTGGTAATCGAAGGTTACGCGGGCATTCTTGGCGGGAGCCGGCAGGTCTCCAACGTAGACGTGCCCGGCATCCTGGCGTTTCTTATCCGGCTTCTTGTCCGACAGCTTCGGATTCTTGTTCTCGGATGTCACACCGAACCCCTTGTGCCAGTTGTGTGACAGTATGGGTTGGTATATGGTGTCAGTCAATGTCAGTTGCCGTCACCTCGAAGGAAGACCGTAAATAACTGATGGACCTGACATTAAATGCCGGATTCCGCGCTGCATCGCGGCTGGCACAAGGGTTTCGGTGTGACGGTTGGAGCCGATTTGTAATCAGAGGGTCGCAGGTTCGACTCCTGTCGCCGGCTCCATTTTTTCTGAACGATTATTGGTTCGCCCCAAAAAGTGAGGATGGCACACAGCAATGCTTTCACCGCTGTGAGTCAATGGCTCCGCCCCCATCACCGCCAAGGCGATCCGCCATGCTGCATGCACATCCAAGGACAAGCAGACAGCGCGAACCTCACCACTGGACCACCATCGGCAGCCGCCAATCTTGCTCCGAGGGCTTCGGGATACTTTCCTGATCCGGCGCGTTGCCCGCTTACTCGATCTCGACTAGAGTGGAGATCGTCGTTTGGTTAGGCACCCCTGCCCGCCCATCCGACATGCACGCCCCGGCCCCCCTGCCGGGGCGTGCACTTTTTCACCGCTCTCGGTGGTACTCATTCCTTGTCAAACTAAGGTGGGACAGTTTACCAACTCGACGTTTCGCCTTTCGCGTAACAGGGGATCACTATACGGAGTGAGTAAGTATCTCCACCTACTACCTAGAGGGGTATATGGAATGCCTATTTTCGCTGGCAGGTTAGGCGACAGTTGACCCAAAGTTGGCCACACCCGGCAAGCGCAGCTCAGGCATTCTGACGCAGTTGGTGAGTCCCAGCTGCCCTGTCCTCACTATGATCGTAAGCTCCCAAAACTTCACATTCAGAATGAAGCGCAGAGCCACGCCTCGCCCCGGTTGGACTGCCACCAGCGCCCTCGAGGTGTAAACGACCCGACGGTTTCAAGCCAGTACCTCGCTGTGTTTGGCAAAGCCCCTAAAAGACTATGGCAACCTCCGAGCGCGAGCGAAATGCACGTTGCTCAACACCCGCGATAAGAGGGCCAGCCATGTTGGAGAGACTGGCCCTAATGAGGGAGCACGCTCGTGCTCGGCCTTATCGGAAAATACTCTCGTGCGTCGCCTGCAGCATCTCCGGCGTATCAGGCGGACAGACTGTATCGGGATCAATAGCCACTTCATCTCTGCCCAAACCCAACTCGTCAGGTTCGGGGACATCAGAGCGGGTGATTCCCAGATAATCCAGCAGATCGCCCATCCCGTTCAGTGCGCGCGCCTTGGCAAGCTCCAGGTCATGCTTGGCATTGGTGAGGGCTCGGCTCGCTTCGAAGTATTCATTTTCCGTGTCCAAGAGGTCCAGCAAACTGCGCTCCCCAATCTGGAACTGTTGGCGATAAGCAGTTCGCACGCGATCCGACGAATCCCGGTGCTGACGCAAGAAACGCAGCTGACTGTCGAGCGAGCGAATGTCATTGTAAGCGACTGTCATGTTTTGACGTACATTGCGACAGACTGCCTCCTGATCCTCCCTTGAAGAATTGAAATCCTCGGTTGCGCGCCGCAGACGAGCTTGGTCGCTACCGCCCCGATATAGATTCCAACTCAAAACAAATTGCGCCACAGTGTCATGGACCCATACGTCTTGCCGCTCTAGGACATCGTTCTCGTAGGCGTGGCGAAGGCGGAAATCGAGACGAGGGTGGAGCGAGGAGCGAGCCACCCTCCGCTGCAACTGTGCAGCCTCCATACTTCTATTGGCCGCGAACATCGCGGGACTCGAGGTGATCGCCTCGGCAACTGCTTCCTGCGGGGTTTCCGGAAGGGGTTGCCCTGAAAACACCCCGACCAGATCAACCGTCTCATCTGCTGGAGCACGGCCAACCACGCGATAGTAACGGGCAGTAACGTCGTGCAGATTTTGCTGCTCAGTGAGAAGATTAGATTCGGCAAGAGCAAGCCGCCCGGAAGCCTGCTCAAGGTCCGAGCCCCGCCCGACGCCGCGTTCGGCGCGCTCGAGAATCTGGTCATAGACATCTTTGTGGGCATCGTAATTTTCCTGTGCCAAGCTCACCAACGCTCGCTGGCGCTGCACGTCGGCGAATGCCCGGACGGCTTCAAGTGCAGTGTCTTCGGTCTCCTCGCGCAATTCGAAATAGCGAACTCGCTCAACCTCGCCCAGCCGGTTTACGTCGCTGGAAACGCCGAATCCGTCGTACAGCATTTGCGTCAGCGTAATGTCAATCCCGCGCGGATGACTAGTCCGATCAGGAATATTCCTGTCGTCGTAGCGCTGGCGTTGATATCCAGCTCGCGCGTTCAGGTCGATCTCGGGCAAAAACCCGCCTCTAGCCTCTCGCTGATCTTCACCAGCGGACCGAAACGCATGCCAGCGCGACTGCACATCAGGGTTGGAAAGTACCGCTTCCATCGCGGCGTCGCGCAGTGGCTCCGGGGCCTCGGCCTGAGCGGATCCACCCACAACCATCGCCACGGCCGCCGTCAGGGCCAGCAAACCGCCCTTGCCGACCACGGGCTTAATTCCGTTCATCATTTTTGTCCTCCCATGAAACTTGCTCGCCCAGTCTTTCTGTCACCGAGCCGGCGCATTTCGCTAACCGGACGAAGCGCTTACTTACGCCTCACACCCAGGAACGATAGGCCTAAGCCCATGCCCGCGCAATCATTTTTGAATCGGCTCACATAACGGAGAACAAACGCCTGATAAAGCACGAAACGGCGCATAGCATTACGCTTGGAATTTATGTTTCTGGCTTTCCATGCAGGCGTAGCCCATCATTCGGGGAGTAGGGTTTTTCTCATCCACCGGAGGGCGCGCCGACGTGTCTGGCATCTGGCCCCGCAGTCCGTCCCGATTGATTCGGCGCGCAAGCCTTGTGCTCGCGCTCGCCATCGGGGCGTGGCTGCTGGGCCCCAGCCATGCGGGCCTCGACAGCTTCGTGCAGCTCGAGCAGGTTGCGGCCGATCGCTATGGACCGGAAACGGCGGAGCGTGTGCGGCGCTGGCGGGAACTCCTGGAGGATCTCGCCGATGAAGACGAGCAGACTCAGATCACAAGGGTGAACGAGTTTTTCAATCGCCAGTTGCGCTACCAGGATGATCAGGTCACCTGGGGACAGGAGGACTTCTGGGCCACGCCCCTGGAGGCCCTCGACAAGGGCGCCGGGGACTGCGAGGACTACTCCATCGCCAAATACGTCAGCCTGCGCAAGCTGGGCATCCCCGACGAACGTCTGCGCCTCTTTTATGTGCGTGCCCGCCTTGGCGGGCCTGGAAGCAACCTGAGCCAGGCCCATATGGTCCTGGGCTACTTTACCGACCCGAGCGACGAACCGAAGGTGCTGGACAATCTGGTCACCCGAATCGAAGCCGCATCCCAGCGCGACGACCTGACGCCGATCTTCTCGTTCAACAGCGAGGGGCTCTGGCCCGACGGACAGGCACAGTCTGCCGCCGACCCCACCGCCCGCCTGTCACGCTGGCGCCGCGTACTGGAACAGATGGATGAATACGGTCTTGATCTCGACCAACCCATTAACTGACCCCGGAATGAGGGCGCAGCCATGACGCTGAGAAAACAACTCTGGATCGCCGTCGCCATCATCATGCTGCTGGCGCTGCTGGTCAGCATCGTGGTGAGCACCCTGTCGGCCCGCAACTACCTGGCGCAACAGCTACTGACCAAGAACATCGACAACGCCGCATCCCTAGCCCTTTCACTCTCCCAGATGCCGAAGGACGACACCACCGTCGAGTTGCAGATCGCCTCGCAGTTCGACACGGGTCACTACCGGCACATTCGCCTGGTGGACCCCACCGGCGAGCTCATGATCGAGCGGCGCAACCCCGAACCGCCCCAGGGGGTGCCCGACTGGTTCGTGGAGCGTCTCGCCTTCAACGTGCGCCCCGGCGTCGCCCACGTGTCAGATGGCTGGTCTTCATTCGGCACCCTGATCGTCGAGAGTCAGACCAATTACGCCTACGAGGCCCTGTGGGACGGCACGCTCCGGCTCACCGCCATATTCGCCGGCGGCTTGCTGATCATCGGGCTGATTGGATCGTTCCTGCTTGGCCGGCTGATTCGACCGCTGAATCAAGTGGTGGAACAGGCCGAGGCGGTCGGCGAGAGGCGGTTCATCACCACCCCCGAGCCCCGCACCTGGGAATTCCGGGCGCTGGTACGAGCCATGAACCGGCTCACCGAGCACGTACGCATGATGCTGCAGGAAGAATCCACACGTCTGGAGCGCCTCAAGAATCGTCTGCAACACGATGATGTCACGGGACTTTTGAATCGAGACTCTTTCCTGGCGCGCTTTCAGGCGACACTCGACAACCGCCATGGCGGTTCCGGCGGCTCACTTGTCGTGCTCCGCGTCTCCGACCTTGCGGAACTCAACCAGACGATCGGACACGACCGTCTCGACCAACTGCTGGCCCGCATTGCGGGAGTGGCCGAGCAACAGGTGAGCCTGACGGATTACGGCGCGGCCGGTCGCCTCAAGGGTTCGGATATCGCCGTGTTCGGCGACGGCATCGGCGACAGCCGTCGTTTTGCGGAATCCCTGCTGACGGCGGTCCGGGCCGAACTCGGCGATCAGGCACCGGAGGGCCTGGCCCTGCACTTGGCGGGAACTCCCTTCCACCCCGAGGACACGCCAGGCGAAGCCCTGAGCCGCGTTGACCAGGCGCTGGCCCGCGCCGAACTGGAACCCGGCGACTCCATCGCCGAGGAGCCACATGCCGTCTTGCCCCATGCCAATCAAAACGAATGGCGCACCGCCATAACAGAGGCCCTGGCCAACCATGGCGTACAGCTGGCGCGCTTCCCGGTAATCGATGCAGACCGCGAACTGATGCATCACGAGGCCCCGATGCGCCTGATGCTCGATGGCGAGTCCCGTCCGGCCGGCTATTTCATGCCCTGGGCGGTGCGACTGGACCTGATTCGGGAGCTGGACGACGCCGTGCTGGAAACCGCACTCGAGCAAATGCGCAGCTCCAGCGGCGAGCGGCTCGCGATTAACCTGTCAGTGGACAGCCTGCGGGACACCGCTTTCCGGCAACGTCTGGAATCCCGCGTGCAGCCGGAACCCGAACTGGCCGGGCGCCTGTGGCTCGAATTCCCGGCGCGTGGCGCGCTGGCCCATCCCGCCGAACTGCGCGATCTGTGTCGCATCGCCCGTGTCGCGGGTTTCGTCGTCGGCCTGGAACACGCAGGCCCCGAGGCCTTCCGCTCGCACGACCTCACCGCCTTCGGTCTGCACTACGTGAAGCTGCAGGCCTCCCTCGTCCAGGGTGCCCACCGCTCTACGGAGACTCAGGCCCTGATCCGCGGACTCTGCACCCTGGCCCACTCCATCGGCATCCAGGTGATCGCCGAAGGCTGCGACAGCGCGGACGACATCGAGCCCCTGATGGACCTCGGCATCGACGGTGCAACGGGTCGCGCCGTTCAATCACCCGGTACCTGAACTAAGCCACCTGTAACGCTCTACAATTGGCAAGGACAGCAGGATTGACATACGTGACTGACGCCTCGGCTCCTAGGTTGTTCAAAGATAACCGACTAGCGAGCCGTTGATGAACGACCCGAACGGCGATGTGGGGACAGCTCCTCTAGGAACTATACCGAAGGTCCAGGCAATCGAGCGTGCGCCGGATCGCACAGGCAGCATGCTGTACGTTGTCGACCCGTACCACAGGATCCAGGGGTGTTGTGCGCACCCCGCCGGCCAGAAACCGTGCGTCGGGAAGCTTCAGCAAGTCACTGGAGCCGTACTGGCCCTGCATCAGGAATCGCATCCCCAGCAACAACGACGTCTGGTAGCGCTGCATGCGCTCGCGATCGGCAAGCTTCCGGGCAACCCCGCACCCCTCGGCGACGGCCTCCAGGAACACAGCCGCCGCGCAGTAATTCGAGCGGGCGCTGAACCCGCCCACCCGGTCGAACCAAGGCTGCGACGGCTGCAATTGCCGAGCGGTGACCTCGTCGCAGACCTCCAGCACGAACTCGCCTGCCGCCCGGTCGCCGGTCGCCTCGAACAGCGCCGCATAGGGCTTGGACATCCAGGCCGCCATATTGATGCGCTTTTCGTGGCGCCGGAACAGATCCCGGTAATAGGGCAGGACCCGTTGCACCGGTTCCAGCAGCGAATCGTCACCAGTCCGCGCATGCAGCGCCATCAGCCCGGTCATCGCCTCTCCGGGATAGTACAGCTGCTTGCCTTCGAATCCGCTGTGCTTGTCGGGGTGCGACATCGGATAGAAGAACCCACCCTCGCGGTCTTCCATCGAAAGGATGTAGCGCGCCAGTTCCTCGCGCACCCCCGGCAGAAAGCCTTCGTCGTTGATCGCGCTCAGGGTCGCGAGCATGAACCCGGCCGCTCCGATACCGGCCTTGCGCTCGGTGATCAGATACCCGATCCCGGCGTCCGCGTCCCTTTGATAGAAACGCCCCGCCAGGTGTTCCAGCGAACGGCGCGCGGCCCGCTCCTGACGAGGCTCGCGGAGATAGCGCGCGGTGTCCGCGAGCACCCAGGTGGCTGCCAGACGCCGCAGCACCGCCACCGTGCTGTTGGAAAAGCGGCGTTCGGGCACCTGGGGGTCGTACTCGTAGGTCATGCGCCCGTTGCGGGTCACATGGTTGGCAAGGTAGTCGCCGGCAAGGCGCAATGAACGCTCCAGATTCTGGCGGGTGACGTCGCTTTGCCGAACCACCGGAGCCGCCCGGAACATCTCCTGCATGCGCGGTGGCTCGAACCGGTGCGAGAACACCTCGCGGAAGTGCAGCGTGTCATAGCGGCTGATCCGGACCTCGGGATCCTGCCACCCGGCGCGCCCGATCCCGGCCTTGCGCGCCAGCCGACCCAGGGTCGCCTTCAAGGTGTAGCCGTGATTGACCGGCACATTGGCCTTGAAAAAGGCGCGAGCCGGGCGGCCTTGGGGTTGATCCTTCTCCATGCCGATCGCATGGACCCCGAGTTCGATCCCCTCGCCCAGCGCCTTTGCATCCGTATGCAGCACCCGCTCCGGCGCCAGCAGGATATTCAGGTCGACCCAGACCGCGCCGAGTTCGGAGCGCTTCAGACGCTCGCCGTGGCGCTCATCGCGTATGGTGCGGCGCGTGGCATCCAGCGCGGATTGCAGCACCGACTCGGACTGGCTCGCACAGCAGCCACGCAGCGTCTGACCGTTGTACAGGGACACGAACACACGGGCCCCTCCGGCCTTCAGGCTCGCGGGCACATCCTCGAAATCGCTCGCATGCGTCCGGCGGCCACTGAAGTGATTCTCGAGCGCCAGCCGGCAGGCCCGCAGCAGAAACGCCTTGTCACTGGCCCCCAGAGGCAGCGCGTCGTGCGCCAGGCACGCCTCGATACGTGCATCCATCAGCGCGGCGAGCCCCGCCGCGTCGGCGGGCAGGACTTCGCGCTGGGCCATTCCCCTGGGGCCAATCGAGATCACCTTTGCCATTCGAATGTCGCTCCTGTTCGTCTATGGGACCGACCCGGCGCGAGCCGGACGGTCGGTACTGGGCATCGCAGCAGGCCTATCCGCCGCCCCGCCAGGGGCAGGAGCGGCGGCCATGATTTCCTGCAGCAGTTCGTGCAGGCCGCGGCGGGGTGGCGAGCGCTGCTCTGGCGTACGCTCGAACTGATGCACGATCACCACCCGGTAGGCCGGGATCATCAGCAGCGCCTGCCGGCCCGACCCTCGGGCCGACCAGGAGCCCGGCCCCATGTCGGTCAAATACTGGCGCTCGCCCGTCGCCACCCACCACATGTACCCGTAGCCGATCCCCGAACGTACCGGTGACCAGGGCGTGGTACTCTCCTCGATCCATGCCTCCGGGATCAGGCGTTCGCCGTCCCATACCCCCCGGTTCAGGTAGAGCCAGCCAAAACGTGCCAGATCGCGGGCCGTCATTCGCAGCGGATAGGCCGGATGTTCCGAAGTCTCCGCATATACATAGCGTCCATCACCGGCCCGGAAATCCTGCATGCCCAGCGGCTTCGCCAGTCGCTTTTCCAGGGCCTCGAACAGCCCCTTTCCGACCGCCTGCCCCAGGATCGCGCCAAGGGCATTGAAGTCCCAGTTGTTGTAGTACCAGTGCTCCCCCGGGGCGTATTCCTCGCGCTCCGGGCGCCGCTCGCGCATGCCCTGGGTCTCGTAGGCCGACTCGATGTAGATACCGGAGCGCGACATCAGCAGATCACGGACGGTGGCCTGGCGTTCCTGCGGGGTCAGCGGCGTCTCGGCATCGTCGAACCCGATCGCCTCCAGCGAGCGATGGATATCGATCCGGTCGGCACCGACATAGACCCCATACAGCCCCGACAGCAGACTCTTGCGAATCGAGTACACGTCCAGCCGACGGTCCGGCTCGCCCCATTCGGCCACGACACGGCCATCCTGCACCACCAGCACGGCTGCCGCCCCGATCTCCTCGGCCTTCTCGCGTGCCCGATCCAGCCGCTGCACCGACCACCCCAGTGCTGCCGGCTCGGCCGGCTCCCAGGATTCCCCGGGAAAGACCGTGTCGCCCCACGCCGGCGCCGCCGCGCACAGTACCAGAAGCGTGAGCCCGATCCGCCACCCGACCGTCCTGTGCATCCGGCGACCGTTCATCATCCCGATACCCGACCCGCCCCACACCGGACCGCCCCAACGCTCGGTGCCAGCACCGAAAGCCCCGGTGGCTGCCGGCCCCGCTGGCGTAGCCACGCCCGGGTCATCCCGACGGCCCCCGGATCCGGACGGCTACAGGATGCCGTCATCGTCATCCGACATCAGGTTGAGCTGGCGTGCCGATGCGCGCAGGTCCTTGCGGCTGCTCAGCTTGCGCTGGGCCGCCTCCGGCAGGTCCGTAAACCGGATCACGCCTTTCTCCGTGAGCAGCTCCACCAGGTCCTCGAAGACCCGCACCAGGTCAAGGTCCGAGGCCTCCAGCGAACGCTCCGGGTCCGACAGATCCTGTTCCAGGAAATCCCGCAGTTCCGCCGCGTCGAATTCGACCCACTCCGTACACTCAACGCTGGCGTCCCGACATATCATGGCGATGTTTCCCGCCTCGTCGCGCTTGACGTACATCCCTGCCTCCCGCTCGGCGTGCTGACTCTTCGAGTGTAACCAAGAAAAGGGCCCCGCCAACCCTTGTGCTGACGGGGCCCGAATTGCCGGCTGGAATCACCGGCAAGCAACGCCGGGCTTACTGGTCGATGTTCAACTGACCGTTGTCGATCAGCGACTGGATGAATTCGGACGAATCCATGCCGCCCATATCAACACCCTCCAGCGTCACCATCTGGTCGGCATTGCCCTGATCACCATCCAGGTCACCGGTGGAAGACACATACAGCACGGTGTCACCTCCATCCTCGACCGCCATGATGTACTGGTCAATCGTCTCCTCATTCTCGTCGTGGAGCAGATCGGCCAGATCCAGCTTGTCGGCCTCCGGGTTACCGCCGAACTCGCCCAGGGTGAAGCCCTGGATGGTGTACTCGGAGGGCTCGCCCGGATCCCCGGCATCCCCCGCATCCCAGCTGAAGACGTCGGCGCCCTCGTCGCTGATCAGCGGGTTGTCGATCATGCCGTCGTCATCGTCGGATTCGACATCCATCGTCTGAAATCCCATCGCGTTGGGCCCACCCGGACCACCAGCATGCGGGGGCGGACCACCACCCTGATCATCGTCATCCCCGATGTCGTCATCCCCGGTGTCGTCATCCCCGGTGTCGTCATCCCCGGTGTCGTCGGGGGTCCAACGACCTTCTTTCGGTCCCGAATCAACGACCTGGCCGCCAGGATTCTTCGGCCAGTCGAAGGTGCCTTCAACGTCGTTGAAGTACTCCAGATCCTCTTGGCCGCCCTTGACGTAAGCGGCCACCCACTCACCGTCGCTCCTATCATCAGCGAACTGCCGCACGAAGTCCTCGTCATCAATCCGGCTGTCAGTGTTGAATTCCTTGCCTTCCTCGTACTTCACCACCGTGCCGTCAGCGTAGCCGATCGCGATGTACGAGATGCCCGGGTAACTCCCGTCATCATCATCCGCGTCGTCGTCATCATCGACCGGGGTGTCGTCGTCATCATCCGCGTCATCGTCATCATCGACCGGAGTGTCGTCGTCATCATCCGCGTC
>NZ_KB897919.1:17186-152741 GCF_000377225.1 Thioalkalivibrio sp. ALJ4 | reverse complement strand
CGTCATCATCCCCGTCATCGTCATCATCGACCGGGGTGTCGTCGTCATCATCCGCGTCATCGTCATCATCGACCGGGGTGTCGTCGTCATCATCCGCGTCCAATATTCCCAAGCCATCGGGCACCGGAGCCGGCAAGATTGTCGGGTCAGGAAACTCGTTAAAGGGGAAACCATACTGGATGCCGGGCACCGGCTCGTCGATGCGCGCAATCCTCACGAAGCTCGCGCCTTCATTGTCGCCGCCAGCGCCGGCCAGACCGGCAGCCGGGGGCTCGAGCATGTCATCAATAGGATCGCCTCGCTCCAAGGCCGCGATAATCTCTTCCGCGGTAAGTGTGCCCACCGCTGCATCTTGAGGATCGGCTTCGTAGCTTGCCGCAAGTTCCTCGGTCACCGTCACCTCGTCGGCCCCGGCCAGCTCGAACGAAGAGCCGTCCGCGAAGGCCAACTGGATAAAGGCGCCGTCTTCGGCAATCACCTCTTCGCCCAGAAAGATCTCGTCCCCTTCCCGCAGCACCCGGGTGTTACCGTCCGCGTCGCGCGCGATGACGGTACCATCGACGGATTCGACGGTAGCGATTACTTCAGCCATGACAGATGTCCTCTTAGACAGAGCAGTGTTCGGTTGGAATTATTGGGGACTGTAGGACCGGCCGGCACTAACGGGTAAGTGTCCCGTGGTACAGGTGGATTCCGCCAACACCGGTTGCCGGTGCTAACGCCACATCCATGGATACCCTTTGCGACGGCGCTGCGGTGCTACTCGCCGGGAGTGCACAGACGCATCACTAGGGACGGGGCTAGTCTTACGCCCCCCCTTCAGTCATGCGGAGAACGAGATGTACACGGTCGCGAACATCAAGCTTCTTGAAGATTGACCCAATGTGCATCTTTATGGTCCGCTCGCTCAGACCAAGCTGTCGGGCAATCTCTTTGTTGGCAGCACCAGTGGTTACCGCAACCGCGACTTCGCGTTCGCGCGGTGTCAGATCCTCGAATCCGTGGGGCGGCCGATTCGGTTCGTCCGGTTGTGCCCGCCGCAATGTGCGCACCATCCGACCCATCAGATCCGCGCCCACCCACAGCCCACCGCCTGCCACGGTAGCGGCTATGGTGCGCAACTGAGGTACGCTCGAGAGACTGTGACAGTAGCCGTGCGAACCCACACTGAAGGCCAGCAGAGCCTCCTCGTCACTCGGACGACGCGAATGAACTACAACCCGATGGGCACCGGTACGTTGCCGAACGTGATCCTGCCAGTCGGGCAGGTCCGTACTGATCCAGCATACACTGGCGCCCTCCGGGAGCACTGGCGGAAAAGGCGCATACAACACTTTGCAGTCCACAAACGCTTCAGCCCAGCGTTCGGAAGGCCGGGTTTTCCCGTCGATCATGAAAATTTGCATTCATCTCTCCGCAAATGCCATGTCTCCCGCTCGGAGAATCGGCTTCAGCAAATACTGCAGGACCGTTCGGTTCCCAGTGATGATGTCAACCCGGGCCACCATGCCAGTCATAATCGGATGCTCGTCATCAAACCCTGTTCGTTCGGTACGTACGCGGACTTTGAAATACGTGTTTCCGTCGTCATCAGTGATGCTGTCAGCGCTAATGTGCTCCACCGTGGCATCAAGAGCTCCATAAACAGCGAAGTCATAGGCCGTAAATTGCACGCGCGCCTCAAGTCCAGGATGCAAATATGCGATATCGCGCGGCGAGATCCTTGCTTCAATAACAAGTTCATCTTTCAACGGCACTACCTCTGCAACCTCCCGACCGGGAGAAATCACACCCCCTCGGGTAGTGATGAACATGCGTTGCACGATCCCCGCCATGGGCGAGCGCACCTCGGATAACCGAACACGATCCTCCAACCCTTCAGCACCCTCAGCCAACTCCTGCAGACGTCCTAAGGTATCCGCAAGCTCGGAACGCCACTGGTTGCGGAAAGTCAGCCGGACCTCACGGATTTTTTCTTCTGCTTCTTCAATTGCCGCCTCCAACCGGGCGATCTGAGCCGCCGCCTGTTCGCGGTCGCCACGAGCATTGGAGACCTCTCGACGTAGCCGGAGCACCTCAACTTCAGATACCGCTCCGCTCTGCACTAACGGCTCGGTCACTTCGAGCTCGCGGCTCGCGAGATCCTGCGCTCGAATCGCTTGACTACGTCGTGCGCGCACCTCATTAAGCTCTTCTCCTCTCTGCCGCAATTGCTCCTCAGCGATTCGGATTCGCGAACGCATCTCCTCCTTACTTTCTTCGTACAACTCCTGTTCCTGCTCGACTATCGTCGACGGCCCCTCTTGCAAATCCGGAGTGATCAGAAACGGGGTTTCCGTCAGCAGCGCTATCAAACGCGCACGTCGTGCCTTAAGCGAAAACTCACTGGCACGTACCTCTCCGAGGTCGGAAAGGAAGCGAGTCGGATCGACGCGCAACAGGATATCCCCCTCTTCCACAATGTCGCCCTCACGCACGAGGACCTCTGATACCACTCCCCCATCCATTGATTGCAGCACCTGAAGGCTCTGCGACGGAATCACCCGTCCGTCCCCACGCGCAATCTCTTCGATTTCGGCGATCGAAGCCCAGTACACCAGGAGCACGAACGTAATCAGAGCGCCATACAGCAGGGCGCGGGCGCGCAGCGGCCGTTCCTGATCTGTCACCCAGTCAGCGTCAGCCGCCCAGTCGCCACGGTCACCGTTGGAGGAAGTCAGCCAGGGTCGAAACAAGCGATCCAGCAGGGGCGCGCGGTGGGCCTCCTGCGCCCAATGCATCGCAGTCTGGAGATGCTCGTCGGGCTGACGTCGCCGAATCATGACTGCGCCTTACCGATACGCCCGTCACGCAGGGCCTGAATGACCTGCTGTTTCGGTCCATCCGCGACCACACGGCCCTGATCGAGTACGATCACCCGGTCCACCAGATCCAGCAGCGAGGTCCGGTGCGTCACCACTAGCGCGGTACGCCCCCCCATGAATGCCTTGAGGCTACGCTTCACCGCCTGCTCGGTGGAGTTATCCATTGCACTGGTCGGTTCGTCCAGCAGCAGGATGTTGGGCTCGTGCAGGACCGCGCGTGCGATCCCGACACACTGCTTTTGCCCACCCGAGAGCAGAGCCCCGCGCTCGCCCACCCCCATATCGATGCCTTCCGGGTGGGTATTGATCAAGTCCTCGATGCCTGAAACCGCGACCGCGTGGCGGATCGCCTCGTCGCTGGCCAACGGATTGCTAGCCACTACGTTGTCGCGCAGGCTGCCGTAGAACAGCGTGATTTCCTGCCCCACGTACCCCATCGAGCGCCGCAGCTCTGCGGGGTCCAACTGGCGCACGTCAACCCCGTCGACCAGCACCGCACCGCCGGTCGGCTCGTACAATCCCAGGATCAGCTTCGCCAGGGTACTCTTGCCGGAACCGACGCGGCCCAGCACCGCCACGTGCTCGCCCGCGGCAATCCGAAGCGTAACGCCCTTCAGCGCATGGCCGGACTGGTTGGGATAGGCGAAATCCACGTTGCGAAACTCGATCTCCCCCTGAAACCCCTCACGGCTGAGGAAGCCCGAGTCCGGCGGACGCTCCACCGGTAGTTCCATAATCCGGTTCAGCGACTTCAGCGCGGCCGCTGCCTGGTGATAGTGCGTCAGCAAGCCCGCAGTCTGGCCGATCGGGGACATGGCTCGCGAAGAAACCAGGTAGGCGGCAATCAGCCCCCCGTGCGACAGATCGCCCTGGATCACCAGGAACACCCCCATCACGATGATCGCCACGCCAACACTGTGCTGCGCCCAGGTCGCCGTACTGGACACGCTGGCGTTGAGCTGGCGGCTCTTCGAGTGGGTGCGAGCCAGATGCGCGGTGGCCTGCTCCCAGCTCGCCTGCACTCGCCCCTCCGCGCCCACGGCCTTCACGGTCTCGACCCCTGCCAAGCTCTCCACCAAGGTCGAATTGCGTAACGCCGCCATGCGGTAGCCCTCCTCGGCCAGCCCGCGCAGGCGATGGTGGATCACCAGGGCATACAGCAGCAGCAGGGTCGCGCCAATCAGCACCGGGATCGCCAGCGGCCAGGCGATCAGTGCGATGATCGCGATGAATAGCACCGCAAATGGCAGATCTACGAACGCGATCACGGTCGCGGACGAGATGAAGCTGCGCACTGACTCGAACGCGCCCAGATTGGACGCAAACGAACCCACCGATGCCGGGCGGTTTGCCATCCTGATCCCGAGCACGCGTTCCATGATGTGCGAGGAGAGCTTTACGTCCGCGCGCATCGCCGCCTTGTCGACGAAGTGGCTGCGCATGGTGCGCAGGATCAGGTCCGCGATCAGCACGATCACGACACCCGCCGCGAACATGAACAGCGTCTCGGTCGCGTGATTCGGGACCACGCGGTCGTACACGTTCAGCACGAACAGCGGCATCGCCAGCGCGAACAGGTTGATCATCACCGCCGCGATCAGGACATCGCGATACAGCGGCCGGTTCTCGCGAATCACCCGCCAGAACCAGTGCCCCTTGCTCTCCTTCGAGACCCGCGGTGCGCGCGCATCCATGCGGAATTCTGGGCGCACATAGATTGCACGTCCCACATAACGCTCTTTGAGCCGTTTCAGCGGGACGTCGATGACCGCATCACCCAGCTCGGGGTCGATGACCCGGGCCACGCTCTTGTCTTCGTTCCAGCCGACCAGCACCCAGGCTTCGTTCTGGTCCAGCAGCAGCAGCGCGGGCAGCAGGTCGTCCTTCAGTCCGCGGGCGTCGCGGGTGACGGTGCGTGTGGTCAGTCCGGCACGCTGTGCCGCACGCGGGACCAGGGAGGGGCACAGCCGCCCGTCGTCCAGCGGAAGCCCCGCAAGCGCGGAATCCGGGGTCAGGCGCAGCCCGTGCATGCGGGCGATCAGGATCAACCCACCAAGAAGGCTGTCCGAACGGCCCTCCCCGTCCACAATCGGGAACTCCGGCTCGCGGCCATCCGCATCGCCCATGGACCCCGACTCGGGTGCGCCCGTGGCCGAATCCAGGACAGGATCCCCGCGATCATCATTGGAAGGAGGCTGGCTAATTAGTACACCCCTGCTGCCGGACACAGAATCTCGGCATCCCCGCGCACCATTGATGTGCAGAACGTGAACGCCTTCTCATATTCGCTTGATTCTGCGCTCCAACGTGCCGCCGGGCAACGCCTTTGCATCACGGGGATCTAACGCTTTCGGCGTAGACGAAAGAAATTGTGCAGCAACTCGGCAGAACGCTCCGCCGCCACGCCTTCGATACATTCCAGACGGTGGTTATGAGCGGGATGATGAAGCAGGTCGATGGCGCCTCCGGCGGCCCCTGTGCGAGGGTCCGAAGCCGCAAACACCAGCCGCTCTACCCGGGCGTGAATCATCGCCCCCGCACACATCGAACAGGGCTCGAGCGTCACGTAGAGCGTGGTACCAATCAGCCGATAGTTGGAACGCCGCTTTCCTGCGCTACGGAGGACTCTAATCTCGGCGTGCGCAGTGGCGTCATGCTCGCCGATCGGTGCGTTGTGGGCGGCGGCCAGACAATAACCCTCCGCATCCACCAGAACAGCTCCCACCGGCACCTCGCCGACCTCCGCCGCCCGCTCCGCCTGCGCGAGCGCGGCATCCATCCAGTAGGCATGCGCACCGGGTTCGGTAGGCGCCGGACCTCGCTCGCCGGGTTCCATGTTCCGCGGGTCGGGCGCGACCTCAGCTGCCATCGTCCGGGCGCGGTACGGCGAGCGCGCGTTCGATTGCGCCGACCAGGTCCTGCGGCTTGCGCTGGGGGGCGAATCGGTCGAGTACGGAGCCATCCCGGCCGACCAGGAACTTGGTGAAGTTCCACTTGATCCCCCGCGTGCCCAACGCGCCAGGCGCCTGCTGCTTGAGGTGCTGGTACAACGGGTGCGCGCCCTCGCCGTTCACTTCGATCTTGGCAAACACCGGAAACCCGACCCCGAAACGCACACCGCAGGCCTGTATGGCCTCCGCATCACCCGGCTCCTGCCCGCCAAACTGGTTGCAGGGAAAGCCAAGCACGCGAAAACCTCGCTCGGCGAACTGTTCCTGCAGTGCCTGCAGCCCCTCGTACTGCGGGGTGAATCCGCATTCGCTGGCCACATTGACGATCAGCAGGACATCCCCGCGATACGTCCCCAGGGGCTGTTCGGTGCCATCCGCTGCCGGTACCGAGAAGTCGAAGACATCAGTCATCGCGCGCCGCCTCGACATCTTCCAGAATCGCGTCTTCCAGATCCGCCAGGACCTCGGCCGTCGCGCGCGACAGAGCCCCCACCAGCTGCGAGGCCGAGCGCCGCTCCAGCGCCTGCTCGGATTCCAGATGCACCAGACGACTGCGATCGCCCTGGCTCAACTGGGCGCGCAGACCCATGTGCCCGGTCCCCGTCACGGCCAGCCCATTGGATTCGACGGCTTCAGCCCCTTCTAGATCACCGTACAGCGCGGTGATCAGGACATGGACCCGCACGGCAGGACGCCCCTGTTCACGCACCGCCGATGCGTTGTCGACCAGCTCCAGCGCGGCACCGTTGCGCGTCCAGCGTTCTCGCAGCAGTTGTTCAAGCTGCTCCGACGGTTTCAGGAACCATTCGTTGTAGTAATCCGACTCGTACTGGTGATTCCCCAGCCGGTATACCAGCCCATTGCCGGCATAGGCCGGAGCGACCCGGACCGACCCCAGTTCGACGGCCACCGGCTCCTCCGCCGTCCGTGCGGGTGGCTCGTCCGGCAACTCCAACAGATACCAGGAGCGATCGAGCGGCTCGCGGTCCGGCAACAGCGTGCAGCCACCCAGGACCAGCGCGGCGAGCATCAGGATCGGCACTTTCCACCAGTTCATGCTTACTCCTCGTCCATGCGGCTGCGCGGTGGCGGGGCACCGAACAGCGCGCCACCGGGGTTGCGGCGTACATCATCCGACAAGCTGCGCAGGCCCGAGATCGCGCCTTGCAGCTCGTCCAGGGTCTCCAGCAGTTTCGACTCACTGACATCCATCCCACGATCAAGGCGTTCGACCATCGAATCCATGCGCTCGACCAGGCCCGCGACATCGGCGGCCTCGGCCGTACGGCGCAGCTCCTGGATCGCCTTGCGAGTCTCGGTCGGAAGTGCCTGCGTGTCCGGGTGGTCGACCAGGTTCTCGACCGACTGCATCACCCGATCGGCCGTGCGCATGGTCTGCTCGAGTTCCGAGATCAGATCATCTGCGCGCTGGTTCAGCCCACCGGTGTCCAGACTGGATACGGTGTCGTCAACGGTCACCAGCAAAGAGTTCAGGTTCTCGATCACGCCCTCGATGTCCAGTCCGTCGATGCGCATAAGCAGATTCTCGGCGTACTCCATGAACTGCACGGCGATACTCGGGGACGACGGGATGTAGATCGACCGTGGTTCCCAGTCGTGCTCTAGCGGTGGGTGTTCTTCCGGATCGGAGAAATCCGCCTCCAGATAGTTCATGCCCGTGATGCCCTGTGCCGCGATGCGCACACGCAATCCTGCATCCACCAGGTTTTTCAGGACTTCCGACTCAAAATCCTGCTCGCGGGCACTGGCCGCGAAGCGGTCTGGCCAGAGTCGGGCCTCGACCATCACATAGCGTTTGCGCTCGCGCGGATCCACGTCTCGCTGGTATTCCACCGAGGTAAAGCCCAGATTGGTGATCTCGCCAATCGTCACTCCGCGGAACTTCACCGGCGCACCGATCTCCAGCCCCTGCACGGAGGAATCCACGTAGGTCTCGATCGGGATCGATGCGCGAAAGATATTGCCTGCGGTCATGATGATCAGCGCGGTCACCAGCGCCACCAGGCCACCGACGATGAACAATCCCAGGCGAAAATGTTGTCGGGCACTCATGTAGATCTCTCTTCGGAGTCGGCCGAATCGGCCCGCTGCAGGAACCGCTTTACCCACGGGTGATCGGATGTGTCACGCAGAGTCGCCGGGTTCCCTTCGGCAACGATGCCCTTGCTTTCCTTGTCGAGCATAATGACCCGGTCGGCAATCGCAAAAATACTGGCCAGCTCGTGGCTGACGATCACGATGGTCATGTCCAGGCTGCGGGCCAGCCGCAGAATCAACTGGTCGAGCTCCGCCGAGGTGATCGGATCCAGCCCGGCTGAAGGTTCGTCCAGGAACAGCACTTCCGGGTCCAGCACCATCGCACGCGCGATCGCCGCACGCTTCTGCATGCCACCACTGATCTCCGAGGGCATGAAGTCCGCGAACTCGCCCAGCCCGACTAGCTGCAGTCGCGCCTTGGCGATTGCGTCCATCGCCTCGCGTGGCAGGTCGGTATGGACCTCCAACGGCAGCCGGACGTTCTCCAATAGTGTCATGGAGCCAAACAGCGCCCCCATCTGGTACATCACGCCCACCCGGCGCAGGATCGCCTCGCGCTCTTGGCCATCGGCCGTGGTGATGTCGGCACCGGCCACCCAGATGTTTCCCTTCTGTGGCGTGTACAGTCCGATCATGTGCTTGAGCAGCGTACTCTTGCCGCTCCCGGAGCCGCCGAGGATCACGAAGATCTCGCCGCGCTGGACGTCAAAGTCGAGGTCCCTCATCAGCACAAAATCACCGAACCCCATGGTGAGGTCGCGCACCCTGATGACCGGCTCTGCGTTCGCCACCCGTCAGACCCCCATGTGATAGAACAGGACGGCGAACAGGCCGTCGAACACCACAATCAGGATGATCGACGTCACCACCGCGCTGGTGGTGGAGATCCCTACGGCAGCCGCCCCGCTCGCCGTTTGCAGCCCGCGCAGGCAGCCCACACCCGCGATCAGCAGGCCGAAGATCAAGGCCTTGAACAGCCCCGAGAAGAGATCCGACAGGCTGAGTGCGACGGTCACCTGATTGAAGAACGCCGTCCAGGGGATCCCGAATCCCTGCATCACCACCGCAGCGCCCAGCAGGCCGATCATGTTCGCGTACAGCGCAAGCAACGGCGCGACCAGAATGCCGGCGAGCACCTTGGGCAACACCAGAAAACGAACCGGGTCGAGCCCCATCGTCTTCAGGGCGTTAACCTCCTCGTTCACCTTCATCGTGCCGATCTCGGCGGCGAACGCCGCCCCGGAGCGCCCGGCCAGCAGTATCGCCATCATCAACGGCCCCAGCTCGCGGAACAGCGAAACCGCCACCAGATTGGCGACGAAGATCTCGCCACCAAACTGCCGCATCGCGATCGCGGACTGGAATGCCAGGATCACGCCCAGCAGGAAGGCAATCAGGGAGACGATGGGCAGCGCCTGGAATCCGGCCGCCTCGGCGACCCGGAAGGTATCGCCCCAGCGAACCTGGCGGGGATGCACCAGCGCCGAACCCAGGGCCCGTGTCAGTTCGCCAATGAACCCGACCTGCGAATAGGCCGCCTGCCCGACTCGGGACACCGCCTCCAGCGACTGGGCCCACAGTCCCCCACGTGTTTCGTGACGTGCCGGTTCAACGGTTTCCAGCTCTCGGTACGGGGTTAGCTGCTCCTCCACCAGGCCCTGGACACCCACCAGCTCCACCTTGCGACCCGCCCGCTCGATATCGCGCTCCAGGGCATGGAGTAACGCGGCCCCGGCGCCATCGCAATACTCGAGGTCACCGACATCCAGCGTCACCGCAGCCTGCGCACCATCGGCCAGTTCGCGGGCGCGGCGGCGCAGAGGCGACCAGACCCGCTCCACTGCATGCACGTCCAGCCGACCCGCCAGATGCAGGCGGGCATCCGGCGAGGCTGTGGCATCATAGCGAAACGTCTGGCCCGAATCGGCGGCCTGCTTGTCCATACTGTCGCTCGTGGGGCAATTGCGGCCATGGTAGCCGCAAACTCACCCGGCACGCGAAGCGGGGCTTAAATCTCTCCCACGCATCACGCTGATCGGTCTGCGTCTTTTTCGCCCGACACCATCCACCACGAGGAGCCCAATGCCCGCGGCCAACGAAGCTCTCCACCAGGTCGAGAACGCGCTGAACGACATCCTGCTGGGCAAACCCGATCGGGTCCGGCTGGCGTTGACCTGCCTGCTCGCCAACGGCCACCTGCTGATCGAAGACCAGCCAGGCGTTGGCAAGACGACCCTCGCACACGCGCTGGCCGCAGCGATGAACCTCGATTACCGCCGCGTGCAGTTCACCAGCGATCTCCTGCCCGGCGATGTCCTCGGGGTGTCCGTGTTCGAGCAGAGCTCCGGCGAGTTCCGCTTTCACCCCGGGCCGATCTTTACTCAGGTCCTGCTGGCCGACGAGATCAATCGCGCACCCCCCAAGACCCAGAGCGCGCTGCTCGAGGCGATGGAAGAGCGCCAGGCCAGTGTGGAGGGCGCGACCCGTCCCCTGCCCGAGCCGTTCTTCGTAATCGCCACGCAGAACCCGGAAGAACAGGTCGGCACGCATCCCCTGCCGGAATCCCAGATGGACCGCTTCCTGATGCGCATCGAACTGGGCTATCCCGATGTCCGCGCCGAGCGCGCGTTGCTCGAACGCGGCGGTGGCGCGGCGGCACCCGTTGCCCATCCTGCCCCGAGCGCGATCGTCACACCCGAGGACCTGCAGGGCTGGCAGTCCCGAATTAACCAGGTGCATGCCGAGCCAGTGGTGCTGGACTATCTGCAGGACCTGATACAGGCGAGCCGCGACCGCGCACGCTTTGCCCACGGGCTCTCGCCCCGCGCCGGGCTGGGCCTGCTGCGCGCCGCACGGGCCCATGCCTTTCTCGATGGGCGCGACTACGTCACTCCGGATGACCTGGCGGACGTCCTGCCGGCCGTGTCCGGCCATCGGATCCGAGCCCGCGAACCGGACACCCCCGCACGCACGGTGGAACGGCTGTTGGAATGCGTGCCGGTTCGTTAGCCCTGCACAAGCGCTTCCGATCGCAAGGGCAACGCCTGCGTGAAGGCGTGATCCGCTGGATCACGCGGCGCCACCGCGACGATGGCTCGGACGCGACGCTTGGCCGCGACCGCATCTACATTCTGCCGACCCGGGCCGGTTACACCCTCCTGGCGATCCTCGGGGTGATGCTGCTGGGGGCGATCAACTACTCCAACAACATGGCGTTCCTGCTGACTTTTCTCCTGGTCGGGATCGGCCATAACGCCATCTGGTATACCCATCGCAACCTGCTCGGGCTCAAGGTGTCGGCGCTGCCCACCACACCGGTGTTCGCCGAACAGCCGTTGTCCGTCGCCCTGCGCCTGGAGGATACGCGCGGCCGCGACCGGGAAGCCCTGCACCTGAGCATTGGCGAATACACGAGCGTGCCCGTTGCAGTACCGGCCCGCGGGCAGCAAGTCGCCAGCCTGCCCCTCCCGCCGCTCGGCCGCGGAGTCTACCGGCTACCCCGCCAACACCTGTGCACCCAGTATCCGCTCGGCATCCTGAATGCCTGGAGCTGGCTTGGGTTGGCCGCCGAAATCCTTGTGTACCCGCAACCCGTGGACCCGGGCACCGCCCATACCGGTCTCGGAGACGAGGCCGGCCCCCAGCGGCGTCAGGAAGCCTCCACACCCGATCACATCCGCCCGTACCGCCCCGGAGACCCGCCCGGCCGGATCCTGTGGAAGGCCCTGGCCCGCACCGGCAAGCTGCACATCCGCGAAACGGTCGCAGGAGGCCATGACACGCTCTGGATCGACTGGTCCTCCATGCCAGCCAGCGACACCGAGACGCGCCTCTCCATGCTCTGCCACCAGATCCTGGCCGCCGAGGCCGAAGGCCGCGCCTGGGGGCTGCGCCTGCCCGACCAGATCCTCCCGCCCGGACAAGGCCCGGCGCAGCGGGAGCGGGGTCTTCGCGCCCTCGCCGAATTCCGCTTCGAGCCGATCCCCTTGCCGATCCCAGAAACTCCCAGGAGAACGAAGGAGTGAACCGCGCAGGCCAGCACCGATCACCGGAACTACGAGGCCTGGAACTCGCCCTCCTGGCCCTGCCGGTGGCCGCGCTCCCGCATGCCTGGCACCAGCCACCATGGGTGACGTTGCTCGTGGCGGCCGCCATCCTGCTGCGGACCTGGCTCCATCTGCGCGACCGCAAGCCGCCCGCCCTTGGTTTGATGGCTCTTCTGGCCGCGTTCGCGGGGGCAATGACCTTTCTGCAGTACGGGACCCTGTTCGGGCAGGAGGCGGGTACCGCGCTACTGCTGGTCATGATGGCCCTCAAACTGCTTGAGACCCGTAACCGGCGGGATATCGTGATCGGCCTGTTCCTTGGCTACTTCGTGGTCGTCACGACCTATTTCTTCGATCAGTCGCTGCTGATCGCCGCCTGGTCCCTGCTGTCCGCCTGGCTGCTGACCGCCGCCCTGGTCCAGGTACACGCCGGACGCACCCTCGAACGGTGGCGCCTGGCGAAGCAGTCCGGCTGGATGATCGTCCATGCCCTCCCGTTCATGCTGATCCTGTTCCTCGCCTTCCCGCGCGTTCAGGGACCACTCTGGGGCGATCCGCAGCGTGACGAGGTGGCCACCACGGCCCTCTCGGGCGAGCTGAATCCCGGCGACATCGCGGAACTCCTGCAAGACCAAACCACCGCGATGCGCGTCCAGTTCCACGACACCGTGCCACCGCCCCCAGCCCAGTACTGGCGTGCACTGGTCATGACGGACTTTGACGGGCGGCGCTGGCAGGCCGAAGGCGGCCAGTCCAGCATCGAGGTCCCGGAAGCCGACGACCCGGACAACGTGGTGGCCTATACCGCCACGCTGGAACCCACCCGTGTGCGTTACCTGCCGGTGCTCGACTATCCCGTTTCGCTGCCGGATAACGCCGAGTACCGCGACAACCATCAGGTGATACGCGATCGACGCATCGTGAACCGCATCCAGTACGACGCCGAGGCCGACCTGTCGCGCCCACCGGGTGGCGAGGAAGCCCTAAGCAGCTCCGCCCGTGAACGCGCCCTTGAACTCCCACCCAGCGCAGCCCCTCGCTCCCGTGCCGAGGTCGCCCTCTGGCGCGCCACGCATGGCGATGATGACCGCGCGATCATCCAGGCCGCCCTGGATCGCTTCGCCGCCGCCCCCTATCGCTATACCCTGCAGCCCCCCACCCTCGCGGGGGATGTCACCGACCAGTTCCTGTTCGAAACCCAGGCCGGTTACTGCGAACACTATGCCTCCGCGTTCGCCGTGCTGATGCGCTCGGCGGGGATCCCGACCCGCGTGGTCACGGGCTACCAGGGCGGGGAATGGATGCAGCGGGGCGAATATCTGCGCCTGCGAAACGCCGACGCGCATGCCTGGAACGAGGTATGGCTGGATGGCGAGGGCTGGATTCGCGTCGACCCCACCGCGGCGATCGCTCCGGAGCGCATCGAGGCCGGTATTGGCGGCCTGACCGGTGGCGAGGGCGAATCCGTGCCCGATTTCCTGCGCCGTGACGGGCTGGGCTGGGTGCAACAGCTTCGGTTTGGGTTCGAAGACTGGCGCGATTTCGCCCGGTTCCGCTGGGAGAGCTGGGTGCTGGCATTCGATCCCGAGCGCCAGCGCGAGCTCTTCGCGCGTTTCGGGCTCGACGCAACGGACTGGCGCGACATCGTCACGGCACTGGGCGCGGGGTTTGGGCTGCTGGCGGTCGCGGCTCTGGCCTGGGCCGGCTGGCGCCGACCTCGTCGTCCCCTCGACGCAGCAGATCGACTCCTGCATCGCCTGTCCCGTCGCATCGAACGCCAACAGACGGGACTCGGCCGCCACGCACACGAGCCCGTCGTCACCTGGACCCGACGGATCAAGGCTGCACGGCCCGATCTCGCGCCCATCGTCGATGCCTTCGCCGAGCACTACAACCTGGCCCGCTTCGCGCCCGCGCGGCCCGACGACCGGGCCGGACATCTGATGGCCCTGCGCCGCCTGGCTGCATCCGACCTTCGGAAGCCACCCGTCGGCCAGCCTGCACCGCGGACGACATAGGATGCGCCAATGGAAAAGGCCCGGCCGGATTCAGCACCCGGTCGGGCCTTCAGGTCTTGCGCAGCGGCGCCGGGAGCCCCGGGCCGCTGGGTCGTCCGGCCGCTATCAGGCCGCGTCGTTACGGAAGATGAAGTGGTGCCGCGCGCCGCGGCGCTCATCCTGACGACGAGCGACCTTCTGCACTTCCGGACGGTTGGCAAACTGCGCCAGCGTAATGCCGTCGAGGAAGTCGTACAGCTGCTGGCTCAGGTCATCCCACAGCTCGTGCGTCAGGCAGCGTTCGCCATGCTGGCAGTCCTTGTGACCCTTGCAACGGGTCACGTCGACTGATTCATCGACTGCCGTGATGATGTTGGCAATGCTGATCTGGTCCGCACGCTTGGCCAGGCGGTAACCGCCGCCGGGCCCCCGCACGCCTTCCACTAGGTCAGCCTTGCGCAGCTTTGCAAACAGTTGTTCCAGATAGGACAACGAGATGCCCTGGCACTGCGAGATGTCGGCCAGGGTCACCGGTCCGACCCGATCATGGATCGCGAGATCCATCATGGCGGTCACCGCGTAGCGGCCCTTGGTTGAGAGTTTCATGTCTTAAAGCCTCCGAGAAACCGTGATCGTGCGTGTCGAGGTCGACATCCATTCACAGATTCGAATCCGTTCACCTTTCCTGACAATCATAGTCAGGAATAATTCCCTTTTTACCTGACAGTTGTTGTCAGGAATAATTCCCTGATTGTATCAGGCGATTGCCGCGAATTCACGTACGCCAAACGCAGGTTATTGTGAGAGCCGTCTGATGCTGACGGAGTTCCCTCGGAAATTGTTAGAAAATTAGGGATTTCTGGATCACGCCGAACGCGAGCCGCGCTGGGCCGCCGGACGTGTGCTAAACCGGAAGGATACGACCGGTTTCGTAATCCGGGCCGTTCAGGATCACGACGAGGGTCCCCACCGGGAGGCGAGGAAACAGTTCGATGACCTCGTCGTTGCGCATACGTACGCACCCTACGGAGGCCGGCTGGCCGATCCGCCCCTCTTCATCCGTACCGTGGATGTAGATGTAGCGGTGGTAGGAATCGATGCTGCCCCCACGATTGAGGCCAGGCTCCAGGCCCTCGAGCCAGAGGATGCGCGAGGTGATGTTGTCGCGCTGGCTGCGCTCGCCTTCGCCGGTCAGGATCTCGGCAATCTCGCCAGTGTTCGCGCGCGCCCGGAACACCGTGCCGCGCTCGGCACCATCGCCGAAGCGCTCGGCAATGCGATGCAGCCCCAGCGGCGTCTTGTACGTGCCATCCTGGTTCCCGATGCCTCGCTCGGAGGTCGAGACATCGAAGATTTCCGTGACCTTGCCGTCTTCCCAGACGTACAGGCGCTGCTGGTCCACGCGTACCACCACCGCCGGCAAACCTTCGCCGCTTCCCGCCTGCGCCCGCGCCGCTTCCACGACCGGTTCGATCCACTGCAAACTCGGCAAGGTCACTACTCTCTCGTCACTTCTTGTTGGCCAGATCCAGCACCTCGCCCGCCACGGGCGTATTCACCAGTCCTTCGCCCCGCAGCGAGGCCAGATACTCGAGGTAATCAGGGGGCAATCCAGTCACGTACTCGCCGGTAAACACGGAGCAGTCGAAGGTCTCGATGTTTCGGTTCCCCCGCCGCACGGCCTTTTGCAGATCTTCCAGGTCCTGGTAGATCAGGCGGTCGGCGGCGATCGCCTCGCATACTTCCTGTTCGTCTCTGCCATGGGCAATGAGTTCATGCGCCGCGGGCATATCAATCCCGTAGACATTCGGATAACGCACCGGGGGCGCGGCGGAGGCGAAGTAGACCTTCCTGGCCCCGGCCTCGCGGGCCATCATGACGATCTCGCGCGAGGTGGTTCCGCGCACGATCGAGTCGTCCACCAGCATCACGTTCTTGCCCCGAAACTCCAGCGAAATCGCGTTGAGCTTCTGGCGTACCGATTTCCGCCGCTTCGTCTGGCCCGGCATGATGAACGTGCGGCCGATGTAGCGGTTCTTGATGAACCCCTCGCGATACTTGATGTTCAGTTCGTGCGCCATCTCCAGCGCCACGGTGCGGCCGGTATCAGGGATCGGCACGATCACGTCAATGTCATGATCCGGCCAGATGCGGCGGATCTTCTCGCCCAGCGCGGTGCCCATGCGCATGCGCGCGCGGTGCACAAACACGTTGTCGATCACCGAATCGGGCCGGGCAAAGTACACATGCTCGAAAATGCAGGGGTTGAGCTGGGTGTCCTCGGCGCAGACGCGCGTCGAGACCTCGCCCTCGGGGGTAATGAACACGGCCTCGCCGGGCGCCAGGTCGCGTTCCAGCTCGAAGCCCTGGGACTCCAGCGCGGCGCTCTCGGAGGCAACCATCCATTCTCGCCCGCCCTCCTCGGCTTCACGCGAGCCATAGACGATCGGACGGATACCGTTCGGGTCGCGAAAGGCCAACAGGCCGCGCCCGGCGATCATCGCGACCACGCCGTAAGCGCCCTTGGCGCGCTCGTGCACGCGTTCGACTGCGTTAAAAACGGAGTCGGCGGTCAGGCCGTTATCCAGATAGCGCAGGAGCTCCTGCGCGAAGACGTTCAGCAGAATCTCGGAGTCGGAATCCGTGTTGATATGCCGACGATCGGTCGCAAACAGGGCCTGTTTCAGTTCGCGGGCATTGGTCAGGTTGCCGTTATGTCCCAGCGTAATACCGAACGGGGAGTTCACGTAGAACGGCTGGGCCTCGGCAGAACTGGAGCTCCCGGCGGTCGGATAGCGCACATGACCAATGCCCATGTTGCCGATCAGCCCCTGCATGTGCTGGTCGTTGAATACATCCCGCACCAGGCCGTTGTCCTTGCGCAGGTGCAACCGACCCTCGTCGTCGCAGGTCACGATCCCGGCGGCATCCTGCCCGCGGTGCTGCAACACCAGCAAGGCATCATAAAGCGGCTGATTCACCGGGCCACGCCCGACGATTCCGACTACTCCACACATACGGCTCAGGGCTCCATCAAGGCGATCGACTAGAGATCTTCGGCGGGGGGTTCGGGTTGTGGTGCCGGCGCATCATCGGCAGGGGCATCCGGAGGCGGTTCTACAGGATCGGAGGCCAGCAGCTCACCAATCTGTTCCTGCCAGCCCTCCGGCAATTGCGCGATCATCCAGTCGACCAGACGCTCGAACTCGGGGATCAGGCGGCTGTTTTCCCACCAGCCCTCCTCGGGCATCAAGGTCAGGGACGCAGCGAAAACCAGCACGGCGACCAGTACCACCCCGCGCAGCAGACCAAAGATTACGCCGAGCGAGCGGTCGGTACCCGTCAGGCCACTCCCGCGTACGAGACGATTGGCCAGCACTCCGAGAATGCCGCCCACAATGAGGACCCCGATGAAGATCAGCGCGAACCCCACGCCCAAGCGCAAAGTGGCATCCGACAGCGCCTGCGGCAGGACTTCGGCAACCTCGGCGGCATGTCGAATACCCAGCCAGATGCCCACAATCCAGGTCGCGAGCGAGAACGACTCGCGCACGAAGCCACGAAACAGACTGATAAGCCCCGAGACAACGATCAGGGCAACAATGACCAGGTCGATCCAGTTCACGCGCGGCGGACTTCGGGTGCGAAAAGGCTGCGTAGTGTACCGCAGCGAATCGCAATTCGCAGGCGCTCGCCCGCGCTTGTGGAATGCCCGGGCCTCACGGGAAGGTCACCACGATGCCGGTAATATCGAGCTCGTCCTTCAGCTGCTCGCCCAGCTTCTGGGCCTCGTCGCGCTGCGCCACCGGTCCAACCTTGACTCGATAGATGCTGCGCCCCTCAGCCTCCGACTCGTCGATGAACGCCGGCAAGCCGGCCTCGCGCAAGCGCGCCTCCTCCTCGCGCGCATTGTCTCCGTCCCGATAGCTGCCCACCTGGACAGCCCAGCCGGCCTCGATCGCCCTGGACTCCGGAGCGGCTTCCACTGGTTCGGGGATCGGCCCATTGTCCTTGTCAGCTGCGGTCTCGCGACCCTCCTCGCCGTTCTCCAGCGCATGCAGGTCAGCAATTCGGCTCTCCCCTTCCCCCTCACGCTCGGGTCGCGGAGGCGTTGCCTCGCGTTCGGAAGGAAGCGCGATATCGGGTGCGGCGAAGGTCGGGGCATCGGGGACCGGGTCATCGATACCACTCATGTGTTCATAGCCCGCGCCATCAAACAGCCACGGGAGAAAGATCACGGCGATCACGATCAGGATCACCGCGCCTGTGAGGCGAAAGCGAATGGGATTATCGGTGGTCATGCCATGTTCGCATTGGGGTCCCGTGCGTCGGGTCTTCCCAGCGACCTTACGCCGCACGCGCCCGCCCGGGCAAGGCGAATGATCCGCTTCAGCCTCGCCATGTCACACTCCCTCCGCTACCGCTGAGTCCGGGAGTGACTCTCTCAAGGCCGCAGCAGCCAGCTTCGGTGCCTGTTCAAGGACCGCAGCCACCGTGTGAAACGAGCCGAATACGACGCAACGACCCTGTGAACCTGCCGATTCGGCGGCCTGTTTCAAGGCCTGCTGGATATCGCCAGCCGGACGGACCCCGGACTGCCCCACCTGTTCCAGCTCCCCGGCCAGATCGGAGGCAGGAAGGGCCCGAGGGAGATCGAGCGGTACCGGAATCCAGATATCGATTAGCCCATCCAGGTCGCGCCACATGGCACTGCGATCCTTGTCGGCCATCACCGCCACCAGCGCAACGGTCGGGCCTGCCGACGGGTTCTCGCGCAGCCAGCGGGCGAGCTCGGCGACGGCCTGGGCGTTGTGCGCCACATCCAGCAGCCAATCGGGCGGGCCATTCAGGCGCTGCAGACGGCCCGGCGGGCGCACCTTCAGAGCCCGCTCCATTGTGGCCGCACTCAGCCCGGCGTCCATGCCAAGCGACTCGACCACCGCCAGCGCGGTGGCGGTATTTGCCAGCGCCGCACCACTCAGCCCACGCGCCAGCGGGACATTCCACTCGACCTGGGCCCCATTCCAGCGCCAGACGAGCCGCTCCTGTTCAACCAGCAGGTCGAAATCGCGGCCCAGGCGGACGGTACGACACGCAAGCGCCTGGGCATGGTCCAGCACACTCTGGGGAGGCGACAACTCGCCGAGCACCACGGGGCGCCCCGCACGCATGATGCCGGCCTTCTCGTGCCCGATCACCTCGCGCGAATCACCGAGCCAGGCCTGGTGGTCGAGATCGACGGCGGTAACTGCCGCCACATCCGCATCCCAGATGTTCACAGCATCCAGCCGTCCACCAAGCCCGACCTCCAGCACCTGCACGTCGACCCGAGCCTCACGGAAGAGCCAGGCCGCAGCCAGGGCTGCAAACTCGAAATAGGTCAGCGAATCGTGACCCCGAGCCTGGTCGATCGCCTCGAATGCCCGGCACAGGTCTGCGTCCGAAGCCGGGCGGCCGTTCAAGCGGATACGTTCGTTGTACTGGAGCAAATGAGGAGAGGTGAAAAGCCCGACATTCAGGCCCTGGGCCTGCAACAGCGCTGCCGTGCGCGTGGTGACCGTGCCCTTGCCGTTGGTCCCCGCGACAATGACCGTACGGGGCGTCCCTGGACCACGCAGCCCCAGCCGATCGGCGACCAGGGCGATGCGCTCCAGGGTGAGGTCCATCCCCACCGGGTGCAATCGCTCCTGGAAGGCCAGCCATTCAGCCAGTGTGGCGTAGCGCACGGATGGAGTCAGGTAGAGCGCGGGGCATCCGTCGATTCGCCGGTGTCCTCCGCACGAATCACTTCCACCTCCGGCTCTTCTTCCTCGACCGGAGGCGCCTCGGGGGCCGGGGCCGGCCCGTGCGTCAGCATGCCGAGCACAGAGGCCAGACGACGGCGCATCTCGCCGCGTTCAATGATCATGTCGACCGCACCGTGCTCGAGCAGGAACTCGGACCGCTGAAAGCCCTCCGGCAACGTCTCGCGGACGGTCTGCTGGATCACGCGCGGACCGGCAAAACCGATCAGGGCGTTGGGTTCGGCGACGTTGATATCGCCGAGCATCGCGAGGCTCGCGGAGACGCCGCCCATGGTGGGGTCGGTCATCACCGAGACGAACGGGATACGTTCCTCGCGCATCCGCGCCAGCACCGCGCTGGTCTTGGACATCTGCAGCAGCGAGAACAAGGCCTCCTGCATCCGCGCCCCGCCAGACGCACTGAAGCAGACCAGCGGAATGCGCTGCTCCAGAGAACGGTTGGCACCGCGGACAAAGCGCTCGCCCACCGCAGAACCCATGGACCCGCCCATGAAGCGGAAATCAAAAGCGGAGGCCACCAGCGGGCGCCCCATCAGCTGGCCCTGCATGACGACCAGCGCGTCGCGTTCGCCGGTCGACTTCTGCGCGGCGACCAGACGGTCCTTGTATTTCTTGGAATCGCGGAACTTCAGGACGTCGGAAGATTCGATCTCAGCGGCGATTTCCTCGCGCCCCTCCTGATCGAGGAAGGTCTCCAGACGACGCCGCGCGCTCATGCGCCGGTGATGCCCGCATTTCGGGCAGACATCGAGATTGCGTTCCACCTCGGGGCGGTACAGCGTGGCGTCGCAGCCCTCGCAGCGCACCCACAGCCCCTCGGGCACGCCCCGCTTGCTGCTGTTGTCGGTACGGATGCGCGAAGGCATCAGTTTTTCAAACCAGCTCATCCTGAATCCCTTAGTCCTGCGAGCGCCGCATTCTACTACACCGACGCCTCGACGCCGGACGCGCGCACGCGGTCCATCTCCACGCGCATCCCCGCGACGACCTCGGACGCGGCATGAGCGAAACCGACCGGGTCACCGTCAAATTCCTCGGCGAGACGCACGATCGCGCTGCCCACGACCACGGCATCGGCCACGCGCGCGACCTGCCCGGCCGTCTCGGCGTCGCGAATTCCAAAACCCACACCCAGCGGGAGATTCGTATGCTGGCGAATGGCCTCAAGGCGCTCGGCCAGCGCGGAGGTATCCAGCGTCTGCGAACCAGTCACGCCCTTGAGCGACACGTAGTAGATGAACCCCCGCCCCGCGCGCGATACATGGGCAATGCGTTCGTCCGAGGTCGTGGGCGCCACCAGGAAGATCGGCGCGATCTGCGCGTTTTCCAGCAGCCCCGCGACGTCGTCGCATTCCTCGGGCGGCAGGTCCACCGTCAGCAGGCCGTCCAGCCCCGCCTCACGGGCCTTTTCGGCAAAAGTCTCGTAACCCATCCGCTCGACCGGGTTCAGATAGCCCATCAGCACCACCGGCGTCTCGGGATCGGTCTTGCGAAACTCGGCGACCATGCCCAGCACATCCCGCAGGCTCGTGCCGTAGCGCAGCGCCCGCTCGCAGGCCTTCTGGATCACCGGCCCATCCGCCATCGGGTCGGAGAACGGAACCCCCAGCTCGATCAGGTCCGCACCGGCCTTCACCAGCGCATGCATCAGCGGCACGGTGGCGGCCGGCTCCGGGTCTCCCGCGGTCACATAGGGCACCAGCGCAGCGCGGTTCTCCGACCGCAGCTTGGCAAAACGTTGCTCGATGCGAGTCATAGCGTGATTCCTTCGCGTTCCGCCACGGTGTTGAGGTCCTTGTCACCCCGGCCCGACAGGTTGACGATGATGCTCTGGTCCGGGCGCATGGTCGGGGCGAGCTCCAGGACATGCGCGATGGCGTGGGAGGTCTCGAGTGCCGGGATGATGCCCTCGGTACGGGTGAGCCGATGAAAGCCCTCCAGCGCCTGGTCGTCGGTCACGGCGACATAGCGCGCACGGCCCGTATCCTTCAGCCAGGCGTGCTCAGGTCCGACGCCCGGATAATCGAGCCCGGCGGAGACCGAGTGCGTCCCGACGATCTGCCCATGCTCGTCCTCCATCAGGTAGGTGCGGTTGCCATGCAGCACGCCCGGCTGCCCCGCGCAGAGCGGAGCCGAATGCCGGCCGGACTCGATGCCCGCGCCCGCGGCCTCGACGCCGATCATTTCCACGGACTCGTCATCCAGAAACGGATGGAACAGGCCGATGGCGTTGGAGCCCCCACCTACGCAGGCCACCAGGGCATCCGGCAGCTTGCCGGTCATCTCCAGGTGCTGCTCCCGCGCCTCACGGCCAATCACGGCCTGAAAGTCCCGCACCATGGCCGGATACGGATGCGGACCCGCGACGGTACCGATGATGTAGAAGGTGTCGTCGACATTGGTGACCCAGTCGCGCATCGCCTCGTTCAAGGCGTCCTTCAGCGTGCGCGTGCCCGATTTCACCGCGACTACCTCGGCCCCTAACAGACGCATACGGAAAACGTTCGGAGTCTGGCGGCGCGTGTCCTCCTCGCCCATATAGATCACGCATTCCAGCCCCAGGCGCGCGGCCACGGTCGCGGTGGCCACGCCATGCTGGCCGGCACCGGTCTCCGCGATGATGCGGGTTTTGCCCAGGCGCTTGGCCAGCAGGGCCTGACCGATGGTGTTGTTTACCTTGTGCGCGCCGGTGTGGTTCAGGTCTTCGCGCTTGAAGTACACCTGCGCCCCGCCCAGCTCCTTCGACAGGCGCTCGGCGTGGTAAAGCGGATTGGGCCGCCCGACGAACTGCTTCAGATCATGGTCCAGCTCTGCCATGAAATCGGCATCGCCCATGTACTGCTCGTACGCCTTTTGCAGCTCGTCCAGCGCACCCATCAGCGTCTCGGACACAAAGCGCCCGCCATAGGGCCCGAAATGCCCGCGGGCATCCGGGAACGCCGCCCAGTCGATCTTGCTCATTCGTTCACCTCGCATTGGCGCACGGCCTTCACAAAGGCCTCCATGCGCCGTGCATCCTTGATCCCCGGGCCACTCTCGACCCCGGAGCTTACGTCGACCCCGTACGGGCGCAGGTGTTCCAGCGCCTCGCGTACCGAATCCTCGTCCAGCCCCCCGGCCAGCAGCCAGGGCCGGTCCAGCCCATCGGGCACCGTGTCCCAGTCGAACCGGTGGCCGGAACCGCCACTACGTCCGGCTCCATGGCTGTCCAGCAGAAAGCCCTGCGCCTGGGGGTGGGCGTCCATCACCGGCCGCGGATCACCCGTCTCGTTCATCGACACCGCTTTGAGATAGGGGTACCCGAAACGCGCACATTCCGTTGCCGATTCATGACCGTGGAACTGCAGGCAGTCCAGGCGCACCCCGGAAAGGATCTCCTCGACGCGCGCCGGCTCCGGATCCACGAACAGCCCCACCGTCGTCACGAAGGGCGGCAGCGCCGCAGCGATCTCCGCCGCCTGGTCGGGCTCGACATAACGGCGGCTGGGCGGATGAAACACCAGGCCAATCGCGTCGGCCCCGGCACGCGCCGCGGCCACCGCCTGCTCCGGCGTCGTGATCCCGCAAATCTTTACCCGATAGCGCATCCCGCTCCGGCCTCATTCATCAAGCGCCAAAGCCTACCAGAACCGCGGCCCGCGACCCCTTTCCCGCAATCAGATCGCCCCATTGCCGGGGATCCCTTCCAGCATCGGCCCCTCGGCACTGGGGAGAGCGAACTCGGGCGGATAGTCGACGTGCACGAAATAAAGCCCGCCGGCCGGCGCCGTGATCCCCGAGACGCGCCGGTCGCGAGCCGCAAGAATCCGTGCAGCCCAGCCCGGCTCTTCGCGCCCGTCGCCGATCGCCAGAAGAACCCCGGCGATGTTGCGCACCATGTGATGCAGGAAGGCATTGGCATGGATATCCAGAATCACATACGAACCCCGCCGCTGGACCGCAATCAAGTGCACCTCCCGGATCGGCGACTTGGCCTGGCACCCGGCGGCGCGCAAGCTGGAAAAGTCGTGTTCGCCCACGAAGACCTGCGCCGCGTCGTGCATCCGCGCGGCATCCAGCGGACGGCGCCACCAGGCCACCCGCCCCGCTTCCAGTGCAGGCCGCACCGCTCGATTCGCGATCACATAGCGATAGCGGCGACCGAATGCCTTGAAACGCGCATGAAAGTCTTCAGCGACCGGCTCGGCCCAGCGCAGGGCAATCCCGTCCGGTAGGCGACTGTTTACCCCCAGCACCCAGGAATGCCGCTCCCGCACCGCCGAAGTGTCAAAGTGCGCCACTTGAGCGGTCGCATGCACACCCGCGTCCGTGCGCCCCGCGCAGCTGAGCTCGATCCCGTGATTGGCCACGAAACTCAGCGCCGCTTCCAGATGCCCCTGCACGCTGGGGCCGTCTTTCTGACGCTGCCAGCCCAGCAGCCCACGCCCGTCGTACTCGACCCCCAACGCCCAGCGCTGACAAACCGCTCCAGGCACCCGGTCTGCATCACGCATTGCCGAAGTCGTATTTGTCATCACCCGATCACCACCACCAGGCGATCCAGCCACCTGCAACCGCCACTGTCCACAACCACACCACGGCCCCCGCGCCCTCTTTCCGAACCTCGTCCATGTCCTGGTGGGACTCGCGAGCCCCTGGCGCTGGCACCTCCCCACTCAAGGCCCGATCCAGCCGAGCAATCAGCCAGTCGCGCGCCGCCTGCAGTCGTTCCCGCCATCCACCCCGGAGTTGCTCACGTTCGCGCTCGGTATTAACCCGATCCGACTCGAACAGCGCCAGAGCCAGAAAAAGCCGCTGCGCGAAGCGCGCGCCCCACGCGCCAAAGCAACCACGAGGACCCGCCAACAAGGTCGACAGCGCCCAGACCAGCTCGCCGCGCGAGAAACGCTCCGTCAGCCAGACCACCAGCACCACCACCAGCGCCAACGCCCCGATCCGCCAGGCGGCCTCGCTCAGGCCGGCCAGCACCGAATCCCCGCCTGCTTCGACTGGCCATACGCCGAAGAACACCAGCAACGAGAGATAAAACCATTTCAGTCGCCAGAGCAGGCGCCCGCATCGCCGCCAGGCGAACGGCCCGACCCATACCAACCCGACCGCGCCAACCAGCACTGCCAGCACCACGGCCGGCTTCGCGGTCGCCAGCACCACCGACACCAGCAAAACGGCCGGGAGCGCCCACAGGGACGCCGACCCGGCCGTTTCTTGTTGCCTATCGAAACCCTGCCGCATCATCGCGACAGGATACTCTTCACAAGACAGATGTACGGCTCAGGAGCCGTCCAATTGCTGACGAATCGCCTCCGCCTGCGCCTTCTGGTCGTCCGACCCGGTGGCCACAATCTCGTCGATCAGTTCACGCGCGCCCTCGTCATCGCCCATGTCCGCATAGGCCTGCGCCAGGCTCAACCGTGTCTCATTGTCTTCGTCCGCCCCGATGGGCGCAGAGGCATCGCCCTCCACCGGCAAGTCCTCTTCCTGGCCGGCAGCCGGCAAATCGTCGGCTCCCAAATCCAATGCCGGGATGTCACTCCCAGCCGCGTCGCCCCGGGTCTCTTCATCCAGGTTCGGCAGATCGCTGTCGTCGATATCGAATGACAAGTCGTTCAGGTCATCGCTGCGCGCTTCGTCCGTTTCCGAAGACGTCTTCTCCGCTGGCGTCGAAGCCCCTTCATCGAAGGTCTCGTCGAAATCAAAGGCCAGCCCGGAATCGGTCTCTTCTTGTGGCTCGGCGGTGTCCCCGAGATCTTCGGTTTCGGATTCCACATCCGGGAGATCCAGGCCGGAGAAGTCGATTTCGTTCGGCGCTTCGCCGTCACCCGCCGCCTGCGGCTCCACCGCAGCACCCAGACCTCCGACACCCGCCGGAGCGCCCGCAGGTCCAGCGCTGTCATCACTGGCGCCACCGATACGCGATTCCAGCTCCGCCAGATGATTGCGGGTTTCAACATCGTCCGCCGGCAGGCGTTCGCGCAGGGCGGATGCCGCCTCGCGGGCGCCCTCTTCGTCGCCCAGCGCCACGCGCGCCTCGACCAGCTTCAGACGATACTGGGAATTATCCGGATCGCGCTCGATGGCCTGGGTCAGCGTCTCTTCGGCCTGATCATTCATCCCGTAGGCCAGGCAGACATCCACTTCCGCCAGCACGTCGTCCACCGAAGCATCGCCACTGGAGCTCACCACGACAGGCTCACTCACCGACTCCTCCGGCTCGTCCGACTGCTCGCGATCATCGTCCTTGCCCGCGACCGCTCCGGCCGCCAGGCCCGCTGCGGCCCCTCCGGCTACGGCTGCTGCACCGGCGCCGCTCGATCCCACGCCCGCACCTTCGATCTCACGCGCTTCGTAGCCGACGGGATCCGCGGCCGCGGCCCGCACACCGCTGTTGTCCGCCCGCGCCGGCATGCCGGCGGTACGCTCTTCAACCACCACCTCGCGCCGACCACCGCGCGCAAAGGCCAACAGCACCAGCAGCAGCAGGATCACCAGTGCAATCGCCATCATCAGCAGCAGCGGATCGTTCATGATCCGCTCGTGCAGCGGCGCATTGCGTTCGGCATCGGCCCGATCGAGCCGTGCCATCAGTTCATTGCGTTCCGCCCGCAGCTGGCTCAGCTGCTCCTCCAGCTCAGCCATATTCTCGCTCGAAAGCTCCGCAAGACGGCCTCGCTCACCCAGTTCCTCGCGCAGTTCTGTAATCTGATCGCGCATCCCCTCCATCTCGGCGCGCTGGGACAGCATGGCTTCCTGGAGCAGATCGGGGGACTCGGCCGCGGCAGCCGCGCCTTCATCCGTCTCCGGCAGGAGTTCTGTCACAATCTCCAGGCGGTCGTCAGCCGCGGCCGCTTCATCGTCCTCGTCCGTAGCGGCCACGGCGTCATCCGCGGCGGCCTCGTCGTCCTCGGACACCGCCTCATCGTCCTCCGCTACCGTCTCATCCTCTTCCGGGACCGCTTCGACTTCCGTCTCGACTTCCGCTGCTTCTTCAGGCTCGGGTTCTTCGCGGGCTGCCGTCACCGTTCCGTCGCGCCAAGCCTGAACCTGCCGCTGCACTTCCTGCCGCGCCTCGGCCGCACTGCGCGACTCAAGCTCCGAACGCGACGGGACGGTCAGTTCGGCACCCGCGCGCAGGCTGTTGATGTTCTGGTCAGAAAACGCGTCGGGGTTGGCCTCCAGGAACGCCACCATCGCCTGATCCGCCATACCGGCCAGACCCGCGCGCTCCACGATGCGATAGAGGGTATCGCCGCTACGCACGGTATAGGCCTCGCCTTCGCGCGGCATCGGCGTGTCTTGTCGACGCGGTGCCCCCCGAGCGGTGTCACGCGGGACCGGAGCGGCCGCTCCGGAAGGCATGGTGTCCGGCGGATCGAGCAACAGGGAGACTTCGCGCATCGAGCGCCCACCATCCCAGCGGGCCTTGAGGAGGATGCCCACATAGGGCTCGCGCACCGGCTGACGCGTGGTCAGTACCACCCGACGATCGGACCCCTCACCCTGAACCTGGATGTTCAGGTCACCAGGCACACTGCCGCGGCTCATGCCTGCGCGCCGGTATTCGTTTTCCGAAGCCTGGCGCACCTGCAGCGAATCACTGGCTGCGGCACCCCCTCGCAGCGGAATCTCCGCCCGCAAGGTCTGGTTCAGATGGGATTGCAGGTTGACCTCACCGAAACTCACCGAATTCGATGATGCCGGTGCAACCAGCAGCAAGAGCAGTAGCCCGAGTAGTAACTTGCGCACGAATCCCCCCTGAATGTGCCGCGCGGCCTGTCATCGCCTGGGGCCATCTTCCTGGCCCCAGCGCCCCCTGGCCGCGTGTTGCCGGGTATGAATTTTCCCGGACTTTTACCGGATTAAATCACAGGTAATCCCGGATCAAAACCTCGGCAATCTGGATTGTGTTCAACGCGGCCCCCTTGCGCACGTTGTCGGACACCACCCAGAGGTCCAGCCCGCGGGGATGCGAGATGTCCTCGCGGATGCGTCCGACGAACACCGCATCCTTGCCGGAACCCTCGGTCACGGCGGTCGGATAGCCCCCGTCCTCGTGCTTGTCCAGCACCGTCACGCCGGGTGCGGCGGACAGGATCTCGCGCGCTTTCTCGGCACTGATCTTCTCGCGGGTCTCGATGTGCAGGGCCTCGGAATGGCCGTAGAACACCGGGATGCGCACGGCGGTCGGGTTCACCAGGATGGACTCGTCACCCATGATCTTCCGGGTCTCCCAGACCATCTTCATCTCTTCCTTGGTGTAGCCATTGTCCTGGAAGACGTCGATGTGCGGGAGCGCGTTGAACGCGATCTGCTTGGGATAGACATTGCACTCCACCGGGCGGCCGTTCAGCAGCGCCGCCGTCTGGTGGGCCAGTTCCTCGATCGCATCCTTGCCGGTGCCGGAGACGGCCTGGTAGGTGGCGACGTTGATGCGCTCGACGCCGACCGCGTCATGCAGCGGCTTCAGCGCCACCAGCATCTGGATGGTGGAGCAGTTCGGGTTCGCGATGATCCCGTGCTTCTTGTAGCCGGCGACGGCCTCGGGATTGACCTCCGGCACCACCAGCGGGATCTCCGGGTCGTAGCGAAACTGCGAAGTGTTGTCGATCACCACGCAGCCGGCCGCGGCCGCCTTCGGGGCGTACTCCGCGGACACCGAGGCCCCCGGCGAGAACAGCCCGATCTGCACGGTGGAGAAATCGAAGGTGGCCAGATCCTCCACCTCCAGCTCGCGGCGGCCGAAGGCGACCGTCTTGCCGACCGAGCGCGAACTGGCCAGCGCATGCACACGGCCCAGCGGCAGGTCGCGCTCTGCCAGGATGGAGAGCAGGGTCTCGCCGACGGCGCCGGTTGCGCCCACCACGGCCACGTCAAACTTGCGGTCACTCATCGTTCATTCCCGGTTTAAGTTCTAACTGCAAAATATTGATCCGTTGAAACATTCGTAGGATGCGTTGAGCGCAGCGAAACGCATCATTGGCTACAACGCCTAGCCCTCCAGCGCAGCCACCAGGGCATCACCCATCCCCTGGGTGCCCACCAGCGTCATGCCCTCACCAAAGATGTCCGGCGTGCGCAGCCCCTGATCCAGCACCCGCCCCACAGCCTGCTCGATGCGCTCGGCCAGGTCATTACGATTCAGGCTGTGGCGCAAGAGCATCGCGACCGACAGCACGGTCGCCATCGGATTGGCCTTGCCCTGCCCCGCGATATCCGGCGCGGAGCCGTGGATCGGCTCGTACAGACCGACCCCCTCGCTGTTCAGCGAAGCCGAGGGCAGCATCCCGATGGACCCGGTCAGCATGGCCGCGGCATCGGACAGGATGTCGCCGAACATGTTGCCAGTCACCATCACGTCGAACTGCTTGGGGTCACGCACCAGCTGCATGGCCGCGTTGTCCACATACATGTGAGACAGCTCGACCTCGGGGAATTCCTTCCCGACGCGCTCGACCACCTCGCGCCACAGCTCCGAGACCTCGAGCACATTGGCCTTGTCCACCGAGCACAGGCGCTTGCCGCGCTTCATCGCGGACTCGAAACCAACCCGCGCGATGCGTTCGATCTCCGATTCGCTGTAGGCGGCGGTATTGAAGCCATAGCGCTCGCCATTGCGCTCCTCGATCCCGCGCGGCTGGCCGAAGTAAATCCCGCCGGTCAGTTCGCGCACGATCAGGATATCCAGCCCGCTGACGACCTCCGGCTTCAGCGTGGAGGCCGAGGCCAGCTGCGGATACAGGATCGCCGGCCGCAGGTTCGCGAACAGGCCCAGATCCGAACGAATACCCAGGAGTCCGCGCTCGGGGCGCAGGTCGCGTTCCAGCGACTCGTACTGCGGGCCGCCGACCGCGCCGAGCAGGATCGCGTCGGCGCGGCGCGCCGCCTCGCGGGTGGCCTCCGGATACGGGTGACCTGCCGCATCGTGCGCCGCGCCCCCGATCAGCCCCTGCTCGATCTCCAGATCCAGGCCGCCGATCTCGCCCACACGCTCCAGCACCTTCAGCGCCTCGGCCACGATCTCGGGCCCGATCCCGTCCCCGGGCAATACCAGAATTCGGCTCACAAACCTCTCCTAACCAACTGTTAGCTTTTACTTGTACGATTCCAATAGCACCGTCATTGCGAGGCCCCGCAAGGGGCCGTGGCAACCTCCGGACGGAACCACGATGTTCGTCCCGGCCGACGCCGGGGCCACCCACAGAGATCGCCACGTCGCTGCGCTCCTCGCGATGACGGTGCGCCCCGGCCCCGTCGTTGCGAGGCCCCGCCAGGGGCCGTGGCAACCTCCGGAAGCTGGCAGAGCGCCGGCACATGGATCCGGTGGTTCCGGACGGAGGTTGCTTCGTCGCAATGACGGCACCTCTACCTCGTCATTGCGAGGCCCGTAGGGGCCGTGGCAATCTCCGGGCGAAACCACCGGATCCCGCTACCTGCGCTCGGCCATTGTTTGGGAGATTGCTTCGTCGCTTCGCTCCTCGCAATGACGAGGCTCGGGTTCAGGCCACCCGCGCCATCTCTATCGTTTCTATCGTTGCTCCGCCATCCAGGGCCACTCGCGGCGCTGGCGCTCCTCATAGGCGCGGATGTCATCGGCGTACTGCAGCGTCAGCGCAATGTCATCCAGGCCGTTCAGCAGGCGGTGGCGGCGATCCTCATCGAGCGTGAAACGGAACACGGTACCGTCCGGTGCCGCTACGGTCATCTCTTCCAGGCTCACCTCGACCTGCGCGCCCGGGTTCGCCTCGACCTGATCGAACAGCGCCTGTACCTCGTCCTCGGCCAGCACCACCGGCAGCAGCCCGTTCTTGCAGCTGTTGGAGAAAAAGATATCCGCGAACGACGGCGCGATCACCGCACGAAAACCGAAGTCGGTCAGCGCCCACACCGCGTGCTCGCGCGAGGAGCCACAGCCGAAGTTCTTGCGCGCCAGCAGGATGCTTGCCTGGTCGAACGGCCCCTGGTTGAGCACAAAGTCCGGGTTGATGCGGCGCTGCGAGCTGTCCATACCGGGCTCGCCCGGGTCCAGGTAGCGCCAGTCGTCAAAGGCGTTGGGCCCGAAGCCCGTACGCTTGACCGACTTCAGGTACTGCTTCGGGATGATCGCGTCGGTATCGACATTGGAGCGATCAAGCGGCGCGACAATCCCACGGTGTACGGTAAAGGCCTGCATCGCTTACGCCTCCTTCAGTGCCGACGGTTCGACAAAGTGTCCGGCCACGGCGGCCGCGGCGGCCAGCGCCGGGCTGACCAGATGGGTACGCCCGCCCTGCCCCTGACGGCCCTCGAAGTTGCGGTTCGAGGTCGAGGCGCAGCGCTCGCCCGGCTCCAGCCGGTCCGCGTTCATCGCCAGGCACATGGAACAACCCGGCTCGCGCCACTCGAAGCCGGCGTCCAGAAAGATCCGGTCCAGCCCTTCCTGCTCCGCCTGCTGCTTCACCAGCCCGGAGCCCGGCACCACCATCGCCAGTTTGATGTTGTCGGCTTTCTTGCGGCCCTTGACCACCTCGGCAGCCGCACGCAGGTCCTCGATCCGCGAGTTCGTGCAGGAGCCGATGAAGACCTTGTCCGGACGAATCTCGGTCATCGGTGTGTTCGGCTGCAGGTCCATGTACTCCAGCGCACGCTTCATGCCCTCGGCACGCACCGGATCGGACTCGGCGGCCGGGTCCGGCACGCGGCCGTCGATCGGCGCGACCATCTCCGGCGAGGTGCCCCAGCTCACCTGCGGGGCGATCTCGGCGGCATCCATCTCCACCACCGCGTCAAACTCGGCGTCGGGGTCGGAGACCAGCGTGCGCCAGTATTCTGCGGCCTGTTCGAACAACTCGCCGCTCGGCGCCTGCGGCTTGCCGCGCACGTACTCGATGGTCTTCTCGTCCACCGCGACCATGCCCGCGCGGGCCCCGGCCTCGATGGACATGTTGCAGATGCTCATGCGGCCCTCGACCGACAGGCTGCGGATCGCCGAGCCGGCGAACTCGATCGCATAGCCGGTGCCGCCGGCGGTGCCGATACGACCGATGATCGCCAGCACCACATCCTTGGCGGTCACGCCCGGGCGCAGCTCGCCCTCCACGCGGATCTGCATGGCCTTGGTCTTCTTCTGCCACAGGCACTGCGTGGCCAGCACGTGCTCGACCTCGGAGGTGCCGATGCCGAAGGCCAGCGCGCCCAGCGCGCCGTGGGTGGAGGTATGCGAGTCGCCGCAGACGACCGTCATCCCCGGCAGGGTCGCCCCCTGTTCGGGACCGATCACATGCACGATGCCCTGGCGCACATCGGCCATCGGGAAGAACTTCAGCCCCAGGCTCGTGACGTTGGTCTCCAGCGTCTCCACCTGGGTACGCGAGACCGGATCCTCGATCCCGCGGTCACGATTGGCAGTGGGCACGTTATGGTCCGGCACCGCCAGCACGGAGTCCCCGCGCCAGGGCTTGCGCCCGGCCAGACGCAGACCCTCGAAGGCCTGCGGGCTGGTCACCTCGTGCACCAGGTGGCGGTCGATGTAGAGCAGCGTCGAGCCATCCGGCTCCTCGCGCACCACATGCGCCTCCCACAGCTTGTCGTACAGTGTCTTGCCTGCCATTACCCGCTCCCGCGGCCACGCCGCGTTCTATCGTTCTTGCGCCCCACCGCCGATGATCTACCAGCGCTCCAAAGGCTCGCCCTTGCGCCGCGTCGCAACATGCACCGTCATTGCGAGGCCCCGCAGGGGCCGTGGCAACCTCCGTCCGGAACCACCGGATCCTGATACTGGCGCTCTGCCAGCTTTCGGAGGTTGCCGCGTCGCCTTCGGCTCCTCGCAATGACGGTGCCAGTGGCCACGCCTCGCAATGACGTCATTTCAGGACAACCGTTTAAGCAGAGTCTGCGGCCGCCCTTCTATTCTTTCAAATCCGATTTATTATCTTTACCATTCCATATGGTTATGGATTGGCAAACCGGCACCGCATCCGTCAGCCGGTCATTATCCCACGGAGGCGGCGGATGCGTCCGGAACAGCTAAGCATCGAGTCCCTGCAGGCCTTCGTGGCGGTGGTCGACACCGGTGCCTTCTCCGCCGCAGCCGAGCGGCTGCACCTGACCCAGCCGGCGATCAGCAAGCGCATACAGTCGCTCGAGGCGACGTTGAAACGCCCCCTGTTCGAGCGCCAGGGGCGCCGCGTTCGGCCCACCGAGGTCGCCGAACGCCTGCTGCCCGAAGCGCGCGAGATCCTGGCCCGCCTGCACGCAATCGAGCAGCAGGTGGCGGACCTCGACCACGTCGTTCGTGGCCGCATCCGCCTGGCCACCTCGCACCACATCGCCTTGCACCGTCTGCCCGTCCCGCTGGCCCGCCTGCGCACCCGCTACCCCAAGCTGGAGCTGGAACTCGCGTTCATGGATTCCGAGGCCGGCATCGAGGCGGTGATGCACGGCGACGCCGATCTGGCCCTGGCCACCCTGCCTGACGACCTGCCGAAGGGCTCGGAGGCCCAAGCCGTCTGGACCGATGACCTGGTCCCGATGATCGCCCGCGGCCGCGCCCAGGATGCCCCGCTGGAGACACTGCAACGGCTGCATGACTGGCCGGCGATCCTTCCGCCGGTGGGCTCCACCACCCGCCGCCAGATCGACCACGCGCTGGCCGCAGAGGGCCTGCACCCCGCCGCAGCACAGGAAAGCCCGTACCTGGAGGTCATCCGCATGATGATCGCCGCCGGCCTCGGCATCGGCTTCCTCCCCCGCACCATGGCCACCGCCGAGCTGGCCATCCTCGAATGGCCCGCCCCGCCCATCGCCCGCCAGCTCGGCTGGGTCCGCCACGCGGACCGCTACCGCTCGCGAACCCTCGAGGCGGTCATCGAGGAATTGCAGTAACCGGAACCATGCGTGGGGCCACCCTTTCAGGCCCGAGCAGGTACCCGAGGGAGCAGGGAGGAGATCATCCAGGTGGCGAAGATGAACAGCGTGGAGGCGATCAGCGCGCCCTCCAGGCCCCAGACCATGAAGATGGCACCGGAGGCGACGGTGCCGATCAGACGCCCACCGGCGTTGGCCATGTAGTAGAAGCCGACCTTCATCGCGACCCGGTCGGTCTCCGCATAGTCGAGGATCAGGAACGAGTGCACGGCGGAGTTGATCGCAAACACCACGCCGAACACGCCCAGCCCGACCATCAGTACCCAGGCCGGGTCCAGCCCCGTCTCCAGGCCGATCACGATGCCGATGGGCAGCAGCATCAGGATGAAGGCCCAGAGCCGCGCGGTCAGCCCGGTCGGGTGCAGCCCGCCGCGGCCCAGCAGGCGCGGCACCGACGCCTGCACGATCCCGTAACCGATCACCCACAGCGCCAGAAACGCCCCCACCTGCATGTGGTTCCAGTCCAGCGTCGCGCTGAGGAATACCGGCAAGGCGACCACGAACCAGACATCGCGCGCGCCAAACAGGAAGAATCGCGCCGCCGAGAGCACGTTGATCGCGGCGGAGTTGGAGAACATCTGGGTGAATTTAGGCTTGCCGCCGACCTTGCCCAGCCCGCGGGGCAGGCCGACGATGGAGAACAGCATCACCACGGCCAGCATCCCGGCCAGGATGACCAGCGCCATCTGGAACCCGACCGAGTACAGCAGCGCGCCGCCAACGAAGAAGCCCACCCCCTTCAACGCGTTCTTCGAGCCGGTGAGCACCGCGACCCAGCGAAACAGCCGCCCCTCCCCGTCGCCGGCGACCAGCTTCACCCCGGACTTCGCACTCATCTTGTTCAGGTCCTTGGCGATGCCCGATAGCGCCTGCGCGAACATCACATAGGCCACCCCCAGCCAGGCCTCCGGCACCGTGAGCATCAGCAGTGCGGCGACCTGCAACAAGGTCCCGGTGATCATCGTTGTGTTCACCCCCAGCCGCGCGGCCAGCCAGCCGCCGGTCAGGTTAGTGATCACCCCGAACAGCTCGTAGAACAGGAACAGGAACGCGATCTCCAGCGGGCTGTAGCCCAGCTGGTGGAAGAACAGCACGACCAGCATGCGAATCGCACCGTCAGTGACGGTAAACGCCCAGTAGTTCGCGGTGATGCGCGCGTAGGCGCCCAGCCCCAGGGTGGGCGGTGCGTTCGGCGTTTCGGCCGGGCTGCCCATCCGTCCTACACGCCCTGCTCGGCCACGCGCGCGACCAGTTCGACCAGCCGGTTGGCATAGCCCCATTCGTTGTCGTACCAGGCCAGCACCTTCACCTGCGTCCCATCCACCACCATCGTCGACTGCGCATCGACAATGGACGAGCGCGGGTCGGTGCGGAAGTCGCTGGAGACCAGCGGGCGTTCCTCAAAGCCCAGGATGCCGGCGAGTTCGCCCTCGGCCGCCGAGCGCAGCAGTTCGTTCACCTCCTCCGCGGAGGTCTCGCGCGCCGCCTCGAAGGTGAAGTCCGTCAGCGAGGCATTCATCAGCGGCACGCGCACGGCATGGCCATTCAGCCGTCCGTTCAGTTCCGGGAAGATGTCACCAATCGCCTTCGCCGAGCCGGTGGTGGTCGGGATCAGGTTCAACCCGGCCGCACGGGCCCGGCGCAGATTGTCGCGCGGCAGATCCACGGCCGACTGCGTGGCGGTCATGTCATGCACCGTCAGGATCGACCCGTGGCGGATCTCCAGGGCCGGGTGCAGCACCTTGACCAGGGGCGCCAGACAGTTGGTGGTGCAGGAGGCAGCGGTGACGACGCGGTGCCGGGCCGGATCGTAGGCCGAATCGTTGACGCCCATCACTACGTTCAGCGCAAGCTCGTCCTTCACCGGCGCCGCGACGACCACACGCCGGGCCCCGCGATCGAAGTGCGGCTGCAGGGTCTGCATGGTGCGAAAGGCGCCGCTGGCATCGATCACGATATCTACACCGGACTCGGCCCAGGGCACCTGCCCCGGTTCGCCCAGCTGCGTGTGGCGCAGGCTGCGGCCGTCGATCTGCAGCGCATCCGGCTCGGCCCGGATGCCGCGATCCCAGCGCCCGTGCACCGAATCGAACTCCAGCAGGTGCCCGGTGACCGTGCCGTCCGCCGCGACCTCGTTCAGGTGCACGATCTCGAGGTCATCGCGATCCCAAGCCGCACGCAGCGCCAGGCGGCCGATCCGCCCCATCCCGTTGATGCCGACCCGTACGGCCATGACGCCCTCCCGCGAAAAATCGCGTCAGGATACCTCCCGATCATGACAACCGCATTACAGGCTGAGCAGTGCCCCTAGTTGAGAGCGACGATAGCCGCGTTCAGGTAGATCGCAAAACCTACCCACAGCAGGTACGGCACCAGCAGCGCGCTCGCGATCCGGTCGTGGCGCCAGAAGGCGATCAGGGTCGCGAGGATCAGGGGCCACAGCATCAGGATCTCGACCAGTGCCAGATCGGGCCGTTGCATGCCGAAGAACAGCACGGACCAGCCCAGGTTCAACACCAGCTGGGCGAGGAACAGCCCCATCGCGAGCGGTGCACCCGCGAAGCCGGTGCGACGCCATACCCGCCAGGCGGCCACGGCCATCAGCGCAAACAGGACGGTCCAGACCGGGCCGAATAGGGCATCGGGTGGATTCAGCTCGGGTCGCTCCAGCGTCTGGTACCAGTCCTGCACCGACAGGCTGGTGGCATACCCGCCCGCGGAGGCCACCAGGAACACCAGGGCCACCCAGCCCACCAGTCCGACCCCATCCCTTGTATTGGTCATCGACCCTCCTCTCTCGCGCGTCCCGTACCCTTGCTTGTAGACGCCGGCCCAGCGTATTTGAACCGAAATCAGCAAAATGAACGAGGTTCATGCGCGATTCAGCGGCTTGCGGCACACTCGCAGCATAACGTGATCCCGTTCACCCATTTCGAGCCGCGTGCATGCCCAAGCTGTCCACCGTGATCACCCTGGTCCTGTTCCTCATGGCGGGCGGTGTGCTCGCCTGGCTCTTTTGGGGCCCGGATGACGAACAGGCCTCTTCCTCGCGCGCGGGTGGCGGCGAGACACGGCCCGTGGCCGTCGCGGTGGCCACCGTGCAACAACAGGATCTGGTGGAGCGCCGCCGATTCACCGGCAGCATCGAGGGCGCCGACCGTATCGTGATTACGCCGCGCGTCGGGGGCCGTGTGGCCGAAGTCTTCGTCAACCTGGGCGACCGAGTCGAACCGGGCGACCCCCTGCTGCAACTGGATACCGAGGAATTCGAGCAGGACGTCACGCAGGCCGAGGCCGAGCTGGAAGTGGCCGAAGCCAGCCTGGCGGAGGCCGTCGCCAGCCGTAACGCCGCCCAGCGCGACCTGCAGCGCACCCGCGAATTGCGCGACCAGGGGATCGCCTCGCGCTCGGAGCTGGAGGCCGCCGAAACCGAACTCGCCCTGGCACAGACCCGCGTGGCCCTTGCCGAGTCCCAGATTCGACAACGCCGCTCTGCCCTGCGCACCCGCGAAATCCAGCTAGGCTACACGCGTATCGACGCCGACCCGGGCAGCACCACCCGCTGGGTGGCCGAACGCCTGGTTGACCCCGGCTCGGTGATCAGCGCCAACGAACCCGCGCTGGCACTCGTCACACTGCAGCCGGTCCGCGCGATTCTGGCAGTCACCGAAGCGGACTATTCGCGGATCTCGCGCGGCCAGGAAGCGACCGTGCGCACCTCCTCGTACCCCGACGCGTTATTCGAAGGCACCATCACACGGATCTCCCCCGAGTTTCGCCCGGGTTCGCGCCAGGCACGAATCGAGGTCGAAGTACCGAACGACGATGAACGCCTGCGGCCCGGGATGTTTGTCGAAACCGCGATCACTCTCGGCCAGCGCTCGGACACGCTGGCGATACCGCGGGACGCCATCATCCAGCGCGAGGCGGGTCCCACCCTGTTCAGCGTAGACCGTAGCGGCGAACGGCCAGAGGCGCGCCGCCACATGGCCGTTACCGGCGTGCGTGATGGCAACTGGATTGAGCTGTTGGAACCCGAGTTGCCCGAGGGCACCGAGGTGGTGGTGCTGGGGCAACACCTGCTCGCCGATGGCACCCCGCTGCGCCTGACCGACCCGCGCAGTGTGCCCGGCGCGGACTTCGCCCCGGACCTGTCGGAGACCGAAGAGCCGTGAATCCGGCTCGACTTACCGTCCACCGCCCCGTGCTAACCAGCATGGTGGCCCTGATCGTGGTGATCCTGGGCCTGACCGCGCTGACCCGCCTCCCGGTCGACCTACTGCCCGACATCACCTATCCGGTGGTCACGGTGATGACCTCCTACCCCAACGCCGGGGCCGAGGAGGTCGAGCAACTGGTGACCCGCCCGGTGGAACAGGCAGCGGCCGCGATCACCGGGGCCCAGGAGATCCGGTCCACCTCGGCCGAAGGCAACAGCAATGTGCGCGTCAACTTTGCCTGGGGCACGGATATCCGCCAGGCCGTTGATGACCTGCGCGATCGTCTGGCGCGTATTGAAGGTCAGCTGCCGGATGGGGCGGATCGCCCCCTGGTGCGCCAGTTCGACACCCAGGACTCGCCCATCATGCGCCTGGGCGTCGGCTCGCAGCTCGATGCCATTCACCTGCGCACCCTGATTGACAACCGCATTGCGCCACGCCTGGAGCGCATCCCCGGCGTGGCTGCGGTGGATACGTTTGGCGGGCTCGAACGCGAGGTCCGCGTGGAGGTCGATCCAGACCGGATACAGGCGATCGACCTGGGGCTGGACGACCTGCGCAACCGCATCCGCGATGCCAACGTGATCACTCCGGGTGGCCCGATCATGGACGGTCGCCGTGAATACCGGCTGCGTACACCTGCCGAGTTCCGCTCGGTGGGCGAGATACGCGATACCGTGGTTCAGCGCAGCGAGGACGGCGTCACCTACCTGCATCAGGTCGCCGAGGTCCGCGATACCCACCAGCGCGTCACCCGTCGTTTCCGAGTCAACCAGGAAGAAGGCGTCCAGCTGGCCGTGCGCAAACTGGCGGACGCCAATACAGTGGAGGTCTCCGCAGCGGTCCACGCCGAACTGGTCCGTCTCAACCGCGACTTCCCGCAGATCGACATCCGCGCCGTCACGGACGAGGCGGGATTCATCCGCAGCTCCATTACCAATGTCGGGCAGTCCATCCTCTACGGGAGCGCACTGGCCGTCCTGGTCCTGCTCGTCTTCCTGCGCAATATCCGTTACACGCTGGTGGCGGCCACCGCGATTCCTCTGGCGGTCATCTCAACCTTCGGGCTGGTCTACTTTGGTGGACACTCGCTCAACCTGATGACCATGGGCGGGATCGCATTGGGTGTGGGCCTGATGGTCGACAACGCGATCGTGGTGATCGAGAGCATCGCCCGAAGGCGAGAGGAACACGCGGAGCAAAGCGCGGTCGAGGCGGCTGTCAGTGGTACCGGGCGCGTGGCGCCCGCGATCATCGCCAGTACGCTGACCACCGTCGCCATCTTTCTGCCGTTGTTCTTCGCCCAGGAACTGGCCGGGCAGCTGTTCAAACCACTTGCCGCCGTAGTCGCCTTCGCGCTGGCCGCCTCGCTGATCGTGGCCCTCACCGTGGTGCCGATGCTGATGGCGCGTGCCCCGATGCCGAAGCGCGACACCAGCGCCCTCGCCCGCATGGAACAGCGCTATCAGGGGCTGCTGCGCGGCACCCTGGCGCATCCCTGGATGGTGATCGGGATCAGTGCCTTGCTGATGGTCATCGCACTGGCCGGGCTGCGCGGCGTCGGCACCGAGTTTCTGCCCGCCACCGACGAGGGTGAATTGCGCGTGCATGTCTCCATGGAACCGGGGACACCACTCGACGAGCTGTATTCCACCATGGCCAGCCTGGAAGAGGTGATTCGCGACGAGGTGCCGGAGCTGCAGAACCTGGTGTCCAGCTCTGGCGCCTCTGCCTTCCGAGCGTCGTCGCCCGCGTCCGGCAACATGCGCGTAATGGTCGGTTCGCGCGACAGTCGCAGCCGTTCTTCCGAGGAGATTGCCGCTGCCCTGCGCGAGGCCCTGGGCACCCCGCCGGGAACGGAGATCCGTGTCCGCGCATCCAGTGGCATCTTCTTCCGCGGATTCGGGCGTGGCGATGACGAGGAACGCCTGTCGGTCGAGGTGCGCGGCTTCGAGCTGTCGACCATGAATGCGGTGCTCGAACGGTTCGAGGAGGCGCTGGCCGATGTCCCCGGTATTACGGATACGCGGGTGGGGACCGATGGCGGCCAGCCCGAATTCGCCACCCGTATCCATCGCGACCGCGCCGCCGACCTCGGCGTGGATGTGCGTACTATTGCCCAGACGCTGGAGACCGCGCTGGGCGGCTCCAGCGCCGGGCAGTTGCGCGCGGGAGGCGACGAGACCCGCATCTGGGTGCAGCTGCGCGACGCCGACCAGAGCTCGCTGGACGACCTGCTCAACCTGACCGTGCGCAGCGAGGACGGCGAACGCGTCGCCTTGCGCAGCCTGATTTCCTTCGACACCGAGATCGGGCCCGACAGCATCGAACGACGTGAACAGGCCCGCGTACGGACGCTGTTCATCAATCTGGGCGACCGCTCGCTGGGTGAAGTGGCGGCCTCGGTCCGCGAGGCCCTGGCCGACATCCCGCTGCCCGAGGAGATCGACTACTCCGTCACGGGCGACATCGAAGAACAGGAAGCCGCCTTCTCGGAGCTGCTGCTGGGTACGATGCTGGCTACCTTGCTGGTGTACATGGTCATGGCCAGCCTGTACGAATCCCTGCGCGATCCCCTGATCGTGATGTTCTCCATCCCGCTCGCGATCATCGGGGTCACCGGCGCGCTGATCGTCACCGACACCACGCTCAACGTGCAGTCGTTGATCGGGGTCCTGCTGCTGGTCGGGATTGTGGTGAACAATGCGATTCTGCTGGTGGACCGCATGGCCCGGCGACACCGCGACGACGGCATGGACCTGCACGAGGCCGTCGTGGCCGCCGCCGGCGAGCGTCTGCGACCCATCCTGATGACCACGCTGACCACGATACTGGCCCTCTCGCCCCTGGCCATCGGCATGGGCGACGGTGGCGAGGCCCAGGCGCCAATGGCGCGGGTAGTGATCGGCGGGCTGCTGTCGTCTACCCTGATCACCCTGGTGCTGATCCCGACGCTGTATCTGCTGTTCCACCGTCGCGGCGAGCACCCGCAGCCCGTCTACCGAGCCGGAACCGAAGATGCCTAGCCTGTACCGAGTCGCCCTGCCACTGCTCGCTTCGCTCGCCCTGGCTATTCCCGCCACGGCAGAGGAAGACGAGCCGACCGGCAACGGGTTGCGCCTTTCACTGCCGGCCGAGCAGCTGATGGCGATCGATCCGTTCGCCCGCGAACCGGTCGGTGAGGAGACGCTCTCGCTGGAAGAAGCCGTGGCGCGGGCGCTGGAAGGCAACCGCGGCCTGCGCGCCGAACGCCTGCAGACCGCGATCGCGGGTACCTTCGAGGCACAGGAGCGCGCTGTATTCGACCCCGAGCTGTTCGCCGAGGTCGGGGTCAGCCGGGACCAGAGCGTGCGCCTGCTGGAGGAGGCCGAAGAAGACACCGACGAGGTCACCTCGACCCAGCGCTTCGGCGAGGCAGGCGTTCGTCAGTCGCTCCCGACGGGTACCGACCTGAGCCTGTCCGTGCGCAGCCAGCGCGCCAGCAGTTCGCGGGTCGACCAGACCCAGTTCTCCTCCCGCGCCGGCCTGACGCTGACCCAGGCCCTTCTGCGCGGGGGCCGAATCGAGTCCAATCTCGTGCGCCTGCAGCAGGCCGGGCTGGACGTCGAGGCCACGGAGTACGAGGTGCGCGCCTTCGTCGAGCAGCTGATCACCGACGTCGAGACGGCCTACTGGGACCTGGTCCTCGCCGGCGAGCAGATCGAAATCTTCGAGGAGGCCCTGGCGGTCGCCAGCCAGCAGCTGGACGAGACACAACGCCGCATCGATGCCGGTGATCGGCCGGAGACCGAGGCCGTATCCGCACGCGCCGAGGTCGCCCTGCGTCGCCAGGGGCTGATCGATGCCCGCAGCGAGCGCGCCCGCGCCCAGGACACCCTGGCGCGCCTGCTCCAGGGCGACGGGGGCCTGTGGGACACGCGGCTGCTGACCAGCTCCGAACCGGCGCTGGACCGTTACGAGATCGAGCCGCTCGATACCTATGTGGCACTGGCGCGCGATCACCGCGCGGACTTGAACGAGACCCGCCTGCGGGTTCAGCGCGACGAGCTGGAGGTCATCCGCACCCGCAACGGACTGCTCCCCCGGCTGGACTTCTTCGTCACGCTGGGGCAATCGGGCTATGCGGACAGCTTCGGGCGTACCTTCCGCGACACCCAGGGCGACGGCTACGACCTCGCCGCGGGGCTGCGCTTCGAGATGCCGATCGGCAACCGTGCCGCAGAGGCGGAGCACACGCGCGCTCGCCTCACCCGGCAGCAGATCGCCGAGACCCTGGCCAATCTGGAACAGCTGGCGATCGAAGACGTGCGCTCGGTCTGGTTCGACGCCGCCCGCGTGCGCGAGCAGATCCGCGCGCAGGAAGAGACCATCGAGTTGCAGGAGGAACTCCTGCGAGTCGAACAGACCCGATTCCGGGTCGGAGCCGGCACAGCACTGGCCGTGGCGCAGGCCCAGCGCGACCTGCTCGAGAGCCGCCTCCGCCTGACCGAGACCGTGGTGAGCTTTCGCCAGTTAACCACCGAACTCCTGAACGCGAGCGGCACGCTGCTGCTGCACCGCGGCATCGACGCGCCAGGCTCCGAACGCGTGGACCTGCGCATGTGATTCCGGGTTAGCGCTTTACCCGAGCCCCTATCCCCGGGCCAGACGCCGATTCAGGGCCCAGACCGACAGTGGTGCAAAGATCACCGCGATCGCAGCAGCCCAGACGAGGGTCCACAAAGCAGGCTCCAGCGCGGCGCCTCCGCTCAACAGGGCACGCGACGCATCCGCGAGCAACGAGACAGGGTTGGCCTGCACGAAGGGCTGCAGCACGGTGGGCATGGTATCCAGCGGTACAAAGGCGGTGGAGACGAACGTCACCGGGAACAACGCCGTGAAACCGAACAGCTGTACATGTTCCGGGTCGCGGGACAGTACGCCGACCAGCACCATGATCCAGGACGCGGCCGAGGCGAAGACCAGCACCAGCGCGACCATCGCCAGCACCTCCCAGACCGAGGTCTCGACCCGGAACCCCAGCAACACCCCCACGATCAGTAACAGCGCGATACAAAGCGCCTGCTTCAGCAGATCGGCCAGGATGCGCCCGGCCAGCGGCGCCCAGCGCGGAATGGGCAGGGCGCGAAAGCGGTCGAACACCCCGCGTGTGAGATCCGTATTCAGACCATGCCCGACGTAGACGGTGACAAACAGCATGTTCATCGCGATCACGCCCGGCAGCACGAACGGCAGATAGGCTTCGGTCGAGCCGGCCACTGCCCCGCCAAACACGTACAGGAACAGCACCAGAAACAGGATCGGCTGGATGGAATAATCCCCCAGCTCCCAGGGATTGCGACGCACCTGCACGAGACTGCGCCAGGCCAGCGCCAGCGTCTGGTCCAGTGCCTTCATGCGCCCTCCTCTGTCGTCTCGGACGTGACCTCGGCCGCATGCCCGGTCAGCGCCAGAAAGACATCGTCCAGGCTCGCAGTGCGCAGACCGAGTTCGGCCACCTCGATCCCCGCCTGATCCAGGGCCCGAAGGACCTTCGGCACAACGCTACTGCTCGTCACGGCGACACTCAGGGTGTTGTCCCGCGCCTGCGGGCCCTCCCCGACGATACGTGCAATCGCCTCGCTCGCATCATCGAGTCGGGCCGAGTCCGCCACCACCACAAACAGCGAGCGGCCACCCACACGTTCCTTCAATTCCGACGAGGTCCCCTCGGCAATGATCCGCCCACGGTCCAGCACCACGATCCGATCCGCCAGGGCGTCCGCTTCGTCCAGATACTGGGTCGTCAGCAGCACGGTGGTGCCTTGCTCCCGCAGTTCCGCCACCAGGCGCCACAGATCGCGGCGCGCCCGTGGGTCCAGCCCCGTGGTCGGCTCGTCGAGAAAGAGAATGGCAGGGTTCCCGACCAGGCTGGCCGCCAGATCAAGCCGGCGGCGCATGCCACCGGAATAGGTCTGTGCCGGACGGTTCGCCGCATCGCAAAGGTCAAACTGGGCCAGCAACTCGTCCGTGCGACGGCGCGCGTCGCGACGGCCCAGACCCAGCAATCGTGAAATCAACAACAGGTTTTCGCGCCCGGTCAGCTTCTCGTCGACCGAGGCGTACTGCCCGGTCAGCCCGATGATCTCGCGCACGTGCGCCGCATCGCGGACGACATCGAAGCCGCCCACCTCGGCTGTTCCCGCATCCGGACTGATCAGGGTGGACAGTATGCGCACGATGGTGGTCTTGCCGGCACCATTCGGCCCCAGAAGACCGAGGATGCTCCCGCTCGGGACTTCCAGATCAACACCATCGACCGCGCGGGTGCCGTTATAACCGCGCACCAGCCCCTGCAAACGAATCGCGATATCCATCGGCGTAGCATTCACCGCACACGCCGATGGTGCAACCGACAGCGGCTACAAATGCCGACTGAATAACCCGTGCCGGGCGGCACCCAGGAGGTCCCGCCAGGCAAGGGCCGGCAGCTTCACCAGGGTCTCGTGATCGCCACCCTCGAGATATACATCCCCCTCGGTGGGGGCATGTTCGTCCAGCATCGCCTCCAGGCCGTAGGGCTCGGCCAGCGCCGGGATCGCGCCCAGTGCACAATCCGGGAAGAGTTCCGCCACCTCCCTTTCGGTGGCCAGCCCGACGTGTTCGCCAATCAGGTGGTGGAGCTGCCCGAAGTGCAGGCGCCGCGACGACGGGAGGATCGCCAGCATGTAATGGCCGGCATCCTCCACCAGCACGGCCTTCGCCAGCCGATCACCGGGCACGTGCGCGGCCTCTGCCGTTCGGGTGGCACTGCTGGAATACGGGTGCCGAACCAGTTCATAAGCGACACCCTGTGCCGCCAGATAGTCACTCAGCGTTCTCGCGATGCCCATGCTGCGGCCCTCTTGCCGTCCCTACCCCGGACTATAGACCCACTCTGCCCGCACGGTGCCTCGATTCCCCGCTACCCCGTCAACCGACAATCGGCACAACACTCCCTGTCCTACAATGCCCCGATGACGGACTTCTCCATACTCGATCTCGCACCGATCACCGCGGGGTCGGACGCAGGGCAGGCCCTGCACAACACCCTCGACCTGGCCCGACGGGCGGACGAACTGGGATTCACGCGATACTGGCTCGCCGAGCACCACAACATGCCGGGGATCGCCAGTGCGGCGACTGCTGTGGTGATCGGCCAGGTCGCGGCCGCCACTGCGCGCATCCGCGTGGGTGCAGGCGGCATCATGCTGCCCAACCACGCGCCGCTGATCGTCGCCGAGCAGTTCGGGACACTGGATGCCCTGTTTCCCGGTCGGATCGACCTCGGGCTTGGCCGTGCACCGGGGACAGACCCGGCCACGGCCCGCGCCCTGCGCCGCAGCGCGGAGAGCGACCCCAACCAGTTCCCACGCGATGTGGTGGAGCTGCAGGGCTACCTGGCGGACCCCGCTCCGGACCAGGCCATTCGGGCGATACCCGGCGCCGGTTCGCATGTTCCGGTCTGGATCCTCGGATCGAGCCTGTTCGGGGCCCAGCTTGCGGCGCACCTGGGGCTGCCCTACGCCTTTGCCTCGCATTTCGCCCCGGGTCAGCTGCATGACGCGATCGCGATCTACCGCCGCGAGTTCCGGCCCTCCCCGGACCTGGATGCGCCCTACGTGATGGCCGGCTACAACGTCTATGTGGCCGACACCGATACCGACGCGCAGACGCTGGCCAGTTCCATGGAGGAGGCCTTCATCAGCCTGCGCCGCGGCCGACCCGAACCGATCCAGCCCCCGATCCCGCACTACCGCGAACAGCTCGACCGGGCTGAACGGGCGATTGTCGAACAGACCATGGCCTGCTCCGCGATCGGGGCACCCGACACCGTCGAGCGGGAGATGCGCCGCTTCCTTGAAGCCACGCAGGTTGATGAGCTGATCCTGACCACCACGACCTTTGATCACGACGCCCGTCGTCGCTCCCTGGAGCTCACCGCCCAGGTCTGCGACCGCCTGTCACCCCCCTGAGGGCAGCGTTTGCGCGAACGGGCTTGGCAAGGGGCGCCTGGCACAGGATCATTCGCCCTTTCGAACATGCACGAGGGCGGGCGATGTCATACCTGAAGGATTTTCCGAACCAGGAAGGTTATTTCGGCGAGTTCGGGGGTGCGTTCCTGCCTCCCGAACTGGAACCGCATTTTGCCGAGATCAACCGCGCCTACCTGACGCTCGCCCGCTCGGCCGACTTCCTGAACGAGCTGCGCTACATCCGCAAGCACTACCAGGGCCGACCCACCCCGGTGTACTACGCGCACAATCTGAGCCGCGAGGCCGGCGCGCATATCTATCTCAAGCGCGAGGACCTGAACCATTCCGGTGCGCACAAACTGAACCACTGCATGGGCGAGGCCCTGCTCGCCAAGCACATGGGCAAGCGCAAGCTGATCGCGGAGACCGGCGCCGGCCAGCACGGCGTCGCGCTGGCCACGGCAGCTGCGTACTTCGGCATGGACTGCGAGATCCACATGGGCGAGATCGACATCGCCAAGGAAGCGCCCAACGTCACCCGCATGAAGCTGATGGGCGCACAGGTCGTGCCGGTCTCCTTCGGCGGCCGTTCGCTCAAGGAGGCCGTGGACTCGGCCTTCCAGTCCTACCTGTCGCAGGCCGATGAGGCCCTGTTCGCGATCGGCTCCGTGGTAGGCCCGCACCCGTTCCCGCTGATGGTGCGCAACTTCCAGTCCGTGGTTGGCATCGAGGCGCGCGAGCAGTTCATGGAGATGACCGGCGGCGAGCTGCCCGATCATGTGGTCGCCTGTGTTGGCGGCGGCTCCAATGCGATGGGCATGTTTGCCGGCTTCATCGAGGACGCCGGCGTCCAGCTGAACGGCGTCGAGCCACTCGGACGCGGCACGAAGCTGGGCGAGCACTCCGCTACGATGACCTACGGCAAGCCCGGCATGATCCACGGCTTCAAGTGCATGCTGCTGGCCGACGAGGAAGGCAATCCGGCCCCGGTCCACTCCATCGCCTCGGGGCTGGACTACCCCGGCGTGGGCCCGGAGCACTCCTACCTGAAGACCATCGAACGCGTGGCCTACCATGCGATCAGCGACGACGAGACGCTGGAGGCCTTCTACCGCCTGTCGCGTGCCGAGGGCATCATCCCGGCGCTGGAGAGCGCCCATGCCGTGGCCTGGGCGATGAAGTACGGCCGCGAGAACCCCGGCGTTACGATCCTCGCCAACCTGTCCGGCCGGGGCGACAAGGACATCGACTACGTCGCCCGCGAATTCGGCCACGGCGACTAACACCTCGGGAACTCCCTGCCAGGGCCTGGGTATCTAACACCCAACAGGCTTTGACGGAATGGTGTGATGGCGGGTGGCTGGTCCAAAGACGGCGCGGAACAGGAACAGATCGACGACACCGTCGAGGACGCACTGGCGCGCGTGCGCAGCCAACTCCCCGAGGGCGAGAGCCTGGAGGCGTGCGAGGAATGCGGGGCCACAATCCCCGAGGCCCGCCGCCTTGCCCTGCCCGGCGTACGCCTGTGCGTCCCCTGCCAGGAGGCGCATGACGAGACGGACGCGGCCTTCAGCCCCTACAACCGGCGCGCCTCCAAGGACAGCCAGTTGCGCTGAACCCTGCCGTACCCCGCGGCCACTACGCAGAGGTCGATGGCGATGGCCCGTACCCTGTACATCACCCACCCCGCCTGCCGGCTCCACGATGCCGGACCCGGACACCCGGAATGCCCGCAGCGACTGGCCGCGATCGATGCCGCGCTGCAAAACCTCAATGGACTGGAGCGCATCGAGGACCCGCCGGCGGCCACGGACGAGGACCTATTGCGCGCCCACTCCCGTACCCATGTAGACGCGATCCACGCGGCCCAACCCGACCCGGGCGTTCGCGTTGCCGTGGACCCCGACACGCACATCAACGAGCATTCCATTCGCGCCGCGCACCATGCGGCGGGAGCCACAATCGAGGGTACCCGCCGCGTCCTCGAGGGCGAGGCCCGTAATGTCTTCTGTGCAGTTCGGCCCCCTGGACACCACGCTGAGCGGGACCGGGCAATGGGCTTTTGCCTGTTCAACAACGTGGCAATCGCGGCACGCTGGGCCCTGGACGTACACGGCCTGAGCCGTGTCGCAATCGCGGACTTCGACGTCCATCACGGCAACGGGACCGAAGACATCGTTCGCGATGATCCCCGGGCGCTGTTCTGTTCCAGCTTCCAGCATCCGTTCTATCCGGACCGGCCGCTGTCCCGGCGCGAACACCTGGTCCATACCCCACTCGCGGCGGGTACAGACGGCCCCGCCTTTCGCGCGGCGATCGAGCGCGACTGGCTGCCCGCCCTGGAACGATTCCGGCCGGAGTTGATCCTGATATCAGCCGGGTTCGATGGCCACCGGGACGACCCACTCGCCGGGCTCAATCTGCTCGAGAGCGACTTCGAGTGGGTCACGCGCCAGCTGATGGCGATTGCCGAGCGGCACGCGACCGGCCGTCTGGTCTCGGTGCTGGAGGGTGGCTACGATCTCGCGGCGCTGGCGCGCAGCGTACGCAGCCATGTGCATGCGCTGACGGAAAACACGTAACCACCCCATGGGTGCGCTACCCTGCGCCCATGAACCTGCGCAGCCACCCCCTCCTAGTCGGCCTGATGTTCCAGGCCGCCCTGATCCCCCTGGCATTCTTCCTGGCCGCAATCGCCGGGGTTCCGCTGGGCGAGCACCTGCACTGGGATCCGAATCATGCGCTGATCGGCGTGATCGCGGTGCTGCCGATGCTGGCGATGCTGGGGCTCATCGCGCATTTCGGCGGGTCCGCCTACGACACCCTTTCCGGACAGGTGCGCGATTTCATCGCGCGACTGTTCGGAAGCGCCTGGCCAGGGGCCATCCTGCTGATTTCGTTGCTGGCCGGACTCGGCGAAGAGCTCCTGGTTCGCGGTGTCCTGCAGACCTGGCTCGACACCCACCTGCCGGCGTTCCTGGCGATCCTGATCGCCGCGGTGGTCTTCGGCCTCGCCCATGCGATCACGCGGCTCTATTTCGTCTTTGCCACGGCCATCGGGCTTTATCTGGGGCTCGTCTATTACCTGACGGGCAACCTGCTGGTGGTCATCATCACCCACGCGCTGTACGACTGGATCGTGATCCACTGGTACCGGCGCAAGCTCTGACGCCCACTTGCGAAGCGCACGAGGCATTTCCATACTCGACGGATGGTCACCCTTCAGGGGCGCCGCCGTGAACCGACTCCACCGGGGCGATTTTCTGTTACTGCTGGCGCTGCTCGTCCCGCTCTGGGCCGGTGGCCACCTGGCGCCCATCATCTGGGAGCGCGACGAGGTCATCCGCTGGCTGACGCAGGTCTCCGGGGTACTCGCCCTCACCTGCATGCTGCTGGCCGGCATCCTGAGCATCCGGCTACCGCACAGCGACCGCCCGTTCGGCGGGCTGATCGACCTCTGGAGACGCCACCACGCCCTGGGCGCCGCCGCCCTGCTCCTCGCGATCGTGCACGTCTGGCTCGTCGCCGCCGGGGGGATGGGACACTCGGTGGCATCCGCCGTTCACCGCCTGTTCCCGGGCCCCGATCACTGGGCCATCCTGGCCGGATGGGGCGCACTGGTCGTGCTAGTCATCGTGCTGGCCCCGACCTTCAAGTTCTTTGGCGAGCCCGGGTACGCCCGCTGGAAACGCCTGCATGTGCTGTCCGGCCTCGCGCTTCTGCTGGGGGTTGTCCATGCCTGGCCGCTGGCGCAGGCGACCTGGCCCTGGTGGCTGCTCGGGATCCTGGCACTGGCCGCCTACCTGTGGCGCAAGCTGCTCTCGCCCCGCATCGGACGGCATGACTACCGGGTCGACGGAGTCGAGCGGCTGACCCCGACCATGGTCGAGCTGCGTCTGCGTCCCGAAGGAGAGCCGCTGGCGCATCAACCGGCCCAGTTTGTTTATCTGACGCCGCTCGACCCGGGACTGGCCAACGGCCAGGGCGAAGAACACCCCTTTACCATCGCCTCCGCACCCGGGGAGGAATACCTGAGGATTGGAATCAAGGGCCTGGGCGATGGATCGCGCGCGTTGCAGACGGTCGCCAAGGGTAGCCCGGTCCAGGTCGAGGGCCCGTACGGCACCTTCCTGCAGGGGCATGACCGCAAGCGGCCGGCCGTCTGGCTGGGCGCGGGAGTCGGCATTACCCCCTTTGTGTCTGCGGTACGCGCGCTGGCGCACGAAGGACGTTCGGCCAACCCTCCCGTGCACCTGTTCCAACTGGCCGATCGCCGGGAAGCAGCGGCCTACCATGACGAACTCGAGCGTCTCGCCAACACGATCGAGGATCTGGACCTGACATTGCACCTGCGCGAACGGGACGGCCTGCTCAGCGCCGATTTCCTGCGGCAGCACTGTGCGGATTTCGCATCCGCCGAGTTCTGGATCTGTGGTCCGGGGGTTGTCGATCGTTACGTCCGCGGACTCCTGCATGCCGAAGGCGTGCCGAACGCGCGCATCCACTCCGAGGCCTTCCATCTGCTGTGAGAACGCCATGACACGAACCGGCCAGACTCTCTACACGCTCCTAGTCGCGTTCATCGCGAGCCTGCTGACCCTCCTGGCCGTGCACCTGCTGGGCCCGGACACCACCCCACCGGTTGTGGAGGGTGACGAGGGCATCACGCACGAGGAACTGGCCCGCCACGCCAGCGAAGACGACTGCTGGATGGCGATCCATGGCGTGGTCTATGACTTCACTGAGTACCTGCCGCGCCATCCGACGCCGATCGAGGACGACTGCGGAACGGATGCCTCGCACGGATGGGATACGAAGGGTACCGGCCGCCCCCACAGCCGCCGTGCCCACGACATGCTCCCCGACTACCGCATCGGCGTACTCGCCGGGGAGGGGTCGCCTTGAATCGCGTCAAGAACGCGCCTCGCAGATCGCCAGGGCCAGCTGATTCCGAACCGATTTCAGAGCGCGCAGCACCAGCGGGTCCAGTTCCGTGCTGCCCGGCGCCAACTCCAGGTACAGCAGCCCCACACAGCGCTCACGCACTCCCAAGGGCAGCAAGAGAAAACTACGCGCATCCAGCACATCACGGAACTCCCCCGGAATGTAGCGGCTGATCGCCGGGTCCGAACTGTCGCTGATCACCATATCCTTGCGCTGTGTCATGGCCAGCGAGAGGACATTGCCGGAGCCGGACAGAGACAAGCGCAAGCGCCCGGACAGGGATTCCGCCTCATGCCCGAACGCGGTATGGGCCACCAGCGTGCGGCGTTCCCGATCCGCCAGCATCAGCATCGCGCGGCGCAACCCCAGCACCTGGTAGATGTTTTCCAGCGCGGCCTGCACCAGCGGGTTCAGCTCGAATCCCTCGACCATCGCATCGAGCATGTCCGTCAGCGACTCCATCAGCGCCGCCGCCTGCTCGGCCGGTGACGCCGCCCCGGAGCCCGGGCCGTCGGCCGCCAGGCCACCATTGGCATCCAGCAGGGCCTCCTCGTCCGGAACATCGCCACCCTGCGCGGTTTCGCCAACCCCCAGATTCCGTCGCAGTTGCCGCAGATGTTCCTGCCCCTCGCGCGGCAGCTTGACCACGCTCAGAAACTGCTCGAGATGCTCGCGCCCGTCCTGAATGGCCCGGCGCATACCCGTAGCTTCGACGTCCAGCGACGCCTTGTAGCGGCGCCGCAGTTCGGCCAGGGCGAGATCCTGCTCCGCCGGGTCCTGGTGGATAATCCGGCCCGCCATCTCGCTGGCCAGGGTCACGATCCGGTGCAGACGCTGGTCCGGGTCGCGTACCGCCGGCAACGTGCCCTCGGGCGCCCGTTCGACCGCCTGCACGATCTCGCGCGGAAAGTTCCAGTCCTCCAGCACGGCACGCGCCAGTGCCTCGTACGAGAGCCCAAGCACCTGGCGCGCCGCACTGCCCTCGGAAACGCCCTGCGTCTGCCGGATCTGAATCTCGTCGGCCTCCTCGGGGAGGTAGTAGAGCGCCAACATCCGCCCAATGTCGTGGAACAACGCGCAGACGAACGCCTGTTCGCTTTCGACTCCGCCGAGCTGCCGGGCCAGCGTGCGCGCCAGCATCGCGCTGAACAGCGTCTGAACCATCGCCTGCATCAGGCGAGCGGACTGGCTCCCGCCCTTGAGGTTTTCCAGCAGGACGAGGCCTAGCGCCGCCGTGCGCACCTGCTCGAATCCCAGCAGGACGACCGCACGGGACACCGTGCGGATGTTGCCGCCGAAGTTGCTGTAGAAAGGGGAATTGGCCAGCCGCAGAAGCTTCTGTGTCGTCGCGTAGTCCTTCAGCACCGCATTCGACAGTTCGGCGACCGAGCGCTGCTGGCTGTCGCCCGAGCACTGGGTAATCTCGCGGATGTGGGCCGAGACCCCCGGGAAGTCCGGCTTGCGCCGGATCCTTCGAAGGATGAAGTCGCCCGGATCTCCCGCGTCGGACTCGCGGCCCTCGGTCACGGCGAGAAACGCCTCGCGCAGCGCCTGGGCCGTTGCGTAACGCTCGTGCGGATCGGGCCGCAGTGCCCTCAGGGCGATGGCATCCAGGCGTTCGTCGCCCTCGCCCGTGTGCTTCGACGGCGGTTCGAAGACGCCGGTTTCCATCGTATCCAGAACACCCTGGTCGGTGTCCCCGGGAAAGGCCCGACGCCCCGCCATGAGTTCGTAGAACAGCGCCCCCAGCGAGAACACGTCCCCTGCCAGTGCAGGCGTGCCGCCGCGCAGCTGCTCCGGGGCCAGGTAATGGCGCGTCTGTGTCTGATGCCCCGCGGCCTGTTCGCTACCCTGGGGCAACGCGAGCCCCAGACCGGTGACTCGCGCATGACCATCCGCGCCCACCGTGATGTTCGCGGGCTGCAGCGACCCATGAACAATCCCCTGCTCGTGCGCAGCGGCCAGGGCATCGACAATCTCGCGCATCAGCGCCAGGGCGCGGTCCAGCGGCAGCCGTCCCCTGGCGAGCAGGGCATCCAGCGTTTCGCCCTCGATGTACTCGCATACAAGGTAAAGACCCTCGTCCCAGGGCCCCGCTTCGAAGATCGCCGCGCTGTGGGGGTGCCGGAAGCGGCTCACCGCGCGGGCGGAACGCATCAGTTCATCACGCGCCTCGGCATCGCCCAGGGCCTGTTGCGTCAGCGTACGTACCATCACGCGCCGGTCCAGTACGCCGTCATGCGCGACATACAGGCCGTCGCGCGCACTCTCCCCCAGTGTCGCCAGCACACGAAACCGATCGATCCAGCGTTCCTGGCTCGCGTCACGCGACCTCGCCATGCCCCCTCCCCAAAGCCGTTGCCACTCTCTCGCCCCGAGCCCGGTACCCCCGCCAAAGCGGCGGTTATACCTCCAAACGCCCCCGTGCCGGTGCATTCATGATGACACGACCCGGCGCCAGTGAGGTCACCTGTCGCGGGATCGCTTGTCGAGATAGGCCTTGAGGTTTGGAGGACGGTAGTCGCGCGACTGCCGGTAGCGTTCTTCGACCGACGAGTGCAGCCGCGTCGGGGAATCCCCCTGGTCGAGATCCCGGACCAGTGTACGGCGCAAGCGATAGATGTGACGCCGCGACTGGTGGATCGCGGCGCGAGCGTCGGGGCGCAGGCTGGCCGGGAGGTGCGGCTCGAACTCCAGTCCTGCGGCGGATGCCTGCTCCAGCATCCAGTCCAGGGCAATATCGGCGACCCGCAGCCCCCGGGCATCGGGTGGATAGCCGCCCCCGATATCCGCGTGCACCCCGGCGAACCACTGCTGGTCCAGATCCAGCCCTTCGCGCGGCTCCCACAGGGTGGGTTCGAAGTCCGCGCGGCGCTCGTCGATGGCCAGTGCATGCCGGGCGATCCGGACATTCGGGCCGAGCTTGGTGTCGTAGAACTCGTCGGTGCGGTCGAACAGCCCGAGCACCGAAAACGGGATGCCCAGTGCCCCGACGGTATCCCAGACACCCACGAAACGGATCGTCCGAGAGGGATGGCTGTGGGTCTCGCGAAAGGCGCGCGAGTGCTTGCCCTCGGGCTTGTAAGCCGCCCCTGTGCGCTTGTACAGGCGAAAGGCCTCTTCGATCAGGCGTGCATCCGGGCGCCGGAGAACCCCGCAGTTGTTGATCAGGCCGCACAGGCTGCGCACGGTGTACGCGCCCCGGCTGAACCCGAACAGGAAGAGCTCCGTGCCGGAGGCGTAGTTCTGCACGATGTAGCGATAGGCATCGGTGATGTTTTTGTGGATGCCCCGCCCGGTTATTCCGCCACTGACCCGGGCGTGGTACGACCCCACACCCCAGTCATAGAACACCTGCTGGGTGTCGCCAGCGGCGTCGACCGGCGCCACCGCCCGAGCCAGGCGCAATACGTTCGTCGGGACGTCGGACTCGACGTCCTCTTCCGGACGGTTCCAGGTCCCGTCCGCGCAGATCACGATACGGCGCGTCATCATCGGCCTCCCTGCCGCTTACCTGTCCTTCAGCCTAGACTGCGCCGGTCCGATGCGCATGTCCCGACCGGTGCCCCCACGCAACGCTAACGGCCAATCTCGATTCGCCGCACCCCGGGGCGCTCGCCATCCTTGCGGCGGGGCACATGGATATCCAGCACGCCGTTCCTGAAGTGCGCGGATATGCCGTCCGTGTCGGCGTCGCCGGGCAGGCTCAGGACCCGGCGAAACCGCCCGTAACTGCGCTCGATTCGATGGTAGCCCTCCTCGTCCTCTTCGTGTTCCTGGCGTTTCTCGCCGGAGACGATCAGGTCGTCGCCATCGATCGAGAGGTCAATCTCCTCCTCCGCGATCCCGGGCACCTCCACCGAGATCCGGTAGGCCTTGCGTCCCTCGGCGATGTCCACGCTGGGCTTCAGCCACAATGGACCGGTACGCCCCGCGAGGGCACCGCCCGGGGCACGACCGAAGAACTGCTCGAACATCCGGTCCATCTCCTGGTGCATCCGCAGCAGCGGGTCGCCCGTGGCGTCATCGCGCCGCACGGGCAGGACCTCGGGCTGTTCCTGTTCCTCGCGCTTGAACCAGTTCCACGGCTTGAGCTTTTGCAGGTCCATGCGGTCACCTCCTCGTATTGTGTGTCGTACGCACTTGCATTCAGGGCTCCTACCCCGATACGTAGGAAGTCGAGCGAACTTTTCAATATCCAGGGCCGAACCCATCAGAAAAATCGGCCCCCCGACCGTGGCCGATCATCAATGGAACAGGACTTTTACATCACGCTGTTCATCATCGCGGGTACCGTGGCGACCTCCGTCTGGGCCTGGCAGCGACCGCGCGTGATGGAGCGGATGATCTACTGGCCACCGGCGGTGGCCCGCGGGGAATACTGGCGGCTGATCACCCACGGGTTCATTCACGCGGACGGTACCCATCTCGCGTTCAACATGATCACGCTGTTCTTCTTCGGGATGGCCATGGAGCGCGTGCTGGTCCCGGAGATCGGCGTACTGGGCTTTGTGGCGTTCTATCTGGCCGGCATCGTGCTGGCGATCCTGCCCACCCACCTGCGCCATCGGGACAACCGCTTCTACCGCAGCCTGGGCGCCTCGGGAGCGGTCTCGGCCGTTCTGTTCGCCTATATCCTGCTGCAGCCCTGGTCGATGCTGTTCGTGTTCTTCATCCCGATGCCGGCGATCGTTTTTGCGGCGGCTTATGTGGCCTATTCCTTCTGGGCGCAGCGCCAGGCTCGCGACAATGTGAACCACAGCGCCCACCTGTGGGGCGGTGCCTGGGGCGTAAGCTTCATGCTCCTGCTGGAACCAGCGCTGTTCGGCCGTTTCGTCCAGGAACTGTTGTCTCCCCTTGGGGGATAGACGTGAATCCTTCCCGGCACCCGGTGGTCCCATAATGCGCAGCCGCACGTAACCGGCCCGGATTTCATCCCAGGAGGTCGCATGGCTCGTACCGCACACGCACACGCACACGCCCGGCCGGCCATTGGCCTCGTGGCCGGCCTAGCTTTCGCTATTGCGCCCACACCACCACTGGCGGACCACGAAGCCCAGAACCGGATTGTCTGGCAGGATCCCGGCGAAGTCGCCCGCGGCGAGGCCTACCGAGGCCCCTGGCGCATGAATGCCTCCGAGTTTCGCTATGTGGACGATGCCTCGGTGGCGATCAACGATCATGGCGAGGTGGTGGTCGTCTGGGTTGACCAGGTAGAACAGGCGATCTTGCTGCAACGCTACGACCGGGACGGTCAGGCCGTCCTGGATGAACCCACCCGTATCGGCGGGGAACCGGACACCTTCTCCTGGCTGCCACGCGTCGCGATCGAGCCGGCCCCGGATGACGAGGACGAATTCACCGTGCATCTGCTCTGGCAGGAGATCCTGTTTACCGGGGGCGACCACGGCGGGGAGATCCTCTATGCCCGCTCCCGGGACGGCGGCCGCTCGTTCGAGGACCACCAGAATCTGTCCAACTCGCGGGACGGTGCCGGCAAGGGACGCATCACCGCCCATCGCTGGGACAATGGCAGCCTGGACCTGCTGCTGGCCGCCGAGGGTCAGGTCGTCGCGGCCTGGACCGAGTACCAGGGTCCGCTGCGCGTCACCTATTCGTCCGACAATGGCGAAAGCTTCGCGGAGCCCGAGACGATCAACGAAGGGGCCGACAAACCGGCCCGCGCACCGAGCCTGGCCCGGGCCCCCTCGGGGCGCATCCTGCTTGCCTGGTCGGAGGGCGACAGTCCGTATGCCGATGTCCGCATCGCCACGTCCGATGACCTGGGCGAAGGCTTTTCCCCACCCGCGACGGCGCTTGAAACGCCCGGTCACGCCGACGCCCCTTCGCTGGCCGTGGATGACGAAGGCACCGTGCATCTGGCGTTCGGAGCCATCCCGGCGAACGACCTGGAGGACTACCGCCAGCCCTACCACCGTCGAATGCACATCACCCAGGCCGATGCGGACACCCTTGAGTTCAGCCCGGCGAACGAACTCGACGCGGACGACTGGCCGGGCGGCTTCCCCACGCTGTCGAGCTCCGCCGACCGGCTCTATCTCGTCTGGCAGCGCTATCCACACCCGACTGATCGCCCGTACGGCCTCGCGTTTAGCCTCGCTCCACTGGACACCCTGGCGTTCGCGCCTGTCGAGCCCGTCCCCGGGACCGTCGACCAACCCTACAGCGGTGGGCTTCAGGGGCAGCTGAAACGGCGGATGGCCGCCAACGCGGCTGGCGAGATCGCGATCGCCCAGAGCCGCTTTGTCCCGGGCAGCCACAGCGACATCCTGTTGATCCGCGGACAGGTGCAGGATCGCTGATGGCCTTGGAGCCCTTCTCGCTGATGATCCACGGCGGTGCCGGCCACATCCGCGAGGCGCAGGACCCGCTGGTTGCCGCGCAGTATCACGCCGCGACGCTGCGGGTACTAGAGGCCGGCCGCGAGCGCCTGGCCCATGGCGAACGAGCACTCGATACCGTTGAATACTGCGCGGCGTTACTCGAGGACGAGCCGCTGTTCAACGCCGGCATCGGAGCCGCGCTGACCCGCGAGGGCACGGTCGAGCTGGACGCCGCGATCATGGAAGGTGAAACCCTCGGTGTGGGGGCTGCGGGCGCCGTTCGCGGGATCGCCAATCCCATCCGCCTGGCCCGCGCAATCCTGGAGGACGGCGCGCATGTGCTGCTGGTTGCGGAGGGTGCCGCAAGCTTTGCTCGGCAGGCCGGGCTGCCCCTGATCGACGAAAGCCGACTGATCACGGCGCAACGGCGGGAGCAACTGGAACGAACACTGCGACGCGGCACAGTCACGCTGGACCATGACGAGCCCGCCCCGGGGACCATCGGCGCGGTCGCCCGCGATCAGCACGGCCACCTGGCCGCGGCAACCTCCACAGGCGGCATGAATGGCCAACGCCCCGGCCGCGTCGGGGACTCGCCCATCGCAGGTGCGGGCGTCTACGCCGACGATCACACCGCCGCCATCTCGGCGACCGGCCTCGGCGAGCATTTTCTACGCAGTGTCTTCGCCAAAGACCTGGCCGACCATATCGAGCTGCTGGGCCTCGGTGCCGCCGAGGCCCTCACCGCGAGCCTGCGACGGCTGCGCGAGCGACTGGACGGCTACGGCGGGGCGATCGTGATCGACCGCGAGGGGCGCTGTGCGGCCGGCACGACCACCCCACGCATGATCCGTGGCTGGATCGAGCACGGCGGCGCCAGCGAGACGCGTATCGACCCGTAATCGCGGCCCATCAAGCGCGATCCAGAACAAGCCGTTACCATTCCTCGCCCACGCACGAAACCACAGGCCGCCACCATGCAAGACGCCATCGCCCGCCTCCCCAAGGTAGAGCTGCACCTGCACATCGAGGGCGCCCTGGAACCGGAACTCCTGTTCCGGCTGGCCGAGCGCAACAACGTGGAACTGCCCTATGCCTCGATCGACGAGGTGCGCGCGGCCTACCAGTTCCAGGATCTGCAGTCGTTTCTGGACATCTATTACGCGGGGGCCTGCGTCCTGCTGACCGAGCAGGACTTCTACGACCTGACGTGGGCCTATCTCCAGCGCTGCCAGCAGGATCACGTACGCCACACCGAGATCTTCTTCGACCCCCAGACGCATACCGAACGCGGCGTGGCGTTCGCGACGGTGATCGACGGCCTCACCCGCGCCCTGGGCGACGGCGAACGCGAGCTGGGCATCTCCAGTCGCCTGATCCTGTGCTTTCTGCGCCACCTGAGCGCCGAGGCCGCGATGGAGACCTTCGAGGCGGCCCTGCCCTACCGCGACCGCATTGCGGCGTTCGGCCTGGACTCGGCCGAACAGGGCAACCCGCCGGAGAAATTCCGGGCCGTCTTCGATCGCGTGCGCGAGGCCGGCTTCCGTGTCGTCGCCCACGCCGGCGAGGAGGGCCCGCCCGAATACATCCACCAGGCCCTGGACCTGCTGCAGGTCGATCGCATCGACCATGGCGTGCAGGCCGAACAGGACCCCGCCCTCCTGCAACGGCTTGCGAAGGAACAGATCCCGCTGACCGTCTGCCCGCTGTCGAACATCAAGCTCTGCGTGTTCGACCAGCTCGAGGACCACAACCTCAAGCGCCTGCTCGATGCCGGCCTGCGGGTCACCATCAACTCCGACGACCCCGCCTACTTCGGCGGCTACATCGGCGAGAACTTCCGCGCGACCACCGACGCGCTGGCACTGTCGATCGACGAACTGGAAAAGCTCGCCCGCAACGCGGTCGAGGCCGCCTTCATGGACGATCCGTCGCGCCAGCAACTGCACGACGAAATCACGGACTGGCGCCGCAGCATCGCCTGACCGGGAACCGGGACAGGACGTCTCCTTCAGCCCTGGCGGGTGTCCGTCTGGGCTGGCGGCACCCGGTCAAACCACGGCTGCGCGGTTTCCAGTTGGGTTGCCAGCGAGAGCAGCCGCCCCTCCTCGCCCCAGGGCGCCATGAACTGCACACCCACGGGGAGTCCATCCCGATCCCAGTGCAGCGGCACCGACATCGCGGGGATTCCGGCCAGGTTGGCGGCCAGGGTAAACGGGGTGCGCTCCAGGTTCTCGAACGTCATCCGCTCCAGAAAGCGGCTGTTCAGCATCCAGCGGCCCACAGGCAGGTACAGGGCAAGCCGTTGCAGGGCGCGGACCAGGGGGGCTGGCTCCAGCTCGCCGATCCGCGGGGGCGGCATCGCCACGGTCGGCAGCAGCAGGACGTCATAGCGCTCGAACAGCGTCGCCAGCGCCAGACTCACGCGATTCCAGCCCTGCCGGGCGCGGGCGTATTCCCCCGCGGTCAACGCCCGCCCCAGCCGCGCCAGCGTACGCGTATCCAGCTCGAAGTCGTCCCAGCGCGCACCCCGTTCGCGCGCCCGCGCCACAAACGCCGCCACCTGTCCGTACAACAACGCCAGTACCGACCGCGCCACATGCCGGCCATCCACTGGCCAGTCCGTTACCCGCTCGACGACGTGGCCCTGCGCTTCCAGCAAAGCGCCGGCCCGCCCCACCGCCTCCACACAATCGCGATCGACTCTTCCGCCAACGGGCGAATCGACGTTCCAGCCGATCCGCAGGCGTCCCGGCTCGCGTCGGGCGAGTACCTCGAAGCTTGCCGAAGGTGGCTCCACCCGAAAGGGCGCGGAAGCACTCTGCCCCGAGGACAGGACATCGAGCATCCGGGCACTGTCACGCACACTGCGCGAAAGCACCCCCTCGCTCACGGCGCCCTCCCAGGCCTCGCCCGCCAGCGGCGTCACCGGCACCCGACCGCGCGAAGGCTTCAGTCCGAATAACCCGCAGTACGAGGCCGGTATGCGAATCGACCCGGCCCCGTCGTTGGCACCGGCCATGGGCACGATCCCGGCCGCCACGGCCGCCGCCGCCCCGCCGCTGGAACCACCGGGCGAGCGATCGATATCCCACGGGTTTCGCGTCGGCCCCCAGAGCGCGGACTCCGTAACCCCCTTGAGCCCGAATTCCGGGGTCGCGGTCTTGCCCAGAATCACCAACCCTGCCTCTTCGGCTCGGTGGACGGTGTCAGCACTGGCCGGCGCAATCACCTGACGGCAGGACCGACTGCCCAGGGTCGAGGGAAGCCCCTGGACGTCCTGCAGGAGGTCCTTGACCAGGTACGGGACCCCGGCGAATGGTCCCTTAACGCCCTCGTCGATTCGCGCATTGGCACGCGATCGGGCATCGATGCAAACCGCATTGAGCACGGGGTTCACCGCATCCAGGCGCTCCAGCGCGCACCGCAGCAGAGACCCGGGCGCGACCTCCCCGTCACGCACGGCTGCCGCACAGGCGCAGGCATCCCATTGGCGATAATCGCGCGCTCCCGGTGCCTTGCCAGCGTCGTCTCCTTTCATGACGGAACTGTACCGTGGGTTGGCTTATGCAGTCAGGCGACCCACGCTCCATTCATGCCCCGGCAACACAGCCGAAGTACCGCAGTTGTTGCAAACGCTGGCAACGCGCACTATACGGAGCGGCAGCACGGACGCTGCGGTTTCCGGACGGAATGGGAGCAAGGACATGCACGGGCACAGGGGGCCACGGCAGGATCGCCCACAGGAGCCGGGATCATGAGGATCCTGGTCGTCGATCGCTCGCGCGTGTTCCGGGCCCTTTGGAGCCGCATGGTGGGCACCGCCGGACACGAAGCCAGCATGGCCGGCACCGGCGCCGAGGGGCTCGCACGCCTGGACATCTTCCGCGCAGAGTTGGCCTGCGTTTCGCTAAGCCTGCCCGACATGGATGGCCTGGAATTCTGCCGCGCGGCGCGCAAGAAGCGTCACGGCCGCGGGCTGCCACTGATCCTCCTTACGTCCAACCCCGATATGCGCATTCGCGAACGCGCCTTCGCCGCGGGCGCGACCGATGTCCACGACCGAACCAACATTGGGGAACTGTTCCAGCAGGCCGAACGGTACGCGCAGCCGCTGGAGAACCTCCACAGCGGACGGATTCTGTTTGTGGAGGACAGCCCCACCGCCGCACGCTACCTGCGCCGCGCCCTGGAGCCGATGGGCATCGATATCGTGCACTACGCCAGTGCCTCCGACGCCCTCGCGGCCTTCGATCCCTCGCAGTTCGACCTGGTCCTGAGCGACATCCTGGTTGAGGGCGAGCTGAGCGGGATGGGGCTTGTGGGGTGCATCCGTCAGCAATGCCCGGACATGACCGAGATGCCAATCGTCGCCATGTCTGGCCTGGATGATCAGCACCAACGCGCGGAGCTATTTCGCCTTGGCGTCAATGACTTCATCACCAAACCTTTCCAAGGGGGTGAACTTCGGACGCGCCTGTGCAACCTGCTGAACAACAAACGCCTGATGGAAGAGGTCCGCCTTCAGCGTCAGAAGCACTACGAAATGGCAATGGTTGATCCACTGACCGGTCTGAGCAATCGCAATGCACTAACCGAGTTCGCCAGCCGTTTCTTCGATGAGCCCTGCAGCCGGGAACAACCGCTGGCCCTGATCCTGATGGATCTCGACCACTTCAAGGACATCAATGACCGTCACGGTCACTTGGTCGGCGACAAAGTCCTCGCGGCCATTGGCGAACTCCTGCGCGCCGTGGCCGCGCCCGGCGAGGTCCCTGTCCGCTTCGGCGGCGAGGAACTGCTGATCCTGATGCCAGGCAACGACCTGTTCGATGCCCATACCCGTGCCGAGGACCTGCGCCAGCGGATCCAGGACCTGCGCCCGGCGGGCCTGCCGCTCACCGCGTCCTTCGGAGTCACCAGCCGAGAGCCGGGCAGCGATGTAGAAATCAACGACCTGTTCCGCGCGGCCGACGAGGCCGTCTATAACGCCAAGGCCCAAGGGCGGAACTGCGTGGTGTCGGTCCCCACGCGGTCACAGGAATCCACGGAACAACATTTCGGCTGATCGACATCGCCCCAGGTAAGCGCTCCCTTGCGTGGGCGGAACCCGGACGCCGTTCACAGCTTCCCACATGCGCCCCCCGGTCTCCGCCATGGAGCGTCACAGAATCCCTATACTCTTCACATATTCGCACCCCGGAAATCTGCTTGTCTGATCCTGCCTCCCCGCATACCGCCGATCACGATCGGCTGCTCGACACCAATCGCCGTTTCTACAATGACTTGTGGAAAGACTCGCAACTGGTGTCGCCCGACCAGTTCAATACCTGGCCGCTGGTCTGCCGACTCAATCGCGACGGCTGCGAGCGCCTTGAGGTCGGGCCCGGCATGCGGCCGCGGCTGCCCATCGCCGGTACCCACTTCGCCGACATCAGCGAGCCCGCCCTGCGCACGCTGCGCGCCGAAGGCGGTCACACGGAATCTGCGGTCATCAGCGACCTGCCCTACGAAGACGGCCGCTTCGACCTGATCTCTGCGCTCGACATCATCGAGCACGTCGAGGATGACGAGCAGGCCATGCGCGAACTGACGCGTGTCGCCGCCCCGGGGGCGCGCATCCTGCTCTCGACGCCCCTCCATCCGGAGTACTGGACCCGCTTCGACGAAATCGTGGGTCACTACCGCCGCTACACGCCCAACAGCCTGTTCGCGTTGCTGGAACGCCATGGTCTTACCATCGATCAGAGCGGCGTCTTCGGCATGAAGCCCCGCTCGTCACTCCTCACCCGTCTGGGCATGTGGTTCCTGCAGCATCACCGCGATACGGCCATGCATTACTACAACCGCTACTTCATGCCGCTGGCCCTGAAGCGTCAGAAGACGCTCCAGCTCTATCCGGGCATGATCCCCACAGAAGACGTCGGCGAGGTCTTTCTGGTCTGCCGCCGAGTGGCCTGAGACGCGCACTCGCGGCCGGAACATGGTTGCTTGAAGGAACCCGCTCCCGCGGGTATGGTCCATGGATCAAGTCCCTTACCCAGGCTGCATCGATGTTCGATACCCGTCCGCTGCATACGGCCCAACAACAGCACCCATTTATCCTGTCGCTGCTCGTGCTCGCGACCGGCTTCGTGCTGACGATGCAGAATCCGCAAGCCCAGGACGCCACTGCCGAGCTGGTCTCGAAGGTTGAGCTGCCCACCCTCGCGCAGGTCATGGAAATGCGGCCTCAAAGCCCGCCGCCCGGGGTCGAGGGTGACCAGATGGTCAGCGAGGAGACTGAGGAGACGCAGGCCCTGATCATGCTGGACCGCGAAGCACAGGTCACCCGTTCCGCGAGCGACCTGCGCGAACGCCCGCAGCGGTAGCTTTTGCCGGTTTCGACCGGTATCGCGACATCCCCAATCCTTTCCCGGGGGCTGAATGCCGGAATCGCTCCGACCAACGCCCGGTGACGGGCGCGCACTGAACCCCCATCTGGTCCCCGGCCTGCGCGAGTACCTCAACGAGGACGAGCACGCAGAAGGCCGGCTCGAGGCCCATGCCCTGATCGAGGACGCCGTCGCCGTACGCGCCTCCGACATCCATCTCGACCCCGAACCTCACGGCTACCGCATTCGGCTGCGCATCGATGGCCTGATGGTCGACGCCACGACACTCGAGTCCGGCCTCGGCGAACTGCTGTCCAATCAGCTCAAGACGCTGGCCAGTCTCGACCCGATGCCCACCCTGAACTCCGCGGAAGGCAGCTTCGCCTGGCGCGGCGAGGACACAGGGCACCTGGATCTGCGCGTTACAACCGTACCCTGCGTCAATGGCGACAAGCTGTCCGTGCGCATCCTGGCCGAGCCCGATGCCTTCCAGGACCTGAGCGACCTGGGTCTTCCGGAACAGGAGGTCGAGGCCATTCGCCAATGGACGCAGACAGCCGGTGGCGTACTGCTGGTGACCGGCCCCACCGGCAGCGGCAAGACCACGACCCTGTACGCCCTGCTGCACGAAATCGGCCAGACATCGCAGCAGATCATCACGCTCGAGGACCCGGTCGAGTACGCCATCCCGGGCGTGAACCAGATCCAGATCAATACCGACCAGGGACTCGACTTCGAGCAAGGCACCCAGACCCTGCTTCGACTCGACCCGGATTACGTACTGGTCGGCGAGGTCCGCGACGGGCCATCCGCCCGCGGCGCGATCAACATCGCCACCAGCGGGCGTTCCCTGATGGCCACCCTGCACAGTCGTGATGCAGTCGGTACCGTCGCCTCCCTGCGCAACATGGGCCTTGAAGACTTCGAGATCGCGCCGACACTCGAGCTTGTGATCGCACAGCGGCTCGTGCGACGTCTTTGCCCGCATTGCCACGAGCACCGGGCACCGAACGACCGAGAGCAAAAGTGGCTCGGCATCGGCGGTCGCGAGACCCCCGAGACGGTCTGGGCCGCGCGCGGCTGTTCCGTCTGCAACAATCTGGGCTACTACGGCCGCATCGGCATCTTCGAGGTCTGGCACCTGGACGAGTCCGACAGCGCGGCCATCCTCGACCACCACGACGACAGGGGCCTGCGCCAGCGCCTGGCCGACAAGGGCCAGCGCATGCTCCTTGATGACGGCATGGACAAGGCCGAACGCGGACTGACGACCTACGACGAGTTGTTCCGCGCCGGCCTGCTTTCCCCGTAGCGCAACCACACATCGTCAAACCTCGATTACGTTCCCCCCCATGGCCCCAAACGACACATTCAACGCATTGCTGCTGCAAGAGGGCGATCCTCGACCGATCGCCGAGGTATCCACCCTGAACCCGGCCGACCTCCCGGCAGGGGAAGTACTGGTCGCCGTTGAACACTCGGGGCTGAACTACAAGGACGCAATGATCCTCAACGGACTGGGTCGCCTGGTGCGGGAGTATCCCCATGTGCCGGGCATCGACCTGGCGGGCACCGTGACGGAATCCAGCGATGCCCGCTACCGACCCGGGGATCACGTCCTGCTGACCGGCTGGCACGTCGGCGAACGCTACTGGGGCGGCTTCGCGGAATACGCCCGGGTCCACGGGGACTGGCTGACCCCGATGCCGGACACGCTGGATGCGCGTGGCGCGATGATCGTGGGCACGGCCGGGTTTACCGCCATGCTGGCGATCGAGGCCCTGGAACACGGCGAGATCACCCCCGGGACCGGAGAGATCCTGGTCACGGGCGCGTCCGGCGGCGTGGGCAATCTGGCGATCGCACTCCTTGCCGCGCTGGGCTATCGCGTTGTGGCCGCCACCGGCCGGCCGGAAAACGCCAGGCACCTGGAGACCCTGGGCGCCCGGTCGATCGTGCCCCGAGGCGAGCTTGCCGAGCGGCCCGACCGCCCGCTGCTTTCCGAACGCTGGGCGGGCGTGATCGACAGCGTGGGTGGCGATACCCTGGCCCATGCACTCGCCGAGACCCAGGCCCGCGGCGTCGTCGCCGCCTGCGGACTCGCGGGCGGGGCGGGGCTGACGACCACAGTCATCCCGTTCCTGCTGCGCGGCATTCGGCTGCAGGGCATCGATTCTGTGCAATATCCCGCGACCGACCGCGAACGGGTCTGGCAACGGATCGGCCGCCTCCTCTCGCCGGAGACGCTCAAGCGGTGCCTGGCGGAAGAGATCGGCCTGTCACAGCTCCCGGAGCGCGCGGAGGCGCTGCTGGCCGGTCAGATCCGCGGGCGTGTCCTCGTCACTCCAACAGACCACTGACGAGAGCGCTCAGGCATCCACCTCAGTCACGGGCTGCCTGTCCCACTGCCGGCGAAGCCTGCTCACATCGCCCGCGAAGGCCCGCGCATCATAGCCCGCAGCACGCATGCGCTCGGCCAGTACCGCGGACTGCGTACCACGAAAACAGTAGAGCACGTACGCGCGGTCGCGCGGGAACTGCTCGAAGCACGCCACGAGTTCATCGGCCGGGTGATTCACCGCGCCCGGCAGGTGCCAGTGCCGATACAGATCGGGCGGCTGACAATCGATGATCTCCGCCGCCGCGGGGATATGCTCGACCAGAAGCGGGCTCGTGCGATCCGCGGATGGGGCCGGCGCCCCCAGGTCATGCATCCGGGCCTCGGCAACGGCGCGGTCCAGGCAGCCGTCACTGAGCGCGGCTTCCAGCCTTTCGATGTGTGCGCGCTTGCTGGTCACCATCGGCCGCTGATTCGCGATTGCGCAAAACTCGGGGACCTTCTCGCACACCTCGAACGTGCCGATCGCGCGCGCACGGTTCATGATCTCGGTCTTGTCGAAGCCGATCAGTGGCCGCAATACAGGCAGATCGGTTACCGCATCGATGGTTTCCAGGTTGGACAGGGTCTGAGACGAGACCTGACTGAGCGCCTCGCCGGTCACCAGCGCCTCCGCGCCACGCTCACGCGCGATCGGCTCGGCGGCCCGATACATCAGCCGTTTCAGCACGATCTGCCAGGCATCGCCGGGCACCTTCGCGCGCAGGTCGTCGACCACGCCGGAAAAGTCGACACTGAACATCCTGGGGCGAATGCCCGCGCCCCAGTCGCTGACCAGACGGCGACAGACCGCGAGCACCATCTCCTCGTGCACGGACCCACCAACGTTGCAGAATACGAAATCCACGGCGGTCCCGCGGCGCATGATGTACCAGGCCGCCACTGCCGAATCGAACCCGCCCGAGATCAGGACCATGGCGCGCCCCTGCACGCCCAGGGGCAATCCCCCACCCCCCTGCTCGCGCCTGGAGTAAATCCAGGCCTGTTCGCGGTCGAGATCGATCCGGACGACGACCTCGGGGTTGTCCAGGTCGACGCGACCGGGCCCATCCAGGACCGCACCCACCCGGCGCTCGACCTCGGTCGCCGAGATATCCTTGCGGCCATGGCGCTTGCAGCGAACGGCATACCGGCGCCCGCGCACCGCCTCCGTGAAACGGGCGCCCACGACCTCGCAAAGGCGTTCCACCGAGACCTCTTTGAGCACCGCCTCGACCGGCGAAAAGGTGCTGACCCCGAAGGCCTTGCGCAGGATCGACTGGCCCGCCTCGGGCTTCGGTGTATAGAGCACCAGCCGGCCCTGCTGGGTACGCAGATCATGCGGGATGCCGATCAGAGCCCGCTTGAGGTTCCGCCGCAGGACCCGCGTGAAATGGCGCCGGGTGCTGGGCGACTTCAGATGAATCTCCGGGGCCAGGCGAACGATGATCGGGGTTGCAGCGACGTCAGTCATGAATGTCTTCGGTCAGGAGTTCCTGGGGAAACGGGTTGAGGATGCTTTGCTCGCGCACCCACTGGACATCCAGCTCTTCTGCCAGGGCACGGATTCGCGCGTAGACATGCCGTGGCGGACACTCGCCGCGGCGGCAGGCGTCGATCGCTTCATGCAGGGCCGTCGAACGGGATGGGTCCAGGCGATCGCGAAAGTGCCCGGCCATATGCTGCAGCACATTCACATGTTGGCCGACCGACACGGGTCTTGCCAGCACCCCCATAAACCGCCGCGTGTATCCCGGCGCGACCTCGTCCCGCGGCTGCCCAGCGGCTTGTGCAACAAAACGCCCCAACTGATCGTAGCCGACCCGGTCATGGGCGAGCAGCAGCATCTTCTCGCGCGTATGGAAACGCATGAGGTCTCCCAGGGTCCACCGCGCGGCAAACAGCTCGCGAACCCGCGCATGCGCAAAGATGCGCTCGAGAAAGGCCTCGCGAGCATCCGGACCGGCCAGCCCGGCCTCCTCGACGACGGGCAGGTCGGGTAGCGCATCGGTCAGTGCGGTGGCGAACAGGCCCGCAGCAGGCTCGGCCTCGTTCGCCACCCGAACCTGCAGCCCGCAACTGGGTGATCGTGCCTTGAATATGTAGCCATCCAGTCCGGCCGCCGCGAGGACTGGCACACGGTCTTGAACAAAGTCCTGGACGGGGCCTGTGCAGTCCCCACCCGTTTCGTTCCCGCGCAGCGCCAGGCGTCCGCCTTCACGAACCAGGTGCATCGGCTCGCGCGGCGTGCCCAGCACCGCCTCCGGACAGACAGGTACCCAGGTGACATGGCGTGCCAGCCGTTCGACCACAAAGGCCTCCCGCCGATGTCCACCGTCGTAGCGAACGGGTTCGCCGAGCAAACACTGCGACACACCGAGATTGGGGGTTGGTTGCGGATTCATCTGCCATGCGGGTGGATGTGCAGGACATTCAGGGTAGCAAGCCGCGCCATGCGACACCGACCGCTATACTGCGAACAGTATCTGCCGGAGCATCCGCGTGTTCGCGATCAAGCCCCTCCAGCGTCGCATCTCGAAGACGCGTCCTGGCCCGCTCCTGCTGCTGGCCCTGACGCTGCTGCTGACGTGGGTGGCCATGCCGGCGAACGCCGGCGACGCGGAACCAACGAGCGATACGCGTCCCACCATTGGTCTGGCCCTGGGCTCCGGCGGTGCGGGTGGCCTGGCCCACATCGCGATACTGCAGGCCTTCGATGAGCTCGGCCTGCAGCCGGACTATATCGCGGGGACCAGTATTGGCGCGATCATCGGCGGCCTGTATGCCGCCGGCCTCAGCGCGGAGGAGATCCTCGACATCTTTGACGACTTCGCCGGTTCAGAGATGGACGCCCTCTCGCGCCTGGCCCGATCCGATCTCGAGCTGTTCGAACTGATCCCCCTGCGCCTGGGCCGCAACGCCCTGCTGGACGCCGATACCTTCCTGCGCTTTCTCGCAACGCACACCCCGACCCGCAGCTTCGACGAACTGCGCATCCCGCTGACGGTGGTAGCGACCGACTACTGGACCAGCCAGACGGTCACGCTCCAGGAAGGTGAGCTCTTTCCGGCGATTGCGGGCAGCATGGCGGTGCCCGGCCTGTTCGCACCCGTACCGTCGGACGACGGCCGGTTACTGATCGACGGCGGGGCCTCCAATCCATTGCCATACGACCTCCTCCGGGACAAGGTCGATATCGTGATCGCGGTCGACGTATCCGGCGCATGGAACGTCGCCAACCAGCCACTCCCCGGGCTGACCGACCTCCTGTTCAAGACCTTCAGCATCATGCAGAAATCGCTGATCCGCGAAATGATCCGGCGCGAACAACCGGACCTTTATCTGGCACCCGATACCGGTGGCGCGCAACTGCTCCATTTCAACCGCATTCACCTGATCCTGGAGGCTGCCCAGCCAAGCGCCGCCGAGCTGCGCCAGCACCTGAAGGACTGGCGACCCGGCGACGCCGTCACGCGTGATCAGGGGACCCGCCAGTGACCACGCAGCCTTCCGATCCATCGGAAACAACCCACGAGGCGACGGACCCGCCCCCCTCCTCGTCCGAGGCCGTGCGCCACGAGCGCTGGTTTCTGCGCCGCCCGGATGGCGTCTGCGGGCCCTACCCGGCTCGCCAGATCGGCCGGTTCCTCATCCTTGGGCGCCTGACCGAACAGGACGAGATCAGTCAGGACCGGGAATTCTGGGTACGGATCGCCGAACGGCCCCACCTGATTCCCGAGGAAGTGCGTCTGGCCAACACCCCCGGTGGCAAGGAACGCCTCGAGCGCGCCCGGCTGCGCGAGGACGAACGCCTGCGGGAACGTCGTTCGCATGCCTCGGATTCGTTCTACCGCGACCAGCGCAAGGGCGACCGCCGCTGTCCCGAGAACCTGGAGACGTTGAACCATCGCCAGCTATGGGCCGCCCTGCTCGACCGTACGCCATTTCCCTGGCGCCAATGGGTACAGGGTCCGCGCCCCTGGATCCTGTCTGGCGTTGCGCTTTTCCTTGCCACGGGCCTGCTGGTCTGGTTCGCACAGCAACAGGAAATCACGCCGGCACCGGATTGCGATGCGCCACCCGGACCCTCGGTGAACTGGAACTACTGCAACAAGTCCGGGGCTGCGCTGCGCGGAGCTGACCTGGCCGGTGCCAGCCTGTATGACACCCGCCTGAGCGCCGCACGGCTGGAGCGCGCGCAACTCGCGGATGCCGATTTGCGCTACGCAAACCTCGACCGAGCCCGCCTGGACGGGGCCGATCTCTCACGCGCCCAATTAACTGGTGCCGACCTGCGGAGCGCTCGACTCCGGAGCACCCGCCTGGAAGATGCGGATCTGCGCCACGCCGACCTTTCCGGCGCCGATCTGACCGACGCCCGGCTGGAAGGGGCTCGGCTGGACCGCGCCATCTGGATCGATGGGCGCATCTGTGCGGCAGGCTCCGTTGGCCATTGCGAATCCAGCGCGACCGACTGACCATACCGGGAAATAGTTTGACCGAGGTTCGATTCCTCCCCTCGGCGCAGTGAAGGCGTTCGCACCTTCCCGTCCATTCCCTTTCGTCCCCCTGCCCGGGGGAGCTAGACCTGTACACGCAGACCGACACGAGCCGATGGCCGATCGGTCGGTCGCGAGGCACGGAATGACCGTTCCTCAATCCGAAACAGGAGGTTGTACTGATGTATAGCTATCGCAAGACTGCAATTGCCTTTGCCCTCGCCTCGATGTTCGCGCTGGGTGGACTCGCCACCGCGCAGGCGCAAAACCTGGGTGCGGCAGCCGAAGGTGCTGCCGAGACCGGTGCCGAAGCCAGCGGTGGAGCCGCCGGCGGCTCCGAAATGGGCGGCGAAGCCAGTGGCGGGACCGCCGGCGGTGCGGCGGCCGAAGGCCAGGCCCCGGGTGCCGAGGGTGGTGCTGGCGCGAGCGGCGATGCCGGCGCCAGCGGTGACGTCCGTCAGGACGACGATGCCCGTGGCGGCATGGGCGCCGATGCAGGTGCCGGGGCCGGTGCTGGCGGTGAAGCCGAAGGCGACGACGGCGGTGCCGAAGCCGGCGCCGAAGGTGGGGCCGAAGGCTCCGTCGAGGTCGAGTAATCACCTCCCGGCCGGGCGGCACTTGCCGCCCGGTCCGGCTTGTCCGACTGCGGATCGATCCCCATTTCCGCGGCAACCTCCCACCAATAGGGCTCCGCCTCGCAGGAGCAACAGTCGCAGGCCACCGACACCCCTTCGTGCTGGCTCAGTGATGACCCTGATTTTTCCCTCACAGTGACCTTTTCGTTCATCGTGATTCCTCACGGTGTGGCCATCCTTCTCACCGTCCTCCCGGATGCGGCAGGATCCCAATAACCCCATGCTACACTCTTGAAATCCCGTCTATTCGGGACTTACGGAGGATGGAACGCCATGGCTACACGGCGCGACAAGCTGCTGTTTGCCGTCTTTGGCGTAACCGTCCTGGGGCTCCTGCTGCCGCTGTTTCTCCTGGGCTGGTATCTCTGGCAAGGGTCCGTGGTCGCGGAGGAACAGCGTCTGGACGAACTCGCACAAAAGCTCGGCCAGCAAACCGAGCAGGCGATCCTCGACGCGCGCGACCTGCTCGACGAGCTCAATGCCCTCGATGTGACCCCCTGCTCGCCGCAGCACCTGAACCAGTTGCAGGAAGCCGCGATTTCGCGGCCGCATATTCGCGCCGTCGGTTACTGGCGGGCAGTGGAACGCGAATGCGGCGCCGGTTTTGTCCAGGGCGATGCCCTCACTCCCCCCCAGGCCAGCCGCATCTACGACAGCGGACTGGTGGCCTGGTGGCCCGGCCCCACGACGGCGATCGGCGGCGTAGAGCTCTTCCTGATGCGCTATGGCCAGCACGACGTGGCCATCGACCCGCGCCTGCTGGTAAACCCAGGCCTGCTGGAGGACCAGGAAGTCGGGCTCTGGGTCGAATCCATGCCCATGATCACCCATCCCCCGGGGGCCGATGTCCCGGATCCCGAGTTATTCGAACCCGGGCTCACGGTGGATCACGCCGAACAACGGCTGGTCAGCCGCTCGTCGCTCGATACTATCCTGCCGATCGACATCATCGCCGTGCAGCCGATGGCGCAATTCTGGCAGCGCTACCTCCCCACGCTGGCCGGGGCCGGGGCCTTTGGCCTGTTACTCGTTGGTTTGTGGCTGTTTCTGATCCTGCGGTACTTCCGCCACCAGCTCAGCCTGGCTCAGGAGCTGCGCGAGGCGATTGCGCATGACCAGCTGCAGGTGGTGTTCCAGCCCATCGTCGACCTGGAAACAGGCAGCTGTCAGGGTGCCGAGGCCCTGGCGCGTTGGCGGCGCGATAACCGGGAAACTATTGGCCCGGATGTCTTCGTGCCTCTGGCCGAAGATACCGAACAGGGGACCGACTTGACCCTCGCGATCCTGCGCTGTGTCCTCCACGAGCTGGGGCCACAGCTCCGCGACCGGCCGGATTGCCCGATCAACCTGAACATCACCGGACAGGATCTGGCCTCCACCCGCTTTAGCGAAGCCCTCCAGCGCGAGCTTGAACAGGCCAAGGTTCCGGCCCACGCAATCAAGCTCGAGATCACCGAGCGCTCGCTGCTCAACACGGATGACGTTCGCAGGAGAATCCAGGATTTGCGCGCGCGCGGCCATCGCATCGCGATTGACGATTTTGGCACCGGCTACTCCAGCCTGGCCTATCTCGAGAGCTTCGAACTGGACACCCTCAAGATTGACAAAACATTTGCCGATGCCATTGGCCACGAAGCAGTGACCAGCAACATCATTAGCCATATCATCGTGATGGCACGCTCGCTGAAGCTGAACATCGTCGCCGAAGGCATCGAGTCCGGGCATCAGGTCGAGTGGCTGCGCCAGCAAGGGGTCGGATTCGGGCAAGGCTATCGCTTCAGCCGCCCCCTCTCGGCGCGCGCATTCCGTGATTGGTGCCAACAAGCCGGGGACTCGAAGTGAACGCCATTATTCGCCACAACACACTTGCCGCCATCGTCGCGGCACTGTTGTTGACCGGGTGTAACGCCATGCCCACTCAGGGAGAACGTTCACCAGATGCAGCCGCCAACGGCGAACAAGCCCGGGATACCCCCCATGAGGACGATGCTTACGGGACGAGCCGGAACGCGGTTTATCTGGCGCGCGATGACGACGCCGTCAACGCACGTCGTCAGCACCTGCTGGACGAGGGGCACGAATCCGTCGCCCTGGATCGGGTGGGCTTCTATATGGACGTGCTGACCGCACGGTTGCGCCAGGAGCTGGCGGGATACGATGTGCAAATGGAACGCGAGGGGCGAATCATCACCCTGATATTTCCGGGCGCCAAGGCCTTCGAGACCAACAGCGCGGAGATTCACCCGGACATGATACCCACCCTCGATGCCCTGGGGCAGGTGCTCGAGGAGTACGACGCCAGCCTGGTGACGATCGCCGGACATACCGACTCTGCGGGCGCACGCGGTTACAACCAGCACCTGTCGGAACAACGGGCCCTGTCGGTCGGTCGTCACCTGCACGACAATGGCGTCGGAGAGGCGCGCATCATTGCGATCGGCTACGGACCGGACCGCCCCATCGCCGAGAATGAAACGTCACATGGGCGCGCCCTGAACCGCCGCGTGGAGCTACGCGTGGAGCCACTAACGGCCACCTGACTCACAAAGCGTCTGGGGGGCCCTCCGCGCGGTGGACCTCGACACGATTTCGGCCACGCGCCTTGGCGCGATAGAGCGCCGCATCGGCCTTGCGCACGAGATCTTCCAGGGAATCTCCGGGTTCGCGAGACACCACCCCCAGGCTGATCGACATCGGCTGGCCATGGGCCGCCGGTGGGTCCGCAATGGCCTGGCGGAGTTTTTCCGCCAGCAACGCTGCACGGTCCGAGTCGGCGTGCGGCACGAGGATCAGGAACTCCTCGCCGCCCCACCGGCCGAGACGGTCCGAGTCGCGCAGGCACGCCTGCAACCGCTGGCACATCTCCCGCAGGATGGCATCCCCCATCGCGTGACCGTAGCGATCGTTGACCTCCTTGAAGTAGTCGAGATCGAGAAAAATCAACGAAAGCGGCAGGTTGTAACGCTCCGCACGAGCCACCTCGTGTTCCGCCTCGGTCTTGAACTTCTGGCGGTTCCAAACCCCGGTCAAGGCGTCCGTATTGGCCAGACGCACCAATTCCTCCTGCTGCTGGCGCAGTGTTGTCTCGACCTCCTTGCGCAGAGCGGCCTCCTGACGCAAACGGCGACTGACCCGCACGTAATGCAGCAGGAGCAGGCTAACCAGGAGCAAGGTAGCGCCTGCGATCAGCGCAATCCGGTACCACCATGCGTGGTCGACTGCGACGCGTACCGCCTGCCGGCGCGGCAGGTTCGGTCTGTCCCGGTTGACCCCACCGCGGCTGGCGCTCTGATCATCCGCCCGGTCCGACGAATTCCGGGCCGCCTGGGCCGGAAACAATTCCCTGCCCCACCGTTCCTCCGGTCCACCGGACCCCGATAACCGCCAGGGGACCTGGCGAGCCTGGATATCACTGTCCTGCAGCAAGACCCCGGCGTGAGACGAAGGCGGCGGGCTGGCGCAGACGGGGACGGAGAGGAACAGCCACAACAGCCCCCCGAAGCCAAGCCGCAAGCCTTGGCTGCGAAAGCCACGGTTCTGGACGAGCGTCATCGGCATCCCTCGGATCGACTGGCGCTTGCGTGCCGGCCCTTCTGCTGAGCCTAGCACCCCGTCGGCGAAACAACCTGCGGGTCACACCGCGTTTGGTCGGGCCAGTCACGAATCATCCCGGCGAAAAACCAGCGTTCATCGCACTCCTGGCCGTTATTGCCTCGATTTGTGGGCCGCCGTACAGACCGACATTGCAGCCAGCCACATGATCGGGGACGCGTATACATCGTGCGGGTCGAGTGCCCGAACGATGAGCTTGACACTGACCGCCGGCGTTAACGCCGACCCCTTCAAGGAGCGGAATCATGAAGAAACTCACCTCACTCAAACTCGCCGCCGCGATGATCCCCGTTCTCGCCTTTGGCATGAGCACCGCCATGGCGGGCGAACACGAACTGAACGGCAATGACCGCAACGCAATGGAAGAGCGTGATGCCGACGAGCGCCATGATGCCCCCCATATCGACCGTATGCCGGCGCAGGGACTGCATGCCTCCGATCTGATGGACAAGAAGGTCCACAGCCGGACTGACGACGAGGAAGTCGGCGAGATCAATGACCTCGTCATCGATCAGGACGGTCGGATCATCGCCGTCGTAGTCGGCACCGGCGGTGTCCTGGGTATGGGCGAAAAGGAGATCGCAATCGCCTGGGACCGGATCGACCGCACGACCGAAGGCGACGAGGTCAAGCTGTACATCGATATGGATGAAGACACCCTGAAGGAAGCGCCCGAGTACGAACGCGACTAGGGCTCGCACTACCCGGCCCGAGGGATTGCTCTTCCCTCGGGCTCGGTCTTCCGCTACGCCGGCCTGGCCAGTGCAGAACGTTGGGCGTCGCTACGCCAACTGCCTTAACGCGAAAATGGTCCGCCAGTCTGGAAGATTTCAGTCGGGGATACGGGGTTTAGCCCACCGCGAAGGACTATCCTTAAACTATTAATTATCCGAATCTTTCCGACCGTCGAACGCTCCCGACCAACAAACGGACGCACCGGTGCCCTTAACCCGACCGACCGGGCGAACGCCCCTCGACAATGGACTGCTCGCGGCCCTGCCGGACAGTGAATACAAGCATCTCCAGCCACACCTGAATCCGGTCCTGTTGCCACTCGGCACCAGCCTTTACGAGGGCCCGTCGGAGACCCACTACGTCTACTTCCCCACCGAAGCCATCATCGCCTTGATGTGTGTAATGGAAGACGGCAAGTGTGGCGAGATCGCGGTGGCCGGACGGGAGGGACTGGTCGGGATCTCGCTGTTGATGGGCGGCTACACGACCCCCACCCGGGCCTCGGTACGCATGGCCGGGCACGCCTATCGAATCCGCAGCGCCATCATCAGCGAGGCCTTCTCGCGCACAGGCGAACTGCAACGCCTGATGCTTCGCTACACGCAGGCCTTGTTCACGCAAATCGCACAGACCTCCGCCTGCAATCGACACCACTCGGTGGAGCAGCAGCTCTGCCGCTGGCTGTTGCTGAGCGACGATCGCTCACCACATCGCGAACTCAAAATGACCCATGAACTCATCGCGAGCATGCTGGGGGTTCGCCGAGAAGGCGTCACCGAGGCCGCCGGGCGGTTACAAAAGTCGGGCTTGATCACCTACCACCGAGGTCGCCTGGTCATTCTCGACCGTCCGGGGCTCGAGCAGCACAGCTGCGAGTGCTACGGGGTCGTATCTCGAGAATACGCCCGCCTCCTCGATGAACCGACGACGCCACAGTACTAGTCCCGGAACGCATCAGTCCCGGGGCGTCGCCAGCGGGCCGCTTCGCTCAGTGTTCGTCCCGGTCGATCTTCTTCTCGAACTCTGCCAGCTGCTGCTCCGCTTCGTCCTTCGTCACGCCATAGCGTTCCTGAATGCGGCCTGCCAACTCTTCCCGCTTGCCAGCCACGGCGTCGAGTTCGTCGTCCGTCAGCTTCCCCCAGCGCGCCTTGACCTTCCCCTTGAACTGCTTCCAGTTTCCTTTAACGATGTCCCAGTTCATTCCCCGTCCTCCTCCAGTCGCTGATCGGCGACATTGCCAATCAACACCCGAGCGTAAGCAGACCACCTGGCTGGCGTCTGTTCGGCGACGCACAGACGTTCCACCCCCGCGTGTGACTCACTGGTGTGCCCACCCAGCCAGTCAGGCCATCTACTCATGATGACCCACATCATCTGGCTCGTCGGCTTTGTCGTAATCGTGCTGGTGACCCTGAGCTTTCTCGGTTTCCCAGGGGGCCGGAGCTTCACCAGACGAGCGCCAGCAAGCCGGCCCCGAGACAGACCACCACCACGGGAACAATCGTCTCCCGTACCACCTGCCCTTCGCGCGCCTGGAGGCCGCAGGCCGCGGCCGCCATTGCGATGTTGTGCAACGAGATCATGTTGCCCACGCCTGAGCCGATCAGCTGCAAGGCGAGAATCGACGGCAGCGACAATGCCACTGCTTCCGCGGTGTCGGCCTGCAGGCGGGCAAAGAGCAGATTGGAGACCGTGGCACTTCCGGTCATGAACGACCCCAGCGCCCCCAGAAATCCGCTGAACAGCACGAACGTGCCCCCCAACCACCCGGCCAGGCCCTGCCCCAGTACCTGCGGCATCGAGGGGAGCCCCGCCGCGTTGAGCTCGGACATCAGCAGGATCTGGGTGAGCGCGATGATGAAGATCAGCACGATCGCGGCTACCCGCAGCTTGCGTCCAGTAGCCACCACGGCCTCGCCCAGCGTGGCGCGCCCCACGCGAAAAAGGATCAGTGCAGTCAGCAGCGCCAGGGCAAAGTAGAAATACGGCGTGTACAGCGGGGCCAGGCTCTGCCCCAGTTCCACCCCCTGAAACTCGCCCAGGGACCAGCGCACCGATTGCAGGGCCTCGCGCAGCGGCATCACCGTGCGCGAGGCAATCAAGGCCACCGACATCACGGCGAACGGCACAAACGCCACGAGTACCCGCTTGATCGGGGCGGGTTCGGTCTCGGTGTGTTGCGGGCTCGATGGCAGCAGAAAACCTTTGTGCGCGGCCAGTGAGATGACGACCATCGCGACGACGCCACCGACAATCGAGGGCAACTCCGGCCCGATCAGCCAGGCGACCAGGGCGTACGGAATACCGAACGCGAGCGCGGAGAGCACCGCGAATGGCACAAACTCGCGAAAACGCCCCTTCTCGTCCCCCAGCGTGGCAACCCAGGTCATGAAAATGGTGATGAACACGGCCAGCAGCGCGAGGATGAACGCCGTGCGCACCACCGCCTCCTGCACCACCGCATCGTCCAGTCCCAGCCCCGCGAAGCCGATCACCACCGGCGTACCCGCCGCGCCAAACGGCACCGCGGTACTGTTGCCGATCAGCGCGATCGCCACGGCCTTCAGCGGCTTCATGCCGAAATAGACGAGCAGTGGTGCCGCCAGCACGGCCGGGGTCCCGAATCCGGCGATACCCTCCACGAATCCGACCAGGCCCCACCCCAGCAACATCGCCAGAACGCGCGGATCGCGCGACACGCTGGCGATCACCGACTGGATCGCATCCATGTGGCCGGTTGCGATCATCACGTTCAGCACCAGCAGCGCGACGGCCACAATCAGCATGACCTCGACAAACACCACGCCCGCATCCAGCAGGCTCGCGCCCAGCACGGCCCCCGGCATCTGCCAGACCCACAGGGCAATAACCAGTGTCGCCAGATAGGCCAGTGGCGCGGCCTCGTAGGCCGGCCTGCGCAACGGGACCAGCCAGACAAACAGCACCACAAACGGCACCAGGGCCACCCAGAAAAGCGTCATGCGTGCGACATCCTCGAGAAAACGTTATCGGGAGAGTATCGCCTGTCCCGCGCAGAGGCCCACTGCGTCAGATCAATCGCGCGTATCCTCCTGATCCGGATGAACACGCCCAAAGCGACCCATGCCCCACCAAAGCATGCGATGGCTCAACCACCAGACCAGGGCGCAGCCGGCCATCAAGACCGCCAGCCACACATAGGGATGCACCAGATCCTGCGGCCGCGCCCAGGGGCCCAGCACCCAGTTGACGTTCGCCTCGGGCGTCGACAGCAGGTACGACACCAGCAAGACGGCCCAGCCCACCAGGATCCACAAACGCCCCGCCACCGGGTCGTATCCCAGGCGCCAGACCATCCACAACAGCACCAACGGAAGCGGCAGGTGGTACAGGGAGAACAGCCGCAGGTAGAGCGGAACCTCCGGATCGAACATGTAGGCGACAAAGCCGAAGGGCGGGTTCCCCAGCAGCACAAGCCCCAGCAAGAAATCGATCACCCACCCCATCTCGAGCAGGACCACGCCCACCGCCAGCATGCTCGCCAGGCGCCGGCTCTCCAGCCACGCCGCCGCGCACCCGGCGATCAGCGCGAGATTGGACAGCCAGAGGAAATTGAGCCAGCCATACTGGACCGCATAGACCGGTACCAGGACGCAGACAAACAGCAGGTAGGCAACCAGAAACCAGCGAGGAAACAAAGCGTAATCGCCTGACGGGGCCGGGCTCTCACTATAACGGTTCGAACCCGGAGTCACAGTGTTCCTTCACGTGCGACAGCCCGTTACGCGTATGATGAAAAGTCCATTCGACCCGCGGGAGAACCGGCGCGTGAGAACCTGGATTGCCATCAGCGCCACGCTGGTACTCGCCGCCTGCGGCACCCTGCCCCCGACCGCCGAACAGGCACGCGATGTGCCCTACAGCTGCGATCGTGGCCCGAACCTGATGGCGAGCTTCAGCGACAATGAGGCCAAGCTGCGCTTTGGCCGTTCCAAGGCCGTATTACAGGCGACCGAGGTCGCCTCCGGGGCACGCTACGCCAACCCCGGCGAGCAGATCGTCTTCTGGACCAAGGGCGAAGCCGCCATGCTCGAATTCCACGGCATCTACTGGACCTGCCGCATTCGCCAGCCCAATGCCGATGCAGCTACTCCGGCTCCACCGGCGCCACGGCACTGGAGTGCCGCGGCGGGTGTTCCTGAATAAACGCCTCCAGCCGGCCAAGCGCCTCGCCAGCACTGGAAAAGCCTTCCAGACCGCATTCGACCGAGCCTTCCAGATACGGTCGCATGCCCTCGCCAATGCTCGGCGTGTAACCCACGCCCGTGGTCGCCAGAAGCTCCGGATCCAGGCGCCCATCGGCATGGATGCGCTGGATCTGCAGTACCGCGATCCCCTCCGAGGTCACCCGGTCCTCGCGCACCAGTAACGTCTCGCCGTTATCGCACTCGGCGATCTGCAGTGCACCTTCCCTGGCCGTTTGTGCCATCTGGTGCTCGTAGCTGCGCGCCTCGGGGTCCTGCAGGATCACGCGAGCACCCTCGAAGGCCAGGGCCGCCAGCAACAGCATCCCCGCCAGCCCGAACAGCGTAGCCGCCACCCGCCGCCAGCCCAGCACATAACCGACAGCACCACCGACCAGCAAAAGCGGCGTACCCCACTCGAAGGTCCGGGCCAGCGGTACGGGCATAAAGTCGATCCCGCCGCCGAGCCCCAGCAGGGCGGTGACATAAAGCCAGACGATCCCCAGCCCGACCCCGAGCAGGATCGCGATCAGCGCGCGCCAGAACAGCGACTGCCTGCGCTCGGGTTGCGTATCGGCCATGCCCCTCTCCAATCCAGTCCAATCGGCGCAGCCTAAGCAAACACGCGCCGATGTGCACGCCGTACATCGTTTCGTGGCCTTGCAAGCCTAAAGTTTCCTCAAACCCCGCCGTTAAGCGAATGTAGACGGGAAATTCCGGCTGCGGAATCCGGCCCTTCGCCGGATCGCCCTTGTGGCGTGCGAGACCCGACAACATGGCCCAGGTGTTGAGTGTTGCCACCAACCTCCTGTCGCTCAATGCCCAGCGCCACCTGCGCCAGTCGCAGGCCGCCCTGCAGACGGCCTTCCAGCGCCTGTCTTCAGGCCAGCGCATCAACTCGGCGCGCGACGACGCCGCCGGGCTGGCCATCTCCGAACGCTTCACAACCCAGATCCGCGGCCTGAACCAGGCCATGCGCAACGCGCAGGACGGCATCTCGCTGGCCCAGACCGCCGAGGGCGCCCTGGGCTCCATGACCGGCAACCTGCAACGTATCCGCGAGCTGGCGATACAGGCGGCCAATGCCACCCTGTCGGCCTCGGACCGCGGCGCCATCGACCGCGAGGTTCGCCAGCTCCTGGCCGAGAACGACCGCATCGCGACCCAGACAACCTTTAACGGCCGTTCGCTGCTGGACGGGTCCATGGGCACCGCGTTCTTCCAGATCGGCGCCAACGCCGGGCAGACCCTCGCCATCGACCTCGGCAACAGCATGCGCAACCGCTTCGTGGGCGACATTGCCAGTGCCTGGTCCGGCGAACTGGAGGCCGCCTTCGCCGGCAATCCGCTGGAGGTGGATCAGGATTTCTCCATCCGTGTGGGCGAGCGCGACCCGGTGGAGATCCCTGCGGGACCCTATCGCTCCCCCCAGGAACTGGCGACCGCGATCGACCGCGCCCTCGGATCAACCGGCCGCGCGATCCTGACCGACGACGGCCGGCTCAACCTGATCGCCCGCGAGACCCTGACGATCTCGGGGGAGACCGCCCTCGCCACGCTCGGGCTGCCGGCCACCACCGAGCCCGGGGGGAGCCTGAACGATATCGACCTGACCTCGCGCCAGGGGGCCAGCGACGCCCTGTCACGTGTGGATGCCGCGCTGGATGCGGTCAACGCGCGGCGCAGCCAGTTCGGGGCCATCCAGAACCGCTTCGAGTCGACCATCACCAACCTGGGCATCACCAGCGACAACCTGGCGGCGGCCCGCAGCCGCATTCTGGACGCCGATTACGCGGCCGAGGTCAGCCGCCTGGTGCGCGCCCAGATCCTGCAACAGGCCGGGCTCGCCGTGCTCGTTCAGGCCAACGCGCTACCCCAGACCTTCCTGCGGCTGCTCCAGTAATCAGGGGGCCGGCGCGCCTACTCCCCTGCGGGTCGGGCCGCCGCGCCAGAGAACTCCGGCCCCCGGACATCGTCATCGGTCCAGCCACGGTCCTGGTCACGACTGGTCACCCACCATTCGTGAACGAACAGCCGAATCGGCCCAAGCACGCGTTCTTCGAAACGCGATGGCAGCGTATACGGGCCGACCTCCTCGTACTCCAGGAAGGTCGTATCGACATGGGCATTCCGGGTCGGCTCGAAGCCGGTCAGGGTGATATGCACCCGATAGAGCCGATCGGTTTCGGGGTGGATCCACATCACCACCTGATCCTCGTCCGCCTTGCCAAAGCCCGGCTGGATGGTCGCCAGCACGCGACGGTAGTCCACGCCGCCCTCGCGGCGATCCGCCAGCCGCGTCATTGAGGTCGCGCGGTGTTTCACGAAGGTCGGTCCGTAGTGGAACAGCTTGCCGGCATCGGTCGTCATCGCGGTGGCACGAATCCGGTCCTCGTCCTCGCTCCGCTCGCCGTCGTAGTACACGCGAATCTCGTCACGCTGGCGGATCACCGTCTTGGTGCCCTCCGGCCCCGTGTAATGGACTGCGTACAACTCGTCCGCCGGGCGGTAGCGCTCCTCGCCCTGGCCACGGTAGCCACCATCCGCCACCAGCGGCTGCACACGCTGAACCATTCGCCCCCACTCGCCGTCCGTAGCCTGGTTCAGGTCCCCGTCGTACTCGCGAAGATCCCCTCCGTGCGCGGCCATGGTCCGGTCGAACAGTTCCTGGGCCGTCATTCCGTCGGCGAAAGCCCGGCCCTCATCGGGCTCCGGGAAAGTAGCGGCACAACCCGCCAACAGCAGTACAGACACCACCAGAAGCGGCACTACCCATGCGCTCGCTCGCAACACCGGCAATGTCGTCTTGTTCTTCTTTTCCATTTCTGCACCCTCGAAAACCCTTTGTGTATAGTTCTTGTACAATGTGTGTACATGAAGTTCAATAGGGCATCATCAATCAACCGCTCAGGACGTACCCATGTGTGCAAATGCCACCCGGTTCCCCACCCAGGGGGCGCCCCTTGCGGTTTCCAGCGACGACGCTACGGCGATACTCGCGGCCGTCCGCGAGGCCGTCGCCTATATCGAATTTGCGCCGAACGGTACGGTGCTCGACGCCAACTCGCACTTCCTCGAGACTGTCGGTCATCCCCGCGAGGATGTGATCGGCCAGCACCACCGGATGTTCTGCGACCCGGACTACGTTCGCTCCACGGAATACCGCCAATTCTGGCGGCAGCTGGCTACGGGCGAGTCCCACGCCGGCACCTTCCCCAGGGTCACGCGGGCTGGCGAGACCATCTGGCTGGAAGCCACCTACTTTCCGGTACGCGATGCCCAGGGCGACGTGTACAAGGTCGTCAAGATCGCATCGAATGTGACCGGCAAGATGGAGACGCTCCACGACCAGGCAGCCGTATTCGAGGCGCTGGATCGCTCCCAGGCGGTCATCGAGTTCACGCCGGACGGCACCATCCTCAAGGCCAACGACAACTTCCTGCAGGCCGTCGGTTACCCGCTCGAACACATTCAGGGCCAGCACCACCGGATGTTCTGCGACGACGCCTTCTACCGCGAGAACCCGAATTTCTGGCAAGACCTCGCCCGCGGGCGCTTCATGAGCGGCAAATTCCGCCGTTTCAAGTCCTCCGGCGAGGAGATCTGGCTGGAGGCCACCTACAACCCGATTCTCGATGACCAGGGTCATACCGTGAAGGTCATCAAGTTCGCCACGGACATCACCGCCAGCGTGCACATGGCCGAGCGCACCCGGGAGGCCTCCGCCATCGCCTGCGAAATGGCCCAGAAAACCGCGGATGGCGCGCAACGCGGAGAGGCCTCGCTGGAGGCCAATGCGACCAACTCCGAACAGATCCGCCAGCATGTGGCCGAAACCAAATCGGCGATCGATCGACTCAATGCCGAGGCGCGCAGTATCGAGTCGATCATCGAGACCATCCGCAGCGTGGCGGAAACCACCAAGATGCTGTCCCTCAATGCCGCTATCGAGGCCGCGCGTGCCGGAGAGCAAGGGCGCGGCTTTGCCGTGGTAGCACAGGAGGTCCGCAAGCTCGCGTCCGATACCCGCGACGCCACCAGTCAGATCGCCGAGGTCATTCATGGCAACCTGCAAAGCACCCAGGCGATCGCAGAGCGCATCGACACCGTGAACCAGGTGGCCGAGCAAGGGCGCCAACAGGTCCTGTCGGTACAGCAGATCATGGCCGAGATTCGCGAAGGCGCCAGCCACGTCGTCGAATCCGTCTCCTCGATCCCGCGCACATGACCCGGCCTGCGAGAGGCCTCGCACACCCGGAAGGCAAATCCATCCGGGCAACGGGCCGCTCCTGACCATCGAAGCCCCGCCACCCCCCCTCATTCCCTCATTGACCGCGAGGGTTCTCTCGCCTAGTCTTTCCTTTGGGTGGCGATCCCGAGCGATCGGCGGCAAACATTCCGGAACGGATCCGAATGGCTGCGACCACCCGACAGGGAGGGAAACGCCCCATGCCAGCGCGCATGTTCGGCTTGTTCGCGAGACTCGGGCCCCTGGCCGGCCTCAGCCTGTTCGGGCTGACTGCGCTGCTGCCCGCACAAGCTCTGTCTGCGGTCACCCCCGCCCCCCTGCCGCACAACACCGGCTTCTACCTCTCGCCTTATACCGCCTCCGGAGAGCTGGCCGGGTGGGTCGACGAGGCACTGGGCGAGTCCTCGCGCGACATCTCCGGGCTGGCCGGACGCCTGCTGCAAACGGCGGCGATGGCCTATGGTGCGCAGCAGTCGAATCGTCTGGGCGGCATGCTCGACCAGGCCAGCCGGTCGTCCGGCATACCCGCGATGGACTTCGGCCATGCCCTTGCCGCGGCCACCGAACCCGGCCGCACCTCGGCCGGGGGCCTTGAGCAGGCCACCGCCATCCTGGGCGAGCTGGGGAGCCGTGGACTGGTGGGCGAACACGCCGGCCATCAGGTCCGGCGGCTTGCGCAGGTGCTGGAGGACCCGGAGGCCGCCGTGCGCGGCGAGCTGGAACGCCTGCAGATCGGCTCGCGGGACATCGCCGGGGTACTCCGCGAACTGGAGCGCCTCCCGCAAGGCCAACGCCGAAGCGTACTCGGAGCCCTGGACCACGACACCGCCCCGGCGCTGGAACTCCTGCTGGACGCCGGCCACCAGCGGCTTGACCAGCAGATGCGCGAACTGGCCCAGCCCCGCAGCGCATCGTCCGGCTCTGCCGCCAGCGTCTTTGGCTTGCTGGCCCGTGACCACGATGCCGGGCTGTTCGGCGCCGGGGAGCTGCTGCAACGTCAGCTGGGCGACAACGCCCTGCGCCAGGGCGCCGAGCTGGGCATGGGGTTCTTCGCCCTGTTCGACGGGCTCTCGCAAACCCACCGTCAACTCGAACTGACCCCGGAGCGCATGGTGCGCTACCGCCAGTCCGCCGACCGTTCGTTCAACGACCTCGACAGCCTGCTGGTACACACCATGGTGCACTACCGCACCCGGCGCGACTTCGCCCGCGCCAGCGAGGCCGTGATGCTCCTCTACCCCGAGGCACGCCCGCGCATGGACGCCGCCCATCGCGTGGCGGGCGACATCATCACCGCCGAATGGCACCGCATGCAGCAACGCATGGACCTGCAATGGCAATAAACCCACGGAGAACCCACTGATGCGAATCCACCTGACGCCTGCCCGCATGCTCGCCATGGGCGCGATCCTGAGCCTGGGCCTGACGACCTCGCTCGCCCACGCCACGCCGGGCGCCGACCGCCAATTCGACCGCAATATCCAGGCGGTCGACACGGGCCTGCTGGAACCCGGCACCCGGGCGCTGCTGGACGCCTATCGCAGCGAACGTGGATCGCGCGAGGCGCGGCAGATCAGCCGTCAGGCCCTGCCGGGTCGCAGTGCCACGCAGTGCGCCTGGGACGATCGCTACCGCATCATGGCCAACCTCGAAGCGCCGTCCGAGGTTATCTTTACCCGCGCCCTGGTCACCAACAAGGGACGCGGCTCGGTAGACTTGGGCTTTGACCGCTTCGAACTGCACGCCGACGGCGCCTGCCCGGATACGGTCGACAACGGGCCCGTCAGTTTCTGGATGACCTGGTACCAGAACCACCAGGCCATGGAGCCGGCGGCCGTCTCCAGCATCGAGGAGGCGCGGCGGCTGTACGCCGCCTCCGCCATGGACAGCAGCATGAAGATGGTTATGCGCTTCGACGGCGAGATGCGGGACGGCCAGCCCCACGGTCGCTTCCGACTGATCCAGACCAATCACGCACCCGAGATGCAGGGCATGCGCGGCGGCAGTGTCAGCAGCCATGCGCTGGGTTATGTCGAATTCGAGGCCGGCGAGCGGATCCGGCGGCTGATCGTGACCGAGATGGCCCACGGCGCCACCCTGGTCTACCTGGAACAGCCCCATGGCGAGGCGAACATGCTCAACTACTGGGTCCTGCACGGGGCCGGCATGCACATGGGCGACCATTACCCGACCAACGCCGCTGGCGAAATCGATGGCCTCTTCGTACGTATGCGCAGCAACGAGAGCCCACCCGAGATCAGCGCCTGCGTGCGCGGCAACCTGCCCGCCGAGCGTTCCGCCTGCGACTAGGCCACGCTGACGGCCGCGGGGCAGGACCTCCCGCCCTGCGCCGTTTCCCTCAAGCCCCGAAAAAAGCACCCGGCTCAATCACTGATGAGCCCGGACGTCTCGTTCCGGCGCATATGAACTACACTCCCGGAACAACCACTTATAGCTGCGTGTAAAGGCCCGGGCGCGAACCGGTAAAGGACCGTGACCGCGCCGCCATACCCGCCCTGCCGCAACAGGGTGCAAAGCCGGCCAGGAAGGCCAAAGGATGCCACGCAATGTCCAGGTTCGAGTCGGCTCAACCCCTGGCAGGCAATACCCGGTATTCCGACTACCTGGCTCGAACGACGCTCCGCGCCTGGGTCGGGATGTCCTTTGTCTCCGCGACACTGATCATCGTCGCAGGCCTGCTGCTCTCCTGGTTGATCCCGTACCTGGCGGGTGGCGCCGACAGCATCGTGCCGCACTTCTACTACGTGCCCATCCTGTTTGCCGCCGCGCGCTTTGGGCCCGGCGCCGCCCTCGTCGTGGCACTGGTGGCCGGCGTACTGGCCGGGCCCCTGACCTATGTGGACGTCGCCGCCGCCACCGCACAGGAGACCGAACGCTGGCTGACGCGCACCGCCTTCTTCGTCGGGATCGGGCAATTGATGGCCTGGCTGGTCATTCCCGCGCTGCATCCGGTCACCGAGGAACTGCGGCGCATGCGTCAGGAATTCGATATCCGCCGGGGCCTGAAACACAACGAGTTCTTTCTGCGCTACCAGCCGATCTACTCGATCCGCCAGCATCGATTCGTCGGGGTCGAGGCGCTGATCCGCTGGCAGCACCCGGCGCACGGCGAGCTGACGCCGGCGGACTTTCTCGACGTGGCGGAGGACTCCTCGCTAATACACGACATCGGCGCGCAGGTGATCGCCGAGGCCTGCCGACAGACCGAGGAGTGGAAGACCCTTGCGCAGGTCCATGGCCGCGAACCCTGGTACACCGCGATCAATCTCTCCGCCCGCGACTTCATTCGCCCCGAACTCGCGTACGACGTCGCATCCGCGCTCAAGCGCCACCACCTGCCACCCGAACTCCTGACCATCGAACTCACCGAGACCGTGCTCGCGCTCGAGGACGCCGAACCCGCCCTCGAGGCGCTGAAGCACCTGGGGGTACAGCTCGCCATCGACGACTTCGGCACCGGGTATTCGTCCCTCGCCTATCTCAATCGGTTTCCGATCGATACGCTGAAGCTCGACCGCCAGCTTGTATCCAGCCTCGGCCACGACCCCTCGGCCGAAGACCTCGCACGAGGCATCGCACTGCTGGCCGGATCGCTCGGGCTGAAGACCGTTGCCGAGGGCATCGAGACCCGGGACCAGATCGACCTGAGCGAGGAACTCGGGTTCGACCGCATCCAGGGGTTTTACTTCGCCCGGCCCCTGACCGCGGACGAAATTCCGTCCCTTCTGCTGATCGAGGAGGTTGACCCGGACCACCCGCCGACGCCGAGCGGCGCCCGGGCGTAGAAAACCCCGGTGGGCGGTTCGCCCACCGGGGTCCTGGGAGATAGCAGGCGTAGTGCTGGTGGAGGCTACGAGTCCCCCGCCACCTCGGCGAATTGCTCACCAAGATCGCTGTCGTTGTCGATCAGGTAAGCAATCTCCTGGTATTCCTTGACGGTCAGCCCTTCATCCTCGATTGCGGCGACCATCTCGTCGTTGGCCTCGTCGCGCAGCTCCTGGGCCCCCTCGCCTTCTGCTTCCGCGATGTCATCTGCGTATTCCGCGCGGATGTCCTGGGCCGCATCCGCGGCCGCCAGAAAGCTTTCCAGATCGCTTTCACTGACGTCCTCGGCGGACATTTCGGGATCATCGGTCCATTCCTGCTCGAACACATGCGGATCATCCGCTGCCACCGTGCCCGCACCACCCAATGCGAGCCCTAGAGCCAGGGCGATCGAATAAGTTGTACCGGTCTTGTGTCCCATTCTGCGCCTCCTGCTTCTTCAGATTGGTTGGATTGCGTTAGCCCGTCGCAATGAACGCGCGGTCTGACCCGTAGCGATGCAGCCTCCGTGCCAACATGGCCTGAATGCCGCATGCCGCGCCGCCAGGCGGTTTCCGCACCTGAATGCAGTGATCGGACGGGTCCCAATCACATCCAGAGGTGGGTCATTCAGACACATGCATCGCCCCGACCCGTGTCGCTCCGACTCACTCCCTGGGGCCGCCTCGTTCAACGCCGGCAAGGCCCTTCACCCACAAAAAAGCCCCGAGGCGCAATGCCACGGGGCCCGGCCGTTTGTGCTCGGCGCCTGGGTTAGCTTGACCCGAAGTACTCCCGCAGGAGCTGCGTCGTGCGCGCGGCCGGATCCTCGCGAATGCGACGTTCCTCGTCCGCCAGAATGGTAAACAGACCATCCAGTGCGTGGTCGGTCACATAGCGATCCAGGTCCACATCCAGATCGGCCAGGCCGGGGATACGGCTGGCTGCATCGCGCAGCGGCTGGTACACCCGGTACACCCCGGCACCCTCCATATGCTCGCGCACCACGGGCGCATAGCGCTCGCGCAGATCCGACTCGGACGCACCGCGCAGGTACTGGGTCGCGGCATCGTCATCACCGCGCAGTACCGCGTGCACGTCGGACGGCTGCATGCCCCGAATCGCACTCACAAACACCGGGGCCGCCTCCCGTGCGGCCGCCTCGGCGGCCCGGTTCATGCGCCGCTCGAGATCATCCACCTGGCTGCCCATGCCAGCGCTGCGCAGCACATCCCCGGCCTGCCGCAACTCCTGCGGCAGACCGATCCGTATGGCCTGGTTGCCCCAGTAGCCGTCTTCCTGCCCCGTCCGTTCCACGGTTCGTTCGGTGCCGACTCGAAGGGCCTCGCGGACCGCCTCTTCCGCCCGGTCACCACCACTCCCCTCGCCGTTCAAACCGAAGTCGCGGACATCCAGTCCGGCACAGGCCGAGAGAAAAAACGGCAGAAACAGCAACAACAAGAGCGGCGAATTACGCATGCGGACACTCCGACAGAATCATACGGGGCATGATACACATCACGCCTCGCATACCCCGTGCCCCGCTTGTCACATCCAGCACCGCGCCAGGCTTGCGATCCACCCGCGCATGCTCAATTGTTAAGGAAACACTGACTAATGGACACACTCGCGTTGGTACCCCAGGTTTGCCGAGGCAAGGCGCATCGTGCAGCGGGTAGAGGTACTACCCGCAAGCGGCGCAACGCAGGATCGGGGAACCTGGGGTACCAACCCCACAACTCAATAAACGAAGGGGCTCGGCCGCTCGTTGTTATCAAAAACGGGCGCGCGCACGGCGTTGCGGCTCCCTTGTGCAGAATGACTGCACGGCGGTCACCGCGCCTTGTTCGCACGCAAAAGCGACTCGAGCGCGAGCGTGTACATTAATCAGTGTTTCCTTGAGTGATATGACCCACAGACCGCGCCGCCAAAGACCCGCCCGCAAGCGCCTGTACGCTGCCGCCGTCCTGTTCGGCTTGCCGCTACTCGCGTTCATCGCCTGGGTCACATGGACGGAGCAGCACCCGGAGCAGGAGCGCGAGTTGCGTGTGGAGGTCCAGGACCGCCTGCACGAGTGGTTTCCGGAGGTCATGGAGCTACCCGACGAGCTTCGCGGCTTTGTCCCGCGATCCACGGTATTCGACGACAGCACCCGCCCCGAAGTCGTGATGCTGCACGGGCTCGACGAGCCCGGCGATATCTGGGACACGCTGGCGTCCGCCCTCGACACGGCCGGCATCAATGGCTGGGAGTTTCGCTACCCGAACGATCAGGCGATTGATCACAGCGCCGACCTCCTGGCCGAGTACTGGGAGACGCTGGAGGCCGAACAGCCCGTGATCCTGGTGGGCCACAGCATGGGCGGCCTGGTGATCCGCGACTTTGTCACCCGCTGGCGACACCCCATCGACGAGGCTCCGCGGGTCGAAGGGCCACCCATTGCCGGCGTAATCCTGGTCGCCACCCCGAACCAGGGCTCCGACTGGGCACGCCTGCGCGTCTGGCTCGAGGTGCGCGAATGGCTGGCCGACATACGTGAGCAACGCTTTTCGCTTTTCGCCGGTCTTCGCGACGGCACGGGCGCGGCCAAGATCGATCTGCGGCCCGACAGCGAGTTTCTGGCGGACCTGAATCAGCGCCCCTGGCCAGAGGACATTCCCGTGCGAATCATCGGCGGCGTGGTACCCGAGCCGACCCCGGCGATGGAGGCCAGCCTGCGATCCCTGAGCGAGCAGTTCGGCATCGAGGACTTGCCCGCGCGCATCGAAGAGTGGTGGGAGGACACCAGCGAAGGACTGGGAGACGGGGTCGTGCCGATCGATTCCCTGTCACTGGAGGGACACCCCGAACCCGAGATCCTGGAGGCCTCGCACCGCGGTCTCCTGGTTCCCGGCCCCCTGACGGAATACCCCCCCGCGGTCGAACCGATCCTGCATATCCTGTTCGACTGGCGGGACGAGGACCGGCCTGTCCCCGCGATTGACCCGCAGGACTAACGTCTCTCCAGCGCAGGGGTCAGATCCCCAGCTCCCGCAGGACCTTGTCGATGCGTGGCACCAGGTGCGCATGCGGCGAGTCCTTGCGTACCAGCAGATGCATCGAGGTCACGTCCAGCACGTTCGAGGAGGCCGCCAGCCGACCCAGTGCATCCGCCTCGTCGGGATAGGCCCGCTTCAACTCCCGGATCGTGTGTTCCGTCACCTCACTCATGTTGATCAGCACGTCCCCCTCGCCGGCCGCCAGACGTCGCAGATTCTCCGACAGCGTGCCCTCGCGCTGCACGTCCAGACCCTCCAGGTTGGCCTTGCCCCAGCCGTTCCCGGCGTAGTCCAGTACGCGGTATCCAGTAAAGTCCTCCAGCCGTTCCTTGGCCAGCAATTCGTCGCGCTCGGGGTGGTCCTCGCGCACGAAGGCCACCCATTCCGGTTCCGCCAGGGCGACCTCGCTCGCGATCAGATACTCCTCGCGCTCCGGCGTCATGGTGGTAATGATCGCGTCGGCCTTGCCCTCCTTCACCAGCCGCTGCGCCTCCTCCCATTCGTAGGGCTCGTGGCGCAGTGGCACCCACAAGTGGGCAAAGGCCTCCTGCATCAACTGGACATAGTGGCCCGCGAAGCGCCCATCGCGATTGATGTACCCGTACGGCGCCTCGTCCCGGTCGCCCGCGATATGGAAGGCCTCGCGGTGATCGGCCACCGCCGGCACCGACAGCATGCCCAAGACCGCAATACCCGCTAAAAGCCGTCCAAACATCGCTCAGTCCCTCCATACCGTGCCGTCCGGGCCCCGAATCCGCCGGAGGTCGGCATCCCGTCACTCAAGCCGCGGCAAGATTTACCAGCGGCACCAGACCAAACCAAAGCACATAGGCTAGCGATACCGCCATCAAGCCGTCGATACGCCCGCCCGGTGCCCCGCGCTGACGCTCGCGCCACAACATCCATATCAGCCAGGCCGCATGCGGCACCACGAAATAGGCAATGCCTGCATAGGCCCCCTGAGCCCAACCGGTCAGGTGGAATGCCGTTCCCGCAACCGCCGCCAGACCGGTGAACACCAGCGCCACACCGAGCGCACCACCATTTCCCAGCCGCACCGCCAGGGTCCGTTTGGCCACAGCCGCGTCCGCCTCGCGATCGGGGATACCAGACAGCGTAATCGACGGGATGATCGCCAGAAACAACGGCAGGCTCAGCCACCAGGGCAAGGGGTCCGTCCAGTCCCCCGCGAGGAACACGTACCCGCACAGCAACACGCCCAGGCTGTGGGTCAGCGCGACATCCACCTCCCCGAGCCCGCGATAGCTGAGCTTCAGGGGCGGCGCCGTATACCCGATCGCGAGCACCGCCAGCACGCCCGTTACCCACAGCATGGGACCGGCATCGCCGGGCGCGACCGCGAGCAGCGCGGCAAACGCCGCCGCGAAGCCCCCCAGTGCCACCGACGTACCGGCGTTGATCTCGCGCAGGGACAGCCGCCCCTCCACCAGCACCCGCGAGCCGCCGGTAAAGGCGCTGTAGAAACGGTTCTGGCGATCGGAGCCGAAATCTACCCGTTCATTGACCAGGACCGTCGCCACCTCGAGCAGGAACAGGCACAGATAACCCAGCCAGAAAACCGGATTGCGCGACACACCGCCGTCCGGGGCCGCCGCCAGGGCCCCTGCGGTGTAGGCCACGAAGGTCATCGGGTAGAACTGCAGGCGCAGTGCCTGCAGCCAGCCCCCCAGCTTGAAGGCCGCCCGTTCGCGCAGGCTCTCGCGGCCATGCTCCAGGCGCAGCCCTTCCTGTCGTGCGCGCTCGAGCCACGCCTCGCGCTGGCGGTCATCGGCCTCGCGTACCGAACCCAGCATCAGCGAGCGCACCGGGCGGATGCCGCAAAAGCCCAGGGTCGCGCGCGCCATCGCGTTGATCCCCGGCTGGCGATACAACAACTGATGGATCAGTACCGGGGTATCCATCGTGGTAATCAGCTGTGCGGAGCGTCCCTGCAGCAGCCCCTCGTATCCGGTGCCGCCCTCGCAGCTGCGAAAGGCAAACTCGGGCGTCATCACGCGATCGAGAAAGCCCTTGAGCAGCGCTGGCATGGTGCCCCACCAGGTGGGAAAGACGAATACGAGATGATCGGCCCAGGCGACCAGTTCGCGCGCCGCGTCCAGATCGTCTTCCAGCGGCTGCTGATTCGGCGAAGGCGTGTGAACGTGCGGGTCGAACTCGAGATTCGCCAGCTCCAGGGAGCGCACTTCCGCCCCGGAGGATCGGGCCCCGTCACGGTAGGCCTCGGCCAGCGCGCCGCACAGGCTGTCGGTACGCGGGTGGCCCAGGATCACGAGCACCTTCACGCGAGGTGGCTCCCGGAAAGGGCCTTGCGACCGCTACGCCCCGGAACAGGGCACGTGGTGCATACCGGGTTGCCTCCCTGCATACTCGAAGTCCTCCGAACCCCGTCTCTGATCATGCCCACGATCGAACACCAGGCACACATCCGCGCGGACCAACCCGATGTATTCGCCCTGATTACGCGGGTCGAGGAGTTCGTCCATTACAGCGAGGCCATCGAAACGATAGCGCGCGTCGGGGAGGCCCGCTACCGATGGGTCGTCCGCATCGCCGGCATTCCCCTGAGTTTCGATGTCGAGATCACAGAAACGGAACCACCGGAGCGCTTTTCCTGGCAATCGCTGACCGGCGTGCAGAATCGCGGCACCTATCACCTGACACCCGCGCAAAACGGCACGACGATCCACCTGCGTCTGGAGTACGAGCTCGACAATCCGCTGCTCGAAGAGACCGTCCGCCAGGCGGCCAAACCACTGATCCAGACCCTGAGCCGCGAGATCATCGACAACGTGGAAGCGGAGCTGCAGAAGTCACCGGGAAAAGGCATCGATCAGGAGGGTCCGCGCCCGGATCGTTAGACCCCGGTAGCGGACAGGCTCAACAAATAACGCTGCTGGTCCGGGCTCTCGATCGCGCCGGGGCGCGCCCCGCGCACCATTGCGATGGCCTCCTCCGGCGCGAGGCCCCGTTCGATCAGCGTCAAGGCCGCAATCGTCCCTGCACGGCCAAACCCGCCACCGCAGTGAAAAATCACCCCTTCGCCCGCACGCAGCCGACGGTGTACCTCGGGGCCGACTTCGCGCCAGCGCAGCTCCCAGGGGCGATCCGGCGCCGCCATGTCACCGATCGGCAGGTGCAGCCACGCCATCCCCGCCGCACGCACGGCCTTGCCCAGCTCGGGCACACCCAGCTTGTCCAGTTCATGCCCCTGGTTCAGCGTGACCAAGGCCGTCGCTCCCCAGTCCCGGATCGCTGCCAGATCCGCCGCCAGGTCCCGCTGACCACCGGGCGCCTCCGGCTCGCACTTGCCGGGGCAAAGCGTCATCCCGATCGTTCCGCCTTCGGGCAGGCTCACCGTGCCGATCTCCAGGGAGCGGGCGGGATTGTCGCTAGTCTGAGTCATCAAGCCTCTCTCAATCGTCCGGCGCCAAGGCCAGTCGTTCCGATCTCGGGCCCGCAAGGGCCCTTTCTGCGAACCAACGCCGCATCTCCCAATCCTACCGGTATGGACACCCCGTTACTCATCCTGGGCCTCCTGCTGGTCGCCAGCCTGGCCGCATTCTTTACCGGCGTACTGCCCTATCCCATCGGATGGATCATCCTGACCATCGCCTTCATCGCACGCTTGCTCTTTCTGGCCGGCCGATAACATCCTTGCTGAAGCCGCGATGGAGAGCGCCCGCGATGTCTGAAGCCCGCAAGATGCCGGTACAACTGATCAGTGTGGACGCGGTGGTCGACGCCGCGGACCGCCTCGCCCGCCAGATCCTGGACAGCGGCTTCCGGCCGGACACGATCGTCGCCATTGCCCGTGGTGGCTTCATGCCGGCGCGATTCCTGTGCGACTTCCTGCAGGTGCACAAGCTGCTGAGCCTCAAGGTGGAGCACTACACCTCCGGCGCCCGCAAGAAACAGGCCGCGGCCGTGACGGTGCCGCTAAGTGGCGAGGTCCGCGGGGAGCGCGTCCTGCTGGTGGACGACGTCAACGACAGCGGCGATACCCTGGCCGCGGCACGCCCGCATCTGGAGACCTTCAAGCCCAGGGCCGTGCGTACCGCCGTGCTGCACGAGAAGACCACGACCACCTGTCCGGCGGACTTCCGCAGCCACACCGTCCGCGAGTGGCACTGGCTGCTCTATCCCTGGGCGGTCGTCGAGGACGTCGGCCAGTTCATCCAGCAGATGGACCCGCCGCCCAGCCACCGTGTGGAACTGATCGAACGCCTGCGCCTGGACTACGGCCTGGAACTGCACCCCGGCGAACTCGATCGCGTGATTCGCTACCACAGTCTCGAGATCCGCTAGGCCGAACACCGCTATGGGCTTAAGGGCACCGGCCGAGGCCTCCTATTTTGCTCAGACCCGCCCGTTTTCCTGCCCTCTCGGGCCTACACTCCAGGACAGTTCAACTGCGTACTGACCGGAGGGCCCATGCGTTTTCGGGACCGTACCGACGCCGGCCGGCGGCTGGCGCAAGCGCTAAACCGCTTCCGCGGTCAATCCGGCGTGGTGTATGCCCTGCCGCGCGGCGGCGTCCCGCTCGGGGCCGAGGTCGCGCGGCACCTGGATATGCCGCTGGATCTGCTGATCCCGTGCAAGATCGGCCACCCGTTTCACCCCGAATACGCAATCTGCGCGGTCCCGGAACACGGCGAGCGCGTCTGCAACCCCCGCGAGGAGGAACGCATCGACCCGGAATGGCTGGAGCGGGCCGAGGCCCGCGAACGCGCCGAGGCCCGGCGACGACGCGAACTGTACTGCACCACGCCCGCCCCGGACGTCGCCGGCAGACTGGCGATCATCGTCGATGATGGCATTGCCACCGGCCTGACCATGCGCGCAGCCATCCGCGACGCCCGGCAACGCCACCCCAGCCAGATCGTCGTCGCGATCCCCGTGGCCCCGGCCGACACGGCGGAGCTGCTCGAGACCGAGGTCAACCACGTGGTAACCCTGGACCGCCCGGTGTACTACCGGGGCTCGGTCGGGTCCTATTACGAATCCTTCGAACAGACCTCGGACGACGAGGTGATCGACCTCCTGGCCACCGCCCACCGCTCGCGCAAATCCGATGTCTCGCGCTGAGCAACACGATGTGACCCTCGCCCTGGACGGGCGTCCGCATCAGGGGATCCTCGGCCTGCCGGAGACCCCCTCCGGGCTGGTCGTGTTCGCGCATGGAAGCGGCAGCAGCCGCCTCAGCCCGCGCAACCACCAGGTGGCCCACGTGCTGCAGGCGGCCGATCTCGCCACGCTGATGTTCGACCTCCTGACCGAGACGGAGGATCGCACCTACGAGAACCGGTTCGACATCCCGCTGCTGGCCCGTCGGCTCGTACAGGCCTGCGAATGGGCCGCTTCGCAACCCCGACTCGCAGGGCTCCCGATGGGCCTGTTTGGCGCCAGCACCGGGGCGGCGGCGGCATTACAGGCGGCCGCGGCGGCCCCCGATACCATCCGCGCCGTCGTCTCCCGCGGCGGCCGCCCGGATCTGGCGGGCGAGGCCCTGCCGCGGGTGGCGTCACCCACCCTGCTGATTGTCGGGGGCGACGACACCATGGTGATCGAGCTCAACCGCCAGGCGCAGTCCCGCATGCAGGCCACCTGCAGGCTCGCGATCATCCCGGGCGCCACTCACCTGTTCGAGGAACCGGGCACCCTGGAGCAAGCGGCCGATCTGGCCACGGACTGGTTTACCCGGTGGTTGAATCCCGAATAGGGAGGGCCGGGTTTCCTTCCAGCAGCACCTTCAATTGGTCCAGGTCCTTCTCCACCGCGCACCGGTCCGAATCAAACTGCTCGTCGGACATCCCCGGCTGCCGGAAAAGGCTGAACACCAGCTCGCTCCCCTCGCCGTTCGGCAGGACGCGCATGGGGTTGTGAACGATCACGCCCGAGGGGAGCTCGACATCGTGATCCATCACACCGAGATCGTTGGGCGCCGCAAACCGTACCGTCACCCTCCCAACGGGCCCTTCCACGACCCACGCATCCCCCTGCTGTCGAACCTCCGAACGCGCGAGCCCCTCGGCCCATAACGGGAGATTTCTCGGATCGGAGGCAAAGGCATAGACATCTGCGGGAGTGCGCGCGATGGATACGGTCAGGTGCAGCACCTCGGCCATGCTGGGCCCGCGGGCGTCCATTTCACCGACCCTCAAAGGCTCGAACCAGGGCCGCGATGTCGAACTTCTTCATCTTCAGGAACGCCTGCGTGATCCGGGCCAGCGCCGCGGGATCACCGGGCTGCATCATCTCGTCCAGCACCGCGGGGACGATCTGCCAGGACAGGCCGAACTTGTCCCTCAACCAGCCGCATTCCACCTCCTGCCCGCCATCGGCCGTCAGCTTGTCCCAGTAGTAGTCGATCTCCTGCTGCGTATCGCACTTGACCATGAACGAGATCGACTCGTTGAACGGGACCAGCGGACCTGCACTGATGGCCTGGAACTCCTGCCCCAGCACGAAGAAGGTGACGACCTCCACCGAACCGGACGGGGTGTCTTCCAGGGTGACCGTGCTCTCGACCCACGAGTTTTCGAAGACCGAGGCGTAGAACTCGGCCGCCTCCCTGGCCTGACGCTCGAACCACAGGTGCGGAACGAGTTTGTGCCGAATGGTCGCCATCGCGTATCTCCCGCAAGGGCCGGGGCCTACTACTCTGACCTTACTCCCACGTGTTGGCTCCCTGCTCGAAGCCGCCCCGATAGGGACTGCCGACACAAAAACGATGCCCATTAGGGAGACACTGACTGAGTGGCGCATTCGCGTTGGTACCCCAGGTTTTCCGAGACCAGGCGCGCCGTGCAGCGGGTAGTGGTTCTACCCGCAAGCGGCGCAACGCAGGATCGGGGAACCTGGGGTGCCAACCCCGAAGGGGCTCGGCCGCTTTTGCATGCGCACGGCGTTGCGGCTCCCTTGTGCAGAATGACTGCACGGCAGTCACCGCGCCTTGTTCGCACGCAAAAGCGACTCGAGCGCGAATGCGCCACTCAGTCAGTGTCTCCCTCAGCGCCTGCATCACCACCCACTCTGCATGGCGCGCCACCACGGTTGCGCCCAGACTCTGCAAACGCGCGACCTCCGCCTCGACCGAGTCGGAGTCGATATCCAGGTGTGCGCGCGGATTGTGATCCACGCGCTGGATGATGACCTGCACTTCCCCGGGCGGCGTGACGAGCTGGATAAAGCCGCTGGCCGCATCGAAGTCCTCGGGCATCGGATAGCCCAGTGCGCTGGCCCAAAAACGCGCCTCGGCGGCCAGATCCTCCGTCCGGCAGTCGATCACGATGTTTCCGAGTCGGCTCTTGTGCATGGTGTCAGGGGGAACACGGCACTCGCGTGCCCCCAAAGACCACCTTCGGTTCGGGAGAACACACTGACGTGCGTGCCCTCCCGCCCCGTTAGCGCGGCTTGCAGGCCAGGCCGAACTCGAAGGTATGGATCTTGAAGCCCTCGGGAAACGCGGCCTTGAGCCGGCGCTCGAACTCGGCGTAGATCTCGGCCTTGTGCTGCTGCACGTCCCAGTCGCGGCTGTCGCAGTCGACCCCCTCGACGTCCAGCTCCATGTTCAGCTCCATGTTCAGCTCCAGATCCGGGGCCATTTGCAGTCGGATTGTCGGCATCTCGGTTCTCCTTGCGTTTCGCGGGCCCTACAGGACGGGCACCAGCAGCAGCGCCATGATGTTGATGACCTTGATCAGCGGATTGATCGCAGGGCCCGAGGTGTCCTTGTACGGGTCGCCCACCGTGTCGCCGGTGACCGCCGCGTGGTGGGCCTCGGAGCCCTTTCCACCATGGTGTCCATCTTCAATGTACTTCTTCGCGTTATCCCACGCCCCGCCACCGGCGGTCTGGGAGATCGCCACAAACAGGCCGGTCACGATCGTTCCGATCAGCAGCCCGCCCAGGGCCTCGGTACCGAGGAACACACCCACCAGTACCGGTACCAGCACCGGCAGCAGCGAGGGCAGGATCATCTCGCGGATCGCCGCGCCGGTGAGCATGTCCACGGCACGGGTGTAATCCGGCTTGGTGGTGCCCTCCATGATCCCGCTGATCTCGCGGAACTGGCGCCGCACCTCGTTCACGATGCCCGAGGCCGCCCGGCCCACGGACTCCATGGTCATCGCCGCGAACAGGAACGGGACCAGCCCCCCGATAAACAGGCCCACGATGACATTCGGATTGCTGAGCTCGAAGTTGTGTACACCGCCCGTGTGGCGCACCAGCTCGTGGGTGTAGTCGGCGAACAGCACCAGGGCCGCAAGCCCGGCCGAGCCGATCGCATAACCCTTGGTGACCGCCTTGGTCGTGTTGCCCACCGCGTCCAGCGCATCGGTGGTCTCGCGAACCTCGGAGGGCAGATCGGCCATCTCCGCGATGCCGCCCGCGTTGTCCGTAATCGGCCCGTAGGCGTCCATCGCCACGATGATCCCGGTCATCGACAGCATCGTGGTCGCGGCGATGGCGATGCCGTACAGGCCGCCAAAGGCATAGGCCACCAGGATCGCCGCGCAGACCGCCAGCACCGGCGCGGTGGTCGCCTTCATCGACAGCGCCAAACCGGCGATGATGTTGGTCGCGTGGCCGGTGGTCGAGGCCTCGGCCAGATGGCGGACCGGGCGGAACACCGTGGAGGTGTAATAGTCGGTAGCGACCATGATCACCCCGGTCAGCACCAGGCCCACCAGCGCCGCGCCATACAGTCTCATCGCCGCGCCACTCTCGATGCCCATGCTGGTGGCCAGCGCGTTGTCCGGCACCAGCACCAGCGTAATCGGCAGGAAGGCCACCGCGGCGAGCCCGCCGGAGACCATCAGGCCCTTGTAGAGTCCCTTGATGATCTCGGAACCCTGCCGCGCCTTCACCGCGAAGGTACCGATGATCGAGGCCAGGATCGCCCCGCCACCCAGCACCAGCGGATACACCGAGGCCATCAGGCCCAGCTCGGGGATCAGCAGGGTCCCCAGGATCATCGTCGCGATGATGGTCACCGCGTAGGTCTCGAACAGGTCAGCGGCCATCCCGGCACAGTCCCCGACGTTGTCGCCCACGTTGTCCGCGATCACGGCCGGGTTGCGGGGATCATCCTCGGGGATGCCCGCCTCGACCTTGCCCACCAGGTCCGCTCCGACATCCGCGCCCTTGGTGAAGATGCCACCGCCGACACGCGCGAAAATCGAGATCAGCGAGCCGCCCAGTGCTAGCCCCACCAGCGGCGAAAGCCCGACCTCGCCACCCTCCGGTGCAAGCCACCAGAGCACGGCAAAATAGCCTGCCACCCCCAGCAGCCCGAGCCCGACCACCAGCAGGCCGGTCACCGCGCCCCCGCGGAAGGCCACGTCCATCGCCGCTTCCAGCCCCGACTTCGCGGCCGCCGCAGTTCGCACGTTGGCCCGTACCGCCACATGCATGCCAATAAAGCCCGCCGCACCCGACAGCACTGCACCGATCAGGAACCCGATCGCGGAGCCCACGCCGATCACCAGCCACAACCCGATGAACAGAACCACCCCGACCACTGCAATGGTCGTGTACTGCCGCTTCATGTAGGCCGATGCGCCTTCCTGCACGGCACGGGCAATGCGCTGCATCTCCTGGCTCCCCTCCGACTTCGAGAGCACCCAGCGGATGGAAAACAGACCATAGGCCAGCGCAGCAACGCCGCACAGCAGCGCAAATACGAGGCCGAAAAATGGCATGGACATGGACTCCCCCTTCGATACGTCGTGACACAAAACATCCGGGGCGTCGGGCACCCGCGGCGGCCGACAAGAAGGCTGTCGACGCGACACGGCCGCCCGGCGCGAATCCGGGCATCCGGTTTGTGCTGCCGTCGCGCATGCGCGCGACCGTCGAGGGGCGCGGCCACCGCTGGCGCGGGGCGTACAGCCTCGACAAACGTATCGGGGGATGGTGGGTCTGGCCGCAGGACGGCTCGAAGGAAGGACCGCAAAAACCCCTTACAATTTTAGGGAACTTACGTGGTGACTTGCAGGTCGTCAAGCACGATGGGTGCAAACACGCGTGTGTTCGGCACCTTACAGACCATGGACCGGGGCATACCCGTGAGGTGAACTTCATCGGCCGCAGGCGAACGAATAGGTGAAAATCCCGTAAGATCGTTGACTTACAAAACAAACCGATCAACCAGGCGTTTCGATGACCAGTGCCACACCCATCAAGGATTGTTACTTCTGCCGCGTCGCAGCCGGACTGGCCGATCCCCTCATCTACGAGAACCGCTCGTTCGTCGCCCTGTTCGACACCAACCCGGTCAACCCGGGGCACGCCCTCGTCATCCCGCGGCGGCATGTGGTTTCCCTTTTCGAACTCAACGAGACCGAACAGTCGGACTACTTCGACGCCATCCATGGCGTACGCCAGGTGATCGAGTCAACCGACCTGGCCAGCCTGTACCGCAGCATGCTGGTCCGCGAGGACCTGAGCGAGCGCCCAAAGAACCATATCGAAGGCGTGCTGGAACTCCCTTTTCTGGGCAATCCACCCGATGCCTACACCGTCGGCAACAACGACGGCCGCATGGCCGGGCGGAGCATCGATCACCTGCACGTAATCCTGCTGCCCCGCTACGAGGGCGACGTGGAAGACCCCCGTGGCGGCATCCGCAACGTGATCCCGGATCGAGCGAACTACCACCGACACGCCCACCCGGGCGTTCGCGCCGACCGCGCCTGACCCAGCCACTCGATCCGCCCGTACCATGCGACAGGGGCCCGCGCCCCTGATGGTCAGTCCGGCATAACCGACTTACCGGCTGGATCAAACACCCACCTCTCCTCGCCCAGGCGAAATACCAGCTTCCCGTCGACCCACTCGACCACCTCGTAGTCTCGATGCTCTGGCTCGCGGCCCTCATGCTCGGGGGCACGCACCGGGATCGTGTTCGCTTCCACCGAGTCACCCAGCGATTCGCGATCCACGACCGTCAGCGTGCGGTCCCCGGCAGGCCCTTCCTGCGCGAACACCACATGGCGCCCATCGTCGCTCCAGGGGCCGATCGTGACGCGGCCCCCGTACTGAAACGCCGCGGGGCTCGCCTCGCCGCTGTCCACTCTTACCAACCAGCCGCCGCTGTGAGCGGCACCGCTGGTAACCACCGCCACCCAGGCATTGTCCGGGGATGCGTGGGCCTCCCGAAACCGATTCGTTGCTCCGAAGGCGTTCTGCTCGTCCACCTGGATATCGCCGGGCAGATCTTCAATGCCAAGGAGCGTGGTGCCCTCCACCGTCCGAACAGACTCCTCACCAATGTCCAGCGGCGCGAGCACCGACGCCTCATCGGCCTCTGACGGTTGATCCTCCTCCCCCGACGGCATGCAACCACTGGTAACGATCAGCGTGACGACGACGCCCGCCGCGAGCCAGGGCGCGATGCGTCGAACAGAGCGCCTATGTCCGAGCCGCAATGACCCCGCACCCGATCGCTCCGCCAGCGCATCCTCTCGTTCTCGAATGTTCACCGGACCTCGCATCACTCCACCATCGACGCACACCTGCATCCGGGTCAAACCGCCCATTCCGGCTAATGCCCAAGCCCGGAGCACGTTGTCACGTGTACCCCAGACAGGCCCGCCCGCCTTGTTTACAGGTGCGGAATGTGCCGGCAGCGGCTATCTTGTTATCGCGGGACAGGGCAGTCCCGCTGTCGGGCCGGCTGTGACGAGCCCGAACAAGCAACCGCAGGGGGAGAACATGCCAGGGAAATGGATCGTGGGCGGCCTTGCCGTGGTCGCCGCGGGTATCGGCTACTACCACTACGAAATCCGCCAGGTCGAACAGAAGCTCGACGATATGGCGCAGATGCTGGAGCCGCTCGGCACACTGCACTACGCCGGGGTGACTGTCGGCCTGGGCGGCGATCTGCACGTCAACCGGCTCCTGTTCGAGCCGCGCAATACGGCGATCGGCCGCATGCGGGCCGAACGCATCACCCTGGAAACCGGCAACCTGTGGCAGCTCCTCCGGCTGCGCCACACCCTGGATGCCCGCCGTCTGCCCCGGCAACTGGGCTTTGCGGTCAACGGCCTGACCCTGCCGCCCGGCCTCGCCACCGGCGCGCAGGACGGCATCCCGGCCCTGTGGCTGGACACCGCCGGCTGCGGCGCCTACCACGCGGCCCCTGCGGACGACCTGCTGGCTGCCCTCGGCTATCGCGACATCCCGCTGGACATGAGCATCCGCTACCATCTCGAGGAGGACCAGAACCGCCTGACCGTGCACAGCACCTTTGGCATGGGTCCCCTGGGTCTGGGCACATCCACCGCGCATTTCAACATCCAGGCCGCCTCGAATCGGGCCCGTGACCTCGCGCCCGCCCTGATGGCCACCTCATTGCAATCCATGACCGTGGATTACGAGGACCGCGGGTACTATCCCGCCCTGATGGAGCTCTGTGCGGCCGAGATGGACATGGAGCACCGGGACTACCTCAAGCACCACCAGGCGGCCTGGGTCGAAGCCTGGGAACCCCTCGGCCTGCAGCCGGGGCCGCTGATGATCGAGGCCTATGGCCACTTCATCCAGGAGCCTCGAGGTTACTCCGTGCGCATCGGTCCGATCGACAACCCCGCCCTGCTCTGGGCCGGCCTCGACTCCCCGACGCAGTGGCTACGGCAGGTCGAATCCAGCCTGAGCGTAGCCGGCCGGCCCTTTGGGCGCGTCGACCTGCGCCAGGTCACGCCACGCCCCGGGAGGCTCGCCGCGACACCGAACGCAGGATGGAACGCCACGCCGGCCCTACCATCCGATTCTGCCCGCCACCCGCATTCGGCGCGGGACCCGGTGATCGCGTTGAACGCACTGGGCGACCACATCGGCCGCAACCTGCAGATCACCCTCGCGGACGGTCGCGCCCGCAACGGCGAGCTGCTCGAGATCGATGAGGGGCATATCCGCGTACGCCGCCGCATCGGCAGCGGCTACATGGTGATGCCGATCGCCCTGACCGACATTAGCGAGGTACGGCGCCTTCGTTGATGCTTTCCCCGCGGCAACACGCGGACCGCACCGGAGCAAGACCTCGACGTTACGAGGTGGACGCATCCCCTTCGCGGATGACCTCGATCAACGCATTCAGGGCGTCGCTCGCCGTAAAGATACCCAAAAGGCTCCCGTCTTCTTCATTGACGATAACGCTGCCGATCTTCTTCTCGGACATGGCATAAGCCACCTCGTCCAGGGGCGTGGCTGCCGACACCGTCAAGGGGTCGGCTGACATGATATCGGACACGCTAACCTGGCCGATGTCCTCTATCGGCAAGCCCATCACGATGCGCACATCCCGGTCGCTGACCAGCCCGACCACCGACCCACCGCGGACCACCGGAAGATGGCGGACCCCATGCTGTTCCATCAATGCCCGAAGATCAGCGATCGTCATGTCTTCGTTCGCGGTGATCGGGTCGGGGGTCGTGAACTCTTCCACCGGCACACTCTTCGACACCATGGCTCCATCTCCTGTCCTCGTCGCAAGCCAGCAGCTCCGGCTCGCCTCCATCTCTGAATCTAGCAAATCTCCGCAAGCGGTCAGGCCATGAGGTTTTGCTGCGGCTACAGGTCCGATCCCGTTATCTGTTCGCCGTTGCTCATGGATGTCATCTTCTTCGCTCTTCATCGGTCTCCAATCGACTGCCATTTCTCATGCGATCCGGAAGACCGAACTCGGCTATAACTCATTGAACGGCCTCAGAACAGGGCTGCAACCCCATTAACCGCACCGGTGCAACAGGAAGGTGGCAGGCACATGCGTTATCTCGCCCTGGCGGCAGACTATGACGGAACCCTCGCCTCGGATGATCGGGTTTCGGAGGACACCGTTCGTGCCGTCGAACGGCTCAGAAAATCGGGACGACGGGCGATCCTGGTCACCGGGCGGCGGGTGGATGACCTGTTGTCAGTCTGTCCTTGTGCGCGCCTCTTCGACCTGGTCGTGGCGGAAAACGGCGCCATTGTCTACAACCCTGCGACCCGGGAGGAAGCGCGTTATGCCAACCCCCCGCCGAAGCTGTTGCTCAAGGGTCTCCGAGAGCGCGGCGTGGAGCCCCTGGAGATTGGGCAAGTGGTCGTCGGGACTCAGGCAGCACAACGAGCGGCCGTGCAGGACGTGATCTGGGAACTCGGACTGGAAGCACAGGTGATCGCCAACCGTGGCGCCCTGATGGTCCTGCCGGCCGGCGTCAATAAGGCCAAGGGACTGGAGCGTGCGCTGCGCAAGCTGGGGCTTTCGCGTCATGAGGTGGTGGGAATCGGCGACGCCGAGAATGACCACTCGTTTCTGGACTTGTGCGAATGCTCCGTGGCAGTCGCCAACGCAGTGCCGTCCCTGAAGGCGTCCGTCAGCCTGGAGACCGCTGGCGAGAACGGGAACGGCGTCATCGAACTGATCGACGACTTGATCGCAAACGATCTGCGCCGGCTGGACAGCCGGCTCGAACAGCACCTGATCCCGCTCGGCACAGCGGCAGACGGGAGGCTGATCAACCTGTCGCCATTCGGGCACAACATGCTGGTTGCCGGGCCCTCGAGCAGTGGCAAGTCCACGTTCGCCGCGGGCATCATCGAGCGGTTAATCGAGAAAGACTTCCAGGTCTGCATCGTCGACCCGGAAGGCGACTACGGAACGCTGGCCGACGTGGTGGCACTCGGCAACCAATGGCGTGCTCCAGCCGTCACGGAGATCCTCTCGATCCTCGAGGATCCGAAGATCAACCTGAGCATAAACCTCCTTGGCATCCCGCTTGGGGACCGGCCCCAGTTTTTTGCGCAACTCATCCCCAACCTACAGGCCATGCGCGCACGCACTGGACGGCCACACTGGCTGGTGCTCGACGAGGCCCACCACATGCTCCCCGATACATGGGGGCATACCGGATCCGCGTTGCCGAAACGGGTCGGCGAGAGTGCCCTGGTAACTGTGCATCCAGAGCATGTCGCATCGGAGATCCTGGCGCCGGTCGACATTGTCATCGCCATTGGATCTTCACCCGAGGAGACACTGGCCAAGTTCGGGCGGGCCACGGGCAGAACGGTCCCGTGGCCCGACAGCCTGACACGAGAGGCGGAGCAGGTGATCGCCTGGTTTATCGATGAATCCCCGTTCGCCATGCGCCCCATGCCCGGGCGCGCAGAGCGCGTGCGCCATCATCGCAAGTATGCCGAGGGCGACCTGCGGTGGCACAGCTTCTATTTCCGAGGGCCCGACAGCCGCCACAACCTGAAGGCACAGAACATGGCCATCTTTTGCCAGATCGCCCAGGGCATCGACGAACAGACTTGGCTATTTCACCTGCGCCGCGGCGACTATTCGCGCTGGTTTCGGCACGCGGTCAGAGACGAGTTCCTGGCGGATGAGGCACAGCGCGTCGAGCAGCGCACCGACCTGGCACCGGCACAGACGCGCCAGATGATCACCGAACTGGCGCAAGCCCGCTACACCCTGCCGCCATGAGCCGGCGGGACGGCCGGCGCAAGCGCACCACCAGTCGCGTCAGGCTCGAGCACGTCAGGTTTCTTTCCAGACAGGCGCTCGGGATCCGGGAATGCTGCGCTCGCAATCGTATAACTGACTGTTTGTTCTTTCTTCCCCTTGGTTGGCATGGGCTTCGCTTGGGCCGTGTCGTCGGGCGTTGGTGGCGGATTGGAGCCGCTCAAGGCCTGGCCAGCCAATCCAGGGAACCTATTGATGAAACGCGCCCACAATCACAGCCGCTCCCTCTTCTTCCTTGTCGGCATTGCGCTCGCCACCTCCGGCTGTGGCCAGCCAGACGAAGCCGATGCAGCCAATGCGGCGGATCCGGAGGAAACCCGTAGCCTCGGCCCGCCCAACCCCTATCTGAAGAACCTGCCCGAACTCGAGCAGGCGCGCTTCGATGAATCCGCGCAGTTACAGCAGGAACTGCGACAGATGCAGGCCACCGACTGGGAGCAGGCCGAAGCGTTCCGCAGTCACGTCGCCGAAAGAGAACGGCAGTGGGACGAGAAGATCTCCGCGTACGTTCACACGAACCTGGTGGGACAAACCATCCCATTGACGCCGATCGACGCCAGGCCATACACCGTTGACGAGCTCAGGATCGAAGGAAGAAGGCCCATGCCGTTCAATCACCTGATCCTGACCGGAACAGCCACGCTGACGCAGGACCTGACCGAACCGGACAGCGACGAACCTGCCCCGCCAGCCTTCACCCTGAGGGGGCCGCCGATCATCGGTGCGGGGGATTTCCTGGATCACCGAGGCCAGACGCTTACCCTGTTCGTCCAGGCAGCGGACCTGGATGGCAACAAGATCCCCGCGATCAAGGCACGACTGACATCGACCGGGACTGCACAACGCGAAGAACTCGTCGCAGGCAAGACGTTCGAACTGCAGCTGAGTGTCGACCGGAGCGACGTCGCCCGACTGCGCAGCTTCGGCCAGTTTGTGGAAATCACGCGAGAAGAATTCGACGCCAGGTGAACGCGCGCCGACATGCTCGTTGCGGGTCGCACCAATACACGGGCGCCCTCTTCCTACGCCGGATCACTGGGCGGCAACACGGGCTGTTGGGCTGACCAGAGCCCCGCACTCGACGGGATGGGTGCCCGATCCACATACACCGGCTGTGCCGGGGAGCCTGTACCGGCTCTTCCTGTGCCAGCAGAGCAACTGGTATAGCCCGACGCCGCCTCTCGCAGCCCCGCCAAGCCCTGCCACTCCGGCAAGCCCACCGCCTGAACGGTATCCACCCGATTTGACTATTGCGCTGTCCCGCGCCAACCCTTGCCGGAGTCCTTCCGGAAACCTTGGCAGGCGGCCCCCATGACCGAGACCTCGGACATACGCAGAAAGGGCTTCATCGCCCACATGGCGACCGTCTTCATCAATGCCCTCAACGACAACTTCTTCCGGCTGGTGGTCATTTTCATCGCCATCCGCCAATTCGTCGCCGAGGGGGAAGGCACCTTCTACTACAGCCTGGTCGGCTTCGTTTTCCTGCTGCCATTCGTGCTGTTCTCGCCCTGGGCAGGCTATATCTCGGACCGCTACAGCAAGAAAGCGGTGATCGTCACCACGCGTCTGGCCGAGGTCGCGGTACTAATGGCCGCCGCGCTGATGCTGATCACCGAAAACTTCACCGGCTTGTTGGTGACGACCTTCCTGATGGGCCTGCAGAGCACGTTCTTCAGCCCGTCCAAATTCGGCATCCTGCCGGAGATCGTGCGCTACCAGCAGCTCTCGCGCGCCAACGGGCATATCCAGCTGTGGACGTTCCTGGCCATCATCCTCGGGACAGCTCTGGCCGGCTTCGTGATGGAGTTCGCCCGCGAGGACCTGTGGATACCGGCTGCACTTGTCGTGGCACTGTCCATCACTGGCCTGGTGACAAGCCTCTTCATCACCCCGACCGTGGCCACCGACAACCCCGCGCCGTTCCGACTCAACCCGTTTGCGACGATCGTACAGTCCATCAACGAGATTCGGCCGCATCGAGTCCTGTTCCTGGTGATTCTCGGCATCGCGTGGTTCTGGGCGCTGGGCACGCTGTACCAGCTCAACGTTCCCCTGTTCGCAGAAATCCACCTGGAGCTCGGCGAGCTTGCAACCGGCATCATCCTGACCACGCTGGCGCTGGGCATCGGTGCCGGCAGCATCCTCGCCGGCTATCTCTCGCGTGGGACCATCGCCATGCACCATGCCCCGGCCGGAATGATCGCCGCAGCCCTGCTCAGCGCACTGCTGTACTTCGCCGCCGACAGTTACCACGCAACCCTGGTGCTCATGGCCCTGCTGGGTGTCGCCTCCGGCTTTTTCATCGTGCCGATCACGGCCTACCTGCAGGGCCACAGCCCCGCCGAGCGACGCGGCCGCTTCATCGCCGCCAGCAATTTCCTCGCGTTCGCCGCGATGCTGGTGGCCCCGGTACTGTTCTGGCTGCTCACCGGCCCGGCAGGCATTACACCGGCACTGGTCTTCGTGACCGGCGGGCTGGCTTCGCTACTCGTCGGCCTGACGGCCTGGCGGCTGTATCGCCGGCACCAAGCAGAAGCGAATGCCTGACACCGCCAGACATCGGCATCGAACTTCGAACATCTGGCCCTGCCGGTTCTTCCAGTCAGCGTGACCCGACCTCATTCGTGCTTACCGCGTCGCACAGCAGGTGCTGGCACTTTCCGCCGGCCTTGACCAATCTCACCGTATGGACACGGAACAACCCTTGCGCCTCCACCTGCCGCCGGAACGGTCGCCCCCGCGGCGTAGCGGCCTGATTTCGGCCGTGCTGGCCCTGGCGGTACTCGGCAGCGCGTGGGTCCCGGCGTCTGCCCTCGAGTACGGACCACTGCCGGAGCGAATCGAGGACGCAACCGCGGGCATCGAGCGCACGCCTCTGGATGCCGAACCGATACGGCTGGACTCCGATCAGCAAAACGACACCGTCATGGTCCGGGTGGATGCCATCCTCGACCATCCCTTCCATCAGGTGTCCCAGGAGTTCCGGTCCGCGGCCGTATGGTGCGAATCCCTCTTCCTGCATATCAATGTGAAGGCCTGCGTCCACCACGGGGACGGCGAGCGGTCCGGCATCGAACTCTACATCAGCAGAAAGCGCTTCCAGCGCCCGGAAAACGCCTATCGGGTGGACCTGGACTTCCGGGTGCAGATCGCCGAGGAGGACTATCTGGCCGTGAAACTCGCAGGGGACCGGGGGCCCTACGGCACCCGCGACTACCGCATGACCCTGGAGGCCGTACCTCTGGATGCCGAGCGGACCCTAATCCACGTTCGGCATGCCGTTGATTACGGAGCCCTGGCCCGGGGCTTCCTGAACCTCTATCTCCGCTTCGGCGGCGGGGATCGGGCCGGCTTCACCGTGGTGGGGGAGGATGATGCCGGAAGGCCGATCTACGTCGACGGTCTGCAAGGTGTCATCGAGCGCAACGTGATGCGCTTCTACCTGGCATTCCAGGCCTATCTGGAGAGCCTTGAGGTCGCGGAAGAGGATCGTCTGGCGTTCCGCATGGCGCGCTGGTTCGAACTTACCGAGCGCTATCCCGAACAGCTGCGGGAGCTGGACCAGGACACCTACCTCCGGCAGAAGGAGATGGAATGGCGCGAACAGGAGAGGCTGCAGACACAGCGCGACCACCGCAATTGATCCTCCATCCGCCTCCTCGGGCTCCCTGAGGACAACCTATTGAGAGATCACACCTAACGCTGGAGCTCCATGTGGATCTCGATCGTGCGCAGGAGCTGCTGGCGATCGATCCAGCCGATGGCTCGACCGGATTCATCCATCACCGGGATCTGATTGAGGTTGTGTTCGCTCATGACCTGCAGGATCTCCTCCGCCTTCGTGTCGGGCGCGACACGGCTCAGCGCATCCACGGGGGTCATGATCGCGGCGATCCGGGTGGTCGGCCACCGCTCCCGCGGCACCTTGCGGCTGTCGCTGAGGGTCACCAGTCCCTGAACCCGCTCCGCATCGCCCACCAGAAAGGAGCGGCGCCCACCCGGCAGAACAAAACGGTCAATCCACTCCTCGACCGATACATCCTGGCCGACAAATGGCGGATCCGGGTTTGCCAGATCCCGCGCACGGACATCCACCAGCCGCTCGCGCATGTCATACATCCGCCCCTGCATCTCGGCCATGTTCAGCAGGAACCAGGCGATCAGCATCACCCACAGGCCCCCGATCAGGTTGCCCAGCACCACGACGTTCCAGAAGGCGAAGCCGAACAGGAGGTAGGCCACCATCCGCCCACCCCGTACTGCGGCCTCGATGGCCCTGCGCGGGTCGCCCGTCAACTTCCAGATCACTGCCCGGAACACCCGCCCGCCATCCAGCGGAAAACCCGGGATCAGATTGAAGATGGCCACGATCATGTTGATCAGCGCGAGCCAGCCCAGCGCCACCGGTACCGGCTCGAACCAATCCGCGGTGAGCAACGCGAGCCACCAGAAGAGCAATGCCAGGGCCGCACTCACCGCCGGCCCGGCAATCGCTATCCAGAACTCGTCCTCTGCCCGCTCGGGGTCTCGCCCCATCTGGGCCAGTCCCCCGAAGATGAACAGGGTGATGGACTCCACCGGCACACCACGCCGCAGCGCTACCATGCTGTGGCCCAGTTCATGGGCGAGGATGGAAGAAAAGAACAGCAGGGCCGTCACCGCCGCGGTGCCAACCGCCATCGCCAGGCACCATTCCGGATACTGGTGATAGAAACCGGTGCTCATGCTCGCCAGCAGCAGGATCAGGATGAAGATCCAGCTGATGTGGATCTGAATACGGATGCCACTGACATGGCCCAGGACTAGGACGGTCTTGAACATTCTTCGGCTCCTTGCATCACAGTACCGCTACCGGCCAGCGTGACCGGTGCCGCCTCACTCGACCGGGCTTCTGACGTGCCGGCCGGCCCTGTGAAACGCCCGTCCGCCTCGATTCCCGGCCCCACCGCGGACCCCGCGCGGTCTACCCCATCCATCCTCTGTGACCGCTACTGACTCAATGCTCCTGCCGTGGCGCCTTCGGCGCACTGGAGGCTGCGCTCCCCGCCTCCGTCCTGGAGGCATTGATCGCACGCTGGAACACCCAGCTCTTGATCTCGCGGATCTGCTCCACCATCGTCCGCGACAGCGGCACGGTGTTGATCACGTTGCGGATCACGTCGCGCTGGTTGAACACCCGCCCCTCCTGATAGGCATCGATGCGCGCCGACTTCACCGCCTGCTCGATCTCCGCCCCGCTCCAGTCCTCGGTGCTGGCGGCCATGTAGTTCAGATTGAACTCCTCGATATTGCCGCCGTAGCGCTCAACATGAATCCGCAGGATCTCCTTGCGCTCTTCCGCCTGCGGCAGGTCCAGGAAAAACAGCTGGTCGAACCGGCCCTTGCGCATCAGCTCGGCCGGGAGCTGATGGATGCGGTTCGCGGTCGCCGCCACGAACACGCGGGGCGACTTCTCCTGCAGCCAGGTTAGAAAGCTCGAAAAAATGTTCACGTTACCGGCGCTGCCCGGTGCCTGGCTGTCGAAGCCAAAGGCGTTCTCCAGCTCGTCCACCCACAGCACCATCGGCGCAATCTCCTCTGCAATCCGCGTCGCCCGGGCAAAGGCATACTCCGGCGTGCCAAAGCTGCCGGACAGCACCAGGCTCATGTCCAGGCGCACCAGCGGCAGGCCCCAGGCGGTCGCGATCGCCTTCGCCGCCATGCTCTTGCCGCAGCCGCTGACCCCCATGAACAGCACGCCGGCCGGGAGTGGCACGTTGTCGCGCCAGGCCTTCTCGGTAAAGAGGTCCGCGCGCGTGCGCACCCACTCCTTCAGGTTCTCCAGCCCGCCGATGTCGTCCAGCGAGCGCTGCGGCGGGTAGAACTGCAGGCAGCTCTCCTTGCGCAGGATCTGGCCCTTTTCCTCCTGGATTTCGGCCAGCATCTCGGCCTCGCCCATCGGCTTGCCGCCAAACAGCCGCGCACTCAAGTGCCCGACCTCGTTCAGCGACAGCCCGCGCATCCCGGCCGCCACGCGAAACAACTGCTCGCGCGGGACCCCGGACGCGCCGCTCGCGGCCTCCAGCTGCTCCAGCACCTCCTCCTCCGACGGCAGGTCAACCTCGATCAGGAAGACCTCCTTCTTCAGGATCTCCGGCAGCTTCAGCAGCGGACAGCTGAGAAACACCACGTCGCGGCTGTTCTTCAACCGGTAGTACAGGTCGCGCACCCCGCGGACCAGCGCCGGGTTGCCCTCGAACCCGGTGGGCAGATCCTTCAGCAGCACCATGCGCGGGCCTTCGGTGCGCCCCTTCGCCACACGTGCCACCGCCTCCAGCGGATCGGTCGTCAGGGCGTCGGGGGCATCGCTGTCGAACCCTGTACCCGCGGACCACACTTCCAGGTGCCCGTCCTCGCCGTAGTACGAACGCGCGACCGCCCGCAGCAGCCGCTCCATGCGGTCCTCGTCCCACCCTTGCAGGTAGAACACCGGATAGTGCGACTTGAGCCCGCGCAGGATCTTGCGCGCCGTCTGATTCTGAAGCGCCGTTGCCATTCACTCCCTCCGTTCCCAACACCGGCTCCTGCCTGCGAATGCCACAGACCCGTGACGCCCATGTTGTCGACTTCCCCGATCCGGGTCCACGCATAGTTTGAGCGATGCTGCGTACCCCGTTCGCGCATGCCCCCGGTTCTCTTGCCGCGCCCGGCAGCTCCAGCCCCCCCTGCTATGATGCCGGAAGCAAAGGGGGGCCCATGAGTAGCAAGATCATTGAAGTCGTCGGCCCGGCCGGGCATCTGGATACCGTACTGGGAATCGCCGACGGGCTGGCCATCGATGTCCTCTGGCACGGGGTGGACGAAAACCGTGACCGCATGGCCGTGCACATGCTGGTCAGCACGGATTACCGCCAGCGCCTGCTGGACGACCTCTATCGTGTGCTGGGCGCGGTCGAGACCGCGCGCATCCTGGTCCTGCCGGTGGAGGCGGTCCTGCCCGACCCGTTGCAGGACTCCACTGCCGACGATAAGGATGCTGCACGCACCGGCAAGAAGGCCCGCGCCATCTCGCGTGAAGAGCTCTATACCAACGTGGCCGGGGGCGCCGACCTCACCGGCCAGTTCGTCCTGTTGACGGTGCTGTCCACCATCGTCGCGGCCATTGGTCTGCTGGAGGACAACGTGGCCGTGGTGATTGGCGCGATGGTTATCGCTCCGCTGCTGGGTCCCAACCTGGCACTGGCGCTCGGGACCTCCATGGCCGACACGCGGCTGATCGGACGCTCCCTGCGCACGAACGTGGTGGGACTCGGCGGGGCCATCCTGATCGGGATCCTGCTCGCCACTGTCATGTCGGTGGACGTCGGCGCGCGCGAACTGCAAATGCGCACCCAAGTCGGTCTCGACTCGGTCGCTCTCGCCCTTGCGTCCGGAGCCGCCGCAGTGCTGTCGCTCACCACCGGCCTGCCCACGGTTCTGGTCGGCGTGATGGTGGCCGTCGCCCTCCTGCCGCCGGCTGCTACCGTTGGCATCATGCTCGGCTCCGGCGAGTTCTCCGCCGCCTACATGGCCTTCCTGCTACTGGCGGTCAACGTGGTGTGCGTAAACCTGTCGGCCAAGCTCGTGTTTCTCTATCAGGGCGTGCGCCCGCGCGGACGCGCTCAGCGGGAGGCCGCTGCGCAGAGCATGGCCGGCTATCTGCTGCTTTGGGCCGTCACCCTCGCCCTGCTGGTGTTTCTGATCCTGGAAGCCGACATCACACTGTAGGCCGCTCCAGCCTCATCGGCATCTGAAACACGATAACCCGCTGCATTCAAAGTCTTTATTCAGAACCAACGCCTCCAAAGGGGGAGGCATTGGTCGTCCTTTTCTGGGTGCGCCCGCCCGTTTCATGCCTGCCCTGCTACAACCTTGCTTCTGGTTTAACTCATGCTTGCCCCGACCGGACTTTCTGGCATTCTGACAACATGGAGCGTGATCACTCGCCTGGCCAGGGGGCATCGATGGCGTATGAAGATCAGGACCCGTTCAACGCGCTGATCGTCGACAACGCAGCGGTCTGGATCAATTCACTGGATGTGGACGGCCGCATCACCTTCTGGAACCGTGCGGCCGAACAGATCAGCGGCTACTCCCGCGAGGAGGTGCTGGGGCACGACCGCGTGTGGGAATGGCTATATCCCGATCCCAACTACCGCGAGGCGGTCTTTGCCCGCGCGTGCCAGATCATGGAGCGGGGCCAGGGCCTGCAAGGGTTCGAGAGCACGATCCGCACCCGCACCGGCGAGGACCGCACCCTGGAGTGGCACTCCGAGCAGCTGTTTGCCGCGGACGGGCAATTGCTTGGAGCAAGCGCGGTCGCCGTCGACATCAGCGACCGCCGCCGGCTGGAGGCGGCCCACGATCGGCAGTATCGCCTGCAAGGCATGATCGCCGAGATCTCCGCCGCACTGATCAACATCACGGCCGGAGACGTCGACCGGGTGATGGAAGAGAGCCTGGCCCGACTGGGAGTCTTCTTCGGCCTCGGGCGCGCCTACGTGTTTCGCTTCGACCTCCCCGCCCATCAGATGAGTCTGGTCAACGAATGGTGCGCCCGCGGCGTACAGCCCTACCGGGAGCACCTTCAGGCGATTCCTCTGCAAGAACATAACTGGGTCACCTCACAGGTCCTCGCAAGAAAGGTCGTGCACGTGCCAGACGTCGACGAACTGCCGGCGGAGGCGGCGGTGGAACAGGAGGAGTTCCGCCGCGAGGAGATCCGCTCCCTGCTGCTGATCCCGCTGGTCAGCGACCAGAACGCCTTCGGCATGCTCGGGTTCGATGCCGTAGAGGCGCCGCATTGCTGGACCGACGACCAGATCACCGCGCTGCGGCTCGTCGCCGACATGATCGCCGGCACCCTGGCACGCAAGCAGGTGGAGCAGGAACTGGCCCGCCAGGCGCGCGTGGACGGGCTGACCGGCCTCGCCAACCGACGCGAGTTCGACCACCAGCTCGAGCGGGAATGCGCTGCCCGGCGCGAACGCTCCCTCTCGCTGCTGATGATCGATATCGACCACTTCAAGCCGTACAACGACGCCTTCGGCCACCAGGCCGGGGATGACTGCCTGCGGGCAGTCGCCGACGTCATCCGCTCGGTACTGAACCGCCCCGCCGATGTCGGCGCCCGCTACGGTGGCGAGGAATTCGCCTGCGTATTGGCCGACACCAACCCCGAGGGCGGGCTGCGGGTCGCCGAACGCATCCGCGAGGCGGTGTACGGGCTCGACCTGAAACAACCCGACACCGACGAAGGACGCGTCACCATCAGTATTGGCGTGTGCAGCGTACACACCCGGTGGCCCGTGGAGCCCAGGGCCCTGCTGCGCCAGGCGGATGAGGCGCTCTACCGCGCCAAACGCGCCGGCCGCAACCGGGTCGAGACACTGACGCTACCCGAGGCCTCCTGGTAGCGCGGGCACGCCCCTCGCCGGGCGGCTCGCTCAGCTCGCGAAGGTTCGCATCGGGGTCGCCCCAGGTGCCGCGCACATGACCCGAGCGCAGCCACCGCTCGATAGGCGGCAAGTCGTAACTCGTGACCGCGTGAAGCCCGACATTCATGACAACTCCCCCGCAATACTCGGCCAATTGGAGCTGTCCGGATTGTTCGGCTCCAGGGCTCCACAGGCGCCGGGACCATGACTTCAGCGGAACGCCCGTTCTCCTTGCCACGTCCTGCAACTCGGGCATCTTCTTGGCGCAATCATGGGTGCCCCCTTCGTCGCCCTTCTTCGGTTCGTAAATCATGCGACTGCGCGGGCGTTCCGGATCCAGGCGTAATCGCCCCGCTTCCCGCGCGAACTGCTATAAAACAAGCAAGGGCGACATCCCGCCCCACCCGCGCCAGCAGTCGCGCTGACTGGCAGGCCCTTGCCCTACTCTCGCGGCACAGGGACTGCCGCCAGACAGACACTGCAGCGCAGCACCGTGTCGACGGACTCGGCCGGAAATGCCTGTCCGCATCGACTCCAATCGCAAGGAGCAGGACAGAATGGCTACCGGTACAGTGAAATGGTTCAGTGACGAAAAGGGCTTCGGTTTCATCACCCCCTCGGATGGTTCCAAGGACGTATTCGTGCATCACAGCAATATCCAGGGCAGCGGCTTCAAGACCCTCGCCGAGGGACAGAAAGTCTCCTACGAGGTAGAACAAGGCCCGAAGGGCCCGAGCGCGACCAACGTGATGCCCGAAGCGTAGGCACCAGTTTCTGCAAACGCCCAGAAAACAAGGCGTAAAGGGCCAGCTCCTCCGCGCGTAGAGGCAATCGGGCCTGGCCCCGAACAGGGCAGCCCGGGAGAACGCCTCAGCAGGTCATCGGTGTCCGGGTCGTGTCCTGAGCAAGCAGCGTTTCCCTGGACACCATGCGTGGCCGTTTTTAAGGCACGAGCCCGTGCCATCGGCCGCGACCACGGCATGCTCGACTAACGGGGACAAAAATCTGGTCCGGCATCCCGCCCGGTTTCCTCCTCGTCCTGCGCGCCGTGCTAAAACTCCTGGGTGCCCTCTTCCTGGGCATCGCTCCGACCCATTCAATGTCTGAAAGCGGCGCCACCGGACGGCCCAAGCGACCTACAGCCACCCCTGCCCCAGCCACACGCGCAGGAGCCCAGCCGCCCTGGACGATGCGGCGCCGGACACACCACTCAGCGAGCCAAGTCATGGGTGCCCCCCTACTTCGCCATCTCCCTTCTCGACTGGGTTCCCGAGATTCTCCCAACGTTACCGTGGTCCGACCCCGTCATTAATGCGTGTGGCACGAGATGCCCCCTTGGCACGGCCTCGCCGCGTGCGCGCCCCTACCGATTGTCTTCGGCCGCGGGCTCCCCTCCCAGCTCCCCGAGTGCGGCCTGAAGGGTCTGCACGATCTCGCGCTCATTCTGGCCGCAGGCATCGACCGAAATCGGCTCGCCAATGATCACGCGCACCCTCTTGCCAGGCCGCGGGAAGATCCGACCCGGGGCCATCACCTCGCGTGTACCCTCAATCCATATCGGCACCACCGGCACGGGCTGTGCTGCGAGCACCAGCCCGATGCCGGGCCGCAGGCGCTGGAGACTGCCGTCCGGGGAACGCTGCCCTTCCGGAAACCAGACCAGGCTGTGGCCGCGCCGCACAGTCGCGGCGGCCTGCAGGAGACTGCGCCGCGGTGCCGCGGCGGGATCGACCGGCAGAATTCGCGCGACGCGGCTGAACGCGCGGGAGAACCGGTTGGAAAACAGATAGGCCTCCAGGCCCGCCCAGTACAGCGCTTCCAGGTGTCGCGTGCTGAACGCCGGCAGCAACGCCAGCGGGTCCACGAAGCTCAGATGGCGCGGTGCAAGGATATGGGGACCCGCATCCGGATCGGGGAGTCGGCCCCGCACCTCCACGCGCATCAACAATCGGCTCAGCAGCCGCGCACCTCCCAGGAGCAGACGCCCGGCCACCCGGCCGGCCGTCCCCGGCGGCTCCAGAGCACTCTGCTGAGCAGGATCGAGCAAAGACTCGGGATCCTGGAGCTGCTGCTTGAGCTCCCCTCGCCCTTCCTTCGCCTCCGCGGCTCCGGCCGCCTCCTTCAGCAGGTCGCGCACCGTCTCCACGCGCTCGATCGCCGAATCGTCGAGGTCGATGCCCGCGCGGTCCTCCAGCGCAAGCGTCAGATCCACCCAGTTGAGCGAATCGATCCCGAGTTCGTCCGCCAGCATGCTGTCCGGCGTCAGACGCAGGTCATGAAACCGTTCGGCAAGATAGGCCCATGTCTGCTCCGCTGCAGGATCCGACAGCAGCTGCTGGTCTTCCGGCGCCCAGGATTCGGGCGAAACCGGCTCCGGCAGCGCCTCGGAGACCGTGTCCTCCCGGCCCAGCTCCTCGAACAACTCTTCCAGCTTGTGCCGACGCAGCTTGCCCAGGCGCGTGCGCGGCAACGGGTCGAGCGCAACGCGCACCGTGCCCGGGCGATGATGGCTTGGCAGTTCCTTCGCCGCCCGGTTCACCGCCTCCCTCAGGCGCTTCTCGAGATCGTCGCCGGTCACCTCGCGCAGCAGACCCGATTCGGGCACAACGACAGCGGCCAGGCGATCTTCGTGCGCCAGAATACCGGCCTCGCGTACGTCCTTGATCGTCTTCAATGCATCTTCCACCCGTTCCGGATCAACGTTCTCGCCGCCCGAGAGGACGATCATCGAAGATTCCCGCCCGAGCAGGTGCAGGTAACCGTCATCGTCGATCTCGCCGGTATCGCCGGTGCGGAACCAAGCGTCTTCCTCCAGGACCTCCTGGGTCTTGTCCGGCAGGTTCAGGTAGCCGGAGAACACGTTCGGCCCGCGCGCCATCACCTCGCCACGCCCGTCGCCAGACTGCGAATCGTCGATCTTGAGCTCGACTCCGGGCAACGGCAGACCGGCGGCCTCGATTTTGAGCCGATCCGGCGGGTTGTAGGTCAGGATCGGGGAGGTCTCGCTGAGGCCGTAGCCGGTCGCCACCTCCCAGCCCAGCGCCTGCAGGTTGCGCGCCAGCTCCGGATCGAGCGCCGACCCGCCAGCGACGACCAGCCGCAGGCGCGGGGCCAGGCGACTGTGCAGGCCCTTCAGCAGCCTCCGGCCGAGGTTGAGACCGAGCCGGCGGCGCGCCAGCCTGGAGACACCGATGATCCGCCGGAACACGAACGCCGCCAGCCCGCCGCGCCCCGCGACCCGATCTTCCAGGGCCTGCCACACGGCCTCGTACAACCGCGGCACCCCAAGCATCACCGTGGCCTCGCCCTCGCGAAGCGCGCGCACGATCTGCGGACCCACCAGCGAGAACGGCACGATGATGGTCGCGCCCAGGGTCAGCGGAATCAGGATGCCCACGGTAAACGGATACACATGGTGAAACGGCAGGGGCACCAGCACCCGATCGCGATCGTCCGCGAGTTCCTGGCCGCACAACGCCTCCACGTTGCTGCTCAGGTTGGCATGCGTCAGCGGGACCCCCTTCGGCGGCCCCGTGGTGCCGGAGGTATAGAAGATCGCCGCGATATCATCCGGGCCCGCAACCGGGTCCGCCGGCTCCTTCGCGAGAAGCCCCTCCCAGGCATCCGCAGCATCGGCGTCCGCATCGAACCAATAGATGCGTACCTCGCCAAGGGCCTCGGGGAGCCGGTCCCTGAGCTTCGTGGTGGTAAAGATGAACCGCGGTGCGGAATCCGAGATCGCGTGGTCCAGGTCCTCGCGCGGCATCTGGGTATCCAGGGGTACCAGGACCGCACCGGCATTCATCACGCCCAGGGCCGACACCACCCACTCGGCGCTGTTGGGAGCCAGGATCAGGACCCGGTCGCCCTGCTCGACTCCGGCCTCCTGCAGCCCGGCCGCCAGGCGCCCCGCCCGTTCGAGCAGTTCCCCCCGAGCGAGGGCATCGGAGCCATCGCGGCTCATGGAGACGACTGCGTCCTGGTCCTCGCGAACGGAACGGGAAGACAGCAGTTCCCCGATGGTTTGCGCACTCACCCTGAACTCCCCTGTACCGGAGCCGGCTCCCCCCGCCAGGCCGTGAGGCGGCGGCACGGTAGCCTCGCCAGCAGGGCCTCGCGGTGTCCATCACTGCATCGTCGAGGCATGATTCGCCGTCTCTGTCATCCCCTCGAGTCTGGGAGCATAGAACACAGAGGAGGATCTCGAGTTTCACAATACCCGTTCTGGCCGGGCTGACGAGGGCGCCAGGTCCTCAAGGCCCCCGCGCCTTGAGGACGCCGCAGAACAAGAAATCATGGATGTCCCCTTCTGCCGTCCCCTTCTGCCCGCCACCGAACAGAAGATTCGTCCACTCATGCAGGAACTCGTCACCGGCGAACCGGCCGAGGAATAACCGCCCGCGCGGGACCGGCCGGCCCTGTCCGGGGCACGCCCCCGCCTTCATCCCTTCAGCGCCGCGATGGCCCGAACCGTGTTCTCCTTCACCGGGCGCGGGCGCTCGGGGCGGAAGCTGCGGATGTACTCCACCAGCTCCGGCCCCGTCAGCACCGGCACCGACAGCTCGCCCGCACGCCCAAGCGACACCTCCGGGTGCGTGAACAGCACGATCGGCTGGATCCAGCGCTTGGCCTTGCGGCCCTTCAGGTACTCGCTCAGTAGCCACACCTGCTTCTTCACCTGCCGCACCGGGTTGCGCATCTGCTTGGTGTAGCGGCTGCCGCGCCGCCCGGTCTTGCTCACCGTCCATCGCGAAGCCTGCTCGTCGCAGTCGATGGCCCCGCTGTTGTGCTTCACCTCGATCACGAACAGCGCCTCCGGCCCCACCACCACCAGATCCGCCTCCGCCACGCCGGTACGCGAGCGTTCATCCGGCAAATCCACCTGGTTGAAGACCGTGAACGAGCCGGGAAGCTCCGCCAGGTACTCCAGCGCCGCATCTTCGCCCCGCGCACCCGCCTCGATGACCGCGCTGCCGCCCACCAGGCCCACCAGCGCGACCACCCCTGCCAGTGTGATCAGGCCCACCAGCGGATGCACGAAGAACCCACCGAGCGCGACCGGCAACCCCAGGAGCAGCACCAGGTTGCGCCCGCGCCTCTGGATCGCCTTCGACTCCTCAGTCAGACGGTTTACGGTGACGTAGCGAGTGTCTGCCATTAGCGTTGGGGTGTTGAGGACTTAAGGTTCGGGAGTTCGACGGCCATCCATCAGACCATGCTCGGTGAAATCCACAGACGCAACACGCTCATCCGCGTTCGTGGCCAAAGAACCTCATTCCAGGCCTCCAACAGCCCCGGCTGCCGACCCTCGAAAACTTGCCGAATCCGCCACGATTCGTGCTCCGCTCTCTCAGGATCGTGCTTGCACGGGGTCGGGGTTGCCTGTCTCAGGGGGTGCCAGAGACTCCGGTGTTGCCGGACTTTTCGGCTGCGGGCTGCCCCGGCCCGTACTGGTCGACGATCGCCTCGATCTCCTTGCGGGTCAGGGTCTCGCGCTCTTCCAGTGCGCGGGCGAGGGCATCCAGGGCGTCGCGGTGATGTTCCAGCGTGGCGCGGGCGTTGCCCTCAATCTCCTCCAGCAGGTCGCGCACCTCTTCGTCAATCAACGCCGCGGTGGTCTCGCTGTGTTCGCGCGGGCGCGCGATCTCACGCCCGAGGAACACATGCTCCTCGCTCTGCGGCAGCGACACCGGCCCGACGCGCTTGCTCATGCCCCAGTGCGCCACCATCCGCCGCGCCAGCTGGGTCGCCTGACGCAGATCGTTCTCCGCCCCGCTGCTGACCTCGCCGAACACCAGCGACTCCGCCAGCCGCCCGCCGAACATCACGCCGATCCTGTCGCGCAGATAGGACTCGTTGTAGGTGTGGCGTTCCTCGTCCGGCACCTGCGAGGTCACGCCCAGGGCGAACCCGCGCGGGATTACCGTGACCTTCTCCAGGGTGTCGGCATGCGGTAGCAGATACGCCAGCAGCGCATGCCCGGATTCGTGATAGGCGATCACGTGGCGCTCGCGCTCCGAGATCTTCTCCTCGCGCTTCTCGCCCAGCATGATGCGGTCGCGAGCATCGAAGAAACAGGCGCGATCCACCTGCTTCAGCCGGCGCCGCCCCGCTAACAGCGCCGCCTCGTTGACCAGGTTGGCAAGCTCCGCGCCGGAAAAGCCGATGGTCGAGGCAGCAACCTGGTCGAGATCGACGTCGTCCGCCAGCGGCACCTTCCGGGTATGCACGCCGAGAATCGACCGGCGCGCCTCGCGGTGCGGGTTTTCGAGGGTGATCTTGCGGTCGAAACGCCCGGGGCGCAGCAGCGCGGCATCGAGCACGTCCGGGCGGTTGGTGGCGGCCAGGACCACCACCGACTCCTCGTGCTCGAAGCCGTCCATCTCCGACAGGATCTGGTTCAGGGTCTGCTCGCGCTCGTCGTGTCCGCCGCCGACGCCGGCCCCGCGCGAGCGGCCGATCGCATCCAGCTCGTCGATGAAGATCACTGACGGCGCGTTCTCCTTGGCCTGGCGGAACAGATCGCGCACGCGCGAGGCGCCGACGCCGACGAACATCTCGATGAACTCCGACCCGGTCACGGTGAAGAACGGCACCCCGGCCTCCCCGGCCACCGCGCGCGCCATCAGCGTCTTGCCGGTGCCCGGCGGCCCCATCATCAGGATGCCGCGCGGGATGGTGGCCCCCAGCTCCTTGAAGCGGTCCGGCTCCTTGAGGAAGTCGATCACCTCCTGCACCTCGCGCTTGGCGTTGTCGCAGCCGGCCACGTCGTCCATGCGCACGCGACTCTTCTGCGGCTCCACTCGCCGCGCGATGGACTTGCCGAACTGCAGCGGGCCGCCGCCCACACCTGACATCGCCCGTTGTTGCATGCGAGACCAGAACCACACCAGCAGTCCAAGCAACAGCAGCAAAGGGAGAAAACCCACCAGCAGTGCCTGCCACCATGGCGGGTCCGCGGCCTCAGCCGAGATCTCCACCCCGCGGTCTTCCAGCTTGCGCAGCAGCTGCTCGCCGGTCAGCTCCGGGGTGAAGGTACGGAAGTGCCCGGGATCGTCGATGCCCAGGTCCTGGCGCCCGACCACAGTCAGCGTGCCCTGCACCTCGTGGCCGCGCATCTTCACCTCGTGCACCTGACCCTGGTCCACCGCGCGCACGAACTCGCTGTAGGTGAGTTCCGCTCGGTCCGGCTCCTGCACCAGCGTCAGGAGCTGGAACAGCACCAGTACGCTGATCGCGATCCACAGCACGAACAGCCACTGTGGCCGCCCACCCTTGTTGCCCGGGCCGTCCGGTTCGGGCCCACCCGGGCCGGGACCGAGGTCGGGGCCGCGACGCGGTGGCATGCCGCCAGGTGAGTCGCCGGGTCGCTCCCCGCGCGACGGCTCGGGCGAGCCTCGGTCTTCCCGGTCGCGGTCTTCCGAGTCGCGATCGTCCCCGCCGGGGTGTCCCGGCTCCTGGTCCTCCTGGTCCTCCTGGTCCTCCCGGTCACGATCTCCGTTGGAACGATGGTCAGTCATCTCGTCCCTAGGGGGCGGACTCGCGAGAACGTCGGAGAGGATCATCAGTGTTCGTTGCATGTCCCGCGCACCCGGCATTCCCTTAAGCCTCATGCCTGAATGCATAGCGCGACTGGACGGCCTCGATGATGGCTTCATGGATGTCGGCTATGCGCCCCGCCCGATAGGCGTCCTCCAACTGACGGATTCGGGCGGCCAGGGGCCGATCTCCGAACACCCCCTCGATCCAGTTCGAAAAGTCGCGGCGCTGCAGGTGGCCATGGAACCGCTTGGGCTCCATCCACGCCAGCGTGTCCACAAACTCCTTAAGCGTATGGGCGCGCTGGCCTGACGGGTGGCCGTCTGTCGAAAACACAAACGCGTGATGCGCGGCCACCGGGACATCGATGTACTTCATGCGATGGCGGACGTGGGGTGTCAGGCGCTCGGCCAGACGCATGATCCGCAGCCGGCCTTCGGCCTCCTCTGGCCCCGGCAGGAGGGCGACCTCATTGACCGCCAACCCCGCCAGGAGGCTCTTCCATTCCTCCAGATCCACCGATACCCGGGCGGCCCTTGCCAGGGCGGCCACTTCCTCAGGATCGGTCGCCCTCGAGACCAGCATGACGTCGGCCACCTGCAGGACATCGGGGTGCAGCTGTGATGCCCGATAGGTCACCATCGTGCAGCCTCCCGCCCCCACGTCCAGCAGCGACATGGCCTGCGGGTCGCAAAGGAAATAATGCGCCTCATCGACCAGTACCCGATGCGGCAGCCCGGTACTGTGGCGCACCACTTTGATCTCCGGAAGAATGTCTCTGAGGTAATCGAGCTTTTCCAGATGAGAAAGCTGCGACAGGTTAAGGATGACGCTGCGGTCCGGATACCGCAGCAACCGCGTCAGCTCATGCGGCTTGGGCGGCGGATCATCGCCGCCGGTCATCAGCACCCGGGGCAGCCCCTCCAGGCCGGCATAATCGCCTTCAGGGTCAACGATGCACAGACTGTAGCCATGCAGGATCAGCTGCTCGCACACCAGACCGGCCACCCATGACTTTCCGGATCTCGGATCTCCGCTGATAACCACGTTCCGACCCGACACCGCCAGCGACACGTCATTGCCGCCACGCGTCGTTCCCAACACCAGTCTTCGACGGGGATAGCCCGAGCGGAGCGTGTCCGGCCCCTCCAGAATTGCATCGATGTAGTCGGCCACCGCGGCCGGCCCTTTGCCCGGCAACACCTCGTCGGCGATCGACTGGAGCGCGGCACTGCCCCACTCGACCGCCACTCCGACCTCGGCGCTGCGAAGCAACTCATGATCGTTCTCCGCGTCGCCGATCGCCAGGACGTTATGAGGAGAGAGGCGAAAGGCCTCAAGGGCGACCGCAAATCCCGTGGCCTTGCTGATCGCCTGGGGCAGGATCATCATGCGCCCGCGATTGAACAGGATCGCCAGCGGTAGCTCGAGCCGCCGGATCAGTTCCAGGGCCTCGGGGGCAGCGGACGCGGCGGCCTCCACCACAACCTCGCCGCACTTGAACTCGACGCTGCGCTCACTCAATCCATCGAGAAACGCCGGCGGCGGCGGTTCGTGCAAGGCCGTCGAGCGCCCGCTCCGGGGAAAGGTGATTACTGCGCCGTTTTCACCGACGACCGCTTCGGCGAAGGTGAGATCGCCAGCTAAATGCCGCAGCTCACCAATAATCCGCCCCGTAACGATCAACACCACCAGGCCAGCCGAACGCGCACGCTCCAGCGCCCCGCGCACGGCAGGGTTCAGCCGCCCGTCCTCGGCGATCGTCCCATCGTAATCCAGGGCCAGGGCTTTGAGTTTCATGGGGTTGCGGAACCATAGACCGAATCCGAGGGAACACCCGCCTGACAGACGCATGCAAACGAGAACGGAGAGATCGGAAACGACCGAATCATCTCTTCATCCCTCGGTACCCCGAACACATGGGAGGGAGGCATTCGTGCCTCGTCATTATGTTTCCAATGTAGACGATGCCGCGCTTCAGTGCCGGTCCGGGCCGGTGATCCTGCCCCCCATGTTCACCGCTTGGGACGGACCAGGGAGAGGGGCGTCGATGTCCCCTTCTTGTCTGGATAGATCCCTTGCGCCCGGCCGCGTACGGCCCAGCGGAAATCGGAAACAGCACCGTGCCGCGCAGCGGAAACGAAACAAAACATGGGTGTCCCCTTCTTCCGGCACGGCACGGGTCCCCGAGATGCCGAACAGCTGCGCTCGCGCTTCGAACGCGAGCCCCTCCCCGACGACGGCTCGGGGCACCCCCCTGTCCCCCTGACCGTCTCGATCGGCATCGCGAGCCAGATCCCAGAGAGCCCGGAAGCGCTGGACACGCTGCTGACCCGGGCCGACGATGCCATGAGCACCGCCAAGCGCCATGGCCGCAACAAGGTCGTCCTGGCACCATCACAACGATACTGACCGCCCATTGAGTACGCCCTGCACCCGCCCGGCTCGTAACATCAAGAAATTCTAGTTGCCCCCTACCCTAGGTGGTTCCCCGGCCTGGCTCGGCTTGTCGGCCGGCCCGGGGCTGGCACAAACTGCCTGTATCGCCCGCCCATCGAGAGCCGACGCGTTGGCCCGCCTGCTCATCCCCATCGTCGCCCTGCTCGCCTCCGTCACCATCCTGGTGATGGGCAGCGGCCTCATGGGGACGCTAGTCAGCACACGCCTGAGCCTCGAAGCCATCGACCCCCAGCTCAAGGGGCTCATCATGTCCGCCTACTACATCGGGCTGGTCATCGGAGCCCAGCAGGGCGACTGGGTAATACGGCGCACCGGCCACATCCGCGCCTTCGCGATCTTCGCGGCGATCGCCACCGTCGCGATCCTCCTCCTGGGCCTCCATGTTGACGTCTGGGCCTGGTTCGCTCTGCGCGTGGTGATCGGGTTCTGTCTCGCAGGCGCCTACCTGGTGGTCGAAAGCTGGCTCCATGCCCGCACGGAGAACCGAACGCGCGGTCGAGTCTTTTCGGTCTACCAGTTTCTCGCCTACCTGGGGCTGGCCGCCGGCCAGCCCCTGCTCAACCTCTACGAACCCGTCAGCACCGAACTCTTCATGGTCGTGGCGGCACTGTTTGCCCTCTGCCTGGTGCCAGTGGCCCTGACACGCACAGGGATGCCGCAGGACACCCCTGGCCACAAGCGCATGAAGTTGCGCCAGGTGGTGACCGCCTCGCCCCTGGCGGCAACGGTCTGCGTCGCCGCCGGACTGGTCAGCGGCGCCGCCTTCACGCTGACGCCAGTCTTCGCCCTGCGCATGGGCCTCGACATCGCTGGGGTATCGCTGGTCATGACCAGCCTGATTCTCGGTGGAGTGGTGCTCCAGTGGCCGATCGGCTACTTCTCGGATCGCTTCGGCCGCCGGACGCTGATGATCGTGGTCGGTGGTGGCGTGGCACTGATATCGCTCGCGCTCGTCGCCACCATCGGCGCTGTCCCGCTCTGGGCCATACTCACACTTGCAGGGGTGTTCGGCGGGCTCGCGTTCACCCTTTACCCGCTGGCCGTCTCCCACGCCAACGATGTCCTCCAGCCCAACGACTTCGTGGCAGTGACCGCGGCCCTGCTCTTCCTCTGGGGCCTCGGGGCCGTCGCGGGCCCGATCCTCGGCGGGTGGGCCATCGCCTTGCTGGGCGGGCCCGGGCTGCTGGCCTACATGGCCACCATCGGCGCGCTGGTCGCACTGATCGCATTGCTGCTCAGGCGCGACACGGCCGAGGCCCGAGAGCCCTTCCGCACCCTCACCCGCACCACCCCGGTGATCCACCATCTCGACCCGCGGGCGCTGCCCCAGACCGAAGGCGAGGCCGAGGAGGAAGCTCGCACGCAAGCGTCAGACAACCCGCCGTCGAAGGGCCCACACGGTCACTCACCTTCTTCGACAGAACAGCAGGGAAAGGGCGGTTTTGGTGGCACGGGACCTCCCTGAGGCCGAAGACTCAGCAGATACTCGTGTCATCCATTGCGGGTGGGTCGACGCACCATTCGGCGTCCTCGAACTCGCCAATGACCCGCACATCCACGCAAGCCGCCTGCTCTGCAATGATGCGGCGCACGTGGTCCGGCTGGTCCGCCTCCATCGCATCGCGCTGGTCCTTCGAGTCCCAGTGCGCGATGGCCAGCAGTACATGCGGATCGCCAATCTTCCGGTGCAATCGGGTGCCACGAGCACCTGGGGCCTGCTGGATGATCCGGCTGGCCCGCACCCAGGCATCCGCATACTCCTCGGCGGTACAGCCGGGCCGGAGATGGATCTCGAACACAAAGATCATCCACCCCTCTCCGCAGTCAGCAAGGCCATGCGGTCACGGCGATGCGTTACCGGACGGGTCAGTCGTGGAAGATGATGCGCGCGCCGGCGGGGTCGATATCGACGCGACAACTCGCGTACTCGCAGGCGTCCGCAATGTCGTTCAGCTTGGGCATGTCGTTGAGCTCGGCCAGCTTCCGCACCAGGCCTGCACCCTCGCAGCCGCGCTGCATTCCGCTGTCCGGGTCCGTCTTGCACCCAAACTCGCTGCCCTCCACGGACCAGTCCATACCCGCTGGCATCATCAAAACCACCGGCTCCTCGTGCATCACCTGGAATTTCACCCGTCCCGCGTTCCGTCCGTCCTGCCAGTCCACGGTCGGGATGTTATCGCTGGCCATGAGGTCACTCCTTCCCGGTATCCCGGGCGGTCTTTCGGCCTTCCCTGTGACGCTAGACGGCTTGCCGACAATGCTCAAGCAACGACGCCCCGTTATTGGGCCTCGCGAGCTCATATCGAGACGAAATCACGGCTGTCCTCTTTTCTTCCTTTTCTTCGCGCAGGCGGTCCGTCCTTCACCCCCCGCGCACGTTCACCAATAGCCCGGTCCCGCCAGTAGACGAACGCCCAAACAGGGGTATGCTGCAAGCATGCCCCCGGCCGTCGCCCGCAATCGGCGGCGCCCGGGATTCATGTACCCGCAAGGCACCGGGGCACATCCCGCACTACCCGGCAGCGTGCGCCGAGTCCAGCCGCCAGGTGCCGTCACCAGGAGCCACACCATCATGGGCATGGCCTGTTGTGCACCGCACGGCGCGAACGCCGGCATCAACCCCTGCCATTGTGGCGCGGCCCACACCCAGGCAGCCTTCCGGCGCATCGAGGCCGACCTGAACCGGCGCCAGTTCCTCGGCGGTGTCGCCGCCGTACTGGGCATGTTCGCGGGCTTCGGCCTCGCCCCGCGCGAGCTCAAGGCCGGCGCGCCCGGGCAGCCGCTGCTGCTCACCCACCTGCGGCTGTTCGACGGCGAGACCCTCTCGCTGCGCGAGGACGTGGACATCCTGATCGAGGACGGCCGCATCGCCGCGCTGCCCCGGCGCGGCGAGGGCCCAACCGGTGCGCGCGCAATCGACTGCGGCGGGCGCGCGGTCATCCCCGGCCTGATCGACGCCCACTGGCACAGCACGCTGGTCGGGGTCAGCCAGATGACCGCCATGACCGCGGACATCGGCTTCCTGCACCTGATGGCCGGGCGCGAGGCCGGTGCGACCCTGATGCGCGGCTTCACCACCGTGCGCGATCTTGGCGGACCGGCCTTCGGCCTGAAGATGGCCATCGACCGCGGCGCGGTGGCCGGCCCGCGCATCTTCCCCTGCGGCGCGATGATCTCCCAGACCTCCGGGCACGGCGATTTTCGCCAGCGCCACGAGTTGCCGCGCATGCCGAGCACCCCGCCGAATTACATTGAGAGCAGCGGTGTCGCTGCGATCGCCGATGGCGTGGACGAGGTGCTGCGCCGCACCCGCGAACAGCTGATGCAAGGCGCCAGCCAGATCAAGATCATGGCCGGGGGCGGCGTCTCCAGCCTGTACGACCCGCTGGACACCGCTCAGTACCTGGAAGAGGAGATGCGTGCCGCCGTGCGCGCCGCCGCCGACTGGGGCACCTACGTATGCGCCCATGTCTACACGCCGCAGGGCATCCAGCGCGCAATCCGCGCCGGGGTGCGCTCCATCGAGCACGGCCAGCTCGCCGACGAGGAGACGGTGCGCATGATGGCGGACGCCAACGTGTGGTGGAGCATCCAGCCCTTCCTGGACGACGAGGACGCCAACCCGAAGACGGACCCCGTCTCCCGGGCCAAGCAGCTCCAGGTGAGCGCGGGCACCGAGCGCGCCTTCGAACTGGGCCGCCAGTACGGCGTGCCCATGGCCTTCGGGACCGACATCCTGTTCAGCCCCGAGGGCGCCGCCAGCCAGGGCCGCCAGCTGGCCAAGCTGACCCGCTTCATGCCCCCGCTGGAGGCCCTGCACATGGCCACCGGCGCGGCCGGCCAACTGCTCGCCCTGTCCGGCGACCGCGCCCCCTACCCCGGCCGCCTCGGCGTGATCGCCGAAGGGGCCCTGGCCGACCTGCTCGTGGTCGATGCCGACCCGGCGGCCGGGCTGGACTGGCTGGATGCACCCGACGACCACCTGCACCTGATCATGAAGGGCGGCGCCATCGTCCGGAACAAACTGGACCGCGCTGAATAGCTCAATATCCTTCGGTCTGCCTGAAAGTCGATTCTCCGGTGCACCACCAATCGCCCATGGAGGCATGCACGAATGATGGAAAGAATGTTCACCAGCAGCCGGCTGCTGGTACTGGTGACGGTCGTGGTCAGCACCATTGCGGCTCTCCTGCTGTATGCCGCCAACGTATTCATTGTGTTCAATATCTTGGTCGATTTTGTCCAGCAGGTGCCCAGCACGGTCGATGAGGGCAAGAGCCTGGCGGTGAGGTTCCTCAAGGTCCTCGACATGCTGCTGATCGCCGTGACCTTCCAGATCATCGCGGTCGGCTTGTTCCGGCTGTTCATCAACCCGGATTCCCGCGGAAAAAGCAGCTTGCTCTCCGTGTTGGAGATCCGGCATTTCCATGACCTCAAAGTCACGATCATTCAGGTCGCGATCGTGATTCTGGTGGTGCTTTTCCTGGAGCAGGCAGTGGAGGTTGGCGCATCTCTGGAAACGCTCTACTACGGCCTCGCCATCGCGGTGATCATCGCCAGCGCCGTGTTTGCGTTCCGTAACATGACCCATGGCGGGGACTGACTCACCCAGCGCTTTAACCGTGCAGGGAAAATTATGGGTGTCCTCTTCTCTCCTTCTCTCCCGCAATCAATACCTGGCACTGCGGATCACGGTTCATGGCGCTTAAACCAATCGAGGATGAGTTCCAGGCGTTTGACCAGGTTCACCGGAGTGCCGTCCCGGGACAGGTTGTGGCCTTCGCCATCAAATACCGCCAGCTCGGTCTCCACGTCGTTGTTGAGCAGCGCGTAGAACCACTCCTGGCCCTGTCCGATCGGCGTGATCCGGTCATCGGTAGAATGGATGATCAGCGTCGGCGTACTCACCTGGTCGGCGTACTTGAGCGGTGAACGTCCCCAGTAATAGTCGTAGTTCGTCCAGATCGTACCGCCAAACTCGGCATTCATCCGTGCCGGCACGTAGTCCTGGGTGCCGGCCTCGGAGATCCAGTTGGAGACACTGCGCTGGGTGACCGCCGCGCGGAAGCGATCGGTCTGCGTGGTGATCCAGTTGGTCAGAAAGCCGCCATGGCTGCCGCCGGTCAGAAACAGGCGCTCCTCATCAATCCAGTCGTAGCGTTCCAGTGCCACCTCCAGGGCCTGCATGTTGTCGCGATAGTCGACCCCACCGTAGTCCTGGTGCACCGAGGCCTGGAACCCGTGGCCATAGCCGGTCGAACCCCGATAGTTGGTGAACAGCATCGCGTAGCCCGCGCCCGCGAACATCTGAAACTCGTGGAACCAGCGATGGCCCCACATATGCGCCGGGCCGCCACGAATGTTCAGTACCAGCGGCCAGTCATCGCCGGCGTCGAATCCTTTCGGCCGCAGCAGGAACGCATCGACCGTGCGGCCATCCTCGACCTCGTAGCTGAAGCGTTCCAGCTCGGTCCGGTACCGCGACTCCAGCAGGGCGTCGTTGAACCCCGTCAGGCGGCGCGACTCGAACCCGTCGCTGTCGGCGACGTGCACCTCCGGCATCTGGGTCTCGTCTTCGACCAGCAGGGCCAGAGACCCGCCGTCGGCGGCAAAGTCGATATCGCCGAGAGCGGCTTCGTCACCGAGGACCACCTCGCTGTCACCATCGGCTTCCAAGCGCATCAGTGGGCGGCTGCCGCGGAAGTCCGCCCACACCAGGGGACGATCGAACCCCTCGGGCCACCAGGCCTGCGTGACGGAGAACTCCATGCCATCGTGCAGTACCTTGTGGTCGTCGTTGCCGATCCCGATGCGGTGCACCTCCACGGGACGAAAGCGGTCGGACTGATAGAGGAAGGCGACCTGGCGCCCGTCGGGCGAGAACAGTGGATCGGTGGCACGCCCGTCGGGCGCGGCCAGCTTGCGTTCCTCACGGCTTTCAAGGTCGAGCAGGTAGACGTCCTGATTGAAGCTGCCGTCGTACTCGCCGCCGCTGCGATCGGCATTGAACGCCAGGAAGCGGCCATCCGGTGAAACCGTCGGGTTGTTGTAGTTCCACTCGGCGTCCCCTGCCAAACGCTCGAGTTCGCCGCTTGCCGAATCCAGCAACCACAAGGTGCGGCGGCTCTCATCCAGCCAACCCTGCGACTCACGACGGCTGAGCGCGCGCGAGTAGACCTTCACATCCGCCTGCGGTGCATCATCCCCCTGCTCTTCCTGCGCGGGATCCTCCACGGCCGGGTCGATGGTCAGGGTGACGATCAGGTGTCGACCATCGGGCAACCAGGCAAAGTCCGAGATACTGCCCTGTTGAATCTCGGTGATGGCATGGGCCTCACCACCGTCCACGGGCATCAGATGAATCTGGGCGTCCTCGTCGACGGTCCTCAGGAAGGCCATTTGCCGCCCATCGGGAGAAAAACGGGGATGACGATCGGAATCACCCCGGCTGAACGGGCTTGCCGATTCCGAGCCATCGGCTGGCACCATCCAGATACTCGATTCCCGATTGTGGCGTTCATCGTCCACGTGACTGCGCACGAAGGCGACACGGCTAGCATCCGGCGAAAGCCGCGGCTCGGTCGCGAACACGAAGTCGTAATAGTCGGCGGGCACCATCGGCTCCGGCGCCTCCGCCCATACCGACGGCGTGTAGAAGAGGACGATCAGCAACAGTGTTCGGGTCATGGAGTCCTCGGGGGAAAGGAAATGCGCCCGAGTTTGCCGCAACGAGATCATGGGTGTCCTTTTCTCCCCGGTTTCGACCCCACACTGCTGCGCGCACGGGACGAATGGGAGCACGCGCCGTACTGACACGGCCAGGAAGTACCGGGTGTCCGCTTTTCGTTCCCAGCCGGGGCTCCGATCAACCGTCCCCGCTTGGCTCTACTGCAAGGCCCTTGTCTCGCGACACGCCGGGTATTGCGAACAGCCCCAGAACTCCTGGCCGACCCGGGTTCCCTTGCGCGCCTTGCGCCGCACCATGGTACTGCCGCATTTCGGGCAGTCCGGGGTAACCGGCGCCGCGTGTCGCTCACGCAAACCCTCCACGTGTGCCCTGCGCGTCTGCCGCGAACGCTCGAGTCCGCAATTCTCCAGCGTTGCGAGCATGGCGTGGACCTCGTCTTCGCTCCACACCTCATCCCGGAATGAGCGGATGTAGCTCACCAGCCCCAGCCCATGGACCACGTTGTCCGGCATCCGTGTCTTGAAGGTGCTGCCACCGACGAAAACCACTACCGAGTGAATCTGCTCCGGGTCTACCCCCAGCGCCTCGGCTACCGCGCGTTCATGGCGATAGTTCTGGCGCAATGGATTCTGGAAACGCAACGACCGGCGGTAGATCTTCTGTGTCCACTGGGCCTGACGCTCACTCCCGAAGATCCAGCCCCGCATATTCTTCGTCTCGATGACGAACACCCCGAACCGCGACACCAGCACATGATCGATCTGCGTGGTCCCGTCCGCGGTCTGAAGCATAACGTCGTGAACCACGCGGCCCGACTTGCCGTCCAGGCCAACCGCCAGAATCAGACGAACCCACAGCTCGCCAAGCCAGCCCTTCACCTTCGGGAACCGAGCAACTGCAACCAGCGCCGCAAGCATCCAGGCCCACCAGAATTGCAGAGCCCCGTTTATGAAGGCTGCCCCCAGATCGATATCCATCCCGCCCTCCTTTCCGTTCCCGGGAGCCCGCATCGCCGGCTGAGCGGGGTCAGGATATGGCTTTGATATCAGTTAAGCGAGCGGGATCGGTCGCACCTCGGGGCAACCCACCGGCACTAAGCTCTTCACGGGTTTTACCCCGGAGCGGATCGAGATCGTCTTTGTGCCTTCGCAACGAATCAGAGGCGTGGATTCCGGCGGCCCAGGCTCCCCGAATCTCGTGCCTTGGAGGACGGGCCGAACATCGTGGCGAGAATCATCCGCGTGGAGATCGCGATCAGCACCACCCCCAATAGCAACATGCCATCGACCACCCAGCCGTTCTCGAACCACGGCAGGATCGGATCCGAATTTCCGAGTCGTTCTGCGAGGCCGAGTCCCAGCAACACCGCACCGGGCGCATGCACCAGGGCGGCAAGCCGCATCGCCCTCGACCGGTCGTCCTGTCCCGGAGCCGCATCGTTACTTGGAGACGAATCGGACTCGTGCCCCGCAATGTCGGTCACCCGTGGATCCGGACCCGGAGTCACATTCGTCTCCTGCGTTGGCGATGCGGACGGGTATCGCCGCAGGAACATCCCCCCAAGACCGGCCGGAACGACCAAAAAGCTCAGCAACACGGCGACCAGCACCATCCCCAACGACAGGTCGCCACCCGCGATGGCCCAGGTCACAAAGAGCACCACGACAGGGAGAATCAGTGTGGCAAGGGCGTACCCCAGCCGAGGCCCCAGTGCTGCGCGCCTGGCCATAAACAGGATTCCCAGTGCGACCAGCACTGCGGGGATATACAGAATCAGTAAAACCATGCGCGCCTCCATGCGTCGCTTATCACTACTATTGGCCCGAGTCCGATCAGGCCTAGAACCCTAGGGCAGAATCCGACCCCACAGCCCCTTCTATCAGTCCGTCTCGTGATTGGCCGAGGGGCACCTTTTCGCTCGGGATACCACCCCCCCTCAACCGAACCGCTAGCCTTTCTTGCGAGCTTGCTTTACATCGTCCGCGAGCCACGCCTTGATCAGGGACTGATACGGCATATCGCGCTTGTTGGCCTCGATCTTGATGTGGTCAAGAAGCGACTCCGGTAAGCGCAGCGAGATCGTCTTGGTGGAGGGCTTGAGGTTCGGGAGCTCGACGGCCTTGGCTCGGCCCCAATCGACATAGTCGCTGGAATCATGGCTTTCCCAGAACGCTCGTTCTTCCGCCTCGTCCTGGAACTCAGGAATCTTCTTGGTGTTGCTCATAGATTGCTCGCTCTTTGCGGTGCATATCCCGGGCCGAAATAACACGGATCTTCGTATCTCGATCGCGCAGCGTGAACGTAACGTGCAATCCGCGGCTTTCATGGGTGACGCCCAACGCGTGGTAGCGAACCTCACGCTGGCTGTGCACCTCGTCCGCCAGAACCAGTAGCGGGGTATTGAAAAACACCTGCTCCGCCTCCGACTGCCCCACACCATGTTTGTCCACGCTCTTCCGGGCATTTCCATCGTCCCAGTCAAACCCGGTAATGTCCTTCCACTGGATCATCTCTGTATATTACCAACATATACACCCTGCCTCCAGAGGCCGCCTGCCCTTCGGTGTATGCGAGCCAGTCCGCCTGGGCGCCGCCTAAGGGGAATCCGCCTGCTACTTACGGCGTACATATCCATCCGCCCGGACCCGCGAAGAGCCTCGCCGACACCCCGATACCCTTGATAAAGCATCGCCCTGCCGATACCGCCGCGCTTCTCATGCTGCGTACTGCCCCCGCGCCCAACATGCCGCAGGAAATGCACTGGATCGATCCGCAGGCGTTCCAGGATCGGCGGAATGGATTCCGGGATGGCCCCGCGCTTGTCCTCGCGGATCGCCCGCCCGGTCCAGTCCACCAGCTCCAGGTAGTCCTCCGTGGTAAAGGCCACCGCATTGGCATGCGGATCGTCGCCTTCCCGGCCCAATACAGTCAGGCGAGGCTCGCCTCCCTCACACGCCGGACTCTCATGCCCCTGATCTTCGCGGGACAGCGCCCGGATACCCTGCTGAATCGAGGTGAAATCGGAAGCCTCGGGCGTATCCGCCATCCCGGCGCGCACCGGGTTCAGATCCACGTAGCTCATGCAGGTCAGCACGGCCGCGTCGTCCAGCAGCGCCTGGCTCTTGTAGCGGCCTTCCCAGAAGCGGCCCTTGCAGCCATCCTCTGCATTCGCCCGCCGCGCCAGATGTTC
>NZ_KB897919.1:0-16186 GCF_000377225.1 Thioalkalivibrio sp. ALJ4 | reverse complement strand
GACAAATACAGTGGTAATACGGCGTCGTCTCGACCGAGACGAGCTCCTTCCTGGCTCGCGTCATCTCCGGACCCTCCCTGGTCCATGCACTCCCCCACAAACCTAGACAGCCCGCATCAGACCGTCAAGAAATCATGGGTGTCCTCTTCTTCCTAGTGGTGGTCCGACCCCGTTATTCCAGCGAACGCCATGCCTGCAGCGCCGCATCTGCCCTAGCACATGAAACCCACAATTCAGGCACTGAATGCAACAATGCCAATATGCGTGAATGAAGAACTCTGCCCTCATTTCCTTCCAAGTCGCCGAAAGCAAGTTCGGTCAACCACTCGCCCGCAGATGCTCGCCATTCCATGAGGTCTTCCCGCGCGGCGGATGCCACAAGGCACATCCTCATAGCTTCCTCGATGGTGATGCTATATTGAGAATCCCGTCGATAACGACGCACTAGAATGCGTAGTTCGTCGGCCAGCGCCGGGTTTCGGGATACGGCTGCAACTGTGGCCAGGCCGTTCAGAATGCCCACAAGCTGAGATTTGTCCTCCAAATTGGCGAGCGTGTAGTTGCCCAGTCTAAGAGCCTTTGCTGCTAACTCCGCATAGCCAGAAGTAATCCTGAAAATCAGCGCGGAGTTGACGAGAGCTATAAACGAAGACGCTTCGACTTCTTCCGTGTCGAGTTCTTTCTCAATGATGCGAGCAAGGTCGTCAGGCAAGGCATTTGCGCTATCTTCAGCACCTTCGAGCGGCCCCGGAAGGTACGGGCGTGGAAACTCACATAGTTTGATTAGGCTTTGCTCTCCGCCACCGAGGATAGTGTCGCGCATCTCCCCCTCGCCAAGGTTTGCCTTAAACTTGTTGCCTGCAATCATGATGCGGCCGAAGAAGTCCGCCTGCGTTTGAGGCGCGGCCGCCAGGTCGGGGTTCCATCGCGGCTCGACCCGCATATCCGCAAGCGTCTGCATGTAGTAGTGCTCGCCGCGATTGCTGACCGCCCAATCGGAAAACCGTTCGTAATCAATACCGCATTGGACAAGCTGGCGATGGATCAGAGCAGCCTGCGTCAGAGAGGCCAGTCTTCGATAGAAGGGCGGCTGCTCGGCCAGAAGGCGTGTTCTGGCCAGCTCCCCGTCGACCAGAACGAACAGAGCCGAGAACAGCTTGAATTCACTGGCCTCGCCCTCCACGTCATCGTCTCGAATTAGATGGACGAGCCGCAGCAGGAAAGGCTCCACTTCAGGCCTATCCGGAAGAATCCGCAGCCCGACTTCGAGCGCCCCTAACCGAGAGAGCGGGTCGCCGTAGTTCTCCAGAAAGTCGAACGCTTTTCCCAACTCCTCCTGATCTAGATGATCGGCGTTGATTTCGGCGGTCAGTGTCGAGTGAGAAGAAAGTAATAGGCTGAAGAGGAAGCCCTCGTAAGGCCGCCACTCTGTCAGTTGCCCAAAGACTTCGCGACATGTGCCGACGGCATAATCCCAAATCGAACCGCTTCCGTCATAAGCGCCAACGAGCCGTTCAAAATACCGCCGAGAATTCGGAACTAGAGACGAAACACTACTTTCGCCTGCCGTGATCTCATTTAGTATAGTCCGTTCCATATGAACGGGCGTATCGCATATGTCACTGTGAAAAGTATCGACTTCGTCGTCTTCCAGCGCACGCACTTCCAGGATGCTCCGCCATTCTTCCTGGGCACTGAGCGGAAGGTTCACGTCTGATGCAGATTCTTCGAGGGAACGAATGCGTGTAGAGGCATCTCCGGAAAGGACAGAGAAGTCAGGTAGCACCATCCTTTGTTGATCGGATGAAAGGACAAGATTTGGAAGTTCACCCTCGCGTGCATCATTCGTGAGACTCCATGTCCGATCCTCCGTGTCAGTCAATTTGGCTGGGCCTTCCCCGGCGAGAACGGTACGAACGGCATCGAAAAACTCCAAACGCTGAACAGAAACACCGCTTGTTCCGAAGGCAATCATAGCTTCAGTCTTAAAGCCGTATTCTCCCCTGAAGCTCTGGTCGTTGAGCAAGCTCTCGCGTATGAGTGGCGGAACAAGTTCCAACGCAACACCCGCCATTGCGGTTCTTTCGTAAGGACTGTTGGTCACGAATTGTCCCCTTCCGAAAGCTGGGTTGCAGCCATCTCGGCAACGTGGCTGCGGTGCCAATCGACAAGCCACTCGTACACCTCGGGGAACTGCTCCTGTATGGGAACGAGAATGCTTTCTTCCACCCAGTTCCAGTAAGCGTCCACAACGCTTTGCTGGACACCGGTGGGCGGCGTCAGCAGCAAGAGGATATGTGCCGCACGTCCGATCCGAATGACATTGTCAGCAACCTCCGGAACAAGGCTGTGCGCCCATCCTCGAACGTCGATCTGCTCGACGAGCCAGTTTGAGCGAGCAGTGTTCTCTTCGATATCGGCCCCGTCCCCCCACAGGTTCCTGAGCACACGAACAAACGCTTTCAGCGTTCCGTCCAGCCAAGGCGCTTCCTCGGGGAGCCGCAGCCAGTCGCTCATTCTGACACGGAGGACGGATTCCCGGATAGCTTTCAGCTCAGCCGTTTCAACCACCTCCCCCTTGGCAACAGTTGATTCCCTCAAACACCGTTCGAGTTCTTCTACACTGACTGGAACGAAGAAATAGCCAGCCCGGCGAAGCCGCGACCGATGTTCAAGACGATCGTCATCCGATAAAACACCGGCCGCTACCAAAGAATCCAGCAAGTCCAGTGCGGAAAAGACAGGCGCTTGCGCGCCGCCGCTATCGATGTTCGCGTGCTGATTGAGGAATCTGTCATCAATAATCGAAACGTCGCATTGGGGTGCCAGAGCAAGAATGCCGACCGAGGGGTGTTCCGGGATAGATTTCGTTTCCAACTCGTCAAAATTGCGCCTGCCGCTCACCCTGACATGTCCGGATTCGATCCGGGAATTCAGAGAAGCCCGTATGCGTTCTATGACATCCTCAACTTCTTCGGAGATGCGCTCGTAAGAAATGAGGGCGTCCGCTTCAGAAAGCTCTCTTGGAGAGGCCACAGCCGTCAGGCCCGCCGCTTTGAGCTTTTCAAGCAACCCCAGATGCAGCAAATGCGAGATGGCGAGATCATCAAGATACAGGGTCGCACCGTCGGCAATGTCAGGCTGGTTTGGCCACGGCTTCTCGTGCAGCTGCAGATAGGCGCGCGCCCGCTTTTGCTCATCAGCGGTAAGTTGCCCCTTCTGTCTCAGTTTCTCCACCACAGCTAGACAGCTGCTCAAGACGGCCGCATGTGCAGAAAGGTCTGCTTCTTCCTCCATCAAGCTGGACAGTCGGTGCACCGGCGCTGAACGGACGACGATATACTGCGTATCATCGCCGTCACGTACCTTCTCCGCCTCAGCGATCAATGCGGCTAGCTCGTCGCCAACCTGAGCGGAGAGGTCGCTGCTTGCGACGGTACTAGGAGTGAACTTTTCCAGCATATCCGTTGCCAGCAAATCCCGAACTTTGCGTGCATTCGCTATACGGCTAGGCTGATGGAACGGAGCTTTCTGGCGTTCCTCGAATAGCCACCCAAGGGTGGAATGCGGGATATAGACAGTTTCGAAGGCGTCGAGCGCCACATCGAGTATCTTCAGGAAACTCAAGGTGAGCAGTGCGGTTGCGTCCAGAGCAACCGCTTTTCCGCTGACATCAAATTCCAACGGCATACGCTTGCCGCTGTAAGCGGGAATTGCGCTTCTCCGCCTCGGATCAGTCTCCATCAGATTGGCTACCGCCGGGAGGGTCGTAAGGTCAATGAGAGTCCGATTAAGTGACTGGGCAGCAAGAAATATCGGTATTTGGCCTTGCGTCAGCAAGCGCCATGTTTCTGACTCGCGGCGATCCCATTCGGGCTTTCGATCAAGAATGTCCTTAAGGCTCATTCTTTGGAGCGGGCCATCGTCTCCTGACAGTTCCGCCGCCTTTTCGAGCCATTGGAAAACCCGTGGATCGTCTTCCCAACCTGCACTTGTTGCGATGAAGTATGCGGCGGCAAGGACGGCAGAATCATCATCGGCCTTCGCCGCTGCCTCGAACACTAGATCCTTCGCAAGAGGTGAATCTAAATGAAGTGCCAGTTGCGCAGCGCCAATCAGGTCATGTGCGCTTCTGTCGTCTCTATTCTGGTATTCATCGGCGATGTAGGCAGAAAGGGAGGCCCAGTCACCGGTCGCAATCCCGAGATTCACCTGTAGTGCGCGGTAGTTCGAGCTACCCACGGCATCACTGAGTTCCGCCAGCGCTGCGCGGGATTCAAGAAATGCACCCTCGTGGTATAGGCCCCAAGCGTAAGACATACGCAGGTGGTTGGATTGTGACAGCAGGTCGGTGTTTTCTTTCAAAAAACAGACCAGAGCCTCTGATCTACGCGTATTGTTGAAGGCATTCACGAGGCGCTCAGCATCGCTAAGCGAATGCGTCTCTTCAAAGAGAAGCCTGCCGAATTCGCACAGATCGTCCCAGTGCTGATGGTCTTCCAATTCGGTGACAAGGTTGATTAGGTCGCCAAGAGCTCTTGTTGCTTCGTATTGTGCTTTATGAGATTCAATGGGATCACACCCTTGGGCCTCAGAAATAATCCTTCGAAGATTACTCTCGTGGTCAGCAGGGATTCCCTCTTCTAGCAGCCGGTCGAGTACCTCGTTCGCCCTTTCGATCAGACCCGCGCGTGACAGCATCTCGATCTGACGATACTGCATCAGCTTGCCATCGATGTGGGCAGCGAGTTGATTGTGGTGGCGAGCGATATAGTTGGCCGCCTCCTCGGGGGTCCGCTGCGTAAATGCAAGGGCAAAACGAGCAATGGCGGCATCAATGGTCATTCCGCCATTTATTGCGATGCTCCGTTCGATATCCCGTTCAACCGCACCCAGTTCCACTTTGATGCCGAACTGAAGAGCGTAGTGAACGAAACCGAGAGCGGTGCTCGGATCGCGGAGTTTGTTTTCTAACCTATTCTTGCCGTGCGCGCTCTGCGCCGGGTCGCGCAGTTCGAGCCAAAGCGCGTACTCATCATCCGTTCTCGCAGCACGCGGACATGCTAGTTGCTTTGCGGCCTCAACCGCATCGAGAAAGTGCGCGTGAGCCGCACGCCGTGCATCCATAGCACCGGCATCCGAAGCGAGTCGAAAATCTGCCGCTTCAAAGGGAACCTGCGTCAGCACAACAGCTCGAAAATCTCCCGGGACGGTAGGAACTAGCGTTGCTAACCCTGCCAAATGGTGAAGAATAGGGGTTTTTTCAAAGTCCGGCTCGGAAAACGCACCAACCGTCTGGGCAACCTCGTCCCAACGGCCGAGTTGAAGCTGATGGCTCAGGAGAAAACTCTTGCCGTCTGAATCCAGGTCCGCGATCGTATAGCCCGCATCATCCATCCAACTTAGAGCGCCTTCGGGGCTGTCATGATGTGCAACGATCATCAAACCGGCTGAATGCGAAACTTCCGACTCGATATCAGCAAGGGCGTTAAGCGCCGCTGCCTTATCTCCCTTCTGGGAAATAATAAATGCTTCCGCAATCTTGGCTTCTGGAAAATCTCCGAGGGTTTTCGCGAGCTCCAGAAGCTCTTCCGCCCGCTCAGGATCTTCTGAAGAAGATAATAATCTGGCGCACCATGCCAACGCCCGCCCCTTTACTTCGTCCGAGCCTCCCGAAAGGTCGCCCTCAGCAAGGCGTCTCCCAAGCCTCAACGACGATCGGGTCCTGTCGAACTCAAGGAAGAACCGTGACTTCCTTAGTTTCTCAACTTCCTCTTCTGTTTTTTGGTCGACAAGATCTGTCGGAACATTCCCTTCAAAATAGAGATTGACGTCTCGACCAGCGATAACATTTGTCGAATCATCTCCGGAGGAAATCGACTGTTTACTCTTAGTCCACATCGTTCGGCTTCTTCTTCGTCCCGACACTAACGTCTCGACCCGCTTGAACATTGGTTGAGCCATCACCTGAGCGGATGGTCTGAGTAGACGAAGCGTACTTCTTCTTGAAGATAAAACGTCCTATCCAGGCAAGGACCACTAAACCGGCACCGGAGAACAGCCATTGCTTGTTATCAACAATCCAAGCTACAAACTCTTCCAACCAGGTTGCTCCTTTCTCTAATATTACAAAATACTTCTATTTTCCACCTTCGCCATCACCCCCCAGTCAGTGTTTCAAAACCCTGGGATAGCATCCTTTTACAGGCGATACGCTCTACTTTTGTCCGCTGTGTAATGCGGAGAAAATTCTGCTCGACCATTTCTGTGCGCCCAACAGTAGATTAGACAGAATCTGTCATATTGGTGATATGCCGAATCTGTATAGCACCTGTTTCTCGCAGCGCCGTCCCTTGCTCTGGCCGCCGCTGTTCCTGCAGCATACCCATGATCGAATCAGGGATAAACAAGGAGGTCGGCTAATGGCGACAGGAAGTCGTGCCGAAAGGGACCGCCGTTTCTGGGAGCGATACCGGAATGTGGCAATTTCTCAAGGGGTTAAGCCAAAGGCGGTACTGGGGTACGGTGTGCGGGCATAACGGTTTATCGCCGCGTTTCCCGGTCGTCGCCTCGCGGAAATCGGGGCGGAGCACATCACTCAGTATCTGACCAGCCAGAGGCAGGAAGCGTCGGTGCAGGGCTGGCAGTTCCGACAGACCGTCGATGCTATACGGATTCTGTTTAGCATCGTGGTGGCGGTACGCAGTCCGCTGGACCTGGCCTAAAGCTCCACAAAAAAGGGCGCCGTCCTTCGGCGCCCTCTTCTGTTGCGTCATGGCCATTTTCCCGGCTCCGCTTCGCTGGATCTCGGCTTCGCCGCCTCAATCCCAGCTCAACGCCCCACCCGTCTGATACTCCGTAACCCGAGTCTCAAAGAAGTTCTTCTCCTTCTTCAGGTCGAGCACCTCGCTCATCCACGGGAACGGGTTGTCGGCCCCCGGGTACAGCTCGGCCAGGCCGATCTGCGCACAGCGGCGGTTGGCGATGAAGTGCAGATATTCCTCGAACATCTGGGCGTTCATGCCGAGCACGCCACGCGGCATGGTGTCGCGGGCGTACTGCGCCTCCAGCTCGACGGCATCCGAGATCAGCGCACGCATCTCGTTCTTGAAGTCTTCGGTCCACAGGTGCGGGTTCTCGAGCTTGATCTGGTTGATCACGTCGATGCCGAAGTTCATGTGCATGGATTCGTCGCGCAGGATGTACTGGAACTGCTCGGCGACGCCGGTCATCTTGTTGCGCCGACCCATGGAGAGGATCTGCACGAAGCCGACGTAGAAGAAGATGCCCTCGAACACGACGTAGAAGGCGATCAGTTCACGCAGCAGCTTCTGGTCCGCCTCCGGGGTGCCGGTGCGGAAGTTCGGGTCCGCCAGGTGCTTGGTGAACGGCAGCGCCCACTCCGCCTTGGTGGCCACGGAGGGCACCTCGCGGTACATGTTGAAGATCTCGCCTTCGTCCAGGCCCAGAGACTCGACGCAGTACTGGTAGGCGTGGGTGTGCAGCGCCTCCTCGAAGGCCTGGCGCAGCAGGTACTGGCGGCACTCGGGGTTGGTGATGTGACGGTACACGGCCAGCACCAGGTTGTTCGCCACCAGCGAATCGGCGGTGGAGAAGAAGCCGAGGTTGCGCTTGACGATGGTGCGCTCGTCCTCGGTCAGCCCATTCGGGTCCTTCCACAGGGCGATGTCCGCGTTCATGTTGATTTCCTGCGGCATCCAGTGGTTGGCGCAGCCGTCCAGGTACTTCTGCCAGGCCCACTTGTACTTGAAGGGCACGAGCTGGTTGAGGTCCGCGTGGCAGTTGATGATCTTCTTGTCATCCACGCGGATGCGCTCGGCACCCATCTCCAGGTCTTCCAGACCGGTGCCGGTCAGGGCGTCTTCGTTCGGCTCGGCCAGCGGCTGGCCGGCGTTCTCCGGGTCCGGCGAGACGCTGGGCGCGGCGCCGGCGGTGCTCATCAGGGCTTCGTTCTCCTGAAAGCCCATGCCGGGGCGGACGGCGGGTTCTTTCTGGCCTTCGCCTTTGATGGCTGCGATCGGATCGTCCCAGGAAAGCATAGTGTCCCCTCTTCTTTTCGGTGGCGGCCCGGCGCGGTGGCCGGGCCTTTTGTTCAGTGCGTTGTGAGCAGTGCGTGGTGCGTATTCGGTGCCCGGGGGCGGGGCCGCCTTACTGGCAGGCCTCGCAGTCCGGGTCGAGGATGGAACAGGCTTTCGGGGCCTCGGGCTCGGCCGCCTGCTGGCCGCCGGAGACGGCGTTCAGCTTGTTGGCGCGCGAGGAGTCGGCCACGGTGCTCTTTTCCACGTGGGTCGCGCCCATGGAGCGCAGGTAATAGGTCGTCTTCAGGCCGCGCACCCAGGCCAGCTTGTACAGGGCGTCCAGCTTGGGCCCGGAGGGCTCGGCCATGTAGAGGTTCAGGCTCTGCGCCTGGTCGATCCACTTCTGCCGGCGCGAGGCGGCCTCGACCAGCCAGCGGGTATCCAGCTCGAACGCAGTGGCGTACAGGGCCTTGATGTCCTCCGGCACGCGGTCCAGCGGCTGCACGGAGCCGTCGTAGTACTTGAGGTCGTTGACCATCACCTCGTCCCACAGCTCGCGGTCTTTCAGATCGCGCACCAGGTACGGGTTGATCACGGTGAACTCGCCCGACAGGTTCGATTTGACGAACAGGTTCTGGTAGGTCGGCTCGATCGACTGGCTGACCCCGCAGATGTTGGAGATGGTCGCGGTCGGCGCGATCGCCATGGTGTTGGAGTTGCGCATGCCGACCTTCTTCACCCGCTTGCGCAGCTTGTCCCACTCCAGGCGCTGGGTGGTGTCCATCTGCAGGTAGTCGCCGCGGGTCTCGGCCAGCTTGTCGATCGAGTCGATCGGCAGGATGCCCTGGCTCCACAGGCTGCCGGGGAAGCTCTCGTAGCGCCCGCGTTCCTCGGCCAGGTCGGTCGAGGCCTTGATGGCGTAGTAGGACACCGCCTCCATGGAGGTGTCGGCAAACTCCACCGCCGCCTCGGAGGCATACGGCACGCGCAGCTTGTACAGCGCGTCCTGGAAGCCCATGACCCCCAGCCCCACCGGGCGGTGGCGCAGGTTGGAGCGCCGCGCCTGCGGCACGGAGTAGTAGTTGTAGTCGATCACGTTGTCGAGCATGCGCATGGCGGTGTTCACGGTCTGCTCGAGCTTGTCCTGATCCAGCTCGCCGGCCTCGTTCACATGCGCAGCCAGGTTGATCGAGCCCAGGTTGCACACCGCGATCTCGTCATCCGAGGTGTTCAGCGTGATCTCGGTGCACAGGTTGGAGCTGTGGACCACGCCGGTATGGCTTTGCGGGCTGCGCAGGTTGCACGGGTCCTTGAAGGTCATCCACGGATGGCCGGTCTCGAACAGCATGCCGAGCATCTTCCGCCACAGGTCGACGGCCTTCATGGTCTTGTGCACGCGCAGCTCGCCGCGCGCGGCCTTCTCTTCGTATTCGCTATAGCGCTTCTCGAACTCGGCGCCGACCAGGTCGTGCAGGTCCGGGGTCTCGTTCGGGGAGAACAGGGTCCAGTCGCCATCCTCGGCCACGCGCTTCATGAACAGGTCCGGGATCCAGTTGGCGCTGTTCATGTCGTGGGTGCGGCGGCGGTCGTCGCCGGTGTTCTTGCGCAGCTCGATGAACTCCTCGACATCGATGTGCCAGGTCTCGAGGTAGGCGCAGACCGCGCCCTTGCGCTTGCCGCCCTGGTTCACGGCCACGGCGGTGTCGTTGGCGACCTTGAGGAACGGGACGACGCCCTGGGACTTGCCGTTGGTGCCTTTGATGTGGGCACCCATGCCGCGCACGCGGGTCCAGTCGTTGCCCAGGCCGCCGGCAAACTTGGACAGCAGCGCGTTGTCGCGGATCGCGCTGTAGATGCCGTCCAGGTCGTCCGGGACGCTGGTCAGGTAGCAGCTGGAGAGCTGCGGGCGCAGGGTGCCGGAGTTGAACAGCGTCGGCGTGGAGCTCATGAAGTCGAACGAGCTCAGCAGGTTGTAGAACTCGATCGCGCGCGCCTCGCGGTCGATCTCGTTGATCGCCAGGCCCATCGCCACGCGCATGAAGAACGCCTGCGGCAGCTCGAAGCGGGTGCCGTCAGAATGGATGAAGTAGCGGTCGTACAGGGTCTGCAGGCCCAGGTAGGTGAACTGCAGGTCGCGCTCGGGCTTGATCGCCGCGCCCAGCTTGTCGAGGTTGTAGCGGGTCAGCTCGCTGTCGACCAGCTCCAGGTCGGCGGCGCGCTTGATGTAGGCGCCGAAGTACTCGGCGTAGCGCTCGGCCAGCTGGGCCTGGGTGGCCTCTTCCGGACGGCCGTGCACGAAGCTCAGGGCCTCGCGGCGCAGCGCGTCCATCAGCAGCCGCGCGGTGACCTCGGAGTAGTTCGGCTCCTTCTCGATCATCACGCGGGCGGCCATCACCAGCGCGGTGGAGACGTCCTTCTCGGCGACGCCGTCGAACAGGTTGCGACGCGCCTCGGTCAGGATCTTCTCGCCATCGACTTGCTCGATGCCGTCACAGGCCTCGGCGACGACCGCCTGCAGGCGCTCCTCGTCCAGTGGGGCCTGGGTGCCGTCGGCGCGGGTCACGTTCAAGGCCGGGGCAATCTCCTGCTCGTCCAAACCCTGCTCGGCGGCCTCGGCGGCGCGCTTTTGCGCCTGCTGTTCGCGGTAGATCACATAGGCCCGCGCGACCTTGTGGTGGCCGCCGCGCATCAGGGCCAGTTCCACCTGGTCCTGAATATCCTCGATGTGCACCGTCATGCCCTGGGTGCCGGCGCGACGGAACAGGCTGTCCACCACCTGCCCGGCGACTTCCTTGGAAATGTCGTGGATGCGACGGCTGGCCGCGGCATTGCCGCCCTCCACCGCGAGGAAGGCCTTGGTGACCGCAACCTCGATCTTCGAGGCGTCGAAGCCGGTGACCTTGCCGTTACGGCGGATCACCTGGTGCTGGCCCGGGCTGGTGGCCAGGACCTCGGCCGACGGCTCGGCTTGCGGCGGGTACTGGATGCCCTCTTGGGCTTCGGCGGTCTGGGTGTCGCTGTACATGGTGGCGGCCTCACGCGTAACTGTGGGTAATGGACGTGAAGTACTATAGATCGGGGATCCGGAAGTGCATAGACACAATATCTTGTGTCTCCCACCCGAATAACCCCGCGGACAACCCGTGGGCAAGCTGTGGATAAAAACGCCAACCCGGCACTCTGTCGCCATTCTTTGCGCGTTCGCCCGGTGGTGGATAAATCGGCCTTGTTGTGATCGCTCGGGCCAATCATCAGCAAACTCGAACATGAAAATGTTTTATGGCCCGCGATTACCGAATCGGTATCCGTCGATGGGTCTTCTCAAGGCCGAATCCGGGTGGACCCTCGCGCGGGGTGGCGGTGTTGGACAAAGCCCCGCCGGGTACCAATAATCCCCGCCTTATCGAACCAGATTCCGCGCGGCCGGGACGACCGGCCGCGCCCGCCGTATTCATCGAATCGACAGGGAGTACCGCATGAGCGACGCCAAGGACCCATCCGACAAGAAGAGCAAGAAGGCCGAGAAGAAGGACGCGCCCAAGGCCGCCGTTGCCACCGGGGCCGTTCAGGCGGCCGCGGGTGCCGTATCGCTCTCCAGTGGCGGCGAGACCGCGCCCAAGACAAAGAAGGGCGGCGAGAAGCAGCCGCGCCACTGCCCGCTGCTGATCCTGGGCTCCGGCCCCGCCGGCTGGACCGCGGCCGTCTACGCCGCGCGCGCAAACCTGAACCCGGTCGTGATCACGGGCCTGGAGCAAGGCGGCCAGCTGATGACCACCACCGACGTGGACAACTGGCCGGGCGACAACGACGGCGTGCAGGGTCCGGAGCTCATGCAGCGCATGCAAAAGCATGCAGAACGCTTTGATACGGAAGTGATCTTTGATCACATCCACACGGTGCACCTGAAGGACAAGCCCTATCGCCTGGTCGGCGATTCCGGCGAGTACACCTGCGATGCGCTGATCATCTGCACCGGCGCCTCCGCACAGTATCTGGGGCTGGAGTCCGAGACCACCTTTGCCGGCAAGGGTGTCTCCGCCTGCGCCACCTGCGACGGCTTCTTCTACCGCAACCAGAAGGTCGCGGTGATTGGCGGCGGCAACACCGCGGTCGAAGAGGCGCTGTACCTGTCCAACATCGCCTCCGAGGTCGTGCTGGTGCACCGCCGCGATGCGCTGCGGGCAGAGAAGATCCTGCAGGACAAGCTGTTCGAGAAGGAAAAGAACGGCAACGTCACCATCGAGTGGAACCACACCCTGGACGAGATCCTCGGCGACGACTCCGGCGTGACCGGCATGCGCATCAAGCACGCGCAAAGCGGCGATACGAAGGACGTCGAGCTGATGGGCGTGTTCATCGCGATCGGCCACAAGCCGAACACCGACATCTTCAAGGGCCAGCTGGACATGGAAGGCGGCTACATCAAGGTGCAAAGCGGCCTGGAAGGCAACGCCACCGCAACCTCCGTACCGGGCGTGTTCGCCGCCGGCGACGTGATGGACCATGTCTACCGCCAGGCGGTCACCTCCGCCGGCACCGGCTGCATGGCCGCACTGGACGCGGAGAAGTACCTCGAAGAGAACGGCTGAGTCGTGAGCGCCGAGGGCGACACCCAGGCAACCCCGCCGGAAGAACACGCCGAGCGCATCGAGCTGCGCGACGGCCTGGCCGACGTGGACCCGGCCGCCTGGGACGCCCTGACCGGCGGCACCGAGCCGTTCCTGCGTCATGCCTTCCTGGAGGGCCTGGAGCGCCACGGCTGCCTGGGGCGACAGTTCGGCTGGTTCCCGCAGCATGTGCTGATCTTCCGCGAAGACGAGCTGGTCGCGGCCGCGCCCGCCTACGCCAAGACCAACAACTACGGCGAGTTCGTGTTCGACTTCGCCTGGGAGAGCGCGTGGAGCCGCCACGGGCTCAACTACTACCCCAAGCTGGTCGTCTCCGTGCCCTACACCCCGGCCACCGGGCCGCGCCTGCTGGTGCACCCGGAGGCGCCGGACTTCGATCACCTGCGCACCCTGCTCGTGCGCGCCCTGGTCACCCGCGGGCGCGAGCTGAACGCCTCGGGCGTAAACATCCTGTTCCCGAATGCGGACGACCTCGACGTGACCCGCGAGATGGGGCTGGCCGAACGCATGGGCTGCCAGTACCACTGGAGCAATGCGGACTACGGAAGCTTCGATGACTTCCTGGCCGCGCTCAGCTCGAAAAAGCGCAAGAACATCAAGCGCGAACGCCGCCGCGTCATCGAGGCCGGCATCGAGTTCCGCACGCTGACGGGAGCCACCGGTTCGCCCGAAGACTGGGCGCGCTTCCACCGCTTCTACGTCGACACTTTCGAGAAGCACATGGGCATCCCGACGCTGTCGGAGGCCTTTTTTGTGGAGACGGCGGCGGCGCTGGGCGACCAGGTGGTGCTGTTCGAGGCAAGACGCCCAGGCGAGGCGGGGGACGACGAGACCATCGCCGCGGCCCTTTGCTATCGCAGCCACGACACCCTGTACGGGCGCTTCTGGGGCTGCACCGAGGAGCTGGCCGACCTGCACTTCGAGACCTGCTACTACCAGGGCATCGCGTTCTGCATCCGCGAAGGCCTGGCCCGCTTCGAGCCCGGCGCCCAGGGTGAGCACAAGATCCCGCGCGGTTTCCTGCCCACGCCCACCTACTCCGCCCACATGATCCTGACCGAGGGCTTCGACCAGCCCGTGCGCGACTTTTGCGAACGCGAGGCCCAGCTGATGCGCACCCAGTGCGAACGCCTGCACGAACACTCGCCCTACCGCCACGTCGAACCCGACGATGACCGCCCCTGAACCACCCACTGTAGGAGGCCAGGCCCCTGACCGATGGGGCCTATCCCCGCGCCCAATCGCGCAGAGGGCTGCGCTCCTACGTCCGGCCCAGCCTGTAGGAGGCCAGCCCCCTGGCCGATGGGGCCTATCCCCACGCCCGATCGCGCAGAGGGCTGCGCTCCTACGTCCGCCCCACCCTGTAGGAGGCCAGCCCCCTGGCCGATGGGGCCTATCCCCACGCCCGATCGCGCAGAGGGCTGCGCTCCTACGGCCGAGCCAACCTGTAGGAGGCCAGCCCTCTGGCCGATGGGGCCTATCCCCTCGCCCGATCGCGCAGGGGGCTGCGCTCCTACATCACCCCGCACGCCCGACCCAACCGGTAGGAGGCCAGCGCTCTGGCCGATGGGGCGCCACCCCATGACCGGCGGCCCGCAGATCACGCTGCCCTGGCTGGACCCGGAGCACCCGGAGGCGCCGTTCCCCGACCCGGGGCATGCCCTGCGCGACCCGAATGGCCTGCTCGCGGCCGGCGGCGATCTTTCCGTGCCGCGGCTGCTGAATGCCTATCGCTCCGGCGTGTTCCCCTGGTTCGAGGCCGGGCAGCCGATCCTGTGGTGGAGCCCGGACCCGCGCGCGGTGCTGGAACCGGGCCACTTCCGGATGCACCGCAGCCTGAAAAAAGCGATCCGCAATCGCGGCTACACGGTCAGCTTCGATCGCGCCTTCGAGGCGGTGATCGAGGCCTGCGCCGGGCCGCGCGAGTACGCCGAGGGCACCTGGATCACCGGGAGCATGCAACAGGCCTACATCGCGATGCACCGCACGGGGCACGCGCATTCGGTGGAGGTCTGGGACGGCCCGCGCCTGATCGGCGGGCTCTATGGCGTCGCCGTGGGCCGGCTGTTCTGCGGCGAGTCGATGTTCTCGCGCGAGCGCGACGCCTCCAAGATCGCGCTGGCCTGGCTGTGCCGCCACCTCGTCGCCTGGGGCTGGCCCCTGGTGGATGTGCAGATGGAGACCGAGCACCTGCGCCACCTCGGCGCGATCACCCTGCCCCGACGCGAGTTCATCGCACGCATCCGCGAGATTGCGCACGCGCCCGAAGCACCCGGGCCCTGGCGGGTCGATCCTGCCCTGAGCCCACTCGACCCTGACTGGAACACCGCCCCGTAGCACAAGTGTGGCCCAAGCCCCTTGTGGGAGCGGGCTTGCCCGCGAATGGCTTTTACCCAGTTCCGACGCGGGCAGGGGCTTCGCGGGCAAGCCCGCTCCCACAGGCCACTGCCACAGCCCCCGCCCCCGTCACTGCGAGGAGGCGCAGCCGACGTGGCAGTCGGTTGGGGGTATCCCGGCGCCGAGGACTGCATTGGGCGATTGCTTCGCGATGCTCGCAATGACGGGATGTTGGATGGCCGGGGAACCTGTATGCGCGTCACTGCGAGGCGCCGCAGGGGCCGGGGCAACCTCCGAAACCGGGCACGTCACCCGGCGCACCCTTGGCCCCCATTACGGGTGCTTTATACTCCCGGCCATTGGGGAACCGAACGGGAGATTCGGGTGGGCAAGGCATATCAGGGGGAATGGCGGGCCATGGCGCTCAATGGGCTGCGCGCGGGCCTGCTGCTGGCGCTGGCCGCAATCACGGCGGGCTGTGCGACGCTGGCGCCATCGCCGCCGTCGGATCAGAGCAATATCTGCGAGATCTTCCGCGAGCAGCCGCGCTGGTACGACTACGCCCGCGACTCCGAACGCGAATGGGGCACCCCCATCGCCACACAGATGTCGTTCATCCAGCAAGAATCCTCGTTCCGCAGCCATGTGCGCCCGGATCGCGAACGCCTGCTCGGTGTCATCCCGTGGCGCCGGCCCTCCTCTGCCTACGGCTATGCCCAGGCGCAGGACCCGGTCTGGGGCGAATACCGCGAGGATGCCGGCAGCCGGATGGCACGGCGCACGCACATGAAGCACGCGACCGACTTTATCGGCTGGTACAACGCACGCACCCAGCGCATCACCGGGGTCTCATTGAACAACCCCGAGCACCTCTACCTCGCCTATCACGAGGGCCAGGGCGGCTATAACCGCGGCAGTTACCGCAGTAAACCGCAGGTCCAGGCGGCCGCGCGCCAGGTCGCCCAGCGCGCCAACCGCTACGACTCCCAGTTGCAAAGCTGCGAGTCCGAGTTCCGCTGCCGCCGCTTCTACCAGTTCGGGCCGTTCTGCCGGCAGTAGCCATAGCCGAACGGAACGCGCTCAACCCCCGTCATCGCGAGCCGAGCGAAGCGATCTCCCAACGCAGGCACCGATGCTGGGGCTGACTCGGCAGACTGCCGCGTCGGCTGCGCCTCCTCGCAG
>NZ_KB897918.1:105811-728365 GCF_000377225.1 Thioalkalivibrio sp. ALJ4 | reverse complement strand
CCCAATCGGCCAGAGGGCTGGCCTCCTTGTGTGTCGTTGCAGATGGGTCGCTACCACCTGTGGCGCTGTACTCGGGGCAACCCGTTGGCCTCCTGAGGCTTTGAGCCTGATCCGTAGATCGGTACCCGAGTCCTTTTTCATCTCGAAGTTTGAACGGTATCCAAGCCCCCCGTCAGGGACGGGTGAGGCTGTACGGACAAGGCGAGAGGACGAGATGGCTCACATTGGCATTGATGTCAGCAAGAACAAGCTCGACTGCATGTGAGTGCGGGACTTGGGGGCGGGCAAGATCAAGCCCAAGGTGTTCCCGAACCGCCGGGACCAGTACCCGGAGCTGCTCCACTGGCTCGAGCGCAACACGGGGGAGTCGCCCCAGGCACTGCACGTGTATCTGGAGGCCACCAGTCCCTATCACGAACCCCTGGCGTACTGGCTGCATGAGCAAGGCGTTCGGGTCTATGTGCTGAACCCGGCCCAGGTGCGCTTCCACGCCCAGGGCATGGGGGTGCGCAACAAGACGGACCGCAAGGACAGCATGATGCTGGCGCGCTACGGCATCGAACGCACCCGCGCCGTGGTAGCCGGAACCCCCAGAGGTGCAGGAGCTCAAGCGGCTTTTGGGGCGGTCACGGCCGCGCACCACAATGCCGACGTTCGAGCGCAGTACCAGCGGCTGTTGCGGCGCGGCAAGGCGAAGGTGGCCGCGATCGGTGCTGCGATGAGCAAGTTACTCCATATCGCCTTCGGTGTGCTGAAGTCGCAGCAGCCGTATCAGCCCCGCTGCAGCACCGGTTGAACCCAGTGACGGAGACACGGTATCTACAGGTATGGGTGGGTAGTTTTGTGATGGGGTTTGGATTAGCGTGCCGGGGGGTTGTGAATTGGAGGGGTTGTGATGGACGAGTGGGCCGAGCGTTTGGCGGGGTTTGGGACCGGGAGTATTGGGCGCGTGGTTGAAGGCTTGTTGGGCGGGATGGGGTATGTGCTGGTGGATACGCCGGCGGATGGTCGCGATGTGTGGCAGGAGTATGTGGTGGCTCCTGCGCGCGGCGGCGACGACGCGCCGCGCTTGATTGTGGGCGTGGCGCGTGATCGTGACAGCGAGGTGGAGCCGCCGGAGCTGGAGGCCTTTGTCTCTGGGCGCGAGAGTAGCGATCGCGGGATGTATGTGAGCCTGGCCGGGTTTGCGCCAGAGGCGCGCGAGCAGGCTTCGGAGCTGGCGATGCCGGTGATTTTGCTGGAGCCGACGGACCTTGCCGAACGGTTGCGCAGCCACTGGGGTGCGCTGGATGGCGAGACGCAGGCGCTGGTCGAGGGGCGTGGTTAGCTTTGTCGAGTGTGAAAGGGCCTGTCCCGGTGGGATGGACCCCTTTTTGTTGGGAGGGTTTGGTGGCATCGTCGGGCGTAGGTTATTGCGCTGGTCTAATTTTCGTGGACAGCTCGGTCGGTGGAATGATTGGGATCTGATCGAGGAGACGATATGGGACGCAGGAATTTTGATCCGGAGTACAAGCTTCGGGTGGCCCGGATGGTGGTGGACAAGGGCCAGGGTGTGCCGCAAGTGGTTCGTGACACCGGTGTTGGCGAGACGGCGGTTCGACGCTGGGTCGAGCAGCTCAGGGTGGATCGTGCCGGGGAGGCCGGCGATGGTCGGCCGCTGACGCCGGAACAACGCCGTATCCGGGAGTTAGAGGAAGAGAACCGCCGGCTGCGGGAGGACAAGGCCATCCTAAAAAAGGCTTCGGTGCGTTCAACCGGTCGATGCAACAGTAGCCATGAGTTTATCTGCCGGGGTGGCATAGCCCAAGGTTTTACGGGGCCGCTGATTCAGTCGAAGGGCGACCTCATTGAGGTCGTCCTGAGAGAAGCTGGCCAGCTCGGTGCCTTGGGGAAGTACTGACGCAGTAGGCGGTTGGTATTCTCGTTGGTGCCGCGCTGCCAGGGACTCTGCAGATCACAGAAGTAGACCTTCACATCGGTGGCCGCCGTGAACGCCTTATGTCTTGCCATCTCGGTGCCACGATCCCAAGTCAGGGAGTGCCACAGTTCCCGCGGGAGCGTGTGGACCTCGCGGCTAAGCGCATCCAAGACGCTCTCCGCATCCTTTCCCTGGACTTTCACTAACATCGTATAGCGGGAATGGTGCTCGACGAGCGTGGCGATGTGGCTATTCTTCGCCCCCGAGATCAGATCCCCCTCCCAGTGGCCGGGGATCGCGCGATCTTCTACTTCCGGTGGGCGTTCGCGGATCGAGATGGCGTCGATGATCTGGCCGCGCGGTTGCCCTTCTGTGCTCGCCAGGCGTGAGCGGCGCATCATGCGTCTCGAACGCAAGTGCTTCACCAGCTCTTTCTTGAGCACGCCACGGGCCTGAATGAAAAGGCTGCGGTAGATCGTCTCGTGGGAGATGTGCATATCGGACGTGCCCGGATACTGAACCCGTAGCCATCCTGCGATTTGCTGGGGCGACCAGTCCACTGCAAGCTTCTCAGCCACGAGCTGTTGCAGAGGAACATGCGTTGCGAGCCGGCATGGCTTAGGCCGCCGCGCTCGATCCCAGGCCCGTTCATTGGCCACGGTGGCGCGGTAGGTATGCCGGGTGCCATGGCGCGCGAGTTCGCGGCTGATGGTGGAAGGCGCGCGGTCGAGGGTCTTCGCAATCTGACGGATCGATACCCCGGCGGCCAGCCCGCGAGAGATCTCCTCACGCTCGGAAGGCGTCAATGCCAGACGGGACCTGCGGCGCTCGGCAGGGCAATTCCTCCACACGCGGCGACAACGCCATGGATGGAGCCGGCATGCTTGCCCAATGCTCGGCCAATGTCACTCAGCGACTCGCCAGCTTTCCACCGCGCCCATAGCTGCGCTTTCTCTCCAGCCGAGAATCCCACCCTGCGCACTTGCACCACCCCAAAACCAGTATTAGGACCGAAGGTGTTGCATCGATCAATTGAACGCACCTCGGCCTTCTTCGCCCGGGAACTGAAGTGATGCATCGCTGCATCACGGCCCTGAAGGAGAAGGCTTTGGTACAACGGGTCTGTGATCTGCTGGAGACGAACCGGTCGAGCTACTACGCGGCGCAGACGCGCGGCCGGCGACCGCGCTGGCCGTGTGCGCTGGGACAGCGGGTCAAGGAAGCATTCGAACAGTCGGAGTGGACCTACGGCAGCCGCCGTGTGCAGGCGGCGCTGCGCTCCGATGGCGTTGAGGTCGGCCGCTACCGGGTCCGCCGCCTGATCCGGGAACAGGGGCTGCGCCTGGTGCTACAGAGCCGGCAGCCCGAACCGGGGCTGCTGGTGCAGGTCGGAGCCGGCGGGGTAACTGCTGGGACAATGCGGTGGCCGAACGCTTCTTCCTAAACCTGAAGATGGAGCGCGTCTGGCGACGGGACTATGCCAATCACGGCGAGGCCACCCGGGACATCACCGACTACATCGTCGGCTTCTACAACGAGCGCCGAAGACACTCGGCCCTGGGCTACCTGTCGCCCAACGCCTAAGAGCGAAAATGGACAGCCGAAAGACCGATCGCGGTGTCCGAAATCACTTGACCACTACAGGTCGTTTCAGAGACCCCGATCTCCCGATAGACGTCCTTCACCTTCCGGCCGCCTTCAACCTGCTTCAGCGTCTGAACAATCTGGCTTTTCGTAAACCGACTCTTGCGCATCTCGGCCTCCTGGGGCTTTAGTGTGCCCGGAGAACTCAATTCTTAATGGACCGAATTTACGGGAAGGCGACAAAGCCCATGGCTTCGAGTTTGAGGAGGATGCGGTGGGCGGCTTCGTCCGGGGTCATCTCGCGGGTGTCGAGGCGCAGCTCGGGGTTTTGCGGCTCCTGGTAGGGGTCGTCGATGCCGGTGAATTCCTTGATGAGGCCGGCGCGGGCCTTGGCGTAGAGTCCCTTGCGGTCGCGTGCCTCGCAGGTTTCCAGCGGCGTGGCGACATGCACCTCGATAAAGCCCCCAACCCGCTCGATGCGTTCACGCACGCGGCGGCGCATGTCGTTGTACGGGGCGATGGGGGCGCAGATGGCGCAGCCGCCGTTCTTGGTGATCTCGCTGGCGACATAGCCGATCCGCTGGACGTTGATGTCGCGGTGCTCCCGGGAGAAGCCAAGCTCGCTGGAGAGCTCCTTGCGCACGATATCGCCATCTAGCAGCGTGACGGCGCGCCCGCCCAGCTCCATCAGCTTGACCCGCAGGGCGTTGGCCATGGTGGACTTGCCGGAACCGGACAGGCCGGTGAAGAAGACGGTGAAGCCCTGGCGGTCGCGCGGCGGGAAGCTGCGGCGAAGCTCCTGCACCACTTCCGGGTATGAGAACCACTCGGGGATCTCCAGGCCCTCACGCAGGCGGCGGCGGAATTCCGAGCTGGGGAGGCTGAGGGGGTGTTCGCCCTCACGCACCTCGTCGGCCGGCACGAACTCCGCCCGATCCTGCACGTAGGTCATGGCCTGGAAAGCGACCATCTCGATGCCGATCTCGTCGGCATGGCGCCGGATCAGTTCCTGTGCCTCATAGGGGGCGTAGAAGCCCTGCTCGTCCGGGCCTACATCGGGGCTGGCATGGTCGCGGCCGACGATCAGGTGTGTACAGCCGCAGTTGCGGCGTATGATCGCGTGCCACAGGGCCTCGCGCGGGCCGGCCATGCGCATCGCCAGCGGCAAAAGGCTGAGCTGAGTCGTCTGCTCCGGGGCCTGGCGCAACACATGCTCGTAGCAGCGCACGCGGGCGTAATGATCCACGTCGCCGGGGGCGGTCACACCCACGACCGGATGGATCAGCAGGTTGGCTTCGGTCTGGCGCGCCGCACGGCGGGTGAGCTCCACCTGGGCGCGGTGCATGAGGTTACGTGTCTGGAAGGCGACCACGCGGTTCCAGCCGAGCTTCTGGAAGTACTCGCGCAGCTCTCTCGGGCTGTAGCGGTAGTTGCGAAAGTCGTGGTGGACCGGGGCCTCGAGGCCATGCAGCGTGCCGCCCAGATAGACGGGGCCCGTGCGGTGCAGCAGCTCGTTAACACCCGGGTGCGCGGTATCGGTGGTGCCAAACACCTGTTCCGCCCCGAGCGTGCGATCGGGCGTCCAGCGATGCTCCACATCCATCACCGCGATGAGCATGCCCTCGGCATCGCGCAGGGCGATGCGGCTGCCCTCCTCCACCTGCTCGGCGAAGGCTTCGGTCACGTCCAGCGTGATCGGAATCGGCCACAGCGTGCCGTCGGACAGGCGCATGTTCTCGAGCACGCCGTCGTAATCCGCCGGGCCCATGAAGCCCGTCAGCGGGGAGAAGCCGCCATTCAGCAGCAGCTCCGCATCGCACTGCTGGCGCAGGGTCAGGTCCCAGGAGAGCATGTCCCGCGCCGCTTCATTCAGTTCGCGGGCCGTCGCCTCGTCCACATAGCGCTCGCAGAGCATACCGCCATACGGCGTAATCAATTCCATTGCTTCATCCGTTGTTCGCATTTACCGATTACAGGAGGCCCCCGCAGCACGAAACTTACGAGGTCGCCAGAGGGACCGGGGCAGCACATGGTACCGCCGAATTTAGTCGCTGCCGAAAAGATCGCGGGTATAGATCTTGTCCACCTGATCGCGGATATCGTCGGTGATGCGGTTGGCGACGATCACGTCGCTGATCTGTTTGAACTCCTCGAGATCGCGGATGACGCGGGAGCGGTAAAACTCCTCGTCCGGGAGCTCCGGCTCGTAGACCACCACCTCGATGCCCTTGGCCTTGATGCGCTTCATCACGCCCTGGATCGCCGAGGCGCGGAAGTTGTCGGAACCGCTCTTCATCACCAGGCGGTAGATGCCCACGACCTTCGGGTTGCGGCTGATCACGGCATCGGCGACAAAATCCTTCCGGGTGCGATTAGCGTCCACAATGGCAGCGATGATGTTGTTGGGGACTTCGTCGTAGTTGGCCAGGAGTTGCTTGGTGTCCTTTGGCAGACAGTAGCCGCCGTAGCCGAACGACGGGTTGTTGTAATGGCTGCCGATGCGCGGATCCAGACATACACCGTCGATGATCTGGCGGGTGTCCAGACAATGGGTCTCGGCGTAGGTGTCCAGCTCGTTGAAGTACGCCACCCGCATGGCCAGATAGGTGTTGGCGAACAGTTTGATCGCCTCGGCCTCGGTGGAGTTGGTGAACAGCATCGGGATGTCGTCGTCGATCGCACCCTCGGCCAAGAGGTTGGCGAAGGTCTCGGCCCGCTCGGACCGCTCGCCGACGATAATGCGGGAGGGATGCAGGTTGTCGTACAGCGCCCGACCCTCGCGCAGGAACTCCGGCGAAAACAGGATGTTGTCGGCCTCCATCACCGCCTTGATCCCGCGCGTGTAGCCGACCGGCACAGTAGACTTGATGACCATGGTGGCGTGCGGGTTGATCGCCAGCACGTCGCGGATCACGGATTCGACTGTGTTGGTGTTGAAATAATTGGTCTGCGGGTCGTAATCAGTCGGCGTAGCGATGATCACAAATTCCGCGCCCTCGTAGGCCTCCTGTTTACCCAACGTGGCCTTGAGGTTTAGAGTGCGACTCTCTAGGAAATCCTGTATCTCCGCGTCGATTATTGGAGACTGCCGACGGTTGATCTGATCAACCTTTTCCGGCACGACGTCTAGGGCCACAACCGCGTGGTTCTGCGCGAGCAGGACTGCGTTGGAAAGCCCGACATATCCAGTTCCGGCTACTGCGATTTTCATCCTTGGGTCCTTCGTTTGATTAATCCAAGTACCCGCAGGAGCCTGCGCGCACACGAAACCTCAGCGCAGCTCGAATGAGTCTTCACCGCCATGGCGCCTCCTACGGCAGCGTGCACATGGTATTGCAGGGGCATGCTCCACTGCGTCCTGAAAGCGTTGCAGAAGCATACACAAGCCGTATTGTGTAAGGGAGGAACCGCTTCCCAAGATTTGCGCGGGATCGGCTCGCCGTAAAACCCCATGCACATCTACGTCACAACGGACACCCAAACCAATACACGCTCACTACAATTGTGGCCCTGCGTGGGCGAGCCCGTATTCCGCGACTGCCTGCCAAAGCACATTACAGGCGATTTCGGTATTCATATCGCGTTCGGCGCGATCTAGGGTATCCAGTGCGTAACTGAGTACTCCGGCCTCTGCGCAAGCTTCGCGCGCACGCATGATCTTGGGGTGCGACGTGCTCACGACATTGTCTCCGATAAGCAACTCCTCGAAGAGCTTTTCGCCGGGGCGTAGCCCCGTAAAGGCGACTTCGATCCCATCTTCTGGCTCACCAACTTCCCTTACCTGCCGGCCGTGCAGACGAATCATTCTGTGGGCCAGGTCGACAATCCGAACCGGCTCACCCATGTCCAGCACGAATACCTCGCCCCCCTCAGCCATCGCCCCCGCCTGGATGACGAGTTCTGCAGCCTCCGGGATGGACATGAAGTAGCGGGTGATCTCCGGGTGGGTCACGGTAACGGGGCCGCCGTCGCGGATCTGTTGGTGGAACAGCGGGACCACTGAGCCGGAAGACCCCAGCACGTTGCCGAAGCGCACCATGCTGAAGATGGTTGGCGGGTTCTGGCGCGCGCGGTCCTGAAGGAGCATCTCCGCCAGACGCTTGGTCGCGCCCATGACATTGGTCGGGCGCACGGCCTTGTCCGTGCTGATCAGGATGAAGCGTTCGACACCGGCCTCCATCGCGGCGTCGGCAAGGATCGCGGTACCGAAGACGTTGTTGCGAACACCCTCGATCAGGTTGGCCTCCACGATCGGCACGTGCTTGTACGCCGCCGCGTGGTAAAGCGTCTGCACCCCGTACTCCTTGAGCACTGTCCGGACTCGACGCGGGTTGGCCACCGACCCTAGAAGCGCGACCACGGGCACATCTAATCCCTTCTGATCCGCCAGCGTCTCTAGGTCGCGCTCGATGCGGTAAAGCGAGAACTCGTTACGCTCGTAGAGCACGAGAATGCGCGGCTTCAAACGCAAAATCCTGCGACATAGCTCCGCACCAATCGAGCCTCCCGCTCCGGTGACCATCACCACGTGATCTTCAATGCTGGCCTTCAGAAGCTCTTGGTCTGGCGGCACCGGGTCGCGTCCGAGTAAGCTGGAGATGTCGATATCTTCCAGCTCGTCGAGCCGGGCCTGCCCGGATACCACCGCGTCCATGGACGGCACGGTCTGGATATACAGCGGATAGTCTTCCAGTCGCTCCAGGATGGCGCGTCTATCCGCCCGGCTGGCAGAGGGGATCGCTAACAATACCCGGCGCAAGCCGTAGCGTTTGATCAGACCATTTAGCGCGGACGGATCGCGCACCCGAATGCCGTCGATGGAGCTACCTTGAAGGGTTAGATCATCATCTACAAACGCCACGACTCGATAGCGCCCTCCGGATTTCAGTCCCGAAAGCAATTGCACACCCGCCTCACCAGCGCCGTATATAACGACAGCCTCAACGCCCGGGTCAGTAGCCAACATCGAGTGATAGAGAGCGCGCACGAGGAAGCGGCTGCCGCCAACATAGATGAACGCGACAATTGCGAAATTGAGTGGCACTGAACGCGGAAAACCTTGCACCTGTCCCAACGCGACAGCGGCCCACAGCACCAGCGCCAGCAACACCACGCCGGTACCGACCGCCCAGACCGCGCGCATACCCATAAACCGCACCACCGCACGGTACAGTCCCAGTCGAACAAAGACCGGCACCCCGATCATTACCACCAAAGGGAAGAGCCACCAAGTCTCCAACATGATGTCGGGCACCGGCTCTGCCAAGCGAATCATGAAGCCCGACCAAAGGGCTAGCGGCAGCATCACGACGTCCGCGGCAACCATTAACCAGCGCTTCTTGCCCCGCGGCAGCCTCAGCAGACGTTCCAGCCCGCGGTTCAGCATCTCCTGTCGTGCCCGTCCGGCATCGTGGCCTCAAACCCTGTAGACAAAACCGAGCCCAACCACACTACATCAAGTGCAGGTCCCTGGCCCGCGCCGCACCCCATGGCGGCGCACGAAGCATATGCAACCCCTGATGAAAATGCACTCCTGGCGATAGACTGGACTCGCGAAACTGGGTGTTGCGATTGTCCGCGCGGGCAGGGGCTTCGCGGCCAAGGCCGCCCCCACAAACCCACCCGCACAAATCCACCCCGACCAGACCACTTTCTCCAACCCAATCCCACAGAAGGGCTCATCGGGCGAGGAGCTGGGCGAGGTCGTCGGGGTCGAGGATGGGGATGCCGAGGGATTCGGCTTTGGTGACCTTGGAGCCGGAGTCGGCGCCGGCGATGACGGCGGTGGTCTTTTTGGAGACGGAGCCGGTGACCTTGGCGCCGCGGGCCTCGAGGGCGGCCTTGGCTTCTTCGCGGGTCATGGTGTCGAAGCTGCCGGTCAGGACGTAGGTGTTGCCGGCCAGCGGGGCCGCGTCACCCGACTCTGCCGCTTGTGGCCGGGGCGGATCGGGCCAGTGGACGCCGGCGTCGCACAGGGCCTGGATCACGTCGCGGTTGTGGGGCTCGGCGAAGAAGTTGGCGACGTGTTCGGCGACGATGGGGCCGACGTCCGGGACCTCCTGCAGGGCCTCGGCATCGGCCTGCATCAGTGCGTCCAGATCACCGTAGTACGTGGCCAGGTTGCGGGCGGTGACCTCGCCCACCTCGCGGATGCCGAGGGCGAAGATGAACCGCGCAAGCGTGGTCTCGCGCGCCTGTTCCAGGGCGTTGACGAGGTTCTCGGCGAGCTTGGGGCCGACCCGTTCCAGGGCCTCCAGGCGCTCGGCGTCCAGCGCGAACAGGTCGGCCGGGCTTTGTACGATGCCCCCATCGGCGAGCTGTTCGATCAGCTTCTCGCCAAAGCCCTCGATGTCCATGGCCCGGCGCGAGACGAAGTGCTTGAGGGCCTCGCGGCGCTGCGCGGGGCAGACAAGCCCGCCGGTGCAGCGGGCGACGGCCTCGCCCTCCGGGCGTTCGATGTGCGAATCGCACTCCGGGCAGCGGGACGGCATCTCGATCGCGCGGGTGTCCTGCGGGCGCTCGCCGCCGGCGCGGCCGACCACCTCGGGGATTACGTCGCCCGCCCGGCGTACGATCACGCGGTCGCCGATGCGGATGTCCTTGCGCGCGATCTCGTCCATGTTGTGCAGCGTGGCATTGCTGACCATGACCCCGCCGACCAGTACCGGCTCCAGCCGCGCGACCGGGGTCAGCGCCCCGGTGCGGCCGACGCGGAAGTCGACGGCGCGCAGGTTCGTCGTCTGCTCCTCGGCCGGGAACTTGTGGGCGATGGCCCAACGCGGCGCACGCGAGACAAACCCCAGGTGCTGCTGATCCTCCAGCGAGTCGACCTTGTAGACGATGCCGTCGATCTCGTAGTCCAGCTCGCGACGACGCTCGGCCAGGCGCTCGTAGTAGGCCAGACAGCCCTCCACCCCGTCCAGCACCGCGCGCTCGGGGCAGACCGGAAAACCCAGGTGGTGCAGCCAGTCCAGCGTGCCGGACTGGGTGTCCGGCAGCTTGCCGCCCTCGACATGGCCGATGGAGTAGGCAAAAAAGCTCAAGGGGCGCCGAGCCGTCACCTTCGGGTCCAGCTGGCGCAGGCTGCCGGCGGCGGCATTGCGCGGGTTCATGAAGCCGCGCTGGCCATCGGCCTCCAGGCCCTGGTTCAGGCGCTCGAAATCCGAGCGGCGCATGAACACCTCGCCGCGCACCTCCAGCACGGCCGGCGCATCGTCGGTATAGCGGTCCCCCAGGTGCAGGGGGATCGGGCGTACGGTGCGGACATTGCCGGTCACGTCCTCGCCGGTCTCGCCGTCGCCGCGCGTCGCGGCTTGCACCAGGCGGCCGTTCTCGTAGATCAGGCTGATCGCCAGGCCGTCCAGCTTGGGCTCGGCCATGTAGGCGACCGCCTGCTCAACGCGGTCGGGCTCGCCAGTCTGTTTGGTCAGGCGCTCACGCACGCGGCGGTCGAAGTCGCGGATCTCGTCGGGTTCGAAGCCGTTGGCCAGGGACAGCATCGGCAGGCGATGCCGCACCGTGTTAAAACCGGCGGCGGGGGTGCCGCCGACACGTTGGGTGGGGGAATCCGGGGAGACGAGTTCAGGATGTTCGGCCTCGAGCTGCTCGAGTTCGCGCAGCAGCGTGTCGAACTCGGCGTCGGAGACCTCCGGGTCGTCGAGGACGTAGTAGCGGTAGTTGTGGTGCTCGATCTGGCGCCGCAGCTGCTCGATCCGTGCGCCCGCCTCCCCCGCCGCGCCCTCGCGGGACGCGGAGAGCGAACTCACCGCGCCCTCCGCCGCCGCAGCAGATCCGGGCGGTGGCGCATCAGCCACTCGTTCAGATCCTCACGCATGTAGGCGAGCGTCTGGTTGGTGGCGGTGGACTGCTGGGCGTCGAGGATGGAGCCGCCGAGATCCCGCGCCAGGCCGTGTGCATTCTCCAGCAGTGCCTCGAACGCGCGTTGCGGATCGGCGCTGTTGTGCACCTGCACGAACAACGTGATGCCAGGGGTCATCGTGTCCGTCAGGTCCTGTTCGCGCAGCGTGCCCGGCGGCACCATGTTCGCGGCGGAGAACAGCGCCTGGCGGCTGTCGATCTCGGCATCGTGGTAATGGTAGATGTCCATCGCACCCGGCTTGAGGCCCGCGCGCTGCAGCGCCGCCCCCAGGGCCACGCCGGTAAACGGCCGGTTGCGCGGCGCGACCACATGCAGCAGCAGGATCTTCTCGTCCGACCCCGGGCCACCGCGCAGCGGGTTGCGCCCCACCACACGCGGTTCGGACACATACTCGCCCAGGGTCTCCATGTCGGGCGCCGGCTCCTCGATCAGCTCGGGGTCGACCTCGTGATCCGGGTGCAGTTGTTCGCCGAGCGTCTCTTCCGCACGCGGGCGGCGCAGGCGCGTCCCGCGCAGCGCGGCGATCCCGGAGCGCATACGGCCACTCAACTGGTCCATCACGCCCTTCGCGGTTTCCGCGGCGCTCGACCTGGCTCGGCGTCGCGGCGCATCCTCCGGGTCCGGCTCGAAGGCGCCATGGGGCGGCGGCGGAACCGGCTCTTCGTCGTTGTCCAGGACGCCGTAGATATCCTGCGCACGGTCGGCATGGCGCTCGCCCGGAGGCAGTGGCTCGTCGTCGTCCGCCGAGGTCACGCCCAGGTGCAGCTCCGCGCGGTCGTGCTGGGGAAGGCGCACGTCGTCGAAGTCGTCCTCGGAATCGGCGTCCCGCGTGTACTCGCGCGAGGTCTCCAGAGGGTCGGCCCAGCCCGCCTCGGCCCCAAGGCTGTCGGAATCGCCCTCGCGTCTGCGCGGCGCGGGGTCGTCCTGGGCGCGAATGTGCACCGCGTCGTCACTCCAGTCGGTGGCGTCATCATCCAGATCCTGCGCGCGATCGCGCGTGCGCAGGCGATGGGCCATCCAGATACCGGCGACCAGCACGATCCCCAGGATCACCAGACTGATGCGCATCCAATCCACTCAATACCTCGTCTTTCCGGTTGTACGACCGCGCCCCAACCCGTGGGATCGCAGGGATCAGGCCTCGGCCAGTTCGACGGCCTCGTCGATATCCACGCTCACCAGGCGCGAGACGCCCGGTTCGTGCATGGTAACGCCGATCAGCTGTTCCGCCATCGCCATCGTGGCCTTGTTATGGGTGATAAAAATAAACTGGATCTGCTCGGACATGTCCTCCAGCAGCTCGCAGAAACGCCCGACGTTGGCCTCGTCGAGCGGCGCATCCACCTCGTCCAGCATGCAGAAGGGTGCCGGATTCAACTCAAAGATAGCGAACACCAGCGCCGATGCTGTGAGCGCCTTCTCGCCTCCGGACATTAGATGGATGGTGGACAGGCGCTTGCCCGGCGGGCGGGCCATGATGTTCACGCCGGTATCCAGCAGGTCGTCACCGGTCATCTCCAGGCGCGCCTCGCCGCCGCCGAACAGGCGCTGGAACTTCTGCCCCAGCCCGGCGTTCACCTGATCGAAGGTCTGCTTGAACAGCTGACGCGTCTCGCGGTCGATGCGGTGCATCGCCGCCTCCAGCGTCTCCAGCGCCTCGATCAGATCGGCATGCTGCTCCTCGAGGTAGCGTGAACGCTCCTCCAGGCTGCGCGCCTCGTCGATCGCCGCCAGGTTGATCGGCCCCAGGCGGTCGATCTTGCGGTCGAGTTCCGCGATCGCCTGCTCCCAGGCCGGTACCGTCGCATCCCCCGCGAGCCCCTCCGCCAGCGGGCCGGCCTCGAATCCCGACTCCTGGAACTGGCTCTTCAGCTGTTCGATCTGCACCGAGCGCTCGCGCTGATCCAGGCGCAGCTCCTCGCAGGTGGAGCGCTGCGCCTCGACCCGGCTGTCCAGTTCGCTGGCCTGCGTGGCCAGTTCCCGCAGCCGCGCATCGCAGGCCTCGAGATCCGCGCGCGCCCTGGTCAGGCGTTCTTCCGCCTGCTGGCGCTGCTCCGCGGCGGCCTGCAGATCCCCACGCCACTGCTCCAGCGGCCCCTCGCGCCCGGCCAGGCCCTGCTGCAGCTTCTCCAGGCGCTCGCGATCCTCCGCGCGCTGGTGTTCCAGGCGCTCGCGTTCGCTTTGCTCGCGCTCCAGCCGGTGGCGCGCCTCCTGCTCCGCCATGCGTGAACGCCCGGCAACATCGCGCGCCTCGCGGACCGCATCGCGGGCCTGACTATGGGCGTCGCGCGCGGCCTCCAGTCGACTCTCCAGTGTGCCGCGGTCGGCCTCCAGTGTTTCCAGCGTGGCGAGGGCCTGGTTGCGTTCCTGCTGCGCGGTCTCGAACTGCTCCCGGGCGCGAGCCGTTTCTTCTTCCAGTTCGCCCGCCTCGCGGTCGATCCGCGCCTGCTGCTGTTCCAGCTGCCGGGCCTGATCGCGCAGGCGCTGGATGCGCCGGTCGCGTTCGTCGATCTCGCCCTGCTGTTCGCGCAGCTGGGCATCCAGCCGGTCGCGCTCGGCCTGCGCGGCATCGATGGCCTCGCCCCGTTCCGCCAGGGTCGCCTGGTGCTGCTCGACCTGCCCCTGCAGCTGCTCTTCCTGCTCGCGCAGCTCGCGCGCCAGGCGCACCCGCGCGACCGCGCCGGAGGCCCCACCTTCCAGCGTGCGATGCGCGACCCACCCCGGCCCCATCCAGGTGCCATCGGGCGTGATCACGCTCTCGTCCGGTGCGAGACTCGCGACGACGCGGCGCCGGGCCTCGTCCAGATCTCGCGCGCAGTGGATGCGTGACAGCCACTGCGTCACCGCCGCGGAGCCGCGCACGCGGGCGGCGAGCGAGTCGTCCGAGATCGCCGCGGCGGCATCCGCCTGCGTACTCACCAGGCGCAGCGCGGCATCCGGCCAGTCTTGCGTGGCCTCGGGCGCGTCCAGTACGGCGGCCTCAAGCCAGGCCCCCAGCACCAGCTCCACCGCCGTATCCCAGCCGTCGTCGACCTCCAGCTGCTGCACCAGGGGCCGCGAGAGGTCCAGACCCTGTTCGCGTGCCCAGGCCTCGCGGCGCTCGCGCGTCTGGGCCGGGTCGTCCTCGCCGGCGAAGTGCTCCAGCCCCGCCAGACGCCCCGCGACCTCGCGCGCCTCGCGCTCGGCCTGGTGCAAGGCGTCGCGGGCCTCGCGGCGGGCCTCGGTGAGCTGGTTCAGTTGTTCCTGCTGCTGCTCGCGCTGCTGGCGCAGTTGCTCCAGGCGCTCGGCCAGGGCATCGCGTTCGCCCTGCAGCCGTTCGGCCTCCTCGCCCGGGTGGGTCTGTGGCAGGGCCGCGCGCTCGGCGTCGAGGCGTTCGCGGCGCTGTTCCAGGCGCGCGAGCTGGTGCTCGGCGTGATCCATGCGCGAACGCGCGAGCTGCGCATTCTGGCGCGGCTCGGCCAGGGCGCGTTCCCACTCGGACTGGGCCTCGCGAGCGGCCTGAAACTCGGTTTCGGCCTGCTCCGCTGCGGCCTCCAGGCGTTCGCGCTCGGCCTCGGCGGCCTCCGCCTCCTGCTGGCGCTGGTCGCGTTCGCGTTTGGCCTGGGCAATGCGCTGTTCCAGCGCCGCGAACGCCTCGCCGGCCGTCTGCAGGCGCTCTTCCAGCTGCCGCAGTTCCGCGCGCTCGCGGGCCAGTTCGTCCTCCGCATGGCGGATCGACTGCTCCAGGCGCGAGACCTCGGCGGCGCGGTCGTAGTAGGCGGACTGCGCCTCGGTAGTGGCCGCCTCCAGGTCCACGCGCGTCTGGCGCTGCTGTTCGGTCTCGGTGCGCACCTTTTGCGCCTCCGCCTGGGTGCCGGCCAGTTCGGTCTCGGCCGCCTGCAGGCGCTGTCGGCTCCCTTCCAGTTCCTGTTCCTGCGCACGCAGACGCAGCAGGATCGCCTCGGCGCGTTTCTGGCGCCGCTCGGCGGCGAGGGTCTGATACTTCTCGGCGGTGGCGGCCTGGCGATTGAGGCGTTCGGCCTGCTTGGCGACCTCGTCGCGCACGTCGTCCAGGCGCTCCAGGTTCTCGCGGGTGTGGCGCACGCGGTTCTCGGTCTCGCGCCGGCGCTCCTTGTACTTGGAGATGCCGGCGGCCTCCTCGAGATAAACCCGCAGTTCCTCGGGGCGGGCATCGATCAGGCGCGCGATCATGCCCTGCTCGATGATCGCGTAGCTGCGCGGGCCGAGGCCGGTGCCCAGGAAAAGGTCCACCACGTCGCGCTTGCGCGCACGCTGGCCGTTGAGGAAGTACTTGGACTGGCCGTCACGCGTCAGCGCGCGGCGAACGGCGATCTCGCCATAGGCGCTGTATTCGCCACCCAGGCGACCGTCGGAGTTGTCGAAGATCAGCTCGATCGAGGCCTGCCCGACCGGCTTGCGGCTGGAGGAGCCGTTGAAGATCACGTCCTCGCTGGAGTCGCCGCGCAGGTGCTTGGCCGAGGACTCGCCCATCACCCAGCGCACGGCGTCGATGGTGTTCGACTTGCCGCAGCCGTTCGGCCCGACGATGCCCACCCGGTTTCCGGGCAGCACCAGCGTCGTCGGGTCGACGAAGGACTTGAAGCCGGCCAGCTTGATTCGGGCGAGTCGCACGTTCGGCGTAATCCGCGGTCAGGACACTCGGGGGTAGAATGGTACACGCTTGTGCCGGTAACGTGACCGGTCCATTCGCCATCACAACATAACGACGGTGGGAGCCTGCTGGCAGGCGATCGTCCGCACGCGGGCAGGCGCTTCGCGTGCAAGCACGCTCCCACATCTCTTATCCGCAACGAGAAACCGACATGCCCAGCCAGCCGAGCAAGACCCTGGAGACCTTCGACAACCCGGCGCCGGAGAACGACTTCGCGATCTATATCCGCATCCCGGAGTTCACCTGCCTGTGCCCGGCCACCGGTCAGCCCGACTTCGCGGAACTGCACCTGGAGTACGTGGCCGACCACAAGTGCGTGGAACTGAAGTCGCTGAAGAATTATATGTGGTCGTTCCGTGACGAAGGCGCCTTCCACGAGGCGGTGACCAACCAGATCCTGGCGGACCTGGTCGCGGCGACCGAGCCGCGCTTCATGCGCCTGACTTCGTATTTCAACGTACGCGGCGGCATCTATACCTCGGTCGTGGCCGAGCACCGCCAGCCCGGCTGGACCCCGCCGGAGCGGGTCACGCTCCCGCCGCCGGGTCGCAGCCCGCTGCATTCGGGCCTCTAGCCGGTTCCCATGCACGCGATCGGCCTCGACCTGGGGACCTCCGGCATCCGCCTGGCGCTGGTGGATCCGGACGGCGCGCGGGTGTACTCGGCCGAGCGCGAGCTTCCGGAGTCGGAGACGGACGGAGACGGCATCGCGGAGCAGGACCCCGCGCAGTGGTGGACCCTCGTGCGGGAACTGCTGCGCGAGGCCGCCGAGCACCTGAAGGGCGAACCCGTCGCGATCGCGGTGGACGGCACCTCCGCCACGCTGTTGTTCCTGGATGCCGACGGCCGGCCGGTGCGCCCGGCGATGATGTACAACGACGCCCGCGCCACCGACATGACCGCGATCCTCGCCGGGGTCGCGCCCAGTGGATCGGCCGTACACAGCCCCAGCTCCTCGGCCGCGAAGCTGCTGTGGGTGCGCCGCCACGAGAGCCTCTCCGGGGTGCGGCGCGTGCTGCATCAGGCCGACTGGATTGCCGGGCGCCTGCGCGGGCGCTTTGACGTGATGGACGAGAACAATGCGCTGAAGCTTGGCTACGACGCCCTCTGGCAGGGCTGGCCGGACTGGCTGGAGGACATCCTGACCACGGATGCCAACCTGCTGCCGGAGGTCGTGCCGGCGGGCACAAACCTGGGGCCGATTGCGCCGGAGATGGCGCAGCACCTGGGGCTGAACCCGGCCTCGCGGGTGATCGCCGGGACCACCGACAGCATCGCCGGCTTTCTCGCCTCCGGTGTGGAGGACGACCGCACCGGCGTGACCAGCCTGGGTTCGACCATGGTGATCAAGCAACTCTCCTCGGAGCCCGTGTTTGCGCCTGAACTGGGGATCTACAGCCATCACCTGTTCGGCCAGTGGCTGGTCGGTGGCGCCTCGAACAGCGGCGGCGCGGTCCTGCGCCAGCATTTCGACGACGACTCGCTGAAGCGGCTGAGCGAGCAAATGGACCCGGATACGGACACGGGTCTCGATTACCTGCCCCTGCCCCGGCGCGGCGAGCGCTTTCCGATCAGTGATCCGGAACTGGAGCCACGCCTGACGCCGCGCCCGGATGACGACGCGCGCTTTCTCCAGGGGCTGTTCGAAGGCATCGCGCGCATCGAGCGTGATGGCTACCGGCGCCTGACGGAGCTTGGGGCACCGCGCGTGGAGCGCGTGATCACGCTCGGTGGCGGTGCCGCGAACCCCACGTGGACGCGCATCCGCGAGCGCATCCTGGAGATCCCGGTGATGGCCGCGGACAACGACGACGCCGCACACGGCGCCGCTCGGCTGGCGCGCATCGGCATGGGACTGGAGGCCTTCTCGCCTTCTCGCTGAAGCCAACGGCGATCGGCCAGAGGGCTGGCCTCCTAAGCAAGATACACCCCTGTAGGAGCGCAGCCCCCTCCGCGATGCGACGCCGGACAGGCCCCATCGGCCAGAGGGCTGGCCTCCTACGCAAGACACCCCCTGTAGGAGCGCAGCCCACTGCGCGATACGACTCCAGACACGCCCCATCGGCCTGGGGGCTGGCCTCCTACGCAACCGGGGAGACTCGCGTTTCTCTGGATACGTCACCGCCAGCGCCTGTGATCGGTGCTACATTCAGGCAAAGAACCACAACAAGAAAGGACGTAGACATGCACTGGAGCCGTATTCTCGGAATCGCCCTGCTGGTGGGTGGCGTCATCCTGCTGGTGATGGGCTACAACGCGACCGAAAGCCTGGGTGAAGAGCTGCACGAGACCTTCACCGGACGCTACACGGACGACACTCGCATGTACCTGATCGGTGGCGGCATCATGGCCGCAGTGGGTCTGGTCCTGACGTTGTTCGGGGCCCGCCGCTGAACCAGCGGGCAAGACCCCTCTCGCCGCTTTACGCGTTCCTCGCCCCGTTCCGGGGCCTGACACGCGTCCGCGAGCCCGCCCTGCGCGGGCTCGTGATCATTCCGCTGATCATCAATGTCCTGCTGGTGGGGGCGCTGGTCGCAGCCGCGGCGGTGGGCTTTGACGCCCTGCTCGCCGCCTGGCTGCCGCAGACCCTGGACTGGCTGGCCTGGCTGCTGTGGCCGCTGTTCGCCCTGTTCCTGCTGCTGGTGATCGGGATATCCGCCGTGGCCCTGGCCGCGATCGTGGCCAGCCCCTTCTCCGGGCCGCTCGCCTATCGCACAGCCGAAGGCCTGGGCCATCCGCCGCTGGCCGCGCCGCGCTCGCTGACCGCGGAATCCATACATGCACTGGCCACTGCGGCGCGCAAGCTCGGGTATTACGCCCTGCTGCTGATCCCGGTGCTGATCATCACCTTCGTTCCGGGGCTCAACCTGCTCGCGCCCGCCGCCTGGTTCCTCTATGGCAGCTGGGTGCTGGCGGTGGAGTTCATGGAGGTCCCGCTGGCCAACGACGGCCTGTCATTCGATACGGTGCGCCGGCGCCTGCGCGAGCGCCGCCTGCAGACCCTCGCATTCGGCGCCGGGACCACGCTGCTGGCGATGGTGCCCATGGTGAACCTGCTGCTGGTGCCGGCCGCGGTGATCGGCGCCACGCACCTGCGCACCCGCCAGTTGGCCGCAACTCAGTAAACCACCGACCAGGCAATCAGCCGGCGCGCAGGAAACGCCGCTGCAGTGCACGCCGATCACCCTGAACCGGGCTCAGCGTCGGTTCCAGCCGCCGCTCCGCGTACTCGGCCAGCATCCAGAGCATGCGCTCCACGCGGTGGGTGCGCTGCAGCACGCGGTCCAGTGCACCCCCGGGCTGGAAATGATCGGGGTCGAGGTAGCGGGCGCGCAGGGCGTCGAAGCGGCTGCGCTGATTGGCCGTCATGTCGCGCAGCCAGGCCAGGTCGTCGCGATCCCTTGAGTTCACGGCCATGGTCGCGGCATCCAGCAATCCCCGCAGGGCCTCGAGAACACGACCCTCCAGGGCCCACGCCACCTCGTCGGACGCGGTCTCCATATCCGTCACAGTCGCGCGCAGGTGCTCATACATCTGCTGCTCCAGGCGGGCGACCAGCCGGAAGCGATCACGCAGGGCCTCATGCCGGCGCGCGGCGGCCTCCAGCAGGGGCTCGCCCGCCAGCCGGTCCAGCTCGGCGAACACCGGCTGCAGCAGGTATTCGAAGTCCTTGTGCAGGCGTTCCAGCTCCCCGGGGCCGGCCGGGCGGGCCCGCCCCTCGTTATCCTCGGTGAGGTAGCCGGTCAGACTGGACCAGGCCTCCGGTTCGCGCTGCGCCAGTGCCTCGAGGCGCCGTTCCGGCAGGGTATGCGGATCCCCCATCTGCAACGGGTTGGGACGGCCCCAGTAGAGAACGCCCAAGCGCGCCAGGAACAGCAGCACGATCACCGCATGCGTGGCGATCAGGATGAATCCGAGGCTCAGCTCCACCGGGGGCCAGAGCAGGATCAGCGAATAGAGAATGCCGCCCAGGACCGAGATCTCGGCGAAGGAGTCGCGCTTGAGCATGTCGATGTTGAAGTCCGAGCGCACCACATCGCGCATGATCACGCCGAACGAGGCGGTCACCACGGCCATCACCGGGCCCCAGAGCCACAGCGGGCTGGCCTGCGATTCGACCGCCACCCCGACGCCGATCACGGTGAACGAGGCCACGGCCCAGGCATCCAGACCCCGCTGCAGATTCCCCACTACGCGCCCGCCCAATCCCTTCTGCTGCCGCGCCAGGAGTTCCTGGACGAGATGCCAGCGCACCAGCACATGGTCATGCAGCTTGTACAGCACGAACCCGACTACCACGACCACGATCGGGACCAGCAGAAACTCCGGCGTCTCGAAGATGAAGATCGGGTCGCGGCCCAGCAGCAGATCGCGCAGCACGCCGCCACCGATGGCCGGCAGCGAGGCCAGGACCAGGGCACCGAACAGGTTGTAGCGTTCGCGCCGGGCGAGGATCAGCCCGGAGGCGGAGAACGCGAGAATCCCCAGCAGGGTGAGCGTATTGAACCAGGTCTCGCTGGTAGCCATCGAGAGAAACGCGGGCAGCACATGCTCGACTTCCAGCGCGGCCATCCGGCGGCTGTCCCCCAGCGCCTGCAACTGCGCGTTGAAGTTCTCGACGAAGGACTCGGGAACGGTGGCACGGGAGAACATCACGCGCACGCCGACGGTCCCCAGGTCCAGCGGATGCGTCTGGATCTCGCGGGCGCGACCCGTCCGCGCCAGCAGCAGGTCCACGATCACGGGGTCCGCGACAAAGCCGTCGATCCGACCCTCGATCAGCGCCTGGATATGGGCCTCGTCACCGGCAGCGGGGTACAGGCGCGCGGCCTCCCCCGGATCCGCGACCAGATCGGCCAGTTCGCTGGAGGCGTAGGCATAGCCGGTGGTCACCCCCAGCCGGAAGTCTCCGTCGCGAACCGCCTGGACCAGGCCGGCGCGATCCTCGAATGAATAATCACCACGCTCGCCGGCGCGCACATAGAGGGCGTTGCGTTCCTGACGGTAGGGTTGCGAGTACTGCGCATAGTCGAGGCGACCGGAATCAAAATAGCTGCCGATGACGAAGTCGATCGCGCCGTGGCGCAGTGCGGCGAGCTGGTCGTTCCAGGAAAGCGGCGTGAACTCGGCGCCATGCCCGACACCGGCCAGCGCCTCCTGCGCGACCCGCACGTCGAGCCCGGCCGGGGATGCCCGGGATGCGCTGTCGGAACCGGCCTGATACGGGGGACGCTCGAACCAGCCAGAGCGCAGTGTATCGGGCGCCGATTGCTGCGCGATCGGGATCGGGGTGCCGATATCGGCCGCGGACGGGGGCGAGGACGCACCGGCCGTGAACGGCGCGAGGATGGCCAGCGCCAACCCCACCCACAGCCCCCCCAGCCAACGCGCAACCCGCGAACGTCGGCCCCGCGGCCACTCCCAACCGCTTCTCTGGCGCCACCGCGACGCCCGAATAACGCCCGCCTGACGGCTAGCGCACGACTGGATGCGCCCGCAGGAACACCTCGGTATGCTGTCGCCGTCTAAGACCCCCCACGGCCGACTCCCTCCCCATGGACGCTGCATACGCACGATTCCCCAATTCTGCGGCCCAGGGCCCGGGCGCCGGCATGCGCCGCGTACTGGCCCTGGCGGCTGTCCTGCTCCTTTGCGCCAACACCGCGCTGGCCGACACGCAGACCCTGCGTTTTCAGCCGCACTGGGTCCCCCAGGCGCAGTTCGCCGGCTTTTACCTGGCCAAGGAGATGGGGTGGTACCAGGACGCCGGACTGGAGCTGGAAATACTCCCGCACGGCGCGGAGCACCCCGCCCCCGCCACGCTGGCCCGCCAGGAGGCCGATGTGGCTCTGCTCTACCTCACCCAGGCCCTGGAATTGCGTGAACAGGGCGTAGACGTGGTCAACGTAGCACAACTGATCCAGGACTCCTCTCTGGTGCTGGTATCGCTGGCGGAGTCCGGGATCCTGGTGCCCGAAGACCTGGACGGGCAGCGCGTCTCGCGCTGGGCCAGCTTCAGCCTTCAGCCGGAGGCGTTGTTCCGCACCTACGGGGTGCACCCCGACACGGTCGACCAGGGGGCGACGATGGCCGCATTGCGCACCGGCGCGGTCGCGGCCGCCACCGCCACGCGCTACAACGAACTGGTGGAGCTGTATCTCAGCGGTCTGGATCCGGACGAGATCGAGGTGATGCCACTGGAGGATCACGGCGTGGGCCTGGCCGAGGACGGGATCTATGTCCTGGAGTCGACATTGCGCGAACGCCCCGAAGCCGTCCGCACGTTCGTCGAGGTCTCACTGCGGGGCTGGGAGTACGCGTTTGCCCATCCGGACGCCGCAGTGGACGCGGTGATGGATCGCGTCATCCAGGCCGGCGAGCCGACCAATCGGGCGCACCAGCGTCTGATGCTGGAGGCGCTGCACCCGCTGTATCTGGAAGACGAGGCGCTCCGCGGTCCGCACCTGGATCGGCAGGACTACCAGCTGGCCGTCAGTCTGATGCGCAACCTGGGGCACCTGGAATGGGAGCCGGTGCCGTACGAACAGTTTCACCAGGACGTGACGCAATGAACGGCCGCAAGAGCCTCGCCGTCCGCCTCGCCCTGGTCACCCTGCTGACGACCGGGTCGATCTTCTTCATCTCCTCCGGCGCGCTGTACCTGATGGTGCGCGATATCATGCTGGAGCACGCCGAGGACCAGGCGCGCGAGCTGACCCACGCGACGGCCAACCGCATCCGCTCGTCACTGAACGAGGTGGCCGGGTCGGCACAGGGCCTCGCCAGCGCCCTGAATTCGGGACAGATTCGACCCGACGGCCTGTTTCCCGTGCTGGACAACGTGACGCTCCAGTCGGACGCGGTCCAGGGCGCCGCCGTGACCTACGAGCCCTATGCCGCCGACCCCGACGAGCGCTACTACGGCCCATTCTCCTACGAGACGCCCAACGGCATCGCGCGCATGCACCTGGGCGGCGACGACTTCGACTACTTTACCCGGGACTGGTACCAGATCCCGGCGCTCACGCGCAGCGGCTTCTGGACCGAGCCCTTTCCATCGGCCGCCGACCCCAACCGCCTGATCACCACCTACTCGCGCCCGTTCTTCGACCCCGACGACGCCGAGGCACTGCGCGGGATCGTGACCATGGACATCGAACTGCCAGCCCTGACCGCGCGCGTGGACGAGGTGGAGATCTTCGACAGCGGCTTCGCATTTCTGGTCAGCCCGCGTACGCGCTTTATCACCTATCCACAGCGCGACTGGATCATGCGCGAGAGCCTGTTCAGCCTGGCCGAAACCCTGGGCGAGCCGGAACTGCGCGAACTCGGACGGCGCATCCAGCAAACCGACGAAGGCTTCTCCCGCGTGCCGGAGGCCCTGCTGGAGGAACCCGCCCGGCTCTATCACGTGCGCCTGCCCGAGGCGAACTGGGCGGTGGGCGTGATCATCCCCGAGCGCGAACTGTTCGGGGATATCCTGCGGGTGATGCACTGGGTGCTGATCATCGCCGCGATCGGCTTCTTCATCCTGCTCGGCACCATCATCGGCATCTCGCGCGGCATCACCCGCCCGCTGAAGGGCCTGGCGAGCAGCGCCGGCGAGATCGCCCGCGGCAATCTGGACCGCCCGCTGCCGCCGATCCGCACCGGCGACGAGGTGGGCCAGCTCGCCCATTCGCTGGACGAGATGCGCCTGTCGCTGAAGGACTACATCAACGACCTGACCGCGACCACCGCCGCCAAGGAGCGCATGGAGAGCGAGCTGAAGATCGCACGCAACATCCAGATGAGCTTCCTGCCCAAGCGGCTGGACCTGTCCGACCTGGATGTAGGTATCGACCTCGCGGCGCGCCTGATCCCGGCCAAGGAGGTCGGCGGGGATCTCTACGACTTCTTCCCGCTGCGCGAGCACAACGCCCTGTTCTTCGCGGTCGGCGATGTCTCCGACAAGGGCGTTCCCGCCGCGTTGTTCATGGCCGTGACCAAGACGCTGGTCAAGGGTATCGCCGAGCAGGACCCGCGCGACCCGGGCGAGATCCTGACCCGAGTCAACAACGAGCTGTGCCTGAACAACGACAACGGCATGTTCGTGACCTACCTGTGCGGGGTGCTGGACCTGGGCACCGGCGAGGTCCACTTTGCCAACGCCGGCCACAACCCGCCGTTGATCCACCGCGCCGATGGCACCTACGACTGGCTGAAGCTGCCGCCGGGCCTGGTACTGGGGGCGATGGAAGACATGGAGTACCCGGTGCAGACCGTCCGCCTGGCGCCCGGTGATGCGTTGCTGCTGTATACCGACGGGGTGACCGAGGCAGCGGACGGGGAGCAGAAGCTGTACGGCGAGGATCGGCTATTCGCCTTGTACGGGGAGATCGCATCCCAGCCAGCACGACAGCAAGTCGACGCGGTGCTCGAGTCCGTCGAGCGTTTCGCGGATGGTGCTACACAGGCGGATGACATTACCGTGCTGGCGCTGCGTTACTGCCCGGGGGATGGGGAATGCGCCAGATGAAGGCGTGGACCGAGGCTTCGCGGGCGAGCCCGCTCCCACAACCCGCCCGAAGGCCCTGCTGGCGCTAGCGGATCATCGCGTCGAGGGGGTTGTCTCGGGGTAGCGCGCGCATGCGGCCCTCGCGCATCTCGTGGGCCACACCCTGCAGGCTGTGGCGACGGCTGGTCACGCCATCCAGCGACAGGAACAGGAAGCGGCGCGTGGCCTCCCCGCGCCAGACCAGCGCCATGCGCTGGGTCTCGCCGGTCGCCTTGTCGATGAACTCGAACCAGTCCCCGACCTGTACCCGCGAGGCCTCGAACACATAGGGGTCGTCCTGGTCCGCCAGCAGGTCCGGATCGTCGTCCTCGAAGCGGACGGAACGGCGCGCCCGAATGCGCTCCTGCGGGTCAAAGCGCGGCTCGTCTCCTGAGGCCCGGATCCGCTGCAGATGGGCCTGCCCCAAGTGCTGCACCACGGCCTTCACGCGCTCCTCGGAGACCCCGGCCTCGCGCGCGGTCGCCACAATGCGCTGCACCATCGGGTTGACCTCCTGCGGGGTCGCGCGGTTGCAGATGGCCTTGGCCACGTCCTTGACCACCTGGTCCAGCCGTTCGGCCGAGTCACCATCGGCGGCCAGCAGGTCTTCCCAGGCCTCGGCGATCTGCTCAGCCGAACGTTCCGGCAGCTCCGCGCCGGTCTCCAGCACGCAGATGGTCAGGCTGCGCCGCGCGCGCGCGGCGCGCTCCTCCTGGCGCAGTGGATCGATATGGGGATCCTGCAGCTCCTGCCAGCGCGCATCCTCTTCCTCGATCGCCGCCAGCCAGTCGTCCACCAGGGCCTGCGCGGCATCACGGTCCATGCTGTCGGCTTCGTGGCGCAGCCGATTGACCGACTGCTGGATATGCTGCAGGTAGGCCTCGATGGCGTCGTTGCCCTCGGCCTGGTCATCCGGGCTGACACGCACGCCGGTGTTGATCAGGCTGCCGATCCACAGGCGTAACGGGTGCGAGCGATCGCGGAAGAACGAGAGATCACGGATGACCACGCGCGCCAGGGAGAACTGCATGTCGGCAATGGCCGCACGCACGCGCGAGTTGAACCCGACCTGCCGAAAGATGTGATCAAACATCCCCTGCAACAGATCGAGGATGAACGGGGTCAAGGACTCGCGCGAGAATTCCGCTGATTCCGGGGCCACACGCTCGCCGCCCGCGCCCCCAGCCCCGGAGCCGGCCCCATCCGGCACGCCGGCCGCATGCGGCGAACTGGCGGGCAACCCCTGGGCCTGCACCAGGGCGCGGGCCCACAGGGCCCAGGCGGTGGGGTCGGCATCCGGCGCGGGCATTTCGCGTGTCCCGCTGGAGCCCGCCGCCCCCAGCCCCAGCGTCGCCGGGTCTCCGCCGGCAGTTGATTCGGAGGCGGATCGCGGCGGGCTGCCCGCGGTGTAGTGGGCCCAGCTCGCGCGTTGCTGGGGCACGCTTTCCGACTCGTGCGCCTCCGGACTGCGAGGCGGCTCGGTCACCAGCCCGCACTCGTCAATCGTCTCCACCACGAAGGCCAGCATCGGGGCGCCTGTGCGCCCCATGCACTTCACGTAGGCCCGCATCAGGTCCAGGGTCATGGCCGTGCGGCCGAACTGCCGTTCGGCGGCCTCGATCACCCGTTCGTACCAGTGCAGCGGAGACCAGGGCGCCCAGCCCGGGTGCTCGAAGCGGTGCTCCTCGCGCGCGGCCTGCTGGAACATGTAGTAGGAGTAGCGGTTGTGCTCGCGGATCACGCCCTCGAGCTTGTGCCGCAGGGAGCGCCGGGTGGACTGGTAGTCGTCGAGCACTTGCAGCCCGGAATCACCACCCGCATAGCGCGTGCCGGAGAAATCGTATTCGGGCGGATAGGTGGTGGTGCGCAGGTCGCGGTTCAGTGCCTCCTCGAACTCGCGCCGCAGTACGTACTGGTAGCCATGCAACTGGTTGGCCCATTCGACCGCATCACTTTCCTGGTCGCCCCAGACGCGTCCGGCGCTCCATTCGGTCGCGACCCACTCCATGCATTGATCCAGGTGATCGACCACGCGCGGGGCGACACCGGCTGCCAGCTCGGAACGCTGTGCCTCGGACAGCCCCGACAGACCGCTCCAGATCGCCGTGTCGTCCTGGTAGTTTCCCTGTTCTCTGGAGTCCTTTCCCGCCATGCGCCCTGCCTTCGCGACCGGCCGCGGCGCGGCCGTTAGCCCAGTGTTAATCGGCCAGTGTACAGGTCAGAAAGCGGCAAAACAGCCACAAGTTGCTATTTTGCACCGTAGCGCGGGAGGTTAACTGGAGAGTTAGTCGTCCAGCGGCTCGGAACCCACCTGAACCATGCCGCCATGCACGCGAGTCGGGAAACGGGTCAGCGGGTCCTCCGCCGGGGGCTCCATCACCTCGCCGGTGCGCAGGCAGAACTGGGCCTCGTGCAAAGGGCAGGTGATACAGTCATCGTCGAGCTCGCCATCGGCGATGGGGACTTCTTCGTGCGTGCAGAGGTTTTCGACCGCGAAGAACTCGCCGTCGAGGTTGAAGATCGCAACCTCGGTTCCCGCCGTATCTACCAGACGATGTTCACCGTCCGCGATACTGTCGACCGGTGCCACGTCGATCCACTCGCTCATCTCTCCTCCAGGGCCTTGTGGTTGGGCTTCAACTTGCCGCCCAGCGAATCTCCATCTTGGGAAACACTGTCCCTAAGGCGTCGCATCCAGGGCTGCCGTTGCGGCCGGGTCGATCTCGATCAGGCGGCCTTCTTCCGGGTGGTAGCTGAAGCGCCCGACCACGCGGATATGTTCCCCCAGCCGATCCGATACCTCGTCGTGAGGCTCGACCGCCACGCGGTTCACATCCTCGTCTTCCAGCCAGTAGTGGTAGCGTTCGGGGTCCTCGTCAAAGCGCTTGACCACGCCCTCGGTCTGCACCAGCTCACCGTTGAATTCGCCCGCCGCACCCGCCAACTGGGCCAGCGTTACCTCGGACACACGCTCACCACCCCCGCAGGCGGTAAGCCCCACCACCAGGATGGGCGTCAGGAGCAGGGGGCGCAGCGAATGTCTCATGTGAATCTCCGGGCCGAAGCAACGTTGTAGTACGCTCGCGAGGGTACCGAAACCTGCCTTCAACGTCTCGATTCACCCCAATCAAGCCGGTAATGCCAATGGCCAAGACCTTCCCTGCCCTCGACGAACGACTCACGGGCTTCATCCTCGAACAGCCGGTTTATTTCGTGGGCTCCGCCCCGCTCGCGGCCGACGGCCACGTGAACCTGTCTCCCAAGGGGCTGGACACCCTGCGCGTCCTGGGTCCTCGCCGCGCGGCCTATCTCGACCTGACCGGCTCCGGCAACGAGACCTCCGCCCATCTGGCCGAAAACGGCCGCATTACGCTGATGTTCTGTGCCTTTTCCGGAAAACCGAAGATTCTCCGGCTATACGGCCGCGGGCGAACCGTGCTCCCGACCGATGGCGCCTGGGAGTCCCTGTACAGCGCGTTCCCTGCACATCCGGGAACGCGGCAGATCATCGACATCGAGATCCACCGCATTCAGACCTCCTGTGGCTTCGGCGTACCCGAAGGCGAACTCCAGCCACGCCCCACCCTGACCGAGTGGAGCGAACGCAAGGGCCCCGAGGGCCTGGAACGCTACTGGGAGGAAAAGAATGCGGTCAGCATCGACGACCTGCCGACCCCACTTGGGAAACGCTGAACGAGCCGCCTACCGGGCTTTTGCCTGACGGGTCAGCAAGCGGTCGAGCTGGTTGGCGAAGGCCTGGCGATCGGCCTGGCTGAAGGCGGCGGGACCGCCCGTATCCACGCCGCTGGAGCGCAGGGTCTCCATGAAATCGCGCATGCTGAGGCGCTCGCGGATCGTCCCCTCGGTATACAGCTCGCCGCGCGGATTCAGGGCCTGGGCGCCCTTGGCAATGGCCTCGGCCGCCAGCGGGATGTCGGCGGTGATCACCAGGTCCCCCGACTCCAGCCGCCGCACGATCTCGTTGTCGGCCACGTCGAAGCCGGCACCCACCTGAATGGCATCGATCCATTTCGACGGTGGGGTGCGCAGCGGCTGATTGGCCACCAGGGTCAGCGGCACCTGAGTGCGGTTGGCCGCCCGGAAAAGAATCTCCTTGATCACCGCGGGACAGGCGTCCGCGTCTACCCATATCTTCATGCTCACCGATCGTCGATTCGAGAGAAGTTCCGCAGCATAGCCGGTTCGGCGAAGCGCAACACACTCCACCGCTTTTCGATTGGCCGTGCCCCCGGCCGCATGCCATGGTGCTACGCTCAACGGACACGGCACTCGCGCCGACAAGGAGCCCCCATGGGTATCGAAGTCACCGGAATTCTCGGTCTGATCTGGCTGATCATCGTGATCTGGGCCATCGTCCGCACCGCGCAAAGCCCGGCTGGGCCAATGGTCAAGCTACTGTGGATTCTGATCCTGCTGTTCCTGCCAGTGGCGGGGCTGATCGCCTGGCTCCTCCTCGGGCCCAAGTAGCCCGGAAGACGGATCGGTCGAATCATCGCCGTTCGGGTTGCCGATGGGCGGGGACGGGGCTACACCGTCCCCGCGCCGTTCAAGCTGCTCGATCAGTAGCTGTCCCTCGTCGCGGGAATCGCGCAACCACTGCAACAGGTCCTGCTGCGAGCCGAACACCGCCACATCCACCCGGTGTATGGCATCGGGTTTCGGGATCGGCGTTGGGCGCTCGCTCGCCGCCAGAGGGCCGTAGCGGCCAAAGTCGGGCGTCACCACGTTTTCGGGCGGCTCCGGGCAAGCGGCATCCTCTCCGCGGGTTGCCTGTTCCAGACGCGCGCCGATGCGCTCGAGTACGTCTTCGGAGGTCTCAGGGTGCTCGAGCAGCCATTCGATCAGCGCCTCCGGATCCACCGCGGGGATGCCAAAGCGATCGCGATAATCGGCCTCCAGCGTCTGGATCCACTCGGCCAGCGCGCAGGGCTCGTCGACCGCGCTCGCCAGGGCACGGAACTCCCGCCGCAGGGCCTCGAACCGCTTCTTCACCTCACTGCCGGACTCCGGTGCCGGGACTTCCACATCCGGAGTGCCACCCCGTTCGGCAAGCAGCCGCTCCGACGGGGTGTCATCCGCCCCGGCGTCAACCGCCACTGGCTCGCTCGATGCGGGTTTGCGCAATAGATGCCGGAACCAGAAACGGCTGAACGAGGCCTGGCTCGAGGGGTCCCAGGAGAGATCGTTCAAGGCCTGTGCCAGCCGCTGAAACGGACGTACTGACGGATCATGCTCCGAGAACATCGCTACGGGGTGCTGCAGGGTCACCGCCGCACGCAGGCTCTCGTCGCGCTGAATGAACCCGAGAAAGCCCACCGAGATCTTCAGATACTTCTCCACCGCACCACTGAAGCGCTGATACACCGCCCGCGCCTCACTGATGTCGGCCACCATGTTCACGACCACCTGACAGGTGAGCGGATACCGCCGTAGCGCGACCTTCAGCAACGAAAAGGCATCGGTGAGCGAGGTCGGCTCCGGCGTAATGACCAGCAGCACTTGATGTCCGGCGGCGACGAAATCCAGGGTGGTATCGCCAATCCCCGCAGCGGTATCCAGGATCAGGTCATCGAAATGCTGCTCGATCCGCGCCAGCTCGGTCACCAGCCGCCGCTGTCGGGCCGCCGACAACTCCACGCAATCGCGGATACCCGAGGCCCCCGGGATGACTTTCAGGCCATGGGGGCCCTCGAGAAGGACATCCTCGACCGGACACTCCCCCGTCAGGACCTCGGCCAGCCCCTTTTGCGGGTGCAGCCCCAGCAGGATGTTCACGTTGGCAAGCCCCGTGTCGGCATCCAGGATGCAGACCCGGCGCCCCGCCCGGGCCAGGGTAATCCCGAGGTTGACCGCGATACTGGACTTGCCCACCCCGCCCTTGCCGCTGGTCACTGTCAGGACACGCGGCTGAGCTGACTGGACGCGAGCCGTGCCGGACTGCCTGTCGATCATGGGCTTCAAAGCTTCCTGCCTCCGAAGTGGCCTCACGGGATAGGCCTCACGCACGCCTAACGTCTCGTCTACTGGAATCGCTGGCGCAACGCAAGTCCCAGCAGTATAGTCGGGAACCAGGGCGAGAAGCCGCGACGCAGCAACGGATCGGGGCAATACAAGGGCACCCTCTCGGGTCCCGGGGAGAAGCATGGCCACGGCGCATACGGCAACCGAAACCATCCCCAGCCTGCCACAGGCCCTGACGTCCGTTCTCGATGCGGGCCAGGCGGCGGAGGCCGATTTCGAGGCCCTCAGCCGTGCCATTCTGCGCGACACCGGCATGACCACACGCCTCCTCGCGGCAGCCAACTCCCCGTTCTATTACCGCGGCTCGCCGTGTCGCACCATCGATAGAGCCCTTTTCAGCCTGGGGCTGGACACCGTGCGCAGCCTCGCCCTGACCGCCGCGATCCAGCAGCTTTTCGGCCGCTACCAGCCCAAGCGCACCAGCACGCTTCGGACCATCTGGCGCCGTGCGCTGACCACCGCCATGCTCGGCCAGGTCCTCGCCTCCCTGACACGCCACCCACGGCCCGAAGAGGCGTATCTGTCAGGGCTTCTGGTTGATCTCGGCAAGCTGATGCGACTGGCGTCCGACGAAGCGCGCTACTGGCCGCTGCTCGAGGCCAGCGGCGACCACCGCGAGCTGGTCTCCCGTGAACAGGCGACCTACGGTCAACACCATGCAGCACTGGCCGCCGAACACCTGGACCAATGGGGCCTGGACGGCTTCGTCACCGATGCGGTGCGTTTCCACCTCGAACCCACGGCACAAGTGCGCGATGCACACCACCTAGTGAAGATTGTCCATCTCGCCAGCCGACTTGGCGACGAACCACCCGACGCCATCGGCGACCCGGCCCTGGCAGCCGCCCACGACCTGTTTGGGCTCAATGACGGCCTGACCCGGGAACTGCGCAACCGCATCGAAGACGATGTCACCCGGGTTGCCGGTTCCCTGGGTATTGAGCTGGACGCGGGAGCCGAAACCGCGAATATCGAGGCACATCACCCCGATCAGGCGGCGCGCGAGGCGCTGGGGATGCGTGTCCGCGACCTCACCGAGCTGGAGCGGCTGTCCGGCGAGCTTCGCGCCTCGCGGACCCCCCGAGAACATTGTCTGGCCGCCCAGCGAACGCTGTTTCTCACCCTGGGTGTCGAGCACAGCCTGATGTTCCTGACAGACGCGGACGGTGCCTCGGTCTCCGCCTGGCTCGGTGAGGAAGACGAGCCCGACTTCACCCTGCCCTTGTTGCCCGGACGGAGCCTTGTGACCGACACCCTGCTGGACCGCGAGATGCGCCAGCACAAACCCGATGGCGAGACACCTACACCGGTCATCGACCAGCAGTTGTTCCGGCTCTGCGGTGCCGAGGTGATCTGGGCATTCCCTCTGCTGGCGGATGCCAACTCCTCGCCCGCAGGGGTGCTGATCCTGGGACTGGACCGAGAACGTGCCCAGACCCTGGAACCCCGAACCGGATTTGTCCGGGCCCTGGCGCGAGAGATTGCACGCGCGCTGTGCACCTCGCAGTCCGACCCGCCCGAGCAAGCGCACACCGACGATACGACGCAGGAGCGAATCCGCGAGACGCTGCACGAGGCGGGCAACCCCCTCAGCATCATCCAGAATTATCTGGGTGTGTTGAACACAAAGCTGGGCGATGAGCACGAGGCCAGCCAGGAACTGGCCCTGATCAAGGAGGAGATTGATCGCGTCGGCCGCATCCTGCTGCGTCTAAAGGAACCCGACCAGGCAGTGGACGGACCGCCATCCTCGCTTAATCGGCTGGTCCAGGACGTGGCCGACATCGTGGACCGCTCTCTTTGCCACACGCGGGGCATCCGCCTGGAACTGGATCTGGCACCCGGCGATCCGCCCTTGTCTGTCTCCAGCGACCATGTGCGCCAGATTCTGACGAACCTGCTCAAAAACGCCGCCGAGGCCCTGCAGCCGGGGGGCGTCATTCGGCTGCAGACCCGTGACCCCGAGAGCTTCAATGGGACCAGCGTGGTGGCACTGGTGGTCGCCGACGACGGCCCCGGGCTTCCCCCGGAGGTCCGCGCGGCCCATTATCGGCCGGTGGAGTCGCACAAGGGCGAGGGGCACGCCGGGCTAGGCCTGAGTATTGTCCGCCGCCTGGCGGACGAGATCGGCGCTCACATCCAGTGCGACAGCGACCGCGAAGGAACGCGGTTCGAGATTCGGCTCCCCCATCGCGAGGCCGAAACCGGAGCCCTCGGGGCGGGACAGGGATAGCCCCCGCGATGATGCGAGACCACGGCGGGAGCCGCACATGAACGAACCCGGCACACCACAGACCCCTCGCATCCTCGTCGTCGACGACGACCCGCGCCTTCTGGAAAGCGTGCGCCAGCTGCTGGAACTACAAACGTTCAACGTGGAAACCGCGCCGGGCGGCGGCAGCGCTATCGAGGCCCTGCGGCGGGATCCGCCCGATCTCCTGCTGCTCGATCTGTGCATGCCGGAACTGGGGGGGCGTGATGTCCTGCGCTTCATCCAGGCCGCCGGGCTCGCGGTCCCTGTGGTGGTCATCAGCGGCAACACCTCGGTGGACGATGTCGCCGGCGCCCTGCGCGACGGGGCCTCCGACTACCTGAAAAAGCCCTACCAGCCCGACGAGCTGCTGGCGACCGTCCGCAATGCCCTGCACAAAAAAGACCTGGAAGACGCCAACCGCCACATGCGGGCACGCCTGGAGCGTTCCGAGCGCCTGCACCGGCTGATCGTCAACAACTCTCCGGACATCGTGTTCATCCTGGACCGCGACGGTCGGTTTCGTTTCGTGAATTCGCGCGTCCACGAGTTGCTCGGCTATTCCCGTCAGGACCTGCTGGACACCCGTGTCCTGGATCTGGTCGAAACCGACGACCACGAGAAGGCGGAGTACTTCTTCGAGCAGGCCGGGCGCAGCCATGCCCACATCCGCTCCGTGGAGCTCGCGCTCAAGCCGCGGGAGATGGCCCGCACCCGGCGCTATTTCGAGGTCGCGGTCTGGCCGACGGCGGCCAGCGACGATACAGGCGAGACCCTGATCTACGGGACTGCCCGCGACATCACCGACCGCAAAGAGTCAGAAGCCTTCATCAACTTTCAGGCCTACCACGACCTGCTTACGCGCCTGCCCAATCGTGCCCTGTTCCGCGACCGGGTCGATGTGGCCATCGCCCAGGCACAGCGCCAGGGTCACCCCCTGGCCGTGATGTTCATCGACCTCAACCGCTTCAAGGTCATCAACGATTCGCTGGGGCACACCATCGGCGACCGCCTGCTGCAGGCCGTCGCCCAGCGCCTGCTGGGCTGCATTCGCAAAGGGGATACGCTGTCGCGCTTCGGCGGCGACGAATTTACCCTGCTGCTCCCTCAGATCAGCCGCCAGGAGGCCGCGGTTGATGTAGCCGAAAAGATCCTCGAAAGCCTCAATGAACCGTTCCACCTGGGGGGCGACCACGAGTTGTATGTCGGGGCCAGCATCGGGATCGCGATCTACCCCGAGGGGGGCGACACGCTCGAGACCCTGATCCGGCATGCCGACATCGCGATGTACCGGGAAAAGAACACGGGCAAGAACGGCATCCGCCTGTTCGCACCGGAGATGCATGGCAACACGCCACACCGCCTGCAATTGGAGCAGGACCTGCGCAAGGCCCTGGAGCGCGAAGAGTTCCACATCCTCTACCAGCCGCAGGTCGATGGCGAGACAGGACAGCTCCTGGGCGTCGAGGCGTTGGTTCGCTGGAATCACCCCGATCGCGGCATGCTGGGCCCAGCCGAATTCATCCCGGTCGCCGAAGACACACGTCTGATCGTCGACCTCGATCGCGCGACCCTGCGCAACGCCCTCGGCGACATACGCAAAGCCCATCAACACGTACCCAACCTGCGTCTGGCGGTGAACCTGTCACCGGTGCTGATCGAGCGCGACGACTTTGTCGACGGCGTACTGGGACTGCTGGTCGAGACCGGCTTCCCCGCAGAACTGCTGGAGATCGAGATCACCGAAAGCCTGTTGATGAGCGACACCCACGATACCGTGGCCAAACTCAACCGCCTGTGCGAGGCGGGCGTCCAGGTGGCGGTGGATGACTTCGGCACCGGTTATTCGTCGCTGAGCTATCTGCAGAAGCTGCCGGTCCACACCCTGAAGATTGATCGCAGCTTCACCCTCACCATCTGTACCGACGGGGAGGCCTGTATCGTTAACGCGATCGTATCGATGGCACGCGGCCTGCAGATGAACATCGTCGCGGAGGGCGTGGAGACCGCAGCCCAGCAGGAGTATCTGCGCCGCCTTGGCTGCCCGATGATGCAGGGCTTCCTGTTCGGGCACCCTTCCCCCCTCGCGGACCTGCTACAGGCGGAATCCGACTTCGGGCGTCGAACTGCCCGATCCTGAATCCGGTTTGCGGTCCCGTCCCGCCCTCGCAGCAGACTATGCGCCAATGCCTTGCAAGGCATTATCGGCCGGGGCCGGGCGGCCCAGCAGGTAGCCCTGCCCGAAACGGCAGCCCTCGCGTAGCAGGAACGCTTGCTGGCCCGCTTCTTCCACACCCTCGGCAATCAGGTCCAGCCCCAGTGCGTCCGCCAGGGCAATGATGGCGCGGATAATCGATTCGTTGTTGCGCGAGTGCCCGATATCGCGGACCAGTGACTGGTCGATCTTCAGCCGCCGCAGCGGCAAGCGACGCAGATGCGCCAGGTTGGAATAGCCCGCACCGAAGTCATCCATGGCCAGTGTCACGCCGAGCGTTTCCAGGCGGTGCAGCACGGCCAGCGCCCGCTCTGGCTGCTCCATCATCATGGTCTCGGTCAGTTCCAGCTCCAGCCGGTCGGGCTCCAGACCGTGGTGCTCCAGGATCTCCTGGATCGCCGCCACCAGAGTTTCGTCATGCAGCTCGCGCGCGGACAGGTTCACGGCCACGGTCGGCACGCCTCGGCCGTCCTGGTCCCAATGCGCCAGCTGGGCACAGGCCGCGTTCAAGACCCAGCGATCAATGGCCTGGATCATCCCGGTTTCTTCCGCCAGCGGGATGAATTCCGCCGGAGATACCATGCCGCGCTGTGGATGACGCCAGCGCACCAGCGCCTCCATCCCCACCAGCCGGCCCGACTGCATCTCCAGCTGCGGCTGAAAGTAGAGCAGCAGCTCGTCGTTGGCGATGGCGCTACGCAGGTCGTTTTCCAGGAACAGACGATGTTCCGTCTGCGCCCCCATTCCGGGCTCGTAGACATGCCAGGTGTCCCCGCCAACGCTGCGCGAGGCCGCCATTGCGAGTTCCGCGGCGGTCAACAATTCGTCACGCGTGTTGCCATGTTCGGGGAACGTCGCCAGCCCGACGCTCGCCGTGGTGACCAGCGCACGCCCACCGATGGCGCAGGGTTCGCGCAAGGTTTCCAGCAGCTGCTCGAGGAAGGCCTCGGCGCCGCCATCCATCGGCGGGTTTTCGATAATCAGGCAGAACTCGTCTGCTCCTACGCGAGACACCGTATCCTGCGGCCCCAGTAACCCCCCAAGCCGTTCCGCCAAACCTTCCAGCACGCGGTCGCCCGCCGATGTTCCCAGGGTCTCGTTGACATTGCGGAAGCGATCCAGGTCGATCAGCACCACCCAGCGCGCAAGACCATCGGCCATCGCGCGTTCCAGGGTGTGTCCCAGCCGGTCGTGCAACAGCACGCGGTTCGGGAGGCCGGTACGCGCGTCGTAATGGGCCATCTGCCGCAGCGCTTCTTTCTGCTCCATGCTGGCGGTGAGATCCGTCCAGCTGCCGACCACCTCGGCCCCGCGCTGTCCCTGATTGCCGCCGGGAATGATCCGCATCTCGTCGCGAATATGGCGCAGCTTGCCCCAGCCATCGAACAGGCGCAGTTCACGGACCATGTGGCGTTCCTCCTGCAAACGCCGGTTCTCGCGCATGGCCGTGGCCCGGTCCTCCGGATGGACTTGCTGCTCCCACCAGCCCGGCTGCAGCGCCACCCTGGAATTGAATCCAAACAGCCGCGCGAAGTTGCCACTCACCCAAAGCGGCTTGAAATCCAGCGCATTGAGTTGATAGAGCACGACCGGTCCACTCTCGAGCAGGTGTTCGAGACGCTGATTGGCCTCGCGCAGGGCACGTGTCTGCGCGCGCACGGTGCGTCGCAACCAGACCGCCATCAGCCCCAGGACGAGTGCGATCATTGCGGCGGACGCCAGCGCCGACCAGGCCCACGTCGGGATTTCCCCCTCCCCGAGGGGTGGTTCCAGTGCCTGCTCCATCGCGTGCTGATAGGGCGACCCCGCGTCGCCCTTCCAGCGCTGGAGGTAGGCGTCGATCACCTCCAGTCGGTCATCCTGCCGCCCAGGAGCAGCGGCGTAGTAAAGACCGACCTGGTCGAAGGTGACGGGGGTTTCCACCAGCATATGCTGGCGTGCATGACGCCGCGCATAGAAGTTGTTTGTGATCGCCACGTCGGCATCGCCCGACGCGACAGCAGCCAGCACGGATTCCATGTCGCCACGGGTCACAAGGGTCCAGTCCAGGCCGGTGTCCAGTGCGTACTCGCGCAGGTAGTCGTATTGAATCGATCCATCGAGCACCGCAAGGCGGAGGCCTTCCAGCGCTTCGATGCGATCCAGCCCCGAATCGATCGGCGCCAGCACCTGGCTCCATGCCTGAGCCACCGGGATCGAGTGAAACGCGAGGCTCTCGCGCCGCTCCGGCGTCAGCGCGACATCCGGCATCAGGTCGATCTCGCCCGCCTCCAGGGCCTCCAGACAGGCCGACCACTCGCACGAGACATACTCCAGCCGCCAGTGCTCGCGTCGCGCGATGGCGTCCAGCAACTCGACGAACACGCCCCCTGCCGCCCCATCGTCACCCGTGCCGACCTTGGGCACGTTCTCGTACAGCCCTATGCGCAGGGGATCATCCGCGCCGGCCCCGGCGGGCAGGCACAGGGACACCGCCAGCAGGACAGGCATGACCGCACGGCGCCATCGCGTCCATTTGCTCCTGGTTCTGGGTTTCCAATCAGGCACGACGCGCCCCTGTGCGTTCGGTACCGCATAGTGCCATGGATGGCCAGGCCACGGACCGCCCGTTGTTATCCGTTCGTTAGACCGATCGCGCCCCTCGCGCCTCCACCAGTGCGCGCGTACGCTCCATGATCCAGCGCCCGGGCTCGCCCATCGCCTGCTCCAGCGTGATCGTGCCATCACAAAGGGCGCGCGCGTCGGCGAGCCCCACCGCCTCGAGTTCCTCCGGGGTGGCATCGATCGAACCGGCCACGGCGACGACCGGCACACAGCAGCGCCGTGCCCGCCGAACCACCTCGGCCACGACCTTGCCATGCGCGGTCTGGCCGTCGACCTGCCCCTCGCCCGTGATCACCAGATCGCTCCCGGCGATCGCCGCATCGAGATCGATCAGATCCGCCAGGTACACCGCCCCCATGCGTGACTGCCCGCGCAGGACACAGGCCAGTGCAAAGCCCAGTCCGCCGGCAGCCCCCGCCCCGGGCATGGCGCCCGGGCGGCGCAACTCCCCCGCCTCGTCAATCGCGCGTTCCAGCCGCTCCATGTAGGCATCCATGCGTGGCACGTCTTTCGTGGCCAGGCCCTTTTGCGGGCCGAACACCGCCGCAGCACCCCGGTTGCCCGTCAACGGGTTGTCGACATCGTTCAGCACCGTGATGCGGAGTCCCGCAAGCCGTGGCTCCAGACCAGAGAAATCGGCACTTTCCAGGTGCTCCAGCCGGTCCGGGACAGGATCCAGCTCGGCCCCATCTCGGTCCCGAAAGCGGACCCCCAGTGCGTGCAGCATCCCGGCACCGCCATCCACCGTGCCGCTGCCCCCGAGGCCGATCAGCACATGCCGGGCACCGGCATCCAGGGCGGCAAGGATCAGCTGCCCCACGCCGCGGGTATCGAGCCTCCACGGATCGCGCTCGGCCTCGGGCACCAGGTCCAGCCCACAGGCCGAGGCGACATCAATCACCGCGCGTCGGGTGACGGCATCGCACCCCCAGCCCGCCGAGACATGCTGCCCACGCGGATCACGGACATCGGACAAATGCCAGGCCCAACCCATGGTATGGCTGACCAGTTCCGCCGTCCCTTCTCCTCCATCCGCCATCGGCAACGCCCGGATGCGGGTGGATGGACTCGCGGCATGTACACCGCGAGCCATCGCCTGGGCCACGTCTGCCGCATCCAGACTGCCCTTGAAGCTGTCCGGACACAGCACGACCCGCCTCAGCTCAGACAAAGACGAGCCCCAGCAGGTAGATCACGATCATCGCGCTCACACCCTGCAACAGCGTGGCGGTCGTATAGGCCTTGTAGGCGGTCGACACCTTCATGCGGCTGAACTGGGTCACCACCCAGAAGAAGCTGTCGTTCGCGTGGGAGACAGTCATAGCGCCGGCACCGACCGCCATCACCGCCAGCACCATGCCCATGTCGGAGTCCAGGCCCAGCGAGGGCAGCAGTGGTGCCACCATGCTCGAGGCGGCCACCAGCGCAACCGTCGACGAACCCTGGGCCGACTTCAGCGCAGCCGCGAGCAGGAACGGCACCAACAGCCCCAGTCCAAGACCGGTCAGCATGTCACCGAGCTGGTCACCAATCGGGGTCTCCTGCAGCACGGAGCCAAACGCGCCGCCGGCCCCAGTGATCAGCAGGATCGGCGCCGCGAGCAGGACCGCATCGACCGTCATCTGGTGGAAACGCCCGCGCTTGTCACCACCCTTGACCAGCAGCAGGGCGAACACCACGCCAATCGCCAAGGCGACCACCGGCTGGCCGAGGAAGATCAGCCCCTCCGCGAACATGCCGGGATCGGCATCGCGCGTGGCCAGCGACGCGATCGAACCGATGGAGATCAGTACAATCGGCGCCAGGATCGGCATGAATGCCGCCAGGGTGGACGGGCGATGGGCCAGATCGGGCTCCGGCTTCTTCACCTCCTGGCCAGTCGCCTCCTCGATCGGGTCCGGCTCGAGCAGTTCGTCGTCGTTCGCGTGGGTATAGCGGCTCGCCCAGAGCCAGCCCACTGCCGCCGCCACGGCGGCCACCAACAGGCCGAACAGGATCACCAGCCCTAGCGCATCGGCGATGCCGATGTTGCTGGCCGCGGCGATCGGGCCCGGGGTCGGCGGGACGAAGTTGTGCGTGGCGAACAGACCCGTCGCCAGTGCCACACTCATCGCCACCAGGGACACGCCCGCCTTCTTCGCCAGCGCGTTCTTCAGGGAGTTCAGGATTACGTAGCCGGAGTCGCAGAACACCGGGATGGACACGATGTAGCCGATGATCGTGGCCGTAAGGTTCGGGAATCGATCCGACAGCGCCCGGATGATCGCCTCCGCCATCACGATCGCCGCCCCGGTGCGATCCAGGATCACCCCGATGATCGTACCCAGCGCGATCACGATCCCGATATAGCCGAGCGTACCGCCGAAGCCATCGTTGATGACGCTGATCGCCTCTTTCGGGGCAATACCCCCGATCAGTGCCATCACGAAGGCCGCCAGCAACAGGGCAAGGAAGGGGTGGACTCGCAGCTTCACGGTGGCAAACACCAGTGCCGCCACGACGATAATAAGGCCAACAATCAGCATCTCGCGTCCCCGTCTTGTTGTGGTTATCGAGTTAAGAGCATAGACCCTGTAACCCTTATTGGGACGAGAATTTCCATACTGATTTCGATCCGCGCTGGCACGCCATACCGACAAAAGAAAAGGCCGCCCGAAGGCGGCCCTGGCGCGAAGCGCGATGATGGAGGCTGGGGTCGGAATCGAACCGGCGTACACGGATTTGCAGTCCGCTGCATAACCACTCTGCCACCCAGCCTGTATCGGGTGGGTCCCGGTCCGCATGATGCCCGCGTGATGCGACAGGCGGCGGCCGAAACAGAAAACCCCGGCCGAACCGGGGTTTCAGGAATCTGTTGGAGCGGGAAACGAGATTCGAACTCGCGACCCCAACCTTGGCAAGGTTGTGCTCTACCAGCTGAGCTATTCCCGCTCTTCGTTAACGGCGCGTATTCTACCGCACCGGGGGCGAACGTCAATACCCCGCCGGTGTTTCCGTGCGGCCAATCAGCGCCCGCGCGCAGCCGCCAGCATGTACTGCACCATCGAGACCAGCGTCAGGATGGCCGCCAGATACAGCAGCCATTCACCGATCGCGAAAATCGGCAGCCCGGCGACCGGCTCCGCCCACAGCAGGAGGAAGATCGCCACCATCTGGGCGGTGGTCTTGACCTTGCCGACCCAGGATACGGCCACCTTCGCGCTGGCGCCGACCTCGGCCATCCATTCGCGCAAGGCCGAGATCGCGATCTCGCGCCCGATAATGACGACCGCCGCCAGCGCCAGGCCCACGCCCGGGTTGTGATCCACGACCAGGACCAGCGCGGCGGCCACGATCAACTTGTCCGCCACCGGGTCGAGGAACGCACCGAAGCGGCTGGTGACCTCCCAGCGCCGAGCCAGGTAGCCGTCCGCCCAGTCGGTGATCGCGGCGAGCGCAAAGACGATCGCCGCGACGATGCCGGCCGTGGGCATCGGCAGCGCGTAGAACACGGCGATCAGCAGCGGGATCATCACGATCCGCGACCAGGTCAGCCAGTTGGGGAGTTCACGGATCATCTGCTGGTCAGCCCTCGTGAAACTGGTCGTAAATCGCCTGCGCGAGCCGCCGGTGGATGCCCGGCACCTTGGTCAGCTCGTCGACGCCGGCCCGGGCCACTCCGCGCAGCCCCCCGAAGTGGCGCAGCAACGCGCTGCGGCGCTTCGGCCCCAGCCCCGGGATCGACTCCAGGGTCGATTCCTTGCGCGCCTTGGCACGGCGCGCACGGTGCCCAGTGATCGCGAATCGGTGCGCCTCGTCGCGAATCTGCTGGATCAGGTGCAGCGCACCCGAGTGCGCGGGGAGTATAGAGGGGGCCTCCACCCCGCTCAATATCAGAGTTTCCATACCCGGCCGGCGTTCCTCGCCCTTGGCGACGCCGATCACGCGGATGTGATCCAGCCCGAGGTCCGCCAGCACATTGAGCGCCTGCGTAACCTGCCCCTTGCCACCATCGATGAACAGGATGTCCGGCTCCTGCCCTTCCCCCTTCTTCAGCCGCGCGAAGCGCCGGCTCAGGGCCTGATGCATCGCGGCGTAATCGTCGCCGGGCTCGATGCCGTCGATGTTGAACCGCCGGTAGTCGGACTTGATCGGCCCCTCGGGCCCGAACACCACACAAGAAGCGACCGTGCGCTCGCCGCCGGTGTGCGAGATGTCGAAGCACTCCATGCGCTTCGGGGGATTCTCCAGATTCAGTTCGGCGGTGAGGGCGTCCAGGCGCGCGGTCTGTCCGGCCTGACTGGCAATGCGGGTCTTCAGCGCCAGTTCGGCATTGCGCCGCGCCATATCCAGCCAGCGCGCCCGATCCCCGCGCAGCGACCAGGCGACCTGGACCTTGCGGCCCCCGCGGCGCTCCATCAGGAAGGCCTCCAGCGCCGGCGCGCCTTCCGGCTCGTGCGACAGCAGCACGCGCGCCGGCGGTTCGCGTTCGGCGTAGTACTGCGCCAGCACCGCCGCCATGATCTCCCCGGTGTCAGTGGCCTCCGGCACGTTCGGGAACAGCTCGCGGTTGCCCAGGTTCTGTCCGCCGCGCACGAAGAAGATCTCCACGGCCACCGCGCCCGCCTCCTGCGCCAGCGCAATCACGTCGGCGTCACCCTCGCCGCCGGAGACAAACTGCTGCTCGGAGATCTGGCGCAGCCGCGCGATCTGGTCCCGCAGCCGGGCCGCATGCTCGAAGTCGAGACGCTCGGAGGCCGCCTCCATGCGCTGCATCAGATCGGCGATCACCACCTCGCTCTTGCCCTGCAGGAACTGCACGGAAGACTCGACGTCGCGGGCATACTCCTCGGGCGTGATGTAGCCCACGCAGGGTGCCGTACAGCGCCCGATCTGATACTGCAGGCAGGGCCGGGAGCGGTGCGCGAACACGCTGTCCTCGCACTGACGCACCTGAAACAGCTTCTGCAGCAGCGCCAGGCTCTCGCGCACCGCCCCGGCCGACGGGTACGGACCGAAATAGCGCACTCCCTTCTTTTTCGCGCCCCGGTGAAAACCCAGACGCGGGTACTCCTGACCGGACACGAAGATGTAGGGGTAGCTTTTGTCGTCGCGCAGCAGCACGTTGTAGCGCGGCCGGTGGCGCTTGATCAGGTTGGCCTCGAGCAGCAGGGCCTCGGCCTCGGTGTGCGTGACCGCGACGCGGATGTCCGCGATCTGGCGCACCATCGACCGGATCCGCGGCCCGCGATCATCCGAACCGCGAAAGTAGCTGGCCACACGGCTCCTGAGATTGCGCGCCTTGCCGACGTACAGCACGCCGCCGCTGGCATCCAGCATCTGATAGACGCCGGGCGACTGCGTCAGCGTCTTCAGGAAGGCCTTGGAATCGAAACTGGTGTCGGGGGCACTCATGACAGCTTCAGGATACCGGAACGGCCAAGGGAGTCGGCCAAACCTGCAGGGCAACTGGGCGTGAGAGATGTCAGCAGAGGGCGTTCAATGCCCTTCGCACGTTGGTACCTCGACACCTTTGGGCCCCACGCCATCGCGAGCAGCCGGACCAAACAGGCTTTTCTACTCGAGGTGGGTACGGATGCGGGCGAAGAGTTCGCCGAACATGGCCGGGGTGAGGCGGCGGGTCTGGGTGTTGTAGCGGGAGCAGTGGTAGGAGTCGATCAGCCGCATGCCATCCAGTGCATGCTCGGCGCCGTGGGCAAAGCGCAGGCTGGACAGCGGCAGACCCCGGGCCCGCAGCACCGCGTCATGGGCGATCTTGCCCAGCGCCAGGATCACCCGGGGCTGCATCGCATCCATCTCCGCGGCCAGGAAACCGTTGCAGGTACGGATTTCCTCGGTGGTGGGCTTGTTCTGCGGCGGCAGGCACTTCACCGCATTGGTGATCCGGCAGTCCAGCAGTTGCAGCCCGTCGTCCGCGCTCACGCTCTCGGGGCCGGTCGCAAAGCCGTACTGGTGCAGGGTCTCGTAGAGCAGCACCCCGGCGTAGTCCCCGGTGAAGGGCCGCCCCGTCGCGTTGGCCCCGTGCATCCCCGGGGCGAGTCCAACGATCAGCAGGCGGGCATCCAGCGGCCCAAACGAGGGCACCGGAGCGGCATGGTAGTCCGGGTGCTTCGCCCGCACGTCTTCCAGAAAACCGGCCAGGCGCGGGCAGCGCCGGCAGTCCGGATCGAACACGGGAAAGGAATCAGCTTGCATCGGGCCAGTCGCGGTAGGGGTTCCGGGCCAGCTCGGTGTTGTAGTAGCGCGGGTCGTGCGAGACCTCCTCGCCCAGCCACTCGGGGCGCGGGAAGTCGGCATCGCTCGCGGGCAATTCCAGCTCGGCGACGATCAGGCCGGCATTGGCGCCCTCGAACACGTCGATCTCGTATTCCCAGCCGTCCACATCCACCCAGTAGCGCGTCTTCTCGACCTGCGGACCCGCGAGGGTGTCGAGAAGGCGATGGGCCTCTTCGACCGGGATCGCGTACTGGTACTCGTCGCGCTCGACCCCCAGGGTCGCGCTCTTGATGTTCAGGTTCGCGCCCTCCTCGTCCACGCGCACGCGGATCGAGGCGCGATCATTGCCGCACAGATAGCCCTGGCGCATGCGCTGCGAGCGCACCACGGCCTCGCGCCAGGTATCACTGGCCAGCAGAAACTTGCGTTCGATCTCGCGACCCATGTCGTCGACTCCCGTCTTTCGGCGAACCGCTTCGTATCAGTCTTTGGCAGGGGCTTCGCCTGCAAGCAGGCTCCCACAGGAATGGAATCGCGAAGCGGCGCGCGCTACATCCGGATCAGCGCGGAGCCCCAGGTAAAGCCGCCGCCAAAGGCCTCAGTCAGGATCAGGTCGCCCTTCTTGATGCGCCCGTCGCGCACGGCGGTATCCAGCGCCAGCGGGATGGACGCAGCAGAGGTGTTGCCGTGCCGGTCGACCGTGACCACGACGTTATCCATGGACATGTTCAGCTTCTTGGCCGTGGCCTGGATGATGCGGATGTTGGCCTGGTGCGGGACCAGCCAGTCCAGCTCGGACTTCTCGATCCCGTTGTATTCCAGTGTCTCGTCGACGATCTGGTCCAGGGTGTTGACCGCGACCCGGAAGACCGCGCGGCCTTCCATGCGGATAAACTCGAGATCCGGGTTGTCGCCGGGCTGCGAGACCCCGCCCGGGACCTCCAGCAGGCCCTTGTGGTGGCCATCCGCGTGCAGGTGGGTGGAGATGATGCCCGGGTCCGGCGAGCGCGACAGCACCACCGCGCCCGCGCCATCGCCCCACAGGATACAGTTGCCGCGGTCGGTGTAGTCGGTGATGCGCGAGAGCGTCTCGGCCCCGACGACCAGCACATGCCGGATCTCGTCGCTCTGCATGAAGCGATCGGCCGTGGCGAGTGCATAGACAAAACCGGAACACACCGCCTGCACGTCGAAGGCCGGACAGCCACCGATACCCAGCTTCGCCTGCAGGATGCACGCGGTACTGGGGAAAATCTGGTCCGGGGTCGTGGTGGCGACGATGATCAGGTCCAGGTCGGCGGGACGGATGCCCGCGGCATCCAGCGCGCGCTCGGCGGCCTTCAGCGCCAGGTCGGAGGTCACCTGGTTTTCGGCCACGATGTGGCGCTCGCGAATCCCGGTACGCTCCTGGATCCAGGCATCCGAGGTATCCACCATGGCCTCGAGATCGGCGTTGGTCAGGATCCGCTCGGGCAGGTAGCTCCCGGTCCCGCTGATGCGTGCATGCTTCACTGCGCGTGCTCCTGCCCCAGTAGCTGACCCAGCTGCTTGTCGATGCGGCTGGAGATGTTCGCCTCCGCCTCGACCCGGGCGATGCGGATCGCGTATTCGAATGCCAGCGCATCGGCACTGCCGTGGCTCTTGATCACCACGCCCTGCAACCCCAGCAGCGAGGCCCCGTTATAGCGTCGGTGGTCAAAGCGGTGGCGCAACCGGCGCAGCACGGGCAGGGCAAACAGTCCGGCCAGACGCGAGTACAGCGAGGCACGGAATTCGGCCTTCATGTTCGTCGAGATCATCTTGGCCACGCCCTCGCTGACCTTCAGCGCGACGTTGCCGACAAAGCCGTCGCAGACGACCACATCGACATCACTGCAGTAGACGTCGTTGCCCTCGACGAAGCCGACATAGTTCAGACTGGATTCCTCCAGCATGCGCCCGGCCTCGCGTACCCGATCGTTACCCTTGATGGCCTCCGACCCGATATTGAGCAGTCCCACCTTGGGGGCCTCGAGCCCGTCCACCGCATTCGCCAGCACCGAGCCCATCACCGCGAACTGGTACAGGTGTGCCGCCTCGACGTCCACGTTGGCGCCAAGATCCAGCATGTGGGTATGGCCGTAAAGCGACGGCAGCGCGGTCGCGATCGCCGGACGATCGATCCCCGGCAGGGTCTTCAGCACATAGCGCGCAGTGGCCATCAGCCCGCCGGTGTTACCGGCGGACACACAGGCCTGGGCCGTGCCTTTCTTGACCTGATCGATGGCGACCCGCATCGAGGAATCGCGCTTGGTGCGCAGGGCGACAGCCGGCGACTCCTCCATGCCGACTACCTGGCTGGCATGCACGATTTCCACACGCTCGCGCTCGGCAGGCGTCCAGTCGGCAAGACCGGATTCGATTGTCGCCTCGTCCCCCACCAGCAGCAGGCGGAAGTCGTCCGCCACCTTCAGCGAACGGCGGGCGGCCGGCAACACCACGGGGGCCCCATGGTCGCCACCCATCACGTCCAGGGCGATGGTGAATTCTCGGCTCATGCGCGCGCCCGCGAGACACCCAACGACCGGGCCCGATTAAACGCGGAAAGGCCACGGTGCAGCCGCAGCCGTGGCCCCAGCAAGGTCATCACGCCGAGCTTAGTCTTCGTCGTCTTCGACTTCGACGTCCTGCTGGATCACCTGACGACCACGGTAGAACCCGTCCGGGGTCACGTGATGCCGGCGATGGACCTCTCCGGTGGTCGGATCGGTGGACAGGGTCGCGCCCTTCAGCCCGTCGTGGGAACGGCGCATATCGCGCTTGGAGCGGGTCTTGCGGCGTTGTTGCACAGCCATGATGAATCTCCAGATTAATCAAATCCCGCCTGTGCGGGGTTAGCCCGAATCAAAAACGGGCGCAAGTATAGCGTTTCGAGCCGGGCGGCGCCCTGCTCCGCCCGGCCTACCGATCCTCGCCGTCGCTCGAACTGCCCTTTAGCTGCTCGAGCACCGCAAACGGGTTGTCCTCGCGCTGCCCGGGAACAAACTCGGGTTCCACTGCGGGCTCGCAGTCCACGTGGCGCGGCACCAGCGGCCAGGCCAGCAGCACCTCGTCCTCGGCCCAGACCGCCGGGTGCAGCCGTCCGTCGTCCTCGAGTTCGAGGATGTCCTCGTCCGCGCCCAGGCCTTCTACGGAGCCGCCCGCCGGCAGGATCACCGCATCGGTCTCCAGCCGGAATTCCCAGGCCATCGGCTGCAGGCAGCGCTGGCAGGTCTGCCAGAGCTCGCCGGTGATCACACCGGCCAGCCGCACCTCGTCCAGCGCACCGCGCTCCAGCCCGAAACGGACATGGACTCGCAGCGGGTGCTCGGCCAGCGCCTCGTCCCGCAGGCGCGGCAGGTCCTCCGCAGACAAATCGCCTTCGAATTCCTGGTGCCGGGCCCGTGGCTGCCACGGGTCGAGAGATACGGGAATACGACTCATAGAACACTCAAATACAAGGGCGCGGAATATACGCGCGAGAGGGCCGTTCTGTCAAAGCGAAACAGAAACTTGCAGGCCTTCGACTGCATGCCGATACTCGGGCTTTCACTGACCTTCCCAAGGCCTTCCGTTTGATCCGCAAGCTGCTCATAGCCAACCGGGGCGAGATCGCCGTACGCCTGATCCGGGCCTGCGCGGAGATGGGGATTACCTCGGTCGCGGTGCATACCGACGCCGACCGCCACGCCCTGCACGTTAAAAAGGCGGACGAGGCCTACGCGATCGGCCCCGACAGCATGGGTGGCTACCTGAGCATCCACCGGCTGCTCAGTGTGGCCCGGGCGGCCGGATGCGACGCCGTACACCCGGGATACGGCTTTCTCTCGGAGAACGCGGATTTCGCCGCGGCCTGCGACGCGCGCGGGCTCACCTGGGTCGGCCCGGACGCCAGCGTCATCCGCCGCATGGGCGACAAGGTGGCCGCGCGAAAGGCAATGATCGAGGCCGGGGTCCCGGTCACCCCAGGGTCGGAGGGCAACCTGGAAACCCTGGAGGCCGCACTGGAGGCCGCCGAGGCCATCGGCTATCCGGTGATGCTCAAAGCGACCAGTGGCGGCGGCGGGCGTGGCATTCGCCTGTGCGACGACGCGGACGCCCTGCGGCGCAACTTCGACCGCGTGCGTTCGGAGGCGACCCGTGCGTTCGGCAGCACCGAGATCTTCCTGGAAAAGGCCGTGGTCAACCCGCGCCACATCGAGGTACAGATCCTCGCGGACACCCATGGCAATGCCGTGCACCTGTACGAGCGCGACTGCTCCGTGCAGCGGCGCCACCAGAAACTGGTGGAGATCGCCCCCTCGCCGCAGTTGAGCGAGGCCCAGCGCGAGCACCTGGGCACACTGGCCGTTACCGCCGCCCAGGCCGTCGGCTACCAGAACGCCGGTACCGTCGAGTTCCTGATGGACGGCGATGACACGTTTTATTTCATGGAGATGAATACGCGCCTGCAGGTCGAGCATCCGGTGACCGAGATGATCACCGGCGTGGACATCGTGCAGGAGCAGTTGCGCATCGCCAGTGGCGAACCCCTGCGTTACAACCAGTCGCAGATCACCCGGCGCGGCTTCGCCATGGAATTTCGCATCAACGCGGAAGACCCAACCAACGACTTCCTGCCGAGCTTTGGTCGCATCACGCGCTACTTTGCCCCGGGTGGGCCGGGCGTGCGCACCGACGGCGCGATCTACACCGGCTACGAGATCCCGCCGCACTACGATTCGATGTGCGCCAAGCTGATCTGCTGGGCGCTGGAGTGGGACGACCTGCTGGCGCGCAGCAACCGGGCCCTGCGCGACATGGGCGTGTTCGGGGTCAAGACCACCATCCCGTATCACCTGGCGATCGTGAACCACCCGGATTTTCGCCGCGCGGATTTCAATACCGGCTTCATCGCCGAGCACCCAGAACTGACCGAGCTACCGGCCAAGCGCTCCGACCGCCATCTGGCCGTCGCGATCGCCGCCGCAATCGCCGCCCACCACGGGTTGTAACCCCCGGATATCGGACTGACCATGGATCGAGTTCACATCACGGATGTCACCCTGCGCGACGGCCACCAGAGCCTGATCGCCACGCGCATGCGCACCGAGGACATGCTGCCGATCTGCGAGCAGATGGACGCGATCGGCTTCCACTCCCTTGAGGCCTGGGGCGGGGCCACGTTCGACGCCTGCGTGCGCTTTCTCAAGGAAGACCCGTGGGAGCGCCTGCACCAGCTCAAGGCCGCGCTGCCCAACACCCCGCTGCAAATGCTGCTGCGCGGGCAGAACCTGCTCGGCTACCGCCACTATGCCGATGATGTCGTGCGCGCCTTCGTCGAGCGGTCCGTGGCCGGTGGCATCGACATCATCCGCATCTTCGACGCGATGAACGATGCCCGGAACCTGCGCACCGCGATCGAGGCCACCCGCGAGGCAGGCGGCCATGCCCAGGGCACGCTGTGCTACACCACCGGACCGGTACACTCCGCCGCCCAATTCGTCGCCCTCGCCCGCGAGCTGGTGGACATGGGGGCACAGAGCATCGCGATCAAGGACATGGCCGGGCTGCTGACCCCGACGGCCACCCGCGAACTGGTAACCGAGCTGGTCGACGCACTGGATGTCCCGATCCACCTGCATGCGCATGCGACCTCGGGTCTGTCCGAGCTGTGCCACTGGCAGGCGATCGAGGCCGGCTGCCGCCACATCGAGACCGCGATCTCCGCCTTCGCCGGGGGCACCAGCCACCCCCCGACGGAGAGCCTGGTCGCGGCCTTGTCCGGCACCGAGCACGACACCGGCCTGGACCTCGTGGCCCTGCAGAAGATCGGCCTGTATTTCCACGAGGTGCGCAAGAAGTACCAGCGCTTCGAGAGCGAATACACCGGCGTCGACACCCGGGTGCAGGTGAACCAGGTCCCGGGCGGGATGATCTCCAACCTCGCCAATCAACTGCGCGACCAGAACGCGCTGGATCGCTTTGATGCCGTGCTGGAGGAGATCCCGCGCGTACGCGAGGACCTCGGCTACCCGCCCCTGGTCACGCCGACCTCGCAGATCGTCGGCACCCAGGCGGTGATGAACGTCCTCGCCGGGGAGCGCTACAAGACCATCACCAACGAGGTGAAGCAGTACCTGACCGGGCACTACGGCCGCGCGCCGGGGCCGATCAACCGCGTGATCCAGCGCAAGGCGATCGGCAACGCCGAGGTCATCGACGTGCGCCCGGCGGACCTGCTAAAGCCGGAGATGGACCATCTGACCCGCGACATCGGCGATTTGGCCCAGGGGCCGGAGGACGTACTGACCTTCGCGCTGTTCCCCGAGGTGGGACGTTCCTTCCTCGAGCAGCGCCGCGACGGGACACTGGAACCGGAACCATTGAACCTGCCCGAGAACACCCAGGCGGGCTGCCCGGCGCCGGTCGAGTTCAACGTCACTTTCCACGGGGAGTCGTACCATATCCGCGTGAATGGCAGCGGCCACCACCGCGAGGACACGCGGCCGATGTACGTCACCATCGACGGCATGCCGGAAGAGGTCCTGATCGAGACGCTCGACACCATCGACACCGCCGGCGGCGGTAGCGGTGGCGCCGAGTCGCCGCGCACGGGCAAGAAATCCCGCCGCGCCACCCGCCCGGGGGATGTCACCACGTCCATGCCGGGCACGATCATCGACGTCCTGGTGGCCGAGGGCGACACCGTGGAGGCCGGCCAGCCGGTGCTGGTGCTCGAGGCGATGAAGATGGAGTCCGAGATCGCCGCGCCCATCGCCGGCACCGTGCGCGCGGTAAACGTGGCCAAGGGTGCGGCCGCCAACCCGGACGATGCCCTGATCGAGATCGACAGCCCGGATGCGTAAGCCCCATGCGTGAAATCGTCCTCGCCTCGACCTCGCCCTATCGCGCCCAGCTGTTGCAGCGGCTGCATCTGCCGTTCGCGACGGCGGCCCCGCAGGTCGACGAGACGCGGCTCCCGGACGAAGACGCGGCGGCCCTCGTGCAGCGCCTCGCCGAGGCCAAGGCCCGAGCAGTCGCTGGCACCCACCCGGGCGCATTGATCATTGGTTCCGACCAGAGCGCCAGCCATCAGGACCACATCCTCGGCAAGCCGGGCAATCCCGAGCGCGCCCGCGAACAGCTGGCCTCGCTGTCCGGCGGCACGGTCACCTTTCACACCGGGCTGTGCCTGCTGGATGCCTCCAGCGGCGAGGCGCAGGTAGAGGACGTGGAATACGTCGTCAGCTTCCGCCGGCTGTCGGACGCCGAGATTCGGGCCTATGTCGCGCTGGACAATCCCGTGGACTGCGCCGGCAGTTTCAAGTCGGAAGGCCTGGGGGTCAGCCTGTTCGAGCGCATGGAGGGTTCGGACCCTACCGCCCTGGTGGGTCTTCCGCTGATCCGCCTGTGTCAGTGGTTGCGGGAAGCCGGCATTGCCATGCCTCCCACCGAAGTACGCTGATCAGGCCTCCGACGAGCGCCGGGAAACCGGGAGCCCCAGATCGGCATCACGCCACATTGTCTGCAGGCGCGCATGATCCTCGCGCAGCGTGCCATTGACGCGCGAAGCCTCGGCCGTCGACGCCAGCACCTCGCGGGCCCACTCCGGCAGTTGCGGATGCAGCCGATAGTAGATCCAGTTGCTTTCGCGCCGGGTCGTCACCACGTCCTGCTGGCGCAGCGCGGCCAGATGACGCGAGACCTTCGGCTGCGAGATCTCCAGCGCAGTCATCAGCTCGCATACACAGAGCTCGCGCTCCATGTGAATCAGCAGCAACGAACGCAAGCGGGTGTCGTCCGCCAGCAGGCTGAACAGGACAGTGGGGGTCAGAGACATAGGAAATCCGCTTTGGCCGATCCGGCCTTTATAAGTCGACCATTTCGCACAAGATTAGCACGCTCGGGAGCGTGGAACCCCCAATGCGTGCAGGCATTCAGCAAAACCGTCAGCGATGGGCTTGGCGGTACACGCTGTCACTGAGCCCGGAAAACGCCTTCCAGCGCGCCGACTATCGTCATTCCGCCCCTTAGAGCCCCCAACCAATACGCCTCGCCCTTCGGGCCGTCACCTGCGGTGACGTTCGGGTACCGCTGCGCGTCACCCGTCGAACCACCTTTTCTGTATCTCGGGTCCGAATCCCGAACCCTCGGGGACCAGACGTGCGAAAGGGGCCACTCGGGCCCCTTTCTGGATCTGGCGGAGAGTGAGTCCGTCGACTCATCGTCCATATGGTTCCATTTAAGTCCTTATACTTTCATTTTTTCAGTGCCTTATGGTACTAGTGAGTCCAGAGGCATCCAACGAGTTCCATGATAAATGGGGGACTCGATGGGGGACGGGAAACAAGTATGAGGACTCCACATGGCGCTCCACAAGCTCAGTGCGCGGAAGGTAGAAACAGCCGCAACCGGCAAGCACGAAGATGGCGGCGGTCTGCGCCTGGTCGTATCGGCAACAGGGGCCAAGAAATGGGTGCTACGGGTAACCATCCGTGGCAGAAGGCGAGAGATGGGCCTCGGCGCCTATCCCGACGTGACCCTCGCCACGGCGCGGGATGAGGCCGCGCGTTGCCGGTCAATCGCCAAAACCGGGGGCGACCCCATAGCAGAACGGAACGCCGTAAAGCGGCAAACGCCCTCGTTCACTTCCTGCGCCGCCCAGTACATCCGTAGTCAGAGGCACGGTTGGCGAAACCCGAAGCACCGGCGCCAGTGGGTGCGGACGCTGAAGACGTACGCGCGACCGGTTATCGGCGAAAGGCTAGTGAGTGAAATCACCACCGAAGACATCCTCCAGGTCCTCTCGCCCATATGGAAAACCAAGAACGAGACAGCCAAGCGGGTGCAGGGCCGCATCGAGAACGTCCTGGATTTTGCCGCCGCTCACGGCTTCCGAGCCGAAACCAATCCAGCGCGCTGGCGTGGCCACCTGGACAAGCTTCTGCCCAAACCGACCCGTGTCCGCGCCGTTGCCCACCACCCTGCGATGCCCTACTTCGATGTTCCCGCGTATATGGAGGAGCTCCGGCACATGGACGGTATTGCGCCCAAAGCCCTTCGCTTTCTAATCCTGACCGCCACACGAACCAATGAGGTACGACTAGCCACTTGGAACGAGATCGATTTGGAAAACGAGACCTGGATTATTCCGGCCAGCAGGATGAAGAGCCGCCGCGAGCACCGGGTCCCGCTGTCGCCCGAAGCTCTGACCATCTTGGATGCGCTTCAAAGACTGCCGGAAAACCCCTACCTGTTCCCCGGGATGCGGATGGGGCGCCCTCTTTCCAACATGGCCCTACTCAACATCATGAGGAAATCCGGATTTGGCGTCGGCCGCGACCGCGGCAACTACGTACCACACGGCTTCCGCTCAAGCTTCCGAGACTGGTCTGGTGAGGTTTCCACCTTCCCGCGCGACGTCGCCGAAATGGCTCTCGCCCACGTCATCGAGAACAAAGTAGAAGCCGCTTACCGGCGTGGCGATCTCTTCGCTAAGCGCCGACAGATGATGCAGGAGTGGGCAGACTACCTCTGCAAACGGTCCGGAATGGGTCTTACACCGACCTGTGTGTAATCCATCACTGAACCGACTGCCCATTTTGACCGACCAGGCACACTGGATCGCTGGCCAGGTCCATACCCGCGCTGCACCCCAGTACGCCCATTACCGGTATTTGCCTGGCAGTTGAACTCCGCAAATTGTACACGTTATCCAAACACCCCTAGCTTCAGCGGCCCGCGGCACCCAGAATTTGCCGAACTCTATCCGCGTGAACGGCAAAGCCAATCCCTTGACTATCTGCCAACAGCGCCGTGTTTACCCCCAAAACCTCGCCATTGAGCAACAATGGCCCACCCGAATTACCTGGATTAATTGCTGTATCCGTCTGTAGAACCGGTATGGATTCACCGAAATTCGACCGATACCTACTCGCACTAATGACGCCTCGAGTGATCGTAAATTCCAGACCCCTCGGATGCCCAATCGCAACGACATCCTCCCCTACCGGAACCGCGCCAGAATGCAGCGGCAATGGAACACCCAGCTCACGAACTTCGACCAATGCCAAGTCACCAGCTGAATCAGTCGCTATCACACGTCCGACATGCACTCTTCCGTCTCTGTTCCGAATCTCTGGATTGAGCACATCTTCGACCACATGGGCATTCGTCACGACAAGATTCTCGCGCACGTAAAACCCAGACCCAAGACCACCCGCTGAGACAACCACCACACTCGGGAAAAACGACGCGGCTCCCACTTCCGGCTCCCCACTCGGAGCCCCAACTCTTTCACCCGCGTCATGCCGTGAACTCACTACTCGCCCTTGGTCGAGTAGCGCAACAAGCGTACGCTCATTACTCGGCCCTGAGCCAAACTGTAGGTTTCCCACGACGTCTTTCGGTGCCAGCGAAACCGTTAATTCTCGGAACGATTCCGAAATCTCTCGCACCCCATCACTCGAATGCCTATTGAACCGATCATGAGCTCGAACACCCGATGCAACCTCGGCCTCCTTCGTGTCTCGCACCGTTATAGAGCCGCGCCCCACTCTATCGTGCTCGTGGTCAACCACTAGTATCTCGAAGCGTGACTCCTTATCGAGCCTCATCTTCCGGACCGAGTACTCATATGTTTGATACACGGGCTCGGTTACTTGCATGGGAATACTACCTAGCCGGTTAATCGCATTCGTCAGACGCGACTGAAGGCCCATAGCCTGCCCCTGTGCGAAACCCTGAGAAATCGGATCCTGGGCATAAGCAGCCGAAGTTTGTGCCTGCTGCAACTGAGCACGTAAATTGTTTACTCTTGCCTGAGCTCGCTGATATTCCGGGTTCGGTACATGACGTTCAGACACTCGAAACTCTGAGGGCTGACTGTAAACGGCCAACTCGCTAGGGGTTACACTCTCACGAGACCTAACCAAAAATACTTGGAACCTGTGCCCTGGACTCCCCCAAATATCCTCTATTACAACCTCATTTGGCTGCACAGGGGACGGGTAGACAGATCCCAGTTTCAAATTGGCCCCAGCAGCTTCCGAACCATCACCCGCTGTGGACCACAATGTTTGGTCGATAACATAGCTTTCCGGTATAACGCCTTCGGGTCTTTCAACTTCGATCATTTCGTACACGGCGTCTGCGTGATCGAATAACTCCCGAAGCGCACTACTCGAAGAACTGTCCAGATCGACTTGAGAGATAAGTGCGAGCGCGAGTTCCGACCGGCTTTGATCGCCCCAGTCATCAAACTCAGATGGGACTGGGTACAAGTCAACGCACTCCCGGAAACCAGACATACCGCATTCAGACACGAGGCGGGGCTTGGCCAGATACCATTCGGCACGGGCTTGGTCTACTGCGGAGACAAAATTCCCCACAGCGTCTCGGTCATCTACATCTTGCTGCCCGTCATAGATCGAGCTTAGAGTCGAGGCGCGACCGAAAAGATGTCGTTTTTCGGGCCAAGATTCAGGCGCAGACTCAACCGAAAGAGCTTGAAGCTGGTTCCCCAGAGCGGTCAGATAATCCTCTGAGTCGGGTGATTCCGCCAAGCCTTGAGCCAGATCCCGTATAACAGACCATCGTGGATCCTGGCCTTCTTCGATTTCCATATAGACCGTAAAGGCTTCCGAGATTCGGCCTTCTCGGACCAAGCGCTCGACATGGTCTGCTTGTGAAAAATTATCGTCGTAGACTGCTTCTGTAGGTTTAGGTGCCGGTCCTGCGAGACATCCGGCCAAGGAAAAAGCGACCATTACGCTGGTGCCCGCAAAAATGAACCGCTCAAGAGTTGGATGCATCATCGCTTACCGTTTCAGTTGTTCATCGGGGATTGGGTCGAACGAGCCTGGCGCACCTTTGTCATACGCGCCGTTCTCCTGCCTTGCAGCGATCAAGACCAATGGCGCTGCCCGGCGTGCCTACGATTCATGGGGGTTGATCGGAACTCCTACGCTTGCGCACCAGCGTACGCGCTGACGCCTGGTCCGTAGTAGTTAGCCATGAGGTGCTGAAAAGCGGTATCGCATTTCGCCTCGTACGTCTGCTCGTCGAAGCTGTCTGGCAGCTGTCGATCCAGGACGATCTCGAGTGTCCGACGGACCTCGGCTCTGGCCTGGGCCTTCTTCCGCCAGTCCAGGACCAGTTTTTCCTTCTTCAGGGTCTCCAGTAGATCTCGACACATGGTCTTCACCTGAGAGATTTCCTTATCGGTCATTGCGGGGGCCGGTTTCGTCATGATATCGAACAGTGCCAGTTCTTCCTCCGTGAGGCCCTCGCGGATTGCCCTCCGGTCTTCTTCCTGCAGCTCGTCAGTGAACTCCATCAACTGCTGGAAGAAGGTTTCGACGTTGAGGCTTCCGGTGTTGTACTTCTCGATCAGCTTCTGCAGCTTCTCCATGAAATCCGCCCGGCTGGGGTTCCTGGCTACCATGGTCTCCAGCTTCTGGGTCAGCAGTGCCTTCAGCCGCTCGGCTTCTGTGCGCTTTCGACCCTTGGCGAACCTCTGCTGCAGCTTCTCGAAGTCGATCTGGCTGAGGTCGAACAGCTTCTCTTCGTCTGTTTCCTCGATGACATAGGGCACCGGAGCGACGGACTGATCCAGGAGATCATCCACCTCCCTCATCACCTGAGAGATGTCCACCTCGGGTTCCAACGCCTTGATCTTCTGAGCTAGCACCGACAGAAGCACCGCGTCAGGAGCCAGCTCGTTAGCAGAAGGGTCCGGCAGGATGGCCCTGTAGACCCGGGATACCGCTCGTGCGTGGTTCAGGAACGACTTCCTGGTCTCTTCACTCGCCAGCAGCTTCTCGCGAGCATCGTCCAGCAGAGCCACCTTCTCGAAGCCTTCCGCAGACTTGATCGCCTCATGGTCGATCTGGTTCGTGGTCAGCAAGCCCAGAGCCTCCGCGAGGAGATGCCTCAGGTACTCGACCAGCTCCGCCTTCTGTTGGATAGGGCTCCCGCCGTCCTGACCAGGCTGATCCCCATAACCAGCTGGTGGTTCACCAACACCAGACGATGGCAGTCCGCCGTAGATGGCCAACGCCTCCTGCAGCTTCCTGAAGACGCCCGCATAGTCCACGATCAGACCCGCCTCCTTGCCGGGGTACTTTCGGTTCGCCCTGGCGATGGTCTGCATCAGGGTGTGGTTCTTCATCGGCTTGTCGAGATAGATGGTCGAGCAGGAAGGCACGTCAAAGCCGGTGATCCACATGGCGCAGACAAACACCAGCCGCAGCGGGTCATTGGCATCCTTAAACTTCTCGTCGAGGTCTTCCTCCACCATTCGCTTACGATGGGGCAGGATGTCGAGCCCCTTGTCCGCCAGCTCCTTCACCTCGTTCTGCCCCTGAGAGACCACCACCGCCATGTCGGTCTTCTCCAGCACCTTGATCTTGTGCCTCAGCGGCTCCTGCTGCTCTTCTGGGGCGGATCCCCGCTCAGTCCTGAGGCGCTCCAAGTAGGCGCTCCAGTGAGCCTGAACCTTGTCGTACATCCTCACAGCGGTGGCCTTGTCGATACAGACCATCATCGCCTTGCCCTGGTGGCCCCTACCGACAAAGTGCTGCACGAGATCCTCGGCAATAGCCTCCAGCCGATCATCTCGGGTAATCAGGTGGTACTCCCGGGCGAATACCCGCTCGACCTTTCTCTCCTGCTCCTCGTCCAGCTCAGCGTCTTCCAGTAACTGTGTCAGGTCCTCGTTCAGGTTCTCGTTGATCAGCTGCAGCTCGGGGATGCGGTTCTCGTAGTAGAGCGGCACCGTCGCCCCATCAGCGATGGACTGCCCGAAGTCGTAGACCGAGATGTAGTCACCGAACACCTCCTTGGTCTTCTCCTCACCCGCCATCAGCGGTGTCCCGGTAAACCCTAGAAAGGCGGCATGAGGCAGCGCCGTGCGCATGTTCATGGCCAGGGTGTCGTACTGGGAGCGGTGGGCCTCGTCGGTAATGACGATGATGTCCTGCCGGTCGGAGAGCTTGGGATACGCCTCCCCGTTTCGAGTGCCGAACTTATGGATCAGCGTGAAGACATAGCGATGGTCTTCGGTCAGCAGTTGTTTCAGATGGGCTCCACTCTCAGCGTGAGCCTCCACCTCGTTGACCGCGCCCGTGGCGGCAAAGGTCTTGTAGATCTGCTCGTCCAGTTCGTTGCGGTCGGTGACGATCACGAACGTCCAGTTGCCGGGGATCGTGCGGTGGATCTTCTGCGTGAAGAACACCATGGACAGCGACTTGCCCGAGCCCTGGGTATGCCAGAACACCCCCAGCCGACCGGCCTCACCGGCAGGACGATCCTTGATGCGCTTCAGCTCGGCAATGGCCTTGTTCACGCCGAGGTACTGGTGGTTCTTGGCGATCTTTTTGATGGTGCCGCCCTGGGCCTCCTCGAACACCGTGAAGTTCTCCACCATGTCCAGCAGACGCACAGGCTCCGCGATACCGCGGATAGCCGTCTCAAGGGACACAACACCCTTCTCACCCTCGTCGTTGATGCGCTTCCACTCGAAGAGGTGCTCCCATGGTGAGAAAGTGCTCCCCACCACGGTCTCAGAGCCGTTGGAGAGCATTACCACAGCGTTATAGGTGAAGAGCTGGGGGATCACCGAACGGTAGTCGCTCAGGTTGCCATCATAGGCAGCCTTCAGCGTCTTGTGGCTCGCCTTCAGCTCCACGAACAGCAGCGGCAACCCGTTGACGAAACCGACCAGATCGGTGCGCCGGGTATGCAACTCACCACGAACCCAGAACTGTGAGGTCAGCAGGAAATCGTTCTCCTCGGGCTGGCTCCAGTCGATCACCCGTACCGTCTCTATAGCGGTGCCGCCATTCTCCTCGGACAGCTCTACCTTCACGCCATCCTTGAGCAGCCGGTAGACCTCCAGGTTGGCGTTCACTGGCAGCAACTTCGACCGGTCGCGGGTCAACTCCTCAATGGCCTTCTCTAGGGCATCGGCGGGCAGCTCGGGGTTGAGCTTCTCCAGGGCCACCCGCAGCCGAGGCACTAGTACCACATCCTGCTGGGTCTGCCGCCCCTCGCTCGATACCGTTCCCGTCCACTCCCCATAGAGATTGGCCGTGTCCCACCCCAGCTGATCGAACAGCTCAATAGCGGGCTGCTCCACCAGAGCATCCTCCGAGTAGTCATAAGCCGGGGATGGCGGGGGCGTCATGCGGCTTCGATCTCCTTGTCGTCGGGCATGGGGATGTCGGATACGTTGATCTCACCCGAGACCAGCTTGGGGAGCAGCAGGTCGCGTTGGGCGCGGAGGTTGTTATTTTTCCGTGCGAGGGTGCGGATCTGTTTGAAGCAAGGCGCAACGAACCCTTGGAAAGCAGCTAGGGTAGCTTGATCCGGTTGAACTACGGGGAGCTCCCTAAGGCTTTCAACACGAACCCGCTGCCTACCGGTGGCACCAGACATGCTCTTGATGGCCACATCGCGGAACCGGTTACTTCTCGCTAGCAGATAGACCATCTCGGGACACAGAGACGTCGAGCGCATCACAATAAATTCAGTAGAGCCACAGCCGGTTGGCTGATCCACAGGCAGGAAGTCAACGAACCCTGTTTTTCCGTTTTCAAGGCAAGGAGTGATGCGAGCAACCAAGGTATCGCCATTTTGGAATTTCGCACCACTGTTGCCAGCTTTTTTCTCAAGGCTACCAACGACCATGCTCGATTCTGATAAGGCTCCCATCGGTACAAACCACTTTTCCCCATCCTTGGGAACCTTGGTTTTTGGGTTCAAAGCCACCACATCTTCAAGTCGGCGAACCTCCCATCCCTCAGGAGTCCTCCCTAGCTCACTCTCCTTGAAGCTCACCTCCTTATACCCAGGGAAACGGAAGTGGACGAACCACTCTTCGTACAGCCGCCGAGCCATCTCCTCAAGGATCTCGATGCGGCGCGTGTTGTTCTCGATGAGGTCGTCGTAAGCGGAAAGGATGGAGGCGATTCGATGCTGAGTTCCCAGAGGGGGAATCGGAATATAGGCTTGGCGAAAGAGAGGATGGTGCCCCTTGTAGTCACCTATCGTAACCCGACCCATGGCGGCATAGTAAAAGTACCTTGTGTCACACACGCCATCTTTTCCTACCTTTGAAAAGATGTTCTGAATGCAGGAATATGGGTGCGTCACAAGCCGCATCGCACAAGTGTGATTAGCAAAAGTTACGACCGGGCTCTTAGGTGAGGCAGCAACCCCTGGGGCATCATTATGATATCCAACAAATCCTGATTCGCCTTGGCTCAATACAGGTACATCACCAATCTCAAAGGTCGTTTTTCCAGAATATAACTTCCCAGGCTTCAGCTGTTCACACGCTTCGTTTGTCGTGAGCGCTATCCAGCCATCAGGGAGATCTGGCACATCCTCTTTCCGCAACCAAAGAGGTTGAGTCACAGTCATCTTGAGGCCTCCATAATGACCGAGACGCTCTCAGAGATTACACCTTCAAGCTCTTTAGCCCCAGAGTTCAGCACCTCCAGCTCCTCAGCCAGCTCCTCCAGCCGCTCTGTAAAATCCACATCCTCGGCTTCCCTCGCCGCTGCCCCGACATAACGCCCAGGGTTCAACGACCAGCCCTGCGCCTCGATCTCTTCCCGAGTCGCCACCTTGCAGAGCCCAGGCACATCGGCATAGCCTTCGCTAAGCCCCTTCTCGGCCAGCAGCGGCTCGCTACCCTGGTCCAGCTCGATGTCTTCACCACGGTAGAGGCGAACGATGTTGGCCAGGAACTCGATCTGCTCCGGCAGCCAGTCTCGGTGCGCACGGTCGATCTGGCGGTAGAGGTGGCGAGCGTCGATGAACAACACCTTGTCCCCTCGCTCGGTTTCGCTCTTGGCCCGGTCAAAGAACCAGAGGGTGCAGGGCAGCGTGACGGTGTAGAAGAAGTTCGGCCCCACCGAGACGATCACGTCTACGGCACCGGACTCAATCAGCTTCTGACGGATCAACTGCTCGCTGCCTTGGGCATCCCCCGCCGAGTTGGCCATGACGAAGCCAGCCCGTCCATCCGGTGTCAGGGAAGAGTAGAAGAGCTGCATCCAGAGGTAGTTCGCGTTGTCCGTCTTGGGCATCCCCAAGGGGAATCGCGGGTCCCCCTCCAGCCGTTCCTTGTCCACGCCGGAGACATTGAACGGCGGATTGGCCATCACAAAGTCGAACCGCCCCAGGGCGTCGTGCGGGTCCTCGTAGTAGGTGTTAGCCACCCGTACATCACCGGATAGGCCATGCACCGCGAGGTTCATCTTGTTGAGGTTGACGGTGGTCTGGTCCTTCTCCGTTCCAAAGATCGAGATCTCGTCCATGGCCGTCTGGTGGTGGCGCTCTACGAAGTCTGCCGAGTGGACGAACATGCCACCTGATCCACAAGCCGGGTCGAAGATGCGCCCGTGGTAGGGCTCGATGATCTCCACGATCAGCTTGACGATGGACTCAGGCGTATAGAAGACCCCGCCCTTCTGGCCTTCGTTCAGGGCGAAGTTGCCGAGGAAGTACTCGTAGACCTTGCCGAAGGCATCCCCGGAGAGATCCACCGGCCCCAAGAGCTTCAAGAGCTCCATCAGGACCCAGTTCTCCAGTTGTGTGTAGTTGCGCGGCAAGGCGCCCCGAAGGTCCGGGTTCTCCACCTCGATGGCCTTCATGGCATCGTTGATGGCCTTGCCGATGTTGTCGGCCTCGGTCAGATCCAGAAGGTGAGAGAAGCGGGCAGTCTCCGGCAGGAAGATCACGCCCTCGGCGAGGTAGTCGTCCTTGCTGACCTTACGCCGCCCCCCGGACCCTACCGGTCCGATCAGCTCCTCGGCAGCGGCGTATTGCTTCTCGGCGTACCGCAGAAAGATCAGCCCCAGCACCGGGGCCGAGAACTCGGCCGGCTTGAGACCGGTGTTGGCCCACAACTTATTGGCTGCCGCCCACAACCGCCTCCTTTCATCCCCCTCGACCATTCCTGCTCTCCCATCCTTGTTTAGTGCCGATTCTTGCACCGTGCCCAACTGCGACCACTGATCGCCACCCTTACTCGGGCCACTGCCCCACTTCAATTACGGTTTAATCCGGCAAGATACCGGAGGATCTCTCATGATCCAATGACCGGTGAGCGGAGCCCGCTGGCCGCCGCCGCGCCACCCCCAACACGCACGGATGAGATCTATGCCTACAACTTGGAGCCCAACGGGTGTGCACAATTACGTGCCATTCGAGATGACGGACGAAGATCGTCGCTACATCGCGACCGAGTTGGAACAGAGGGGCATTCAGATCGGAGATCCTGCGGCGTTCTTCAACGCGTTGACTGAGGGCATCCGAACATTCCTATCCGGAGACAAGCTCCGCCAAGAAGTCCTTCCCGGGACCGTTCGGGAGAATCTCGCTGCGACGGTGGACACGGCAGAGATCTTGCTGGATCAGTTGAACAACCTCGACGACTTGTCCCGCTATCTCCTCGACACGAAGTCGGATGATGGCCTCTTATCCATGCAGTCTGCACACGCGGCTCTACTCGGCGCCCTGTATGGGGCGAGGGACACAGCTGCCCAATACCCTAGGAAGGGAGACTTGCCGAAAGACCACCGAACCTTCTTCGCCCGAGATATTGCCGACGCTATCCAAGTACATCTGGGCGTGCGTCCTACCACTACGAAAGGCGGTCTGTACGAAACCATTCTGTCCATAGCGCTGGAACTCGCGACAGGACAACCGGTGCAGGACGCCCACGCGCTGGCCCGGAAGGGTTTGAAGGTGCAGAAAGACGTTAGCCAAGGCGGACTGATTGTCCACACGCCACCAAAGGCGAAGTGATTGCCCCAAAATCTGGCTAATCAAATCGGGTAGTTGGGATCCTTGGAGAGCCTAACGTAGCAGCCATGTTCGACAAGGCCCGAGGAGGCCCCAACATGGCTACCGTGATCCTGAGACTACCCTCCGTCAAAGCCCGTACCGGACTGTCCCGGTCCACGATCTACCTGCGCGTGGCGCAGGGTGCATTTCCGAAGCCGATCCCGCTGGGTGGCCGAGCCGTCGGTTGGGTGGAAGAGGAAGTCGACGACTGGCTGCAGCAGCAGATTGCCGTGACCCGTGAGTGCCAGAACAACACTCAGGGGCGGCAATGAGTCCCCAAGTCCGGGAAACGCCAGTTGAACGCCTGCTGGACCGTCTGGAGAAGGTGAAAGCTACTGGCCACGGTCGTTGGATGGCTTGCTGCCCTGCGCACGGAGATCGCAGTCCGAGCCTATCCGTCCGAGAGACAGACGATGGAACGGTCCTGGTCAAATGCTTCGCCGGTTGCGGTGCCGCCGAGGTTGTAGAAGCCGCCGGTCTGGAGATGCGTGACCTGTTCCCGACGGACCTGGCGCCCAGCCGCGCACCGCTGCGCCCCGGTCAACGCTGGATCCCGCGCGATGCCCTCGAAGCGGTGGCCCGTGAATGCTTGCTGGTGGTAATCGTCGCGGAAGACGTTTTTCGAGGTCGCACCCCAACTGAGGCCGACATGAACCGTCTGGCTCAAGCGGCCGGCCGCATTCGGGCCGCGGCCTGGGAGGTCGGGGGCAATGAGTGAGGATCGTGGAATCGCTTGGCTGGACCGACGTGCTGATGCGCTTCGAGACGACCCTTCCAGCATTTCCGGGTTACCAGGGTTACATGGGGTACGGGCACATGAGAACGAGGGCTCCAGGCCGAACCTGGCCGCCGAGAACGGGGTTACGGCGGGTAACGCTCGGTTTGAAGAGCCCGAGATCCGCCGCCCCGGATTCCAGACCCATGACCAGACCTTCGAGCTCAATGGCGAGGCGCGCCGCCCCGGACTGTACTGGCACGGTTGGACCAGCCCGAAGGGCGACGCCAACCCCGAACCCGTAGACGATTGGATTGCCAGCCCGATCCACGCCACCGCACAGACAGCAGATAGCGAAGGCAACGGATGGGGTCTGCTACTGCGCTTCATGGACCCGCTTGGGAAGTGGCGCGAATGGGCAGCCCCGCTCGAATTGCTGGCGGGGTCGGGTGAAGAACTTCGGCGCGAGCTGTTGCACCTCGGCGTTCGGATCGACCCGCGCAAGCGCAATCTACTGTCGCAATGGATCATGGGGCAGTACCCCGGCGAGCAGGTAATCGCCGCCACACATACCGGATGGCACGGGAACGCGACCGCATTCGTGCTGCCAAGTCGGACCATCGGACTGGGCAAGGTGCGCTTTCAGGCAAGTCACGCCCGAACCGATGATTACCGGACCGGCGGAAGTCTGGACGGCTGGCGTGACGAGGTGGCCGCCCCGTGTATTGGCAACCCTGTGGCAGCCCTTGCGGTGTGCATGGCGTTCGCGGGTCCGCTGCTGAAGCTTGCGGCGCTTCAAGAAACTGGCGGGGCCGGCATTCACCTGCGGGGCGATTCTAGTCAGGGCAAAACCAGCGTGCTGCAGGCTGTCGGTTCCGTCTGGGGACCGCCCGAATTCGTCCGCACCTGGAGAGCCACCGCCAACGGCCTCGAAGGCCGCGCCGCTGCCCTGAATGACACCCTGATGATCCTGGACGAAATCAGCGAATGCGACCCGCGCGAGATCGGCGCCGTGGTCTACAGCATTGCCAACGGCCTCGGCAAACAGCGATCCAGCCGGACCGGCGCGGCCCGCGCCCCGGCCAGGTGGCGACTGATGGCCTTGTCGAGCGGCGAACGTTCCTTGGCCGCGCACATGGCGGAGGGCGGAAAGCGCGCGAAGGCCGGCCAAGAGGCCCGGCTACTGGACCTGCCCGCGACCGATCGAGCCCATGGCGCGTTCGACACCCTGCACCAGCACCCGGATGGCAGAAGCTTCGCGGACGCGCTGAAGCAGGCGAGCGCCCGACACTACGGACACGCAGGACCCGCGTTCGTTGAGCGCTTGATTGTCGAGACCCGTGACCTACCCGCGTTGCGGGCGCAGACCTTGGATATCCCCGAGTTCGCAGGAGCGTCCGGCCTTGAGGGTCGCGCCGCAGCGGTGTTCGCACTGGCGGGCATGGCGGGTGAGCTGGCCACCGATTACGGGGTTCTGCCATGGCCAGAAGGCGAAGCAATGGGTGCCGCCCTCGAAGGCTTCCGGTGCTGGCGCGATGCGCGCGGCGGAGCACATACCGAGACCCGACAGATCCTGGAGGCCGTGCGCAGCTACATCGAACGCCACGGCGACGCCCGATTCTCGAATATTCGAGATAAGTCCAGTCCGCCAGTCAGGGATCGCGCCGGATATTGGGAGGATACTGAAAACCGCCGCGTCTGGATGCTTAACAGTGCCGCGCTTCGCGAGGCAGGAGGCGGGTTTGACGTGACACGTATTGCGGACGCCCTCGAGGAAGCTGGCTGGCTTTCGGAACGAGACCACAACAAGCGCTCGAGAGTGAAAAGAACCCCCGCAGGTCCGAGGCGCCTGTATTGCATCTACCCTGCCCTGGAGAGCCAGCCATGACGCTTGAGACTGTCTTGCAGCGCTTGGGGCGAGACTCCGTAACCCCTGACACCCTGCAGCTACCCGAGGGTGGTTACACAAAAGGCTCGAAGAAACAGACAGGTAACCCCTGCAACCCGTGTAACACGCCGAAGAAATATGACTCCGAGGCGGAACAGCAGGCCATGATCCAACATGCCGAAAAAGCTGCCGGTCTTCCCTCGGCCACACTCAACGCCTTGTTGAGCACCGATGACCACGAGGACCTGGCCTGCGGCCGGATGACCGAGCGGGAACTAACCTGGTTTGCTGCCAGCGTCGCCGCCCGGTGGAGGTCTGGTGCCCTGCTGCCCGACGAGAAGCGATTGTTTGCTCGCAGACACGCACACGCCCCGACCGGAGTCTCGACCGGAAACGACCAAGGAGCGATTAAATGACGACGAAAACCTCACATGCTGATCGTGACAGCTCGTCCAAGAGCAACAAGGGCGGCGATATGGCCAAGATGCTCCTGACACCCGGGGTGGCCAGCGCTCGTGCTATACGAGCCTTGGAAGGCCGCCGGTTACCAGCGAGTATCGACATCGTCGATCTAAAAGAGGCGCTGGAACGCCAGGTTGCTGCAATGCGAGACAGCGGGTCCGACCAGCAAGAAGCGATGCTTTTGGACCAGGCTGTCACGCTGCAGCAGATGTTCGTGCGCCTAATCGAACGCGCGGAGCAACAGACGCTCGCGGACCACTATTCCAAGCTTTTGCAGCTGGCCCTGCGTGCTCAAAACCAGTCGCGCACCACACTGCAGGCCCTGGCAGATTTGCGCACACCGCGATCGCATGTTTTCGCCCGGCAGGCCAACGTCGCGCAGAACCAGCAGATCAACCACATGGAATCACCGGCCACCCCAGATTCAGACAAAACGCAGATGACGCAAAACGAACTATTGGAGGAGCACTCGAGTGAGCAATGGCTGGACACCAGAACGACGAGCTCGACAGGCACAGGCGATCCAGCGATGGAGACCGTGGGAGCATTCCAGCGGCCCAAGGACGCCTGAGGGGCGTGCACGGTCCGCTCAGAATGCATATCGTGGAGGGGCACGGGAGCATCAGCGCGAGCTTGCCCGTGTATTGAGGGAGCACGCGAAGCTGCTTAACCGAGACTAATCTTCCTCGATGCGAGCAGCAATACGGAGGACCGGCCATGAGTCAATCCAAACGCGAAGCCATCGGGGCTCGCTTGCAGGCGCGGCTCGATGCGATGCCTCCGGAGAAGCGACAAGCCGCGATCAAGGCCGCACAGGCCCGCCTGATGCTGATCAGCGCGGCGCGCGAGGCGGGCTACCCGCTGGAGACGCCGGAGCAGATCCGGCAAGCGCTCAGCGAGATACGGAAGGCCGTGAAGGATTGATGATTCGGTTCACCCGTCCGTTCGCGGGTGACAACCCCATTGACGGGCGCTTATGACCGCTACGGAGCCAAATGATGAATGATGCAGACGACGAGCCGAGGTTTTCGCGAAGCGGGAACACGCACCCTGACGGCAAGGCCACCGAAGAGATCAAGGTCAAGTTGCCCGAAGACCTCAAGACCGCAATCGCCGGCCTCGCGGCGATCCACGGTAAGACGACAAGCGAATACGTGCGGGATCGACTGACGCAGTTTGTCTACGGCGAATTGCACGTAATCCGATCGCGGGCGAGCCACGATTGAGGCCTGCTAACGATCGCCGTCGGGCTTATCGTCGGTGATCCACCAAGTCACAAAGGCAGCCATAGCTCCAAGGAATCCTGGACCACCGATCCCATAGGAGACGCCAGGTTCGGTGGCGAGTGCCCCGCGGATCACGGTAACCACCAACACTACGGTCAGGCCCGCAGCGGCCGACAATGCGATACGTTTTCCGTTGGTCATGCGCTATCTCCCCTGAGGAACAACCTCTGGCCTCAGCCATCGCCTGGCATATCCGGCAAATCACCATGCCGAGAATCTACACCCTGCAGTCGCCCGTCTCGAGGGACGAAAAGGGGATAGAAACGGCACCACCGTCGCATGCCTGCAACCACGTCATTGGCTCCGGATTTGAACCTGCTGGTTGGGCCATGAAAAGAGACCCAAAGGGACGACCAGCCCCATGGGCAATACCTAGCATGTAGGCTTTCTCTACGGATCCGCTGTGGAGAAGCAAGATGAATCAGCAAACCCTTGGGGCGATCTGGGACGAGATACGGCAGATGGTGCAGGAAGGCAGGCCCTACGACGAGATCAACGAAGCGATCTCCGCAATGATGCCTCCCGGGCCGCTCAAGCCGGACGACCCGATCGACCGCGTGATCGCTGGCTTGCCGATGGACCCTGGCGACCCGGAACTGCTTCGGCTAAAAGACTCAAGTAGTCCGGGCGCAACACCACCGTCGCGTCTGGACACACCCAAACGCTACCAGGATGAGACCATTACACCTGATTCGCTTGAACTCCCTCCAGAAGGAACGCCATGCAAGTCCACGGCTCAGCTCTACGAAGAGGGCGCGTTCGAGAGCCCAGGAGCCCGCCAATACGGGTATGCAGCCAAGATGGGGGTTCTACCTGGATTTGTGGAAGGCGACCCCGAAGCTTGGCGCATCGTGATGGCGGGAAGAGAGGAATGGGATCCTCAGTGGAAAGAAACGGGCATCGACCCAGACAGCAAGTGGACGTAATCCTCTAGGCAAGGATCTCGCATGATGTATCTAGTGGGGGACTAATCGGGGGACCGATATCCCGCGGACCTCCATTTTGTCATCGAGATCAGCGGGTTACCTTTGAAAATGGCGGAGAGTGAGGGATTCGAACCCTCGATGGGCTTTTGACCCATACTCCCTTAGCAGGGGAGCGCCTTCGACCACTCGGCCAACTCTCCGGAATGCGCGGCACAGGATACGGACTTGTGCCCATAAAGAAAAGGCCCGGCGGCCACTGGGGCCGCCGGGCCTGGCAACCTCTGTCAGTCGTCGCGCGAGGAAGCGGCCACGCTCCCCCCCGGGGCGGACCCACCGCCGGACGAACCCTGATCGTCGCCCGCTACGTTGGATTCGCGCTGGATGCGCTGGAAAATCTCCTCGCGGTGGACAGCAACGTCCTGAGGCGCGTTGATCCCGATACGAACCTGATTGCCCTTGACCCCCAGGACGGTGACGGAAACGTCCTCGCCGATCATGAGGGTCTCGCCCACACGTCGAGTCAAAATGAGCATGCTCTTCTCCGCAGTGCCTGTGTCGGACGCAGTCGGTCGTCCGGTAACCGTTTTACGGTCTGTCATCCTTAACCGTCCTCCTGTTGACCGACAGGTTCCTGCTCAAGTTCAAAGGCATCATGCAGAGCGCGTACTGCAAGTTCGAGGTACTTCTCATCCACGACCACCGAGATCTTGATCTCGGAGGTCGAAATCATCCGAATGTTGATCGTCTCACGCGAGAGCGCCTCAAACATCTTGCTGGCAATCCCCGCGTGCGAGCGCATACCGACGCCGACCACCGAGATCTTCACGATGTGGGTGTCCCCGGAGACCTCACGCGCACTCAGCGCCCTGCAGGCATCCTGCAGAATCGCCAGCGCCTTGTCGTAGTCGTTGCGATGAACCGTAAAGGTGAAGTCGGTGGTCTGATCCGCGCCCACGTTCTGCACGATCATGTCCACCTCGATGTTGGCGTCCGCGATCGGGCCGAGGATGCGATGCGCGACCCCCGGTTGATCGGGGACGCCCTGAACCGTCAGCTGGGCCTCGTTCTGATTGAACGCGATACCCGCAACCAGCGCCTGTTCCACCTGCGCATCCTCCTCCGTGGTAATCAGGGTCCCCGGTCCTTCCTCGAACGAGGACAGCACTCTGAGAGGGACGTTGTACTTGCCCGCAAATTCCACCGCGCGGATCTGCAGCACCTTGGACCCGAGGCTCGCCATCTCCAGCATCTCCTCGAAGGTGATGCTGTGCAGGCGTCGCGCATTCGGCACCAGGCGCGGGTCGGTGGTGTACACACCATCGACATCCGTATAAATCCGGCACTCGTCGGCCTTCAGCGCGGCCGCGAGCGCGACCGCCGTGGTATCCGATCCGCCGCGGCCCAGCGTGGTGATCGCGCCGTGCTCGTCCACGCCCTGGAAACCGGCCACAACGACGATACGGCCGGCCTCCAGATCCGCGCGCACACGGGCATCGTCAATACTGCGGATACGCGCCTTGTTATGCGCGCTGTCGGTGCGAATCGTGACCTGGGCGCCGGTATAGGATCGCGCCGGGCAACCATGCGCCTCCAGCGCCATCGACAGGAGGGCAATCGTCACCTGCTCGCCGGTGGATAGGAGTACGTCCAGCTCGCGGCCATCGGCCCGCGGGTTCAGCGCATGCGCGAGCCCCAGCAGACGATCCGTCTCGCCACTCATCGCGGAGACGACGATCACCACCTGGTGGCCCTCCTCGCGCAGCTTCAGCGCCCGCTCCGCGACCGCCTGGATGCGCTCGGTGGTGCCCACCGAGGTGCCCCCGAATTTCAGTACCAGCAACGCCATTGCACGATTCCATTCACCGCCACCCGGAAAGGCGGCGCATTAAACATCATTCAGTTCTTCATTGCGAGCACCCACGGGCACGCGCGTAAGGCGCCCCGAGGGTGGCGGACAGACATCCCCGCGGCGCTGGCCCCGCGGTGACGGATGGTCTTCAGGCGCGCTCGCGTACCCAGTCGGCGACCGAGGCCAGCGCGGCCTCAAGCTTGTCCGGGCTTTGGCCGCCGGCCATCGCCATGTCCGGGCGGCCACCGCCCTTGCCGTCCACCTGCGCGGCCACATGACCGACCAGATCGCCGGCCTTGAACTGGCCGGTCTCGGCCTTGGTGACACCCGCCACCAGGCTGACCTTGCCCTCGCCGGTCGCGGTACCCAGGACCACCACCGCCTTGCCGAGTTTCTGCTTGAGTTGGTCGACCATGTCGCGCAGGGCCTTGGGCTCCACGCCCTCGACCTTCGCGGCCAGCACCTGCACGCCGCCGACCTCCTGCGCCTGCGAGGCCAGATCGCTGCCGGCCTGGCTGGCCAGCTTGCCCTTGAGCTGTTCGATCTGCTTTTCCAGTTCGCGCGAGCGCTCCTGCAGCTGAGCGACCTTATCGGCCGCCTCGCCACGCCCGGCGCGCAGGCGGTCGGCGATCGCATCCAGATACCCGAGCTGCTGATCGACCCAGCGCAGCGCGACCTCGCCGGCGACCGCCTCGATGCGGCGGATACCGGCGGCCACCCCGCCCTCGGAGGTGATGCGGAACAACCCGATGTCCCCGGTGCGGTCCACATGCGTGCCGCCGCACAACTCCACGGAGGTGCCGATCTTCAGCACCCGGACCTGATCGCCGTACTTCTCGCCGAACAGCGCGACCGCGCCGGACTCCATCGCCGACTCGATGTCCATCACGCGGGTATCGGTGGCGTCGTTGGCCAGGATCTCCGCGTTCACCTGGGCCTCGATGGAGCGCAGCTGCTCGTCGGTCAGCGGCTCCATGTGGGTGAAGTCGAAGCGCAGCCGATCGGGGTCCACCAGCGAGCCCTTCTGCTGGACGTGGTCGCCCAGCTGGTCGCGCAAGGCCTTGTGCAGCAGGTGGGTCGCCGAGTGATGGCGGCGAATGTTCTCGCGACGCGGGCCTTCGACTGCGGCCTGCAGCGTCTGGTCGACCTCCAGCGTGCCGGCACGCACCTGGCCCACGTGGATATGTGCCGCGCCCTGCTTGCGGGTGTCGGCGACCTGGAAGCGCACGCCGGAGCCACTGAGCGTGCCGACATCGCCCACCTGGCCGCCGGACTCGCCGTAGAACGGCGTGCGGTCCAGTACCACCAGGCCTTCGGCGCCGACCTCGAGTCGTTCGACCGGCTCGCCGTTCTGGTACAGCGCGACCACGCGACCCTCGTCGTCGACGGTCTCGTAGCCGGAGAATGTGGTTTCGACGTCGACTTGCGGCAGGCCGCCGTCGTCCATGGAGAAGTGACTGGCCGCGCGGGCGCGGGCGCGCTGATCCGCCATCGCGGACTCGAAGCCCGCCATGTCCAGCTCCAGACCGCGCTCGCGGGCGATGTCACCGGTCAGGTCCACCGGGAAGCCGTAGGTGTCATACAGCAGGAAGATGGTCTCGCCCGGGATCACCGTGCCCTTCAGGTCACGCAGATCGTCTTCCAGGATCTTCATGCCCTTGTCGAGCGTCTCCAGGAACTTGCGCTCTTCCTTCTCCAGCACCTGCTCGACCCGGGCCTGTGCCTCTGCCAGCTCCGGGAAGGCCTCGCCCATCGCGCGCACCAAATCGCCGACCATCTGGTAGAGGAAGGCGTCCTGCGCGCCCATCTTGAACCCGTGGCGTGCGGCGCGGCGGATGATGCGGCGCAACACGTAGCCGCGGCCCTCGTTCGACGGCAGCACGCCGTCGGTGATCAGGAAGGCGATAGAACGGATGTGGTCGGCGATCACGCGCAGCGAGGCGGAGTCCTGCTCCTTTGCCCCGGTCACTCGCGCGGCGGCCGCGATCAGGTCCTGGAACAGGTCGATCTCGTAGTTGGAGTGCACGCCCTGCAGCACCGCGGCCAAGCGCTCGAGGCCCATGCCGGTATCCACCGACGGGCGCGGCAGCGGGTTCAGCGTGCCGTCCGCGTCGCGGTCGTACTGCATGAACACGAGGTTCCAGATCTCGATATAGCGGTCGCCGTCCTCGTCCGGGGAACCGGGCGGGCCGCCCTCGACCTCCGGGCCGTGGTCATAGAAGACCTCGGTGCAGGGGCCACAGGGGCCGGTGTCGCCCATCTGCCAGAAGTTGTCGGAACCGCCGCCTGGCTTGTCGCCGATGCGCACGATGCGCTCGGCTGGAACCTGGATCTCGTTCGCCCAGACGTTGTAGGCGTCGTCGTCGGTCTCGTAGACCGTGACCCACAGCTTTTCCGGCGGCAGACCGATGGTCTCGGTCAGGAACTGCCAGGCGTAGTGGATGGCATCGCGCTTGAAGTAGTCGCCGAAGCTGAAGTTGCCCAGCATCTCGAAGAAGGTGTGATGCCGCGCGGTATAGCCGACGTTTTCCAGATCGTTGTGCTTGCCGCCGGCGCGCACGCAGCGCTGGCTGGACACCGCGCGGTTGTACGAACGCTTCTCGCGGCCGAGGAACACATCCTTGAACTGCACCATCCCCGCGTTGGTGAACAGCAGCGTGGGATCGTTGCCCGGTACCAGCGGGCTGGAAGACACGATCGTATGACCATGCCCTTCAAAGAATTCGAGGAAACTCCGGCGAATGTCGGCGCTTTTCATGCGGTTCCGATTGAATATGGGGTCAAAACCGGAATCCTATCACGCAAGCCCCCAACCCGCGTATTGCCGCCCCCGCCTTCGGGCCATGTTGCCTATCATCACCAGGCTCCGAAGAGGGTGTGGCAATCGGCTGAGCCTGGCCAGAATCGGGATCAGGTGGTTCCGTAGAGCGATTGCTTCGCTGCGCTCGCAATGACGGGACAAAAACGACGTCATTGCGAGGAGCAACGCGACAAGCAATCGGCATCCACGGCCACCTGATCCGAGCGCCGAGTGACCCACCAACGACTGCCACGGCCCCTCCAACGCCTCGCAATGACGCACCATGATCGCGGTCATTGCGAGGAGCGTGGCGACGAAGCAATCGGCAAGTACCTCCCCAGCCGCGTTCAACCCACAATGTCGTCGAACAAATCCCGCCACCCGGGATTCACCTGCTCGATCAGCGCAACCTTCCTGCGCCGCGGACCCGCCTTCAACTGCTTTTCGCGTTCGATCGCGGATTCCATCTCCACGCATTGCTCGAACCAGACGAGCCGATGCAGACCGTAGCGGCTGGTGAACCCGGATACCTCTCCCGAACGATGCTGCCAGACCCGCTGCACAAGGCTACTGGTCACACCCACGTAGAGGGTCCCGTCACGACGGTTGCTCATCATGTAGACACAGGGTTGTTTCATCGCTCCCTCCGTGGGCGACTGCACATTGGTACTCAGCGGCCGAGAATCCTTTCGGCCATTCACCACCGGTGACACTCGCGTGTCCTCGATACCAGCACGTCATTGCGATGGCCTGAAGGGGCAGTGGCAACCGCTGGTGGATCACTCGGCGTCTGGGCCGGGTGGTTCTGGACACAGATTGCTTCGTCGCAGGGCTCCTCGCAATGACGGGGTCAGAAATACGTCATTGCGAGGCCCCGAAGGGGCCGTGGCAATCGGCTGGGTCGGCACAGACCCTGAAACTGGTGGTTGCGCCCAGAGATTGCTTCGTCGCGTTGCTCCTCGCAATGACGTTCCTCCAAACCCGTCATTGCGAGGAGCAACGCGACGAAGCAATCGGTCAGGAACCACCAGCGTCGTCTTTCCAGGCGGCGAGGGCCTGGTGGGCGACACCGCCGGGGAAACCGCGCCCGGCGAGGTGGCGCAGGTAGCGGGCCTCGTCCTCGCGGGTCTCGGGGGGGTGGCGGAAGTGGCGTTCGAGCTGGCCGCGGGCCTGGTCGGTCCAGTCGACCTCCAGGGCGTCGATGGCGGCATTGACGGTGTCGCTGCCGATGCCGTTATGGGCGAGTTCGGCACGGATGCGCTGCTCGCCGTAACCCTGCTCGGTGCGGTGGCGGGCGATGAAGTCCGCGTAGCGGGTGTCGCTCAGGTAATCGAGCTCGCGCGCACGCTCAAGCGCGGCATCCACCGCGTCGCGCTCGAACCCGCGCTCGGCCAGCTTGCGCGCGAGCTCCAGCGCGGAGTGCTCGCGCCGCACCAGCAGCCGGAGCCCGGCCTCCAGTGCGGCGTCCGGATCAGCCGGGTCAGCCCTGCTCCTCGACCGGGGCATCGACCGGCTCGTCCTCCACCGCAGCCTTGTTTCGCTTCGGCAGCAGGCGTTCGCGCAGGGTCTTTTCGACTTCCTCGGCGATGTGCGGGTTGTCCTTCAGGTACTGGCGGGCGTTTTCCTTGCCCTGACCAATCCGCTCGCCGTTGTAGCTGTACCAGGCGCCGGCCTTGTCGATCAGGCCTTCCTTCACGCCCATCTCGATGATCTCGCCGACCCGCGAGATGCCCTCGCCGTAGAGGATCTCGAAGTAGGCCTCGCGGAACGGGGGTGCCATCTTGTTCTTGACGACCTTCACGCGGGTCTCGTTGCCGATCACCTCGTCGCCCTTCTTGATCGCGCCGATGCGGCGGATATCCATGCGCACGGAGGAGTAGAACTTGAGCGCGTTGCCGCCGGTGGTGGTCTCGGGGCTGCCGAACATCACGCCGATCTTCATGCGGATCTGGTTGATGAAGATCACCAGGGTGTTCGACCGCTTGATGTTGGCGGTCAGCTTGCGCAGCGCCTGCGACATCAGGCGTGCCTGCAGCCCGACGTGGGAGTCGCCCATCTCGCCCTCGATCTCCGCCTTGGGCGTCAGCGCGGCCACGGAGTCGACGATCACCACATCCACCGCGCCGGAGCGCACCAGCATATCGGCGATCTCCAGCGCCTGTTCGCCGGTATCCGGCTGCGAGACCAGCAGGTCGTCGACGTTCACGCCCAGCTTCTCGGCGTAGGTCGGGTCCAGCGCGTGCTCGGCGTCCACGAACGCGGCGGTGCCGCCCAGCTTCTGCGCCTCGGCCACCACCTGCAGGGTCAGGGTCGTCTTGCCCGAGGACTCCGGGCCATAGATCTCGACCACGCGCCCGCGCGGGACGCCGCCAATCCCGAGCGCGATATCCAGCGCCAGGGAGCCCGTGGACACGGCCGGCACATCCACCGCCTGCTGATCGCCCATGCGCATCACCGCGCCCTTGCCGAATTGGCGTTCGATCTGCCCCAGTGCGGCGGTCAGGGCCTTCTTGCGATTCTCGTCCACGGTATGCCTCCCGATACTTGCAGCGATGGTTTCCGATCCGTTGCGGGGCGGATACGGGGCCGCAGTATCCCACAGGGCGGGGAGCGACCCAACCCGGGTTCACGGCTCGAAGGGGATCACCGGGGCGCGATGCCCCGGGGAATGGTCGACGCGTCAGGCCGCCTCGTGCGCCAGCAACGCACTGAGCGCGTGCAGCATCGCCTGCAGGCGTACATCGTGGCGCTCGCCATCGAAATGTTGGGTCTCGACGCGCGCGTCCCGCCCGCGCTCCTGCCAGCCGAAGCAGACCGTACCCACCGGCTTGTCCGCGCTGCCGCCACCGGGCCCGGCGATGCCGGTCACCGACAGCGCCAGGTCGGCATCGCAGTGGGCAAGCCCGCCCTCGACCATCGCGCGCGCCACGGCCTCGCTGACCGCGCCATGCTGCTCGATCAGTTCGGCCGGCACCCCGACCATCCGCGTCTTGGCCGCGTTGGAGTACGCCACCCAGCCGCACTCGAACCAGCCCGAGCTGCCCGGGACATCGGTAATCGCCTGGGCAATCCCGCCGCCGGTACAGGACTCGATGGTGCACAGCTTGCGTTCGCTGGCGAGCAGCCGCTCGCCCAGGTCGTAGACCAGCGCCGAGAGCCCGGCCAGATCAGCCTCGCGCGGGCTTGCAATCAGAGTCGATTCCGCTTCCATGTCCGGATCATCCCTCGCTGTCAAAGGCTATGGCCACACGCCAGATCACCCGCTCTTCGCCCAGGGGCTCGCTGCGCACCACCTGGCCGGCCCGCTCCAGGGAGGGCAGTCGCCCGTCCGGGCTGTTGACCGCGATGCTCACACGCTCGCCCGCCTGCGGTGCATGCGGCCAGCGAAAGGCACAGCCGCTGGCCGAAAGGTCCTCCAGCCGCACCTCGTCCGCCGCACCAGTCGCCATCCAGGTCACTCGTGCGGGGGTGTCGACCTGCATGCGCCGGAAGCCCCGGCGGTCATCTTCTCCCAGCATGCGCATCCTCCATGACTCCACCCGAGTGTGGCACATCACGTCTCGTGATGGTGCACCTGCCACACGGGCCCGCGCATCCGTATACTGCACGGCAGGGAAACACTGATTAATGTACACGCTCGCGTTGGTACCCCAGGTTTTCCGAGACAAGGCGCGTCGTGCAGCGGGTAGTGGTTCTACCCGCAAGCGGCGCAACGCAGAATCGGGGAACCTGGGGTGCCAACCCCAAGGGGCTCGGCCGCTTTTGCGTGGGAACGGCGTTGCGGTTCCCTTGTGCAGAATGACTGCACGGCAGTCACCGCGCCTTGTTCGCACGCAAAAGCGACTCGAGCGCGAACGTGTACATTAATCAGTGTTTCCCCAAGCCCGGATCGACCGCAGCCGAACCGATGAGCACCGCCGAGCCCCTCTCCGCCCATACCCCGATGATGCAGCAGTACCTGGCCATCAAGGCCGAGTACCCGGATACGTTGCTGCTCTACCGCATGGGGGATTTCTACGAGCTGTTCTACGACGACGCCGAGCGCGCCGCGGGGCTGCTCGACATTACCCTGACCCGGCGCGGCGAATCAGCCGGGGCGCCCATCCCGATGGCCGGGATCCCCGTGCACACGCTGGAGAGCTACCTGGCCCGCCTGCTGAAGATGGGCGAGAGCGTGGCGATCTGCGAGCAGACCGGTGCGGTGGGCGCGCAAAAGGGCCCGGTCAAGCGCGAAGTCGTGCGCATCGTGACTCCGGGCACGGTTACCGAGGAGGCCCTGCTGGATGCCCGCCAGGTGAACCGCCTGGTCGCCGTCTGCCCGGCCGCCTCCGCCGCCGTAAAGGGCCGCAAGACCGGCTACGGCATCGCCAGCCTGGAGTTCGCCAGCGGCCAGTTCCGCGTACTGGAGGTCGGCGACGAAACCGAGCTGGCCGCCGAACTGGCGCGGCTCGACCCGGTGGAGCTGCTGATGCCGGATCAGGCGGGCGCGATCCCGGGCACCGAGTCCTTCGCCCCCCAGCGCCACGCCGACTGGCATTTCGACGCCGTGTCCGCCCATCGCCTGCTGATCACCCATTTCGGCACCCGCGACCTGTCCGGCTTTGGCTGCGAGGGGCTGGACCTGGGCATCGCTGCCGCCGGGGCCCTGCTCGCCTACGTGCAGAACCGCCATCGCGGCGATCTCGCCCACATCACCAGCCTGGCGCACGAGCAGCGCAGCCAGATGCTGGTGCTGGACCCGGCCACCCGCCGCAATCTCGAACTCACGCGCACCCTGACGGGCGAACGCCGCGGCTCCCTGCTCGCCCTGCTGGACACGACCCAGTCCGCGATGGGCGCCCGCCGCCTGATGCAGTGGCTGCACCAGCCGCTGCGCGAGCGCGCGATCATCCGCGAGCGCCAGACCGCGATCACCGCCCTGCTGGAGCAGGAGGCCGTCACCCCGATCCGCGACGCCCTGGCCGGCAGCGCCGACAGCGAGCGCATCCTCTCGCGCATCGTGCTGGGCAGCGCGCGCCCGCGCGACCTGACCGCCCTGCTCGCCAGCCTGGAGCGCCTGCCGGCCCTGCACACCGCCCTGGCGCCGCTGGCCGATGCCGCCGAGCGCCTGTCCGCGCTGCATGCCGCGCTCGCGCCGGAGGATGAGCTGACCGCGCGGCTCGCCGCGGCCCTGGTGGAGGAACCACCGCTGCGGGTGACCGACGGCGGCATGATCCGCGCGGGCTACGACCCCGAGCTGGATCGCCTGCGCGCGCTGGAAAGCGACGGCGACACCTTCCTGCGCGAGATCGAGGCCCGCGAGCGCGAGGCCACCGGCATCCCCACGCTGAAGGTCGCCTACAACCGCGTGCACGGGTACTACATCGAGGTCTCGCGCAGCCGCTCGGCCGAGCTCCCCGGCCGCTTCATGCGCCGCCAGACGCTGAAGAACACCGAGCGCTATACCACCGAGGAGCTCAAGCGCTTCGAGGACGAGATCCTCTCCGCCCGCGAGCAGGCCATGCTCCGCGAGCGCGCGCTGTTTGACGACCTGATCGCCGACCTGCAGGCGCGTGCGCCGCGTCTGCGTACGATCGCGGACGCCGTGGCCGAACTGGACGTGCTCGCCTGCCTGGCCGAGCGTGCGGCCCGCCTCGACTGGCACTGCCCGGAGCTGGTCGGCGAACCCGGCATCCAGATCGAGCAGGGCCGGCATCCGGTGGTCGAGTCCGGGCTCGACACCCCGTTCGTCGCCAACGACACCGAGCTGGACCCGGAGACGCGGCGGCTGCTGGTGATCACCGGCCCCAACATGGGCGGCAAGTCCACCTACATGCGCCAGACGGCGCTGATCGTGCTGCTCGCCTGCATGGGCAGCTTCGTGCCGGCCGCGCGTGCGCAGATCGGCCCCGTGGACCGCATCTTCACCCGCATCGGCGCCTCCGACGACCTGACCTCCGGACGCTCGACCTTCATGGTGGAGATGACCGAGGCCGCGAACATCCTGCACAACGCGGGCCCCGAGAGCCTGGTGCTGATGGACGAGATCGGCCGCGGCACCAGCACCTTCGACGGGCTGGCGCTCGCCCTGGCCTGCGCCGAGCGCCTGACGCGCCACAACCGCGCGCTGACCCTGTTCGCCACGCATTACTTCGAACTGACCGCGCTGGCCGAGCGCGAGCCGGCCGTGGCCAACGTGCACACGGACGCCATGGAGCACGAACACAGCATCGTGTTCCTGCACCAGGTCCGCGAGGGCCCGGCGAATCAAAGTTACGGGTTGCAGGTCGCGCAGCTGGCCGGCGTCCCGGCCGACGTACTCAAGCTCGCGCGGGAACACCTGCGCGAACTGGAGGATCGGGCGGCCGCGACGGACTCGCCGCAACTGGGGCTGTTCGCCGCCGCCCCGGACACCGCGACCGCGGCCCCCGAGTCGGTTGCCGAAGACTGGCCCTCGGAAGAACGAGCCCTGAAGGCCCTGTTCGACACCCTGGAGCCGGACGAGATGAGCCCGCGCGAGGCCCTGGACGCCCTCTACCGCATGAAGGATGCCCTGCGCGATCGGCAATAGGCGTCCTGGCGGTCAGTCTTCCGAATCGGCCGGAACGATGATTTGTTCCTCGGCCTCCGCCTCGGCGACATCCGGATCGCCGTCCTCCAGCACATCATGCGGAATGGCGGCGCTATCCCAGCCACCGCCCAGGGCGCGGAACAGTGTCGCGGTGGCCGCCAGGCGATCGCGCGAGGCCTCGGTCAGCGTCAGGCGCGCATCCAGCAGGGCCCGCCGCGCATCCAGCACCTCCAGATACCCCACGAACCCGCCCAGATAGCGGCGCTCCGCGAGATCCAGGACCTCGACCCGCGCCCCGACCTCGCGCTGGCGCACCTCCACCCGTTCGTGCGCTGCATTCAGCACGCTCCAGGTGTTGGCGACCTCCTCCAGGGCCTCCTGAATCGCCGCGCGGTATTCCAGCTCGGCGATATCGCGCTCGGCCTCCACGCCTTCAATGGTGGCGCGCCGACGGCCGAAATCGAGAATCGGCACCGTGGACTCCGCCAGGAACTCCCAGAAGAACGAATCACTGGAGGAAAACTGACTGACCCGGCTGACCTCCTGCCCGAACAGCGCGGCCAGGTTCAGGCTGGGCAGCCATTCCGCGCGGGCCACACCGATATCGGCATTGGCCGCAATCAAGCTGGCTTCCGCCGCGCGGATATCCGGCCGGCGGATCATCAGGTCCGACGGCACCGAGTGCGGAAGCCCGGAGATCGTATCCGGCAGATCCTCCAGACCCTCGTCACCGAGCCCTTCCAGGCCCTCGACCACGGCCTCGGTATCCCCCACCAGGACTGCCAGCGCCCGGCGCTGCTGTGCGGCATCGGCGCGCAGGTCGGGCAGGCCCGCGCGGCTGGTCTCCAGCTCGGCCTGAGCCTGGCGCACGGTCAGATCCGTCGTGGCACCGCTCTCGAGGCGCGAGCGCTCCAGCTCCAGGGCCTCGATCTGGGACAGGATCGTCGCCTCGGTGGTCTCGATCTGCTCCTGCGTGGCGCGATAATCGAAATAGGTGCTGACCACATCGCTCACGACCGCCAAACGGGTGGCATCACGGGTAAACGCGGTGTTCAGCAGCTGCGCGCGGGCCGCTTCTTCCGAACGCGACAGCCGGCCCCAGAGATCGACCTCGTAGCTTAGCAGGGCCCCAATCGTCATCTCGGTCTCCGGGTCGGCATCCCCCGCGGGGTAGTCGCGCTCGACCGACGCCATGCCTTCCAGTTGGGGAAACTGCTCGGCACGGCTCAGGCCCAGCACCGCGCGTGCCTGTACCACCCGCGCCGCGGCGATCTCGGCATCCACGTTGTTCTCCAGCGCCTCGCGCACCAGACGATCCAGCAGCGGGTCCTCGAACATCTCCCACCAGAACTCGGCATCGGCGTAGTCGGCATCCATCGGGTCACCGATCTCCTCCGGCCACTCGTCCGGGAGCGTGACCTCCGGGCGCTCGTAATCCGGCCCGACTGCACAGCCCGCCAGCAGCGCGGCCGCAGAAACCCCCAACAACGTCCTACGCATGCGTTCCGGCCTCCTTCGAGTCGTCCGTGTCGCGCGGGCGCTTGTGCAGGCGCTCCAGGCCACTGGAAATGACGAAATAGAACAGGGGTACGAACAGCAGCGCGAGGAAGGTCGCGCTCAGCATGCCGCCGATGATGCCGATACCGATCGCGTGCTGGCTGTTCGCCCCCGCCCCGGAGGCCAGCGCCAGCGGCACCGCGCCAAGGATGAACGACATCGCCGTCATCATGATCGGCCGGAAACGCAGCCGGGCCGCCTCCACCGAGGCATCGAACAGGCTCAGCCCCTCGTTGCGTTTGATCTGCGCGAATTCAACGATCAGGATCGCGTTCTTCGCCGCCAGCGAGATCAGCACCAGCAGGCCGATCTGGAAGTAGATCCCGTTCTCCTGCCCGGTCAGCCAGATCGCCACCAGGGCCCCGAAGACCGCAAAGGGCACGGCCATCAAGACCGCCAGCGGCAGGCTCCACCGCTCGTACTGTGCGGCAAGGATCAACACCACGAAGACCACGCCCAGCACGAAGGCCAGCACCGAGGTCCCGGCCGCCTGCTGCTCCAGATATTCCGCGCCAGTCCAGCTCAGCAGGTAGTCGTCCGACAGGGTCTCGTCGACCACCTCCTCCAGCGCCTGTATCGCATCGCCCGAGCTGTAGCCGGGTCCCGGATCGCCCATGATCCGCGCGGCCGGGAACACGTTGAAGCGCTCCACCTCGTCCGGCCCCTGTACCCGCTCGACCGACACCAGGCTGGACAGCGGCACCAGGTCGCCGGCATCCGAGCGCACAAAGATGCGGTCCAGGTCATCCGGGCTGCGGCGATAATCGGCCTCGGCCTGCATCTGCACCTGCATCACCCGGCCGAACAGCGAGAAGTCGTTGATGTAGACCGCACCAAAGGTGCTCTGCATCGCATCGAACACGTCCGCGAGCGGCACCCCGGCGGCAAAGGCGCGTTCGCGATCCACATCGGCGTCGTAGCGCGGCACCTCGACATTAAGCGAGGTACGCACATCCGCCAGCTCCGGGCGCTCCGCGGCCGCCTCAATGATCTCTTCGGCCCGCGCGCGCATGGTCTCCGAGTCATCCCCGACCCGGCTTTGCAGGTAGGCCTCGAATCCGCCGGTAGTGGAGATCCCGGAAATCGGCGGCGGATTGAACGCGCGGATCGTCGCCTCCGGCTGGCGCTCGCCATCGGCGACCAGACGGTCGATCACCGCGTCGCTGCTCTGATCGTCGCCGCGACGCTCGGACCAGTCATTAAGCGTCACATAGGCCGCACCGGCATAGGTCTTCATGCCGTCCGACAGCAGGTCCATCCCGGAGAAGGCCACGACATCCGCGGTGTCGTCGTACTCCAGCGCCTCCTCGCCCAGGCGATCCATCACGTCACGGGTACGCTGCAGCGAGGCCGCAGCGGGCAGTTCGGCGGCCGCGAACACATAGCCCTGGTCCTCCTGCGGCACCAGCCCGCCCGGCACGATCCGGAACAGCACCACGATCGCCACCAGCAGCAGCGCGAACAGGCCCATGCCGACGAAATTGCGCCGCAGCAGGAAGCGCACCCCCACCATGTAGGCGGCGGTAAAGCGGTCGAACGCGCTGTTGAACCAGCGAAACGGAAAGGCCGGGCGGCGTGGCTTGTCGGACAACAGCCGCGCGCACATCGCCGGGCTCAAGGTCAGCGCGACGATCCCCGAGATCCCCACCGACACGGCGATGGTGATCGCGAACTGCTGATACATCTGCCCGCTGAAGCCGCCGATAAAGGCCACCGGCACGAACACCGCGATGGTGACCAGCGTCATCGCGATAATCGGCGTGGCCACCTCGTCCACGGTCTGATAGGCCGCATCGACCGCCTTCATCCCCTGCTCGCGCATCAGCCGCTCGGTGTTCTCGAGCACAATGATCGCGTTATCCACCACGATCCCGATCGCCAGCACCAGCCCGAACAGCGTGAGCATGTTCGCGGAGAAGCCGAGCACGTACATTCCAGCCAGCGTACCGATCAGCGACACCGGCACCGCGATGATCGGCACGGCCGTGGCCCGGAACGTCTGCAGGAACAGATACACCACCGCGACCACCAGGATCAGCGCCTGCACCAGGGTCAGCAGTACGCGCTGCACCGACTGATCGATGAATATCGTGGTATCGAACGGGATCGAGTACTCCAGCGAATCCGGGAAACGCGGCTCCAGCTCCTCCAGGATCTCGCGCACCCCACGCGCCGTCTCCAGCGCGTTGGCCCCGGGCTCCAGGTAGATCCCCACCGGCACCGTGGACTGGCCGTTGTGCTTGGCCTCGAAGTTGTAGAAGTGCGCACCCAGCTCCACGCGCGCCACATCCCCTAGCCGCAACGCGGAGCCGTCCGGTGCGCTGCGCAGGATCACCTGCTCGAACTCCTCCTCCTCGGAGAACCGTTCGGGGGTCGTCACCGCGTAGGTAAAGTCGATCGCGTTGTCCATCGGCTCGGCCCCGAACTGGCCGGCCGCGTACTGCTCGTTCTGCTCCTGGATCGCGGAACGGATGTCACTGGCGGTCAGGTCGTACTCCGCCATCTGGTCCGGCTGCAGCCAGATCCGCATCGAATAGATCTGCGCGCCAAAGAAGGTCTGGTCGCCAACCCCCGGCGCGCGCCGCAGCTCGGCATAGACATTGCGCCAGACGTAGTCACTGATAAAGCGGTTGTCGAGGCTGCCGTCCGACGAGGTGAACGTGATCATCTGCAGCATCGAGGGGGCACGTTTCTCCACCGCGATCCCGGCGCCGGTCACCGTCTCCGGCAGGCGCCCCATCGCGCCCTCGACTTCGTTACTGACGTTGATCGCGGCGATATCAGGGTCGGTCCCCACCTCGAAGGTGACGATCAGCTCCATGTCGCCATCATCGGTGGACTTCGAGCGCATGTACGCCATGTTGTCCACGCCATCGACCGTCGCCTCGATCGGGGCGGCCACCGTCTCCGCCACCGCCTCGGCGCTCGCGCCCGGATAACTGGCGGTCACGATCACCTTCGGCGGCAGGATGTCCGGATACTGATCCACCGGCAGCAGCAGGGCCGAAGACAGCCCGGCCAGCACGAACAGGATCGAGATGACCGAGGCCAGTACCGGCCGGCCGATGAAGAAGCGCAGCATTAGTCGGACGCCTCGTCGGCGTCAGAATCATCCAGACCCGGCTCGGCGCCATTGCCCAGCCCATCCAGGATGTCCTCGACCGCATCGGTCTCGGTCTCCGGATCCATCACCTCGTCCAGCAGATCCGGCGCCACCTCCGGCAGCACGCCCGGCGACACGGGTTCTTCCGTCTCGCGCGGGGCGTCCCGGGGATCGATCCGTTCGCCCTCCTCGACGCCCTCAACGCCCCGGACCACAATCCGGTCACCATCGCTCAGCCCGGCGGTGACCAGAAAGTCCTCGTCGAGGTCCATGCCAATCTGGATCGGCCGCACATGCGGGATGTCATCGGCGTCGACGACATACACCGCGGCCCCGTCAGAGCCCTCGATGACCGCGGCATGCGGCACGCGCATGCCATGCCCCGCCATCAGCCCGCTCAGGGTCACGCGCACGAACTGCCCCGGCAGCAACTGGACCTCCCGGTTGGGGAACAGCGCGCGTACCTCGACCATGCCCGTGGCCTCGTCCACCGCGGCCTCGGTCACGTCGATCTGCCCCTGATGCGGGTACAACGAGCCATCCGGCAGGGTCAGCACTACGGTCAGGCCAACGCCGGAACGGATCTGCGGCCCATAGGCCGTCAGATGGCCCTCGGGGATCGCGAAGTCGGTACGGATGGGGTCGAGTTGAGTCACGGTGGTCAGCAGGTCACCCGCCTGCAACAGGCTGCCTTCCGGGCGCTCCTCCAGCCCCGCAACCCCTTCCAGCGGCGCCGTCACGGAGGTGTAGTCCAGATCCAGCTGGGCCTCCGCCAGCGCCGCCTCGGCCTCCGCGACCGCGGCGTCACCCAGCTCCAGTTGCGAGCGGGCCTCATCGCGCTCGCGGCCACTGGCAGCGTTGTCCTCGTACAGGTCCAGCACGCGCTCCCACTCGCGCTCGGCCTGGCGCTTCTCGGCCTCGGCGCGTTCAAGGCTGGCCTGCGCGCTGCGCACCTGGACGGCATAGGGCGAGGGGTCGATGCGGAACAGCTCGGTACCGCGCTCCACCATCTCGCCCTCTTCGTAGCGCCGGCTCTCCAGCACGCCCGCGACCCGCGCGCGCACCTCCACCTCGCGCGGGCTGCGGGTGCGCGCCGTATAGGTTCGGGAGATCGAGACCAGTTCGCTCTCCATCTCCCGTACCGGCACCTCGACCGCCTCGGGTTCAGCATCGTCTTCGTCGTCGGATTCCGCCGCGCAACCGGGCAGGACAAGGGCCAGCAAAAGGGCCAGTAGAGGAATGCTCAGGGCCGAAAGGGGGGCGGCCAGTCGCAGGTGGTGCATGAATGCTTCTCCCGCTGATCCGGGCGCGCCCGGAGTCCACCCCCGTCAGGGGCGCAAAACTGTGATTTCCGTCACGCCAAAAAGTCGCAGTCGTCGAAAATATGGGCCGGCATACGATCGTTACCCGGCCGAAACGGCGCCATGACGGTGCTTGGAACCACGGTAGCGTGCCCCGATGTCGCACGTAAACAACCCTTGTTATTGCGCACCCACTCCAGAAAGGGCCGCTACAGCCAGGTCAGCAAGCCGCCACTGCGCCGGGTCGGTTGCCGGCTCGCCTGCTGCAGCCCCCCCGCCTGTGGCTCGAACAGGCTCAGCCAGCCGCTCGCGCGCGTGATCGCGGTGTAGGCCAGCTCGCGCGTCAGCAGCGGGCTCTCCGGCGGGGGCAGCAGGAAGGCCACATGCTCGAACTCCGAGCCCTGGGACTTGTGCACCGTCAGCGCGAACGCCGTCTCCACGGACTCCAGGCGCTGCGGAATCATCCAGCGCACATGCCCGTCCGCCGCGACGAAGGCCACCCGCAGGGCCGATTCCGCCGCATCGTCCGCGCCCGGTTCGGCATCACCCCGGGCCAGCCAGGCGGGCACGCGCAGGGTCACGCCGATATCGCCGTTGATCAGCCCCAGCGCGTAGTCGTTGCGCGTGACGATCACCGGGCGCCCCTCGTACCAGGCACCCTCCGCCTGCAATACACCACGGGCCGCCAGCGCCCCGGCGACTCGGCGGTTCATCCGGTCCACACCCCAGGGCCCCTCGCGCACAGCGCACAGCAACTGGAAGCGCCCGTGCTCGCGCAGCGTGCCGCGCGCCCATTCCTCCCACGTGCCGCGCGCATCGCGGGATGCCGGGCGTCCGGCCGTCAAATGCTCCAGATAGCGGACGACCCCGAACGGTGCCGCCTCGGCATGCCCGGCCCCGTCCAGCGCGCGCCGCAGCAGGGCTGGATCGTCCGGGCCCTGCAGCACCGCCGCGTGTACATCCTCGCCCGGGTGGCCCGCCACCTCGGCCGTGCCGTCGTTCACCGCCGCGGCCAGACGACCGATCCCGCTGTCCGCGCCGAATCGCCGGCTGCGGCGCAGCATCGCCACGTGCTGGTCCAGTGCCCGCCCGTCCTCGTCCACGTAGCCGGCCGGCAGCGCCAGCCCGGCTACCTCGCGCAGCCAGGCCGCCGTCTGCGGTGTGTAATGCCCGCCGTCCGCCCGCGCGCACAGCTCGCCCAGCACCGCCCCGGCCTCTACCGAGGCGAGCTGGTCGCGATCCCCCAGCAGGACCAGCCGCGCATGCGCCGGCACCGCGGCCATCAGGCTGGCCATCAGCTCCAGATCCACCATCGAGGCCTCGTCCACCACCAGCACATCCACCGGCAGCGGATTGCGCGCATCGTGGCGGAAGCGCCGGGTATCGGGTCGCGCGCCCAGCAGGCGGTGGAGCGTGACTACCTCGCGCGGGATCGCGGCGCGCAGGCGCTCGCCACCGGGGAAGCGTTCCAGCCCCAGCGCATCCACCGCCCCCGCGACCGAGGCATTCAGCCGCGCGGCGGCCTTGCCGGTCGGCGCCGCCAGGCGGATGCGCAGCGGCTCGCCCTCCCCCTGCAGGCCCTGCAACAGCGCGAGCAGTTGCAACACCGTGTAGGTCTTGCCGGTACCCGGCCCGCCGGTGATCACGCTGAACGCGGACCCGGCCGCCAGTACGCAGGCCAGACGCTGCCAGTCCGGTTCGCCGTCGCCCTCCTCGGCCGGACCGAACAGCCGATCGAGCCAGGTGCGCAGCGCATCCGTATCCAGCCCGTCGCGCCAGGCGGGCTGCTCGCGCAGGCGTCCGGCCACCGCCTCCCCGATCCGGCGTTCGGCCTCGCGGTAGCGGCGCAGGTACAGCCGGTCCTGTGCCCGCACGAGGGGGGTCCCCGCGTCCGCGTCGACGCCGCAGATTCGATGGCCTTCCAGCGCGGTGTCGAGTGCCGCACGGTCCAGGCCGCGCAGGACATCCGAGGGCCGCGGCAGTCCCCGCTCCGCGCCCTCCGGCGGCAACGACAGCATCCGGTCCGGGGCCTCCAGCAGGCCGTCGAGGTCCAGACAGACATGCCCGCGCCCGGCCTGGTGGCTGGTCAGCGCCGCCAGCAGCAGTGTCAGTGGCGGTGCGGCGGGCACCTGTTCGCGCAGAAAACGCACCAGCACGCGGTCGACGCCGCGCACCCAGCCGGCATGCTCCCACTCCCCGAGCAGATCCAGCAGCGCCCCGGTGTCCTGCAATGCACGCTCGGCCGTCATGCCCGCGCCTCCTGCGGCCGGTCCGGCCCCTCGGCGAACCAGTCGTCCAGTTGTTCGATCAGCGCCCGTGGCGGGCAGTCGTGGAACACGCCGCGCCCCGGCGCATCGATCCCGCGCAGGAACAGGTACACACCGCCCCCCATGTGGCGGTCGTAGTCGTATCCCGGCATCCGCGCCTGCAACTGGCGATGCAGGGCCAGCGTGTAGATCACCAGCTGCAGGTCGTAGCGGTGTTCCAGCACCGCGTCGCGTAGGCGCTCGGGCACATAGGCCTCGGGGCCGGGCCCCAGCCAGTTGGACTTGTAGTCGGCGACGTAATAGCGGCCCTCGTGCTCGAAGATAAGATCGACAAAGCCCTTGAGCATCCCGTTCAACAGCCGGTCGCCCGCCGGCGGCCGGGGCTGTCCGGGCAGCAACTGCTCGCGCACGGCGGCATCCAGCCGCCGGCTCTGCAGCCAGCGCGTCTCGAACAGGAACTCGAGCTCCGGCTGATACACGCCCAGCCCATCCAGGCGGAACGCGCCACCGGAGGCCAGCGCGTACTCGGCCGTGATCAGCCGGCGCATCCAGTCCTGCACGACGGGGGCCCAGTCGCCCCAGTCGCGTTGTTCGCAGCGCTTTTGCACCTCGTCGTCCAGCCGGGCGCGATCGGCGACCACGGCCGACCAGCCCTGCTCGGCCGCCCACTCCAGCAGGCCGTGCAGGAAGGTCCCCGGCGCCGGCCCGCGCGGGAAGTCGTGCAGACCTCCGGCCACCGGTACCTCGGGCAACGGGTCATGCCCAGTCCCGGGGTCGGCCGCGCTCTCGCGCAGCATGTCCTCCAGCGCGGAATCCGGGGCCACCGGGTCGGCGACCAGCGGCGCCGGCGCATCCGCCTCGTCCGGGTGCGCAATCGCGCTGTAGCTCGCCACCCACCAGGGCTCGCGTACCGGGCGGGTCGGGGTACGGGCGCGCCCGGGGGCTGCCATCTGCTGTGCCAGCCGCACGCCCGCGCCCGTGATCTCGGGCAGGGGTTCGATCGCAATCGCCGCCTCGTCGCCTCGGGCCGCCTGCAGCCGGTCCTCCAACTCGCCGTTCGGCATCGGTTCCGGGCCATTCAGCAGATAGCCGACCGCACTGCGGTGCAGCTCGTTCTCCTTGCTTCGCCCCGACACGATCGGCACCAGCCCCATCCAGCAGGCGTGGCGCGCACGGGTCATGCCCACATACAGCAGGCGCAGGTCCTCGGCCAGGCGCTCGCGATCGGCGCGCTCCTGGGCACGTGTATCCATACGAAAGATCCAGCGCGGCCTGCCGCCCGGCGGGCGATCGATACGCGGCACATCCTTCTTCGGGTCGACCGCGCGAAACGCGCAGACAAACGGCAGGAACACCAGCGGGTACTCCAGCCCCTTGGACTTGTGCAGCGTGACCACCTTGACCAGGTCCTCGTCACTCTCCAGGCGCAGCACCTGCTCCTCCGCGGTCGCGCGCTCGCCCTCGCGGTGCTCCACCAGGTGCCGAATCAGGGCCTGCTCGCCATCCAGCTCCGCGGCCGCGCGCTGCAGGAGTTCGCTCAGGTGCAGCAGGTTGGTCAGCGCGCGCTCGCCATCGGCACTGGCCAGCAGCCGGCGCGGCACGTCGAAGTCGTGCAGCAGGCGGCGCAGCATCGGCAGCACACCGCGCGTCTGCCACAGGCGGCGATACTCGCGGAACTGCTCGACCCGGTGCTCCCAGCGCAGTTCGTCGGTGGTCAGCCGGTGCAAGTCGGCCAGCGACTGCCCCAGTGTCGGGGTCGCCAGCGCCGCGCGCAGCAGGCGCTCGCTGGTCGGCTCGGCACAGGCCCGCAGCCAGCGCAGCAGGTCGCCCGCCTCCGGGGTCACGAACACCGATTCGCCCTCGGACAGGTACACGCTGCGCACCCCCCGCGCGCGCAGCGCCTCCTGCATGATGCGGGCCTCCACCTTGCTGCGCACCAGCACGGCGATATCCCGCGGACGCACCGGCCGCAGCGCGTCTGAATCGCGAAAGCCGCAGGTCCCGTCCGCCCCGCCATTGAGCAGGCGCACCATCTGCTCGGCCGCGGCCGTGGCCATCTGTTCGCGATAGACACCGGTGCCGACCGGTGTGCCCGGGTCCATGCACCACAGGGTCAGCGCCGTCACCTCGGCGCCGTCCTGTTCCAGGCGCTCGCCGCGATCCTGGGCATCCACCGCGTGGAACGGCAGCTCGCCGTCATCGCCCTGGCCAAACAGGAACGCCCCCTCCGACCAGCCGTCGGCATGGGCAAACAGGCGGTTCACCGCGCCGACCAGGCGCGCGGTCGAGCGGAAGTTGCGCGGCAGCGTGTAGTGACGCCCGGCGGTCGCGCGACGCGCCTTCAGGTAGCTGTGGATGTCCGCTCCACGAAAGCCGTAGATCGCCTGCTTCGGATCGCCGATCAGCAGCAGGCCCTGCTCGGACGGGTTGTCCTCGATGCGGTAGACGCGTTCGAGGATGCGGTACTGCACCGGGTCGGTGTCCTGGAATTCGTCCACCAGGGCGACCGGGAACTGGCGCCGCAGGGTCTCGGCCAGCGCCTCGCCGCCGGGACCCTCCAGGGCATCGCGCAGGCGCAGCAGCAGGTCGTTGAACCCCATCTGCACCCGCACGCGCTGGGCCTGGCGGAACTGGAGATCGATCTCCACCGCCGCCGCCTGCAGCAGGCGTTCGCTGTCGTCCGCGCAGACCTCGGCGGCCGCATTGAGCGCGGTAAACGCCGGGTGCAGGTCGTCCGGCAGGGACTTGCCCTTCTTCAGCCGCTCGGCCATCCCCGCCGCGCACATGCGCTCCAGCACAGGCGTCGTGCCGACCTTGTCCGGCAGCAGTGCGGCCGGGTCCTCGGCCCAGGCGCGCATCACTTCGATCAACTCGTCCGGCTTCTGGTACTTCGTGCCGAGCAGCACGTTCGCCAGCAACTCGCGGAACTGTCGCTCCACCTCGGCGGCATCCTCGCGCCAGACGGCCTTCAGCTCGGCCAGGCGTGCGAGGCGCGTGGCCAGCTCCGCATACAGCCCGTCCGGCGTGCGGTAGGGCTCCAGCCCCGCCGTGTCTGTCAGATGGCCGAGAAGCGGCCGCACCCGGGCCTGCAGTTCGTCGGGTCCTTCGCCAAAGGCCTGGCGCAGCAGCTTCAGGTGATCCGCCGGCTGCGGGTAGACAAAGCGGCGCCAGTAGTCGCGTGCCGCCTCGGCCTGCAGCTCGCTCTGGTCCGCCTCCAGGCGCTGGTTGAACAGGCTGCCGCTGTCGAACGCATGCTCGCGCAGCATGCGATAGCACCACGAGTGGATGGTCGAGACCGCCGCCTCGTCCATCCACTCGGCGGCCAGCTCCAGCCGCCGCGCGGCCCCGGCGCGTGCGGCCGGCTCCGGGTAGGCGTCCAGCAGCGCCGGCCACAACGCCTCGTGGGCCGGGGCCGGCTCGCCGCGCAGGATGCGCGCCCCGCGCGCCAGCACCGCGCGGATGCGCTCGCGCAGCTCGCGGGTGGCCGCCTCGGTAAAGGTCATCACCAGGATCTGCGGCGGGGTCAGCTCGCAGGTACCCTCCGGCAGCTCGCCGTGGCCCAGCACCAGCCGCAGATACAGCGCGGCGATGGTGTAGGTCTTGCCGGTGCCGGCACTGGCCTCGATCAGCCGGCTGCCGTGCAACGGCAGTTCCATCAGCTCCAGCGGCTGCGCACCTGCACTCATTCCATCTCCTCCCCGGCGGCCAGCGCGTCGAACAGCGGCCGGTACAGCCGGTCGCGCCAGTGCCCGAACGCCGGATCCTGCAGCAGCACCTCCGGGTCCGGCCAGGCACGCGCCAGGGCCGGGCTGCGCGCCCATTCACCGGGGCTGAAGTCGTCCCCGACCAGCACCTTGCGCGCCCGCGCCAGTGGGTCGGGGTCGTCCTTCGCCTCGGCCTGCAGCCAGGCGAAGGCAGTGGCGCAGGCCACCGGCAGCGGGCGTTCCAGCCCGGCCACCCAGCCCTCGACCAGGGCCCCGAGGTGCTCGCGGGCCTGCTCCGGCCCCACGCCCGGCAGGCGCATCCCGGTATCCAGCCCGATCACCTCGGTGGCAACCCGGCCGCCTGCGCCCGTGCCCTGGTTCGCCAGCAGGTGTTCGAGCCAGGGCTTGGCCACCTTGTCCACGCGCCAGTCCTTTTTCTGTTTCAGCCGGCTCACGGTGTAGTCCAGCAGCACGGCCTGCCCGGCCCCGCCGCGCAGGGGCGGGGCGGCACCCTCCAGCATCCAGCCACCCTGCCCCAGACGCACGGCGGGCGATGGCGGCAGCCGTTCCGGCCAGACGGCCAGACGCAGGCCGATGCGCTCCAGCAGACGTGCGGCCTCGGCGATCATCGCCTCGCGTTCCAGCTCGCCAGCCGCGCCGAGCGGCAGCGCACCGGCGCGCTGCAGCCGCGCGGCCTCGGCCTCCAGCACCGGGCCCCAGGTCTCGGGGTCCTCGCCATGGTCCAGCGCGGCCGCGACCAGGGCCTCGCGCACCTGCCACTGTTCCAGCCCGGCCAGGGTGAAGGGCTCCAGGTCCTCGCTCGGGGCCTCCTCGCGATCGAACACCACGCCCAGCCGGTGGCGGAAGAACGCCTCCGCCGGATCGCGCAGGAAGCGCATCAGCGTATCCGGGCCCAGCACGCGTTCATCGTCGGCTTCGTCCGGCGGCGGCAGTTCGAGCGCGTCCGGCGCCGGGGTCTCGTCGGCGTGGTGGACCGCCTCCCACTCACGCGCGTAGGTGTAGTGCCGGGCATGCGCCGGGTCGGGCGGGAAGTTGGCCGGCGAGAACGGCTGCAGGGTGTGCACGGTGGTCAGGTGGTCCAGCAGCGAGTCGTCCTTGGTCGGCTCATCGGCCTCCCCCGCGCCCTGGAGCCGCCAGCCGGCGGCCAGGTGATCGCGCAGCTGCGCGACCAGCACCGATGGCGGCTGCGACTCGTTGTCGCGCGCGCTGTGGCCGACCCAGCTGACATGCAGCTGCCGCCGCGCGGACAGCAATGCCTCGAGGAACAGGTAGCGGTCGTCCTCGCGGCGCGAGCGGTCGCCGGGGCGGTAGTCGCGGCGCATCAGGTCGAAGTCCACCGGCGTCGGGCTGCGCGGATAGTCGCCGTCGTTCATACCCAGCAGGCAGACGATGCGAAACGGGATCGCGCGCATCGGCATCAGCGTGCCGAAGTTGACCGAACCGGCCAGGAAGCGCTGCCCCAGCCCGCTGTCCTCCTGGCTGGCCAGCCACTGCTCGCGCACAACACCCAGCGGCAGCGGGTCGTCCAGTTCCGCCTCTGCGCAGTCGGCCTGCCACTGGTCCAGCGCCTCGCGCAGGCGCCCCAGCGTGAACAGCTCGGCATCGGTCTCGCCAGCGAAGAAGGTATCCAGCAGCTCGCGCAGCCGGGTGTTCCATTCGCCGGGGGTATGGGCGTGGCGCAGCCAGCCCCAGGCCTCCGCCAGCGCGGTGATCAGGTCATCCATCGGGCCCAGCAGCACGGCATCCAGCCCGCCGATCTCGTCGAACGGCTCCAGCCCCTGCCAGGCCCCGGCGCCCCCGGACGCATAGCCCAGCAGCATCCGCCGCAGGCCGAAGCGCCAGGTGTTCTGCTCCAGCCCCTCCGGCAGGCCGAGGCCCGCGCGCTGCTCGGCATCCAGGCCCCAGCGCACGCCCGAGCCCTCGGCCCAGCGGTGCAGCGTGGTCAGGTCCTCTTCCGCGATCCCGAATCGCCGGCGCAGCGCGGGCACATCCAGCAGGTCCAGCACCTCGGCCACGCCCATCCGGCTCTCCGGCAGCGACAGCAAGCGCTCCAGCGCGATCAGCACCGGGTCGCGCCCGCGCGGCCCCTGGTCGGACAGGGTGTAGGGGATGTAGCGCGGGTCGTCCGGCGGGAGCTGGCCGAACACGGCCTCGATATGCGGGGCGTAGGCGTCGATGTCCGGCACCATCACGATCACGTCGCGCGGGCGCAGGCCCGGGTCGGCGTCGAAGTGCGCGAGCAGGCGGTCGTGCAGGATCTCCACCTCGCGCAGCGGGCCATGGGCGACATGGAACTGGATGGAGTCGTCGTCCGCCGCCACCGCCGGCCAGGCCTCGCGGGTCTCGCCCAGCGGGCGCAGTTCGCGGATATCCTCCTGCAACTGGTGCAGCAGGCATTCGCCGCCGTGCGGCTCGAAGTAGTCGACCCGCTTCCAGGCGAGCGTCTGCAGCACGGCGTCGTAGGCAGTGGGGTCGTCGTGTTCGTCCAGCAGGCCGATGTAGTCGCGGCCCTGCTTGCCCCAGGCGGCCAGCAGCGGGTGCGCGTGCTGGTGCAGCTCGGCGTCGTCCAGCACGCTGGGCATGCCGGCCTTGCGTGCCTGACGCTGGCGCGTCGCGCGCAGCAGGTCCTTGTCGGCGACGATGTCGGCCCAGTAGTGCTCGCAGGGGTTGTGCACGCAGACGAGGATCTGGCACACGCCGGCCAGCCCCTCCAGGGCCTCCAGGATCTGCCCGGGCATCGAGGAGATGCCGAACACGATCAGCCGCCGCGGCAAGCCCTGTGGGCGCTCGCTCAGGCCCTGCACCGCCTCGCGGTAGCGGGCGTGGACCGTGGCGCGGCTGGTGTCGGCCGCGCCCTCGCCGATGTCCTCGCGCAGCAGGCGCCACAGCGCGGCCTGCCAGCGGTCGTCCTCCGAAAGCGGGGTCTCGCGGCCACGCGCATCGCGCAGGACGTCGCGCCCGGCGGCCCAGGAGGTCAGCCAGTCGGCGCGGTAGACCTGGTACTGGTCGAACAGGTCGGCCAGGCGCTCGGCGAGCTGGTGGCGCTTGCGCAGATCGCCGCCATCGCGCGGGTCGTCATCGGCGAGAAAGCGCGCCAGCGGGGCGAACTCGGGGCGCGTCAGACACTCCGGCAGCAGACGCATCAGACGCCAGATCAGCGGGCGCTTGGCATACGGGGATTCCAGCGGCACGGCCTCGAGCCCGAGCACCGCGCGGTAGGCCGACCAGACAAAGCGCGACGGCAACTGCATGTCCAGCGCGGCGGCGATGCCACAGCCGGGCGGGTCGGCATCCGGGTGCGCGGCCAGGGCGTAGCGCAGCCACTGCGCCATGCCGTTGCTCTGCACCAGCAGGGTCTCGTTCTCCAGCGGGCCGAGCGGCGCACGCTGCATCCAATCGACCACCAGGGCACGCAGCGACTCCAGATGGTTGCCGTGCAGCACCACCATCCCTGGCTGCAAATCGCCGGACTGCGTCACCCCTGCTCCTTGTGCCCCATGTGAGCGCCGTGTAATGGGCCTACCCTACCAATGTGCACGCCCCTGCGCCCGCCCCCATTGGCATCCGAGCCAAAGCCGGTATCCTGTGCGGTTTTTGAACGCCGTCACAGAATAAAGGAAGGCGCATGCTCGCACTGCAAGCCGGGCTGGGACTGCTCGTATTCGTGGCCATCGCCTGGCTGCTGAGCGAACACAAGACACGCTTCCCCTGGCGCGAGGTGCTGGCCGGGCTGGCGCTGCAGTTCGGTATTGCCCTACTGCTGTTGAGCGTCCCCGGCGCACAGCATGCGTTCCTGTGGCTGAACCAAGTCGTGATCGCGCTAACCGATGCCACCCAGGCCGGCACCTCATTCGTCTTCGGCTATATCGGCGGGGACGACCCGCCGTTCGCGGTCGACGACCCGGCCAACAACTTCATCCTCGCGTTCCAGGCGCTGCCGCTGGTGCTGGTGCTCTCGGCCCTGTCGGCGTTGCTGTTCTACTGGCGCGTGCTGCCGGTGCTGATCCGCGGGGCCTCGCTGGTGCTGCAGCGGGCGTTCGGCATTGGCGGTGCCCTGGGCGTGGGCACGGCGTCGAACGTGTTCCTCTCCATGGTCGAATCGCCGCTGGTAATCCGCCCGTATCTGCGCCAGATGAACCGCAGCGAGCTGTTCGCGCTGATGAGCGTGGGCATGGCGACGCTCGCCGGCACGATGCTGGTGCTGTACTCGACCATCATCGGCACGGTGCTGGACGATGCGCTGGGCCACCTGATCGTCGCCTCGCTGATCAGCCTGCCGGCCGCGCTGCTGATCGCCACCGTGATGATCCCGCCGACCGCGCCCTCCACCGCCGGCGATCTGCTCCCCGAGACCGAGGGCGCGACCAGCGCCATGGACGCGATTACCCGCGGCACCCTGCGCGGGCTGGAACTGCTGCTGCAGATCATCGCGCTGCTGATCGTGGTGATCGCCCTGGTCGCGCTGGTCAACGTGATGCTGGGGGCGCTGCCCGAGGTCGCCGGGGCCGCGCTGAGTCTGGAGCGCATCCTGGGCTGGCCCTTCGCCCCGCTGGCCTGGCTGATGGGCATCCCCTGGGCCGAGGCCACCACCGCCGGCTCGCTGCTGGGGGTCAAGACCATCCTCAACGAGATGGTCGCCTTCCTGCAGATGGCGGAGCTGGGGGACGATGCGCTGTCTGCACGCAGCGAGCTGATCCTGATCTATGCGCTCAGCGGCTTCGCCAACCTGGGCAGTCTCGGCATCCTGATCGGCGGACTCGGCGCGCTGGTGCCGGAACGGCGCAGCGAGATCGTGAGCCTGGGCATCCGCGCCATCGTCGCCGGCACGCTGGCCACGCTGATGACCGGCGCCGTGGTCGGCATCGTGCATATCGCCTGACACGCGGCCGGACCTGCCAAACCGTTGGCAGCCGGAGGCCGTTCCGGTGTAGGCTTCTGTCTGGCGATATGCAAACTGAAATATAACGACCCGCATATCCCCAGCCTCACCGTCACTGCGAGGAGCACCGCGACGAAGCACAAAAGCAGCGAAGCTGCGTTGAACGGCCGAAGGCCGGCCCGAAGGGCGAGCGCAGCGAGTAATCGCGAATGGAACCACCCGAACCCACCTGGACCCAACCACCGGGAAGCCCCCACAGCATGCACCTGCGCGCCCTCCTCCTGACCCTCGTCCTGCTGATGCCCGGCCTGGCGCACGCCTCCGGCCCGCTGACCATCGCCGCTGCCTCTGACCTGCGCTTTGCCCTGGACGAGATCGTGGAGGCCTACCGCGAGGCCTATCCGGACGACCGCGTGCGCGTGACCTACGGCTCCTCCGGGCGCATGACCACGCAGATCCTGAACGGCGCGCCCTACGACCTCTTCTTCTCCGCCGACATCGCCTACCCGAAGCGGCTCTACGCGGAGGGTGCCGCCGTCACCGAGCCGTCCGTCTATGCGATCGGCCGCATCGTGCTGTGGAGCAACCGCATGGATGCCTCCGAGCTGACGCTGGAGGACCTGACGCGCGACGACATCCGCCGCGTGGCCATCGCCTCGCCCACGCACGCCCCCTACGGCGTGCGCGCGAAGGAGGCGCTGAAGGCCGCCGGCGTCTGGGAGGAGCTACAACCGAAGATCGTCAACGGCGACAACATCGCCCAGACCGCGCGCATGGTGCAGGCCGGCGGCGCGGACATCGGCATCATCGCGCTGTCACTCGCCGAGTTCCCCGATCTCGCCGAACACCCGCACTACCTGATCGACGACGCGCTGCACGAACCCCTGACCCAGGGCTTCGTGATCACCCGCCGCGGCGCGGACCAGGACACCGCACACCGCTTCGCCGGGTTCATGGGCCGCGACACCGCCCGCGAGATCATGCGGCGCTACGGCTTCGAAATGCCTGGAGATTCGTAACCGAATATGTTCGACCTGAGCCCCACGGACTGGATGGCGATCGAGGTCACCCTCAAGCTCGCGCTCTACACCACGCTGATCCTGCTGGTGATCGCCACGCCGATCGCCTGGTGGCTGGCCAACGGGCGCGGCTCCCCCGGCGTGCGCACCGCGGTGCAGGCCCTTGTCGCCCTGCCGCTGGTGCTGCCGCCCACCGTGCTCGGCTTCTACCTGCTGGTGCTGCTCGGCCCGGCCGGGCCGGTCGGCAGCACGCTGGAGAGCTGGGGCCTGAACCACCTGGCCTTTACCTTTCAGGGCATCCTGATCGGCTCGGTGATCTACTCCCTGCCGTTCGCGGTGCAGCCGCTGCAGCAGGCCTTCGCCAACCTCGGCCGCCGCCCGGTGGAGATCGCCGGCTCCCTGGGCGCCGGGCGCATCGACCGCTTCGTGACCGTGATCCTGCCGATGACCCGCGGCGGCTTCATCGTCGCCGCCACGCTCGCCTTTGCCCACACCCTCGGCGAGTTCGGCGTGATCCTGATGCTGGGCGGCGCGATCCCCGGCGAGACCCAGGTACTGTCCATCCTGATCTACGACCACGCCGAGGCGATGGACTTCGACTCCGCCCACCGCCTGTCCTTCGGGCTGCTGATCTTCGCCTTCGCCGTGCTGTTCATCGTCTACGCGATCAACCGCCGCTTCGACACGGTGCGCCTGTGACCCGGCCCCAGCCCGACACGCTGCGCATAAAGGCCCGGCTCGAACGCCCCGGCTTCGCGCTGGACGTGGACACCGCCTTCCCGCTGGAGGGCGTAACCGCCCTGTTCGGCCGCTCCGGCTGCGGCAAGACCACGCTGCTGCGTATCATCGCCGGGCTGGAACACCCGCCCGGCGGCGAGGTGCACTTTCGCGATAGCGCCTGGCAGTCCGGCAAGACCTTCGTCCCGCTGCACCGCCGCCGCGTCGGCCTCGTGTTCCAGGAATCCACCCTGCTCCCGCACCTGTCCGTGCGCGGCAACCTGCTCTACGGCTACAAGCGCACGCCGGAGCCCCTGCGCCGCCTGCACCTGGACGAGGTCGCCCGCCTGCTCGGCATCGACGACCTGCTGGAGCGCCGCGCCGACCAGCTCTCCGGCGGCCAGCGCCAGCGCGTCGCCCTCGGCCGCGCCCTGCTCACTAGCCCCGACCTGCTGCTGCTCGACGAACCGCTGAACGCCCTGGACACCCAGACCAAACGCGAGATCATGCCCTTCCTCGCCCGCCTGTCCGAGGAGACTGGCATCCCCAGCCTGCTCGTCACCCACGCCCCGGACGAGGTCGAACGCCTCGCCACCCGCGTCGCCTTCATGCACGACGGCCAGCTCGAACGCCTGGAACCCCTGCGCGACGCCCTCGCCCGCGCCGACTCGCCTCTGTTCCGCGACGAAGGCGCCGTCTCCGTCCTGCAAGGCACGCTCGGCCCGGCCGACGCCCACGGCCTGCACCCGTTCGGCCCGCCCGAGGCCCGCTACCGCGTACCGTCCACCCCCGGCTCCACCAACGGCGCCGGCCGCCCGGCCCGCCTGCGCATCGACGCCCGCGACGTCTCCATCGCCCTGTCCCCGCCCCAGGACGTCTCCATCCTCAATATCATCCCTGTCACCATCGAGTCGCTGGACGAGGCGCCTGGGCACCATGGGCCCGCGCGCGTACTCGCAGTCTGCCGGCAGGACGATGGGCAGACGTTGATGGCCGAACTCACCCGCCTCTCCACCGAACGCCTCGCCATCCGGCCCGGCACCCGCGCCCACGCACTCGTCAAGGCTGTCGCCTTTCTCGACTGAACGGCGCTCGCGTACGCCGCGAATCGGACCAACCACCGACCGGCTCGCAAACCCACAACGTCCGTGCCAGAATCCGGCTAACTGCCACGCAAGACCGCGCAGACCAACCTACCGCCTCCCGCAACCTGTCTATGCAGCAACATATCCAGGATCCATCGTCGCCCATGCACCGTAACCCGCTGAATACACGCCCATTCGTGCCGCCGCATCATCCGGGATATATAGCGCGCACGTTCAACCAATATCCGTGCGCGCTATCTAATCACTGTTGGGCGGAATAGGGGGGCGTATGCCACGAAAGAAGAGCATCAAGCGGTCGGCCGCAAACTTCCAGGAGAAGGCGGATTCTCTTGTTGAGTATGTAGGCGAAGCGGAGAAGTCGCTCGGCGACGCACACGTAACCTGGTGCTACGAGTACGCGATAATCAGATTATATCGCGAGTTCGAAAACCTGATACTGGAGGCTCTGACAGGAGCGATAAACAACGACACAACAACGATCTCCCAGACTACTGGAATCGAATTCCCGGATCACCTGACCGACGAGCTGTGCGAGTACTTAATTACGGGAAGCGGATATTTCGACTTTAAGGGGCGCGACGGCCTCATTAAGCTACTTAAACAGTACGTACCGGATGATCACTATCTTGTTTCGGTCGTAAAGAAGGATCGGTACAAGAAGCCGCTGGAGCAGCTTTCGGCGCTGCGCAATTACGCCGCCCACGACAGTTCCCAGTCTAAGAATGCCGCCAAGAAGGCCACGGGTTTTGACCGCATGCCGGCGTGCGGTGCGTGGATCAAGAAGCAGGAACGGTTTGCGTGGCTCGTACGCGAGGTTAAGGCGTTAGCCAATGAGGTCGGGCAGCATGCACCATACTGAGTCGCCCAACAAGTCCATGCAGCCGACGCTCGTACCTCGCGCGGCTGATGGTCAGCGTTATAACGAGAGCAAGTAATGGGTTGGGGAATCCGAAAACGCGCAATACAACGAGCATTGAACAAGCCAACGCCTAATCCTATCCCCAGAAGCGGAGAAGCAGGGGAAAAGGTCGATGGTTATGTGCTCTACCTCGAGGAGGATGACGGAGCATTAAAGGTATTGGCTGATGAGGACGAAGGTTTCGGTGTGCGTGCTCGTGCTCTCAATCCTGACAACGATACATACGAAGTTCCAGTATCAATTCCATACCAAAACCTCTCACAGTTCACCTTGGAGATTCAGCATTTCTACGGTCTCTGGGAATTCATCTACAGATCCCCATGGCGGTTCCTTGTGCGAGACTCATCTCGTGTGCCGCTGCTTGCATTATTGTGGGACCGGGTACGCCAAACTCTATTCAACCGAAAACAACTTCTAAGAAAAGATCGTATTGACGTTCTTAAAGACGCAATAGAGAAAACCATAGATGATCCGGCGTACACGGCCTCAGCGATGAGCCTTATGACAGACCTATATACTTCTCGGTGGGTAGGGCATCCAGCCAAGAATATGGTCCGATCTCATTACAATCTTGTTCTAGATTCCCTCGCGGATAGCGGTGACTTGAAAAAGGACGGGCCGGCATACAAGGTTCAGCCTAAAGCCATGGAGACGGTCTCAAAGTATGAGGAGGAGGATAGACGTCACAGAGACAATCGGATCCAGAATTGGACGCTTGTTGTTCTAACTTTTGTATTGGCTGTGGTTGGAGTTCTTCAGGTTTATGCAGTGTATCCAGACCTCTAGTTATAAGGAACACGAGGACACCCATCATTTTCTGGCCCTCCCGTATGCGAACTCGGCACCCGGAGGTGCCGATCGAAGTGGCTGGAGAGTGCCGGGGCCTAGTCCCCGAAGAATGGGGACAGATTTATTTTCTACGGCGCTGAATCCATGGTCACCCACACACCGGACTCGGCTGAACCCCTTAAGTCTTGTGACGTCGGATCATCCGGCATATATAGCTCGCACGCTCAATCAGTATCCGTGCGCGCTACCTAATCACTGTTGACCGGTAAAGCATGGAAAGCAGGATTCGCAGAAAATACGCTTCGATGATGTGGGAGTGTCGCTATCGGGTCGAAACACTTCGTGACTTCACGTCCGGAAAGACTCATTGCACGTATCTCCAGACCACGATCGAGTCAGAAGCCCTTCAGCTTCGGAAATTGCTTGAACTGATCGCTTTCTCTTCGTTAGTGTCATATCAAGAAGCCTACCGTTCTGTGAGGAGTGACATTGCGAAGGATTGGCACGCGGATCGAATCTTGCGCAGGATTGAGAGTATCAACCCTAAGTTCTATCCAGCCCCCGTCGACGGATTCAATAAGAAAGACTGGAATAGAGTGACAAGTGGGTACCTTACGCGAAAGCAGTTCGAGCGGTTGTACGATACATGTGGAGCCATTCTTCATTCCCAAAATCCGTTTTCAAAAGGCAAAAGTTCGTTGTCTTTCCATAGAAAGGTTCCTGAATACTTGGGCAGAATTGAGACCTTGCTGTCAGAGCATTTGGTAGAGCTTGCCGAATCACGAGAACTCATTCATGTAATCGCTCCGATGGAAGAGAATGCGGCAATACAGGTTCGGCACTTAGTACGCGGGACGAACCACACTTAACACATCGCGCAAGGCGGGCGGCTTTCAGACTTCGCCTCGATCACCGTTAGACCGTAACAAGGATGGGAACCCAGTGTCTGATGAACTCCAACAATTCAATGCTCACCAAGAGGATGTTCGGCGGAGAGCTGACTCCCTGGCGCGAGCCATGTTTCTGCTGAGCGGTGGCGCACTCACGGTCTCCATAGGCATATTCACCAACCATGCCGCCCCTCAATTAGAACCGGAGCTTGCGTGCGTGCTGCGCGGTTCCTGGTGGAGCCTTGTCTCATCAATCCTTCTGCTGATTTTCTGCCTTATCGCCATTATCGCTCGCGACTACGCCTTCGGAGAGCGCTGGCGCAGTGCAATGGACGCGCCGGAGAAAGGGGCGCCTCGCCAGTTTCTATGGCCGGAGATCGTGATCTGGGCTCTTGGCCTTGTGGCCGTGGCTGCATTCACTTTGGGAATGCTCGGGTTGGCTAGGGTGGCCACCGGGCTTCTTGTGTAACTGAAGGAAAAATGGGGACAGATTTATTTTCTCACGCCCCGAGTAGAGGACACCCACTTTCTGCGGGCCTGCCCGGACGCCCCGAGTAGAGGACACCCACTTTCTGCGGGCCTGCCCGGAAACGAACTCGGCGCCCGAAGGCGCCGATCGAAGTGGGTGGGAGAGTGCTGGGGCCTAGCCCCAGATGTCCTGGGTGATTCCGGCGTACCAGGCGCGGGTGTGTTCGGCCTCCTGGCGGCGGAAGGTTGAAGACTGGCCGAGCGGACTTACGCCACCGGAGCCTTCGACGGCCGCCTGAGCGCCGTTTTGATACTGGTACACGGCGGCGATGCTGACGCCATAGTCCGGGGTGATCAGGCCGTAGCAGGTGCTGGCCGAGGATGGCTCCAGTGGCTCCTGGCCCGATAGCTCGCGGAGGATGGCCGCCGCGACGATCTTGCCCTGGTTGTTGGCCGCGTGGCCGGACTTGGGCATGGCACCCGCTACGCTGGCATCCCCGATCACGTAGATGTTGTCGTCCATGACGGACTTGAAGGTCCGCTGATCGACCGAGGCCCAGCCTTGTTCGTTGGTGAGGCCTGCATCGTGGGCAATCTGTCCGGCGCGCTGTGCGGGGACGAAGTTCATCACGTCCGCGCGGACACGCTCCTGGCCACCATCCGCGTGGGCGGTCTTTCCGATGACGTCGATCTCCTCGACGCGCCCACCGTTAGAGCCGCCACGCCATTCGATCATGTCTCCGTAGTGTTCGGCCCATCCCTCCTCGAACAGGCCCTGTTTGGCAAAGGCCTCCTTGGGGTCGAGGACGATGACTTTGGAACGTGGTTTGTGGGTCTTGAGGTAGTACGCCACCATCGAGACGCGCTCGTACGGCCCCGGCGGGCAGCGGTACGGGTTGGGCGGGGCGACCATGACGTAGACGCCGCCGTTGGGCATGGCCTGTAGCTGCGCGCGCAGCAGTTCGGTCTGCGAGCCGGCCTTCCAGGCGTGCGGGATCGTCTCTGCATCGGCCTCTTCGATGCCGGGCATGTCGTCGTACTTGAAGTCGATACCCGGGGACATGACCAGTTTGTCGTATTGCAGGCTGTCGCCGCTTTCCAGGCGCACGGTGCGGCTGTCGGCGTCTACGCCAATGACCTTGTCCTGTATGACATCGACACCGTCGCGGTCGCGCAGATTGTCGTAGCCGTGCGTGATCGCCTCGATGCTCTCGAAGCCGCCGAGCACCCAGTTACTGCCGTAGCAGGTGACGTAGGTGGCGTTGGGCTCGATCAGCGTGACCGCCATGCTTGGCGAGAGTTGTTTCAGGTAGCGCGCCGCGGTGGCACCGCCGGTGCCACCCCCGACCACGACTACGTGGGCCTTGCCAGCGCTGTGCGCAGCAAGAGGCGTTAAACCGATACCGGTCAGGGCGGCCGCACTGGTGATCCCGAAGGCCTTGAGGAAGTGACGTCGCGTAAAGTTATGCATTGTTGTTATCCCCCGTGATCAGAAGCGCGCGAAGTAGACCGACATCGCTTCGATCTCCTCGTCGGTGTAGCCCCTGGCGTGACGATCCATGATGGTCGCGTCACGCTCGCCATCGCGGAATGCGCGCATCTGGCTCTGGATGACACCCGCCGAGACTCGGCCGAGATCGGGAACACCTTTTGCGGCCGCGGCGGCGTTGTGGCAGGCCATGCAGGAAGCGGCCATCAACTGGCCACGGGTGATTTCGTCATTGTCGGCGACGGCCTGGGATGCGGTGCCGGCCATCGCCAGCGAGGCGACAAGCCCCGCTGCGAACAAGCGTGAGTGCTTCATGCGAGCGAACTCCTGACGGTTGGGGTTCATGGTTCCCCGGCATTCAGCCGGGCCACTCAACCCCAGTGCAGAAAGCGCGCCAAGAGCCCCGCCGGCCTTTGCTACGGCCGTTTTCGCCGCATACAGGCCAGAACCGTCGGGGTAGCGAACGGACAATTCAGCACTTTGTCGGCCAAAGTGACCGGTTTGGCCGCTTTGTCCGCACAGGACAAACGAGGGACGGCCCTTGCATCTGATCCGAGCGCATGGCGCCAGACCCGGTTGGTAACGGCCAACGAACCGCTCCATGGGCTTTCTATTGGGTGTCGTGAGCCTGCACTAGACTCACAGTAGCCCCCCACATCGGGAGAAGAGGACATGCAGCTCGAAGGGTCCTGTCACTGCGGCGCGGTGCGCTTTCGCGTGGAATCGCCGCATCCGTATCCCTACCAGCGCTGCTACTGCTCGATATGCCGCAAGACGGCTGGGGGTGGCGGCTATGCCATCAACCTGAGCGGACGCGCCGAGACGCTGGAGGTCGAGGGTGCCGAGCACACGGGTATCTACCATGCAGTGATCGACGGCGAGCCAAGCGTCGGCGAGCGCCACTTCTGCCGCCACTGCGCCAGCGCCCTCTGGGTCTATGATCCGCGCTGGCCCGCCCTCGTCCACCCCTTTGCTTCCGCCATCGACAGCGAACTGCCGACCCCGCCCGAGCACGTCCATATCCTGCTCGACAGCAAGGCCAACTGGGTGGAGGTGGAGACAGGCGACACCAGCCGATGCTTCTCCGGTTTCCCGGAGGAGAGCATCGCCGAGTGGCACCAGCGGCTGGGTCTGGAGATTAACAACGAGAGAAATGATGAAAACTGAAGCGGCCAGGCTCGGCGTAAGGGCCGTGTCTCCTTTTCTCTGGCCCTTCATGGCGAGGCTCCGAAGGGGGCGTGGCCATCTGCGAACGTAGCGCCCGTGCCCGTTTCGGCCAACGCCCGGGGCATCCACGGAGATACCCCGAGGAAAACCACGATTGCATGAGTACGCAGGCTTGTCGGCACTGTGTTCGACATGCAGCATGACGGGTTCGGGCGTTTGCACGATGCTTTACGAGGCTGAGGGCGTGCGAGCCCCTGAAGCTGTTGATCCAGGAGGCCACCATGCGTGTCATGATCCTGAGCATCCTTGCCCTCGCGGTCACACCCGCGTTTGCGGATCTCGAACCCGCGACGGGTTCGGAGATCGAGGCCGCTATCTCCGGAGACACCGTCGATTCCAAGATTCACGGCGCGGGGCGCACGGTGGACTACTTCGCCGAAGACGGAGAAATGCTTAACGAGAACGACGAGATCGAGTCCAGCTGGACGGTCGAGGACGATGCCCTGTGCATGACGTTCAACGGGGGTTCGGACTGCTGGCGACTCTCGATTGAAGGCGACAGCATTACCTGGCTGCGCGACGGCGAGGAAGCCGGCACGGGCAAGATCCGCGACGGAAACCCGGAGGGCTTGTAGAAGAGAAGCCAGCGGGTCAGAACTTGCCTTTAGCGCTTTCCATTGTACGGGGACACAAAACAGGTCTGAAGGTAGACCCCTTTGCTGGGCGAAAGGGCGAACGGGCTGTGCAGCGGCGCCGGTTTTTCTTCAGGCTCCGGTAACGCACCTTGCGATATTCGAAGAGGGCGAGAGTGGAATCACTCGACGGTTATGTGCAGACCTTATATCGTATGATACTGGTCTAATACAGGTATCACAGTAAAAATGAACCGCACTTGGTGCCGGGCCGGGTTCGTACTTTCAGGGACTGGTGACGCAGCCCGCTACCGCGCCCTGCATGATCCGGTCCACCTGGTTTCAATCGCTCATACACCGACGGCACTCCGGGCCCTCGCAGAGTCCATCGGCAAAGGGTTCGGCCACCGCACGACACCGGAGCGGGCATCTTGATCCCGGCTGGTCTTTCCAGCTTCTATGTATGCCCGCTCTCGGCACTGATCGCCGGATTGCTCTCCGCCGCCCTCACGGTGATCGCATTCCGTCTGGTACGTCTTCGCCGCCGCAAGACACCGGAAGAAACCACGCAGAGCAAGCTGGAGGAGTTTCGGCGGGCTGTATCCGCCGCTCTGGTACCTATCGGAGCACAGGCGGAAAAGTCCGGACTGGCAACGACGCTCCGACGGATGCTGTATTCGCCGGACGAGACGACAGCGCGGCTGCACGCCCAGAGCGAACTCCTTCAACACCTCCACGATCTTCTGGAAAAAAGCGAGGACCTGTGCGGCATCGCGGACGCCGATTACCGCTACGTCTGGGTCAACCGCGCCTACCGCGAGCATTACGGACTGAATGACACGGAACTCGCGGGGCGTTCGCTGCCCGAGGTCCTGGGTGCGGATTATTTCGAGCAGACCGTCAAACCCCATCTCGATCGCTGCCTCGGCGGTGAGGCCGTACGCTACGAGACCGAGCGCACCTCGGCGGATGGCCAGCGCCATCGGCTCCGGGTGAACTACTATCCGCTCGGTCTTCCTGACGGTCAGAAACAGCGGGCGGGCGCGGTAATCACCGACGTGACCGACCTGCATACGGCCGAGGCCGAGCTGCAACGCCAGGCCCATCTGATCGAGATGGCCGGCCGAATCACGCGCGTGGGTGGCTGGTCGGTGGATCTTGATGACGGCCGGATCGCCTGGTCCCCGGTTGTCGCAGAGATCCACGCCCTCCCTCATGGTTATTCCCCACCGCTCGAAGAGGGGATCAATTTCTACGCCCCCGAGTCGCGCGACCGGATCCGAGCCCTATTCAATGACTGCGTCGAACGGGGCATCCCCTACGACGATGAACTGGCCCTCATCGACGCCGAAGGTCAGCGCAAATGGGTGCGCGCCCTGGGGGAGCCGATACGTGATCCCGACGGCCGCATCGTGGGCGCACAGGGCGCCTTTCAGGACCTGACCCAGCACCGCGAACGCGAGCGCCTGCTGCACCGCTTCCGCCACATCATCGAACAGAGCCCGGCGGCGGTGGCCGTGACCGACCTGCAGGGCCGCATCGAATACGTGAACCCGGCCTTCGAACGGATCTCGGGCTATTCCAGCGAGGAGCTGGAGGGACAGACATCGGCACGGATCCGCAGTGGCAATACGCCGGACGATATCTACCGGGACCTGTGGGCGACCATCACCGAGGGAGAAACCTGGACCGGAGAGATCCAGAACCGGCGCAAGGACGGGACGCTGTTCTGGGAACAGGAGGTCATCTCCCCGCTCAAGGACGAACAGGGACAGATCATCAACTATGTGGCGATCAAGCAGGACATCACCTCCCTGAAAAAGGCCCAGGAGCAACTGCGGCGGATCGCCTACGAGGACGTCCTGACCGGTCTGCTGTCACGTCCGGGCTTCGCGCGGGCGCTGCAGCAGCGGATCGACGGGGGACACTGGCACCCCGCTGGCCTCCTCGTAAACACCGACATCAATGCGCTGCGCGACATCAACGAGGCCTACGGCTACCAGACCGGTGACTGGCTGCTAACGGAATTCGGCCGGCGCCTGGAGGCACAGGCGGGCGAGCGGGGCCTGGCGGGCCGGCTGGGCGGCGACGAGTTCACCCTGTTCATGCCGGAGCCCCGCGAGCCACTGGAACTCGCCCTGAGCGAACTGCACGATGCGCTGACCGCGCCCTTCGCGATCCAAGGAACGGACTTCGAGGTCTCGATCCGTGTGGGATACACCCGGATGGGCACGCAGCAGCGCACGGCCGAGGATCTGCTGCACGAGGCGGAACTCGCCCAGTTCCGTAACCGTGCGGAGTCGTCGGAACCCTGGTCGGCGTTCACCACCCGTCTGCTCGAGGAGACCCAGCAGCGCATCGACCTCACGCGCGAACTGCGTCAGGCCCTGAACGAAGACCAACTCGAACTGCACTTCCAGCCCAAGGTCGATCTGGCCAGCGGCCAGCTGGTGGGCTGCGAGGCCCTGCTGCGCTGGAATCATCCCGAACGCGGCCTGCTCCCGCCCGACCTGTTCATCGCCGTGGCCGAACAGAGTCAGCTGATCACCGCGGTGGGCGACTGGGCGCTCGCGCGGGCCTGCCGGCATCTGCGCGAATGGCGCGGTGCCGGGCTCGCACCCGTCCGTGTGTCGGTGAACGTGTCACTGACCCAGTTCCAAGTCGGCAACTTCGCACGGCGCGTGCGCAAAATCCTCGATGAATCAGGCGTGGCTCCGGAGGAACTGGCGCTGGAGATCACCGAAGGCGTGTTCATTCATCAATCCGCCGCCCTGCGGCAACAGATACGCACGCTGCATGAGATGGGAGTGCGCCTGTCACTGGATGACTTCGGTACGGGTTACTCCTCGCTGCTCTACCTCAAGCAGTACCCTTTCGACGAGATCAAGATCGACAAGGGCTTCGTATTCCATCTGCTGGATGAGCCCTTTAATCGCAGCATCGTGGAGACAGTAGCGTCGCTGGCCCGGGCGATCGATGCGGATATCGTCGCCGAAGGCGTCGAATCCGCCGCGGTCGCCGAGGCCCTGCTGGAAATGGGCTGCCCCTTCGGCCAAGGCTACTACTACAGTATGCCGCTGGAGGCGGAAGACTTTCGCTGGTTGCTGGAGCGGCGAAGCCGCCTGCCGCTGGCCCGCAGCAACCCGCCACCGGCCTGATCAAAGGAATACGCATGGACACATCCACAAGCGAACTGCAAAAGCGAGAAACAGGCATCGCCGGGCTGGACAGCGCAACCCGGGGCGGACTACCCACCGGCCAGGCGACGCTCGTCCTGGGGCAGCCCGCCGCCGGCAAGACGGTCCTGTGCCTGCAGATTCTGGCGCGAGCGGTGGAACGCGGTGAAGGCGGCGTATTCGTCACCTTCGAGGAATCACCAGCGCAGGTCCGCCGCGACGCCGCCTCCTTCGACTGGGGCGCCGGGCTACTGGACTCCGACCGCTGGCAGCTGATCGACGCGCGACCGCATCCGGGGGCCGAAACGGCCGGCGAGTTCGACATCGAGGGCCTGCTGAGCGGGATCACCGCCGCGGCCGGCGGCGATGCAAGCTGGGTGATCTTCGACGGCATCGACCAGCTGCTGCAGCTTCAACCAAACCGGCATGCAGCGATCGAGCAGATTCGACGGATCAACGACCACTGCGAGAACCACAACTGGGCGGTACTGCTCACTGGAAAGGCTCGCGGTGCCAGCCAGGCACCGGCCTGGCTGGAAGGAATCGAGTTCCTGCTGTCGTCGAGCCTGCTGCTGTCCGCCCACGTAGCCCATCAGAAACTCAACCGCTCGCTGCGCATCACCAAATACCGAGGCAGCGCCCATGTCACTGACGAGATGCCGATGCTGCTGGACGACCAGGGCGTCCAGCTCCCCTATCACGAGATCCCACCACTCGGTCGGGTTGCCGCCGGCAGCGAACGTCTGAGCACCGGTATCCCGCGTCTGGACAGCCTGCTGGGTGGCGGGATCTTCCGTGGATCGAGCCTGCTGATCTCCGGCCGCCCTGGCACAGCCAAGAGCACCCTGGCCGGGAGCTTCGCGGAGGCCCGGGCCCGGGAGGGCGAACGCGTGCTGTACATCAGCTTCGACGAGCTGGAAGCCACCTATGTCCGCAACCTGGCATCGGTGGGCATCGACCTGGCCACCCCGATCGCCCGCGGGGCCATGCGTTTCCAGGATTTTTCCGCCTACGCCTCCAGTGTTACCGAACACTTCCTCGCCCTGCGTCGTCTGGTCGACAACTTTAGCCCCGACTGCCTGGTGATCGACCCGGTCTCCGCTCTGCTGAAGGCGACCTCTACGGAGGGCGCACACTTGGCGACCGAACAGCTGGTTGACCTTGCCCGGCGACGCGGCATCACGACCATCCTCACCGCTCTCAGCGGCGTGGAAGATCCGGAAGGCGAAGCCACGCTGGGCGATGTCTCCACCCTGGCCGATACCTGGATCGTCGTTGGGTACAACGAGCGCGGCGGCGAACGAAACCGGTCGCTGTCGATCGTGAAATCCCGGGGTTCGGCCCACTCCAATCAGCAGCGCGAACTGATCCTGTCCGACAGTGGGCTGGACCTCGCTGATGCCTACGAGTCCGGGTCCGAGGTACTAATGGGCACGGCGCGCGCGATAAAAGAGCGCGAGGACCGGGAACACGAGCGCCAGCGGCAGCTGGAGCGCGAACGCCGCCGTCTGGATCTGGAACAGCGCATCCTGCAGACCCAGGCTGAGCAACGACGGCTGGAGGCCGAACGCGATCACCTGGGGCAGATCAGCGGCGAGACCGACCGCCTGGAACACAACTACCGCGAGGACATCCGTCGGCGCAGGGACCCGGATCACGCTCCAGGCTCTGCCGACCACGCCCTGCCCACCGACGGAGGAACTGAACCATGAACGAGACCCGGGACCGCGGCGAAAACCCCATCCCCGTGCTGACCCTGTTCGTGACCGGATCGGCCCCCCGCTCGCAGCGCGCGCGGGCCAATCTAGCCCGAATGCTGGAGCAAATCGGCCGTACTGACCTCCATCCCCTGGAGGTTGATCTGCTGGAAGAGCCCCAAAAGGGCATCACCCAGTCGGTGTTCGCCACCCCGTCGCTGCTGAAGACTGACGCGAACGGCGAGGTTTCGATGCTCTACGGGGACCTGTCAGAAGAGGTGCCGCTGCGCCAGTTCCTGGCGGAACTGGAAACCGGCACGTAAACCGGAAATGCTCCCCCGGCAGGATTGAACCTGCCACCTTCATACGACCGGTCTAAGCGCTGCTGCGCAACGCACATACGAAGTTAGGGGTCGACCTTTGCCCTTACGGGGGCACAAAGTGACGTTAGGGGGACTACCTTTGGATTTCGCAGGCCGGACAACGGGAGGGGCAAGAAGCAAGGTCTGACCCCTTTGCCAGTTTGGCCGCTTTGTCCGCACAGGACAAACGAGCGACGGCCCTTGCACCTGATGCGAGCGCATGGCGCCAGGCCCGGTTGGTAACGGCCAAATGAACCGCTCCACGGGCTTTCCAGCGGCAGGACACCCATCTTCCTTCGCAGGCCATAACCGTCGTCGTAACAAACCGACAATTCAGCACTTTGTCGGCCAAAGTGCCCGGTTTGGCTGCTTTGTCCGCACAGGACAAACGAGGGACGGCCCTTGCACCTGATCCGAGCGCATGGCGCCAGACCCGATTGGTAACGGCCAAGGAACCGCTCCACGGGCTTTCTATTGGGTGTCGTGAGCCTGCACTAGACTCACAGTAAGCCCCCACATCGGGAGAAGAGGACATGCTGCTCGAAGGGTCCTGTCACTGCGGCGTGGTGCGTTTTCGCGTGGAATCGCCGCATCCGTATCCCTACCAGCGCTGCTACTGCTCGATATGCCGCAAGACCGCCGGGGGCGGCGGCTATGCCATCAACCTGAGCGGACGCGCCGAGACGCTGGAGGTCGAGGGCGCCGAGCACACGGGTATCTACCATGCAGTGATCGACGGCGAGCCGAGCGTCGGCGAGCGCCATTTCTGCCGCCACTGCGCCAGTGCTCTCTGGGTCTATGATCCGCGCTGGCCCGACCTCGTCCACCCCTTTGCCTCCGCCATCGACAGCGAACTGCCGACCCCGCCCGAGCACGTCCATATCCTGCTCGACAGCAAGGCCAACTGGGTGGATGTGGAGGCAGACGACACCAGTCAATGCTTCTCCGGTTTCCCGGAGGAAAGCATCGCCGAGTGGCACCAACGGCTGGGGCTGGAGGAAAGCGACGAGGGCGATGACAAGGACTCAAGTGGATAGCTATGTCGGACAAATCGGGGCCGTACCTCGATGGCCTTCTGAAACCACGACGGTCATTCCCGCTTGGAAGCGCAACGAATAGAAGAACGGGACAACCGCTACCTTCCTGTCGCCGCCCGGTCCCTTCGGCTGACGGACTCTCGTTGCCAATCAAGTCACACATTCTTCGCCTGGCGGAAACAGGCCTGAAACAGTCCCCAATTAGCGTTCCCGTTACGTTCAAGTACGTACTAACGGGAGACGACCATGCGCCACAAAAACGAATCGATCGACACGCTCATTGAACGCCGGGTTTCGCGCCGAGACTTTATGGCCGGCGGAATCGGCCTGGCGTCCGCCGCCTTCCTAGGCGGCACCGCCCTCGCTGCCCCGGGGAGTGCATCCGCGTCCGCGATCGGCGTGGCTTCACAAGCAGCCGGGGGCGGGCGCCTCGGTTTTGACGCCATCTCGACCTCGACCGCTGACCAGGTGCGAGTACCGCTGAACTACACCGCACGCGTTCTCTACGCGTGGGGCGACCCCGTTTCCGACGGCCCGGCCTTCCGCCAGGATGGCCTGAATACCGCCGAGGAACAGGCTCAGCAGGCGGGCATGAACCACGACGGCATGCAGTTCTTCCCGCTGCCTCTGGGTTCGGACAACGCTGACCACGGCCTGCTGGTCATGAACCACGAATTCACCGATGAAGGCCTGTTGCACGGGGACGGCGAGGGTCCAGATGGCCAGGCCAATCTGACCGCGGAGAAGGTCCGCAAATCTCAGGCTGCTCACGGCGTGTCGGTCATCGAGGTGCGCAAGGTAGACGGCCAGTGGGAAGTCGTGCGTCCGTCCAAATACGGACGTCGAGTGACTGCATACACTCCGATGCGAGTCGGTGGCCCTGCTGCCGGGTCCGAACTGCTCAAGACGGAAGCTGACCCTGAAGGCCGCGAGATCCTTGGCACCTTTCATAACTGTGCACACGGTTACACCCCCTGGGGCACCTATCTCGCCTGTGAAGAAAACTGGGATGTCTACTTCCGCCACCCGACAGCCGAAGTGCCCGAGGCCTACAAGCGCTACGGCGTCAGTGACAACCCCCGATGGCGCTGGGCCGATGCGGATGAACGCTTCGACACCGGCAAGAACCCGAACGAACCGAACCGCTTCGGCTATGTGGTGGAAATCGATCCTTACGACCCGAACTCCACGCCTGTGAAGCGGACAGCGCTAGGCCGTTTCAAGCACGAAAATGCGGCGTTCACGCTCGCCAAGGATGGTCGAGTGGTTTACTACATGGGCGACGATGACTGGTTCGAATATGTTTACAAGTTCGTCTCCAGCAAACCGTGGCAGCCGATGGACCGCGAGGCCAATCGCGATCTGCTCGACGATGGCACCCTGTATGTCGCTCGCTACGATGATCAAGGTGGCGGCGAATGGATCCCGCTGGTCTACGGACAAAACGGGCTGACCGAGGCAAACGGCTTCAAGGACCAGGCCGACGTCCTGGTACACGCGCGCAAGGCTGCCGACGTCGTCGGTGCCACGCCCATGGATCGACCCGAGTGGATCGCCGTACATCCGGAAACCCGTCAGGCCTACGTTGCACTGACCCAGAACGGCCGCCGGGGCGATGAAGGGTCACTAACTCGCCGCGACTTCGGCAGCAAGGACCCGAATGCCCCGAACCCGCGCGAGGACAACGTAATGGGCCATATCCTGCGCTGGAAAGAAACGGGCAACGACCCGGCCGCCGATACCTTCCGCTGGGATATCTTCGTCATGGCCGGCAACCCGAATGACGAATCCCCCAACCGACGCGGAAACATTCGCGGCGACATGTTTGCACAACCCGACGGGATGGCGTTCGACCCGAGGGGCATTCTCTGGATCAATACGGACATGGGTGGCGGGGGCATCTATCCGCGCAAGGGTGGCGCCTATGAAGCCTTTGGAAACAACATGCTGATGGCCGCCGATACGGAAACTGGCGAAGTGCGCAGATTCCTGACCGGGCCCGTCGGCTCGGAAATCACTGGCGCACACGTTAGCCCCGATGGCACGACGCTGTTCGTAAACATCCAGCACCCAGGCGGCGGTGGAGACCACTACGTCAATCACCGCCACAGCAACCCGAAGGAGCCGAAGGCGATCAGTTCCTGGCCCGATGGCGCCCGCGGTGGCCGGCCCCGTCCCGCCACTGTGGTAGTCACCAAGAATGATGGCGGCCTGATCGGCACCTGATTTCGGCAGCGTCGACACCAGGGCCCGGTCTCAATGGACCGGGCCTTTTTTGTAATCTCTCTCGGGAAAAGGGGAAAAGAGGACGCCCATCTTCCTTCGCTGTGGCGACGACTGCCGTAGGCTTCGAGGATTACCACTGATGACCATGCACAACCCTCCGCATCCGGGCGCGTTCATTCGCGAGGTCTATCTGGAACCGTTTGAGCTGAGTGCCCGCCACCTAGCCAGCAAGCTCGATGTCTCGCCTTCCACCCTGGGGCGCGTCCTGCAGGGACGCAGCGGGGTGAGTCCCGAGATGGCACTGCGTCCAAAACGCTCGGCCGATCGCCGGAAAGCTGGCTGGCCATGCAGGATCAGCACGACCTCTGGTGTGCACGGAAGAGCGTGAAGCTGGACGCCGTGCAGCCGATGCGGTTCGACGGGCACAGAGAGAACGGGCAGCCAGCCGCGTAGCTGCAGAAAACGCGCACTAACGGCTTAGGAACAAGAGGACACCCATCTTCTCGATGCGGTGGCTACTCGTTGTTCAAGGTCAAGATGAGGACACCCACCTTCTTGAGACGCTGCTTACCGGGCCGCCTCGGCTTCCAGCATATCCACGAGTTCGGCGGCGGAGACAAGGCCGTACCTGATCCGGCCCTGAGGGGTGATGATGGTGGGGGTGCCCCGGAACCGCTGCTCCCGGGCGATGGCCAGATGATCGGCCACGGGGTTCGGGCAGTCTTCCGCCTTTATGGTCTCGCCCAGCTTGGCCCGGGTGATGGCATCCTGCCGGTCGTCGCTGCACCACAACGCCTCCATCTGCTCGAAGGCGTTGCCGATGACGGGGAACGCCGCATAGCGAATGCGGATGTCCCATAAGAGGTAATCGTCGATTTGCTGATGGAACTCGCGGCAATAAGGGCAGTTGACGTCGGTAAAGACCGTCACGGTGTACTGGGCGTCGTCCGGCTCAAAGACGATGAGCTCGTCCTCGTCCAGGCCTTCCACCAGTTGCACGATCTCGGCCTCCCGTTCCCCGGCGGCCGCGTTGCCGCTCAGGCCGAACACGAGAAGCGCCACGGCCACCAGAACCATGGGGCATGCGCAGATCCTGTTCCGTATCACGTCCACCGTCCTTCCGACTTGATGCGCTGACAGCCGGTGTTTGTCGGCCTGCCGGATCCCCTGCCCCGAACACATACCGATGGACCATTGCGAGGAATCCGGGTTCCGCCTGAACGACACGCGAAAACCAGCGGGAAAAGGGCTCGGACCTCGATAGCATCATTCTATTGCCCGTTAGAGCGAGGCCCCGGGGGGCGTGGCAATCTCCGAACGCAACTCCTGACGTTTGCCTCTGCCAGTGGTGGATAGAGAGGACACCCAGTTTTTTCTGGCCATCATGGCGAGGTCCCGCAGGGGCCGTGGCCATCTCCGAACGCTACCTCTCGCGTCCGCCCTGGCCAGCGCTGGGGACACACCCTCGGAGATCGCCACGGCGCTGCGCGCCTCGCGATGACGGTGTTTGGTTGCGAAGACGGGTTGAGAAGGCGACGAAGATAGAGAGGACACCCAGTTTTTTCTGGCCGTCATGGCGAGGTCCCGCAGGGGCCGTGGCCATCTCCGAACGCTACCTCCCGCGTCCGCCCTGGCCAGCGCTGGGGACACACCCTCGGAGATCGCCACGGCGCTGCGCGCCTCGCGATGACGGTGTTTGGTTGCGAAGACGGGTTGAGAAGGCGACGAAAAAAAAGGACACCCACCTTGTTGAGGTTTGCCCGCTTCGCTAGACGTAGCTGCTGCCCGCCTGGGCGCAGACGCTGGAAGAAGAATTGACCGGAGGCCCGCTCAGTCCGACAGCAGCCGCGAGAAGATGGACGGCGCCGGCCCGTCCACGGCGACCTCGTCCCCCACGAAGGCGGGCCGGATCACGGCACGGTAGTTGCGGATGCGCTGCACGTAGTACACCGGCTGGTAACCGCGCGCGTAGCCGAACCGCAGATCGCGGTAATAGCGTTCCTCGGTCAGCAGCGGCAGCACCTCGCGCATGTCCGCCCAGCGGTCTGGGTCGCGATCCAGTTCTCTCGCCAGGCGCCGTGCATCCAGCAGGTGCCCGCGGCCGATGTTGTAGGCCGCCAGCGCGAGATACGTACGGTCCGGTTCCGGGATGTCCTCGTCCAGGCGCTCGTGCATCTGGTGCAGGTAGCGCGCGCCACCGCGAATGCTCTGCTCCGGATCCAGGCGATCCTCGATCCCCAGCTCCTGCGCGGTGCGCTGGGTCAACATCATCATCCCGCGCACCCCGGTGGGACTGCGCGCCTGCGGATCCCAGTGCGACTCCTGGTAGGCCAGCGCGGCCAGCAGGTCGGCTGGCAGTTCGTACTCGTCAGCGGCCTCCTCGAACACCGGGCGGAAATCCGGCAGCCGCTGGTCGATGCGCCGGGTCAGCGCACGCAGGTCCACGAAGTCGAATTCCGGGACGTAGGCATAGTACTGCTCGTCCACCCGGGCACGCACCTGCGTCCCCTCGTCGGTGTCCATCCACGCACCCGCCTGCGCCGCAAGTTCCTCGAAATCGGGGTGCAGATACCAGCCGATCGCGCGTTCATCACTCACGTCGAAGGCCACTTCCAGGTGCGGGAAGATCCGCTGGTTGAGGTCGACGATATGCGAGTCGGCCACTGTACAGTCGAGTTCGCCCTCTTCCACGGCCGCCAACAGCCGCTCGGTGCCCTCCGGCTCGGCGCGATGGGCCACCGGCTCGTCCAGCGCCTGCAGGGTTTCGACGTAGGCGCTGCCGGCGCTGACTGCCAGCTCCAGCCCGTCCAGATCGGCGGCCGACTCCGGCAGCGAGCCGCGATCGCGGTGACACACGACCTGCTCGGTCACCTCGGTATGCTGCGGCCCGCGGAGGAAATCCGCATCGCGCGATTCCAGATGCGTGAGACCGGCCGCCGCCATATGGACCTCGCCGGAGGCCAGGGTCTTCAGCACCTCGCCCACCGAGTCCACCACCTTCCATTGGACCTCCCAGCCACGCGCGGCTGCGAAGGCTTCCACCAGGTCGTGTTCCGGGCCTGCGGTCTCGGTGTGGCGGTCGTAGAACCAGGCGGTGGGGGCATTGCGGGTCACCACCACCAGTTCACCGGTGCCCTCCGGATGTTCCAGCGACGAGCCCGACACCCCCGGCACTTCCGACTGCCCATCCCCGGGACCACAGGCCATCAGCGCGACCGCCGACGCGGTCACCAGACCTGAACGCCGCCAGCGACGCGGATGCAGCAAATGGATGTACGAATCAGTGGACATGAGATCCCTCCCCGAGCGGCGTCTCCTGACAGCCGGCTGGCCCGAACGGCCCGAAAGCTACCCTAGACCTTCGGTAGATGCGGTCCGCCCCACAACCAACCCCGATTTCATGAGGGTTGTGACGCGGAACCCCGCCGCGCCCCCTAGGGGTATCTACCAGGCAAACACCGACCGCCCGCAGGGAGATATTCGATGCAAGAAGTAGAGAAGGAAGAAGAGGACACCCACCCTCTTGATGCTGCAGCTACTCGTCGTTCAGCGCCAGTTGTCCCCCCACCTGACGGCGGACGAACCAGAAAGCCCAGCGGCGACAGGCTGGCGCGGACGGTTTACCCTCAAGGGGCATTGATCGAGTAAGGGCCTGCCCATGCCGTTTCCCGCACAGAAGACAAAGATAGTGGCCACCATCGGGCCGGCGTCCGACTCCCCGGACACGCTGCGGCGGATGATGCAGGCCGGGCTCAATGTGACACGGCTGAACTTCTCGCACGGCGATGCCGCCTACCACACCGAGCTAATCGGCCGTATCCGCGAGGCGGCGCAGGAGACCGGCGCCCGCGTCGCGATACTCGGCGACCTGCCGGGGCCCAAGATGCGGATCGGCGAGCTGGCCGAGGAGCCGATCGAACTGGAGCCCGGCGCGACGATCACGCTGACCACGGAGGACTGCGTCGGCGATGCTTCTCGTGTCAGCGTGTCGTTCTCCGAGCTGCCGGAGGCGGTACAGCCCGGTGATGCGCTGTTTCTGAATGACGGCTACATCGAGCTGGAGGTGGTATCGGTCGAGGGCCGCGAGGTCGCCTGCCGCGTGCTGACCGGCGGCGAGCTGCGCTCGCGTAAGGGCCTGAACCTGCCGGGTATCGACCTGGGCATCCGTGCCTTTACCCTGGACGATCACGACTGGCTGCGGTTTGCGGCGGAACATGGCGTGGATGCCGTGAGCCAGAGCTTCGTCGTCGACGGCGACGACATCCTGGCCGTGCGCAAGGCGGCGGAGGCGCTGGGCTACAACCCCTTCATCATCGCCAAGATCGAACGGGCCGCGGCGCTGGAGCAGCTCGACGGCATCCTCGAGGCGGCGGACGGCATCATGGTGGCGCGCGGGGATCTGGGGGTGGAGATCCCGATCGCGAGCATCGCCCGCGCCCAGCGCCGCATCACCCGGCGCGCCAACCAGCACAACCGTCCGGTGATCACCGCCACCCAGATGCTGGAGTCCATGGTCACCTCACGCCGGCCCACGCGCGCCGAGGCCACCGACGTGGCGAATGCCATCCTCGGCGGTACGGACTGCGTAATGCTCTCCGGCGAATCGGCCATGGGGCGTTATCCGGTGGAATCCGTGGCGATGCTGGCCGCTATCGCCCGCTCGATCGAACCGGAGCGTGACAGCGGCATGGCCCCGGATAGTCCAGACGAGCCCGAAGAAGCCGGGCACGATCGCGCGGTCGACCTGATCGCGCGCAGCGTATTCCACACCGCGCAACGGCGCCTGCCGCGCGTCACCCTGGCGCCCACGCTCAGTGGCGCGACCGCCCGGCGCATCGCGCGCCTGCGCCTGCCCTGCTGGGTCGCCGCCTTCACCCCGGATCCGGAAACCGCCCAGAACCTGCAGTTCTCCTACGGCGTCCAGCCGGTGGCAGTCGCTGAGGACCGCAGCGACTGGAACGACTTTGCGCGCCAGTGGCTCGCCGAGAACGCCATCCACGACGGTCTCGCCCTCCTCGTTCAGGGCCCCTCGGGCCCCAACCCCACCGGCAATCATCGCCTGGAGCTGCTCGAACTCGACAGCCCCCGCCAGGGACACGCACCAGGGCATACCTGAGCAAAGGTCAACAAGAACACATCCTTCTTCCCTGCCGCGTCATGGCGAGGTCCCGCAGGGGCCGTGGCCATCTCCGAATGCAGCCCCAAACGTCCGCCTCGATCAGCGCCGGGGACATCCACAGAGATCGCCACGGCGCTGCGCGCCTCGCGATGACGGTGTTTGCTTCTCCGTCGTGATGAAACCTCAAAGGGGCGACGAAGACGAGGACACCCACCTTCTCTGCCGCGTCATGGCGAGGTCCCGCAGGGGCCGTGGCCATCTCCGAATCCAACCCAGACGTCCGCCTCGATCAGCGCCGAGGACATCCACAGAGATCGCCACGGCGCTGCGCGCCTCGCGATGACGGTGTTTGCTTCTCCGTGTGGTGAAACCTCAAAGGGGCGACGAAGACGAGGACACCCACCTTCTCTGCCGCGTCATGGCGAGGTCCCGCAGGGGCCGTGGCCATCTCCGAATCCAACCCAGACGTCCGCCTCGATCAGCGCCGAGGACATCCACAGAGATCGCCACGGCGCTGCGCGCCTCGCGATGACGGTGTTTGCTTCTCCGTGTGGTGAAGCCTCACGGGGGCAACGAAGACGAGGACACCCATCGTGTCCGCTCCGCAACGGGGTGGTCAGCGCCCGGGGTTGCTTGCGGCCGAGTGCCCAGGCTGTATGCTCGGGCGCTCCGCAAACATTGCCAGCGAGAACCACCACCATGGGTACGCCTGCCGACTCCCCGGACCCGGAACAGCCCGAAGGTCCGAGCATTGCCGATCAGGACGGCTTTGCCGCGTTTGAACGCGGCGACTATCGGACCGCCGGGGAACTGTGGGCGGCCAGCGCCGAGGCCGGCTCGGCCTGGGCCCAGTTAGGCATGGGGATTCTGTATGCCGACGGCCTGGGGCTGGAGGCCAATGCCGAGCGTGCGCGCGGGTACTGGGAACAGGCCGCGGAGCAGGGGCTGAGCGATGCCAGCTTCAACCTGGGCGTGATGGCGGAGAAGGCCGACCCCGCCGATGCCGACGCGGCCCGACACTGGTACCGCCATGCGGCCGAGGCGGGTCACATCGTGGCGCAGAACAACCTGGCCGTGCTGCTGCAGAACGCGGGCGACGAGGCCGCCGCCACCGAAGCCGTCCAGTGGTGGAAACGCTCTGCGGAGCACGGCGACCCCGACGCCCTGAACAGTCTCGGTGTCGCGCACCAGCAAGGCAGCGGATGCGCGCGCGATCGGGCCGCGGCAGCCGAGTACTACGCCCAGGCCGCCGAGGCGGGACACCGCGACGCGGCCTTCAACCTCGCCCTGGCCCTGGAACAGGGCGACGGTGTAGCAACCGACATGACCGGCGCCGCCCACTGGTATCGGCAAGCCGCCGAGGCCGGAGACCCGGACGCCGCAGCCCGCCTGGGCAACCTCTGCCGCGACGGCAACGGCACGCACGAAGACCTGGCGGCGGCGGCCCACTGGTATCGCGCCGCGGCCGAAGCCGGCCATCCCCTGGCTCAGGCGAATCTGGGCGTCCTCCTGGAACGGGGGCTAGGGGTGGCTCAGGACGAGGCGGCCGCGGCCGCCTGGTACCTGGCCTCGGCGCGGCAGGGGCTGGCCCCGGCGCAGTACAACATGGGCATCGTGCTCGCCGAGGGCCGTGGCGTGGAGGCCGACCTGCCCGGTGCCTGGGTCTGGTTCGCGCGCGCAGCCGATCAGGGCCACAAGCCGGCCGCGGAAGCCCGCGACTACGTCCACCAGCAGCTCACCCCGGAGCAACGCAGCGAGGCCGAGGCGCGCAAGACCGAGACCTCCCGCTAGACCACCAGCGCGGCAACCAAAGGGCAGCAAGCCCACTCCCCGCCTCGTCATGGCGAGGCCCCGGAGGGGCCGTGGCCATCTCCAAACGCAACCCCGGACGTCCGCCTCGATCAGCGGCCGGGCATCCCGTCAGCGATCGCCACGGCGCTACGCGCCTCGCGATGACAGAACCGGCCCGAGAAAGCAGAGGCCAACCAGCTCGCTCCCGGCCTCGTCATGGCGAGGCCCGGAGGGGCCGTGGCCATCTCCAAACGCAACCCCGGACCTCCGCCTCGATCAGCGGCCGGGCATCCCGTCAGCGATCGCCACGGCGCAGCGCGCCTCGCGATGACGGAACCGGCCCGAGAAAGCAGAGGCCAACCAGCTCGGCCCCCGCCTCGTCATGGCGAGGCCCCGGAGGGGCCGTGGCCATCTCCAAACGCAACCCCGGACCTCCGCCTCGATCAGCGGCCGGGCATCCCTTCAGCGATCGCCACGGCGCAGCGCGCCTCGCGATGAAGGAGCCGGCCCGTGAAGGCGACCGCCACCCTCGGCCGACGCGGTAACCGCAACATCCGCTCCCCCGCCGCAAGATTGTGGAAGCGACCCCGACCGGCCCAAGCCAGAATCCTGGATACAGGCCGCGCACACCAATCTCTGTGGCGGGGCCGCCATGCCAAAGCCAAGGTCACGCCCGGCCCGCGGCCGCGCAAGCCATGGACCACAGGCCGCGCAAGCCATGGACCACAGGAGGTGCATCATGTACGACCACTCGACCCGGCCCGCGGGAGCGCTTCGCCACCTGGCCACGGCTGCCGCCGCGCTCGCCCTGGCCGCCCCCTTGGCGAGCCTGGGGGCCGACGACGGCCAGGCCTTCATCTGGGATCCGGACTCCCCCGACCTCGAATGGAACCCCTGCCCGGCGTTTATGCCCGACGACTGCCGCCTGGCCGTCCTCCAGGGCGACCCGGCCGAACCCAACGCCGATGTGTTCTTCCTGCTGCCGGGCAACAGCACCGCGCCCCACCACTGGCACACCAGCGCCGAACGCATGGTGCTCGTTCAGGGCGAGATGCAGGTGGATTACGACGACCAGGAGCCGGTTGTACTCCGACCGGGGACCTACGCCTACGGCCCGCCGCGCCTGGCGCACACCACCCACTGCATCTCGGACGAGGACTGCATCCTGTTCATCGCGTTCGAAGACCCGGTGGATGCGCACGAGACCCACGGCCACTAAGCCTGCCGCCCTCAACGGTTGTTGCCGGATGCGGTGCCCCCGCACCCGGCTCCTCCACCCGGATGGTGCAGCCGGTTGCTGAAGCAGAGGACCTTCGCATTTTCGAGAACTGCGAAGGGACACCCACTTTCGAAAAGTGCGTAGGGAAACCAATTTCGAAGGTGCGTGCTTTGTATGGCCCCAGCCTTGCGAGTAGCCCTTGCCCTATCCATTAGCATGTGCTTATCTTGTGATTCGCTCATACGAAGACCGAAGGAGATTCTATGCGAACCCTCAAGACGCTCGCCGCTTCCGCCGTTCTCGCCATTGCCGGTGCCAGTGGTGCAGCTCAGGCTGCCGAACCCAACAAGCTGTTCGTAAGCCTGACCTCGGCCGACGACCACACCCAGTTCATGTCCATGGTGCTGGCGAACCAGACCATGAGTCAGGGTCAGGAGATCCGCGTGCTGCTGTGCGGCCCGGCCGCTACCATGGCCACCGAAGACTTCGACGGCCCGACCATGGAGCCCGCCGGTCGCAACGCCCAGCAGCTGCTGATGAACCTCATCAACAACGGTGCCAAGGTGGAAACCTGCGCGATCTTCCTGCCCAACACTGACTACACCGAGGCGGACCTGCTGGACGGCATCACCCCCGCCGATCCGGAAGAAGTCGGCGCCTACATGGCCGACCCGAGCGTGCGCTTCTTCTCCAACTGATCCCCCGCGCAGGATCACGTCAGGGCCCTCTTCGGAGGGCCCTGTTGTTTTCGACTCCAAACCTGGCGAGCAACCGGCTGGGCATTACGGCCCTCCACTTCGGGTCCCTTCTCGGCGTCTGCGGAATGGATCCATCTGCGTAACCCGGTGAAACGAGCCCGGCAGGGAAATCCCAGCGTCACACAGCTCGAGCTTGTCTTTTCGCTGGTACCCTGAAAGCATCTGCGAAGAACCACACAGCGCCTTCGCCGCCACGAGAACAATGCCATGAACAGCGGTCGAGACCTGCTGGACGGACTAGCCCAACTGACGGGCATACGTGATGCCCAGCGACTGGAACACAGTCTGCTCAAGACCCTGGACGACATCTACGAGTCCGCCTGCACCCGGACCATCCGGTTCGATGCCGAAGGCCGCCCCCGGAGCCTGCACTTCTACGATCGCAAGCGCGACGCGGTGATGAGCGTGCCCTTCGACCCCGAACATCCCTTTGTGCCCGCGGGGCTGCTGGATCAGGCACTGGCCAGCGGACACTGGGTCGCGGATCAGGACGAAGCGGGTCGCGCGATATCGATCTTCCCGATGTCGGGACTCAAAGAATTCAGCATCTGCCTGGTATTCGCCTTTGACCGGCACCTGGGCAGCAAGCGAGTGGACCAGCGCCTAGTGGAAAGCTTTCTCCTGGTCTATCGCAATTTCGTCAATCTGATTGATGATGCCCAGACCGACGCGCTCACCGGGCTGCTCAACCGCAAGACCTTCGATGACAATTTCCATGATCTGACAACGCTCGAGCGGATCAGCCCGATGCCGGGATTGCCGGAAGACCGCCGCCAGCTGCAAGAGCCGGGGCAGACCGGCGTCTGGCTGGGCGTGATCGACGCCGACGACTTCAAGAAGATCAACGACGGTTTCGGCCATGTGTATGGCGATGAAGTACTGATCCTGCTCGCGCGCCTGCTGAAACAAAGCTTCCGCGAGAACGACCTGGTCTACCGCTTCGGCGGCGAGGAATTCGTGGTACTGGCCGAGTTCGCCGACGCCAGCCAGGCCATTGCCACCTTTGACCGGCTGCGCCGCGCTGTAGCCGAGTACCCACTACCACGGGTAGGGCGGCTCACCACCAGTATCGGCGTGACGCGGCTGGCGCCCTACAAGACCGCCAGCGCGGCACTCGACGAGGCCGACCAGGCCCTGTACCACGCCAAGGCGCACGGCAAGAACCGAGTCTGCCTGTATGACCGGCTGGTCGAGGAAGGTGCAATCAAGCCCACGCCAATCGAGGCGGGCGAGATCGAACTGTTCTGACCCCGCAGCCGTGCGGGACACTGCACGGCCTGCCGGAATACTGGGCGACCTACAGCGCCCGTGGACAGCGGGGAAGTCGAGCGCCGCCTGGCCGCGCTGGCGCATAACGTAGTCGCGCACAACCTCCTCTGAATGCAGCTTGAGCTTGCCGACCCACAGCGCATCGCTGTTTCACCTTCACCGAGGCTGCACGCATCCTCCTCGGGCAGGGCGCGCTAGACCCTTACGGAGCCTCCACCTCGTCGACGTCCTGGCGCAGCAGGTCCAGGCGCTCCTGCACGGCCTCGGGGTAGTCCGCCTGATGGCGGCCGCCCAGGTGTTCGGCCAGGAAGGTTTCCAGCCCGGCGAAGAAGGCGAGCCGGTTGGTCTGGTCGACCAGGCCGTGGCCCTCGTCCGGGGCCAACAGGTATTCGACCGGGTGCCCGGCCTCGCGCAGCGCCGCGACGATCTGGTCGGACTCCTGCTGCTTCACGCGCGGGTCATTCGCGCCCTGCCCGACCATCAGCGGGGCCTGGATGTTCTCGACGTGGAACAGCGGCGACTGCGCCTTGAGGCGCTCGCGGTCTTCGGGGTCTTCCGGATCGCCGACGCGGCCGTGCATGCGGCGGATGCCGGCCTCCCAATACGGCGGGATGGACTCCATCAGCGTGATCAGGTTGGACGGCCCGACCATGGAGATGCCGGCGGCGTACAGCTCGGGCGTCCAGGTGAGCCCGGCCAGGGCCGAGTAGCCCCCATAGGAGGCCCCGAAGATCGCGACCCGGTCGGGATCGGCGATGCCCTGGTCGATCAGGTATTTCACGCCGTCGGTGACGTCGTGCTGCATCACGCCCGTGCCCCACTCCTGGTTGCCGGCGTTGAGGAACTCCTTGCCGAAACCGGAGGAGCCACGGAAGTTGGGCTGAAATACCGCATAGCCGCGGTTGGCGAGGAACTGCACGGTGCCGCTGTAGCCCCAGGTATCGCGAATCCACGGGCCGCCGTGCGGCATCACCACCAGCGGCAGGCCTTCCGGCTCCACGCCATGTGGCAGCGTCAGGTAGCCGGGGATCTCCTGGCCGTCGCGCGCGGTGTAGCGGATCGGCTCCATCGGCGCGAGGTGCTCGCGCGGCAGATCCGGGCGCCCCTCGTACAGTAGTTCGATCTCGCGCGCCTCAGTGTTCGCCAGATAGACGCTGCCCGGGTCGGTGTCCCGGATGACCCCGACCGTCCAGAGGGACTCGTCACGGGTGCGCGAGGTGATCTCCAGCTCGCCCTCGCCCAGCTCTTCGCGCAGCCACTCCAGGTGCGACTCGAAGTCCTCGTCATGGGCATAGATGCGCTGGCGATCCCCGGTGTACACGGTGGCCAGTAGGCGATGGTCCCGGTCGGAGAACTTCGCGCCACCGAGGTCGACTTCGCCCTCCGGGTCGCGGTGCACCAGCTCTTCTTTGCCGGTGGCCGGGTCAAACAGGACCAGCTCGACCAAGTCACGCTCGTCCCCCGCGTTGGTGCGCATATAGAGCCGCTCGCCGTCGGGGTGGAAGTTGGCGATGGAGCAGGTCTCGCCGAACGCGCAGGTGTAGATGGACTCGAACTCGTCCTGCGACTTCACGCGCAGGATCTCGGTGCCCGCGTCGTCCGTGGTGCGCACCGCCTTGCGCAGTTCGCCTTCGTGGAAGCCCCAGCCCTCGATCTCGGCGGTGTTCTTCGCCACAAGCGTCTTCTCGCCGGTCTCCAGCGATACGCGATAGACATCGTGCAGGCGCGGGTCGCGTTCGTTCAGCCCGACGAAGATGTACTCCGGGGTCGAGCGCGGGACATGCTGCACCCGCGCCTGCACGCCATCACCCCCGGCGAGCCGGCGCGACTCGGGGATGCCATCCTGCCCGGCGGCGTCCTCCAGCGCGATCACGCGCAGTTCCAGGTTCTCGTCGCCGTCGCGATCGCGCACGAAAATCAGGTGCCGCCCGTCGCGCGACCAGAAAAAGCCCATGATGGAACGCGGCTCCTCGGTCAGCGGACGCGCCGACTCCAGGGGCTCGCCCCGCTCCATCAGGTGCAGGTTCATCGCACCCTCGTGGGCGCTCACCAGTGCCACGTAGTCGCCATCCGGCGAGATGCGCCCGGCGGCATGCTGCGGATCGCGGAAGAACTGCTCCAGCTCGAGCAGCGGCGGCGCCTCGCCCTCGGCCCACGGGCCTTCGTTACCCTCCACGAGTTCGGCCTCGACCCCGGTCTCGGCAGCGCCAACGGCCGGTACGGCGAACAACGCCAGCGACACGCTCAACGCGATGGCCGCAGGCGACCTGCGCCGCTTCGTGATCCAGTGATTCGCCAACCGCTCACCCGTGGACTGCATGCCTGTCTCCCGTTACGTGCTGCACCAGCGACAGCCACGCACGCCCACGGGTTCCCGACAAGGCCCGGAATCGCCGGACAGTCAACGAATCGCCAAAATACGACAGGCCCCTAGTCCTTCCAGCCGCGAAAGCCCTCACGTACCGAGAGACAGCGTGCATAGCCCAGCTCCCGCAGCAGTTCGGCGGCGCGCAGGCTGCGCCGACCGCTGTTGCACAGGCACAGCAGGATCTGATCCTGCGTCACGTGGTAGCGATTGATCAGCGAGAGGAAGTGCTGAAAGTCGCGATCATCCGGCTCGTCCGCGTCCAGCAGCTCCTGCTCCTCCTCCGAGATCTCGCGCCCCAGCAGCTGTTTCAGCCGGAACAGCGGCACCGACACCGCGCCTTCCACCTCACCCTCCAGCTCCAGCTCGAAGGGCTGGCGGATATCCAGCAACACGGCCAGGCCGATATCGACCAGTTCGCGCGCCGAACTGACGCTGATTTCCAGTTGCGGGTCGTTCGTCTCGTTCGCCATGAAGGCTCCTTTGCACTCGGGGTCGGAAAGGTCGGGATTAGGCACACTAAAAATGCCACGATTCACATGGATTTGCCTTTTTCGGGGTGCCTGGGTAGCATCCTTATTTCTTTAATTCTAACAGACACTTATCAAACGATGGAGCTCACGATGACGGGAACCCTCACTTAGGCCGGGCGCCGAATGTTCCGCGCCCGGCCCATGCCTTCTTCTAACACCTGAACAGGAGATGCGACCGTGGCGCGCAAGAATTCGTCTTACCTTCGTCAAGCCTACGATTCCCAGGTCAATCGCTGGGTCCGCCAGGACTACTGGGGCGCGATTGGCACACCAGTCGACCTGGCCTCGCTACTCGAGAAGATCGAGAGCGAGACACCCCATACGGACACAGCTCCCCAGTGCGGGAAAGTCATCCAGGCTGGCTGCTGCGTCCGGTTACTGGACCTGCAGACCGAGGAAACCTATCTGGTCGAGCTTTGCGAGCCGGAGCATGCCCAGCCCGAGCGCGGCAAGATATCGATCCTGTCCCCTCTGGGCTCGCGTCTGCTGGGGCTGCGCAAGAACTCGCTGGCCGAGATCACGCTGCTCCGTAGCCGACTGCGATTCCTGGTGATCGAGATAGTGGCACCGGGGCACAATCCCGACCAATAATCCATACATGCCTGCCGGAGGTTCACGCCCCGGCAGGCAGAATACCGTGTCCGTGTGCTGCCTCTTCATCTTCGCGAGAGGCTTTGGGCACAATCATTCCATAGCGGGGCCGCCACCAATTCCTTGCACCCTGCCCGAGGAGGATGCGTGAGGCTTTGGTCGAAGTGGAAAAAAGGCGGTGCGCTGCTGGCCGACGTGCTCAAGCGCAACGGGATCGACCCTACGGCCGCCGCTGCCCAGGAGGTGTTCAGCAAGATCCTGAACGAGGCCGAGGCGGCAGCCGATACACGCCTGAAGAACGAGCCGGCCGACGGAAGCCTCTCGCCCGACGAGCACAACACACGCTGGGAGGCGCTGTTCTTCGAGGAGATCCGCGCCCGGGCCAAGGGCTACGCCCAGTCGGTGCGCAACCCGCGCAAGGATTAAACCGGCCACATTGCCTGGTCCATTTCGTGGCGCCCGTCGCACTTCGTGCTACCCTCCGCCGCGTTTCCCGTTCCTCCGGTCCCTCCCATGAAATTTTTCCGCCTGATCAGCGTTCTCGAGGGTTTGTCGCTCATTACCCTGCTGTTTATCGCGATGCCTCTACGCACCTATGCGGATATGCCGCTGGCCGTCACCTATGTCGGCTGGGTGCACGGCATCCTGTTCATCATCTACGGCGCGACTTCCCTGATCGCCAGCCACCTTAGCGGCTGGCCGGTGTGGAAGTGGCTACTGGTCCTGTTCCTCGGCGTCGTGCCGTTCGGCTTCCTCTACGTGGATTACCTGATCCGCCGCGAGGCTTCCCCCAGCGGGGAGGCCGAGACGGCCTGAACCCGCCTGTCATCGCTCGGGGCCCTGCCTCGAGCGGCGGTCGCCACACCTGGTCATCCCGGCCGAAGCGAAGCGTAGAGCCGGGATCTCATGCACCGGCAAGCCCCACCGACCGCACCCATCCCGCGAGCGGAGATCCCGGATAACCGCTGCGCGGTTTCCGGGATGACTAGCGGGTGCTGGGTGACGGGTGCGCCGTGGGTCACAGGTGCGCCGCGGCTTCCGCACAATGGGCTTTGGCGTGCTTTAATCGGCGCCTCATCCCGCCGATAGCGAAGCCGCCATGATTGCCGTGATCTTTGAAGTGGAACCGCATGCCGAGCGCAAGCAGGACTACCTGGACGCGGCCGCGCGCCTGCGCGAGCACCTGAAGGACGTGGACGGCTTCATCTCCATCGAACGTTTCGAGAGCCTGAGCCAGCCGGGCAAGGTGCTGTCGCTGTCGTTCTGGCGCGACGAGCACGCGGTGCGCCAGTGGCGCAACCTGGAGGCGCACCGTCAGGTGCAGGCGGCCGGGCGCGGCGGCATCTTCGTCGACTATCGCCTGCGCGTGGCCGAGGTCGTGCGCGACTACGGCATGCACGACCGCGACCAGGCCCCCTCCGACTCCCGCGCCGCCCACGGCTCCTGAAGCCTGCCTGCGGCGCGGCGATCACCGCCGCCTGTTGCGGGCGCTGTCCCGCTCGGGCCGGAGTCAGTCGCTGTCGCGCACGATGATGCGGCCCTGCATGTAGGGGTGCGGGGCGCAGATGTAGTCGTAGGTGCCCGGCTCGGTCAGGGTGACGCTGTCGCTCTCGGCGTGTGCCAGCAACTCAGTGGCGAACGACTGCGGACCGCTCAGGGCCACCGCGTTGTGCGCACCGGAGGTCTCGCCGTGTCCGTAGGTGAAGACATCCTCGTTAACCCAGGTGATCTTGGTGCCGGGCGCCACCTCGACGATCTTCGGGTAGAAGGCATTGCCCTTCATCTCGATCACGACTTCCTCGATATCCGAGCTGAACCGAACCGGCCGATCGGCCCGCGCGGGTACCGGGTTGGCATCGGCGTCCGGGATGCCGAATGGCGAAAGAATTCGCCGCGCTTCGCCAATCCGCTCTTCCAGTTCCGCCGGCTCGTAGCTCGGGCCCTCGGCCAGGATCTCGGAAGGCGTATCGGCGTCCGCACGGGCATCCAGCAGCCCGATGGCACCGCGACTGGTGCCCCCCACGCCATGATCCAGCATGGTGTAGACGCCCTCCTCCGGGGGTATCCGGAACTCGATCACCCAGGAGTCCGAGGGGCCCGCGGTGACCGTCTGCCCGCCGGGCCACATGGCCTCGGGGTGGCCCTGCCAGTACACGTAGTCCCAGACGATGCCGACGATATGGAAGGTCGAGAGCAGGTTGGGCCCCACGTTCAGGAAGTACATACGCACGTAGTCGCCCGGGCGCACGGGGATGGGGTTTTCCACGTAGCGGAACAGCTCGCCATTGAAGGCGGTGTAGCTGGGATCGCCCTCCACCGCTTCCTTGCCACTGGCGTACAGCTCGTGCTGCAGCATGTAGAGCTTCAGATCGGGTTCCTGGCCCAGGTCCTCTTCCAGCTGGTACGGCTTGTCGCGCGGCTCGACCACCATCATCCCGTACTGGCCGAACATCACGTGCATGGGGATCGCATGGCCGCCCGGCGCACAGTGATACATGAAGACCCCCGGCGTGGTGGCGCGGAAGGTGATCGACTTGGTCTGCCCGGGCATGATCGAACCGACATGCTTGGAGGTCTGGGTGTAGGCGGCATGGAAGGACGCCCCATGCATCACCGCCCCGCTATTGGTGATCTCCATGCGCACGATGTCGCCCTCGGTCACGCGCAGGGTCGGGCCCGGCAACTGGCCGTCGATCAGAAAGCCGTCGTAGACCACGCCCTGCCCAATCGGTACCTGGCCCTCGTTGAGGTCGATCCGGAGCACATGATCCGGCTCGACATCCTGCGAGACGTACCCGGTCGGTCGCGTCTCCAGCGCCTCGTCGCGTTCGATGATCTCGATAAAGTCGCTGTCACCAAAGAGCTCGCTGAAATCCGGGCCCGGCGACGCCTGCGCCGCGGAGGCCACCCACCAGAACAGTCCGGTCACGCACCAGAGCACGAGGTGCATACCCCGATGGCGGTGACCCATGGTCGAAGATGCTGCTTCTGTGTGTTTCATGGCGCTTTCCCCCGGGCCGCGTGCACGGCACCCCATACAAACCTGTATTGCCTATATACCTATTTCTAGACGCTCGGAACGAAGTTGCGCAAGTCACGCGCCCATGGGGCTACCGATAATTGCCTTGAATACGGCCCGTCACCGCCCATGGAAACGGCCTTAGCGCTGGCCTATAGGAACTTCTTTACCTCCCGGAAAGGAGAACGGTCATGGGCATCGTCGAGGAGTTCAAACAGTTTGTGGCGCGCGGCAATGTCATCGACATGGCCGTAGGCGTGATCGTGGGGCTGGCGTTCGGGCAGATCGTGTCGTCGCTGGTGTCGGACGTGCTGATGCCGCCCATCGGCCTGCTGGTCGGCGGGGTCGATTTCTCGGAGCTGATGATCGTGCTGCGCGAGGCGGAGAACGGCGTGGCCGCGGTGACGATCAATTACGGCATCTTCATCAAGCGCGTGGTGGACTTTCTGATCATCGCGATGGTGGTGTTCGCCGCGATCAAGATGATTGGCCGGCTGCAGCGCAAAAAAGATGCCGCGCCCGCCGAGCCGCCCGCCCCCAGCAACGAGGAAAAGCTGCTCGCGGAGATCCGCGACCTGCTGAAGTCGAAGTAGCGGCGAGGGAGGCCCCCGCCGCCAGTTGGCATCAGAAGTCCTCGAACTCCATGGTGCGGAAGACGCGGCCGGCGTTTTGCCGGTGGAGCTCGTCGTAGGTGTCCAGGTGGCGGTAGGCCGACTGGTCGATGTTGTAGGCATCGTTCAGCGTGCCACCGGTATCGAGGATCTCCTGCACCTCCTCGCGCAGGAAGACGAGGTAGTCGCGGGTGTACTTGCGCAGCTGCTCCAAGTCGGTCACCGGGCCGCCGTGGCCGGGGATGATGTAGTCGGCCTCGATCGCCTCCAGCTTGTCCCAGGTCTCGATCCAGCCGGCGGTGTCGGTGTACTCGAAGATCGGCAGCATGCGCTCGTGGAAGGCGAGGTCGCCGGTGATCAGCGTCTTGCGTTCCGGGGCCCACAGGGCGATGTCCCCCGGGGCATGCGCGGGACCGAGGTAGAGCACCTCGATAATCTCGCCCCCCATGTCCAGCTCGACGCGGTCCTCGAAGATCTTGTCCGGCGTGCCGAGCTCGGTCAGGAACGCCTTGTCACGGGTGCGGTTCGGCGCGCCCTCCAGGCTGCGCTGGCCGTTCTGCTCGATCTCGCGCGCGGCGTCCTCATGCGCGATGACGGTGGCGCCCTGCTCCTGCCAGTAGGTCATGCCGAGCATCGCATGTCCCTGGGCGTTTTCCAGCACCACGTACTTCACCGGCTGGTCCGTGCGCTTCTTGATCTCCTCGTGCAGGGACTGAGCCAGCAGATAGTTGTCGCCGGCGTTCATCACCACCACGCCATCGTCGGTGATGATGAACGACAGGTTGTTGTTATGGCCCGAATTCTCGTAGGTCGAGGGCTGCGTGGCACCGATCGCGGACCACACGCCATCGGTCACCTCCTGGGGCATAGCGTAGAGGAAGGAATCCAGCGCCTTGTCGAGCACGTACAGCGGCAGCTCGGCCTCCTTCCACTCGGGGAAGCCGCCGGCGTAGTTGTGCACGTTGGTATACCCCATGCGCTCGAGCGTCTGCGCCGCGAGGGCGGAGCGGCGGTTCTCGTCGCTGTAGACGACGATCGCCGTGCCCTTGTCAGACACCGCACCCGGGATGCGAAACTCCAGCTCGCCCCGCGGGATGTTGAGCGTGAGGTGCGAGCGGATCTGCCCGCCGCCCAGCTCGATCTCCTGGTGCGAGCGCACGTCGATCAGGACATGGTCCGGCTCGTTCGCGATCAGCTCGCGCAGGGCCTCCTGGTCGATACTGGTGACCTCGGCGCGGGCCTCCTCGACCAGGGAATCCGCGGTGATCTCGTCCCCCTGCGCGACGGTTGCCGCCGCGAACAGGGCCAAAGCCAGCCATGATGTACGCATCGGGGTGTCCTGTTGTTGCCGGATGTGATTCCCTGAACATAGACAGCCACGGCGCGAGCTTCCATAACAGCGCCCGGCAACGGAACGCCCAGCCCAAGGGGTACAGGAGAAACCACCATGACAGACGCCGCCGAGCTGGCGCGACTCAAGGAACGGATCGATCAACTGGCCGGGATGGCCGCCGATGAACATGCGGCTGCGGCACGCACGCTCGCCGACGAGCTGAAGGGAGAGCTGGCGGCACGGTCAAGTGGCGATAAACCCGCCTCGGGAACCAGCCAGGCGGACCATTCAGGGGAGTTGCGGGCACCCCGGGAGACGAATCTGAGATGCCCGCGCTGCACGCTGCATTCGTTCAACTTCCAGCCCGGCTCGATGCGCACACGCGATGACGGCGCGGGCTACGAGGCGCGCTTTCACTGCATGAGCTGCGGCTTCGAGGACTACGCGCCGTTCAAGCCCCGCTGAGGGAAACGCTGAGCGGGCCTGGGGCCGCGTGATCAGCGTGGATGCGTGTGCAGCCAGGTGCGCAGGCGGCGGGTCTTCTCGACCATGCGCCAGAGGGAACGGCTGTTGTTGTAGCGCGAGACGTGCTGCAGCGGTACCCAGAGGATGTCGTGCGATTCGTGGCTGCCGGGGACCGGAAGGCGGTCGTCGATCTCCAGCAGAAAACGCACGTCGATGTGCTCGTGCATCGGGAAGTGCGGGCTCGCCGGGATCGTGTGGATGTCGAGGTCGAAGACGTCCTCGGCCACCAGGTGGATATGTTCCCGCGCCAGGCCCGTTTCCTCGTGGATCTCGCGCAGGGCGACCTGCAGGATGTCCGACTGGCCATCGGCATGCCCGCCCGGCTGGAACCACCGGTGGTGCTTGCCATGCAGCAGGAGCAGCGCGCGCTCGCGATCCGGGCTGACCACCCAGGCCGAGCCGGTCACGTGCGCCGGCAGGAGATCGCAGTGGAAGCAGTCCGGATGGGCCTGCACGAAGTCCAGTGCGCGGCGCACAAAGCCGGCTTCCTCGATGAACGGGGTCTGGTGATGGGCGAGCAGCTCGAGCAGTTGCGCGCGATGCATCTTATGTTCCGGCGGGGTTGTGCAGGGCGTGGATCGCCGCCCGCGCCGCCTCGTCGATGTCCGCCTCGGAGCCGGCCAGCGTCAGGCGGCCAAACGCGCCCACCGCGCGCACGTCGATCAGCGAGACATGGGAGGCCTTCAGCGCCTGATTGGCCGCATAGATGATGTAGCCGGCCGGCTCCGCCTCGAGGATGAACATGCTCTGGTCGGGCAGGATCATGTTGCCGCGCCGGTTCTGGCGGTTGATCAGCACCGTGTGGTCCGGCGTCATGCCGCGGATCGTCTCCTGCCACGGGATACGGCAGGGCTGGCGATCGGACTGATCCGCCCCCAGGCGCTGCAACAGCACGCGACCGGCCTCCTGCACATCGCTCTGGTCGCGATGGTGGATCACCATGGAACCGAACTCGCGCTCCACCACCTGCTGCGCGAGGTGCACCCGGGTGGCCTTCAGCGCGACGTCGGTCAGCCGGTGCACGGCCATGCCCGGCGACACCTCCACCCACAGGCACGCGTCCCCCGGCACGGGCAGAAAGCCCTGGGAGACGGTGGCCATGTATTCCGCCAGCTGGGGCTGGAGGGAATCCATGTAGACGTAGGTGCGCAGTTTGATCATCGATTCGCTCAGGGCCGGGGCAACGCCCCGTTAGCCCCCGCGCGGCGCGGCCCGGGCCCGCGCGGGAATCCGCACACACGAATTTGAGCCGCCAGAAAACCGCCGGCTTGTTCGCGCACACGGGAGATATAGAGGGGCGTATTGTGAACGCAGCGGCCCCGAACCTCAACGCCAGACGCTCCTGCGCTGCGCGAAACGGCGCATTTTTGTGACACGGCGGAACGACAGTGAGGGTGGCTGGCTCTACTCTCGAGACAGGACATCCATGGTTTTGCGCCCTGCCCGGGAGCCTGTATGAGCATCAACCAGGAAACGGACCTGAGTCGCCATCACGAACCGCGCGATTTCTCCGACCGTGTCGCACGCGCCTTCACATCGCTGATGCGCCTGTTCGCCGACACCTTCTTTGCCCGCCGCTACGGGCACCGCGCCGTGGTGCTGGAAACCGTCGCGGGGGTCCCCGGCATGGTCGGCGCCACACTGCAGCATCTGCGCTCGCTGCGCCGCATGGAGAACGACCACGGCTGGATCCGCACGCTGATGGACGAGGCCGAAAACGAGCGCATGCACCTGCTCACCTTCATCGAGATCGCCTCGCCCAACTGGCTGGAGCGGCTCCTGATCATCGTGGCGCAGGGGTTCTTCTACACGCTGTATTTCCTGATTTACGTGGTCTCCTCGCGCACCGCGCACCGGATCGTCGGCTACTTCGAGGAGGAGGCCGTGATCAGCTATACCGATTACCTGGAGGAAGTGGAGACCGGTGCGATCGAGAACATCCCGGCACCGGATCGCGCCATCCAGTACTGGGACCTGCCGGAGGGCGCACGCCTGTCCGATGTTATTCGCGCCGTACGCGAAGACGAGGCCGGCCATCGCGACGTCAACCACGGCTTCGCCGACCTGCTCAACAACAAAACCTGAAGCTGCGACACACACCCGCATGCCCTTCCGCCCGCCACATGCGGATCGCCCCCTTCCCTGACCACTCCCTAAAAACGGGCTTGACCCTGCCGTTAAACTCTCTGCCCCGAGCACAATCGCCCGGGATCGAAGTACTAACGAAAGGACTTGCCCATGCCCCGTTCGCTGAATATCCGCTCCCGACTGGCGATCACCATCATCGTCCCTGTGCTGGCACTGCTCGTGGTCGCGCTGATGGCAGGACGCGGCATCGCGACCATCGAGGATGGGGTGCAGAGCATCTACGACGACCGCGTAGTGCCGCTGCAGCAGCTCAAGACGATCGCGGACAACTACGCGATTCTAGTGATCGACGCGGTGAACAAGGCCGACAACGGCCTGATGTCGGCCGAGGAAGCCCTCGACGGGGTCCAGACCGCCCGCGCCGAGATCGACGAAATCTGGGAGCGCTACATGGCCACGACGCTCACCCCCCGAGAGGAAGAGCTGGCCACCGCCGCCATCGAGGAATTCCAGGCAGCCAATGCCGATCTCGACCGCCTGGAACAGGCCCTGTCCGGGATGACCGGCAACGTCGAGGGCGAGCTGGGCGCGTTCAACGGCCCGCTGTACGACACCATCGACCCAATCAGCGACCGCATAACCGAACTGGTCGACCTGCAGATCGAGGTTGCCGGCGTGGAGGCGGAGCGTGTATCGGAGGTCTACGGCCAGGTACTCCTGCGCACCGGCATCGTGCTGCTGATCGTGCTGATTGCGGTCGTCGTGATCGGCACATGGACCTACCGCGCGATCGCCACCCCGGTGTCGCGGATGCGCGAGACCCTTTCTGCAATCGTAGAGAATCACGACTTGTCACAACGGGTCGAGATCGGGAACGACGACGAGATCGGGGCCACTGCCCGAGCCCTGAACGGCATGCTCGAGCAGTTCGAGGGATCGATCCGGGAACTGCGGGGCCTGACCGACCAGATGGCCTCTGCCGCGGAGCAGCTCTCTGCCGTCAGCAGCCAGACCAACAGCAACGTCGACCAGCAGCAGTCGCAGACCGAACAGGTCTCCACGGCGATGAACGAGATGGCCGCCACCGTGCAGGAGGTCGCACGCAATGCCTCCGATGCCGCCTCGTCCAGCCAGGAAGCGGATCAGGAATCCCGGGACGGGGGCGAGGTCGTGCGCTCGGTGGTCAAGGAGATCGGCCGACTGTCCGGCGAGGTCGCGACCATCGAGGGCACCGTCCGCAGCCTCGACGAAAAGGGCCAGCAGATCGGCTCGGTGCTGGATGTAATCCGCGGGATTGCCGAGCAGACCAACCTGCTGGCGCTGAACGCCGCGATCGAGGCCGCCCGCGCGGGTGAACAGGGTCGCGGCTTCGCGGTGGTCGCCGACGAGGTGCGTACCCTCGCCTCCCGCACCCAGGACTCCACCGCGGACATCCAGGCCATGATCGAGGCCCTGCAGGCCGGCACACGGGAGGCCGTCAACGCGATGGGGCGCGGGCGCGAAATGGCGGAATCGACCAGCCACGACGCGGAACGGGCCGGCGAGGCACTGGAATCGATCGTTCAGGCGGTGGGACGCATCAGTGACATGACGACCCAAATCGCCAGCGCGGCCGAGGAACAGAATGCGGTGGCCGAGGAGATTAACCGCAATATCGCCACCATCAACGACCTCACCGGCGACACCTCCCGTGGCGCGCAACAGACCTCCACGGCCAGCCAGGACGTCGCCGGCATCGCCGCCCGCGTGCGGGACCTGGCCTCGGCCTACCGCATCGCCTGACGCGGCATGGGCACAAAAAAGGCCGTCACATCCCTGTGACGGCCGAAAAAGGGACCGTGTGAGAGGTCCCGGAGGTGCTCAGTAGACCGGAACCAGCGCGTAGCCCTGATTCTGGTAGCCCATCACGGCGATGAAGCCGCTGCGGACCGGCTTGATCGCATCGAGGACCTTGTCGTTGTCCACCCCATAGGCACGCGTGGCCGCGGCACAGACCTCCATGCGCACGCCCAGCTCGTCCAGGCGTTCGACGGCCTTCGCGATCTCCTCCAGCGTGTCGCCGTGGTCCATCGCGATCTCGGGCTCGGGGTCGGTGGTGATGAACTTGACCGCCTCGGCGATGAACACCATGCGCAGGTCCGGTTCCACGCCTTCCTTCACCAGATTCTCGTGATTGGTGGCGATGCCACGGAGGTAGGCGAGCATCACGTCGGGGTCGGACTTGCGCATGTCGTAGACCGCGCGCATGGTCTCGATGCCCTGGGTGGCCTCGCGGTTGTCCAGGCCTTCTGCATTCGCCTTCGAGATCAACCCGAGAGGCAGCAAGGCGGCCAGCAGCAGGATCAGGATTCGGTTTCGCATGAGCTATGTCTCCTTTGGGGTTGGGGCCCGCTTGTCTTGTTTTCGGGCCCGGTGTGGCCGCATTAGGCGGCTCAGTAGATCGGGATCACTGCGTAGCCCTGGGCCTGGTAGCCGGTCAGCGAGACGAAGGTGTTGCGCACTGGCTCGATGCCCGGCAGCAGTTCGCCGTGATCCACCCCGAACAGGCGGGTGGCAACGGCGCACGACTCCATCCGCACGCCCTTCTCCTTCAGCGCGGCAATGTGTTCCTCGATCGCATCCAGATGGTCGAACTCGGTCAGCTCGAAGCGCTCGCGATCCTCGCTGACCATCGTCACCGCCCGACCACGAAAGGCAAGGATCATGTCCGGCTCGACGCCCTGATCGGTCAGGTCGTTGAAGGTCTCGCGGATTACCATCAGATACAGCGCAAGCAGCTCTGGGTCATTGTTGTTCAGGTCAAACACGACCCGGCCCTGGTCGACACCCTCCAGGGCCCGGGTATCCGTCGGTTCCGCATGCGCGGACAGTGACACCACGGACAGCGTCAAGATCAGGGAAAGAACAGCCAGCATTTTCATTCTTCGGTCTCCTAGGTGGGGTGGTTTGTGGCCGCAGGCGGATCACTCGCAATCGCCCGCCAGGCCGCGTCCTGCATCGACGCGAGGTAGCACGACAGGGGCTCTTCGAGGACGCCGTCCAGATGAAGGTGGAGCAGGCGGATCGCCCCGCCAAACGCCACGGTGGCAGCGACCGGGACTTCGATAGGGCGAACCTCGCCGGAGGCAATGCCCTGCTCGATGCACTCGCGCATCCGCAGGAAGGGCCGCGACGAACAAACGGGCGGCTCGTTTGGCAGAAACTCCCGATGGCGCGCCTCGAGCACGAAGCGCATGGTTCGGGGATCGTCGGTCGCCGCCCGAAACATGAAGGCGATGATGCCGTCGCAGCGCGCGCGGCACGTCCGCTGCTGCTCCATCACCTCGCGCAGCCCGCTATCCATCCGCTCCAGCAGGTCGTCGTACAGGGCCTTGGCCAGCGACTCCTTGTTGCCGAAGTGGTGGTAGATCGAGCCGATCGAGACCCCGGCCTCGCGCCGAATGTCGTGAATCGAGGTGTTGAAATACCCGGCCGTGCCGAACAGCTCCAGCGCCGTTTCCAGCACACGCTGGCGCAGCGCATCCCCGCGCAGATTCTCCTGTACCGCAGCCGACATGTCGCACCCTAGAACGAACGTTCGTTCTACCCTATGACAGAAACACGGCGATTGCCATCCCCAACGCGGCACGCGCGAAAACGTGTCGCTTCTGCCAACATCAGGGCTCAGGGGGAATCAATGACCGATTCAGATAATCCGCACACCCAGGCCATGACGCCTGGATCCGGCCGACGCCAATGGCTTGTGTGGCTGGCGATCGGGCTTGTGGCCACCATTGCCTATGTGGCCATGCCTTACGGCCACACTGCCGCGGCCTTGTATGTAGCGGCAAGCCTTGGCGCCGCCGCCGTGGTTGCGGCCTCGCTGTTTCGTGACCGGGGCCCCTGGTGCCGTTCGGCCTGGATCCTGATCGCGACCGCCCTGCTCCTCGGAGGTACCGGGCACCTGATCTGGTATGTCCTGGATCTGCAGGGCCTTGAGCCGTTTCCGGCGGCGCCGGACTTCCTGTACCTGGCGGTGTATCCGCTATTCATTGTCGCCCTGTGGCGACTGGGCGGCCCCACGGACCGGCACGATGGTGCCCTGGGCGACGCCCTGATCGTCGGCATCTCCGCGGCGGTGCTCGCCTGGGCGCTGCTGATCCAGCCCTATGTGTACGATCCGGAACTGACCAGCCTCCAGCTGCTGGTGTCGGCCGGCTACCCAGTGTTCGACCTGATGCTGCTGCCACTGGTACTGCGCCTGGTGTTTCGCTACAACACGCACATTGATGGCCAGCTGTTGCTGCTGCTCGGCGTTCTGGCCTATCTGAGCGCCGACCTGCTCTACGCCCATGGGAACTCCACCGGCTGGTATCAGCCCGGCGGACTGACCGATGCCGGCTGGCTGATCGCCTATACCCTGTTCGCCGCAGCCGCCTGGCACCCCTCGACCCAGGTAAATCCGGAGGACCGCACCGGCAGCCATGAGCTCTCCCGCCGCAGGCTCTACATCCTGGGTTCTGCGGCGGTACTGGTGCCGGGGATCATCCTGTTCACCGCCGGGGTGGATACCGACACGGTGCGCGTCGCCGCCGGTGCCTCCATCCTGATCTTCCTGCTGGTTCTGGTTCGCATGAGCGGCCTGATCCGGGAGACCCAACGCCAGGCCCAGGCGCTGGAGCAACTCTCGCGCACCGATCCTCTCACCGGCGCGGCGAACCGCCGACAGCTGGAAACCGTTCTCGAGGAAGAACTTGCGCGTGCCCGGCGTCTGGACACACCGCTCACCCTAGCCTTCATCGATCTGGATTACTTCAAGCAGTACAACGACCAGCACGGCCACGCGCAGGGTGATCGCCTGTTGCGCGACCTGGTCGCCGCCTGGCATCAGGAACTGCGCCCCAGCGACACGGTCGCCCGCTACGGGGGCGAGGAGTTTGTGGTGGTGCTCCCTCACACCGGTCCGGATCAGGCGCGCACGGTCATCGAGCGCCTCCGTCAGCGCACCCCGAACCAGCAGACCTGCTCCGCTGGTATCGCCTTCGCCGAGCCGATGGAAACAGCGGAAGGCCTGCTCCGGCGCGCGGACCGGGCCTTGTACCGGGCCAAGGACGAGGGCCGCAACCAGTCGCGGTTCGCCACGCCGGACGACGCTGCGCCGGCCCCATCCTGAACGTCGCCCGCCGCGCCAATCCCGCAAGGGCAACGTCCGCCAAGAACACGATAGACAGACCCTAAACGCATTGGTTATAGTTCGCGCACCCTCAGGGGAGTAGTCGCTCCGGCAGCGCCGGAGGCATGCGTCAACATCCTTGGCCCTCGGGCCATGGCGTATGCAGCCCGTCCGAAGGCGCCCCGGTGCGCCTCCGACAAGCGGCCTGACGAGACCTGTGGCATCGATATCCGCCTCGCGTGATCGCGAGGACAGCCCGTGGGCGGGCGGCGGATGGCGATGTCACCGGCTCTGCGTTGCGCCGCCCGCCCCGGAATTGCATTCATGGAACTCTTTCTGCTGTCCATCGTGGCCGTGGCCATCGCGGAGATCGGCGACCGCTCGATGTTCCTGGCGGCCGTGTTCGGCATGCGCTGCCGCAGTGCCTGGGCCGTATTCTGGGGTATGGCCACCGGCCTCTTCCTGAACCAGTTGTTGTCCGCCGTGGTCGGGATCTGGCTGTTCGCGGTGATTGCCACCGACTGGCACCTGTGGGTGGTCGGCGCGGCCTTCCTGATCATGGCGATCTGGGTCCTGTTCCCGGAGGACGAGGAAGACGAGCAGGCGCCCAAGGCGCGCAGCGCCTTCTTCGCCGCCGCGGTCGCCTTCTTCCTGTTCGAGATGCTGGACAAGACCCAGCTGGCGGTCGTCACCCTGGCCGGGGCCTCCGGCGCCCTGCTGCCCGTCGTACTGGGCGCCACCGTGGGCATTCTGCTGATCACCACCCCGGCCCTGATCCTGGGCAAGCGCTTTGCCGCGCGCATCCCCGCCGCGCCGATGCGCTTTGTCGCCTCCGGCATGTTCCTGCTGATCGGTCTGTGGACCTGGGCCGAGGCCGGTAACTGGATCCCCGATCTTGGCCTTCCGGACCTCTCGGGCTTCCTGATGCAGGCGGTCGAGAACCACCAGCAGGGGCAATAACGCAAGGCTGCGCTCGCGGGAGGCCGAAATCTCCTGATCCCGCGGGTGCGCTCCGTTCGCCGCGTTATTGCATCAACTCGCGTACCGTGTCGATGACCTCCGGATCATCCCACTCAATGGCGCTGTTAACCGAATAGCGGATGCGCCCCTCGCGGTCGAGGATGAACGAGCTGGGGAAGGCGAATACCCGCCAGCCCGCCGCCACCCGGCCGTCGAAATCCATCAGCACCGGAAAGTCGACCTGCACCTCGTCCATGAACTCGGCGATGTGTTCCGCGCTTTCCTGGTAGTTGACCGAGACGATCTCGAAGCCCTCGCCCAGCTTCTCCGCCATGCGGTTCATCGACGGGATCTCGTGTACGCAGGGCGGACACCAGGTCGCCCAGAAGTTCAGCAGGATCACGTCCCCGGCATAGTCGCTCAGGGACTGCTCGTCCCCCAGGTGATCCGTCAGCGTGAAGTCCTCCATCGGCGGGGTGTGATCGCGTTCCACCAGACCGCGGTGGGCCTCCACGGTCGACTCGCGCTCCGGGAGCGGACTTGCCGCGAGCGGGCGCGGCATGGTCGCCAGCAGGTTGCCCGCCCGACGTAGCTGACGCGCCAGCTGATCGGTAGCGGCGCGCTCCTCGGCACTGGGGTCGCCGCGACGCAGGTAGTAGAAGTCGCGCACCTCGGGGACCATCTGCACGAACACCGGGCTGCCGCCCCCGCGCAGGGCGCCGAGGATCTCGTCGAGATACCAGCGATAGACCCCCAGTTCCGGCTGCAGGATGAAGACCGGCAGGTTGGTGGCACGTGCCACGTCCACGTACTCGGCCGGCGCCCCGGCCACGGGTGTGTCGACCATCAAGTTGGGGGAGCCCAGCGTCGCGCCTATCAGGTAGGCGCTGCCGGGTTCGCCGAGCTGCCAGTGGCGCATGCCGCGCAGCGCGACGATCGACGGGCGTCCGGAGGCCACCACCATCACCTCCTTGCCCGTCTCGTGGTGCGCCTCCCGGATCAGTGCGGCCACGCCCTCACCATCCAGGCTGCGCATGCTCTCATTGGTACGGGGCAGGAAATACGCGTCCAGCAGGTCAACCATCCACACCTCGATACCCGAGGCGACCAGTTCGCGCGCCAGCCGATCATGGTTCTCGTGTTGCCCTGCCTGAGGCAGCAGCCACAGATACAGACGCTGGCCCTCGGCCGGATACAACGTCACGTCGAAGGCGGCGCCGGAGTCGTCCGTGACCACCCGTGATTCGGGGTCGGCCTGGGCGGCTGCCGACCCCATAAGCAACAACCAGCAGACCCATACCCAGAGGCTCGCACTCCGGAACCCACCCATCCTGCTTACTGTTGCCTTCATGCAGCCACTGCCCTCATCAACAGCACCGGCCGAGCCGGCACCTGCTATGTTCAATATATCGCGCGCGTCGACCCGCATTGCCGCAACGGGAGGTGCGCATGCGCCGAGATCGGCCCTTGCTACACGGGATTTGTTCGTTTCTCGTATTCGGCCTGACCACGGTTCCGGGCGAACCCGGGGGCCGCTGACCGGGCACCGGCTGTCCGTATAATGGGGACATTCCGATTGCGCAGGGAGCGTTATGCAGACCCCGGACGATGCCGCACAGTTGCTGGACGCCCTGCAGGATGACAGTCCGTGCGATCTCGCCGAGACCCTGCGCCGTATCGTGGACTGGCTGCGCCCAGACAACCCCCGCAACGTCGCGCCGGTCATTGCCCGGATCGAGAGCCTGACGCTGGCGCTCCAGGAACAGCCCATGGTTCGCGAACGCCTGCGCGAACGTCTGGAGACCGGCCTGGAGGACGCCCGTCACCTGACGCTGTACACCGGCGTGGGGCTGTTCTCCCGCAAGGGCTTCTTCCGCGAGGCCGCGGAACTCCTGTACGAGCGCATCAATCCGCACCCGATGGACCGCGCGGATCTTCGGGACGTGCTCTACCACGTCTTCCACAACCCCGATGACGCGATCTGGGTATCGGCGCTGCCGGACGATGCCTGGTCCCGGCTGCTCGGGGCGCTGGGCTGCCTGTCCGGCGAACACCCCGGCGTGCTGGACCGCGCCCGCAGCGAGACGCTCTACGCCCTGGAGATGCTCTCGATCTGGATCGCCGCCGAGGAACTGGAACCGGAGCTGCTGCGGCTGGATCCGTCGATTGCCGAGCGCAATTCCGCCTTCGTCGCGCAGGAGCGCGAGATCTCCGCCTATGTGCGCGACTACCGTGCCTGGCTGCAGGACCCCGGCCACGAGCGCATGGACGACGCCCATGCCCGCGTGCTGCTGGAACAGTGCGGGGATCAGATCCTGCGCCTGCGCCGGCGGGCGATCACGCATGGCAGCAGCCTGTCACTGACCCATCTGCTGGAGCGCCTGGACCAGACGCTGTCGCGCATCCACAAGCTGCTGGACCTGCTCGAGCCGCGCGAGGAGGCACACACACGCACCACCGCGGTGGGCGTGTTCCGCGAGCTGGTCACGGCCAGTGCCCGCCGCCACGGGCTGCGCGCGCTGTGGCAGGACAACATCCGGCTGGTCTCGCGCAGCATCACGCAGCATGTCTCCGACACCGGCGAGCACTACATCACCCGTGATCGCGGCGAGTACCTGACGATGCTGCGCTCGGGCGCCGGTGCGGGCCTGATCATCGCCTTCATGGCGCTGATCAAGATCCAGGTGGAATCCCTGGGCCTGTCCGAGGGCTGGAACGCCTTGTGGGTCAGCCTGAACTACGGTCTGGGCTTTGTGCTGATCCACATCCTGCACTTCACCGTGGCGACAAAGCAGCCGGCGATGACCGCCGCGCGCCTCGCGGCCGCGATCGAGGAGAACGAACGCGGCACGGCCGACGCCTCGAAGCTTGCAGAGCTGCTGGTACGGGTGGGCCGCTCTCAGTTCGCGGCCGTGTTGGGCAATGTCGGCGTGGCACTCCCCACGGCCCTACTGATCGGAATCTTCGCGGCCTGGGGTTTCGGCACACCGATCCTGTCGGGCACCGAGACGGATTACCTGCTGGACGGCCTGCGCCCGATCCTGGGCCTGGCGCTGTTTTTCGCGGCCATCGCCGGGGTCTGGCTGTTCGTCTCTGGCCTGATCGCCGGGTTCTTCGACAACCGCTGCGCCTATCTCGACCTGCCCGGGCGCCTGCGCGAGCACCCGCTGCTGCAGCGGCTGCTGCCAACCACCACCCGTCACCGTCTCGCCGACTGGGTCGGATACAACTACGGCGCGGTGCTGGGCAATTTCCTGTTCGGCATGCTGCTCGGCATGACCGGCTTTGTCGGCTACCTGCTGAACCTGCCGCTGGACATCCAGCATGTGGCCTTCGCCTCCGCCAACCTCGGCTACGTGACCGCCAGCGAGTCGATCGGCGTGTTCACCTTCCTGCTGTTCCTGGTGTTCGTGCTGCTGATCGGCGCGGTGAACCTGTGGGTCAGCTTCGGCCTGGCCCTGTACGTCGCCCTGCGTGCCCGCGGCGTCCGCATCGGGGCCTTCGACCGCGTGCTGAAGGCCTACGGCCGACACCTGCGCCGACACCCGACGCAATTCCTGCTCCCACCACGAGGTGGCGAGGCACAGGAAGGTGACGAGGCGCCGCCCAGGTGAAGCCGGCATGATGCGCGTCTGGTGGATCGTCCTCGCCGCCTTCTGGCTGGCCTCCTGTGCCGGCAGTCCGCCGCAGCCGGCCGTGGACGATGCCCCGGATGAACGCCCGGACGCCGAGGTGCTGGAAGCCGCAGACGGGACCCGCCTCCCGCTACACCGCTGGGGACCGGAAGAGCCCCGCCGGGTCGCCCTGGCCCTGCACGGCTTCAACGACCACGGCGGCAGCATGGCGGCCCTGGGCGAGGCCCTTGCCGAGCACGAGATCGCCGTCTACGCGTTTGATCAGCGCGGCTTTGGCGCCAACCGCGATATCGGCCGCTGGGCGGGCTATCAGACGATGGCCGAGGACGCACGCACCGGGCTGCGCATCCTCGCCGAGCGCTATCCCGACAACCCGCCCTACCTGATCGGCAAGAGCATGGGCGGGGCCGTGGCCCTGGTGGCCGCCACCGGCGAAGACCCGCCGCCCATGCGCGGGACGGCGCTGATCAGCCCGGCCGTCTGGAGCCGCGATCAAATGCCCTGGTACCAGCGCTTCGGCCTCTGGGTTGGCGCCCGCATTGCCCCCGGCATGCGCCTGACCGGCGAGATGGCGGCGGAATTCGATATCCGGCCCACCGACGACCCGGCGGTCCTGGAGCAGATGCGCGATGATCCGCTGGTCCTGCGCGATGCCCGCATCGACGCCCTGGACGGACTGACCACGCTGATGGGCCGCGCGCTGAGTGCCGGAGATGCTCTCCCCGCCCCAAGCCTGCTGCTCTACGGCGCGAAAGACGACCTCGTGCCACCCGGGCCTACGGCGGTGCTGGCCGAACACCTGGCCGCGACCGGCGACCCCGGCCACCGCATGGTGCTCTATCCCGAGGGCTACCACATGCTCACGCGCTACACCCGTTCCGCGGACACCTTTGGCGATCTCGTTGCCTGGATGCTGGACCCCGAGCCCAACCTTCCCTCCGGCCACGAACGCGCGCCCGAGACCATGGTGCAGAACCTGCAAGAACTCGACACGCAACGCTGATTCGCGCCGACCGGCCCACCCCGGCGAAAGGGCCACAAAAGTTGCATCGCTTGCGCATGTGATCCAGATCAAGATCCCGGGGCATGAGGTATCTAATACTCAGAGGCCTTTTGCCTGGACCCGCGAGGCCTCCATGTCCGCTGAACGCCCCGCATCCCAGCGCCGGGCCCTGCGACTGCGGCTGTTCATCGTCGCCGCGATCATGGGCGTGGCCCTGCTCGTGTTCCTGACAGTCCATATCACCTCCACGCTGATCTACGAACGGACGATGGCGCGCCAGGCAGAACAGACGGCCAGCGGCATCGCCCACCAGACCTTCGCCTCGATGTTCCAGATCATGCGCGAGGGCTGGACCCGCGAGCAGCTGGAGGCGTTCTCGGCGGGGATCGAGGAATCGCTGGCGGACACACCGCTGCAGCTGGATTTCTATCGCGGCGAGAAGGTGTCGGCACTGTACGGCGACGTGGATCAGCCCGCGTGGCACGAGCGCATCGAGCATGCGTTCGAGACCGGCGCCATCGAAAGCCGCCAGGACAACGGCGAGCTGCGCTACACCTTCCCTCTGCGCGCCCGCAACGAATGCCTCGCCTGTCATGGCAACGCGTCCAGCGGCGATGTGCTCGGGGTGATGGAGGTGCGCCAGGACCTGGGCACGGCCATCAGCGAGGCGCGTAACCAGCAGGTCTGGACCTTCCTCGGGACCGGGCTGGGCACGCTCTTGCTGGGCTCCCTGATCGCAGCCTGGGCAACGGCGCCCATCACCCGCTCGGTGCGCCGTTTCCAGGACCAGGTAACCCGCGTCAATGCGATCAAGGACCTCAACCACGTCGAGACGCAGGCGATCGACACCGGGTTCGTGGAGCTCAATCAGGTGGTCGACCAGGTGGATGACCTGGTGCGCAAGCTGCGCGCGGTCGCGATGGACAAGGACATCCTCTAGTTCGAACTGAAGCTGCTGGACAAGTTCATCATCACCTCGGACGTGGTGCGGGACTGGCGCGAATACATCGGCGTACTGCTGACCGAGATCAACACGATCATCGACGCCTACACCCTGTTCACCCTGTTCAAGGCCAACGACGACGTCTACGAGCTGGAGATCTTCTGGCGCGCGGAGCCCACGGAGGCCACCCGGCGCACTGTGGAACGCCTGGCCACGCATCGCATCCGGGCGTCCGAGGAGTTCGTGCGGGACGCCAATATCAGCGTGCGGCACAACATCGCCGATGCCTCCAGTCATCTGCCGGAACTCTCGCCCCGCCAGATCGAGCTGGCGACCAAGTCGCTGGTGCTGGATACCCCGCGCATTGGCGGGGTGGTCGGAATCGGCGTGCAGTCCGATCTGGTGCGCGACCCGGTCCGTCACGTGGTAATCGAAAGCATCCTGTCGACCCTGCTGAACCTGGTCGGCTCGGTGAAGGCGATCTACAAGTACACGCAGGACCTCGAGTACTACGCGACGCGTGACCCGCTGACCAACTTGTACAACCAGCGGGTGTTCTGGGAGCTGTTCAACTACGAGATCAAGCGCGCCGAGGGGCATGGCTACCCCTTTGCGGTGATGGTCGTGGATCTGGACAACTTCAAGACCATCAACGACCGCTACGGCCATGCCTTTGGTGACCGCTTCCTGCAGGCCTATGCGGAGACGATCCAGGGCGCGATCCGCAACGAGGACATCCTGGCGCGCTACGGCGGCGACGAGTTCGCGTTAATCCTGCCCGAGACCGACCAGCACTCCGCCTGGCAGCTGGCCGCGCACATGGCCGAGGCCACCGATGGCCTGTCGCTCCCGGCCCCGGACGGCTCGCGGGTCAAGGCCACCACCTGCATTGGCATCGCCGCCTATCCGCGCCACGGCAAGGACACGCGCGACCTGTTCCTGGTGGCCGACAACATGATGTACAAGGCCAAGCGCGAGGGGAAAAACGCGGTCTGCGTGCCGAGTGACGAAGAAGTGGCCGCAGTGTTCCGCGAGGCGGGCGAGACCGGCATCATGATCATGGAGGCGCTGGAGGACCGCCGCATCGTCCCCTACTTCCAGCCGATCATGGACACCGCCACCGGCGAGGCCCATATCCACGAGCTGCTGATGCGCATCCGTGTGGGCGACGAGTTGATCCCGGCGGGCCAGTTCGTCGAGGTCGCCGAGACCATGGGCGTGATGCACCAGCTCGACTATGTGCTGATCGAGCAGGCCTTTATCGAGGTCAGCCGCTCCGGCTACTCGGGGCTGTTGTTCATCAACCTCTCGCCGCGCGCGCTGATCATCGGCGAGTTCATCGGCAAGGTCCGCCAGCTCGCGCTCGACCACGGCATCGACCCGTCCAAGGTGGTGTTCGAGATCACCGAGCGCGACACGGTGAAGAACATGGCCGTGCTGGAACAGTTCGTACTCGACCTGAAGCAGCAGGGCTTCCAGTTCGCGGTCGACGACTTCGGCTCGGGCTTCTCCTCGTTCCACTACCTCAAGCGCTTCCCGATCGACTTCGTGAAGATCGAGGGCGACTTTGTGCGCAACATGGTCCACGACACGCGCGACCAGGCATTTGTCCGCTCGATCGCGGCGCTGGCGCGCGACCTGAACGTGCGCACCATCGCCGAGTACGTGGAGGACGCCGAGATCCTGGAAGCGGTCAAGTCCATCGGCATCCACTACGCCCAGGGCTTTCATGTTGGCCACCCCGGCCCCGGACCGCTGCCCGGTCCCGGGAATGGCGAGACCCGCCACTGAACGGCCTCGCCTGACGGGCCACGCTGTTTTATCGTGGGATACCGCTACGCTGTGGCTGACAAAGCGGCCGGAGGCACGATGGGACAAAAGGGCAAGGGGTCTTCCGAACGGCTGGACGCGCTGGTCGCGCAAAGCCATCAATCCAGGACCGAACGCGAGCGGGGCTATCGCGAGCAGGCGCTGAAGATGTACCCGTGGGTCTGCGGGCGCTGCGGGCGCGAGTTCACGCGCGTCAACCTGCAGGAACTGACGGTGCACCACCGCGACCACAACCACGACAACAACCCCCCCGATGGCAGCAACTGGGAGCTGCTGTGCCTGTACTGCCACGACAACGAACACCAGCGCTATACCGACGCGACCCCGGGAAGCGGCAAGAGCGCCGAAACCACGGCGACCCATAACCCCTTTGCCGGGCTCGCCGATCTGCTGAACCGGGACGACGACTCGAAGTAAGGCCTGCGGGGCAGGCGTCCCGAGGACTTGCTTACAGTGACCGCCACCAGAACTGGAGCGGCTTCCAGGTCTCCTCGTCCTCGCCCAGATCCGGCCAGTGGTAGTGGCACACGAGCCCGTCGGCGGGCTCGTAGCCGCGCTTGCGCCAGAAACCGTCCAGCGGGCGATAGTCCGCCGGGCGTGCCGGATGATCGTCCGGGCGGATGACGGCGCAGAAGGTCGCCTGCGTATAGCCCGACTCGCGCGCTGCGGCCTCGCGGGCATCAAAGAAGCGATGGCCGGCCCCCTGTCCCCGATAAGGCCGCTGCAGGACCGACTCCGCGAGATAGAAATACCGCTCGGGGTCCAGTCCGTTCTGAGCGAAAGGGGCCTGAAAATCGGCGTCGGCCGCCGCCAGCGGCAGCGAGGTCGACGCCCCCACGAGTTCTCCTCTATCCCAGGCGAGCACCACCGCGCTTTGCGGACAGCGGACATAATCGGCCAGGTAGTCCTGCTCGTACTCGACGGAGCCTTCGTACAGGTAGGGCCACTCGCGAAAGACCGCGATACGCAGGCGCGCGATGGCCTCCAGATGCGGCTCAAGGCCCGTGCCACGTTCCACCGTGAAATTCACTCCCGCCTCCTTTATTGATTCGTCCTGTGACACAGATCAAAGGGGCCGATTCGATGTCCCTGGAACCAGGAAACTCAGCCACAACGATCTACACTCAAGAAGAAAGGATGCAACATCCCGCGCGGACCCGATCGCAGTACCGGGCCCGCTCGTGGATCGCGCGTTCATTTCGCCCTTCGGGGCATTCACGCCTGTCCAACAGGAGGCACTGTATGGATACCGTATGGATCGTTGTGGCCGATGCCGCCCGCGCGCGCATCCTCAGTTGTGAAGGTCGTGCCTGCCAGGGTCTGCACGAAATCGAAACCCTGACGCACACCGAGTCCCGCGTACATCCCCGGGATCTGGTCACGGACCGCCCCGGCCGCAGCTGGAGCAGCGCCGGAGGTGACGGCCGCCACGCCATGCAGGAGACCACCGACCCAAGTGTCAATGAACGCAACCGTTTCGCCCGCGAAGTCGCCGACCGTCTCAGGGGGGGCTATCACAGCGGCAGCTATCAGCGGCTGGTCATCCTTGCCGCGCCACAATTCCTGGGGGCCCTGCGCGAACTGCTGGACCCGCAGGTCGCGCAGATCGTAACCGCCCAGATTGCCAAGAACGTTTCCAAGATCCAGGACCCGGCCGCCCTGCGCAGTCACCTGCCGGACTTCCTCTACTAAGCCACTGACCTTGCTCGACAAGGGCCCGCCCAGCGCGGGCCCCTTTTTTGATCGGGCCCGTTTTTACTCGAACCGCACTTCGACTTCCGGGGCCTGGCCCGGAACCAGGCCCTCGTAACGCACCCGGAAGGCGTCGTGTTCATCCACCGAAAACAAGGGCCCGAAACTCCCCAGGCTCAGCAGTTCGCCGGCCTCGAGGGTCTCGCCGCGGGCCGCCAGTTCATCCACCAGCCAGAGTACGGCGTCCAGTGGGTGTCCGAGGATGGCGCTACCCGGATACTCGCCCAGCACCTCGCCATCCTCGTTCTCGATGACCACCGTCATCGCGGCCAGCGTCTCACCCATCTCCGGGTTCACGGGCAACGGCTCGCCCAGGACACCTCCCCGAGCGCCCACGTTGATCGCGGTAATGCTCCGGGCATCCAGGGTGGAGGGGTCCGCGACCATCAGATCCACGAGCTCAATGAATGGCAGCACCCAGTCGATGGCCGCGAGCACCTCGGCATGGTCCGATGCCTGCATGATGGCCAGGTCCGCCACGCGCACGGCCAGATCGGCCTCGACCATGGGGCGCGCGCCGAAATCCCGTTCGACCGGAACCTCCGACGGCCAGATCATCCCGACCAGCATGGGGCCCGCCACCGGGGCATCGGCGCCGAAGCGCTCTTGCATGCTCTCGGAGGTTAGACCGACCTTCCACCCCACATGCGGCCCCACCGCCGCATCCAGATCCGCCACCAAGGCGCCCTGAATGCACAGGGCATCGGCCATGTCCTCCGGTTGGACCCGAGCTACGGGCTCCCGATCCAGCCAGGCGGCTGCGAGAGCCTCGCCCTCATGGGCACTGCCCTCCGGGCAGGCCGCGAATGCGGGACCCGCGATCCACAACCCGAGCAACAGCCCTGGCAGACCAACACCCCTGCAAGGACGCATGCGAATTCTCCCCAAAACGGCCATTGTACCCGGGGACCGCCCTAGCGCGGATCGGATGCCTCGCGTTCGGGAGTCCCGGGGACGGGTGCGATACGGTCGGCATCGGGCTCGGGGAAGTCACTCGGGGCAAGCACCCCGAGGAGCTTGGGGCCGTCGTGTGCGGGCACGAAGATCGCCAGTTCGGCCTCCTGGATTTCCAGATCCACCGCCTGGCGCAGGTTCAGGTCGTGGCCCACGACCACGATGTTGGAAGACGGATCCTCCGGGGGCGTATGGAGGTGGCGCGCAAGGCCATCGATCAGATGGGCACGCCGGTCCTCGTCCCGCACCCATGGGAGATTGAAGAGGTCATAGCGGATCTCGTATTCCTCGAAGGCCAGCGAGGCGGTCTCCCAGTTTCGGCAGAAGGGACTGGTCAACACTTGCTCGACCGGGATCTCCAGCGCGCGGAAGCCGTCACCCACCCGCCGCGAGTGATTGCGCCCAAGGGTGCTGAGATTGCGCTGCCCCGCGCAGTCATCCATGTCGCTGATGTCGTAGTCATCGTGCGAGCGGTCGGTCTCCGCATGGCGCCAGAAGACGACCAGCCCGCCGCCCTGCAGGCGTTCGATCAATTGTTCCGCACTCAGCTCATCAGCCCCAAGCCCCAAGGGGACGAGGCCGATCAGCAGCGCCCCAAAGAACCCGAACATCCGCCTCGCCATCGCCTCTGCTCCCCATGCTTCGTCTATCCAATACTTAATGCGTAGACGAAATATCGAGGGCGCGCCCGGGCGGACCGGCTCAGAAGTCGTCGGGCGTCAGCACCCCCAATAGCCGCGGGCGTTCCTCTCCGGGTTCGAACACCGCGATCTCGCCCTCGTCGATCTGCACCCGGGCCGCCCGCTGCAGGTTGATATTGTGCCCCACGATTACGACGTTCTGGTCGGCATCTTCGGGGGGTGTATTCAGATAACGCTGCAAGGCGCGAACCAGCTCGTCCTGACGCCCGCGATCGCGTACCGGCGGCACGTTGAACAGATCCTCGCGGATCTCGTAGGCGCCCTCGCCAAAAGCGATCCGGGCGCTATCCACGTTGCGGCAGAACGCCGAACTCAGGATCGACTCGACCGGAATGGCGTGACGCTCGAAACCCTCGCCTACCTTGCGCGCCTCGTCCTTGCCCTGATCATTGAGGTTGCGCTGCAGCTCGCAGCGGGACATGTCCGACAGGTCGCGGTCACGCTGGCTGCGGTCGGTCGCCGCGTGGCGCCAGTAGATCACCAGCCCACCCTCCTGCATGCGCTCGATCAGCGCCTCGGGAGCCAACTCGGCATCGGCGTGGCCCACCGCCGGTACGAGAAGAGTCGCAATCAGAATAAAAGCCATGCGCCACATGCGTTATGCCCTCACGTTTCCCACCCGACATCCAGTCGGTTCAGACCAACCGTACCACCCGAGGTTCGCCATACCTGATCGTTGACGCCCCCCCATCTCGGCCCTAGTATTCCGTTCTCCCCAGCCCGGAATCCCGCTCCCGCATGACCTACTGTGTCGCCATCGATCTGGACGACGGCCTCGTGTTCGCCTCCGACTCGCGTACCAATGCCGGTGTCGACCAGGTCAGCACCTACAGCAAGATGCACACCTTCGAGGTCGAGGGTCAGCGCATGTTTGTCGTGCTGACCGCCGGCAACCTGGCCACCACGCAGGCCGTGGTGCACCGGCTCAAGCGCGACATGGAGGACAACGCCGAGGAGAGCCTGGCGACCGTGGAGCGCATGTCGGACGCCGCCGAGTACCTGGGGCGCCTGAATCGCGAGGAGACCGAGAAACACTCGGAGGCCCTGTCCCGTTCCGGCATGCAGGCCGAGGCAACGATGATCATCGGCGGCCAGATCGGGGAGGCCCCCCCTGGCGTCTACCTGATCTACCCCCAGGGTAACTACATCACCACGTCGCAGCAGACGCGGTTCCTGCAGATCGGCGAGAGCAAGTACGGCAAACCGATCCTGGATCGCATCATCGAGCACGACACTGGGCTCGGCGATGCGGCCCGCTGTGCGCTGGTGTCGATCGATTCCACCATCCGCTCCAACCTGACCGTCGGGCCGCCGATCGAGGTCCTCGTCTACGAGCGCGGCACCCTCGACTTCGACCACTACCTGTGCATGGAGGCCGACGACGAATACCTGCGTTCCCTCACTCAGGCCTGGGACGAAAACATCAAGCGTGCCTTTACCGACCTCCCCCGCTTCGACTGGGAAGGCACGCACGGGCGCAAGCAGCGCGGGACGCGGGTCAGCCGTGGATCCAGCAAAACCACCGGCGGCAGCAAGGCCGGCACCACCAAGGCAAGCACCAGCAAGCCCAAAAAGCCCCGCCGCTGACCACGGCGCCGTAGGAGCCGGCTTGCCGGCGAAGCCCCTGCCCGTGCCGAACGCTGGCAGGGGCGTTCGCTTGCAAGCAAGCTCCCAGAGGGGCGGGTTACGCGGCTTGTGCAGGGGCGGCCAGGAACCAGGTCTCGGCATTGGCGCCGTGGATATCCGCGATGTCCTGCTGCAGGCGGTCGACAAAGTCGTGCAGACCGTCTTCGGCCAGCAGTTCGTCCACGTTGGCGTTCATTGCATGGCGCCGGGCCTGGATGACCAGCCGTAGTGGAACTTCGTTGTTCGGCAGGCTTTCCAGCGCATCCTGCACCTGCTTCAGGGCGTGGGTGACCGAACGCGGAAAGGCGCTGTCCTGCAACAGAAAGCGCACGACATCCACGCCATTGATCCGCCGCTTCACGTGCTGGCGGTACATCTGAAAGCCACTCTCGGAACGCAGGATGCTGGTCCACAGCAGGCCCTCGTAGGGCTCCGGGTCGTCGTGGTCCTTCTTCAGGAGCTTCAGCGCGCCGACATCCACCTGACGCGTGCCCATGTCCGCGCGTTCCAGATTGCGCCCGAGGCGGATGAAGTCATAGGCGGCATCGTGACTCATCGTCCCCGCCAGCAGCCCGGTCAGGGTCTGGCAGCGCTGAACGATGCTCGACAGGAATTCGAAGCGACCGCGCTTGCCGATGCCCTGGTCGATCTCGTCACGCGCAAACAGGTAGAGCTCGTTCATCACCTCCCAGGCCTCGGATGGCACCAGGTCCCGGGTGGTCCGCACGTTCTCGCGCGCCGAGCGCAGGGAGTTGAGCACCGAGCTGGGGTTGTCGGCATCGGCCAGCAGGAACTTCACGCAATTGCGCTCGTCCTCGCGCTGGTAGTGGTTGTCGAACAGCTCGTCGTTCCCGGTCACCTCGACCAGGCCCTTCCAGGAGAGCTGTACCGACTTCGGCATGTCCAGCGCCAGCAGATGGAAGGCCGTGACCATGCGCGCGGTGTTCTCCGCCCGCTCGACATAACGCGCCATCCAGTACACGCGTTCCGCGACTCTCGAGAGCATCTTAGTTCTCCTCGTCCACGATCCAGGTGTCTTTACTGCCCCCGCCCTGCGAGGAATTCACCACCAATGAGCCCTTGCGCATCGCCACCCGGGTCAGCCCGCCCGCGGTCACGTCCGTGCGCACGCCCTGCAGGATGAAGGGCCGCAGATCCAGGTGGCGCGGCTCGATATCGTCGCCGCACAGCGTCGGCGCGACGGACAGGTCCAGGGTTGGCTGCGCGATGTAGTTGCGCGGGTCCTTCTGGATCAGCTGGGCGAACTCCGCGCGCTGCTTCTTGGTGGCGTGCGGGCCGACCAGCATCCCGTAGCCCCCGGACTCGTTGGCCGGCTTCACCACCAGCTCGTCCAGGTGATCGAGCACGTACTCGCGGTCCTTGTCGTCCACGCACAGGTAGGTCGGCACATTGGGCAGGATCGGCTCCTCGTCGAGGTAGTAGCGGATCACCTCGGGTACAAAGGCGTACATCACCTTGTCGTCGGCGACCCCGGCCCCGGGGGCATTGGCGAGCCCGACATTGCCCTTGCGCCAGGCGCGCATCAGGCCGGGCACGCCGAGCATCGAGTCCGGATTGAACACCTCCGGATCGATGAACTCGTCGTCGATCCGGCGGTAGATCACGTCCACCCGTTCCAGACCGTCGATGGTGCGCATGTACACGCAGTCGTCATCACCGACCACCAGGTCCGCGCCCTCGACCAGTTCGGCCCCCATGCGCTGGGCCAGGAACGAGTGCTCGAAATAGGCCGAGTTGTAGATCCCCGGGGTCAGTACCGCGATCTCCGGGTAGTCCTGTGGGCGGGGCGAGATCGAGGCCAGCATGTCGAACAGCTGGGTCGGGTACTCGTCCACCGGGAGGATGCTCGAGTTCTCGAACAGCTCCGGGAACACGCGCTTGGTCACCTGCCGATTTTCCAGCATGTAGGAGACGCCAGAGGGCACACGCAGGTTGTCCTCCAGCACGTAGAAGTCGCCCTTGCCGTCGCGTACCAGGTCGGTGCCGCAGATGTGCGCCCAGACGCCGTGCGGTGGGGTGATCCCCACGCACTGCTCGCGGAAGTTCTTCGACTGTTTCAGTACGTAGCGCGGGATGATCTTGTCTTTGAAGATCTGCTGCTTGTTGTAGATATCGTTGATGAACATGTTGAGCGCCGTCAGGCGCTGCTCCAGCCCCTCCGACACCCGCTCCCATTCGGCTTTGGTGATCACCCGCGGGATGATGTCGAACGGCCAGGCGCGGTCGATGTTCTCGCCTTCGGTGTAGACCGTGAAGCTGATACCCATTTCCAGGATCGCGCTGTCGGCCGCGGCCTTGCGGCTCTGGATCTCGGCGTCGTCCAGGCTGCTGAGGTAATCGGTCAGGGGTTTCGCCGGCTTGCGCGGCTTGCCAGGCTTGGCAATCAGTTCATCAAAGAAGGGCTTGGGGTCGTATTGCTTCCAGTCAATCGCCATACGTCGGGTCCTCTGACGCGGGGAACGGTTTGCACTACAGTAGCGCCTTTTCCGGCACCACGGGCAATAGCCGAAATGGGGTGGTGTACGTTTTTCGTCCCCCTGACCCGCCAGAGGTTCCCATGAGCGACACCCTCGAACAGCGCCTGATCGCGCTCTACGAGCATCCGAAGATCCAGGGCTGCAACTGGCAGCCGCGTCTTTTCTGGTATCCGGCCACCGATGGCGGACCCTATGGAGAGCTACGCGTGGACGGCCGCGAGCTGGAGGTGTTTCTTGCCACGATTCTGGGCGAGGCGTCGACCGAACGCGCCGGTCTGGACACGGAACAGGGGGGCCGCGGGACCTTCATCGCGGCCAATGCGCGGCGCCATGAACTGCCTCTTTTCACCCGGAATCAGGGATGATGGGATTCGCGTTGCTCATCCCATCCTACGGCGCGCCACCAACCTCGTAGGATGGGATGAGCAACGCGAATCCCATCAAAGGGCTTTAACAACCGAAAGCCGGCTACTGCACGAAGAACTGCTGGAACAGCGCCGCGAGAATCACCAGCGCAAACCCGGCGTAGAGCCCCGCGACCACGTCATCCATCATGATCCCGTGCCCGTCCTTCCACTTGGCGTCAAAGTAGTTGGCCGGCCACGGCTTGAGGATGTCGAACAGCCGGAACAGCAGGAAGCCGATCACGATCCAGACGAGCCCCGCAGGTGCGAACGCCAGGGTAATCAGCATGCCCGCCCATTCGTCCCAGACGATCCCGGGATGGTCGTGCACGCCCAGACGGCGTGCGCTCTCCCCGCAGATGTGGAACCCGGCCATCACCACGAGCACGGTGACGGCCAGATAGGCCCACTCCGGGAAGTTCATGATCGCGAAGTAGAGCACCAGCGCCCCGAGCGATCCGGTGGTCCCCGGTGCCCAGCGCGACAGGCCACTCCCGAACCCGAAGGCCAGCAGGTGGATCGGATCAGTGAACACCGTCTTCGCCGACGGCATCTTCGGCTTTGCGCTTTGGGCGGGCGCCGCACCGGCGCCGGTCTTCTTCCTGGCCATGACGTCCCTTGGCTTTGTTCTTTTGTTTTTGTGTTTCTGGCTAGCCCGCGAAATGATCGTGGCCCCGGCGCGCGACGTCCAGCCGCGCGCCATGGGCGTCCACCACCTCGATATCGCTGCCGCTGGTGAACTCGCCGATCACGGTCAGCGAGGTGCGCACGCTCAGGCTCAGCAGCTCCAGCGGCTCGGTGGGCGGCAAGGCAAACAGCAGTTCGTAGTCCTCGCCACCGGCGAGCACACAATCGCGAACCATTTCCTCGGGCTGCCCTTCCAGCAACGGATCGACCGGCAGCTGCGACCAGTCGACCCGGGCACCGCAGCCGCATGCCGCGGCCAGATGGCCGAGGTCCGCCAACAGCCCGTCCGAGATATCGATGACGGCGCGCGCCCGATTGCGCAAGCCACGCCCCAGTGCCAGGCGCGCACTCGGCCAGAACAGGCGGGCGCAGTCCGGGGACTCCTCGTCCGGTGGCCGGCCCTGCGCCCGGCGCTGCTTCTCAAAGGCGAGGCCCGCGGCCGCCCCGCCCAGTGCGCCGCTGACTACCAGGCGGTCACCGGGGCGGGCACCGGCGCGCCGCAGGGCCTGCCCGGCCGGGACCTGACCCAGCACAGTCACGCTGATTGCCCCGGGGCCACGCGTCGTATCGCCACCGACCAGCGGAACCGAGGCCTGTTCGGCCAATGCCAGAAAGCCGCGGCTGAAGGCCGCCAGCCAGTCATGGTCGACGGAAGGCAGGGTCAGGGACAGGACCGCCCCAAGCGGATCGGCCCCCATCGCAGCAAGATCGCTCAGGTTGGCGGCCAGGGCCTTGTGCCCCAGGCTGGCCGGCGGGTGGTCGGGGAAGTAGTGCGTCCCCTCGACCATCGTATCCACGCTGACGACCAGCTCGTGGCCGGCCTGCACCCCAAGCAGCGCGGCGTCATCGCCAATGCCCAGGCGCACGTCCGGGCTGGTCCCGGCAGGTTCGGCAAAGTAGCGCCGGATCAGATCGAATTCGGAGTCGGGACCGGTCATGGCGAGAGGCGGCCCATCGGAATCAGCGTTGAACGGAACGCTCGGGGCCGCGCAGGTCGGCAGAGAGCCGATCCAGCACCCCGTTGATGTAGCGGTGCGACTGCTCGGCGCCGAAACGCTTGGCCAGGTCCACCGCCTCGTTGATCACTACGCGATAGGGCACATCGATGCGCTCGGCGAGCTCCCACTGGCCGAGCCACAGCAGGGCCCGCTCGACCGGGTCGAGCTGATCCAGCGGACGGCCCAGGTACGGCTCCATACGGGCATCCAGGGCCTCGCGGTTGCGTGTCACACCGATCAGGATCTCGCGGAAGTATTCGGCGTCGGCCTTGGCGTGTTCCTCGTCGTCGCGAAACTCGGCCAGGATGTCCTTGGGCTCGGCCGCCGTCATCTGCCAGGAATACAGGGCCTGCATGGCACGGCGGCGCGCAACCGAGCGTGCGTGGCGGGCACGCTGCTCGGGCGTACTGTGCGGGCGTTTGCCCCGCCCGCCCTGGCGCGGATTCTTGCCTGCGGGCTGCGAAGGGTTATGGGATTCACTCACGGCGTGTACGGCACCCACTCGTTCAGGAGTCGGCGCGCAGCTTGCGCATCAGGCTGACCATCTCGATCGCGCCCATTGCGGCATCCGCGCCCTTGTTGCCGGCCTTGGTGCCGGCGCGTTCGATGGCCTGCTCGATGGAGTCGGTCGTCAGCACGCCAAAGCTGATCGGCAGGTCCTCGGCCATCTGCACCTGGGCCAGGCCCTTGGCGGCCTCGCCCGCGACATAGTCAAAATGCGGGGTCGAGCCCCGGATCACGCAGCCCAGCGCGATCACCGCGTCATAACGGCCGGAACGCGCCATCGCCTGCGCCGCCAGCGGCAGTTCGTAGGCGCCGGGCACGCGCGCGATGGTCAGGTTCTTCTCGACCACGCCGTGGCGCTTCAGGGTGTCGACCGCGCCTTCCAGCAGGCGCTCGACGATCAGGCTGTTGAAGCGCGCCAGCAGCAGGCCGTAGCGATGGTTGGCGGCATCCGTGAACTCGCCTTCCAGGGTCTCGATCTCGTGCATGATGTGGTTCCGGTCGGAATGGGGCGGACACGCGGCCCGCAAATCCTGCGTAGTGTAGCATCGCGGCGCGCCCAGGGAGACGCTTATGGACGGGGCCTCAGGAAGCGGTGGCGGCCCTGCGTGCCCGCACCCTTCGCGCCGAGATCCAGGAATGGACCGCCCGCCAGCCGAGCAGGAAGGCCAGGATCGCGGCGTACAGCGCGACCTCGCCATAGTCCGCCCGCGCCAGCCAGAGAAAATGCAGGATCGCCAGCACCCCGGCCACGTACACCCCGCGGTGCAGCCAGACCCATTTCTTGCGGAGCCAGCGCTGTGCCCCGTCGGTGGAGGTTACCGCCAGGGCGAGCAGGATCACCCAGGCGGCAAAGCCGACCATCACGAACGGCCGCTCGGTCAGGTCGTAGAGCACCAGCTCCCAGTCGAAGAACAGGTCCAGCCCCAGCCAGGTCAGGGCATGCGCGGTTACGTAGCCGAACGCCACCAGCCCCAGCATCCGGCGCAACCGGGTAATCCAGGCCAGCCCCGTCATCTGCCGCAGCGGGGTCACGGCCAGCGCGATCAGCAGCGCGATCATCGCGTGGGTGCCGGAGAGCTCCAGCAGCTTCTCGATGGGGTTCGCTCCCAGCCCGCCGAACCATCCGAGCGCGCGCAGGCCAATCCAGACCGCGGGCACGAGCGAGAGCAGCAGCACGCCCGTCCAGACGCCTCGCGGGGGCTGCCCTCTGCGGCGTTGAGTCGTCGCCACGCCGAACCCGTCAGAAATACTCGGTCAGGTCCATCCCCTCGTACATCGAGGCGACTTCATCCCCATACCCGTTGAACATCTCCGTGCGCCGACGGCGAAACTCGCCAATGCGCCGCTCGGTGCGCTGCGACCAGCGCGGGTGATCCACGTCCGGGTTCACATTGCTGTAGAAGCCGTATTCATCGGGCTGCGCCTGATTCCACAGGGTCGGCGGCTCGTCCTCGACGAAGCGGATGTGTTTGATGGACTTGATGCTCTTGAAACCATACTTCCAGGGCACGACCAGACGGATCGGCGCCCCGTTCTGGTTCGGCAGCACCTCGTCGTACAGCCCTACGGCGAGGATCGTCAGCGGGTGCATCGCCTCGTCCATGCGCAGGCCCTCGGTATAGGGCCACTGCAGCCCGCCACTGCCGCGGCGTCGGCGCTGGCCGCGCAGGTTGTCCGGGTCGTAGATACTCTCGAAGGCCACATAGCGGGCATCGCCCCGGGGCTCGGCCTTGTCGATGATGCGGTTCAGCTCGAAGCCGATCCACGGGATCACCATCGACCAGCCCTCGACGCAGCGCATGCGGTAGATCCGCTCCTCCAGCGACCAGGGACTGATGAAGTCCTCCACCGCGTACTCACCCGGATTGTCGCACAGCCCGTCCACCTTGATGGTCCAGGGATCCGTCTTCAGCTGGTCGGCATAGGTCTTGGGATCGCCCTTGCCCGGCCCCATCTCGAAGAAGTTGTTGTAGCTGGTGATCTCCTCGTACGGCGTCTTCGACTCGTCGGTGGAGTAATCACTGGGCTCGAAGTCGAGCTCAAAGCCGCGCAAAGCAGCCGTCGCCGGGACCGCCATGCCCAGCCCGCCCAGGGCCAGACCGGCACCCAGCCCAACACCCGCGCGCAGGAATTCCCGCCGTCGCTGGTAGATTGCCTTCGGGGTAATTTCGCTGCGGGCGGGATCGGAACGCCGCCGCGTACGAATCAGCATGAACAACCTCGCATCTCGACCATTCGGGACCAACCGGACCGCCAGCCCATTCCCTGCAGGGCGGCACCGCAGGTGCCTGTCCAAGTGTCTCCTTCGGGATGGACCGGTAACCCGTCGCCAAGTTCGAAAACCCTGGCACTTTTGCCGCTGTCATGCTCCGACTGTGGACAATAAGGAAACGCGACAAGGCATAAGAATTTTCTGCTTGCGCGCGGCCGCCGCCGCTATATAAGGCTTTCCTGATGCCGCAGTACCGGGGTGGCCCGGCCGGCATACCTGGAGACCCCGCATGGACCTCAATCTCGATACCGGTTTCGACAGCACCGAAGACCTCACCGGCCTGTTCGAGAACCCGCTCGTCAACGACCGCGGCCCGAGCAAACACGCCGCCCGCCGTGCCCTCGAACGCATGATGGAAGAACGCGCCCTGCGCGCCCACCTGCAGGACGACTTCGACCTCGACCACGCCAGCGACCCACTGGACTGGTAGCCAAAAGAAGGGTGGCCCATATGGGCCACCCTGCGTTTCTCAACGATGCGTTTCGCGGGGCTCAACGCATCCTACGAGGGGCGGCAGGGGTAGCCTCGTAGGATGCGATGAGCAAAGCGAATCGCATCAATCCCTGAATCTCCAATCCCTCTCCCCCAAAGGCCAATCCTCCATCTCGGGCACCCCGCCCCAGTCCGCCGGATACACCCCGGCCCGCACGAACCGGTGGAAGCTGGAATATGGCCAATCCGCCACGGCCCGAACCCAGCCGTGCTTGACCGGGTTGTAATGGATGTAATCGACGTGCCGCGCCCAATCCCGCTCGTCACGTATGCAACGTTCCCAGAACCGGCGCTGCCAGATGCCGCGCTCGCCTCGCTGAGCCCGGCTGTATGTTCGGGTTTCGATCGGCGCAATCGAACGCGAAAAGCGTGCCTTGATCAGTCGCCATCTCCGACTGAAATCGGTATCGCCCTCCGGCAACCGCCAGATGCAGTGCAGGTGCTCGGGCAGCACCACCATTGCGTCTATGACGAACGGGTGCCGTCGCCGTACCTCGCGAAATGCGTCCCTCAGGGCATCAATATGATCGGTCAGCAGGGTGGTGTTGCGACGCCAGGCGGCGTTCACGGTAAAAAAATACGTGCCGCCGGGCACGTATACGCGGCGATAGTCCGTCATCCATAGCCCCCTTCCCTGGGTTCATGGTCTTCAACGTTGTTGCGGAATGATGCGATTCGCTTCGCTCATCACATCCTACAGCTATCCCCTCCCCTTCGTAGGATGCGTTGAGCCCCGCGAAACGCATCAACGCAGGATGTGCCGCCCAAGCCCCCCGGCCTACTCGTCGTCGTAGCCGGTCAGCTCCACGAAGCCGCGCCCAACGGGTTGCCCTTCGCTATCCAGGATGTCCACCGCGCCTTCCCAGTAGCGGATTACGGTATCCATCTCCTGGTCGTCGCGGATCGCACGCACGGTGAACTTGCGCGGGGCCGAGCCGTCCGGCGGCGCGATGCGCATCGCCCATTCCACTGGGTAGCGGTTGCCGGAGGGCTGCGTGGCCCAGCGCCGGGGCTCCAGTTCGACCTGGTCGGGTTCCAGCAATCGGTCGTCGGCATCCGCCGGCATCCAGCGGCCCTTGGACAGCGGGTGCGGCTCGCCGTCTTCCTTGCGCAGCTGGTAGTACATGACGTCCAGCCCGTCGTCGAACTGCAGCGCGAACCAGTCCCAGCCCACCTGATCCTCGGACAGCGCACTGGTGCTCCACTCGCGGTCCATCCAGGCCTGACCGGTGACCGCCAGGGGCCCGCGCTCCGCCCGCTCGACCTCACCGCTCACTTTGAGGCGGGGCATGGAGTAGTAATAGGAGGCATTGCCAGGCTCCGGACCCTTCTGGCTGAGCCCCGCCTCGCCCTGGAGCACCGGGCCGCGCAGGGGCTCCAGTTCCAGCGCCAGCCGGTAGTCGTCCACGCTGAAGTCCAGCGTCCAGCGGTCCCGGTCCAGATCCGCCAGCTGCCAGTCCTCGGCCCAGACCCGGCCGACCGGCTCCGTTGCCCCGGCCAGCCCCGCCCCGTCGCGCACGAAGCGCTCCTCGGAGGCGTGGTACCCGGCCTCGCGGTCGACCACCGCCGTATGCGCCATCCAGATATCCGGGCTGGCCCACGCCGAATCGTGCCAGTTGGCGTCCCCCGCCAGCTCCGGCGCCAGCCCGACGCGGAAGAAGGTGATGTGAAAGCCCAGCCGCTCGCCCTCCGGCCCGTCGAGATTGCCGGTCACATACCACCACTCGTTACGAAACCCCGGGTGCGGCCCGTGATCACGCGGAAACTCGAACACCCGCGGCGCATCCGCACGCCGGAACCCCTCCGTCTCCTCCCCGCCCAGGGCCTCGCCCACCCGCAGCCCCGACACCTCGGCCTCGCGCGCATCCGGCGGCTCCGACCCGCCACAGGCCGCCAGCAATACCACGAGCCCAACCAGCACCAACAGGCGCAGGACCTGGCATAAGAGTGCCTGTGGGAGCGGGCTTGCCCGCGAAAGGACCTTGCCAGGGCCTGACGCAGGCAGGGGCTTCGCGGGCAAGCCCGCTCCCACAATGCCCGCTTCCACAGCCTTCAACCAGGTCATCACGGCACCTCCCGCAAAGCGGGCACCAGCCGCATGCGTGCCATGCGCCAGGCCGGGATCAGCGCCGCCAGCAGCGCGGCCCCCACGCCCAGGGCGACGGTCTCGGCAATCTCGCGGCCTGCCCAGCGCAGGTCCATGCCCCAGCCGAAGGCCTCGCGGTTGATCACCTCGATCAGTAGCCAGCCCATGCCCAGCCCCAACGGGATCGCGGCCAGCGCTGCGAAGGCGCCCAGCACCGCGCCCTGAAACACCACCAGTCCGCGCACCCCGCCGGGCAGAAGGCCAAGGCTGCGCAGCGTGGCGAATTCACGCGCGCGTTCCATCTGCAGGGCCATCAGCGCCCCGAGGATCGCGATGAACGCGACCAGCAGCGTGATCACCCGCAGCAGATGCGTGATCGCAAAGGTACGGTCGAAGATCGCCATCGACTCCTGCTCGATGTCGCCAGGGCGCGTGACCATGGCCGCCGTCTCGCGCTCGGCCAGCCAGGCCTCCAGGCGCTCGATCACCGCGTCGGCATCCGCGCCGTCGGGCAGACGCAGCCCAAACGACCCCACCTCCTCGGCGCCGGCCGTGCCCGCGTAGAACCGCTCACCCAGCATCAGCACGGTGCCCTGCGGACTGCCGTAGTCGCGATACACGCCCGCCACCTGGAACATCCGCCGTCCGTCGTCCACGCGGATCTCCAGCCGGTCGCCCACACCCACGTCGTGATGCGCCGCAAAGGGCTCGGTGACCAGCACCGCATCGGTCTCGCGCAGGCGCCGGTCGAGTGCCTCGCCCGTGGCCTCGGCCCGCAGCAGCGGCAGGTAGTCCAGCCAGACCGGATGCGGCTCGACCACGTAGAGATCGATCATCCCGACAGCACTCGGCGTGTCCTGGCTGGAACCGGTGCTGACCGACTCCGCCTCGGCGATGCGGGCGAGCGTCTCCCCCCAGTCCGCGGGCAGGCGCGCACCGCTGCGAGCCGCTGCCGGCGCCACCGGCACCACGTACACATCCGAGGTCAGCGCCTGCCCCAGCCACTGCTCCACGCTGTCGCGGAAGCTCCCGACCATTACCGACACGCTGATCGCGGCCGCCAGGGCCAGCGTCAGCGCCGAGGTGGCCGGCGCGCTGCGCGACAGACTCCGCTCCAGGCTGCGCACCCCGATACGCGGGAGCGTCCGCCCGCGACCGAGCCGCGCCAGACCACGCAGCACCCCGGCCAGCACCAGCGGGAGCAGCAGCACAAAGCCGGTAATCAGCAGAAACAGCGCGACGAAGCTGCCTACCAGCCCCCCGGTCCCGAGCAGCAGCATCACGCCACCCGCCGCGAGCAGCACGACCGCCGCCACGGCCAGCCCGCGCAGGCCCCGGCGCGCCCGGCGTTCCAGCCGCCCGCGCCCAAGGCTGCCGGGGCTGGCCGCCCGCGCCGCCTCCCAGGCCGGGGCCAGCGCCGCCAGCAGCGACAGCCCTACCCCCAGCGCGATCACCGCCAGCAGCGCCAGCGGGCGCGGCGTCACCTCCGTTACCGCCACCACAAAGAAATGATCCGTCACCGTCTGCGCGACCTGGCCGACCAGCACCTGCGCCAGGCCCATCCCGATCAGCACACCCAGCAGCGTTCCGATCACCCCGACCAGCAGGGCCTCCAGCATCACCACGCCGAACAGCGCCCGCCGACCGGCCCCCACCAGACGCAGGCTTGCCAGCACCTCCTGTCTGCGCAGTACCGCGAAGGTCTGCGTGTTGTAGATCAGGAAGGCCGCGATCAAGAGCGCCAGCAGGCTCATCGCCGTCAGGTTGATGCGAAAGGCCTGCGCCAGCTCGCGCGAGGCCTGGTCGCGCGCGGCGACCGGCACCAGTTCCAGGCCATCCGGCAACCGCTCTGTGAAGGCGGCTATATCGGCATCATCGAGGCGAACGTCGATGCGATCGAGCCGCCCCGGCCGGCCGAGCAGCGTCTGCGCGGTCGCAATGTCCGTGACCCACAGCGAACCGCCCTCCTCTGCCGGGTCGGATGCCGGCTCGTCACGCTCCGCCGCGCGGTCCAGCAGCGTGACCTCGAAGCGCCCGGCAGCAGTCTCGAGCGCAAGGCGGTCCTCATGCGCCATCCCTGAACCCGCCCACCAGCCAGTCGGCGGCAGGAGCGTGCCCGGCTCGGTAACGAGCCGCTGCACCGGGGCATCCCCGATATCCGAGGCCGCCCCGCGGAACGGCCCCTCGGCCAGCGGATCGACCCCCAGCACATAGATCGTGCGCCCGTCCGGCAGCCGCGCGGGCCCCTCCACGATCGGCGCGCTATCGCGCCAGCCGGCCAGGCGCAGATCCCGGTAATGTACCTCGTCGAAACCCCGGGCCGGCCCCAGGACTTGGTGGGTCGCCGTTCCCGCCACCTCGTCCATCGAGCGGTCGAACGCGCGCTGCGCCGACTGATTGGCCAGATCCACCGCCAGCACCACGGCCACGGCGATCACCACCCCCACCAGCGTCAGCAGCCGCTGCAGGGGGCGCCTGCGCCAGTCGCGCAGCCAGGCCTTTACCAGCAGTGAGCTCACGTCGCCGGGGTCTCCGCGGCGCGATACTGCAAGTGACCGTCCTGCATGCGCAGCACGCGGTCCAGACGCCCGGCCAGATCGTCGCTATGCGTAACCAGCAACAGGGCACAGCCGGTCGCGCGCACCTGCTCCAGCAACAGGCCAAACACCGCCTCGCCAGTGCGCGAGTCGAGGTTGCCGGTCGGCTCGTCGGCCAGGATCAGCGCCGGCCGGTGTACCAGCGCCCGCGCGATCGCCACGCGCTGCTGCTCCCCCCCGGAGAGCTGCTCCGGCTCGCGCCCGCCCTTGTCCCCCAGGCCCACGGCCGCCAGTTGCTCCGCAGCCCGTTCACGGCGCTGCGTGGCATCCAGATCCGTCGCCAGCTCCAGCGGCAGCATCACGTTCTCCAGCGCCGTGAGCGTCGGAATCAGATGAAACGACTGGAACACGATCCCGACTTGCGCGCGGCGCAGCCGCGTACGCGCTGCCTCGTCCAACCCTCCCAGGGCCTGGCCGGCCAGTGCCACCGTACCCGCGTCGGCGGGCTCCAGCCCGGCCGCCAGATGCAGCAATGTCGACTTGCCGGAGCCGCTCTCGCCGACGATCGCCACGCGCTCGCCGGGTGCCAGCGCCAAGTCCACGTCATGCAGCACGCGCCCCTCGCCGGGATAACCGAAGGCCATGCCATGCATCGCCAGCACCCTTGCCCCGGGATCGTTTCGTTCTGTCATCGGATGGCTCCTGCCTGGCCGGTCGAATCGTGTCGGAACGGCTGTTCCATGTACCCATTCACATCGCTGCAACGTGCAACCCGCATCCTGTCGAGACAGACCCCTGACAGGAGAGGAATGTTTCAAAACAGCCCCCAAGCGGTTGATTGCGGCCTGACATCCGTTAGAATACCGGTATCTCCATACACGGGAACGCGCCTTGACACGTCGATCACGCAGTCGATCACGCAGCCGATCTATCTGCGCCTCGCGGTAAGCGCCTCCTTCCCGAACCGGACGCTTCCCGCTGGGCCTCTAAGTACTAGAGTGCCGGGAGCGGCCGGGCCCCAGCCCGATCCCGACCGGACCAAGACACCGCATCCGTGCGGCGCCTTGTGAGGCTGTGTATTCAGCCCCCTGGCCCGCGGATGACAGCCGGGAGTAGGGCATGGATTTGCATCTGGAACAATCCATCATCGAGCTGAAGGAGCTGCTGCGTCTGGACGACCGCGACGGCATCCAGGAACTGCTCGACTACACGCGTGTGCAGGACATCGCGCATGCGCTGATGGAGCTGAACGACGACGACCTGTGCGCGGTGTTCAACCTGCTGGAGCCCGGGCGCAAGGCGGATGTCTTTTCCTACCTCGACACCCCGCACCAGATCCGGCTGCTCGAGGCCTCGCCGAAGGACGACGCCCGCTTCATCCTCTCCGAGATGGAGGCCGACGACCTCACCGGCCTGCTCCAGACCCTGGATCCGGAGACTCTGCGCAGCTACCTGCGGTTGCTGCCGTTTCGCGCCATCCGCCGCGCCCTCAAGCAGCTCAACTACCCGGAGGACTCTACCGGTCGCGTGATGTCCCCGGACGTCGTCGCGGTGGATCCCGACTGGACGCTCAAGCGCGCACTGGCCTTCATCCGTCGCAACGCGGACGAACACTCGAACAACGTGATCTTCGTGGTCGATCAGGACCGCGTGCTGCTCGCCGCCGTGCCGATCCGGCACTTCCTGCGCGCCTCGGCGGACAGCCCGGTGCGCGAACTGCTGGGCGAATCCGACCCGATCACCATCGGGGTATCCGAGTCGGCCGTGGAGGCCGCCCGCAAGATCCAGCACTACGACCTCGAGACCCTCCCAGTGGTCGGGGAGAATGGCGAGCTACTGGGGGTGATCACGGTCGACGACGTGATGGACGTGCTGGAGGCGGAATCCACCGAGGACTTCCACAAGATCGGGGCGGTCGGGACCCTCCCGCTCTCGCCACAGGATGCGAGCCCGTTCCTTTTGTACCGCAAGCGCGTGGGCTGGCTGATCGGTCTGGTCGCGTTCAACACCATCGGCGCGCTGATGATCTCGCAGTACGAAGAGGCCATTGAGGCGCTGGTGGTACTGGTCTTCTTCCTGCCGCTGATTATCGACTCCGGCGGCAACGCGGGTGCCCAGAGCGCCACGCTGATGGTGCGCGCCCTGGCCACCGGCGAGGTCACGTCCAAGGACTGGCTGCGGTTGTGGGGCAAGGAGCTCGGCGTGGCCGTCGGGATCGGCGTGACCATGGGTCTGGCCGTATCCGTACTCGGCCTGTGGCGCGGCGGGGCCGACATCGCCCTGCTGGTCGCGATCGCGATGACGCTGATCGTCGCGTTCGCCAGCATGGTGGGCATGCTGCTGCCGTTCATCCTCAGCCGCCTGAAGCTGGACCCGGCCACCGCCAGCGTCCCGCTGATCACCGCGATCGCCGACCTGGGCGGCATCATGATCTATTTCTCCCTGGCCGTGGCAATGCTCGGCCTGGCGACTCCGTAGGGGACTGACCGATGAGCCCGACCGACGACGACATCCAGACCCTGCCGCAGACGCTCAAGACCGCGCTGGACCAGCCCACGGAGGATTCGCTCCAGGGGCTTTGCGACGCCCATGCAGGCGCCGACCTGTCGGACGCGCTGGAGGCCCTGCCGGAAGACCGCATGCTGGACTTCTTCCGGCGTCTCGACGTGTCCTGCACCGCCGATGTCTACGCGCACCTGGAGCCCGACCACCAGACGCGCGTGCTGCACGCGCTCGACGAAGACCATGCCAGCCGGCTGATGTCAGCGCTGTCCTACGACGATGCCGCCTCGGTCCTGGAAGGCCTGCACGACGACCACGCCGAATCCCTGCTCGAGACCATGCCGGACGACGACCAGGAGGCGCTGGAGACTCTGCTCGGCTTCCCGGAAGAAAGCGCCGGGCGCCTGATGACGCCCGAGTACGCCACCGTGCAGCCGGACTGGTCCGTGGGCGAGGCAATGGACCACCTGCGCGAACACCACGAACTGGCGGAGACCCTCAACACCATCTTCGTGACCACGCCGGAGGGCGAACTGCTGGGCTGGGTGCGCCTGAAGGAACTGCTGCTGTCGCGCCCCACCACCAGCGTGCGCGAGCGCATGCATACCGATGTCGTCAGCATCGCGGCCGAGGAAGATCGCGAAGAGGCCGCCCACCGCATCGGTCATTACGACCTGGACGTCCTCCCCGTGGTCGACGACAACGGCCACCTGCTCGGCATCATCACCGTCGACGACGTGATGGACGTGCTGCGCGCGGAGACCACCGAGGACTTCCACCGCATGGCGGCGGTCGGCGACATGGTGCTCTCCCTGCGCGACGCCAGCATGAGCCTGCTGTACCGCAAGCGCATCGGCTGGCTGCTGATCCTGGTCGCGGTCAATATCTTCGCCGGCATCGCCATCGGCTACTACGAGGCCGCGATCGAGGCCGTGGTCGCGCTGGTCTTCTTCCTGCCCATGGTCATCGCCTCCGGCGGCAACGCCGGGGCCCAGGCCGCCACACTGGTCGTGCGATCACTCGCGGTGAACGACATACAGCTACGCGACTGGTGGCGCCTCGGCGGCAAGGAAGTGCTGGTCGCCACCGCGCTAGGCGTCACCCTCGCCGCGGCCATCTGGGTCTCCGGTAACTGGCTGGGCACCGTCGAGGTCGCCAACGCGATCGCCCTGGGCATGTTCTTCGTGATCGTCTTCGGCTCGCTGTTCGGCATGCTCCTGCCGTTCGCCCTGACCCGCTTCGGCATCGACCCGGCCGTGGCCAGCGCCCCGCTAATCACCTCCGTAATCGACATCGTCGGCATCCTCATCTACTTCGGCGTCGCCGTCGCCGTCCTCGGCCTCTGACCCCAGCAACCGAAGGCACGACACCCCACCACCGCCCCCGTAGGATGCGATGAGCGCAGCGAATCGCATCAGGGTTAACCCCGACGTGGTGATGGTGCGTTTCGCCCGGCTCAACGCACCCTACGAATCGGTTTGCAGTCCCGAGGACAGCACCACGCTCCCCGCCCCCTCATGGCGAGGCCCCGCAGGGGCCGTGGCCATCTCCGAACGGAACCCCGGCCCCAGTCATCCCGTCCGCAGCGAAGCGAAGAGCCGGGATCTCCGCCCCCAGCCGAAGCTCAGGGCCTATCCGCCCGCCACAACACACCGCAACCCCCAACACTGACAATGTGCGTCAGTTCACATGACAAAAATGGTCACATGCGCCCTGTTACAAAGTGACCAAAGCCGTCATACTCGGAGCATCAGGCGAGCCAAACCCGCCTGACTACAGGGCTTTTCGCGAAATCGGACGAGTTGGCACCCGCCTTGCATCGGCTAGGACGGATGCCGCTGGGCGGCGCTCCGTCTTCCGTCACACACCAGGGAGTAACAAGATGCAGAAGAAAACCACCCAACAGGGTTTTACGCTTATCGAGCTGATGATCGTTGTGGCGATCATTGGGATTTTGGCGGCGATTGCGCTGCCGGCTTATCAGGATTATACGGCGCGGGCTCAGGTGTCTGAGGGATTGACGCTGTCAGGCGACCAAAGAACTGCCGTAGCCGAGTACGCAATGACCCGTGGCGAGTGGCCGGATGATGACCGGTTCGATGCTGACGACGGCCCGATCGGCCAGTATGTCGACACCATTACCGTCGGCGAAGATGGAGTCATTACCATCAACATGCGAGACGATGCTGGTTCAGGCGCGATTCGTGACACCTCTTGGCAGTTCCGTCCGGAGTTCACTGAAGAAGACGGTAGTATCACCCGCGTGACCGGCTGGATTTGTGAGCCTGGAGACGGAGATATTGATAGCAAGTACCTGCCGTCAAGCTGTCAGGACTGATTAGGATTAGAAGCAAAGGGTAAGGACACCCAATTAGTACTAGAGCCCCGGCCTTGCGCCGGGGCTTTTTCATTTCCGGGACCGCAACTAACCAGCGCAAGCACGTACATCTGTGGGACACCCACTTTCCTCCCAGTTGTCATAAGCCCGATTCGCCGACACCAGCGACACACCTAACTAGCGCCAGGTCCGCATTCCCACTCCGCTCCTTCCCCGGCAGGGCCACTAGCCTTCCGCCGTTGTTTTCGCCGTGGCGTGTTATGGCTTGCCAGACGACCGGGATTGGCCGAGGGTCCGCGGCTGATCCAGCCCGCCAATTGCATTCACCAGTTATTGTGCATACAGTAATTCCATGGAGATCGAGTTTGACGCAGACAAGGACGCTGCGAACCTGGCGAAACACGGGGTCTCACTCGGCGATGCCCTCGGGCTCGAATGGGATACTCTCCTGGCCATGGAAGACCGACGGAAAAGCTACGGCGAACGTCGAATGCTCGGGTACGCCTTGATGGGCGAACGCTTGTATTGCGTCGTATTCACCGATCGATCGTCCGTGCGGCGGATCATCAGCCTGCGCAAAGCCAACAACCGGGAGATTGTGCGTTATGTCGAAATCACTAACGCTACGTAGCGGTCGGCGCGTCGTCTTGAATGACGCCGACGAGGAATCGTCCATTCAGGCCGGAATCGATACGGATCCAGAGACCCGGGAACCTTCCGAAGGCGAAACGAAAGCCCTGCGACGCGTGGGTCGCCCGCCTCTACCTGTGACTAAAGAGCGCATCACGATCCGTCTGTCGCCAGACGTCGTGGAAGCATTCCGCGCTACAGGAAAGGGCTGGCAGACGCGAATGGACTCGGCTTTGAAGGACTGGCTCAAGGACCATAGCCCGACTTCTAATAATCGTTAGTGCTCGGCTGCGGCAGTGACCATCCGGAAGACACCCACTTTCTCACATCTGTGAGACACCCACTTTCCTTCAAGCCCGACTCTGCGCACGCGACCGAACGCCTGTGCACGCTGATTTCCGGTACGGCGGCGGCCGCGCTATCATATGACCAACTAAATGGTCAGGAGCGTGCAACATGTCGGAATCGACGATCAGCCTGGCGAACGCCAAAGCGCACCTTAGCGAGCTTGCCGAGCGAGCCGCCGCAGGCGAATCCATCCTCATCACCAAGCGAGGCAAGGCCGTGGTGCGCCTCTCCAGTGCCGCCGCCCCCAGGAAACCAATCGATCCGAACGAGCTCCGTGCAGTCACGGACGCCCAGTGCAACAGTGCCGATGAGACCTTCATCCGTCGTGTCCGCGATGATGCTCGCTACTGATGCGCTATCTGGATACCAGCATCCTGGTAGCGGCACTTACCCGTGAACCCCGCACGGGCGATATGCAGAACTGGCTGGGCGCACAGCGTGCGGACTCGCTATGCATCAGTGACTGGGTGGTCACGGAATTTTCCGCAGCCTTGTCCATGAAGGTTCGCATGGAGATCCTGACCGCCCGGGAACGGGCGACCGTACTTGGGGCCTTTGCAGCGCTGCGCGAAGCGTCACTCACGACCGTACCGGTCTCATCCATGGATTACCGTATGGCTGCTCATTTCGCTGACGGTCATGCGTCCGGATTACGTGCGGGCGATGCCCTTCACCTGGCTATTGCGTATAACCACGGCCTGGAACTCTGCTCCCTCGACAAGACGCTCGTGGCCGCGGCTGAGCCACTGGGCGTGAACGCGGCGGCGCTGCTGTAGCCGTTTCTCTTGGACCAGCGGTGGGTACAGATCGGTACAGATCTGAAGGACAGATCTGAAGGACACCCACTTTGTGAGGGAAAGGCCTTGCTATCGCGGCTGAGCGCATCTAAGTTCTGAAGCATCTGATTCCATGGAAGGAGTCCACGATGACCCAACCCCGCTCATCCCTCGTGTCCGTCGAGGACACGCCCTGGTACCACGTCGTCTCCCGCTGCGTTCGGCGCGCCTTTCTCTGCGGAGAGGATCGCGTGTCCGGACACAACTTCGAGCATCGCCGCGAATGGATCGAGACGCGGATCCTGGAGCTGGCCGCGATCTTTACCATCGATGTGGCTGCCTATGCGGTCATGAGCAATCACTACCATGTGGTGGTACGACTGGACCCTGAACGCGCAGCCTCGCTGGATACCGAGTCCGTACTGCAGCGCTGGACGCGCCTGTTCTCTGGCCCCGAACTGGTTAGGCAGTATCTGTCGCCTCGACGGAAGACGATGTGCCACGCACAGTTACGGCGGGTCGAGGAGTACGCCCAAACGTATCGGAACCGGCTGGCAGATCTGTCGTGGTTCATGCGTGTGCTGAATGAATCCATCGCACGACAGGCCAACGAGGAGGAAGGCGTCAAGGGACGATTCTGGGAGGGGCGCTTCAAGAGTCAGGCCCTGCTGGATGACGCAGCCGTGCTGGCGGCCATGAGCTACGTGGACTTGAATCCGGTCCGTGCCGGGATGGCCGAAGCCTTGCACGAGTGTGACCACACTTCGCTGAAACGGCGTATCCGCCCGGAGGCCGAGGATGATTCGGCGTGCGCGCCCAGCAACATTTCCCACCGTCCCGGGGCATGCAGTGCACCGGGGACGTTACGCCCCGAAATTGAGCTGCGATCGCTTCCCCGCGCGCCACTGATGCCGTTTGATGCAAGCGGCCAGTTCGAACCGGCGATCCCATTTGCGTTCGAGGATTACCTGGAGCTGACGGACACATTGGGGCGCTGCGTACATCCGACGAAACGAGGATCGATTCCCGCGCACCGCCCTCGCCTGCTCGACCAGCTGGGCATGGATGCCGAAGCCTTTATCCGGCGATCCAGCCGTCTATTGCGCGCGTTCGGCTCGGCCATTGGCGCACCGGAGCAGTTGGTGAGCCTCGCCGAACGTCGACAGTGCCGCTACCTCCGAGGAATCTCCATGGCGCGGGCGCTGTTCGCCCGCCCTGCTGCTTGAACCCGAGCGCAGGACGTCGACTTGGCATGGATGAATTTCGGTTGTTTGGGCCGCTCGCGGCCGGTTCGATCCACGTTGTTCCGCGGCACTGTTGGCGAGTTAGGCCTTAGTGGGGCTCACGTGGGCCCCAAAAGAAAGAGCCACCCGGGCTTCCGTTCCTGGGCGGCTCTAGCGAAGGCATCCCTGCCTTCGCGGTTGAAAGTAGCACATCGTTTGCCAATTTCTAGATGTATTTCCCGTTTTTCGTCGAACGGCCCTATGCGCCGACTGAGCGGTACTTCCTCCAACAGAGCAACGATTGTTTTATCTTTCGATTGCAGGCTGAACACCAGGCAATGCGCTTAGCCTAGCTCTGCTGAAGAATCAGGGGAGAGTGCGGCGACGGACATGGCAGCGACGTCCCTGGCGCATTGCCCCGGAAGCCGTTGCCCCCGAGATGTGGATAGACACTAAACCGGAGTCACCGTCACTGAAAGGGCGTCAGCAGTTGCACAGGGACTTTGCGGGGCACCCAACCCAAGGCCCAGGCCTCCGCGGTGGATCAACCGGACTCGGCGGGCTTGCATGCGTGAATCTGCACGACAGCACCACGGCCCGTATGAAAAACACCTTCAACCACGTCACGCTCGACCTCGACCGCATGAATGAACTCAAGGCCGGTCAGTTCATCACGCAGCTCTGGCAGATTCATCATAAGTGCCTCGGTAGGCGGTCCCCCGGTTCCCAGGGCCAGTTGCGCCGGCGTATACCCCTCCAGAATGAAACGCCCGCCAGGCCTCAAGCCAGCGACCGCCTCCCGATGTAGCCGACGCCGAGTATCGGGCGGCAGATGGCAGAAAATCGAGACGACAAGGTCCCAACGGTTCGGCTGGATACTGTAGTCGGTCAGATCCGCGACTTCCGTCCGGATCGCGACATGACGTTGCGTCGCAAGACGCTCGGCCTTCTCCAGACCTACTGACGAACTATCCACCGCCAGCACACCGAACCCACGTTCGGCCAGAAAGACCGCGTTTCGTCCCTCACCTTCGGCCAGGCAAAGAGCTTTCCCAGGCGGAACCCCCGAGATCTGCTCGGCCAGGAAATCGTTCGGCCGAGTACCGTAGACATACTCATCCGTGGCGTACCGTTCATCCCACATCAATCGACTCCACCCGTTGGTTCCTTGCCCTCAAGTATGTGCAGGACACCCACTTTGTGGGCGAGCACCTGCCCTGCGCAGCTAAGGGACACCCACTTTGTGGGCGGGTTCGCGGCTGCCAGCCAATTGCCGGAAAGCGGAGTTTCGCCTACTCTTGCACGCCTTTCCGGACTGGTCCACGGCGAGCCCGCCGCGCCGCCGAAATGTCGAACCACCAGCGAACCACCAGAGTCCAGAACCGCCATGAGCGCACCGACCTCGCTACGCCAGCGCCTCGAGCATTTTATCGAAGCCCGTCTCACCCAGCGCGCAATCATCGCGCTGATCCTGCTGAACGCCGTGACGCTTGGGTTGGAGACGTCCGATACCGTAATGGGCTGGATGGGCCCGGTGATCCTCACGGCAGACGCCGTCATCCTGTCGATCTTTACGGCCGAGGTACTGGCCAAGCTGTTTGTCTATCGCCTGAGTTTCTGGCGCAACCCCTGGAATGTCTTCGACTTCTTCGTGGTGGGGATCGCACTCATCCCGGCCTCCGGACCGTTCTCGGTATTGCGCGTGCTGCGACTGCTGCGCCTGGTATCGATGGTGCCCAAACTGCGCTTTATCGTGGAGGCGCTCCTGCGGGCCATCCCCGGGATCGTGTCGATCATGGGCCTGCTGGTGCTGATCTTCTACGTGTTCGCGATCATCGCGACCGGGCTGTTCAGCGACTCGTTCCCGCAAAAATTCGGGACGCTCGGGGCCTCGATGTACAGCCTGTTCCAGGTAATGACACTGGAAGGCTGGTCCGAAGACATCGCACGCCCGGTGATGGAGATCTACCCCTGGGCCTGGGCGTTCTTTGTGCCATTCATCCTGATCGCCACGTTCACCGTGCTGAACCTGTTCATCGCGATCATCGTGGACGCGATGCAGCGCATGCATGATCGCGCAATCGAGATCGAGCAGCAGATGATCCATGACAGCGTGCACGAGGAGAACAAGGCGCTGCACTCGGAGATCCACGAGCTGCAGCAGGAGACGGTCAAGCTTCAGGAACGCCTCATCCGCATGCAGAGCATGCTGGAGAAGCGGGTGAAGTGACGGCCTGACGGGGGACGGCGTGCGCACGGTTCGCGTGCGAGCACGCTCCCACACGGTCCGGGATGCCCTTGCCCTCGGGGCCCACGGAAATCCGTAGGATGCAATGAGCGCAGCGAATTGCATCAATGCCGCGTCGCGCCTGCGACCGGTGCGTTTCGCGAGGCTCAACGCACCCTACGCGTCCTCGAACGCGCAGGGGCCGCTGGATCAGGCGCTGGCGGCGGCCGGCTCGGCGGTGCGTTCGCCCAGGCGGCGGCCGGTCGCATTGAGCACGGCCTGCAGCGTAGCGGCGGTCGTGTCCTCGCCCAGCGCGACACCGACGGAGCGCTCGCCGTCGACTTGCACGTCCACCGCGGCCATGGCGCGCGCCTCGGTGCCCGACTCCATCGCGTGCTCGTCAAAGTGGCTCACCTTGACCTCGACCCCCCGGTCGGCCTTCATCGCGGCGGTCAGGGCCTCGACCGCGCCGTGGCCCTCGCCCTGCAGGCGCGACTCGCGCCCGGGCGGGCCCATGGTCGCGTCCAGCCGTACCACCGGGCCTTCCTTCTCGATTTCGTAGCGCACCAGATCCCAGCCGGCGACCGGCGTCAGATAGTGCTGCTCGAACAGCTCGTGGATGCGCTGCGAGGAGACCTCGACCTGCGAGGTCTCGGCGTCTTTCTGCACGATGCGGGCGAACTCGATCGCCAGCCAGCGCGGCAGCTCGATGCCGTAGTCGCGCTCCAGCACGTGGGATACCCCACCCTTGCCGGACTGACTGTTGATGCGCACAACCTCCTCATAGCGCCGGCCCAGATCGCTCGGGTCGATCGGCAGGTACGGCACGTTCCAGTGGCCACCCTTCTCCTTGTAGTGCGCCAGTCCCTTGCGGATCGCATCCTGGTGGCTGCCAGAAAACGCGGTGTACACCAGCTCGCCGGCCCACGGGTGGCGCGGATGGACGGGCATGTCGGTGCACTCCTTGTACACGTCCATCAGCCGTTCCATGTCGGACAGGTCAATGGTCGGGTCGATCCCCTGCGAATACAGGTTCATGCCGACGGTGACCAGGTCCATGTTGCCGGTGCGCTCGCCGTTGCCGAACAGCGTGCCCTCCAGACGGTCGGCCCCGGCCAGCAGGCCCAGCTCGGCCGCGGCCACGCCGGTACCGCGGTCGTTGTGCGTATGCAGCGACACGCAGAAGTGCTCGCGGTACTGCACATGGTCGCAGAACCACTCGACCTGGTCGGCGAACACGTTCGGCGTGGCCGACTCGACCGTGGCCGGCAGGTTGATCACGACCTTCTGGCCCTGGTCCGGGCGCCAGATCGCGTTCACGGCATCCACGACCTCGACCGCGTAGTCCAGCTCGGTGGTAGAGAAGCTCTCCGGCGAATACTGGAAGATCCAGTCCGTCTGCGGATACTTCGCCGCATAGTCACGCACCCAGCGCGCGCCGTTCTCGGCGATGCCGCGGATGCCGGCACGGTCCATGCGGAAGACCTGCTCGCGCTGCGCCGGGTTGGTGGAGTTGTACACGTGCACCACCGCGCGCGGCGCGCCCTCCAGCGCGGCGAAGGTCTTCTGGATCAGATCCTCGCGCGCCTGCGTCAGCACCTGCACGTACACGCCCTCGGGGATCCGGTCCTCCTCGATCAGACGGCGGGTGAAGTCGTAGTCGATCTGCGAGGCGGAGGGGAAGCCGATCTCGATCTCGGTCAGACCGATATCCACCAGCACCTCGAAGAAGCGCATCTTCTGCTCGACGCTCATCGGGTGCACCAGCGCCTGGTTGCCGTCGCGCAGGTCCACCGCGCAGAAACGCGGCGCAACCGTGGTGCGCTGCGCCGGCCAGCGGCGGTCCGCCTTGTCGATCGGCGGGAACGGGGCGTACTTGGTGTGATCGAAGGCCATCTTGATTCTCTCCTGGGGCCGCGGCTTTCCGTCGCGGCGATTGGTCCACTTGCACATTATCCTAACGAATTTGCGCGGACAGAACCTTGCTTTTTTCGCATATAGCGGGAGATAAGAGGCTGTTTATTGCTTTAAATAGCCTATCTGGCGCAATATTCCACCATGGAACCGCGACCGCACAAGCTCGACCGCTTTGACCGTCACATCCTGGAGATCCTGCAGGAGGACGCCAGCCTGTCGAACCAGGCCCTCGCCGAGCGCGTGGGGCTGAGCCCCTCGCCCTGCCTGCGGCGCGTTCGGGCACTCGAGCAGGCCGGCATCCTGATCCGGCGCGTGGCCCTGCTCGACCGGCGCGCCCTGGGGCTGGAACTGACCGCGCTGATCCACATCGGCATGGACCGCCACACCCCGGAGCGCTTCGCACGCTTCGAGGAGGCGATCGCCAGCTACCCCGAGGTGCAGCACCTGTATCTGATCACCGGGCAATCGGCGGACTACATGCTGCAGGTCGTCGTGCCGGACATGGACGCCTATCAGGACTTCCTGCTGCGGCGGGTGACCCGGCTGGAGGGGGTGGATTCGGTGCACTCGAGCTTCGTCCTGCGCCGGGTGGTGGACCGCACCTCGCTGCCGCTGGACTACATCCGCGACTGACGACGGGCCGCGACCCTCCCTCCGAAACGGCTCCGATGGCTCAGCGCTTCCCTCAGCGCCCGCCGAACTGGGGCAGCAGACGCGCGGGCAGCAGGTGAATGAGGATGAAGCCCAGCATCGCAGCGACGACGATCGTCGGCCCGGTCGGGGTGTCGTACTGGAACGAACCCCAGACGCCGACGAGCACCGCCAGCATGCCGATCACACCGGCCAGGAACGCCATTTGCTCCGGCGTCGACGCGAAGCGCCGGGCACTCGCGGCCGGAATGATCATCAACGCCGTAATCAGCAAGACGCCGACCACCTGCATCGCGGCCGCGATCACCAGCGCGATCAGCAGCATCAGCCCCAGGCGCACGGCCAGCACCGGCACACCCTCGACCCGCGCCAGTTCCTCGTGCACCGTCAGCGCCAGCAGCGGTCGCCAGAGCAGCACCAGCAGCAACAGCGCAATGCCGCCGCCTATGGCAATCGCCAGCAGGTCATTCGTCCCCACCGCGAGGATGTCGCCGAACAGATAGGCCATCAGGTCCACCCGCAGGCCCTCGATAAAGGTGACCGCCACAATCCCCAGCGACAGCGCGCTGTGCGCCAGGATCCCCAACAAGGTGTCCGAAGCCAGCTCCTGACGGCGCTGCAGGATCACCAGCAGCACGGCGATCGCGACACAGACGATGGTCACCATCAGGTTGAGATTCGTCCCCAGCAGGAACCCGAGCGCCACCCCCAGCAGGGCGGAATGCGAGATCGTGTCGCCGAAATAGGCCATACGCCGCCAGACCACGAAGGCACCCAGCGGACCGGCCACGGCCGCCACCATCAGCCCTGCCAGCACCGCGCGGAACAGGAAGTCATCCAGCCAGGCTTCGATCATCGTTTCGGCGTTCCCTGTCCGTGATGGTGGGCGTGGCCACAGCCGTGCGACCCGCCCGTTCCGTTGTCGTCCAGATCATGCACCTCGCCGTGCAGGTCGTGGACATGGTTGTGGTCATGTTTGTAGATACCGATGCCTTGCACATCGGCGGTGGGGAACAGGCGCTGGTACTCCGGGTGGCGCGAGACCTCCTCCGGCCGGCCGGTACAGCAGACATGCTGGTTCAGACAGATCACGGCATCTGCACCCGCCATGACCAGATGCAGGTCATGCGAGACCATCAGCACCCCGCAGCCTGTCTCGCGCCGAATGTCATCGATCAGGCGAAAGACCTCGCCCTGCCCGACGATATCCACGCCCTGCGCCGGCTCGTCCAGCACCAGCAGATTGGGCCGGTTGAGCAGCGCCCGCGCCAGCAGCACTCGCTGCATCTCGCCCCCGGACAGGGATTGCACCGGCTTGTCCAGCAGGTGCGGGACACCCACCCTTTCCAGGTGCGCCAGCAGCTCGGCCCTCGGCGCGCGCTGGCGCAGCGTCAGAAACCGCCGCACCGACAACGGCAGCACCGGTTCGATCTGCAGGCGCTGCGGCATGTAGCCGATGCGCAGCCCGCGCCGGCGCTTCACCTGCCCCCGCGTCGGCTGCCACAAGCCCAGCAACACACGCAACAATGAAGTCTTGCCCGCGCCGTTGGGGCCGATCACCACCGCGACCTCGGCCGGCGGGATCTGCACCGAGACCCGGTCGAGAATCAGCTTGCCCCCCCGCTCCAGGGAGATATCACGGGCGTCCAGCAGCGGGCTGTGGTCCGATTCCGGTGCGGACATGGTGGCAGGGCTTCCCTTGTTCATGTTGATATACTATAACGTTCTCTAATTCCGATCCGACACCCTGGAGACCCTGCCATGCACTCGCGCCCGCGCCACCCCTTCGGGATTTCGCTGACGGTCAGCCTGCTGGCCATCCTGGGCCTCCTGCTCCCGGGCATGGCCGCCGCGGACAAGCCGCGCATCGTCGCGACCATTCTACCGATTCACAGCATCGTCGCCGCCCTGGGCGAGGACGCCTTCGACGTGGAACTGCTGGTCCCCGCCACGGCTTCGCCGCACGGATATTCCATGCGGCCATCCGAGGCGCGCCGTCTGCAGAACGCGGACATGGTGGTCTGGGTCGGCCCGGATCTCGAGACCTTTCTGGAGCGCCCGCTCCGCCGTGCCGGCGACCGCGAAATTATCAGCCTGATGAACGACCTCGACCTGGACCTGAAGCCCACGCGCGAAGGGGGCGTCTGGGAGCATCACCACGACCACGGGGACGATGATCACGGCCATGGCAACCATGACCACGATCACAACGGCCATGGCCACAGCCACGACGATGGGCACTCCGACGATAATCATGGCCACAACGGCCATGACCACAACCATGATCACGGCCACCACGACGAGGCCCATGGACACGACCATGATCACCATCACGGCGACTACGATGCCCACATCTGGCTCTCGCCCGCAGTGGTGCGCTCGATCACCGAACAGCTCGCCGACAAGCTCATGCAATGGGATCCGGAACGCGCCGAAATCGTGGAGGCCAACCGTGACGCCCTTCTCGAACGGATCGACGATCTGGACGGACGCCTGGCGGAACAGCTCGAGCCGGTACGCGACCAGGCCTTTATCGTGTTCCACGACGCCTACCAGTACTTCGAGCAGCACTACGGCCTGAATGCCGCCGGTTCGATCAGCATCGACCCCTCGCGCAGCCCGGGACCACGACGCATCAGCGAACTGCGTGAACGGGTCGCAGATGGCGACGTGGTCTGCCTGTTTACCGAGCCGCAATTCCGTCCGGCCCTGGCCGAGACCGTGGCCGAGGGAACCGATACACGGCTCGGCGTGCTGGATCCGGTCGGTGCCGAACTGGAGCCCGGGCCGGATGCCTGGTTCGAACTGATGCAGAACATGGCGGACGGCTTTGCCGGCTGCCTGGGTAAGGAATAGCCCGCGGGACAAGCCAAGGCGGTGCGTTTCGCTGCGCTCAACGCACCCTACGCGGTTGGTTAAACGCCGGGGCTCATCCAATCGCTTCGGCCGAGGCGGCCACGGCTACACGGTTGCGGCCCTCGCCCTTGGCGCGATACAGCGCCTCGTCGACCCGACGCAACAACCCTGTACGTGGCTCGCCCGCGCAGAAGGCCGCCACACCGAGGCTGATCGTGACCCGGCCGGCCTCCGGGAAATCATGCCCCTCCACCCGCGCCCGCATGGTCTCCGCGACCCGCGCGGCATCCGCCTCTTGAGCACCCGGCAGCAGGACCATGAACTCCTCGCCGCCCCAGCGCCCGAGAACGTCGGCATCGCGCAGACGTTCCGCGATCACGCGAGTCACCTCCTGCAGCACGACATCCCCCGCCGCGTGGCCAAAGGTGTCGTTGACCCGCTTGAAGTGATCGAGATCGAGCATCACCAGGGCAAAAGGCGCCCCGTAGCGGTCGGCACGCGCCAACTCGCGATTGAGCAGCGTTTCGAAGTAGTGGCGGTTGGCCACACCGGTCAGGCGATCGTAATAGGCCTGACGCTTCAGCTCCGCATTGGCGCGCTGTAGTTCCAGCTCCACCTGCTTGAGGTCGGTGATATCCACCGCGGTTCCCGCCACTCGGCTCACTCGCCCGTCCTCGTCCAGCACCTGGTAACGATGCACGTGTAGCCAGCGTTCGCTACCGTCCGCACGACGCAGGCGGAAGTTGTCTTCCACATGCGCCGCGCTCAAAGGGTTGTCCAGGAAGCGTCGTTCCACGCGCTCGCGGTCTTCCGGGTGCACGGCCTCCAGCATCGAACGCGGATCGCGATAGAGGAGATCCCGGCTTTGCCCCCAGATCCGCTCGAAGGCCGGATTCACGTACAGGATCCCGTCTTCGTCCTGTAGCCAGAACACCTCGTTCACGCTGCCCGCCAGCTGGCGGAAGCGTGCCTCGCTCTCGCGCAGGGCCTCCTCCACCGCCTTGCGCTGCGAGAGGTCGCGCAGGATGGTCGAGACCTGCCGGATCTCGCCCTGGTCGTCGCGGCGAACAATAATCACCTGTGAAGCCGGGATCTCCCTGCCCTGTCCGTCCAGTATCGCCGTCTCGCCTTCCCAGACCCCGTCGCGCATCGCAATCGGAGCGGCCTCTTTCAGGATGCGCTCGGCCGCCCACGGTGGCTGGAACCGCTGGACGGCACTCTCGATCGAGCGGGTTTCGGGCGGCAGCCCCCAGGTGTTCCAGCCGTTTTCGGGCGTCCACGGTTCGCCCGTCATGGGCGGCAGACCAAACAAGCGGCGACCAGCAGAGTTCAGGAATTTCATGTCGCCAGATGGCCCGTGCATCGCGACCACGTCGGGCGTATGTTCCAGGATCCCCACGAGGCGGCGCTGGTTTTCCTCCAGGGCGCGCCGCTCGGTCACGTCCTGCACGGTCCCCATCAACCGGCGTGGCTTGCCGTTGTCGTCGCACTCGACCGCACCGCGTACATGGACCACTCGTTCCTGTCCATCGGGGCGCAGGGCCCGAAAGTGAATATCGTATTCGCCGCTCTCCAGTGCCGCCTCGACTGTCTTTGCCACCTCGCGCCGGTCCTCGGGATGCACGGCCTGCAGAAACCCCGCGTAGTTGGCTTCCTGCTCACCCCGCCTGAGGCCGAAGATGCGATAGACCTCGTCCGACCAGCGGGTGCGATCCTCACGGATATCCCAGACCCAGCTGCCCATGTGTGCAATGCGCTGTGCAGCGGCCAGCTCCTCGCCACGCTCGCGCAGGGCATCTTCCATCGCCACCTGTTCGGTAATGTCGATCATGACGCCGTGCCAGACGATAACGCCACCGGCGCGCGCCTCGGGCGTCGAACGGCCCTCGACCCAGATCGTCCCGCGCAGCGGGTGGCGAACTCGGAAGCGAGCACGCCAGGGCTCCAAGGACCGCGCCGAATCCTCCATGCTGGCCTGGATGCGAGGCAGGTCATCCGCGTGTACCGTTGCAAAGGCCGCGTCCGCGCTGTCCTGAACCAGCCCCGGGCTGAGCCCGAACACGCGCCGCACCCCATCACTGACGAACGTGAACGCCTGCCGCCCATCCGGATACAGGTGGTACTGGTAGATCGCCCCGGGCAAATGGGCGGTGGCCTTGTTCAGCTGTACTTCCCTTTCCGCCCGGGCCGTCTGGTCCTGGAACGACACCACCACACCATCGACCCGACCGGCCACATCAAATGTTGGCGCCGCAAAGACGCTCACCGGAAAATGGGAGCCGTCGGCCCGCACAAAAGAGTCGTCCCACGGTTCATCCGACTGGCCCGTCTCCAGGACCCGAAGAATCGGGCAGGCTTCTTTGGGATAGGGCTCCCCACCCACCAGTGAGTGATGGTTGGTCGAGTGGGCATCGCGCCCGAGTGCCTCCGCCTCGCTTTTGAACCCCAGCAGACGGCAGGCCGCCGGGTTGAGAAAGGTGTAGCGGCCGTAACGATCCAGGCCGAATACGCCTTCCGCCAGGCTGGCCAGCAAGCGATTCTGAAAGGCCTCGGCCGCGCGCACCTCGGTGACGTCCTCGATCACGCCATCGAAGACCGGTTGTCCATCCTCGTCCTGGGTGCGATACGCGGTCACGCGCGCCCGAAAGGCCCGACCGCGCAGCGTCTGCAGGTCGAGTTCGCGACCGACCACGCGGCCGTGCATCTCCAGATCGCGACTGAATGCCTCGCGGGCATCCGGATCGCGATACAGAACTTGCACTGGCGTCGCGCGCAGCTGCGCCTCGGACTCGGCCTCAAACAGCGCCACCATAGCCGGATTGAGCCAGACAAAGCGGCCTTCCGGCCCGGGCGTGTTGCGATAGACCCCCACCGGAAGGCGTCGGAACACGCCCCCATAAAACTCGAGTTCGCGCTCGTAGCGCCGGGCCTCGGATACATCGTGAATAATCGAGTACAGGTACGTGGTTCCATCCAGGACCACCGGGCCGGAGTACACCTCCACCTCCCGAATCTCGCCGCCGTGGATACGGTGGCGAAACCGGAAGAAACGGCGTTCCTCGTTCTTCGCACGTTGCATCTCGACCCGCACGTCTTCCGCCGACAGCGTGTTGATGTCGTGGATATACATGCCCTTGAGGGTGTCGGCCGAATAGCCGTAGAAGCTCACCGCGGCGGGGTTGGCATCGACAATCCGGCCATCCGCCGGGTTGATCAGCAGCTTCGGTGCGGTATTGGCGGTAAACGTCTGCTCGTAGACCTGGGCTGCAGAATCGCCCCCGGGCCTGCGCTGAACGGTCACGACGCGCCCATCGTCATCCGGCACCAGCGTCAACGTACAGGAGAGCGAGGCCCCTTCCGGTGCAGCCGGCGCGAGCATGTCCACGCTCAGGGTCACCTCGGATGTGGCCGAACGCTGCAACGCGTCCGCCAGCGATGGCCGCTGTTCGGGCGCGATGCAGTCCACCAGTGCACTGCCCTGCAGATCAGCCGGCGAGCACTCGAGCCACTCAGCCAGGCGGGCATTGACCGTGCAGATGGCACCGGCTGCGTCGAGGCGGGCCAGGCCTACTGCAATGTGCTCGCATTGAATGGGGTCGGCGCCTTCGGTGCTCGCCATTCAGCTCACTCTGCCCAGAGCCCGGGGTCCAATGAAGTAGTCAATCATCCAGCCGCACGACCCGATTGCGCCCGCCCTTCTTGGCCACGTACATGGCCTCGTCCGCTCGCTTCACCCAGTCCCTGATCGACTCACCGGGGCGGCACTCCGCAACCCCCAGACTAATCGTCACAAGGCCCACACAGGGGAATGCCGTAGCAGTGACCTGCTCGCGCAGCTGTTCGGCCACATGCTGGCCACGCTCCGCGTCCGTTCCGGGCAGCAGGACCACAAACTCCTCGCCACCCCAGCGTCCCAGTACATCCGCCTCGCGCAGACGACCCTTCAGGGCATGCACCAGGAAGCGCAGGACCTCGTCGCCCACCTCGTGGCCGAACGTATCGTTGATACGCTTGAAGTGGTCGATATCCAGCAGCAGTAGCGAGCAGGGATGCGCGTAACGCTGCGCACGGCGCGCCTCCTGATCCAGGAGCGTCTCGAAGTAGCCACGGTTGGCGGCATCGGTCAGCGGGTCGTAGAAAGCCTGGTGCTCCAGGGCGGCCTCGAGTTCTTTCTGCCGCGTGATGTCGTGGAACATCGCGATGTAGTACTCGATCTCGCCCTGATCGTCGTGGATCGCGGTAACGACCTCGTGCAGGGGGAAGATCTCGCCATTCTTGCGGCGATTCCAGATCTCGCCCTGCCAGTGGCCCGTCTCACGCACCGTGCGGAACATCTCCTGGTAGAAGTCGCGATCCTGGCGCCCGGAATTCAGGATGCGCGGATTTGCCCCCACGGCCTCCTCTTCGGTATATCCTGTGAGCTGCGTGAACGTTGCGTTCACACGCTGGATGGTGCCCTCAACGTCCGTGATGAAGATGGCCTGGCTGGACTCGAAGGTCGCGGCCAGCAGACGCTGCTCCTGTTCGAGGTGATACTGCTCGGTAATATCCTGCACCGTGCCGACCATGCGCGCGGGCGTGCCGCAGGGGCTGAGCTCCACGGAGGCTAGCTCGCGCACCACGCGCTCTGTACCGTCCGGCCGCAGGATGCGGTGGGTCACATCGAACTGCTCCAGACCAGCCAGGGCTCGGTCTACCGCCGCCTGTACGCGTTCACGGTCCCCCGGGTGGACCGCCTGCATGAACGCCCCATGCGTGCCCTCCCAGCGGGATCGTTCCATCCCGAAGATGCGATAGACCTCATCCGACCAGCGAATCTCGTGCTTCTGGAAATCACTGATCCAGTTGCCGACATGCGCGATGCTTTGTGCCAGGGCCAGTTCCTGCTCACTTCGGTGCAGAGCATGCTCGGCGCGCACCCGCTGCGTGATGTCCAGGATCACGCCGTGCCAGAGCACACTCCCGTCGTCCAGAGCCTCCGGACTCGCGTGGCCCTCCAGCCAGGTCTCGCCGCGTTCGGGACTCATCACGCGATAGCGCTGCAACCAGGGTTCCAGCGATCGCATCGACGCTTCGATGCTCGCGCGGATGCGTTCCACGTCCTCCGGGTGGATCACGCGGAACACCGCCGCGGCATCGCGCATCGCCTCCTCGGGTGCAATCCCGAATATATCGGTCATCCCCTCGCTAGCGTATGGGTAGCAGCCACGCCCGTCGGGGTGCTGGCGGTACTGGTAAATCACGCCGGGCAGGTTGCGGGCGATCTTTTCCAGGTGGCGCTCGGTCTCGACGCGCGCGCCGATATCCTGAAAAGCACCCACCAGTTCGGTCACCGCACCGGTTGCATCACGAATGGCGGTGATCTGGTCCTCCAGCCACTGCCAGTGGCCGTTGGGCATCCGCTGGCGGTAGTTCAGGCGGCAGAACCCTTGGGCCCCGTCGGACAGCCAGCGCCGCACCTGGCTGACGCAGCGGCCATAGTCCTCCGGGGCGATGTGGGTTGTCAGCCAGTCCGGGTTCGAGCTGATCTGCTCCGGGGCCCAACCGGTCACCGAGACCGAGTTGCGGCTGAGCCAGGTCATGGTGCCGAGGTTGTGCGGATCCATGGTGTAGATCACCGCGGGGCTGGCATGCAGCAGGCTGTCCATACGCTGCTCGGCCTGCTTGCGCGTATCGATATCGGCAACAGCCGCCAGTAGCGCCTCCGGGCTATCAATCGTCGCGGGGATACGGCTGATACTGATCTCGACCCAGCGGGCAAGGCCTGTGGCGTCCACCAGGCGAACCTCGACCTGGCAGTTGGGGCAGCCACCGTCAAGCAGACCACGGCGCCGCGCCTCGCAGGGCTCGACATCCTCGGGGAGCAGGCGCTCGCGCAACCATCCCCCGACCAGATCCCCAGGGTCGCAGGCCAGCATCTCCCCCAGACGCGGGTTCGCGCGCAGGATGCGCCCCTCCGTGTCCATCTCGGCCAGCCCAACCGGGGCATGCTCGAACAGCGCGGCGTAGCCGTGGGCCGCACAAATCTCCGTCATTCCTAGTCCTTGCCCGTCTCGAAAAGGCCTGCCTGGCCTTTCCTCCCCCTGGCGGGAGTATCCACGGACCCGTTAATGAATCCTTATAGTCGGTCTAAACCCTACCACAGGGGTCGGAATTTTTCGTATACCCCCGCAAGAATCGAGAAGTACAGCACGCAAAAAAAAGCCCCCGGGAAACCGGGGGCCCTGACAGCACAACCGAACGTGACCGGATTAACCGCTGGTTCCCGTACGCGGGGCCGGCTCGCCTTCATCCGTACTCGGCTCCTGGTACACCACGTCCAGCGCCTTGGCCGCGGCCACCTCGTTGAAGCGGCGGTTGGGCAGGTTGTGCGGCGACGCCTTGATGGTGTCGATGTCGCGGCCGGCCTCTTCCAGAATCGCAACCATCGCCTCGACGAAGCCGTCCAGCGTCTCCTTCGACTCGGTCTCGGTCGGCTCGACCAGCAGGCACTCCGGCACCAGCAACGGGAAGTAGGTGGTCGGCGCGTGGTAGCCGTGGTCCAGCAGGCGCTTGGCGACGTCGCCGGCCGTCAGACCCAGTTCCTTCGCCTGCTTCTTCAGCGTGACGATGAACTCGTGCGTCGCACGGCGCTCGGGATAGGCCAGGTCGAAGCCGGCGCTTTCCAGTTCGCGCGCCAGGTAGTTGGCGTTCAGCGTGGCGAACTCGGACACGCGCTGCATGCCCTCGCGGCCCAGCATGCGCATGTAGACATAGGCGCGCAGCAGCACGCCGGCGTTGCCGGCAAACGCGGACAGCCGGCCGATGGTCTCGGGGTAGTCCGTCTCTGTGGCGAAACGGTAACCGCCCTCGCCGTCCTCGACCACGTGCGGCACCGGCATGTACGGCAGCAGGCGCTCGCCAACGCCCACAGCACCGGAACCCGGGCCACCCCCGCCGTGCGGCGTGGAGAAAGTCTTGTGCAGGTTCATGTGGATCACGTCGAAGCCCATGTCGCCCGGACGCACCTTGCCTAGGATCGCGTTCAGGTTGGCGCCGTCGTAGTACAGCAGGCCGCCGGCGTCGTGCACGATCTTCGCGATCTCGGAGATGCGGCGCTCGAACACGCCCACGGTAGACGGGTTGGTCAGCATGATCCCGGCGGTCTGCGGGCCCACGGCCTCTTTCAGTGCCTCCAGGTCGACGTCTCCCATGGCGTCCGTCGGGATCTCGCGCACCTCGTAGCCGCACATGATCGCCGTGGCCGGATTGGTGCCGTGTGCGGCATCCGGAACGATGATCTCGCGGCGGTCGCTGTCGCCGCGCGCATCGTGATAGGCGCGGATCATCGCCACGCCGGTGAACTCGCCCTGCGCGCCGGCCATCGGGGCCAGCGAAACGGCCTTCATGCCGGTCACGTCCTTCAGCATCTCCTGCAGCTCGAACATGGTGTGCAGGAAGCCCTGGCTGTGGCTGGCCGGGGCATGCGGGTGCCGGTTCAGGAAGCCGGGCAGCATGGCCAGGCTGTTACAGGCGCGCGGGTTGTACTTCATCGTGCACGAGCCCAGCGGGTAGAACTCGGTGTCGATGGAGAAGTTCTTTTGCGACAACCGCGTGTAGTGACGCACCACATCCAGCTCCGAGGCCGCAGGCAGGCCGGGGGCCGATTTGCGCTGCAGGTTCGCGGGGATGGCAGTCGTGGCATGCGCACGAGGCGCCTGCGCCACGGCCGAGCGACCGGCACGCGAACGTTCGAAGATCAGATGGTTTTCCGTGGTGTTCATAGCGGTTTCTCGCTTCAGGAATTCGTTGGAGGCGGCCGGGCCAGGAGGCCCGGCCGCCAATGGCCCGTGTTTTATTGCGTCGGGCTCAAATCGGCCCGGTCATCCAGGCCCTTGAAGATGGCGTCGTAGTCCGGCTCGTCGCCGATCTCGGAAACGAGCTCCGCGTGCATCACCAGATTGTCGGTGTCCAGCAGCACGACGCCGCGGGCGGTGATGCCCTCCAGCGGGCCGTCCTGGATCAGCACGCCGTAGTCCTTGGCGAAGTTGCGATCGCGCATCATCGACAGCACGGTCACACGCTCGAGGTTCTCGGCGGCGCAGAAGCGGCCCATTGCGAACGGCAGGTCGGCGGAGACCACCAGGATCTCCAGATCCGGGCGCTGCTTGACCATGTCCTCGAACTTCTTGGTGGACTCGGCACAGACCGGGGTGTCCAGACTGGGCACGATCGAGATCAGCTTGCGCTTGTCGCCAAAGTGGGCGAGCGAGACGTCCTCGAGGTCCTTGGTCGTCAGCTTGAAATCCGGGGCCGGCGAGCCGACGTGCGGCAGATCGCCGTTGGTATGGATCGGATTACCCTTCAGTTTGACTTCGGCCATGGCGTGCCTCCTCAGGCTTGTGGTGTATGGCGCGTCGGGTGCGGCCTGCGTCAGGCGGCCTTCGCCTGCTCGCAGGTCGTCACATACTGCTCGAGATCGGCATCCGTCTTGGTCTCGGTCGCGCAGGCCAGCACGCAGCCGTCGAGCTGGGCGTAGTCGCGGCCCAGCTGGTATCCGGCCAGCACGCCGGCGTCGGCCATCGCCTGCACGCGGTCCGCCGCGTCCCCGCCGAAGTCCAGCGCGACCTCGTGGAAGTACTCGCCGGTAAAGCGCGGCTTGATGCCCTTGGCCGCGAGCTTCTCCACCAGCGCGTGGGTGTTGGCGTAGCAGGCCTCGGCCACGCGGGTCAGGCCCTCGTCACCCAGCATGGACATGTGGATGGTCGCGGCGGTGACCACCAGGCCCTGGTTGGTGCAGATGTTCGAGGTCGCCTTGGAGCGGCGGATGTGCTGCTCGCGGGCCTGCAGTGTCAGCACGTAGCCCGGCTTGCCGTCGGCATCCTCGGCGCGGCCGACGATACGCCCCGGCATCTGCCGGATGTGCTTCTTGCGCGTAGTCATGAAGCCGAAGTACGGCCCGCCGGAGGACAGCGGGGCACCCAGCGGCTGGCCCTCGCCCACCACGATGTCCACACCATTCTCGCCCCACTCGCCCGGCGGCTTCAGCAGCGCCAGCGAGACCGGGTTGACCACGGCGATCACCGGGACCTCGCGCTGCTCGGCCCAGCCGGTGAGCGCGTCGACATCTTCCAGGATGCCGAAGAAGTTCGGCTGGCTGATGATCATCGCGGTCACGTCGTCGTCCGCGAACGGCGCCAGCGCCTCGACCGGCGTCTGGCCAGAGGTCTCGTCGAACGGGATCTCGACCAGCTCGATGCCCTGGTTACCGATCAGGGTGTGGATCACGCGGCGATAATCCGGATGCAGCGCGCCTGGCACGAGGATCTTCTTGCTCTTCGAGCGGCGGTTCACGCGCACGGCCATCAGCACGGCCTCGGCCAGCGCGGAGGCGCCGTCGTACAGCGAGGCGTTGGAGGCCTCCATACCGGTCAGGCGGCTGATCATCGTCTGGTATTCGTAGATCAGCTGCAGCGTACCCTGGCTGGCCTCCGCCTGGTACGGCGTGTAGGCACTGTAGAACTCGCCACGCGTGGCGATCTGCCACACGGCCGCCGGGATATGGTGCTCGTAGGCCCCGGCGCCGATGAAATTGGACGCCATGCCGTCCCGCGCCGCACGCTCCTGCATCAGACGCGAGATCGCCATCTCGTTCAGTCCCTCGGGGACCTTTTCGAGCGCCGGTGCGCGCAGTTCTTTCGGGATCTCGTCGAACAGATCCTCGATGGAATCGGCGCCGATGCGGTCGAGCATCGAGCGGATGTCTTCTTCGGTATGCGGGATAAAGGGCATGTCGTACTCGCTTTCGCTACTGCGAAGTTCGGATCGGGCCCCGGGCCGGATGCCCGGGGCGCCTTATCGCTCCAGCCAGGCCGGCTCCGTCAGGAACCGACCCATCGGGAACGTCGGATCAGGACTCGGCCTCGACGTGCGCGGCGTAGGCGTCGGCGTCCATCAGGGCGTCGAGCTGGCTCGCGTCGGAGGGCTTCATCTTGAACAGCCAGCCCTCGTCGAACGGCGACTCGTTGACCTTCTCGGGGCTGTCGGCCAGCTCTTCGTTGGCCTCGGTCACCTCGCCGGACAGCGGGGCGTACACGTCCGAGGCGGCCTTGACCGACTCGACCGTCGCGCAGGCGGAACCGGCCTCGACCGAGCTGCCCGCCTCCGGGGCCTCCACGAACACCAGATCGCCCAGCAGTTCCTGCGCGTGATCGGTAATGCCGATGGTCACGCTGCCGTCAGCCTCCTGGCGCACCCACTCGTGGCTCTTGGTGTACTTCAGATCCTTCGGTGCTTCGCTCATGACGTCTTCCTTTTTCGTTTGGATCCCGCCTGCGCAGTGTAGTCTGTGGCAAGCGGCATGAGGCAATAAAATCGCTAGCGATTCAGTTCGATCTGTGGCTCGCCGTTACGCACGAATACGGGCTTGACCACCCGCACCGGCAGCATGCGCCCGCGGATGTCGGCCTGCAGTTCCTCGGCGTCCACCGCGGCCGGGATGCGCGCAAACGCAACCGACACGCCCAGGCTCGGCGAGAAGCTGCCGGAGGTCACCACGCCGTCGCCGGCCGCGGTCTCGATACGGGTGCCGCCGCGCAGCACGCCGCGACCCTCGAGCACCAGCCCGACCATGCGCTCCGGCACACCCTCGGCCTTCCACTGTTCGATGGCCTTGCGGCCGATGAAGTCGCGCTCGGCGTCCTTCAGGGCGATGGTCCAGCCGAGATTCGCGGTCAGCGGATTGGTCTGGTCGTCCATATCCGTGCCGTAGAGGTTCATGCCGGCCTCCAGGCGCAGCGTGTCGCGCGCACCCAGGCCGATCGGGTTCACACCGGCGTCCTTCAGCTGTTCCCAGAAGCCGTCGGCCTCCGCCTGCGGCAGCATCACCTCGAAGCCGTCCTCGCCGGTGTAGCCGGTGCGGGCAACGAACCAGGAGCCGTTCCAGACGGCGGAGAACGGCTTGAGATCGCCGGCCGAGCGCAGGTCTTCCGGCAGCAGCGGCAGCGTCTTCTCCACCGCCTGCGGGCCCTGGATCGCGATCAGCGCGAACTCCGGGCGCGGCTCGACGTTCGCGTCGAAGCCCTTTACCACCTGCTGCATGTGGGCGATATCGCCCTCGGCGGTCGCGGCATTGACTACGGCGCGGTAGCTGTCGCCCCCGGTCCAGTAGATGATCAGGTCGTCGATCACGCCGCCGGACTCGTTCAGCATGCAGCTGTACAGGGCGCGGCCCTCGGTCTTCAGCTTGGCGACGTCGTTGGCCAGCAGGTAGCGCAGAAAGGCCTGCGCCTGCGGGCCGTGGATATCGACGACCTGCATGTGCGAGACATCGAACATACCGGCCCCGGCGCGCACCATCTTGTGCTCCTCCATCTGGGAGCCGTAGTGCAGCGGCATCTCCCAGCCGGCGAAATCGACCAGCTTGGCCCCGGCGCGCTGGTGCGCGGCGTGAAGCGGCGTTTTCTTCAGACTCATCGTTTGTCGCCTTGCATCCGTATTCATGAGACGGACCGTCTGCCGGCCCGATGCGTCCCCTACGTATACGCGGGGCATAAAAAAAGGGCGGCCAGCAGGGTCTACCTGCCAGCCGCCCCTCTGTCCTGAAACCTGAGAGTTTGCGCCGTGCCAGCGATTACTCGCTGCAGGGCCGCCCCCTTCGGTGGGCCGTCGCCGGCCGCTCTCCAGAGTGTGTCTTCTGCACCGTTCCGGTCCGGTAGCCTGAGCGATTCCGGGCGGATGTTGCGCCTTCGGCGTCTGCCAATCGACTTGCGATCGCAGATCTCTTCCAGAACGGTGTGCGGGCATTGTCGGGCACCCGCAGACGAAACTAATTGTACACCCAAATACCTCCTTCGCGAAAGCCCGGACGGCTGGCGGCGACTTTTCGGCGGCGGGCTTGCAGCCCCACTTCACCCCAAGCCGAACCTCAGGGGCGCTGCCACTACACGCCGCGCAAGAACAGTACCGGAGCCCGCGCCAGCGCTACAGCGCCAGGTCGATCGCCAGAAGCGCGACGAAGCCGACCAGCACGCCGACGGTCGCCTGGGCCTCGTGCCCCTTGCGGTGCGATTCGGGGATGATTTCGTGGCTGATCACGAACAGCATCGCCCCCGCGGCGAAGGCCAGGCCCCAGGGCAGCAAGAATTCCATCAGCGTGATCGCGCCGGCCCCGATCAACCCGCCGATCGGCTGCACCAGGCCGGTCAGCAGGGTTACGCCGAACGCGGCCCACTTGCTGTAGCCCAGCGAGAGGAGCGCAATCGCCACCACCAGCCCTTCCGGGATGTTCTGCAGACCGATCGCGATCGCCAGGGTGATGCCATCGCTGACATCGTCGCCGCCGAAGCCGACCCCGACGGCCAGACCCTCCGGCAGGTTGTGCAGGGCGATCGCAAAGATGAACAGCCACACCCGCCGGATCTTCGCGGGATCGGCCCCGCTTTGGGGGCCGATGTGAAAGTGCTCGTGCGGGACCAGCTTGTGCAGCGCCAGCAACGCCCCGCCGCCGAGGGCCATACCCACCGACAGCACCAGGATCGCCATGCCGACACCACCGTACTGAACCTCCGCATGTTCCACCGAAGGCAGCACCAGTTCGAAGGCAGTGGCCGAGAGCATGACCCCGGCCCCGAAGCCCATCATCGCGTCCTCGACCGACTGGCTGATCCGGCGCAGGAAAAAGATCGGAATCGCGCCCACAGCCGTCATCAGACCGGCAACAAAGCTCGCCAGCAGACCGATCTGCAGGGTGCTCATGTCCGCGATACGCCCTTCCAGGGTCGGCCAGATCACGCTGACCAGCCAGATGAACGCCGCCAATACGATCAGTGACCCGACCAGAAAAACCCGCGGGACGGGCTTGGCCGAACCCTCGGTGTCCTGGTCAATCTGCTCCTGTCGATCCTGCGTCATAGTCATTCCCTGAGACCCATTCCCTTTGCTGTTGAGAAGGCGGGATTTCAACCCGGTTCCCGCCTGTTTTCTATTGCGGTGTTCGAGATTGCCTATCGTCAACGCGGAAAAGGCGCGGTACATTCGCCCGGAGCGCCCCCTGCATGCCCGGCAAAAGGAGCTTCGCAATGCTCGAGACCCTCGACCAGTTCCTCGGTGATACCGCCAGCCTCCTGTGGGGCAACCCGATCACGCTGATCCTGCTGCTGGGTACGGGACTCTACCTGACCATCCGCCTGGGACTGGTGCAGGTCGTCGCCTTCCGCCAGGGCTGGCGCGCGCTGCGTGGCACCGATGGGCGTGCCGGGGGCGCTGGCCAAATCTCGCCATTCCAGGCCCTGTCCACGGCCCTGTCCGGCACCATCGGGACCGGGAATATCGCCGGCGTCGCCACGGCCATTGCCCTCGGCGGCCCCGGCGCACTCTTCTGGATGTGGGTAACCGCCTTCTTCGGCATGGCCACCAAGTTTGCCGAGACAACCCTCGCCGTGCGCTACCGCGAGGTGGGGCCGGACGGCACTATCGCCGGTGGCCCGATGTTCACCCTGCTGCACGGCCTGAACATGAAGAAGATGGCGATCCTGTTCGCCGCCTTCACCCTGATCGCCTCGTTCGGCATCGGCAACATGGTGCAGGCGAACTCTGTAGTCGATGGCCTGACCTTCATGGTCCCGAACCTGCGCGCCGATGACGACATCATGGGCTGGATGGCGCTGATCATCGGCCTGACCATGGCCGTGCTCGTCGCCCTGGTAATCATTGGCGGGGTCAAGCGCATTGCGATGATCGCCTCCGCCATCGTGCCGTTCATGGCCGTGGTGTACATGATCGGCGCGTTCATCGTGATCGTCGCCAATATCGAGGCCGTACCAGCCGCGGTGGCCACCATCCTGAACCTGGCGCTGAACCCCTGGGCGGCCGGCGGCGGCGCGATCGGTCTGGCCATCCAGTACGGCGTCGCACGCGGCATGTTCTCGAACGAAGCGGGCCTGGGCTCCTCGGCCATGGCTCACGCCGCGGCCAAGAACGGCGATCCGCCGCGCGAAGGCTCGGTGGCCATGCTCGAGCCGTTCATCGATACCATCGTCGTCTGTACCCTGACCGGCCTGGCGATCGTGGTCACCGGCGCCTACATCGACCGCGCCGACGACGTGGTCGGCGCCTCGCTGACCGCCACCGCGTTCAGCACCACGCTGGGGCCGTTCGGCGCGATGGTGGTCGGCTTCAGCCTGATGCTGTTCGCCTTCTCCACGATGATCGCCTGGTCCTACTATGGCGACCGCTCGGCCTACTTCCTGTTCGGCGATCGTGCGGTGATGCCCTATCGCATCGCGTTCGTGATCCTGATCGTCATCGGGGCCACCATCCCGCTGGGCATGGTCTGGAACTTCTCCGACATCGCCAACATCCTGATGGCCGCACCCAACCTGATCGCGCTGATCCTGCTGGCCGGGCTGGTGAAGAAGCTGCGCGACGATTATGTTTCCGGTCGCCCGATGCCCGATCGCCATGACGGCTGAGCAGCAGCGCGCCCCGCATGACCCGTTCGCCCAGGGCCCGGCACGGCCAGACGGGGCCATGCTGGTGCGCGAGGTCGAGATGGCGCTGGCCGAGGACCTGGGGCCCAATGCCCTGGCCGGCGACATCACCGCGGCACTGGTACCGGAGGATCGCGCCGCGCGCGCCACCCTGCTGCTGAAAGAGCCCGGCGTGCTGTGTGGCCAGGCGTGGTTCGACCGCGTTTTTGCGAGCCTCGCACCCGAGATCCGTATCGACTGGCAGGTAGCCGAGGGCGCCGTGCTGGAACCCGAGGGCGCACAGCCCGTCGCCACGCTCGAGGGCCCGGCCCGCGCCGTACTGGCCGCCGAGCGCGCCGCGCTCAACCTGCTTCAGACGCTGTCCGGAACCGCCACCGAGACCGCCCGCTGGGTCGCCCGCCTGGGCGACGCCCACAGCCGCATCCTCGACACCCGCAAGACACTTCCGGGCCTGCGTCACGGGCAGAAATACGCCGTGCGCATCGGCGGCGGCTACAACCATCGCCTCGGGCTGTGGGATGCCGTGCTGATTAAGGAAAACCACATCGCCGCCTGTGGCTCCATCGCGGCTGCCGTCGAGCGCGCCCGCGCGCTCGGGGCCGGGCGCTGGGTGGAAGTGGAAACCGAGAACCTGGACGAGGTCGATCAGGCGCTGGCCGCGGGCGCCGACGTGATCATGCTGGACGAACTCTCGCGGGACGACCTCGCCACCGCCGTTCAGCGCATCCGGGGGCGGGCCATCTCCGAGGCCTCGGGCGGGGTCACGCCGGACAGCCTCGCCGAGATCGCGGCCACCGGCGTCGACTACATCTCGGTCGGCGCCCTGACCAAGCACGTCCGCGCCATCGACTTCTCCCTACGCCTCGACTTGTAACCGCCACGCACGAAGCCATCGTAAACACTGAAAGACGAACCACGAACCAGGCCCAGCCTCAACGGCCCCGGACAGGTGCGCCACACGCCGGGCGCTGGCGATCAGTCGCGGTCCTCGAACCAGAGGATCAGCCGCGCATGATGCTTCGGCTGCCCCTCGACTCCGCGCCCCGGGCGCAGGTCGTACTCCTCGAAGGCCGTCTTGAGCGTCTCGCTCTCCTCCAGCCACTCTTCGGTCATCCGCAGGATCAGAGTGGTCGGCGACGGCCGGTGAACCGCTGGATGGAAGCGTTGCGAGATCATCCCGGGCAGCGGGGGTTCCGGCTCGGACCGAAAGCCGTCGTCGTCGCGGAAACGCTCCCAGGCCGTCTCCAGCAAGGCGATTGCGTTGTCGCGATCACCACTGTCGCGCGTCGAATCCCAGTCACGCAGCCCCTGGGCAACATAGGCGTAATCGTTCAGCGTCGCCTCACCGGCATCCTCGCTCGGGAGGCCCATCAGCGTCGGCAACTCATCAGGCGACTCGGCCACCTCCAGCAACCACGAGCGCACGGCCTTTCCGGCCTCCTCGAAGCGCTCGTCGTGGTCCGCCGCCAGCGCCAGCGCGGACAGCAGGAGCCCGTGCGCCCCGGTCAGGACCTTTTCATCGCGCGGCAGACCGCGCTCCTCGCGAGCCTGGATCAGGGCCTCGCGGCCTCTGTCCACCTGCTCCTGCACCACCTCCTCGTCGAGCTCGAAGCGCTCGGCCAGTTGCGTGATGGAATCGCCTCCACGCGGCAGGTATCCGAGGTCGAACACCGAGGCGCCTTCCATCCCGAAATAGGCCCGCACCAGTTCCGGGTTCTCGTGATCCGCCAGCGCCGCGTCGAGATCCTCCTCCGGCCACAGGTATGCGCCGCCCTCGCGCCCCTGCTCGTCGATAGCCGAAAGACTGGCGGCGAACCCACGAAAGCCATCGGGACCGACGTCGGCCTGTTCGCCCAGATCATCCTCGCGCAGGGCCATGTCGCGCTTCACGAAATCGAGATTCTCCAGGCCGATATCGATCCAGTCGTCACGATCGAAATGCGTACCCGCCTTGAGGTAAAGCCAGGCCAGCTGGGCCTGGTCCTCCAGCATCACCTCGAAATGTGGCTCGTCCCAGTCCGGCGACTCGGAATAACGAAAGAACCCGCCACCCAGTACGTCACGCAATCCGGACCCGCCCATCTCGTCCAGGGTGATCTCGAGAAACTCCGGGACCCAGTTCGGCGCCTTGCCGGCCTGCTCGGCTTCGAGCATCGCGCGCAGCCACGGCGAGTGCGGAAACTTGGTTGAACTCCCGAACCCACCCTGGAGGTCATCGGCCTCGCGTTCCATCGCGTTCCAGAGGACCTGCGGCAGACGCGCCGCCCGGCTGTCGGACATGGGCTCTTCGCCCTTGCGCAGCTGCTCGGAGAGCTCGTCACTGCCGCGTCGGGCGAGATCCAGAAGCCGGTCATAGTCGGCCTCGAGGCGGTCGGCAATGCCATCCAGGAACTCCGCGAACTGATCACGCGGGGCATACACCACACCTGTCAGCGCGTACCCCTCGGGCGTGACCACCACGTTCAGGGGCCATCCAGTCGCCCCGGCGGTGGCGCGCTGAAACTCGAGCAGATAGGTATCGAGCGCACCGTTCACCTCGCGATCGACCTTGACCGGGATGAAATGCTCGTTCAGGCGCTCGGCGATGCCTTCGTCCTGGAAGCTCTCCTCCTGCATGACGTGGCAGTAATAGCAGGAGTAATACCCACTCGAGATCAATAACGGGCGCTGTTCCTCGCGGGCTTTCTCCAGCAGCGCAGGATCCCAGGCACGCCACTTTACCGGGTCGTCGACATGCAATCTGAGGTACGGGGAAATACTTTCTGCCATTTCGGGATTGGCCTGCACCGGCATGGCCACAGCCCAGGACAGGGCTGTAATCACGGCCAGCATAGAACCTCCCCGAATGACCGGATGTCGCGCTCTGTGTCCGTCCTGCGGCATTGTTCGCCTCCGTATGGGATCCTTTGCCCTATTAGGGGACTAAACCCCGTTCGGGTTCATTCCAACAGAACCCCCCATGAAGGCCTGGTGGCCAATCGCGGGGGGAGCGGTCGAGGCCGGGGTTGACGGCAACCATCAGTACGGCCGATGCTCGGCCCGAAAACGCAGTACATGATCCGTACAGATGCTGTACAATTAACCCATGGCCAGCGCGACACAATTGGGCACATCCGAACAGGAAGGTCTTTATCCCATCCGCCACGTGTGCGCGGAGACCGGGATCAATGACGTCACTCTGCGCGCCTGGGAGCGTCGCTACGGGCTGATTCGCCCGATGCGCACCCCCAAGGGTCATCGGCTATACAGCGCAGACGACATTGCCCGCATCAAGCGCATCCTGGAGCTGCTCGATCAGGGGATTCCGGTCTCCCAGGTCCATCGTGTCCTGGCCAGCGAAAGCGCAACGGTGGAACCGCCCCCCTCGTCGCATACCCAATCCGAAGCATCCGCCAGCCGCAATCGCACGGGCACCAGCAAACCCGGTATCGCCCCTCACACGCTCGACCCACTGGCCGAGGCGCTCTATTCCTCTGCCGCGGAACTGGACACGGCTCAGCTGGAGAGGACCTACGCGCGCCTGGTTATGCGCCACGGCTGGAACGGCGTGCATGAAAGCGCCTTTCTCGAGGTCTATCGGCGCCTGCGGGAAGAATCGCGGCACTCGCCCGAAGGCGAGGTTCGCCTGGCGGTTTTCGCGGCCTGGGCCACCGCGGCCTTTGCCGATCAGCTGCGCGCAGCGATCCGGGCCTGCGAAGGTCCCGCGATCCCCTGCCTGGTCCTGGGCGGCGGGCACCAGCAGGTTGGCGGCATGCTCCTGCAACTGGCCTGCGCCCGGCGAGGCCTCAAAACACTGCCCCTGTTTGACGCGACCAGCCCCGAGGCCCTCGAGGCGCTGGTGAAACGCCAGTCCGCGCCTGCCGTGATAATCCACGGCTCCTCGCAGCTGATGCGCTCCCCCGAACTGCCGCGCATCGAGGCTATCCTGAATCGCCCCGGGCCTCGCTGCTATCTGGCGGGTTCCGCGGCGCTCGAACTCTCCCAGGTGAATCACCAGCGCGAAATCGAAGTGTTGCCCGGCGCGCCGCTCGAAGCGGCCGAACTCCTCAGCCGACAACTGCCTCACTGAGCCGGTCCACCACGGCTCGTGGACTCCGGCCAACCTCCGAGCGCGAACGACCACCCGACGAAATTGCTGGTGGTACTCGGCGACCAGCTCGCCCAGCCGCACCCCGTGCAGGAAACCCTGCACCCCTCCCGCGACGCCCTTTGGATGGCCGAGGTGCCGGGCGAATCGCTGCATGTCCCGTCGCACGCCGCCCGTACCGTAATGTTTCTCTCGGCGATGCGCCACTTCGCCCGGCGCCAGCGCGAGGACGGATGGGCGCTGCACTACCATGCCCTGGGCGACCACGGGCATCACACGCTCGAGTCCGCCCTGGAGGCCGATCTGCGCCGCCTGCGTCCGCGCGAAGTTCAGGTCCTGCAACCCGGCGAAGTTCGCGTACAGCGCGAGCTGGAGACGGCCTGCCGCAGAGCCGGGGTCACGCTCACCATCCTGCCCGACCCGCTGTTCCTGGTATCGCTCGAGGCATTTTCCGAGTGGGCCGGGACCCGCAAGCAACTGCGCATGGAGTATTTCTACCGCGACCAGCGCCGCCGTCTTGATGTGCTGATGGATGACGGCAAGCCCGCCGGCGGCCAGTGGAACTTCGACGCCGAGAACCGGGGGCATTTCGGCCGCGAAGGTCCCGGCCTGCTGCCCGCACCGAGACGCTTCCCGCCCGACGCCGTCACGCGCGAGGTCATCCAGATCGTCGCCGAGCAGTTGCCCGACCTCCCCGGCCGCTGCGAGGACTTCGACTGGCCAGTCACACCCGCGCATGCGCGCGAGGCGCTGGACGATTTCATCGCCCACCGGCTGCCACACTTCGGTCAGTACCAGGACGCGATGTGGAGCAGCGAACCCTGGCTGTACCACGCCCGCCTGTCCGCCGCCCTGAATCTGCACCTGCTCAGCCCGCGCGAGGTGATCGCTGCAGCGGAGGACGCCTGGCGCCGTGGCCATGCCCCGCTGGCCGCAGTGGAAGGCTTTGTCCGCCAGATCCTGGGCTGGCGCGAATACGTGCGCGGCCTGTATTTCCATTTCGGCGAGCGCTGGCACGATTGGAACGCGCTCGAAGCCGGGGAACCGCTGCCGGCGCTGTACTGGGATGCCGACACCGAGATGCGCTGCCTGCGCGAAGCCGTCGGCCAGACCCTGCGTCTTGGCTATGCCCACCATATCCAGCGCCTGATGGTCACCGGCCTGTTCGCGCAGCTGCTGGGGGTACAACCGACCGCCATTCACGGGTGGTATCTGGGCATCTACGTCGATGCGGTGGAATGGGTGGAGATTCCGAACGTAATCGGCATGTCGCAATACGCCGATGACGGCCGCATGGCCTCCAAGCCCTATGTCGCCACCGGGCGCTACATCCAGCGCATGAGCAACTACTGCACACAGTGTCGCTACCGCCCGACCGAGGCGCTCGGCGACGACGCCTGCCCGTTCACAACCCTCTACTGGGACTTCCTCGATCGCCACCGCGAACGCTTCGCGAATCATCCGCGCACCGCGCTGCAGTGGAAGCACATCGAGAAGATGGACACCGAACGCCTTCAGGCCATTCGCACACAGGCCGCCGCGATCCGCGAACGGCTGCAGCAGGGGGAGCGACTCTGATGCCCGGACCCACCCTCGTCTGGCTGCGCCAGGACCTGCGCCTGGCCGACCAGCCCGCACTGCAAGCCGCCGCCGAACGTGGCGGGCCCGTGATCCCGGTCTTCATTCATGCCCCGGACGAGGACCTGCAGTGGGCCCCCGGGGCCGCCTCCAACTGGTGGCTGCACCACAGCCTGCAGTCGCTCAACGAGGCGCTGAACAAGGCCGGCAGCCCTCTGGTCGTTCGCGCCGGCCCGAGCCTCGACACCCTGCGCGAGCTGGTCGTCGAGACGGGCGCCGAGGCCGTGTACTGGAACCGCGTATACGAACCGGCCCGCGTCCTGCGCGATCAGGGGATCAAGGCCGGGCTGCGTGCCGACGGCCTGGAGGTTCGCAGCTTCAACGCGGCCTTGCTGATCGAGCCCTGGGACGTCGAGACCGGCCAGGGCGGCCCGTACAGGGTCTTCACCCCGTTCTGGCGCGCCTGCCTGCAGCGCGGGATTGAACAGGACCCGCTCCCCGCCCCTTCTCGCCTGCCGGGGCCCGAAAAACCACCGGCCTCCCTGACGCTCGACGACTTGGCACTGCTGCCCCGAATCGACTGGGCCGCCGGCCTGCGCGCCACCTGGGCACCCGGCGAACGCGGCGCCCAGGCACGCCTGGAGCGGTTCCTCGGGCAGTCGATCACAGGCTATGCCGACAGCCGCGACCGCCCCGACCAGGACGGCACCTCCGGGCTGTCACCGCATCTGCATTTTGGCGAGGTTTCGCCGCGGCAAGTGTTGCGCGCCCTGCGCGATGCCAACATCAGCCTGGAGCACAAGGGGCCCGAGTCTTTCGTGCGCGAACTCGGCTGGCGCGACTTTGCGCACCATGTGCTCTATCACTTCCCGCACACGCCGGAACAGCCCCTGAACCCGCGCTTCGAGGATTTCCCGTGGCGCGAATCGGAGGCCGACCTCGCCGCCTGGCAACAGGGCCGCACCGGAATCCCGATCGTGGACGCGGCGATGCGCCAGCTGTGGGAAACCGGCTGGATGCACAACCGCCTGCGCATGGTCGTAGGATCCTTCCTGACCAAGAACCTGCGCCTGCACTGGGGGCACGGCGCCCGCTGGTTCTGGGACACCCTGGTCGACGCCGATCTTGCCTCCAACACTCTGGGCTGGCAGTGGGCCGGTGGCTGCGGCGCCGATGCCGCACCGTATTTCCGAATCTTCAACCCACAACGCCAAGGGGAACAATACGACCCGGACGGCCGATTCGTGCGACGCTTTTTGCCGGTGCTCAAGAAGACCGAAACACGGTATATTCACGCCCCGGGCGCCGGCGGCACCCTGGGCTATCCCGACCCGATCGTCGACCTGAAAGCCAGCCGCCAGGCCGCATTGGAGGCCTTCGAGGCCATCAAGAACACATCAACCAGTCAAACCAAGTCATCCAGCAAGGCCCAGACATGACCTTTTCCGAACGCAACCTGAACTACCCCAAAGGCGTTAGCTACAACTTCAGCCGCCACGACAAGACGACCCCGGTACGCGTGACCCACGAGGGCAAGCAATACGTCGGGCAGGTCCTGAATTCGAAAGCCCCGTACCGCATCCGAGTGACCGAGGAGATCGTCGGGCCCGGCACTGCACGCTTCATCCCGGTGCGCGAGATCCAGGTGCAAAACCTCGAGGGTGTCGAGTACCTGCACAAGGGCTACCACGGGCACTAAATCGCCCGCGCGGGGGCCATCCAACCGGCCCCCCGAAGCAGGCTGGGCATGGGAACTCGTGTGCACACGGGTCCCCATGCCCTAAACTCGAGGCATAGTCACCGCAGAAACCGGCTCTGGGTCGGCAAGGAGCTCGCCATGAAATACCGGCTGATCGGCATGATCGGTACTGTCCTGCTGGCCTTCCTGCTCACGGGTCCGGTGGCGGCGGAAAAGCCCTCCGACGAGCGTGCACTCGCAGGCATCGAACACGGCCAGATCCTCTGGGACATCACCATTGGCGATCCCGAACGCCTGATTGCCCGGCTGAGCGTTATCGAGGAGACCCACGAGGACATGGTGCGCCAGGGTCTGGAACCGAACATGGTGTTCGCGTTTCGCGGTGGTGCCGCCGCGCTGATTGCACGCGACACCGACCACCTGGAGATCGAGGACGTATCGGCGGTACGCCACATCCATGACCGCCTGGCCGACATCCAGGAGCTGGATGGTGTCCACATGGAGGCCTGCTATATCGCCACCCGTCGCTTCGATCTCGGCCAGGACGACCTGATCCCGGGCGTCAATCTGGTGGGCAACACCTTCCTGTCCATCATGGGCTACGAGCAGCAGGGATACACCACTATCCGGATCGACTGACCCAGCACCTCAAATCCCGGTACAATCCGGGTGATTTCGTCTCGCGGCCAGACAGCGCGGGCAAGACACGCAATAACCACCCGGGCACCGGCAACAGCGGCGACGACGCCCGTTGGCATGCGCCCGGCGTTTGCGACAGGGGGGATGGTTGGCTCATCTGGAGATCACGACCTTCGGCACAGTCGGCGTGCGGGTCGAGGGCCGTGATGTGCCCGCCCTGTCCGGCACCAAGCTGGGGCTGTTGCTGACCTACCTGGCGGCCGAATGCCCACGGCGCGTGCCACGCCAGGAGCTGGCGCACCTGTTCTGGCCCGAGCTGGACAGCGACAGCGCACGTGTCAACCTGCGCCAGGGGCTATTTCAACTGCGGCGGCAACTGCCGGACCCGCCCGCCGCCCTGCTCGAGGCCACACCGCGCTACGTCCACTTCCAGCTTCAGCCCGGCACCGAGATCGATTTCCTCGCCCTGCACCGCCTGCGGGCCGACCGCAGCCACCTGAGCTGCAACGAACTGGCCGCACAAACCCTCGCGAGCATCCGCCACTACCATGGCCCCTTTCTTGATCCCGTGCGCGCACTCCAGGATCTCCCCGAGCTCGCCGCCTGGGCACAGACACAGCGCGACCACTACTGGTCCCAGCTGCTCCTCCTGATCGAGGAAAATCTCGACGATCTCTGCCACTCCGCAGACGCCGAAGCCCTGCTCACCGAACTCCAGCGACTGCTGGCGATGGAGCCCCATGAAGAGGCCCTGCACCGCCTGGTCATGCTGACCCTGGCCGGCATGGGTAACCGCGAGCGGGCGCTGGAACACTTTGGCCGCCTGGAGCGCCAGGCGGTCGATGGCCCTGGCCACCTGCTGGTGCGAACCCGCGACGAAATCCTGGCCCCAACACCAAAGACACCGGCAACGGTGTCTTCGACTACCACACCCGAAACAGCCTCTCTGCGTGCCGAGCGCCGCCGGGTCACCGTTGTGGCCTGCCTGGTCCAGGCGGACGCCGAGCTTGACGTCGAGCTGCAGAATGAACGCATGCAACACACCCTGGAGCAACTGGACCTGGTCCTGTTGAACCATCGGGGGCATGTGGTTCGGGCCCCTGGCAGCGGCCTCCTCGCCTATTTTGGCTATCCTGCAGGTCGCGAGCAGGCCACCGTCGATGCCGTCCACGCCGCCTGGCAAGTCCTGCAAACAGCCCCGAGCGACTGCGAGCTGCGCATAAGCGTCGATACCGACCTCATCGTAACCGGGGTCGACCCGGACACCCCCGACCCCGCTGGCCTGCTCAGCCAGCGCGCACAGGCTCTGGCACGTTCGACCGACACGGGGACGCTCGTGGTCTCGCCATCCGTGCACCAGCGCGTCTCGGGGTATTTTCTGTTCAGCCCTCACGCAGGCACGGGAGTACTCGAAGGAAGCCAGCGCGTCACCGGCGACCCCGGCCCCCTGGATCGCGTCGATGCCCAGCACGCCCGAGGTGGCCTCACTCCTCTGGCGGGACGCACAGAGGAGCTTGAGCGCCTGCACATGATCTGGCGCCAGACACTCGAACATCACAAACCACACTATGTACTGATTCAGGGTGAAGCCGGCTTGGGCAAGAGCCGTCTCGCACGACACCTCGACGAGCGCATCCGCGGCCAGGCGCGCTCGCGCTTCCTGCTGAAGTGCCGCGAGGACCGCTCGCGGCACTTGTTGACGCCCGTGCGTCAAGCGTTCGCCACCTGGCTTGGGCTCGGCAGCATGAATGCCAGCCGCCAGCGCCGACTGGCACGTGCCCTCGGCACCGCTCGGTCACTCGATGCGGACATCGCCGACGCCCTGGCGCACTGGCTCACACACCCGGACAGCAACGGGCTCGAAGCACTGGCCGCGCAGGGTCTCGACCGGGATCACATCATTGATGTCCTCGTCGAACTCGCCCGGCGCCGAGCCCAACGAGGCCCCATCCTGCTGATCTGCGACGACCTGCACTGGATGGATTCCGGCACGGCCGAATTCCTCCGACGCCTGTATCAGCGCCTGCATGACCGCCCGTTGCTGACCCTGCTCACGGCCCGCATGAGTTTTCGTTCCAACTGGCGCGATGTCCCGCTCGAGCACCTGCGACTGCACGCCCTGCCCGACCAGGCTGCACATGAACTCATCGAGCGTTGCGACACCCGGCATCGCCTGACGAAACACCTGCGCGCGCAACTCATCGAACGCGGCGAGGGCGTCCCGCTTTTTCTCGAGGAGCTGACGCGCTACACCCTCGAAGCGGCGCGCACCGGGACCCTGCCCGACACCTTGCCGCCCGGGCTGGCTAATCTGCTGGTGGCACGTCTGGAACAAACCGGGACCGCGCGTGACCTGGCCCACGCCGCGGCCGTAATCGGACGCGATTTTGATACGCGCATCCTGAGTCACCTCCTGGAGCAGCCGGCCGACGTGATCCGCCGCCAGCTCAGCCGCCTCACCGGCCGCGGATTCATCGAGCCGGTCGGCGTCCTGGACGGTGTGCGCTACCGGTTCCGTCACGCGCTGTTTCAGCAGGCCGCCTACGAATCCATGCTGGTGGCCGAACGAACGCGTCTTCACGGCCGCCTGGCCGATCTCCTGCGTGACGATGAAGGCACGAGCAGTATCGACTGGGGCCAGGTGGCCAGCCATCTCTATCACGCCGGGCGTGTGGAGGAGGCGGTGCCCGCCTGGCTCGAGGCGGGAGAGGCGGCGTTCGCCCGGGGCATGCTGCTGGAGGCCTCGCACTACTTCGAAGACGCGCTCAGCTGCCTCGATCGCGAGCTGGGTGAGCGGGAACCCTCGGAAGAACGCGATGCGCAGACCCAGCGAGCCCTGGGCGGACTGGGTGCCTCAAACCTCGCCTTGCTGGGATACGGCTCGCGCACGGTGCACGCGATCTTTGAGCGTACGCTGGGCATCACCGCGCCCCAGCGAGACGCGGTGCAGTACTTCCGTGTGCTCTGGGGACTTTGGCACGGTGCCGGATCCTGGCATGGCTTTGATGAAGCCCACCGCCTGGCCAACGACATGGAGCAGGTCGCAGAGCAGTCGAACGACCGCCTGCTACGGATCGCCGCTCACTATGTACAAGGCAACACGCACTTCTGGAGTGGCCAGCTGCCGCTGGCGCTGGAACACCAGACCCAGGCGCTCGCCCTGTACCGCGAAGACGACCACCCACACCTGGTCGCGCGCCACACCGAAAACCCTGCGATCAGCTCACGCGGCTTCATGGCCTGGACGCTCCTCTTCTTCGGCAACCACGCTCGCGCGTGGGATGAAATGGATGCGGCCTGCGCCGAGGCCACAGCGCTGGAACACCGCCCCACCGAGGCCTTTGTCTACGCCTTCCGGGCAGCGCTTGGCTTCTTCGCCGACGACCCTGACGAAGCCCTGACCTCCGCCCGCCGCGCGCTCGCGATTGCCGAGGACTATGACTATCCCCTCTGGCGGGCCTCAGGCCTGGCACTACAGCACTGGGCTCTCGCCCGCCAGGGCGACCCCTCGGCTGTGGCTCCACTCCGGGAACAGGCAGATGCATTGCGCCACATCATGGATGGCGTCAGCACCATCTTTCAGCTCTTCCTGCTCGACGCCCTGCATGCAACCGGCGCCAAGCCCTCGGAGCGTCTGCAGATCGCCACCGATACACTGACCAACTGCCTGAAACGAGGGGACCACGGCTTCGAACCCGCCATCCGGCGACTGCGGGCGCATGCGCTACTGGAACGCAGCGACGGCACCGACAACGAGGGCTGGCAGGAGCTGGAGCGGGCGCGCCGTCTGGCCCACGACCACGGCAACCCGAATATCGAACGATTAACCCTGCTCGACTATGCCCGCTTTGCTCGCGATGACGTCTGGCGCCAGTGGAGCGAACGCGAACTCCTGCGCATCAACCACTGCATCATCCCCCGACGACACCCATCCGAGCAGGCGCTGCAGCAAAACCCGCAACTCGCCTGAACCGGTCCCGCGCCAGCACGGGTACCGGCGCGCACAAAAGAAAAGGCCCGAACCTTTCGATTCGGGCCTTCTCGGAATAATGGCGTCCCCACGGGGATTCGAACCCCGGTCGCCGCCGTGAAAGGGCGGTGTCCTAGGCCTCTAGACGATGGGGACGCAGAGGCAACGTCTTGTTGCTAGTTTGGCGGGCCCTGGGGCCGGCCGCTTCTGTGACCTCCGGCGGTCTCACGATAAATGATCGTGGTTACAACACCGGTAAACACCAGAAGAAATCCGATCGGAACCGCCGCAATCAGGGGCTTGGACCAGGTTTGCTCCCCGGTGAACATCAGCCCGAAACCGCCGAACAGCCCAACCACTGCAATCACCAGACCCACCCAGATGGATATAACCCCAAAACGATGCATCGGTGAACTCGCTTACACCCGAATTTGGTGGAGCCAGGCGGGATCGAACCGCCGACCTCCTGCATGCCATGCAGGCGCTCTCCCAGCTGAGCTATGGCCCCGTGTCAGGCGAGCGCGTACTGTAGCCAGCACCCCCTGGAGTGTCAACCCGCTTCCGCCGAAATTTTCTTCAGCGCCCGCTCGATCCGAGCCAGTGATCGCTCACGCCCAATCAGCACCAGGGTGTCGTCGATCGGCGGCGATACTGTGCCGCCGGTCAGGGCCACACGCAGCGGCTGCGCGACCTTGCCCAGCTTGAGATCCAGCCGCTCGCCGGTGTGCACCACGACCTCGTGCAAAGGCTCCTTCTCCCAGGCCCCCAGCGCACTGAAACCGTCATGCAGCGTCTGCAGCACCGGGAGTGCTTCGGCGGTGAGCTGCTTGCGCGCGGCCTTCTCGTCGTAGTCCTCGAACTCGCGGTAGAAGTACACGCTGTTCTCGGCCATCTCGCGAAGGGTACGCGCCCGCTCGCGCTGAGCGATCACCACGTCGCGCATCGCCGGGCCGCTGGACGGATCGATACCCAACTGACCCAGGTGCCAGCCGAACTCCAGCGCCACATGATCCGGGTCCAGCGACTTGATGTAGTGCTGGTTCAACCACAGGAGCTTGTCCGGGTTGATCGCGGAGGCGGACTGGTTCACGTCCTGGATATCGAACAGGCGCACCAGCTCGTCGACCGAGAAAATTTCCTGATCGCCATGGGCCCAGCCCAGGCGCACCAGGTAGTTCAGTAGCGCCTCCGGCAGATAGCCCTCGTCGCGGTACTGCATCACCGAGACCGCGCCATGGCGCTTGGACAGCTTGGCGCCGTCCGGGCCCATGATCATCGGCAGGTGGCCGTAGCGCGGCGGTTCCACGTCCAGCGCCTTCAGGATGTTGATCTGGCGCGGGGTGTTGTTCAAGTGGTCATCGCCACGGACCACATGGGTGATCCCCATATCCATGTCGTCGACCACCACCGTCAGGTTGTAGGTTGGCGAGCCGTCGGAGCGGGCGATGATCAGGTCGTCCAGCTCGCTGTTCTGGAACGCGACCTTGCCGCGCACCATGTCGTCGACGATGGTCACCCCCTCGTCCGGCGTGCGAAAACGGATTACCGGCTCCACGCCCTCGCGCGGCTCGGTGCGCGCCCGGCAGCGACCGTCGTAGCGCGGCTTTTCCTTGCGCGCCTTCTGCTCCTCGCGCATCGCATCCAACTCTTCCTTCGTGCAGTAGCAGCGATAGGCGTGACCTGCGGCCATCAGCTGGTCGATTACCTCCTTGTACCGATCAAAACGCTCCGTCTGATAGAACGGCCCGTGATCGTAAGTCAGCCCCAGCCAGTTCATCCCCTCAAGGATCGCGTTGACCGATTCCGCATTGCTGCGCTCCAGATCGGTGTCTTCGATGCGCAGCACGAACTCGCCACCGTGGTGACGCGCATACAGCCAGGAGAACAGCGCGGTGCGGGCACCGCCAATATGCAGATAGCCGGTCGGACTGGGGGCAAAACGGGTACGAAAAGTCATGCGAAGCACTCGTTCCTGAGGAAGGTGGAATTTGAAGGCGCCTAGGGTAGCAGAACGCCGCGGGGCTGCCGCAGGGACCGCGGTCTATACTGGAGTTGGGACCACACGGATGCCCGAACGCGGGCCAAAGGAGCCTTCATGAATCCCACGCTCACCCGACTTTCCACGTTACTGGCACTGACCGGCGGCCTGGCGCTGGCCGGGAATGCCATGGCGACCGACCGCATTGCGCCACCGGACGGGGCCGAGGTTTATTTCATCAGTCCACAGGATGGCGAAACGCTCGAAAGTCCAGTGCGTGTCCAGATGGGCCTGCGCGGCATGGGTGTCGCGCCGGCCGGCGTGGAGATGGACAACACCGGCCACCACCACCTGCTGGTGAACAAGCCACTCGACGAGGTGGACCTGGATGCCTCGCTGCCCTTCTCCGACCACAAGCGTCATTTCGGTGGTGGACAGACCGAGGGCGAGCTGGAACTGGAACCCGGCGAGTACACCCTGCAGTTGCTGTTCATGGACTACCGCCACATCAGCTTCGACCCACCGGTTGTGTCCGAAAAGATCACTATTACGGTCGAATAAACGCACCCACGAAAAAGCCCCTCCGTCTCCGGAGGGGGCTTGTAACACCCGATCCCAGTGCGGCCAGTTACGGCAGCGCGGGGATATCGAAGCGCGGCATCTCGCCGGTCAGTGCGTGCATGAAGGCCTCGATGTCCGCGACCTCGTCATCGCTGAACTCCATGCCCAGCATCTCCTGCCCCATGATGCGGATCGCCTCGTCCAGCGTCGCGGTCTCGCCGTTGTTCATGTAGGGGTAGGTCAGCGCCACATTGCGCAGCGTCGGGGTCTTGAACGCGAACTTGTCGGCCTCATCGCCCGTGACCAGATAGCGGCCCTTGTCTTCCGAGCCCGGCACCTGGATGCGATGGAAGTTGCTGTCGGTCAACGCCGGTCCGCTGTGGCAGGCCACGCAGCCGTTATCGGCGAACAGCTTCATCCCGCGCATCTGCTGCTCGCTCATCGCACCCTCGTCCCCGACCAGCCAGCGATCCAGCGGCGAATTCGGGGTGTTCAGCGTGCGCTGGAACGTCGCCAGGGCCTTGGCCACGTGGTCGGTATTGATCACGTTGTCGCCGTCATAATCGGGATAGGCGGCCTCGAACTTCTCCTGGTACTCGTTGAACTCCTCCAGGCGCGCGATCGCCTCCTCCAGCGGCATCGCCATCTCGATCGCGTCCTGGATCGGGCCCAGGGCCTGGCCTTCCAGATCGTCCTCGCGGCCATCCCAGAACTGGGCCGTGAAGAAGCCGGAATTCAGCACGGTCGGGGTATTGCGCTCGCCAACCTGGCCGTCATGGCCCACCGCGCGCGGGATGCGGTCCGCCCAGCCCAGCGCCGGGTTGTGGCAGGTGGCGCAGGAGATCACGCCGGAGCTGGAGATGCGCGGCTCGAAGAACAGCATCTTGCCCAGCTCGATCTTCTCCTTGGTCATCGAGTTGTCCGCCGGGATCGGCGGCAGCGCCGGCAGCGGCTCGAACACGTCGCGGTATTCGGAATAGTCGGTATCGGCCACGGCCGGGGCTGCGGCCCCGAACGCGACGGCTGCACAAGCCGCCAGCGCCGTCATGCGGAATCCGGAAAGCGTTTTCATACAGGTCTCCCTTGAGTAACAGATGAGTAACAGACATCTGAGAAGCGGATATCGGCGCGAACCGAAATAGACTCGGTCCAAACCACTTAAAACCCACCCTACAGACGCGGAAACCTGGTCGCGATCAAAATCCGCCCCGGAGATGATCTGCATCAATTATCAGCCTCCAGGGGAGCCGGGTTCGCCCCCACTACACCGTTTCCCGGGATACCCGGACAAACTTGACCCCCCCTTTTCCCTCCATTACGGTTCGCCCCTCTCTAGGTGCCCCGGCGCTCAGCCGCCGGGGATAATCGGGAAGCCGGTGCGCGAATCGACATTCGCAAGGCCGGCACTGCCCCCGCAACGGTAGGCGGAGACGGGCGGATCCAATGCCACTGCGGCGCATCCCCGGGATGCCCGCGGGAAGGCGATCCGCCCTGGATGCATCGCGCATCCACTTCGCGAGTCCGGAGACCGGCCTGGACGACACCCGACGCCGCGGTGGGCGGCCGAGCGGGCCAGTCCGGCGTGCTCGCATCGCCCGGCCTCCCCTGCTCCCTGTCCAGCTTCCGGCGTCGTTTCATCCACGGCGTGCGGGGTCGCGCGTCCAAGGGAGCAACCCAACAATGAACCATACCCATCTCCGACCGGGACAGCATGCCGTCCCGGCCCTGGCCACCCTGTGCCTGATGACGGCCGCGGGCATCGCGCCGGCACAAGCCGGCTTCGAATTCGGCGACGCGGAAGACGGCCTGCAGGTCACCCTGGATCCGCTGATCCAGGGCCGCTACAGCTACGAACGAGACCCGGATGGCTCCAGCAGCGAATTCGACTTCCGTCGTGCCTGGCTGGACACCTCGGGCACCCTGTTCCACCCCGATCTGAGCTTCCGCCTGCAGCCGGATTTCAGCAGCGGCGAGCTGTCCATGCGCGACATCTGGTTGCAGTACGCACTGGGTGAACACCTGGGCCTGCGGGCTGGCCAGTTTACGGTCCCCTTCGGCCTGTCGCGGGATATCGGCGGACCCAACCGCCTGTTCACCGAACTGAGCATCGCCGGCAACCAGTTCGAGGTTCCGGCCGGCCGCGACACCGGTATCGCCCTGCTGGGCGGCGCCGGCGACAACCGGGCATGGGCCATCGGCGTGTTTGACGGTCGCGGGCGTCTGGATCAGCGCGACGATCGCCCCTCCACATCCGGCCACCTGTTCAGCGCGCGCGGCGCGTGGGCCCCGGTCGGCGCAGTCCCACGTGACAACACCACGTTAGGCCAGGCCGTGGAGCGCACCGTCGCCCTGGGCGCCGGCGTACAGGCCGCCAGCCGCAACCACCTGCGCGACTGGAGCCGCGGCATCGAAGACACGGTGGCCAACCAACGCGCCGACTGGATCACCGCCACCGCCGACGCGGTGGTCAAGTTCGCCCATACCTCGCTGTCGCTGGCGGCCTTCCGCCGCGATGTCTCCCCCGACCGCACCGCGAGCTACCACGACCTGGGGGCCGAACTGGAACTGGCGCAGTCGCTGCCGGTGGAGGGACTGGAGTTCGCCGCGCGCCACGCCGTATTGCGCCACGACGCAGGCGACGATCTTGGCACTGACGAGCGCTGGCAGCGTGAATGGGGTGCCGGCCTCAACTGGTATCACCGTGGCCAGCGGCACAAGACCCAACTGATGTGGCTGGACCGCGACACCGACACCTCGGACTGGGAGCTGCACCTGCAGCACCAGTTCCGCTTCTGAGAAATGACCGGGAGAATCGACATGAACTGGATGCAACCGATCCACCACCCGTTGAGAACCACCCTCTTTGCGATCCTGTTGCTGGCTGCCACCGGCAGCCCGGCCACCGCGGAGGTCACTGTCACAATGCCGGGCCCCTGGGGCGACTATGACGAGACCCTGGACGATCCGGCCAAAGTGGATGCGACCGAGGCCTTCCAGCGCTTCCGTCAGCAGAGCATGCAGGGCACCTCGGCCACCTACCGCAGCATCGAGCAGATCCTGCGTTATGACGCACCATTCGCCGAACGTCTGCCCGGTCTGGCCGAGGAACTGGCGCGCCGCGCCGACGACATCGAAACCTGGTTCGCACGCGAGACACCAGCGCGGGACGGCGAACCCGGGGCCCTGCCCGCGGCCTGGGAGGACCCGGAGTTCTCCGAGTACAAGGCAGCCTACCGCGAGGCCGCCGAACGACTGCAGCGCAAGGTGGAGTCGGCCGACGACCTGGAGAACGAAGACTTCCAGCTTCGCGCCACCGAGGCCCTGAACGGCGTGCGCCACCATTGTCTGGCCTGCCACGACAACTACCGCCGCCGCTAAACCGGCCGGGAACCAAGGGGCCGCCGCATGGCGGCCCCTTGCCATGACCCTGATCGGGAAGAAACCGCCTTCGCCTGCAAGCAGACTCCTACAGGTTCCTGGCGATGTGGGAGCCTGCTTGCAGGCGAAAAGCCCCGTGTCCCACAACACCCACCGGCGTTATCCCTGCCTGCGGAAGATCAGGGGCGCCACCGCTTAGTCCCCGTCCATGCCGCGGTAACGGCGCACGTGCGACGGGTCGTACAGCGCACTGTCGCGAAAATCCCCCGGGTCCAGCGCCGGCCCCACCAGGATCAGCGCCGAGCGCCGCGTGGTCAGGGCCTGCGCCCGCTCCGCGATATTCCCCAGCGAACCGCGCACCACGGTCTCGTCCGGCCAGCTGGCGCGAAACACGATCGCCACCGGGCAGTCGCAGCCATAGTGCGGCCGCAGGTCTTCGACCACGGTCTCGATATTGTGCAGCGACAGGTGGATCGCCAGGGTCGCCCCGGTGGCGGCAAAGCTCGCCAGCCGTTCGCGCTCCGGCATGGAGGACGCCCGCCCCGGCGTGCGCGTCAGCACCAACGACTGCGCCACCTCCGGCACCGTCAGTTCCCGCCCCAGGGTCGCCGCGGCGGCAGAGAACGCCGGCACTCCAGGCGTGATGCTGTAGTCGATCCCGGCCGCCTCCAGCCGGCGGGTCTGCTCGCCCAGCGCGCTGTAGACCGAAAGATCGCCGGAGTGCAGGCGCGCCACGTCCTGGCCCGCCGCGTGGGCGCGTTCGATCTCCTCCATGATCGCGTCCAGCGTCAGTGGCGCGGTGTTGACCACGCGCGCCCCCTCCGGGGCATGTTCCAGCACCACCTCCGGCACCAGCGAACCGGCATACAGGCATACCGGGCAGGCCGCGATACGATCGCGCCCGCGCAAAGTCAGCAGATCGGCCGCACCGGGCCCCGCTCCGACAAAATGAACCGTCATCAAAACTCCTCGAAATTCCCGTCTGTCCCGTTCACCGTCCGCACGGCCACCGCGCAGCTCGCCCGTGCCGAGAGCCGCCGCGGCAGCAGCAGGCGCGCCCCGTCGCCGGCCACCGCCAGCGCCGCCGCCTCCGCCACCGAACCGACCCCGGCGGCGGCACGCGAGCGCGAGGAGTCCGTGGACAGGGCAGCGTCGTGCTCGGCCAGCGCGGCCGCCGACGCGAACACCGGCTCCAGCTCCAGGTCGCGCGCGGCCGTCCACAGCACCGGGCTGTCGCCCTTGTGCGCCGGGGCCGCCAGCTGCCGGATCTCGATCGCCTCGCCGCCCCCCGCCCGCAACCCGGCGTGCGCCTCGGCCAGCACCTCGCGGACCAGTGCCTCCAGCTCGCCGGCCGTGCAGGCCGAGGCGAAGCCGACGCCGGGGGTCACCCGGACATGCGCCCCGCTCGGCGTTTCCCTCAGCTCCGGCGCAGCGACCACAGGGTCACCGGCCGCAGCGGCTGCCAGCCGGCCATGCCTCCCAGCGGCTCCGCGCGGCTGACGTTGATCCGCGTGAGCTCGCCGGCGTGGCGCTCGTGCGCCGCCGCCAGCACCGCGTCCCCTTCCACGGTCACGCTGCTGGCGACCAGCCGCCCGCCCGGGCGCAGTTGGCCGATGCAGTGCTCCACCAGCCCCGGCGTGGTCAGCCCGCCGCCGATGAAGATCGCGTCGGGTGGCGGCAGGTCTCCCAGTGCCTCCGGCGCCCGCCCGTGGATGGGACGGAGCGCCGGCACCCCCAGCGTGCTCGCGTTGCGCGCGATGCGTTCCAGGCGCTCCGCGCGCGGCTCGATGGCCACGGCGGTGTTGGCCGGATCCGTCAGCATCCACTCGATGCCGATGGCTCCGGAGCCGGCGCCCACGTCCCACAGCCGCTCGCCGCGTCCGGGCGCCAGCAGGGCCAGCGCCACCGCCCGCACCTCGCGCTTGGTGATCTGGCCGTCCTGCTCGAACTGCGCCTCCGGCCGGCCGGCACTGGCCGCCAGCACCTGCGCCGCCGGATCGGCCCGGCACTCCAGCGCCACCGTGTTCAGCGCCTCGATCGCGACCTCCGGCCAGGCCCCGGCGCGCGCGCGGACCGCCGCCTCGCGGTCCGCACCCAGGGACTGCAATACGGTCAGGGTGGAATCGCCGAAGCCGAGCCCGGTCAGCCAGTGCGCCAGTTCCGCCGGGGTATCCCCGTCGCGGCTCAGGATCAGCAGTCGCGCGCCGTCATGCAGCCAGGGCCGCAGCGCCTCCATCGGCCGGCCGTGCACCGACAGGCAGCGGGTCTGCTGCAGCGGCCAGCCCATGCGCGCGGCGGCCAGGCTGAACGCCGAGGGCGCCGGCCAGACGCAGGTCTGCGCGACCGGAAAACGCCGCATCAGGGTCGCGCCCACCCCGAACCAGAAGGGGTCACCGCTGGCGAGCACGCACAGCGGCTGCCCGGCGCGCGCCTCGATCCAGTCCAGCGCGGTCTCCAGCGGCGACGGCCACACCAGGCGCTCCTGCCCCGGCCGCTCCGGCAGCATCTCCAGATGCCTGGCGCCGCCGATCACCGTCGCCGCCGTGTCCAGCACCATGCGGGCATCCGGGGCCAGCCCGGCGAGTCCCCCCGCGCCCACGCCGACGATATTCAGCCATGGCGCTCGCTCCTCGTTGGTGGCTAGACTGGTCATCCTCATGAGCTCCCGTTCATCCACCGATACCGGCCCCCGGGCGGCGCGCCCGCGGCAGATCCTGCTGCTGGGCGGCACCACCGAGGCCGCGGCGCTGGAGCCGCTGCTGGACGGGCACCCTCGGCTGTACGCCACCGTGTCGCTGGCCGGACGCACGCGCAGGCCCGCACCCTCGCGACTGCCGCGGCGCACGGGCGGGTTCGGCGGTGCCGAGGGCCTTGCCGCCTGGCTGCACGAACACGCGGTCGACGCCCTGGTGGACGCGACCCACCCGTTCGCGCGGCAGATCTCGGCCAATGCCGTCGCCGCCACGCGCCACGCCGGCGTACCCCTGGCCCGGCTGACCCGGCCGCCGTGGCAGGCCGGCCCCGGGGATCACTGGCTGCGCGTGCCCGACCTGGAGGCCGCCGCCTGCGCGCTCCCCGGCCTCGGCCGGCGCGTGCTCATCACTACCGGGCGCCAGCACCTGGAGGCCTTCGAGGCGGCGCCCGAGCTGGACTACGTCATCCGCACCATCGACCCGCCCGAACCGTTGCCGGCGCTGCCCCGGGTCACCTGGCTGCGGGCCCGCGGCCCATTCAGCCTGGCCGACGAGCACCGGCTGCTGGAGACCCACGCTATCGACGTGCTGGTCACCAAGGACAGCGGCGGCGAGGCCACCGCCCCCAAGCTGCAGGCGGCCCGCGAACGCGGCATCCCGGTGGTGATGGTGGACCGGCCGCCGGACGCCCCCGGGGTGCCCCGCTTCCACGCCCCGCAGGCGGCCCTGGAGTGGCTGGAAGGCCTCGCGCGCGTTCACCGCGACTCCGCCGACTCGACATAGCGCGGGGTGTACACGTGGCGCCGGCCGGAGGGGCGCTCCAGCACCCGGGTGGAGGCGGCGCCCACGATCACCAGCGTGCTCATGTTGGCCGCCGCCGGATCCACCTCGCCAAGGGTGGAGATCTGCACGTCTTCGCGTTCGCCGCGTCCCACCGCGGTGGCCAGCATGACCAGAGTGTCCGGACCCTGGGCCTCGCGCACGATGCCCAGGGCCTCCCCCAGCTGCCATGGTCGCGCGCGCGAGATCGGGTTATAGAACGCCATGGCGAAGTCGGCCTCGGCCGCCAGCCGCACCCGGCGCTGGATCAGCGACCACGGTTTGAGGTTGTCCGACAGCGAAATCACGCAGAAATCGTTGCCCAGCGGCGCACCCAGCCGCGCGGCGGCGGCCTGCATCGCCGAGACCCCGGGAGTCACGTCCACCTCGACTCCCGCCCAGCGTTGTGCCTGCGCCCCTTCCAGCGCCTCGAAGATCGCCGCCGCCATGGCGAATACACCCGGGTCGCCCCCCGAGACCACGACCACGTCCCGCCCCTCGGCGGCCATGTCCAGGGCGTGCATCGCACGCGCCAGTTCCTCGCGGTTATCCGAGGCGTGAACACGGTGATGAGGGCCCGCAATCCGTTCCAGGTACGGCCCGTACCCCACCAGATCGGTGGCCGCTTCGAGACGGGCAGCGACCTCCGGTGTGATCCATTCCGGCCCCGCCGGACCCACCCCGACCACACTCAACCGACCGACCACCGGACCGCCATCCCCGCTCATCGCCGAACCCCGCGCCCGGGGATCACGATCATCGAGAAATAGGGCACCCGTTCCGGGATCTCGGACAGCGGCAGGACCCGCTCCTCGGCGGTGCTCGCGCGTTCCACGTACCAGGCGCGCTCACTCAGCCCCAGCTCCTGCAGGACACCGACCACCGCATCGCGATGGGTCCCCACTTTCATGATGACCGCCGCATCGGTCCCCTGCAGGGCCTGGCGCAGATCGTCGATCGGCATCGTGCCCGGGATCACCGTCAGCAGGTCATCGCGCATGGTCAACGGAGTTGGCAGTTGGGCGGCAGAGGCCATCATCGAAGTCACTCCGGGCACAATACTCGTGCGAAAGCGCTCCTTGAGCCGCAGGTATACGTGCATGAAGGAGCCGTAGAAGAACGGGTCGCCCTCGTTCAGCACCACGACCGAGCGCCCGGCTTCCAGTTCGGCCGCCAGCTGCTCGGCACAGGCGTCGAAGAACTGTTCGATGCGGCGGCGGTATTCCTCGGAGCCGTGCGGAATCTCGTTGGTCACCGGGTACTCCAGCGGCATCTCGCACTGGCCGGTACCCAGGTGGGCGTCCACGATCGCACGGGCCTGACCGCGCCCGCCACGGCGGCAGAAATAGGCCACTACCGGACTCTGTGCGATCAGACGCGCGGCCTTCAACGTCAGCAGCTCGGGATCGCCAGGCCCGGTGCCGACTCCATACAGGCAGCCCGCCTCCGGGGATGCATTCACAGGGGAAGAAGTCGTCATATCCGGTCACTCGCAAAGGCATTGATGGCCGCCGCGGCCATGGCGCTGCCACCGCGGCGTCCGAAGATGGTCAGGTACTCGAGGTCCAGCGGGCTGGCGGCCAGCGCCTCCTTGCTCTCCACCGCACCGACAAAGCCCACCGGGATACCGAGTACCGCGGCCGGACGTGGCGCGCCCTGGTGCAGCATCTCCAGCAGGTGAAACAGGGCCGTGGGTGCATTCCCGATGGCCACGACCGCACCCTCCAGATGCGGTCGCCACCATTCCAGGGCGGCCGCCGATCGCGTGGTACCCAGGCGTTCGGCGGCCGCGGCCACACCCTCCTCCCGCAGGCTGCAGATCACCGGGTTGTCCGCCGGTAGCCGGGTCCGAGTGATCCCGTGCGCCACCATGTTGCTGTCGCACAGGATCGGCGCGCCGGCGGCCAGCGCATCAGTGGCCGCCCGGGCCACGCCGGCCGAAAACCCGACGTCCCGTGGCAGGTCGGTCATGCCGCAGGCGTGGATCATGCGCACCACCGCGGGCACCAGCTCCTGCGGAAAGCGGTCCAGTTCCGCCTCGGATCGGATAATCGCAAACGACTCCCGATAGATGGCCGCCCCGTCGCGGATATAGTCGGGTATGGCCCCGGCCGTATCGCTCTGCGTCATGCTGGATCTCCGTTGTTCATCATCGCGTTCATACGTCTCGTCAGCGCTGTTCCCTCCAACCGTTGCAGGGCCTCGAGCCCCGACTCATGCCCGCCACCCTCTTCGCGGGCGATGGCATCGAGGGCTGCCAGGGCCGGCTCGACCTGCCCCGGCGCCAGCCTCGTCAGCACGGTCTCCCATCGCGCGGGGGCGCGTTGCAGCGAGAGCTCATAGCGGCCTTCCCACGCCGTGAGCAGGACCTGCGCATTCGCGGGACGCCCACAGTGCTTGTCGCAGCCACTCACATGCACTTGCCCGTCCCCCGCAAGCAACCCGCAGGCAGCGCCCCCGGCCCTCTCGGCATCCGCCCGCGTGGCGGTACTGCCCGCGGAGCAACCCATCTGCCCGATACAGGCACTCACCGCCAGGCGCGGGTCGTCCGGATCGGTCACGCCACCCCACTCGGCGACACGGTCCGGCTCCACAGGAGGTACCCCGGTCAGAAGCAGGCTGCGCCACGGTGTCAGGCGCAGGCGTCCGTCGTGCGCCCGAATATGCTCGGCCAGCCCCTGCAGCGCCTCGGCGCGCAGGGCCCCGAACGGAAACGCGATCCCGAAGGCGCGCCCGTTCAGGCACGTCCCCATCCCGGCATCCGCGTATCCGGGGATCCGCGCCGCGACCCAGTCCCCGCCCGGGAGCACCCGCTCCAGCCCGGGCGGCGTCAACGCCTCCGGGCCCCATCGGGCTACGGCACCCGCGAGCCGTCCCGGCGGATCCACATCGCCCTCGCGCAACGCAACGAAGCGTTCGAACACCGCGAGGGCGACGTCCACCACATTCTCCGCGCGTGTCCAGCCCAGCACCGTGGCCGTGCGACTGGACGCCCCCAAGGCCACTCGGAACCACACCCCTCCCAGCGCCGTACAGGCCTCCAGTCGCAAATCCGCCGGCACCCCATCCAGCGGCAAACCGCCACCCGCCTCCACCACCACCCCCACCTTCGGGGGCAATGCCCTCAGGCGCGGGTGATCCCCCAGTGCTCGCACGAGATCCCGCGCGACCGGCTGCACATCCATGGCCGCCTCCGGGTCGATATCCGTCACCGGGGCCGCCAGGACATTGCGCACCGCTTCCGCCGCAGGGTCGCGATCTGCCAACCCCGCCCCCTCCAGCTCGGCGCGAGCCGGCTCCAGCCCCGCCGCGTCCAAACCACGCAGCTGCAGATTGCCGCGGCTGGTCAGCTCGAGGACACCGGACCCAAAACGCCGCGCCACCTCCGCAATGCTCTGCGCCTGCCCCGCATCCAGCCCCCCGATCGGGTGACGCACCCGCATCAACAGACCGTCCCCGGTGGCCATCGGCGCGGCCACCCCCGGACAGGCCCGGCGCACCCGCGAATGATCGGCACTCATCGCTGCACCCCGCCCCCACTCATGTCCGGATCCGCACGCCGCGGGCCACCAGGGCCCAGGCCAGCACGCCAACGACAAGGGTTGCCCCTGCGAGGACCCAGAAGGTCGCGGCCCAGGCAAAGGAGCCGGTCCCCAGCAGGCCGTAGCGAAAGCCCTCGATCATGTAATAAAGCGGGTTGAGTACGGCCAGGGACTGCCAGGGCTCGGGCATCCGTTCTACCGGGTAGAACAGGCCGCCCAGGTAGATCAGCGGGGTCAGCACGAACGTGGCCACCACGGAGGTATGGTCGAAGCTGCGCGCATACAGGCCGTTCAGGAGCCCGGCCAGGGCGAACAGCAAGGCGCTGATCAGCGCGATCCCCAGCGTGGCCGCCAGGTGGTGCAACTGGAGATTGGTAAACGGAATCGCGACCAGCGCGACCAGCGCCCCGGCCAGCAGGCCCCGGATGACACCACCGGTGGCGAAGCCGGCCACAATCAGCCAGGCGGGCAGCGGCGCGACCAGCAGCTCCTCGATATGTCGCTGCAGCCGCGCCCCGTAGAACGCCAGTGTCACATTGCTGTAGGCATTGGTGGCCACCGCCAGGATGATCAGGCCGGGCAGGATAAAATCAGCGTAATCGACCCCCCGCATGGTGCCGAGCTCGCGCCCGATCAGGTGACCGAAGATCACCAGGAACAGGACCGTCGTCACCACTGATGGCAGGAGGTTCTGCACCCAGGCGCGCAGGAAACGCCGCACCTGTTTGACCACCATCCCGCGATAGGCAAATCCGTACGCCGCGAGCCTCATGTCTCCCTCCCCGGCGGGGCGGCAGCGCGTTCCGCGATGCGCTGCAGGAACAGCGACTCGAGCCGGTTGCGCTTGTTGCGGACTCCCGCGACACGCACCCCGCTTGCGCCCAGGCGGTCGAACAGGTCATTCACCTCCATGCCCTGCGGCAGGTCGACCTCCAGGGTCCAGCGATCATTCAAACGAATCGCCAAACCGTCCAGCGCCGGGGCCGCGTCCAGCGGCATGCTCAGTTCCAGCACCAGGGTCTGCACGTTCAGCCCGTGCAGCAGTTCGCCCGTATCACCGCGCGCGACGATCTCGCCTTGATCGAGGATCGCCAGGGTGTCGCACAGGGTCTCTGCCTCCTCCAGGTAGTGGGTGGTCAGCAGGATCGTCACGCCGTCCGCGTTCAAGCCACGCAACAGCTCCCAGGTGGCATGGCGCCCCTCCAGGTCCACCCCCGCCGTCGGCTCGTCCAGGAGCAGGACGCGGGGGCGGTGCACCAGGGCCCTGGCAATCATCAGCCGCCGCTTCATGCCACCCGACAGGCCCCAGGCCGACTGTTCGCGCCGGTCCAGCAACCCCGCCTGTTCCAGCACCTCGCCGGTTCGCTCGCGCGCCCGCCTTGGGGACAGCCCGTAGTAAGCCGCCTGGGCCTCGACGATCTCGCCCACCGGTTCGAAGCTGTTGAAGTTGACCTCCTGCGGTACCACGCCCATGCACGCCTTCGCCGCAACCGCCTGCGTGGCCACGTCGTACCCGCAGACGCGGATCGAGCCCCGATCCGCCCGCACCAGCGTGGTCAACAACCCCACCAGAGTGGTCTTGCCAGCCCCGTTCGGCCCCAGCAGGCCGAAAAAGCTGCCCGCCGGCACCTCCAGATCCACGTTCGCCAGCCCAACCCGGCCACCGGCGTAGCGCTTGGCCACCGACTGCAGGGCAATCGCGGCGGCCGTCATGGCGCGAGCCCCCCGGCACCATCGGCAAACCCGACGATGCGTCCGGCCCGATCCACCGCGCAGATCTCCAGCGCCGTGGTCTCCGGCAGCATCCCGCGCGCCCGCTGCCAGGCGCGCGCACTGATACGGTCGGCCAGCGCCACACCCTGCTCCAGGCAATCCGCAAGCGCCTGGGCGCTGGTATTAGCCGCGCGGATGCGCGCGACCAGTGCCTGGCTGCCTCCCAGATCCGCCGCCTCCTCCGCCAGCGCGTCGAGATCGATGCGTGACTTGCGGCTGTGGGCATCCAGGTGCCCGGCCGCGAATTTGCTGAGCTTGCCGAACCCCGCGGCCAGCACCACCGCGGGCAGGGGGTGACGCCTCAGATACTTCAGTGCCGCCCCGAACAGATCCCCCATCTCGATCAGCGCCATGTCGTCCAGACCGTACTGTTCGCGCATCGCGGCCTCGCTGGTACCCCCGGTGCAGCAGGCCACGCGCGGGCAGCCGTTGGCGCGGGCCACATCTATGGCCTGATGGATAGATGCGATATAAGCGGCGCAGGAAAACGGCCGGACGATGCCGGTGGTGCCCAGAATCGAGAGCCCCCCGAGGATCCCCAGTCGAGCGTTCATGGTCCGCTCGGCAATCCGTTCGCCGCCGTCCACGCCAACCGTTACCCGAAAGCCCCCGCTGTATCCGCTCGCCTCGGCGAGCGCCTCCAGGTGGCCCTGCATCATGCGCCGCGGGACCGGGTTGATTGCCGGTTCGCCCGGCGCCAGCACCAGGCCCGGGCGCGTAACCGTCCCGACCCCGGCACCCGCGACGAACTCCACGCCGGGTTCGCCGCACAGGGTGACCTCGACCCAGACCCGCGCCCCGTGGGTCGCATCCGGATCGTCACCGGCATCCTTGATGACTCCGGCCACCGCACCCCCCGAGGTCGGTTCCAGATCGTTCAGTGCCAGGCTCACCACCTGCCCCTTCGGCAGGACGACCTCCACCGTCTCGAGCAGCCACCCCTCCAGCAGCCACCGTGCGCCGGCAACGGCGGCGGCGGTCGCACACACACCGGTGGTCAGCCCCGTGCGCAGACGCCCGCTGGTCTCGGGCGTCTCCGAGCGCATGGCGCCCGCCGAGCTGTTCTGCTCAGCCGGTTCCATGCGCTCCCGGGACGGACTCGGCACCCTGCATGGCGATCGTCTCGCGCAGACGCACGACCTCGCCCACGATCAGCAGCGCCGGCGACTGGATAGCCAGATCCGCCACCCGCGCGGGGAGATCGGCCAGAACGCCTTCGATGACACGCTGGCCCGGTCGCGTCCCCTGTTCAACCAGCGCGGCCGGCATCGCGCCATCCGCACCCGCCGCCATCATCTCGCCGCAGACCTCGGCCAGGGTATGCAGCCCCATGTAGACAACCAGGGTCTGCTGCGGATGGACCAGCGAGGCCCAGTCCAGATCGGTCTCGCCGGCACGCCGGTGGGCGGTAACAAACTGGCAGCGATAGGCATGATCGCGATGGGTCAGCGGGATTCCTGCATAGGCCGCACAACCACCCGCCGCGGTAATCCCCGGCACGATGCGCACGGGCACCCCGGCAGCGGCAATCGCGGCAGCCTCCTCGCCACCCCGCCCGTAGACAAACGGGTCGCCGCCCTTCAGGCGCACCACGTAGTGCCCCTCCCGGGCCAGTGCAACCATGCGATCGTTCAGATCCCCCTGATCGCAGCTGTGCCGTGAGCGGGCCTTGCCCACATACAGGCGTTGCGCCTCCGGGTTGGCCAGATCGAGGATCGCCTCCGGGATCAGGCGGTCGTGCAGCAGGACATCGGCGTGCTGCATCGCTGCGGCGGCGTCCAGTGTCAGCAAGCCCGGATCGCCCGGCCCTGCCCCGACCAGATCCACGCAACCGGGCTTTCGCTCGCCGCACAACGGGAGGCGGGCCCCGGCGCGCGCCCCGGGCTCGATCCGCGTCACATTGTCCCGCGGTCGATCACTCATGCTCGAAACAGCTGGGCCGTGGCCTCCGGGTTGGAGGGGAACCAGGCATGCAGATAGGTCGCGGTCAGGCGGCCGTCGCGATAGATCGCCTCGCCCTGCGACCCCGTCCCGCGCGCGCGCCAGCAATGGCCATAGGGCTCGAGCCCGACCTCGGAGTGGGTGTGATGGAAGGTGTGCCCGCGCAGCTCGCCCTCCGGCAGCGGGGCCGCCTGAAGACCCAGACCCTGCAGGCGGTCCGCCAGTTGGGCCTTGCCCGGCACCAGCCCAGCCATAGCCGCGGCATGGCCCTCGCGGTCGGCCAGTTCGTCCAGCAGGTAGAGAAAGCCCCCGCACTCCGCCAGGATGGGGCGGCCCGCCGCATGATGGGCCTCCAGGTCCGACTTCAGGGCAGCATTGGCGGACAGCTGATCCAGATACAACTCGGGGTAGCCACCCGGCAGCCAGACGGCATCGGCCTCTGGCAACCCGTCCCCCGCAAGCGGGGAAAAGAACCGCAGTTCGGCGCCCATCTTCTCCAGCAGGCGCAGGTTGGCCGGATACATGAAAGCAAAAGCCGCATCCCGCGCGATCGCAATGCGCACGCCGGATAGCGCCGCCTCGATCGGCGCAATTGTTTCCGGATGAAAGGTCACCGGCTCCGGGAGCCCGGTCACCCCAGCCTCTTCAATCGCGGCCGCTGCCGCCTCCAGCCGCGCATCCAGATCGGCGATCTCGCCTGCCTGCACCAGACCCAGGTGACGATCCGGGACACTTAGCGTCTCGTTACGCTGCACAGCACCAAAGAAGTGGATCGCCTCCGGGGTGCAATCCTCCAGCATCCGCGCATGGCCGGGACTGCCCACCCGGTTGGCAATCACGCCGGCAAACGACAGGCCCGGACGGTAGGTCGACAAGCCATGCACCAGCGCCCCGAAGGTCTGGCCCATGCCGCTGGCATCCACCATGGCCAGGATCGGCAAGCCGAAGGCCTGGGCCAGATCCGCACCGGACGGATCCCCGTCAAACAGCCCCATCGAGCCTTCCACTAGGATCAGATCGGACTCCTGGGCCGCCTCGTACAGCATCGCTCGACAGGCTTCTTCCCCGACCATCCACAGATGCAAGGCGTCGACCGGATGCCCGGAGGCCTGTTCCAGGATCATCGGGTCGAGGAAGTCGGGGCCGGTCTTGAACACGCGCACTCGCAAACCCTGGTTGCGGTGGTAACGGGCGATGGCGGCGGTGATGGTGGTCTTGCCCTGGCCCGAGGCCGGGGCCGCCACGAACGCGGCGGGGCAGCTCACACTCACAGCTCGATCCCCTTCTGCGCCTTGATGCCGGCCTGGAAGGCGTGCTTGACCACACCGATCTCGCTCACGGTGTCGGCCGCCTCGATCAGGCCCTTGGGCGCGGCGCGACCGGTGGTGATCACGTGCTGCATCGGCGGGCGATTGGCGAGATCTTCCAGCACCTCGTCCACATCCAGGTACTGATATTTCAGCGCGATGTGCAACTCGTCGAGCAGCACCAGGTCGACGTTCGGGTCGCGCAGCATGTCGCGGGCATGCGCCCAGGCCTCGCGGGCCGCCGCCACGTCCTTCTCGCGGTCCTGGGTCTCCCAGGTGTAGCCCTCGCCCATCACGTGGTACTGCACGTTGTCCTGCCCCCGGAAAAAGGCTTCCTCGCCGGTGGCGAACTGACCCTTGATGAACTGCACGATGCCGACCTGCATGCCGTGCCCCAGGGCGCGCGCGACCATGCCGAAGCCGGAGGAGCTCTTGCCCTTGCCGTTTCCGGTCAGGATCAGGAACACGCCCTTTTCTTCCTGGGCCTCGGCAATCTTGCGATCCACGATCTCCTTCTTGCGGGCCATGCGCTGGGCGTGGCGTTCGGCGCGTGCCGCTTCGGTGTCGTCGGTCATGTTGATGTACTCCTTGAGTTCATTGCTTGTTCGGGGTGCGCAGGGGGCGGGCCTACTCGCCGATCAGGATCATTCGTCCGGTCTCCGGGTCACGGTAGACTTGGCCCATCGACTCGAAGCCGGAGCCGGCCTCGCCGGCACCCTCGGGCGGGTCCGGGATCTCGCGCCCTGGTTCGATCTCGGCGCCGCCGCTGGCCGGTTCCAGGCCACTCCCCGAGGCGGCCATCACCACCATCAGGCCGACGGCGAACACCAGCATGATGTCGGCCAGGTTGGCCAATGGCCCCATTGGTTCCTCGTCAGGGGCATCGAAGCGGCTGGCGCGGTAGTGCGGGACCCTCATGCCGCCGCCTCCAGGCGCTCCATCGCGGCGTCATACCAGCGCCGCCGGAGGCGTCCGAGCAGGAAACCGAGGATGCCAACCAGCAGCCCCAGCACCGTGGTGTTGAACGCCACCGTAACGGCCTGAGCGAGGATTTCCAGTTCGCCCCGGCCCATCGCGGCCAGCCCTGGACCCAGCGGGATCAGCGTCCCCATCAGCCCGAGCATCGGGCCGATGCGTGCCAGCAGATCCGCGCGGTCAATGCGGCGCCGTGCGCGGTAGGCCAGGCGCTCGGCATCGCCGGTGGCCTCCAGCCGGCGCACCCCGCCGGAGCGTTCGCCCAGTGCGAGCCCAAGCTCCCAGACGGCGACCGCCACCAGCACCAGCAGGCCGACAATCACCGGCTCCAGCAGCCAGCGCACTACGGTATCCATCAGTTCCATCGTGATCGAGAACGGCATTCGCGTTTACCTCACTAACCTTTGTTCAGCGCTTCTCACCTTCCTGTGTAGGAGGCCAGCCCTCTGGCCGATGGGGTATATCCGGCGGCCCATCGGCCAGGGGGCTGGCCTCCTACAGGAGATGCCCAAGCGGCGGTTATCGGCGGCGGCCTGCGGCGATACCGCCGATCAGCAGCAGGAACAGCGCGGCGGCGACTAGCCAGGGAAGCCAGGGCATGCCGGCTGCCTCGTCGCCGGTCTCCTGGCCACTCTCGGCCTCGGCCGCTTCCGGCATCTCCTGCATCTCCCGGGCGTCCGGGTCCTCCAGCGGCTGGATCTCGGTGACACGACTGGGGTCGGCCTCCGCCTGTGCACGATCGATCTGCGCGGACGCGCGCACGGCCTCGAAGGCCTCGCGCAGTTCGGGGTCCTCCAGGCGCTCGGCCACCTCGTCCAGCATCGGGTGGTCGGGGCGCGTGTGCCCGCTGCCCGGCAGGCCGTGTTCCGCAACCAATTCGGCGAAGCGTTCGGACAGGGCGTCCAGTACCTCCGGCTCGGCCTCCCAGAACCCGCGACTGGCTGCCACCAGATGCACGGCCTGCAGGTGGGTCTTCACATGCACGTTGTGGCCGTCGGCGAGAAATTCGTCCACGCTCAGTCCGTGCCGGTCCTGCAGGTAGATGTCGTGCACCTCGTCCCAGACCCAGGAGCGCACGATCTCGGGGTTGGTGGCCTGCCAGCCCCAAAGGTTGTCGACGAAGTCGCGGGCCATGGTGCGGGCCCCGGCATAACCGTGATCCATCAGCGGCTCGATCCACTGCGGGTTCAGGTTCTGCCCCTGCAGCTCGCGCATCAGCGCGCGCCCCAGCGTCTCCACCTGCGGGTTGTCCGGGTCGGCATGCTGCAGCACGCGGTTGTCCGGCACCTCGCCGCGCAGGCTTTCCACGGCAGTGGACAGCCCACCCTGGAAATCGAAGCCGTCGTCGTTGTCCAGCAGCCCGTACAGGTGCGAGGCACGGCCCAGATAGGTGCGCCCGACCCCGGCCACGCGCGACTCGAACGCCTCGTGTGCCGCATCGCCGGATGCCGTTGTGCCGTAGGCATGCCCCATGCGGCGCAGGTAGGCCGCGCCCAGTTCGGCGCGATCCTCCCAGGCGCCGGAACGGTCCGCCAGGCGGTTGACCCCGGCGCCGTACGCCCCCGGTGCGGTGCCGAACACGCGCCACGCGGCCTGCTCCCCGGCGGCGGCACCGTCCAGTCCGGCCGCGCGCAAGGCCTCGGTGTCCTCCACCCACTGCGCGGCGACATCATTACGCGCCAACGACTCGCCGCCGGGATCGCGCAGATCCTCCGCCAGCGGAGCCAGGGCTGCTTCCAGTGCCTCTTCCAGTTCCGGGTGCTCCTCGAGGATGGTCTCCGAGGCGCCATCCAGCGCCAGCCGTGCGGCCCGGTCCAGCCACACGAGCTGGTCCTCGTAGAGATCGCGGAACAGCCCGGAGGTGGTGAACAGGGCATCCCGGCGACGGTCGCGCCCGGCCTCGTCGAGATCCATGCGCTCCAGGCCCTCGACGATCCCGCGACTGTTCCAGGCGGGCCGGATTCCAAGCATGTCCATGCCGAAGGCGATCATCACCCCCTCGTCACGTACGGTGTCGGAGGCCCAGAGGATGATGGCCTCGCTGCCATCCGCTTCCGGATCACCGTGCTCGCGGGCATCCGCGGCGAGTTCCTGACCGATGCCCCAGGCGATTCGTGTTGGCACCAGGTCCGCCGACAGGGCATGGAAGTTTGTCCCGGTGGGCAGTACATCCGGCGTGCGGATCGGATCGTTGCCCTGACCCGGTGGCACGAACCGACCCTCCAGGGCGGCCAGCAGATGGGCGCGTTCACTGGCGGGCGAACCCCGCAGCCTGGCGTCCCAGTCGTCACCGGCCTCACCATCCCCGGCCATCGACTCGAGCATCGTGTCCACGGCTTCGTCCGACCAGTCGCGACCGAACACATGCAGACCCAGCGGCATCTGGTCCTCCTGCATGTCGGTCAGGTAGTGGCCGATCTCGTGCACCAGCAGCTCTTCATCCATCTCCGCGAGCGGAGTGTCACCGTGCCCGTGGTCGTGCCCGTGGTCATCCCCATGATCATCGTCCCTGCCATGGTCGTCATGTCCATGGCCACCGTCCTGCTCATGCCCGTCGGAGTGGTCATCGTGGTGCCCATCTCCGTCGTCGTGGCCGTGATGGTGATGGCCGCGCGCCAGTTCGCGTTCGATGGTCTCGGTCAGGCCCAGCTCGTCGATACGCTCGCGCAGCGTCTGGGCGGCGCGCGAGCGGGTGGCCGCATCGGGCTGGGCCGCGGCCTCGTAGGTCTCCACCAGCTGGCGCAGTTCCAGCAGGCTGTCGTAGAGCTCGGTGGCCGCCAGCGGCGGCGTCAGGTGGCTGATCATCACGCCCATCGCCCGCCGCTTGGCCTGGATGCCCTCGCCGACACCATCGACGATGTAGGGATAGATGATCGGCAGGTCACCGCCGAGGATCTCGGGGTAGTCGTCCGGGGCGAGACCCGCGCGGCGGCGCGGGAGGAACTCGCGAGTGGAATGACGCCCGACGTAGACCAGCGCATCCGCCTCGAAGTGCTCGCGAATCCAGTGATAGAAACCGGCGTACTGGTGAGTCGGCGGGAAGGTCGTGTTCGCATGCAGCAAGCGCTCGCTGACCTCCCACCCGCGCGGCGGCTGCGGGCCGATGAACACGTTGCCGAACTCGATGCCGGGGAAGAGCATCTCGCCGTCGCGCGTCATGGCCTCGCCCGGCGGCTCGCCCCATCCGGTCAGACCCGGGATGCCTGTACGCACCAGGGCCTTGCGCAGCTGTTCGGTGGTTTCGTGTTCGTCTTCACCGGCCAGCGTGGCCTCCCAGGCGGCCTCGTATTGGGCGAGCAGGTCCAGCGCCCGTTCCTGGGCGTCGTGCGGGTAGCTCTCGAGCATATGCCGTAGATCGCCGACACCGCTGTCCAGCGCGGCCTCCGCCAGTTCGTGCTTGTCCGCGTCCCTGGCCGCCTCCAGACGCGCCTGCAGGTAGCCGATCGGTCCGTCGACCAGCTCCGCCTGCACCGCGGCAGGCAAGCCGTCGAAATACGCCTGGTACTGATCTCGATCCAGCGAGGCGACCCGGCCGGCGATCGCGTCCAGCGCGTCCGCCTGTTCCGGCAGATTCACCGCCCGGTCCTGGATCATGTCCAGCAGGGCCTCAGCATCCTCCGGCACCTCGTCCCCGAGGTCATACCCGGCGGCCTCCAGCCGTTGCAAGATCTCCAGCAGTGATTCCGGGACATCCAGCTTGTCGGCGCCAATGTTCTGGCGACCGGGCGGATGGTTGTAGTACACGACCGCGACCCGCTTGTCTGTGTTGTCCAGCTGGCGCAGCCGGTTCCAGCGCTGCATCCGGTCGGCCAGGGCCTCCACCCGCTCGCCCACCGGTTCGGGCAGCGCCAATCGCACGCCAGTGCGTTCGTCCTGCGTGGGCTCGCCCGCGGTCGCCAGCACCATCGGCTGACTGGCGCCCTGCAATTCCGGCATGGCCACGTGATAGTGGACCTTGTCCCAGGGGATGCCCTCGTGCGAGAGCCGCCACTCGGTCTCGCTCACGTCCGCCAGACGAATCCCCTTGACCACAGGGACATCCAGCTCGGCGAAGGCCTCGGCCACCGCCTCGCGGTTGCCACCGCCGCCCACTACGAAGTCCTGCAGGCTGACGATCCCGCTCAGCTCGGCGGGTGCCGCCGATGCGGCGAGGTTCTCGACTGCCTCGCGGCTGGCCCCACCCCAGCGCGCGAGGACCGCGAAGCACTGGGTATCCCGGGCCTCCAGCGCCTCGCAGGTCGCATCCAGAAGCTCGCGGTCACCGGGACGGTCACCGGTATCCAGGTCCAGCACGGCCACGGCCGGCCTGGCATCCAGGCCAAGATCCCCCGGGTCGGCCACCGACTGGCCATCCCGGTAATAGCGGATGGTCTCGCGCGGATCCGGTTCCGGCACGTCAATCGAGTGCCCGCCCCGAGCGGCCAGCCAGCGCATCAGACCCTCCATGTTCTCCGGTGTGCGGCCCTGATAGAACGCACGTCCGGTTAGCCAGTCGGCCTGGTTTGAGAAGCGCTCCTGCTGCCGAGCCAGGTGCTCGCGCGGATCCTCGCCCGCTTCAGGGTTCTCGGTCAGTTCGGTCCGGGCCTCCTCGTCCAGCTCCTCCAGAACCGCCTGGCCGTCGATGCGGGACAGCGCGGTCAGGCGCCGTTCGCTGTTGATTGCAAGGATCGGCGCTGACTCGGCCGGTGCCTCTTCGCGCAGCAGACGTTCGAGACGACCGGCCTGGTCCCCGAACACCGCTGCCACGAGCACCGCGTCGGCATCGCGCCACAACGCCCGGATTGACGAGTCCGACTTGTCCGCCAGCTGCTCAGGCGTGCGCAGCACCACCTCGGCATCCGGCACGGCCTCCAGGAATCGATGCGCACCGGCGGCCACCTCGGGGGCCGAGCGCTCGGAGACGATGCCGACGATCTGGGGCCCTGCCCATACGGGCGTGCTCCACAGGCCGACGATCAGCAGGACCAGGCTGCGTTTCCAGAAGGACATGCGACAAACCCCGAAGAAAATTCGATGGGGCGACGCCACCGGTGCAATGGTGGCGTCGCCAATCCGTTATACGCAGGAAGGTGCCGTGGAAACGGCACCCGAAAACCGGCAACGGCAGATGCAATCAGCCGCGTTTGTTGGCCGGCTGCCAGAGGACTTCCGCGCCGTTCTCGTGACGTGCAAGCACACGGCAGAGCACGAACAGAAGATCCGACAGGCGGTTGATGTAGGCCAGTGAACTCGGCCGCAGCGCCTCATGGTGATTCACCGCCACCAGACGACGTTCCGCACGGCGGCATACCGTACGGGCGATATGGCAGTCGGCCGTGGCCGGGCCACCGCCCGGCAGGATGAACTCCTCGAGCGGCGGCAGATCGGCGTTGAAGCTTTCCAGCTCGACATCGAGCCGCTCGACAGAGGCATCCGGTAGCGCCTGATGCCCCGGCACCGCCAGCTCCGCCCCCAGGTCGAACAGCTCGTGCTGAACCAGGGCCAGCACGCGCCGAACCTCTTCCGGGAGATCGTGGACCAGGACCCGGCCCACGACACTGTTCAGCTCGTCCACGTCACCAAACGCCTCGACGCGGTGGCTGTCCTTATCCACCCGCGAGCCATCCCCCAGGCCAGTCCGGCCTTCGTCACCCGTGCGGGTCGCAATCTTTGACAGTCGATTACCCATGCATCACCTCTGCTGGTAGCGCAGCTTGACGAAAGCGGCCCGACCCGGCTGGTTGTACCCTCCGGCGGTCTCGTAGTCCTTGTCGAACACGTTATTGACCGTCGCCTGAATCTGCCATTCCGGCGCAATCTGATAGCTCGCACGCAGATTGAGCAGGCCGTAGCCGGCAAGTCGCTCCTGATTGTCGCGATCGTCATAGGCGCGACTCTTGGCGATAGCCGATCCCCCTACGGAGAAACGCTGGAACTGGCGATCGAGATCCACCCGCGCTGTCACGGGCGAGCGGCGGCGCAATTCGTTTCCGGTCTCCCGGTCTTCGGCGTCCAGGAAGGTCAGGGAGGCGCGAGAGACCCATTGGGCTCCCTCGTAACCGCCTTCCAGTTCGATGCCGCGAATCCGGGCTTCGTCCACGTTTTCTGCCCGAAATGCGACGGGATCGAAGGTGATCATCTGGTCGAGATCAGTCCGGAAGACGGCGGCATCGGCATAGTACGGACCACTGGAATAGCGCGCGCCGAGTTCAAACGTGCGGGAAGTCTCCGGATCAAGATCGGAGTTCCCGAAGCCCGGGAAGTAGAGATCATTGAACGTCGGTGCCTTGAATGCCGTTCCGTAGGAAGCTCGCAACCGAACCGTTTCCGAAGCCTGCAAACCCCATGCGACCTGGCCGGTCGTCTTGTCTCCGAACTGCTCGTTGTCGTCGTAGCGCAGGCTGCCTTCGAGATCGTGGCGCCCAAGATCCACCTGCACCACGGAGTAAGCTCCAACGTTGTAACGCGACCCTTCATCGTAATCGGTGTCGCTCTCGACGCGGTCCTCGTGCGCATCAATGCCAGTCACGAGGTACACGCGATCCCCTATATCGATATCATTGCGCCAGTCGATCGTGTCGCGACGGGTATCGAACTGGGAGAAAAATTCACCGTCGAGAAAATTCTCCGACTCGTCCCGGCTGTGGCCGACCGACAGTTCAGTCTCCCACTGCCGTGTAACCGGAATACGGAAGCCAGCCCGCAAAGCCGCGTGCACAAAGTCCGAGGAGTCCGGCGAGAACTGGGAATCAGTGTCAAATTCGGTTGAGCCTTCCGAATACAAGACATTCCCAAAGACCTCCGCACCGTTATCAAGACGATGGGTCACCTTGGTCGCAAGCGAGGTGTTGTCGTAGCCGTCACGGTCATCGTCTCCAACGTCATCCTGCACATTGATGCCGTCGGTCTCGAAATGGCTGAGCGAGAAGCTGTAGTTCGTGTTCTCGGTTCCGCCGGCGACGCCCACACCCGTTTCCCAGGTGTTGAAGCTGCCGCCCCCGACAAACGCGTTGACCCTGGGCGGCCCCTTCTGGCCCTCGCGGGTAAAGACCTGCACCACGCCGCCAATGGCGTCGGAGCCGTAGATGCTGGTACGCGGTCCGCGCACCACTTCGACGCGCTCGATCTCCTCCGGTGGCAGGAACTGCCAGCTTGCCCCGCCACTGGTGGCCGACCCCATGCGCACGCCGTCGATCAGGAGCAGGGTGTGGTCGGAACTCGTGCCACGCGTATAGACCGAAGTAGTCTTGCCAAACGCACTGTTCTGGGAGGTCTCGATCCCGGCGCGGCCCTCCAGCAGGTCGGTGAACTGCTGCGGCTGCAGGCGCTCGATCTCTTCGCGGTCGATGACGGTGACCGAGGACAGGGTCTCGTCGACCGTCTGCGCGACGCGCGCGGCCGTGACCTGGACCACGTCGAGGGTGTGCGCTTCGGAATCGGCGTCCGGCGTCTCGGCGAGGACCGGGGTGGTGGCCAGCAGGATGGCCGTGGAAAGTGCTGTGCGTTTCATGTCGTCCGTGTCTCCCGGCGAGCCGCCCGCACGCCGTAAATTCGTCGGGACCACGCAGGCAGGGGGGAGAGAGACACGAGGGGGACCGGGCACAGCCGCTATGCGACCAGGCCCGATCATCCGCCTCGCATGCCCGCCGCATGCCGCGCGATCATTCCCTGGCCGGTCTCCGGGCTGACGAGCGTTCCGGTGCGGCGCCTTCCCGAACGATTCCGTTCAGTGGCGTGTGCCGCGACCATCAGAGGCCGTCATGGCCTCTCGCTCGATTACCGTTGCGGGGGCAGCGTCGGATTCGTCCGCAGGCATCCAGATACCTGTAGCGGGCTCACCGAACTTCCCGTTTAACCCCTCGGCGAGACACGCCGAGGGGCACCAGAAAACGCACGAAAGCCTACACAGTTGGTCAAGAAATTACCAGACCCGGGAAATGCGCGGCGTCAGGATCGCTGGGCCTCGGCCTGCACATAACGTGCGCCGCTCTTGAGCAACCGCCCCCAGGACTTGTCCTGCAGCATGGCGTCAAATTCCGGCGACCGTTCGGCACGCAAAGCCACCGGCGCCGCCTGCGCGCCCTCCTCCACCGGATGGGCGGCCAGCATCTCCAGGCGGTCGGGATTGGCGCCATATTGCCGTACCAGGAAATCACGCATGGAGTCGGACAGCGGCAGATGGTAGATGCGCGTCAGACGCAGGGCCAGCCATTCCGCCATACGGCTGAGATCCTGACGCACCATACGCACCATCGCCGAACCCAACCCCGCCTTGGCATCCGCACTCATGCCGACGTACAGGCCTCCGAGATAGGCGGCGGGATTCGCATAGATCGCGCGCTGGATACTCGGGTTGGTCAGGTCGACCAGAGGCTCCAGAATCAGTGCGAGCTGGATGCCGATGCGCTTGGCGGTGTCCGCATCCAGTGGGTGCCCACCAAAGTAGAACAGGTCGCCCTCGCGCCGGATGCCGAGCTCGGACAGGTACTCACAGAACCGGTCGGCCAGGCGCAGCTTCTGGTCGTCCGCCAGCTCGATCACCTCCTCGCTCACGCGGATACCGCGCGCACTGCGCTTGAACCAGCTCTGCTGCCCCTTTCTCTCGACCTGCTGTCGTCGCAGCGCCTCCCAGCGCTCGACCGCGGCGGTATAGCGACTCTGCGCCTGCATGAGCTGGTCCCGCGCCGCGCGCAGGTCTTCGACATGACGCAGCGCCCGCCCCAGCAGGCGGCCTTCCGGCGAATTCACAGCGGGGCGGGACTGTTCCAGTTGCGAAAGTGCATCCAGCACCTCGCGCCCGATACCCAGAGTCGGCGAACGCAGGACCTGCGGATCCAGGCCACTGGCCGGGCTTTGCGCCAGCAACATCGCGAGCGAGCGCAGGCGACTGATCACACCCGCCTGAGCGACGCGGAAACGGTTGCCCTGATACTCCAGCCGATCCAGCGCATGCCCCAACCGCCAACCACCCGACCATTCGAAACTCAGCCGCCGGATCTGCCGCCCGTTGACCATCTCGAAGGCCAGTACAAACATGGCCTGCGTATCATCCAGTGTGCAGCGCGACAGGTCATCCGAGTCCGCCGCTGAAAACAGGCGGTCCAGAAATTGATCGATCCGCCGGACGCCATCCTCACGGGTTGGCGCGACGCCCTGAAGCCGGTCGCGCAGCGGATCCGCCAGTTCGGAGGCATCGTGGTGCAGTTTTTCCAGCGCGGCCAGACGAGCATCCGCAGTGGCATCCACCAGATCCGCGACGCGCGAGCGCAGCCCCAGCCGACGGTAGATCTCGATCTGCTCGGCCGCTGCTGCGAGGCTGGTATCGCCGGTCATCTCGCGCACCGCGACCGCGACGCCTTCCGGCGAGATATCCACCTCATGAAGCAGAACCTCGGCGGCCTTGCGTCGCCGCATGTCCGGCGCCATCTCGGCCATCGCCAGGTCGCGGGTCACGAACAGCAGGTCCGGCAAAAAGTCGATCGTATTGCGCAGCTGATCGCGTGAGCGCTCCTGCCGCTTGCCCCGCGTGGCATCGGCAATAAACCGCGCCAGCAGGCCAATCACCCCGAACAGCAGCGTGTAGACGGCAAAAAAGATGAAATTCTGGGCCGGGGCGGCGTGGCCAAAGCCCAGGAAATAGCCCCCCTGCATCGCGAGGAAGGTCACCGGGCCGGCCGCCCACAGCAGCTGCAGCATGTTGAGCGACCAGGGCACCTTGCGCGCGGTCGCCGCGACCTCGGTGATCCGGCTGCGTCCGGCCGCCTCGATCAGCACATGGTCCTGGCTCGGACTGGCGGCCTGGGGGGCCTCCTGCCGCTGTTGCCGCTTGCGAAACCTGCCAAACACGCGTCGTCCCTGCCCCCTCAGCGTTTCCGTGAAGTGTAGGGAAAACAGACCGGTTGCGGGTGCCCGGTCAGGAAAAAATGTTCAGGGAGCCAGGAAGTAGTCCGCAATCCCTACGCAGCACTGCGACCCCGGACTGCCGCCTCCCCCGGCGGCGTCGAAACCACCTTGGGCGCCTCGTCGGCATACAGATAGTCGCGGGTGAGCGGCACGGCATCCTGCTGTTTGGCCACCTGGATGTGGAACACCACCTGGCGCCACCAGCGGAAGGTCGCCTCGCAACTGGCCAGATAGAACTCCCACATGCGGCAGAAGCGCTCGTCGAAGTGGCCCACTGCCTCGGCACGGATGTTCTGGAACCGCCGATACCACTCGGCGAGCGTCTCCGCATAGTGCAGCCGCCAGAACTCGATATCGGTGGTATGCAGCGGGGTCGGCTCCAACGCCTCCATCACCTCGGACAGTGCCGGGGTATAACCGCCAGGGAAGATGTACTTGCTCAGCCAGGGGTTGGTGGTCCCCGGAGGCCCCTGGCGGCCAATCGTGTGCAGGACGGCCACGCCATCGTCCTTGAGCAGGTCGTTCACCCGCTGGAAGAACGTGCCGTAATTGGGCACGCCGACATGCTCAAACATGCCGACACTGACGATCCGGTCGTACTGGTCGTCGTGTTCGCGGTAGTCCTGATAGAAAAAGCGCACGCGATCGTCCAGCCCGCGGCGCTTCGCCTCGGCCTGGGCCACTCGCAGCTGCTCCCGGGACAGGGTGATTCCGTCCACCTGGACATCGGCGTTCTCGGCCAGGTGAAAGGCCAGCCCACCCCAGCCGCAGCCGATATCCAGCACCCGCTGACCGGGCTCCAGCACCAGCTTCTTGCGCAGCATCGCGCACTTGGCCTGCTGGGCCTCCTCCAGGGTCATGTCCGGGCGCTCGAAATAGGCACAGCTGTAGAACATGCCTTCGTCGAGAAAACGGCGGAACAGCCACTCGTCCACGTCGTAATGATGGGAGATGTTCTGGTAGCTGCGCGCGATACGGTTGCCCTGCTCGAGGACCGCGCGAAACATGCACACCAGCGGGTGCACACGACGCTGGAATCTGGGCGCGAAGTTGCGCATGGCCACATCCAGAAACACCCGGATGCCCTCGGGACCCGGCGACCAGAGCCCGTCCATATAGGTTTCGCCCAGCTGAAACCCGGGATCTCGCGCGATGCGCTTGAGGGCCGCCCGATCATGGACCTGCAGCGTGATCTCGGGTGCCCCCTGCCCGAAACGGCGCTCGCTCCCGTCCGGCTCGCGCAGGATCAGCGTGCCGTGGTGCATGTATTCGTTCAGCATCCGTTCGATCATTGCGTCCCTTCCCATGCGAATCGCCTGCTATATTAAACAGAGTCTAGATATCGCACTCGCTCCGCCGCAAGCCTCTGAATTGGCTGATCCCTGCCACTCCAAAAGGTTCCACACTCACAATACCGGAATTCCTCATACGGGCAACCTCTATACGGGGGCCTCACACACCTTCCCTCACGGGGGCCTCACACACCTTCCCTCACCGATGGCAAAACCGCTAACCTGAGCACATGACACTGCGCCCGACCCAAGCCTGCGAACACTGCACCCTGCGCCAGCTCTGTCTGCCGATGGGGCTGCCACAAAACGAACTCTGGCAACTCGACGAGATCGTGCAGCAACGCCGTCCGATCGAAAAGGGGGCCTTGCTGTTCGGCATGGGCGAGCGCTTCGACACCCTGTTTGCCGTACGCACCGGGGCGTTGAAGACCGTTCTGATCGGCGACGACGGTACCGAGCAAATCACCGGCTTCGCCCTCGCAGGCGATCTGCTGGGGCTGGATGCGATCCACTCCAGAAAACATCCGGTCAGCGCGGTCGCCCTCGAATCCACCAGTGTCTGCGCAGTCCCGTACACCCATGTGGACGACCTCGCCGGCAGGCTTCCGACATTCCGCCAGCACATGATGAACGTGATGAGCCAGGGGCTGGCTCAGGACGAAAGCCTGCATGCCCTGCTCGGGCAGCGCACGGCGGAGCAGCGCCTGGCCACATTCCTCGTCACCCTGTCGGAGCGGCATCGTGCACGGGGCCTGTCCACCGAGCGCTTCTACCTCCCGATGTCGCGCGCCGACATCGCGAACCACCTGGGGCTGACCCAGGAGACCATCAGCCGCCTGTTCACACAGCTGCGCAACCAGGGGGTAATCAACCTGCACACCCGGGATCTCGAGATCCTCGAGCCGACGACCCTGCGCAGCACCGCCGGCGTGACCTTTACGCCCGCCGCCAGTAGTGCCTGAGGCCGCCCGGCCACACGACTTCGACTGCTTCTGGGATTTCGCCCTGCGGATATGGGCCTGCGCCCCCGCACGGAAACGCCTGCTGAACTGGCAGGACGCCCATGAGGTCGATGCCATCCTCGCCCTGTTCGCCCTGTGGTACCCACGGCGAGTACACACACACGACTGGCAGGCGCTGATGCAGGCCGCCGCGCGCTGGCGGGAGCAAACCACCTCGCGCGTGCGCGCCCTGCGCCGCCGTCTCAAGCCCAACAGCCCCGATGAGCGACAACGCCAAGCCCTGTACGACGCCGTGAAAGGGCTGGAGCTGGCTTGCGAGCGCACGGCTGCGATGCGACTGTGTCAGCGCACGCAGGCGCTGGGCAATCCCGCTGCGACTCCCGATCTTGCGCGGCGTTTACACCTGCTGTTTCCCACCCTTCCCATGACCGAGATCCTGGACGGATTACCCGAACTTACACACGTCGGCTGCACATAGCAGAGGTTCGGGCTATCCTCCCGACACATTTTCTACAGGCAAGCGGCATGTCGGACGATCTGCGCAATCAGCTCCTGAAGGCCGGGCTGGTGGACGAAAAACAGGTGCGCAAGGCCAAGAGCCAGAAGCACAAGGCCCAGAAGACACAACCGAAAAAGAAAAAGGGCAAGCCCGCCGACGCCGAGGCTAGCGCCGCTGCGGCTCGTCAGGCCGAGCAGGCCCAACGCTCGCGGGAGAAGAACCAGGAACGGCAGGAAAAGGCCGAACGCCGCGCGCGCCGGGCGCAGATTCGCGAGCTGGTGAACCAGCACCTGGCCCCGATCCCCACTGGCGACGCCGCGATCGACTATCACTTCCAGTTCGACGGGCAGGTCCGCCACCTGCCGGTGACCGAGGACACCCGCAAGCGCCTGGTCGACGGCCGCGCGGCGCTGGCCGGCCTGGAGCTGCACCCGAGCAAGGGGTTCCGCGTAATCCCGCGCGATATAGCGGACAAGATCCGCGAGCGGGATGCCGAATGGCCGCTGGTTATCCCGGCCGAGGAAAGCGGCGGTTCCGAGCCCGATCCCGACGACCCGTACAAGGACTACGTCGTCCCCGACGACCTCATGTGGTAACGCCTCGCTCGGGGCTCACGCCTTGCCGGTATCGCCCCCGGCCTGGGCGGTGGGGAGTTCGGCGAAATGCTCGCGCGCACGGGCAACCAGCTGGGCCGGCAGCCCGTTCTTCTCGGCAATCGTAAGACCAAAGGACACACCCGGCTCGCCAATCAGCAGCCGGTAGGTCGGGGACAGCGTCTCGGCATCGAACTGCATCGAGGCGTTCACGATGCCCGCATGCTGGGCGGCATAGTCCTTCAGGGGCGCCAGGTGGGTATTCACAATCCCGCGCGTGCCACGCGCACGCAACTCGTCCAGCATCGCCATCGCCAGTGCCGCGCCCTCGTCGGGGTCGGTGCCCGTACCCAGCTCGTCCAGCAGGATCAGGGTCTCTGACCCCGCGTGATCAAGAATCCGCTTCAGAACCTCCACATGGCCGGCAAACGTGGACAGGTGGTGGAACAGGCTTTGATGGTCGCCGACATCGACCATCACCTGATCGAAGCGCCCGATGCGGCAGTCCTGCTCGGCCGGGATATGCAGCCCGCACCAGGCCATGGTGACCAGCAGCCCGAGCGTCTTCAGCGCGACCGTCTTGCCGCCGGTATTCGGCCCGGTGATCAGCAACAGGGGCTGCTCGCCATCCAGCCGGATCGACAGAGGCACCGGCTGCGGCCCGTTGCCCTCGGCGAACTGCAACAGCAGCAGCGGGTGGTAGGCCTCGATCAGCTCCACCCCGGCCTCCGCCTCCAACCGCGGGGCATGGGCATTCATCTGTGCGGATAGCTGCGCGGCGGCGGATGCCAGGTCGATCCAGGTCAGTGCGGTCAGCATCAGTTCCAGCGGCTCGCCATACTGGCGCACCACGTCGGTCAGCTCGCGCAGCAGGCGCTGCTGCTCGGTATTGATCTGGCTGTTGACCGTATCCAACTGGTTGTTCAGCGGCACCGCCTCGATCGGCTCGACGATCTGGTCGCGCCCGCCCATCGCGGTGCCGCGACGCACACCCTTGACCGCATTGGCCGCCTCGCCACGCAGCACCATCACCGCGCGTTCCTGGTGCCACTGCACCTTCAGCGCGTCCTCGCCCTTTTGCGCGACATCGGAGGCCGCCAGGCGCTTTTTCACCACCGCCTCGACCTCGTAGCGCAGGCGCCCACGCTGCTCGAAGGCCTCGATCAACGCGGGGCTCGCGTCCTCGCGCAGCGACCCGCCGGGGTTCAGGCACGCCGACAGGCGCTCTTCCAGCCCCTCGGGCGGATACAGCTTGTTCAGGTCCGCCGGATAGATCTCGGGGGTGTCCGCCAGTTGATCCGCCAGCTCGCGGGCCTGACGCATGATTGTCTGGAGGTTGTGCAGGGCCTGCACCGGCAGCGCAGCCCCGGGGTTGGACGCCTGGCGCAGCGCCGCGCGCACGTCCGGCAGTTGCCCCAGACGCGGCAGGGTCCCGGCATCCAGACGCTGGCGCGCAACGGTCACCGCGGTCTGCAGTGCGCGCGCCGCATCCAGATTCGGTGCCGGCTCCAGCCCGCGCGCGGCATCCGCGCCGTAGGGCGTCGCGGTCAGGCGCTCCAGCAGACGCTGGATCGCGGGGAATTCGAGGGCCTTCAGATCAACCTGCATGACATACCCTTGTGCATGAATTCTCTACCATGGCCGGAGCTCGGGACCCTGTGGGAGCGTGCTTGCACGCGAAGCCCCTGCCAAAGCCGGATGCAGGCGGGGCTTCGCCGGCAAGCCGGCTCCCGCAAGGGGGAGACCAGGCTTCGGCTCACTCCTCGGCCTTCTTGAACATCCCGAGGTAGGCCTTCTTCTCCAGCAGCGGTTCGCGCATCACCGCCAGCATGTCGTCCAGGTGTTCCGGCGTACTCATGCCAACCAGGGAGGTGCCCAAGCCCGGCGTGGAGCGGTTGAACTGCATCGCGCGCTGCGCCGGATTGGGCAGGTTCGCCAGCTGCTGTTCGACCACCTCCACCGACTGCTGGGCGAGGTGTCCCTTCAGCATGGAGTGGGAGGCGAACATGTACACCTCCAGCTGGTGCGCGGCCTGCAACGGGCTGGCCACATTGCCCTGCCCGGTCGCGGTGTTGAAGCGGGTAAAGCCTTCCAGCATCACCTGGTTGAACGGGAGCATCCCGATCTTGAAGTGGTGCCGGGCGTGGTCGTCGCCGGTCACGGTCTGGGCCGCACGTTCGGCCAGCCCCTGCATGGAGGTCAGCGACTGAAACACGGCGGCATCGGTCTCCTCGCGGAAGCCCTCGAACGTGGAGATCCCGTAGGCGCGGATCTTCTTTTCCCGCGCCGCCCGCTCCAGCATCTGGAACACTGGCTCCAGCTTGCGGTTGGTCGCCTCCTTGCCAATCTCGTGGATATGGACCTCGGGCTGATCAATGACGAAGGCATCCAGCGTCTCGACCCCCATCAGCGAGCGCGACAGCTCCATCTGATAGTGGATGTACTCTGGCGTCAGCAGGTGCGCGCCCTTGGCGAGATCGTCCCGGGTACCCATGCCCTGGGACTCGATCTCCCGCTGGAACCAGGCATCCATGTCGTCCGGCGGCCCGCCGCGCAGCGTCATGAATCCGCCCTTGGAGATCAGGAACATCGCCTCGCGCGGGACCCCAGCCTCCAGGGCCGTACGCACGCCTGCCCCAACGGCCGCCAGCGAACGACCATAGCGGTAGTGGGCACCGGTGTCGACGACATTGATGCCTTCGGTCAGCCCGCGGGCGACGATGGCGGAGATCGCGGCATCCACCTCGGCTGTGGCGGCGCCGCCAAAGGTGCCAATGCCCAGGCTGGACAGGCGCATCTTGGCGCGCGAGAACTCGCTGTAGTGGCCCTCGGCGGCCTTGCCCTCGGCGATGTAGTGCTCCGCATACCGGCGCGTCGCCTTGGCGTTGGCGTATCCCGGGATCAGTTTCTGCGGCGATTCCATAGAGCTCCTCTGCACAGTCCGGAGAAGGCCGGTACTCGATCGCGCACCGCCCGCTCGCATCCATCCGGAAAACGCGAATCCTACGTCACCCGAGCGTGATTGCTAAAACCCATCCAAACCGGCGAGTCTCCCAAGCGGCCGGATTCCGTCCTGGGTGGATCGTGCAACCCTGATGTGATCATGGTTGCGCACACCCCCGGGGGATTGGTTCATAATGGTGGCGGACGCGTCGCTGCGGCGTGCGAAAGTGGCCTGGTGGTACCCTTGAGCCTTAATTCTTCACCACGGGACCGAGCACTTCCGTTTCGTTGCGCATGTCCGTCATCGAGCGGAAAGCCTTAAGATTCGGAGGCTTCTCCCACCTGAACCTCTGGTTCAAGGTCGATGGTCACTTCGGCGCCCGCGGGGCGCGTCCACCTCATTATTTTGCGGATCGTATGTCCAGGGACGAGACCTCCTTCACGCCTGACGAACTGCGCCAGCTACGACTGCGCCTGCGCCGCGAGCGCGCCGCGCTGTCCGACGAGCGGCTCGAGATTCATTCCGCCCTGATCTGCGATCACCTGCTGCGCTGGTTCCAGCGCTGGCAACCGCATTGCATCGGTGCCTATCGGGGCCTGCGCGGCGAGGTGGATCTGACCCCCCTGACCGTGTCCCTGGCCCGGCGCGGCACCCGCATCGCCCTGCCGGTGATGGATGCCAAACGCCCCGGGCGCATGCACTTTCACGCCTGGGGGCCAGACGTGCCGCTTTGCCAGAACGGCTTCGGCATTGCCGAGCCCTGCCCCGATGCCCCGCGCATCTGGCGCCGCGAGATGCAGGTGGTCCTGCTGCCGCTGGTCGCCTTCGACCATGCCGGCAACCGCATGGGCATGGGCGCGGGCTATTACGACCGCTACTTCGCCCGTCGCCGCTTCGGCATCCACCGCCCGAAGCTGATCGGCGTGGCCCATGCCCTGCAGGGGGTCGAGGCCCTGCCCAGCCAGCCATGGGACGTCCCGCTGGACGGCGTGGTCACCGAGGACGGCTGGCATGCGCTGCCCCGCCGCGCGCGGCACAATACGCACACCTGACCCACACGCCCGATCCGGCACGAGGAGCCCGCATGGCCTACTGGCTGATGAAATCCGAGCCCGACGAGTTCAGCATCGATGACCTGGAACGCGTGGGCGTGGAGCCCTGGGACGGCATCCGCAACTACCAGGTGCGCAACATGATGCGCGACGAAATGAAGAAGGGTGATCTGGCCTTCTTCTACCACTCCAACGCCAAGCCGCCGGGCATTGTCGGCATCCTGCGCATCGAGAAAGAGGCCTATCCGGACTCCTGCGCCTTCGACCCCGAGGACCCGCACTACGATCCGAAGAGCGACCCGGACAACCCGCGCTGGCTGCGGGTGGACGTCGCCTTCGAGGAAAAGTTCGGCGACATCATCACCCTCGACTGGCTGAAGCGGCAGCCGCAGCTCGAGGACTGCCCGCTGGTCCGCCGCGGCAACCGCCTGTCGGTCATGCCCATCACCCAGGAGCAGTGGGACTTCATCCTGAGCCACGCCCAGCGCGGAAAGTAGCCGCGTGGCCACGCTCTACCACTTCCCGCACGACGCAAAGGCCGACCGCCTGCGCCTGGCCTGTGGCTACAAGGGTGTGGAGCTCGAAACCGTCGCGCTGGACTGGTTCGACGACGAGACCTTCTTCGAGCTGGGCGTGGCCCGCCAGTCGCCGGTCCTGCAGATGGATGACGGTACCCTGGTAACCGACACGCTCACGGCGCTGCGCGACATCGACCACCTGTTCCCGACCGGCGAGCCCCTGGCGGAAGGCGTAATCCCCGAGGATGCCTGGCAGGCCCTGGTGGACTGGCGCGGCAAGGTCGATGTGGTGCTCGATCGGCTGTACGCCCCGCTGGCGCCGGGCTTCCACGGCATCGGCGAGAGCGCCGAGACCCTGGCCGACTACAAGGCCCAGGTGCAGCACCGCTTCGGCCTGTCGCTGGAAGAACTCGCCAACGACCGCTACGACGGCTACAACCAGCTCGCGAAACTGAGCCGCCTGCCGGAACTGGCGAAGCACCTGGCGGCCAGTCGCTTCTATCTCGGCCACCCTTCCATCGCCGACTGCGTAATCGCCGCCGACCTCTACCCCCTGCAAATGCACGACGGCATCAACCTGCCCGTCGACATGCTCTACTACCTGCGCCGCGTCGAAGAAACCTTCAGCACCCGCCTCGACAGCCAGTGGCTCGCCCGCTGAAGGCCCTGTGGGAGCGGCCTCGGCCGCGAACACGAAACCTGATTTCACCACCGGCGCATCTGCAGGCACCGGCGAACCCCACAAAGGCCGGCAAGACGCACTGACCGACCTGATTCGCAACGCTGTTCGACCAACCGCCTACTCGTAGGATGCGTTGAGCGCAGCGAAACGCATCAGGGGTCGGACAAGGCGTGGGGAATGGCGCGTTTCGCTACGCTCAACGGCACCCTACGCCGTTTGGAAAAGGCCCTGCATTCGTGCGCAAGCACGCTCCACCGGACACACCACGTCGTAGCGTCCGTGTCGGACCTGCGACGATACACTCAGCCGAAGCGGTAGTGCTTGCGGATGTCGCGGTGGATCTCCCAGGTGCAGTCCATGCCCTCGGGGAAGGTCACCAGGTCGCCCTCACCGACCGTCACCGGCTCGCCACCACCGTCCGGGGTGACCGTCACCTGCCCCTCCAGGATGTAGCAGACCTCGCGCTCGTCGTAGTGCCAGGGGAAGGTCGAGACCTCCTTTTCCCAGACCGGCCAGTCGAATACGCCGAGGCGTTCCAGATGGTCCTGCTCCGGCCGATGGATCACTTCGATGGACATGACGGTCTCCTCTGTCTGGGGGAAATGGCAAGCCTAACGGGACCGCGACCGGGCGCCAAAAGTATCGGAGCGAAACAGGCCCCTCTCGCCCGGGTAAAGCCGGCGAACGAGCAACAATACGAAAGCGATCAGGCCCAGCGCGGCCGGTAGATACTCCAGCCAAATGCCCAGCTCCCAGGCGATATAGGCGGTCACCAGGGTCCAGAGGAAGGGAATGATTGCCAGGATCAGCGACGGGCGCGGCTGGGCCAGCAGCAGGATGCCGAGGGTGAACAGCATGGTGGGTCCCGGCGCGACACCCACGTACTGGGCCTGGGCCCAGGACACCCCCAGGAGCAGGACCTCCAGCAGGGCATGGCCGACCATGGCATAGGCCATCACCACGATCGCGACAAGGCCGGCCACACCACCCGGCCAGCCAAAGCCGTGGCGCCCCAGCAGCGTGAGGGCGAACAGGAGCATCAGGCCCTGCGCGACGAACACGCCCGCCAGCCGGCCCGCCCAGAAATGGAATTCGGCAAGCACACCCCCGATGAACACGACCCCGATCCAGACCCACATCACAGCGAGCAGCAGGCCCACGACGCGTCCGGCCCCGCGCCCGCCTACAAGGGCCAGCGCCAGTGTAACGAGCACCATCAGGGCCGCGACCCCGTGCAGCGGCCAGATGGCGCGATTGTATTGCCCGAAGATCGACAGCAGGGTTTCGGCGGCAAATGGCAGCATCCGCACTCCCGGTAAACTTTGAGACTTAAAGTGCTTCGACGTATTCGATCATGCGCTGGCGCATGTCGTCATCCGGCATCGGGCCGTAGAGGGCTCCCATATTCTCCCGCATGTGCTCCACGACCGAGGTCGCCGGGATCGCACAGGTGACATCGGGGTGCGAGACGATGAACTTGAGCAGGAGTTGCGGCCAGTTCTCGCAGTCGATCTCCCCCGCCCAATCGGGCAGTGGTTCGCTCTCGAAGCGCTTGATCAGCTCCTTGCGGCGGAACGGGCGATTGGCGATGACCGCCACCTCGCGTTCTCGGGCCAGCGGCAGCAGGCGTTCCTCCGCCTCGCGGTCGAGGATGTTGTAGGTCAGCTGTACGAAGTCCAGGTCCTCGCGTTCCAGGATGCGCTCCAGCTGGTTGTGGCGGCGCCCGTGGGAGGTGGTCACCCCGATATAGCGGATCTCGCCCGCCTCGCGCTTCTCGCGCATCGTCTCCAGATGCGCCTCCCAGTTCTGCAGGTTGTGCACCTGCTGCACATCCAGGGTATCCACGCCCCACAGGTCCAGCGACTTCGCATGCTGGTTGCGCCCGGTGCCGGTGCTACCTGTCCAGATCTTGGTCGCCGAAATCAGCCCTTCGGGGTGGCCCAGCTCCTGCAGGCAGTGCCCCACTACCGCCTCCGCGCGCCCGTACATCGGCGAGGAGTCGATCATGCCGCCGCCGCGCCGGAAGAAGGTATCGACAATCTCGGTGCGCAGCGCGAGGGCATCCGGGTCATCCGCGACGTTGAAGGTGATCCAGGTGCCCATGCCGATCACGGGGATCTCCTCGCCCGAGGAGGGAATCGCCTTCCTGTTCGGTTCGCGTCCCTCGCCGGCCGCGCCTGCGAGCGGCCAGCCGGTACCGGCGGCAATGGCCGAACCGGCCATCCACTGCAGAAACGACCGGCGCGAACTCTGATTCGGGACTCTCGCCATGCGACGGCTATCCTTCGGAACCTTACCCACGTGGTCCCGCCGAACGCGCCAGAAGTTCCGGCACGGGAGTATTTTGGCCTGCCAGAACGAAAACGGCCCCGGGCAGATGCCGCGGGGCCGGGACAGGCGGACGGGCCGCCCGGGGCTTCACATCCGCCTAGATAAACAGACAGATGTCCGACTCGCCGGCGAACTCGAAGAACGCGGCGGCGCCGGCATACTCGATGCCGTCAATGAACTCGCTGGTGTCCATATCGAACAGATCCACCGTCATCTGGCAGGCGATCATGCGCACCTCGGCCTCCTGACACAGTTCCCGCAAATCCTCGAGATCGGAGACGCCTTTCGCCTTCATCTTCTTTTTCATCATCGTCGTCATCATGCGCTGCATGCCCGGCAGCCCCTGGAGCATGACCGGCATGGGCATAGGCATGGGCATCCCCGGGTTACCCAGCGACGTGACCTGCAAATCCATCTTCTTGCGCAGCAGCTGCAGCCCGTAAAAGGTGAAGAACACTTCGACTTCATAGCCGAGCGCGGCAGCGGTCGAGGCCAGAATGAACGGGGGATAGCCCCAGTCCAGACTGCCCTTGGTCGCAATGATGGCCAATTTCTTGGTATCGCTCATTCACTCCTCCTTGGTGGTGGAGGATGGTCCGCCACAGCCCCCTGCGCGTAACCCCACCCCCCTGTGGATCGGGGCCGCCCCGTGCGACCCCAATATTTCGATCTAGTGCGGGCTGGCTATTTCGAGGCCAGGCGCGCCTTGCGCCAGTCCCGGATCAATGCACACCCCGCACATACCCCGAGCGCTGCCAAACTGCCCCAGACCGAGATCGGGACCAGAATCATGGCCAGCGCGAAGAGCATCCAGGCGACAACCGTCATGGTGATACTCCGTCATGGCCCTCGCCCCCCGACGAGGAAACCATGCATCGCGGACTAAACAAGGAAACGCCGCGGCGTCCTCCTGACTAACGCGCTTCGGGGCGCTCCGCGGTCAGGTCCCCTGGCGTCTCGGCGGCCGCTGACTGATGTACAGCATCACCGGTCGATTCCGATACAGTATCCGATTGTGCCTGTTCTGCCGAGCGATGCACATCGGCAGCCGAGGCTCGGCCCCCCGTACGCGATACGGGCCGGGCATCGACGAACTGGTTGTTCAGGCGCTGGATATAGGCCTCGGCGCGATCGCGCAACGCATGCAGGCGGCCGATCTTGCGCCGTCCCAGGCCCAGCGGTGCGCGACGCAGCATCCAGCGCCACGGGCGCGTGTTCTTTTCGAAAGCCGCCCGCCAGTTACCGGCGGCCGACTCGGTCGGCAGCGTGCGCGCGATGCGCCGGGCGATCCAGCGGCGGTTAAAGAAGTGGAGCCCGGCCAGCACAAGGACCAATACAACAATGCCGGTCGACGTCCAGATCGGGTGCTCGCCCATCGACGCCCAGGCCGAACCGTCCATCCAGGGCCCGAATCCGCCCGCCGTGTTGTACCCGATCACACCCAGGATCACGGCAATCACCGCAAACATGGCGGCATCGAACTGAAACACCCGCCGCCGCCACCGCTCCAGTGCCCTTCGCAGTGCAGGCAACGCATCCATTTCGATGGATTCGGCGATCGCCTGCAGCGAGCCGAGGATACGATACGAGCGTGACGAGCTGATTTCCTGGATCTTCTCGTGGATCTCCGCGCGATCACGCTGCGACTTTTCCTCGTAGCGTTCGCGCACCTGCTCGTCGCCGATCTCGACCCCGGCGCTCTCGTTGAACATGCAGTAGAAACGGCCAGTGGCATTCCCCTGGCGAACGACCGCACGTTGCCAGGCGGAGACGACCTCCTCCAGGTTGTCCTCGCGCCAGGTGGTATCGATCTGGTTGAGCACGAACACCAGCTTGTTGAAGTCGTTGCGCTCGGCAACCCGATTAACCAGGTGCTCCAGCGTATCGCGCATCGCGCCCGGCTCCGGGTGCCGCGCATCGAAGAAGACGACCACAAGATCGGACAGATCGATGATGTGGTCGGTCAGTTGCAGGATCGTCGCACGCTGCTCGTCGGCGTCGAACCCGGGCGAGTCGATCAGGATACGCCCGCGCAGGCGCTCGGAATTGGCGGTCTTCATCGCCAGGAAATGGTCCACGGTGCGGCCACCACCATCGGTAATGCGCTCGATCTCGTCGGAGACGCGGTAGAACGGGAAGCGCGGATCACCATCCAGCGCCAACCCCGGAAGCTCCTGCACCCGCTCGCTGCCGCCATAGCTGATGACGGTGAACTTGTCGTCCACCGCCTGCGAACCACTGCGCTGCACGGTGGTGCCGACGTACTCGTTGATGAACGTCGACTTGCCCGACGAGAACGTGCCCAGCACCGCGATCATCGGCCACCAGGAGATCGTAAAGGCGTAAGAATCCTCCTGAGGATTCAACAGTCCCGAGGCGTAGCCGACTCGATCCAGATCACGGAAGGGGTCGACAACCCCTTTGAGGACTGGATTTTCTTCGGCGAGGCGATCGCTCAGCAGCTTGAGCTGCTTGCGCACGCGGCGACCAGGACGATTAAACATGGGGACTCCGTTGCGGCGGCGGCCACCCGGCAGACACAGCTACTCCGTGCCCGGACGCCTCCGCGATGTGAATTGGCTCCATTCATCATACCCATTGCGCCCACGCCTGTGTGGTCCGCGGTATGGGTTACGACCCCGGGAAACGCTGGCGATCCAGCGTTTCCCTCACAAAGGTTCGAAAACGCCGAAGAAACGCTTACTGGCTCACGTTCTTCTATCGATACTCATCCAGGTGCGCCGCACCCTCCTCATGATGACGGTCGTAAACCGGGGCGAGGCGCTCGATCATACGCTGCCGCTCGCTCTCGGGCAGCACCTTGAGGGCACCTTCCCAGGCATCCATCGCGGCCCCGAAATCGCGCATGGCAAACAACGCGTTGCCGAGCTCGCCATACAGATCCGCACGTTGCACCGAATCCTTAGGCAGCGCCTCCAGCCCCTCGCGCAGTACCGCTACCGCCGCGCGCGGTCCCGCACGCCAGTAGGCATCACGCCCAGCCTGCAGAGCCGCCTGGGCAGACTGCGCGGCACGCTCGGCGTCCACCTCGACCGCTGCATCACCTTCGAACGCGGGCTCGCGCTCGGTAGCCAGGTCGGCAGCCGCCTCATCCTCCGCGTCCTCCTGAACGTACGGCTGATCATGCGCAGCCCCGGTCATGGGATCGGGGTCCCCCTCGTCATCGAGTTCACGGGCCGGGCCAGGGCGAACATCGTCCTCCGTGGCTTCATCCTTCGCGGCTGCCTCGTCCTGCGCATCGGCATCGTCGGCGGGCACTGCGTCGGCCTGCTCGGCGGTCTCGTCCTCGGGGACCGCCTCGGCGCTCGGGGCCAGCACGTCACGTGCCGACCAGGCGATGAACCAGAGCACGATCACGATCACGATGAAGTAGCGGTTGATAAAGCTTCGCGGCTTGTCTGCGTTATCCATGCGTCACCTTTCGATTTACCTTCCAGTTCAATCCTACATCCTCTGTAGCGGCCGGTCCGCACCGCGCGTTATTCGCCCGGAACGGTCAATCGTTCATCTCCGGGGTCAGGTCAGTGTCGTCGTCAAAGGACGGTTCATCACCCATACCACCCTCGGTAGGGGGAGGATCGCCGGGGCCATCCCCGCTGGCCCCACCCGGGGGCTCGGCATCACGAGGGGGCATGCCCTGACCACCCGGCGGCTGGCCCTGGGGCGGTTGCCCTTGCGGAGGCTGGCCCTGAGGTGGCTGACCCTGCGGAGGCTGGCCCTGAGGCGGTTGCCCTTGGGGCGGCTGGCCCTGCGGCCCTTGTCCTGGCGGCGCGCCCTGCGGGTCACGACCTTGGGGATCACGCGCGCCCGGGGGCTCGCCCGGCTCGACATCGCGCTGCTGCGGGTCTCGTTGCTGCGGCGGTTCGCCCTGCCCCGGCATTCCGCCTCGGTCCTGCCCAGGCGGCGGTGCACCGCCCGGGGTACCGCCCGGAGGCGCTCCACCCGGGGGACCCCCTGGCTCGCCACCCGGAGGGGCACCGCCAGCCGGGCCACCCGGGTCGCCACCCGAACCACCACCAGGTGCCTGGGCTTGATCCAGACCGTGGCCCCGCTCGCTCTCAAAGGCGGGGCGCTCACCCAGACCGGCAGGCCCGGAGTAAGGCGCAAGGCCAGAGTTGTCGCCAGGTGCGTACTGCGCGGAAACGGCGAAGGGGACGGCCATCAGGGCGCCAAAGACCCCGGCCTTGAGAAGACTGCGTGACTGGCTCATGACGAAACCTCCGTCGGAGCTGACTATGTGAATTCGGGGCTGGACGAACGCCCGGCCCCCGTAGGTCGCGCCAGGGTTCAGGATCCGTTGGCGTCGTCTTGCTGCTCTTGCATGGCCTCGCGGTGACGGCGCATTTCCTCGCGATAGACCTCGCGCGCGCGCTCCGCAGCCTGGCGGTGTGCTTCGCGCATTTTTTCGTGCTCGGCCTGGCGTTCGCGCATGTGCTCGCGCATCGCCTCGCGGTCCTCGGGATCGAAGTCCGGGTCAAAGTCGCGCATGCGCTCCTTCCCGCCGGGGCCATACGGCATGCCGTACTGCATCGGCCCGCCGTGATAGGGACCGTGATGTGGCCGCTGGCCGTAACCGGGACCATAGCCGTACCCGTAGCCATAGCCGTAACCAGGCCCGTAGCCATGCCCGGAACCATGGGGGCCCGAACCCATGGGCCCGTACATCATGCCTCTATGGCCAGCCCCCCGGGGGCCTTGACCATACGGCCCCGGGACCGCCTCTCGATGCATCATGCCCGGCCCGCCAGGATGTCCACCCTGACCGTGCATTCCCGGGTAGCCATAGGGACCGGGGATAGTGGGCGCGTGCATGGCACCCGGCCTGTCAGACGCGGAATCTGCATCCTGGGCCAGCGCCGGCCCCGCCAGTAGCAGGCCGGCAACGCATGCAAACCCCCAAAAAAAGTGTTGTGGTCGTTTCATGTTTTGGGCTCCTTCTCCAGGCGCCGCCAGATTCAACCGCCATGCGGGATTCCGGCGAACTGCACGTTCTCCTCAAGGCGTGTGACAACACAATCGCCGCAGTTACTCCCGCCAATTACACGAGGGCAGATCAGTGTTTCCCTAACACCAGCATATCGCAGTGCCCAACGCTCAGATGCACCCGCCCGTCCGCGATATCCCTGACTCGGGAACGCGCCCAGTCCTGGAACAATGGACGACCCTGCGGCTCCATCTCGGCCGCCGCCTCCGCCCAGCCTCCGATCAGGGCAGCCGCAAGCGCCGCCTGGCCCTGCCCCAGCTGCCAGTCACTGGTCTCGGTGATCACGCGAAGGCCGTTGGCGGTCAAGGCTCGAGCACAATAAGCCGCAGCCTCGGGCCCCAGGGCCGGGCCAAAGCCCTTGTCCGTGCGCTGATGGCGATTCACCGCATTACGCACGCGCTCGTCGGCCGCATGCGGGTGACTCCACTCGATACGCCCATCGTAGCTGAGCGCGAACAGCGCCGGGACCGGCCATTCGGTCAGCGTCATCACCAGGCGGTCGAGCCAGTTCGCCGAGACCAGATCCAGCAGGGCGGAGGCCGTCACCAAACCTGCATCCGGCGGGACCGGGGGTGGGGCACCCGAGAAATCGAGCACCTGCGGGGTGACGGTAACGGCCCCGTCCGGCGCTGAGATCGTCGCCAGCAAGTCGGCGTCGTGATCCACCAGGGTCCAGTTCTGCGGCCCGGTCAGGCGCGGTGCCAGATAGCGCAGGTTGGAACCGGCCCCGCTACCTAGATCCAAGACCTGCAGGGGTGTCTTGCACCCCGCAAGCGCGTCGTTTAAGGGCCCGAGCAGGGATTCCGGCCGGGCCGCATGATCCGCCGGTTCGCGCAGAGCCAGCCAGTCTCCGGCAAAGCGCTCGGCCATCTCAGGCCACCTCCAGCCACAGAGCCAGACGACGGGCACCCTCCGTCCAGCCCGGTAGAGACTCGGCATGCGCGCGACCCGCGCGGCCCATGCCCCGACGCTGTTCGGCGTCGCACAGCAGACTCCCCAGTGCCCGGCGCAAGGCCTCCACGTCCCCGGGCGGCACCAGCAGGCCCGCAGTCTCCGGCACGGTCTGGGGGATGGCGCCCCCCGTGGTCCCAACGACCGGCAGGCCGCGCATCATTGCCTCGGTAAAGGCCATGCCGAAACCCTCGTAGGCGCTCGGCAGCACGAAGATCGAGGCCTGGTCATAGAGCTCCGCCAAGCCCTCGTGTGTCAGCACTCCCGGGGCCGAGATTCGCGCATCCAGACCACTCTCGGCAATGGCAGCACGCACAGCGGCCGTGTAGTCCGGATCGCGATCCATGGCACCAGCCAGCTCGGCCCGCCAGGACCGATCGCGTAGGCCGGACAGCGCGCGCACCAGCTCGAGCTGTCCCTTGCGGGGCACCCAGGCGGCCACGCACAACAGCACCGGCACCTCATCCTCCGGGCCACGGGCCAGCGGCGCCGGTTCCACGCCAGGCGGGATGCTGCAAAGGCGTTCGGACGGCACACCCCAGTCGGCCACCTGCGCCCGCGTGTAGTCACTGGTCACGACCGCCCGCGAGGCGAGGGCCACGGCCGCACGTTCCGACTCGAGGAGTTCCTGGGAGCGCGCAGACGCAAGCCCCGCCTCCAGGCCCAGCGGGTGATGCATCAGGTAGACGAGCCGCAGGCGCCCTGCGTGACGCCGCAAGGTGGCGGGATGCGCACCCGCGGCCAGTCCGTCGACCAGCACCCGCATGCCATCCGGAAAGCTCGCCAGGGCCTCTTCGAGGGCCCGTTCCGCGCGCGCATCAGGCCCGGGGAACTCGCCCTCCAGCTCGCGCAGCTCGACCCGCCAGCCCTGCTCGCGCAGCCCGGCGATCATGCGCGCGTCGTAGCGGTACCCGCCCGTGGGCTGGTCCAGTGCCCCCGGGACCACGAAACCAAGCTCGGGCATATCTCAGGGAGCGCCCTCGTAGCTCGCCCAGGCCACATGGGACTCGTGCAGCGTCACCGCGACGGCGTCCAGTCCCCGGGCCGACTCGCCGAGTTCCCCCTGGGCGATGGCCTGCGCCACGCGCTGGTGGATCGCATGAGCGAGAAATTCGGTGGTCGTGTTCTGACCACGGAAGTCTTCACGATCGTCGAGGTTCTGGTAATTGAGCTCGGCCAGGATGGCCCGCAGGACCTCGCTTGCCCGGCCGATATCCACCACCAGCCCATCGGCATCCAGTGCCACGCGGCGGAAGGTCACGTCCACCACATAGGTGGCGCCGTGCAGGTTCTGCGCCGGACCAAACGTGTCGCCGGAGAAACTATGGGCGATCATGAAGTGGTCACGGACATTCAGGCTGTACATGCGGTTTCCTTGCGCGTTTGGGTGAGCAGGATCAGTAGCGAATTCGGTGGCACAGCGTACGGTCCGCCTCTGGCCCTGTCACCCGCTGCATCACGGCCGGGAGATTGGCAAACGCATCCTCACCGGTAATCAGGCCGTCCAGCGCCGGGTCATCGAGCAGTTCGAGTGCGAGCGCCAGCCGGCGACGGTAATCCCAGCGCGACGACCGCTCGGGCGGGATGCGCCCGACCTGCGAGCTGCGCAAGGTCAAGCGACGCGCGTGAAAGCCCTCCCCCAGCGGCAGATCCACGCCTGCGTCACCGTACCAGCTCATCTCCACCACCCGCGCCTCGACACCCGCCAAGGTCAGCGCCTGGCGCAGGCCAGCCGGGTTTCCACTGGCATGCACCACGAGGTCCAGGTCCTGCAAGGAGGCGGCCTGCTCCGGGGCCAGAAGGGCCAGGCCCAGTGCGGCACAGATGTCTTCGCGCGCAGGGTTGGGGTCGATCACGGAGACCTCGGTTCCGGGAATCCTTCGCAACAACCAGGCGGCGAGCAGGCCCACCACACCCGCGCCGATCACGGCGATGCGATCCCCGGGGCCGGCGGCGCTGTCCCAGACCGCGTTGATCGCCGTCTCCATGTTGGCCGCCAGCACGGCACGCTCGGCCGGGACGCCCGCCGGCACCGGCACTACAGCCTGGGTCGGAACAACATAGTCGGACTGGTGCGGGTGCAGGCAGAACACCATCTGCCCCGCCCCGGGGCCCTCGACGACGTCGCCGACACTGATATAGCCGTACTTGACCGGCGCCGGGAATTCGCCCGCCTGAAAAGGCGCGCGCATCGCGGCGTACTGGCTGGGGGGGACGCGGCCATGAAACACCAGAGACTCGGTCCCGCGGCTGATCGCGGAATAGCGGCTGCGCACCCGCACCTCGTCGACACCGGGTGCCTCCAGGGGCTCATCACGCAGCTCGCCCTGGCCCGGTCCGATGACCCAGAAGGCGGTGGCAGAGGGAGCGCTCACGGAGCGGTTCGATCATCGTCAAACATAGGGCCAGTGTGGTCGATGGTCGTGATTCCCGGCAACTCGCGGGCGTTTCCACCGTGTTTCCCCGAGGCGACTACACTCGAGCCATGGATTCCACGCTGAGCTCCAACCGCTGGCCGGAACGCGCGCGCACGGGCCTGCGCACCTGGGCGCGGGACTGGGCGCTGGCCGGCGCGGGCGGGCTCGTACTCTCCGCACTGCTGGGCTGGCAGATCGGTGCCGTGGCCGCCCTGCTGGTCGCACACGCAGGGATCTGGATCCTGCTGGGGCTGATGCTGGTCCTGAACACTCCGCAGGGCGGTCTGACCGATGCGCACCGCGGACCCGGCCCGGCCAACCGTGTAACGCTGGCCCGTGCTGCCATCGCCACGCCCCTGGGGGCGCTCGTCCTGACCTCGGGCGCGGTCCCCGGTACCACTGTCATGCTGTGGATCCTGGGCCTGGCCGGAGCGGCCCTGATCCTGGACGGCGTGGATGGTGCCGTTGCCCGCCGCACAAACAGTCGCACGGCCTTCGGCGCCCGCTTTGACATGGAACTGGACGCGGCCATCATCCTCGTCCTCTCGATTCTGGTCTGGTGGATGACCGCGGTCGGGGCCTGGGTCGTGCTGATCGGTGCCATGCGCTATCTGTTCCTGGGTGCGCAGCGCATCTGGCCCTGGCTGGGCGCGGACCTGCCCCCGAGCCGGCGGCGCCAGACGGTCTGCGTACTACAGACCGGCGTACTCCTGGTCGCCCTGCTCCCGAGCCTGCCCCCGATGGCGGCGATCGCCGTCGCCCTGGCGGGGCTTGCGGCCCTGACCAGCTCGTTCGCCACCGACATCCACTGGCTACACCGTCATCGTCCCGGAGGTTCGACATGATCCACGCCCGCACCCCACGCTCCCTGCTCCTGGCCGGTCTGCTGGCCCTGGCCCTCCCCGTTTCCGCGCTGGCCCAGGCCGATCGCTGGGAGATCGACCCGGAGCACTTCGCGGTCGGCTTTCTGGTCGATCATGCCGGCTACGCCAAGGTCCTGGGCATGTTCCTGGAAGCCGAGGGCGAATTCACCTTCGACCCGGAGACGCGGGAGCTGCGTGAGGGGTATTTCGTCGTGCAGACCGACAGCGTGTTCTCCAACCACGAGGAACGCGACGACCACCTGCGCAGCGATGACTTCCTGAATGTCGAGGAATATCCGGAGATGCGCTTCACCGCCACCCAGTACGAGCCCACCGGCGATGATACCGGGCGTCTGACCGGCGACCTGGAACTGTTGGGCGAGACCCGGCCGGTCACCCTGGACGTCACGATCAACAAGGTGGGCCGCTATCCGTTTCCGCTCGGCGGGATGTTCGGCCGACCCTACGTGCTGGGGGCCTCGATGCGCGGCAGCTTCGACCGCTCGGACTTCGGCATGACCTACGGCCTGACGCGCGACATCGTGGGAGACGAAGTCGAACTGATCATCGAGTTCGAGGCCCAGCGCCAGTGAAGCCCGGCGCCGGACGCCGGCGCTCAGGTGGTGGCCGGCGCGGCCCCCTCGCTGTTCAGCAGGTCGCGCAGGGTACGGCCGTCTAGGCGGTCACGGCGTGCGGCCTCCAGTTCCTCCAGCGTGGCCTCGACCGCCGGATCGCCCGCCAGGCGGCGCAGGGCACGGGCATCCGCGTCCTGGCGCAGGGCCTCCAGGATCTCCTCCACCCGGATGCGTTCCAGGTCCCGCCCCGGCACATAGCGTGTCGCATCGGTACCGGCACGCACCAGCAGCCCCGCTGACTCGAGCGCCTGCGCGACCTCGCCCAGGGCATTGCCCGGCACTGACAGGTCATGCGCCACATGGTCCAGTGTTGGCGGCGAGCGGCCGTCGAGGAAACGCTGACCCACCTGCTGCATCAGATGCAGGCCCATGCGTTCACGCGCCGCGCCGGACAGGCGCAGGCGCAGGCCGCGCACCGTCATGTACTCGGGGTGCTGTACGTAGAAGGCCACATTGGCCCCGATCAGCAGGATCAGCCAGGCCAGATAGATCCAGATCAGCAACAGGATCATGATCGCGAAGCCCGAATAGATCGCGTCATAGCGAGTGGAACCGGCCACCATGGTCGCGAACCCCCAGCCCACGCTCTGCCACAGCAAGCCGGCCACAACAGCCCCAACCAGGGCCGGGAACAACCGTACTCGAGTGTTTGGCACAAACACGTAGATGAAAGTGAACGCGGCCATGATCAATAGATACGGAACCATGCGCGAGGCGCCAGTGATCAGCGTGCCGAACGGCTCGATCCCGGCCAGAGTCTGCATGGCCGTGGTGGACATCACCGTCGCGGTGATGCCCAGGGCGGAGACCACCAGGAGCGGACCAATCAGGATCACCGACAGGTAGTTGGAGAAGCGCTGGGCGAAGTTGCGACTGTTCTCGACCCGCCAGATGGTGTTGAACGCCAGTTCAATCTTCTGCACCAGCGCAATCACGGTGTAGACGAGGAACAGCAGACCGACAAAACCGAGGACGCCGACCCGCATGTTGTCGACGAATTCGATCACGTTGTTCGCGATCTCGACCCCCTGCTCCCCCAGCGGCTCGAGAAACCCGAGCACCACCGGCTCGACTGCGTTGTGCGCGCCGAAGGCCTTGAGTACGGAGAACGACAACGCGATCAGCGGGACGATGGACAGCAGCGTGGTATAGACCAGACTCATCGCGCGCAGCGTGAGCTGGCCTTCCTTGGCCTCGTGCACGATCGCGCCCGCACCCCGCACGATCCCGAGCAGCAGGGCCTTCCAGCGCGGGAGCCGCGTCAGGTCGGTATCCTGCACCAGCGATACCAGACGCTGGCGCTGGGCCTCGATGCGTTCGGCCAGCGTCAGCGCCGGCACGAACCACTCCCTGTGCCTGGCAGGCTCATGAGCGGGCTATTTTTGCTGCCACTGGCCGTTGCGGTCCTGGTACCAGTAACCGGAGGGCGCCTCTTCCACCCAGACCCGGGCGAAGGTCTCGCGAATCCGGTCTTCCCAGTCCGGGCGGTCGTTCGCGCGCGCGATCTCGCGGTAAAGCGAGTCGCGGTCCGAGTTTTCCTCGCTCACCAGCCGCTGCACGGTACTGCGATCGCGCAGCGGAACCTCGGACAAATCACGGATCACCACATCGGCGTTGCGCCCAAAGCCGATTGCCCCGCTGCGAAAATGCGGCGCGAGCTGCGGCGCCCGCTCGCGCATGGAGGCGCGGATACGGTTGATCGCGGGGGTCTGGATCTGCAGGTCGGGGCTCTGCGCGGAGGCCGGGCTCACCAGTCGATCCAGCACCCAGGCCAGCACCGGCAGGTTGGCGTTCGCCGGGTTGTTGCGCGGCATCAGCATCGCACCGGGCTCGGCTTCAGACGACGCTTCCGGCTCCCGGGTACCCTCCTCGACCTGCAGCGCGTCGCGCACGATCGCGCGCGCCGCCTCCTCGGCCGCGGCCGTCGGGAAATAGATATTGATGGTCACGCAGCCCGCCATCAGAGCGAACACCAGCGCCAATCCCGGAACACTCCATAAAGCCTTCATGCCGTACTTCCCTTGTCGAGGCGGTTCAACCCGCATGATGCCCAATCTACACCAACACCCTGAACGGCAACCAAACGCCAAGCCGCTTATTGCACCACCGGGCCCTCTCCGGCCTGGATGGTCGCCAGGCGGTTGATTAGTTCGGGCCAGTCGACCCGGCGGTTGTAGCCAATCACCTGAATCTGCGGGATGCCCCCGCCCTGCACCAGCACGAAGCCGCTATCCGGGCGGTCGGCCACGCCGGAGGCGGTGCAGACCTCGCCACGCAACTCGCAGCGAAACCCGAGACGGCGGTAGCTGAAGTTCTCGAACACCCGCAGGAAGACCGACGAAGCCGCGGCCTGCAGCCCTCCGCCCAGCTCGGTGATGTTCTCCACCGCCCGCTGGCTGATCCGTCGGCGCCCGCGATCACGCTCCGGCGTCATCAACTCCAGATCCATGCGCACCGGCGACCAGTCCACCATCACCAGATCGCGCACATGCCCGGAGATACGGCCCTGGACGCGACCGAAGTCGAACGCCTGCGTCAACGGATCCAGATCCAGCCGCTGGATCTCGGCCGACAGGCCCAGCTCCGGGGCATAGCCCAGCAGGTCGTGGATATACACATCGCGCAACACCACCTCGCCGTTGAACACCTGGACCAGCAAACGGCCATCCACGTTCAGATCCCCCCGCTCGTAGCGCACCCGGGGGATCATGCCGGCCAACCGCCCGGAGAATCGCGGCCAGCCCAGCACCTCGGTCAGTGGCTCCAGACTGATCGCGCGGATACCACCCTCGAAGCGCACATCCGGTCCTGCGTCGGTCTGGCGCAACTCGAAGGCCCCGACCCGCAACCCGCCATCGAAGATCGGGATCTCGGTTTCGGCCAGCAGCTCCATGCCGGCTGGCAGGGCCCGGACCTGCGCCTCGAACGCATCGAACGGCAGCCCATACAGGTGCGCGGCATCCAACGCGAAGGTCCCGGGGCTGCCCGCCTCGTCCGCCGACCAGTCAAGTGCCCCGCGCGCACCGGCCAGGCCGAAACGCCCCCGCCGGTCGCTGGCATCCAGTTCCGCCCACTCGAGATCCGCGCGCCGGGGCTGCGAGCCCGCCAGCTCCACATGCCCTGCGATCTGCCCCCCGGTGGCCAGATCGCCGAGTACCGTCCCGGCCAGCCAGGGCGCCAACAAGGAATCGTAGACCGGGGCGAGCGCATGGACCCGCCCGTGAAATACGCCATCCAGCCCCGCCTCCGGATCGTAGGCCACCGCCTCGCCGCGAGCCTCCAGCGCAGCGCCGTAGCGCAGACCCAGGACATCCATCCGGAACGTCAGGGGCCCGGGGTCCCCCTCCAACCCATTGAGGGAAATCTCCACCGGCCCCTCGTCGTCCAGGTCCACAAACCACGGGTCGATGTAGATCACGCCACCCTCCAGGGCGAGATCCAGGTCCCAGCGCGTGCCGTCCCCGGACAACTGCGCCTGGCCGCGCAGTTCCTCGCCGGCCTGCAGGCCCAGCGGATCGCTGAACGCAACATCTTCCAACCCCAGACGTGCGGTGAGCCGGCCATCCGGACGCAACCGCAGATCGAGGTCCGCCCGTCCCCCGTCGACGGCGACGGGGAGTTCCAGAGGCAAGCGGTCGAATGCGGCCAGCGCCTGGAGATCCAATCCTCGCAACCGGGCATCGACATCCCAGCCGCGTTCGGGGGCGAAATCCGCGCGCAGGCTCCCGCGCCCGCCGAACCAACCGGGCCAGTCCCCAGCCAGTCGGAGATCGCCGCTGTCGCGGCCCCAGGCCAGCGACAGGGGGTGCCCGTCCAGTCGCAGGTCGCCCGAGCGTCCCCACAGACGCGCGTCGTCACAGGCCACCTCGCGCCGGGTCAGGCGCAGCTCGGTACATTCCACCCGCGCGGCCGTCAGGGTGCCCACCGGCTCCGGCAGCTCGATGCGCTCGGCACGCAGCTCGAGGCTCAGGCGCCCGTCACGCCAGCCAATGCGGGAGCTCAGCCCCTCGGCGCTCAGGGCCTCGTGCATCAGCGATTCGATATTCAGATCGGCCCCAAAAGACACATCGGACTCGGCCAGCACTGGAAACGGCATCGCCACGATGCCGCCCGCGCAAAGCCCCGCCAGCATCCAGCGCACCGGACGGGGCACGGGCCTCAGTCTCCCGAACTGCCGCGCTGACGCTCGCGCAGGGGCAATGCCGCCCGCGCCAGCCACTCGCGCAGGGCAAAGCGCGAGGTCTCGATAGACTCGGTCGTGGGCAGGAAGTCCCGCAGGCTACGCGGGTCACCGGTGGCACCGCGGAAACCGGCGGGCGCCGGGTAGGCGTCGAACCCGGCGCGCTCGAAACACTCCAGGGCCCGCGGCAGATGCATCGCCTGGGTCACCACCAGCACGGTATCCACGCCCTGCCCCTGCAAGCGCTGGCGTGTATGCGTGGCATTCTCGCAGGTGTTGCGCGAGGTGTTCTCGAGCCAGCGTGCCGAGACACCGAGATCCTGTTGCAGGGTCGCGGCCATCAGTTCGGCCTCCGAGCGCCGCCCGGGCAGGGCCCTCGGTACCCCGCCCGAGACCACAATGGGGAGATCGGTGGCACGATGCAGCCGCGCGCCCTCGCGCACACGCTCGTGGGTGCGGGGGTTCAGGGCGTCGTGTCCGGCGTCCTCCGCGCGCCCCACCCAGCGGCCACCGCCCAGGATGACGATCGCATCCGCCCGCCCGGTCGCCAGTACGCTGTCGCGCACCTCGCGCTCGAGGGTATCCGCCAGGGGCTGTGCCACGACCTGCAGGCTGGGCAGCACCAGCGCCAGCAGCCCCAGCGCCAGGAGCGGCGGGCCACCACGCCAGTCGGCCCGCCACAACAGCACGCCCAACACCGTCAGGGCGATACCCAGCCCCGGCGGCAACAGCAGGTGTTCCGCAATGGTTTGCAGGGACGCGAGCATGGGCGGTCCCGGGGGGCTTACTTCTTGCCCGGGGAGTAGAGGTAGTGGGCGTAGGTCGCCACGTCCTCCGAGACACGGCGGATCAGGTGATCCAGGCTGATGATCGCGAACTCCAGCAGGTTCACCGCGATATACGGGTTCTCCACACGCAGGCGGTCGTACATCGAGCGCGACAGGCGCAGCAGCCGCGTCTTGTCGCTCAGCGCACGCATGCGCACGCCGCGCGGCACCCGGTCAAAGAACGACATCGACCCGGCCAGCTCGCCGGTTTGCATGCGGCCCACCTCGATCTCCTGGCTGCCGTCGTCGTGATACAACGCGGCCGTCCCGCTCACCACGAAAAACAGCGACTCGCCCACCTCGCCGATATCCGCGATCACCTGCTTGTGGTGGGTCTCCACCACCTCCAGGTATTCGAGCAGGACTTCCACCTCCGCAGGCGTCAGGGACGCGGAGATCGGGTGCTTGGAGAGGAATTCGGTCAGCAGTTCCTTGGACATGAGGGGCTTCCTTCTAACGGGTCCGCAGTAGCAGTGGGAGTCATTTAGAGTATAACGAACACGCCGTCGGCACAGGCGACGGGAATTACCAAGGAGGCCTGCGTTGATCGACATTGATGCCCTGCGCCGACATCTGCCGCGCCGCCTGCGCGAGGGCCGGGCTGTTCTGCTCGCGGCCGGGGCCAAGCCACCGGACAGCCCACCGGGGCTGGAACAGATCACCGTGGAGGACTTTCTCGAACACCCGCCCGAATCCCGCGTGCCACTGGTCCTGCTGCTGGACACCCTCAGCGCGCTGGATAGGCCGACCGGCCAGAACCTGCTCGGCGGGCTGCGGGATCGCTGGGCGGACGAGGTGCTGATCCTGCATCGGCTGGACGATGAACGCTGGGGGCTGAACGAGTTTCTTGCGCTGGGCTTTCGCCGGGACCCGGACGCCGAATCCGCCGCGCCGGATCATGCGGTCTACCGCACCAGCCTGTATGACTACAAGCTGACGCCCGACTGGCTGAATGCCCGCTTCTGGGCCAACCCGGGCATGTGGGACAAGGCGCGCTGGTAGGCGCGCGGCGGGTGCCTAATCCTTCTCGGGGTTCAGCCGCGGGTGGGTCTCCTCCCCCCACAGCAGTACCAGCGCACCGGACAGGAACATGGCGATGGCCACGAACCAGAAGCCCCAGGTGACCGAACCGCCGATGTGGGCGACGACCCCCAGGGCCAGTGCACCGATGCCATAGCCCAGGTCCCGCCAGAAGCGGTAGGTCCCGATCGCCGAGCCGCGCCAGTTCGGATGGGCGATATCGGCGACCGCCGCGCTCAGATTGGGATACAGAAGCGCCATCCCAAGGCCGGTTACGGCCGCCGCGAACGACCACCAGACGACCCCCTCGCCGAGCAGCGTCAGGGCCACGCCAGCACCGCAAATCCACATACCCCAAACGATGGGCTGCAACCGCCCCACATGGTCGGAGAGCTTGCCAGTGGCGAACTGCGAGCCACCCCAGACAAAGCCGTAGATCCCCACGACCCAGCCAATCGCGGCCAGGCTCAGCCCCTGCTGATACAGGAACACCGGATAGAACACCCAGACCAGGGCATCGACGAACTTCTCCACCAGGCCCGCCTGGCTGAACGCGGCCATGCGCCGGTCACGCCAGGACATCAGCGTGAACACCTCCCAGGTGGTCGGCGTATCGGCGATCGATTTGGGATAGCGCGGTTGTGGCCCGGTGGATTGCCCGGCCGCATGCCGGGCCCCCTCGGCCTTGGCCCAGTCCAGGGTCTCGCGCACCCACAGTGCAGTCATCAGGACCGCGATCGCGATCACGACTATGCCGAACACGAACACCCCCATGCGCGGCCCGAGGGCAGCGGCCATATAGCCGGTCACGATCCCGGCCACGGCCACCCCGACATAGCCGGAGAACTCGTTCATGCCCATCGTGAAGCCGCGTTCGTCGCCCCGGGTGATGTCCATCTTCGCGGTCTGGGTCATCGACCAGGCGAGCCCCTGATTCACGCCTAACAGGACGGTCGCGGCCACAATCCAGCTCCAGGATGGCGCGTAGAGGATCATGAACGGGATCGGGATGGCCGCCATCCAGCCGAGCATCAGAACGGTCTTGCGCCCCATGCGTTCGGACAGCCGCCCGGCAACGAAATTGAGCACGCCCTTGACCACGCCGAACGCGACGACGAACGCGGTCAGCAGCATGAACGAGCCCTCGGCCACGCCGAACTCGTCCTCGGCCAGCGCCGGGATGACGGTGCGCATCATCCCGATCGTCAGGCCCACGAAGAAGACCTGGATCAGTTGCTGCCCAAACTGCCCGAGGTTCTCGCGAATCCCGTGGGTCAGGTGTTCATAGGCCTGGGCGGCCCTGGATGGATCGCTCATCAGAGTTCCTTGTCTTGCGCCACTCAGGCCGCGATATTGGCGGCTACATAGGCGTCCATGCCCGCCGGTCGCGGGGGGATATCACTCGTCAGGAAGTCGACGAACGCATCGCGATCGCTGAATGCGAGCCCCGGATTAAAGCGTTTCTCGAAACCCAGGGTGGAGGACGGCTTGCCCGACAGGCCCGCGCCGCAGGCGCTTCCAGCGTAATGGCCCGGATAGATCTCGAGCTCATCCGGCAGCCCCAGCAGCCGCTGATGCAGGCTGTCGTAGAGCCGCCCGGCCATCTCGCGCTCCTGCCCGGCCAGATCGGGTCGCCCGACGCTCCCGATAAACAGCGTGTCCCCCGTCAGCACGAACCAGGGCTGCCCGCCGCGACGTTTGTCGGTCACCAGCAGACACACGCTGTCCTCCGTATGGCCCGGCGTGTGGAGGACCTCTACTTCGACATTACCGGCCTCGATCCGGTCGCCATCGCGCAGGGGATGAAAATCAAACTCGACCACCTCGCGATCCGATTCATGAAGGCAGTACTTCGCGCTGGTGCGCTCTGCAAGATCACGACCACCGGAATAGTGATCGGCATGGACATGGGTATCGATCACGTGCGTGATCTCGACGCCAATCTGGCGTGCCTGCTCCAGGAACCACTCCTGGTCACCCTCGACGACGTCCACAGCAATCGCCTTGCCGAGCGACCCGCATCCAAACAGATACGACAATGAAGATTCTGTAGTCGGTAACTGACGGAAAAACATGAGACACCTCCTGGATCATCCATGATGACGGCCAGAGATCGCCGAGAATGGGGAATCGAGTGGTTCCGTTCCGGGAACCTCGCCCCACAATCGAACGGAATCCACCTGACACAGCATTCATTCTAACGTTCGTTAGAACGTAACCTAGTCCGCGGCCGAAGGGATGTCAAATACGTGCTGGCGTATGCGGATGGGGCTCCACCGCAGCACACGGACGAACGTCCGATTGCACATAGCCCACAGGCCTCCGCTGGAGGCGCTGTTGTGGGAGTAAACGAACTGGCGGGCGGTCCGCCAGCCGAGGTGGGCTCAGCGGTCTGAGAGACCCGGGGAAAGACTGATCAGTGTTTCCCTTGTTCCAGGGGCAGACCCTGATGGCGCCATTCGGCGACACCGTGGTCCAACCGGACGGCGCGGAAGCCGTGCTCGCCCAGGATCGCGACCGCATCGCGCGCCATCAGGCAGTACGGTCCCCGGCAATAGGCAACGACCGGGACATCCGGCGCCAATTCGTCCAGACGCTGCTTCAACTCGCGCAGCGGGATGGAGCGGGCGTGCGGCAGATGCGCGGTGGCGTACTCGGTGTCCGGGCGAACGTCCAGCACGATCAACTCACCCTTGCGTGCCTGCTCCAGCAACTCCTGGCCACCTAGCGGCACCATGTCGCCGGCACTGGCCGCCATGTCGCGCACAGCGCCCTGCAACTCCAGCAAGCGGCTCTCGGCCAGCTCGCGCAGCACGACCCAGAAATCGGCCACACGTGGGTCTGCCAGCCGGTAGAAGATACGCCGTCCATCGCGCCGGGACTCCACCAGGCAGGCCTGGCGGAGGTCCTTCAGGTGGGCACTGGCCAGCTTGACGCTGATCTGGGCATCCGCCGCGAGCTGATCGACGCTCTTCTCCCCCTGCACCAGGATCTCGATCAGTTCCAGCCGCTTCGGGCTGGACGCCGCCTTGCCGATCCGGGCGACCTGGTCATAGAGCAAATCTTTCAGTTCGCGATCAGACATGAACGCATTCCTGATGGGGAAGTCGGCAAGGTAGACCGCCCTGCCCTGACGCGCAAGGCCTGAACAGGAACGCGGGTTTGTTGCACCGAATTTTTTCTTGACTAGATTACTCAGGAACTATTCATCAGCAGTTGGTAACAAACTAACCAACAAGCCGTGCCCCAACCGAGGGGTACCCGTTCCCGAAAGGAGGACAACCATGAGCCAGCTGATCCACAACTTCCCGGCCGACGGCGTCGTCACCATCAACCGCGTGATCCTGAAGCCGGAGTACAGCATCGACGACCTGCAGGAGCGCGTCGCCATGCTGTGCGAGAACGTAAAGACCTATCACTCGGACACCGGCTTCGTCGGCGGCTTTGTCGCGCTGAATTCCGGCGCCGTCTCCAACGAGGGCTCGACCATCGGCCAGGCCGTGGAGAGCCCGATGAAGGACAAGGAGGCGCTGATCATCACCTTCTGGCGCAGCTTCGAAGAACACGAAGCCTCGCATCGCAGCGAGACCTTCCAGCCGCTGTTCCAGGAGGTCCTGGAGCTGTGCGAAAACGGTAACGAAGAGATTGCCTACGAAATGCTCTGGTCTGGCGCGGCCTATTCGCCGGAAGAGGCCAAGGCCGCTCGCGAGGCGAAGGAAACCCATCAGGCGGCCTGAACCTGCACTGATGGCGGAGTGACCTCCAGTCGTATTTCTCTCCTGCGACTGTGCCCATTGCCGGGACCTTGCGTCCCGGCTTTTTTATGGCTGACCGACCACGATGCCAGCCAGGTCGGACTTAGCGTCGGGGTTCGTCGTCCGAGGAGGACTCGTTCATCTCCGGGGGCGAGGCAAGGGTGTGGGTCTTGTTGTCGTAGCGACCCTTGAGTTCGTCGGAGCGTGTGTGTTCCCACAACGGCACCCCGACAAAATACCCTGCACGGCCGATCGCATGCGCGGCCACCGGGGCCGTCAGCAGCAGAAAACCAATCACTGCCACGGCGCGGGTGGTCACGCCCCCGTCGCCGAAATAGACGGCGACCCCCACCATCATCAGGCCGGCCCCAAGCACACCCGCCTTGGTGGTGGCGTGCAGGCGCATCGGCAAATCCGGCATGCGGACAAGCCCCAGCGCGGCCACCACCATGAAAGCGGCCCCGGACACCAGGAACAACGCCGTCAGTAGCTCAATCATCTTCGCGGTGCCCCCCTTTCTCGAGATAGCGGGCAAATCCGACCGCGGCGAGGAAGGCGGTCAGAGCCAGCACCATCGCCACGTCGATAAACGGGGTCCGGCCACTGGAGATCACGTACACCGCGATAAAGCCAATGGTCAGGGACGCGATCAGTTCCAGCGCCACCACGCGATCGGGCAGCGTCGGCCCGAGATAGAGACGCCAGAACCCCAGCACCAGGGAGATGCTGAGCAGTACATTGGCCACGATGATGGCGATTTCGAACATCTGTGTCCCCCGCGCCTAGCGCAGGACCTCCAGGGCCCGGTGTTCCAGATACTTGATCGACCGAATCACCGCATCGCGGTCTTCCAGGTACATTACATGGATGTAGAGCACCTTCCGGTCGGTCGAGACGTCCAGGCTCAGGGTGCCCGGTGTCAGCGAGATCAGGTTCGCGACGATCGTGATCTCGCCATCGGTCTGCGCATCCAGCGGAAAGGCAATCACGCCCGGCACCATGTGGTGCGTCGGCGTCATCACATCGTAGGCGACCTTCAGGTTCGACAGGAACAGCTCCCACAGGAAGAACCCAATGAAGGCGATGAACTTGGGCACCCGTCGCGCGTAGCTCGCGAAGGCCGGCTTGTCACGCAGCGCGAACGCCAGCAGGACATAGCCGAGGAAGAACCCGATCAGCAGATTGCCCCCTGTGAAGTTCCCGGTCAGGAACACCCAGATCAGGGCCAGCGCGATATTCCAGGTCAGCGCGATCATTGCCGTGATTCTCCCAGCACGGCCTCAATATACTGCGACGGATCCAGGAGCTGCTCGGCGGACATCGCCGCCATCTGGTAGATCGGCTCGCCGTACAGGCCAATGGCCACGGTCATCAGCGCCAGCATAATCACCGGCACCCACATCCAGATCATCGGGCCCGAACTGACATCACGGAGCTCGCCCTCAACGCCCTCCGGCTGCGCCTTCCAGAACACCTCGGCCCAGATCTTGATCATCGAATACAACGTCAGCAGACCCACCAGCAGAGCCACGCCCACCGCCCAGTAGGCCTCGGCCTCGATGCCAGCGCGGATGATGATGAACTTGGCGAAGAACCCGGACAGTGGCGGCAGACCCGCCAGTGACAGCGCCGGGATCAGGAACAGCACGCCCAGCATCGGGTTCGTCCGGTAGACCCCGCCCATCAGTTTGAGCTCATGGGTCCCCTTCATCACGAAGGTGATCCCGCTGATCAGGAACAGGTTCGCCTTCACGATGATGTGGTGCATGATGTAGAACACCCCACCGACCAGTGCCAGCGGTGTGAACAGTGCCAGACCCATGATCATGTAACCGATCTGGCTGATGATGTGGAACGACAGAATGCGCCGGAACTCGTAGTGGGCGGCCGCCCCAAGCACGCCGGTCAGCATCGTGGCCGCGGCCACCCACAGGAGGATCTCGTGGGTGTAGTCCACATCCTGGTTGAAGATCAGTGTGAACACGCGGTACAGCGCGTACACCCCAACCTTGGTCAGCAGGCCCGCGAACAGCGCGGAGACCGCGACCTTCGGCGTGTGATAAGAGGCCGGCAGCCAGAAGAAGAACGGGAACGCCGCCGCCTTCACCCCGAACGCGACCAGATACAGCATCGCGATCACGGTGATCAGCCCGGTGTCCTCCACCGTGGAGAGCTTGTCGCCGATATCCGCCATGTTCAGCGTGCCGGTCAGGCCGTAGGTCAGGCCGATCGCAGTCAGGAAGATCATCGACGACAGCAGGTTCAGGGTGACGTACTTGATCGCCCCTTCCATCTGCGAGCGCTCGCCACCCAGGATCAGCAGCGCAAACGACGCGACCAGCATCACCTCGAACCAGACATAGAGGTTAAAGATGTCGCCGGTCAGGAACGCGCCGTTCACGCCCGCCAGCAGCAGATGCAGCAACGGGTAGTAGCCGAACTTCTCCGACATCTTGCCGATGCCCGAGAGCGAATAGATCGCGGTCGCAAAGCCGATGATGCCAGTCAGCACCACCATGATCGCCGCCAGCATGTCGGAGACCAGCACGATCCCGAACGGCGCCGGCCAGGAGCCCATCTCCATCACGACATGGCCGTTCTCCCAGGTCTCCATCAGCAGCCAGACGGTGGCCGCCAGCATGGCGCCAGTGCCGAGCACGCCCAGCGCACGCTGCGCGAAATGCGAGCGCCAGAACATCACCGACAGCGCGCCGGCGAGCAGCGGGATGATGACCGGAAGGGCAACGGACATATTCATCGATCCGTGTCCTTCATCTGGTCCAGATCATCGACCTTCACCACCTCGTAGGCGCGATGTATCAACACTACGGCGAATGCCAGTACGCCGAAGCCGATCACGATCGCGGTCAGCACCACGGCTTGCGCCAGCGGATCGGCCGACAGCCCTTCAGGAACCGTGGCACCCGGCGGGATCAGCGGCGGCGCGCCCGGCAGCATGCCGGCCAGCGTAAAGATCAGCAGGTTGGCCGCGTTCGACAGCAACACCAGGCCGATCACCAGCTTGACGATCGAGCGCCGGAGCATCATGTAGATGGCCGCGGCGTACATACCGCCGACCACGAAGGCCATGACGACTTCCATCAGTCTTCTGCCTCCGCCAGGTTGAGCATGATCGTCAGCACCGACCCGATCACGACGAGATAGACGCCGATATCGAAGATCAGCACGGTAGAGAGCTTGATCTCGCCGAAGACCGGGGCCGTGAATTCCCACCACTGGGCCGTGAAGAACGCCTGCCCCAGGAAGGCCGCGGGCAGTGCGCTCACGACCGCCAGCACCATGCCGGCACCCAGCAGGTCGCGCGGGTCCACGCGCAGCACCTTGCGCGCGGAGCGGATGTCCATGGAAAACAGGTACAACACGATCGCCGCCGCCGCGACCAGGCCACCGATAAACCCGCCACCCGGCTCGTCGTGGCCGCGCAGCAGCAGGAACACGGAGAACAGCAGCAGCAGCGGCAGCAGAAAGTGCCCGGCCGTGCGCAGGATCAGCGAGTGCATGTTCATCGGCGGTGGTCCTCCGCACGGAAGCGAATCATCGCGTACACCCCGATCGCGGCCAGGGCCAGCACGAAGATCTCGCCCAGCGTATCCAGTGCCCGGAAGTCCACCAGCACCACGTTCACGATGTTACGGCCATAGCCCGAGGGCTCCGACTCCTCGATGAAGTACTGCGAGATCGAGTCGAACAGGCGCGCATCCATTGTGCTCAGCATCAGCAGCGTGATCATGCCGCCGGTGACCAGCGCGATACCGGCATCGCGCAGCCGCAGCGCGGTAGACGACAGATTCAGGAAACCCGGCAGGCGGAACAGCACCAGCACCAGCAGGATTACCGTCAGGGTCTCAACCAGCACCTGGGTGATCCCCACATCGGCCGCGCTGTACAGCACGTACACCAGGGCGACCGTAAAGCCCAGAGAGCCCAGCGCTGCCACGGCGCCCAGACGCGAGCGCGTCAGCACCGCGAACAGCATCGACGCCACCAGGATGGCGATAATGGCCATCTCGTGGATCTGCAGGCGCTCGAAGTGCGCCGTGCCGACACTCACGTTGAACAGCTGCGCGGTCACTCCGACCAGGCCCGCGGTCATCGCGACGATCACGATCACGTAGTAGCGCAGATAGCCGTTCTGCAGGACCCGGGTCTGCCATTCGGAGATCCAGACCAGGCCATCCATCATCTTGAAGTAGCCCTTCTCCGGGCCGTATTCAGCGGCCCGATCGACCCAGGCCAGGGCCCGACGCGCCTGCTCCCAGCGCCAGTAGAGCAGACCACCCGCGACCAGGCTGAACGCGGAGATCGCCAGCGGCCAGTTAATGCCGTGCCACAGCGCCAGGTAACCATCCACCGGCGCGCCCTGCACGCTCGCCGCCGCGGCGTTGACCAGCCCGTCGTCCGCCAGCCCCGGCCCAAGGCCAAAGATCAGTCCCAGGCTCGCCAGCACGACCGGGCCGGCCAGCATCGCCGGCGGTGCCTCGTGGTGCGGGGTCTTGGGTGTTTCCACCCGAGCCCCGAACCACGGCCGGATGCCGACGATCGCGGCGACCGCCACCCCGAGGATCGCGGTCAGTACCGCCAGCAGCGTCAGGATACCCACCAGACCCGGTGCCTCGAGCACCGACTCCAGCATCAGCTCCTTGGCAACAAAGCCGAACAGCGGAATAACCCCACCCAGCGACAACGCTGCAAGAATCGCGAAGGCGGCCGTGATCGGCAGCGCGGTGCGCAGCCCCCCGGTTTGCAGGAAGTCCTTGGCCCCAGCCTCGTGGTCGAGGATGCCGGCGACCATGAACAGCGCGCCCTTGTACAGAGAATGCGCCAGCAGGAAGGCCATCGCGGCCATCAGCGCGGTCTCGGTGCCGATACCAATCAGCATGGTCAGCGTGCCCAGCGCCATCACGGTGGAATAGGCCAGGACCTGCTTCACGCCCGTGCTGCGGAAGGCCAGGAAGACGCCCGTGAACATCGTGATCGCGCCGAACAGCGCGAGCGTGGTGAACCAGATATCGGTCCCACCCAGCGAAGGATTCAGGCGCGCCATCAGGTACACCCCGGCCTTCACCATGGTGGCCGAGTGCAGATAGGCGGAGACCGGCGTCGGCGCGGCCATCGCACGCGGCAGCCAGAAGTGGAACGGGACCTGGGCCGACTTGGTAAAGGCCCCGATCAGTATCAGAATCAGTAAAGGCAGGTACAGCGCGTGTTCGCGGACGACATCGCCGTTGGCCAGGATCTCGGAGAGCTCGTAGGAGCCGCCGGCCATCGCCAGCATGATGATCCCGGCGAGCAGCGCCAGGCCGCCACCGACCGTGACAATCAGGCCCTGCAGTGCGTACTTCCGGGCGTCCGCGTTCTCGTGGTTATAGCCGATCAGCAGATAGGACGTGATGCTGGTCAGCTCCCAGAACACGAACATCGCAATGAGGTTGTCCGCCAGCACCAGCCCCAGCATGGAGCCCATGAAGGCCAGGATAATCACGTAGAAGCGCCCGAGGTCGCGGTGCCCCTCGAGATAGCGCCCGGCATAGGTGACGATGAAGAACCCGATACCCGAGATCAGCAGCGCGAACAGCAGCGACAGGCCGTCCACCAGGAACGACAGGTGGATATCCAGCCCCGGCAGCCAGGGCCAGCTGAGCACGATGGACTCGCCGGCGGAGACCGCAGGGAGGAAACTCAGGAAATAGAGGAACAGCGCCGCCGGGAGGAGCCCCAGCACCCAGCCGCTGGCGCGACCGGTGACACGATGGACCGCGGGTGCGATCGCGGCCACCAGGAATGTTGACAGAATTGCGTAGAGCATCCGGCCAGCTGAGTCCTTTTGCGTCGGGCGTTATCCGCGTGACCCCGTACGACCTGCCCGGAATCACGCTCCTGGAGTTGCGTCCGCCACCAAGGACCACCGGCGACGGCTTCAAAACAGCTGCGAAAGCCTAATGGCTCGATCGCCGGCACGCAAGAAACGCGTATGGGGGCACGTTTCGGCGCGCGTCCCCGGGCAACCCCGGAGACGGAAGGGGGGATCAGTACCAGTCGCTGCGGCGGCGGCGCAATGGGATGCGCGTCAGGATAATGCCAAGAATCAGGCTGCCAACCGTCACCGCCGCACCCGTCATGAACCACCGCCGCTGGCTGTCGGCCTGCATCACCTCCACCTGGCGGCGATACTCGTCCGCGGAATCACGGGCCTCTACCAGCTCGCTTTCCAGGCGCCGGTTTTCGCGCTGGATCTCCTGCGGCCGTTCCGCGACGTCGCGCAGCTCCTCGAGCTCGGACTCCATGTCCGCCACCTGCGTCTCCAGGCCATCGCGCTCGGCTTCGAGTTCGCGGCGGGTATCCAGCAGTTCGGCAATCCGGCCTTCCTGGTCGTCCGCACCCGAGCGAATCTCGGCCAGCTCGGCCTCGACCTCTTCCAGGCGCTCACGGGAATGCGGCTCGTCCTGCAGGTAACGGGTCAGGATCCAGGCCTCGGTGCCGCTGGGCAGGCGAATACGGGTATGGCCATCGCCGCTCTCCTCGAGCACCGTGACCTCCTGACCCGAGCGCACTGAACTGATAATGCGGCTGTTCGGCCCGGTGCCATTCCGCACCCCGACCTCCAGCTCGTCGCTGACGAAACGCGTGGTCTCGGCCATCACTGCCGTCGCGGTCAAGCCGCCCAGGATCAGAATCCCGGATACCGTAAGTCCGCGCATCACCCGCTGCATCTGCATGCCCATGTCCTGCCTCTCGCCTGGTTGCCTGATCCGACCATGGAGTCAACGTCGCCTGCATGGCCGGGGGCGCATTCTACAGTGGCATTCGTGGCTCGCGGCAACGCACCGCCTGCGGGGTGATCCGCGTCACATTCCGGCATCCGCATCCCGGGCCGACGTCGAACGGTCCGCGAGCCGTTCGCGCACCGCGCGCGCCGGGAATGTGACCAGCTCGAACAGGGCCGGCAGCAGCCTGCGCAGCTGCAATGCAATCACGGCAAGCAGGTGCAGCACACCCGTCAGCAGCGCCAGCAGGATGCCGAGCAGCCCTCCGACCAGCACCCGTATCGCCTGCAGGAGGGAGACCAGCCACAGCGGCGCAAGCGCCACCACCAGCGGCACCACCAGCCCGACCGCCGCACCAACCATCTGCTCGGTCCAGTACAGCGTGGGCGGTGGCGCGACCTCCCCGGCCATCAGGGTCTCCAGCAAATCGTTGCGATAGCGGACCCACTCCAGGTGATAACCGGCCAGGCCCGACAGCACCACCACGGCGGCCAGCACCAGCAATGCCGTGACCACCAGGCCCATTCGGGCCCAGTTGTCGCGCTCCATCACCGCCTGCGGCAGCAGCCGGACCGCCCCGCGGCTCTCGGCCAGCAGCCACCCGCTTACCAGCGCAATCCCCAGCAGCAGCGCAATGATCCGATCCGAGAGCGTCCCGGGCCCCGCGTCCTCGGCACCCGGGAACTGCCCGTCAAACGGCGGCCCGAAGAGCTGGTGGTACACCGTGACCGCCAGCACCGTCAGCGCAAGCCCCAGCAGGCCCAGCAAACCCTGGCTGACGGCCTGGATATACGAAGGCATCTGATGGCGGATCGAAGGCTCGGTCTGCTCGCAGCGCGTCAGGGCGTGGTCCAGGCGGCCCCCCTGACGCTGCAGGTCGCCCAGACGCCTTTGCAGACCCTCCAGACGGCCGACCAGCTGATCCACCGGGCTCTCCAGCCGCCGCCGGGCGGCCAGCATGCCCTGCGCCAGCTGCCGGTGTTCCTCCATGCCCAGCCGCGCGATACGCAGGATCGTCTCCTGGAGATCCTGCGCGAGACGCTGACTCTGCGGGGTATCACTGACGGGGGTGCTGGCCAGTGCCTCGAGACGGCTTACCCAGGCGGGTTCCTCGAGCAGGCGGGTCTCGTCCCGTTCGTAGGCCTCGCGCAGGGCGCGCAAGGTTTCAGTGGACTCCTGGCGAAGCTGCGGCATCTGCGCCAGGTCATGCCCCACCAGGTGGGCATACCGACGTTCCAGGGCCTCCACCGCCCCGTGGATACGATCGGCCTCCAGCCGTGCCAGATACCGGCGATGCCAACCGGTCACGGCATCCCGCACATGTACGAGATGCCGGCGCAGCGCACATACCAGGTGGACCAGCCCGCCCGTGATCGCAAGCAGCACCGTGCGCACCGGATTCCGCGCCCAGTCCAGCAGCACGATGGCGACCACGATCGCCAGAGTCACCATCAGGATTGTGATCGCCACGCCACCCCCTCGTCGGTCCTGCCTGTCGCCCGGACACGCCGGGCCCCACACCTACCCTGCTTGCAACCGGCACTCACCTGTCGCCGGTTCTCCCCGCCGCGATTATGGCCGATCCAACCATCCGGTGCGCGCCCCCCTGGCTCAAGTTTGCGACAAGCGCGCCGATAGGGAGGGTAAATCTCCGGAGAATCCCAATGCTGCAGACCGACCTGCTTCCCATCGCCGGCCCAGAACGCACGGAACAACCCGGCTGGCTGGATGCCGGCTTCACCGCCGGCTGGCTGCCCGCGTTCCGTCATCGAGGTACGGGCGAGGTGCATGCCAGCCACCTGGAAGATGGTCGACTGGCCTGCACGCACATCCTAGACACCCTGCCCGCGTCCTGGATCGCCGAGCGCGACGCCGAGGGCCGCCCCGGTGCCCTGGTGGCCGACATCCAGGCCGGCTACCTGCGCGGGTCGCGCTTCTACACCCTGGCCGAGCTGCTGCGCTACCCGTCCGACGCCTGATTCTTGCGTCTCTGGCGCCGCCCGGCGGCCAGCGCCCTCGCCCGGCACAATTGCTTTTAGGCGCGGGTTTCGGTCCAATACCGGGCTTTTCCCCGAGCGACGCCCCCCATGCAGAAAAATCAGTACGATCGCGACGAACTCCTGGCCTGCGGCTACGGCGACATGTTTGGCCCGGGCAACGCCCAGTTGCCGGTCCCCAACATGCTGATGATGGATCGCGTCCTGGAGATCAACAGCGATGGCGGCGAGCATGGCAAGGGCCAGATGATCGCCGAGCTGGATATCAATCCAGACCTGTGGTTCTTCGCCTGTCACTTCCCCGGTGATCCCGTGATGCCCGGCTGCCTGGGGCTGGACGCGATGTGGCAGCTGGTCGGCTTTTATCTGGCCTGGCTGGGCAACCCCGGCCGCGGCCGCGCCCTGGGTGTGGGCGAAGTGAAGTTCACCGGTCAGGTCCTGCCCACCGCGAAGAAGGTCACCTACCGCATCGACATGAAGCGGGTGATCTCGCGCAAGCTGGTGCTCGGCATTGGCGACGGCATCGTCGAGGTCGATGGCCGGCCGATCTACGAGGCCCATGACCTGCGTGTGGGCCTGTTTACCTCCACCGAAAACTTCTGACCTGACCGGCAAGCCTGCTCCGGCAGGGCACTAGTCCGTCGCCAGCGGCGCGGGCGTGGCGTCCGGGTAGAAGCGGTGGCCCTGGCGCAGGCAGTAGCGCAGCCACTTGAACAGAAAGCGGTTATGCCGCCAGCGGCAGCCCAGCCCCGGGTGCCCCGCGATCGTGTCGATCACCAGGTCCTCGCCGCTGCGCCGGCAGTGACGCCCCAGCACCTCGGCCTGCCGCGCATCGTGGAACAGGCGCACCCGGGCATCCGGCTGCAGGCGCGGTTCATCGCGCCCGGCAAAGGCATAGGTCAGTCGCAGCGTGGTCGTGTACCGCGTGCGCTCCAGCACCTCCAGATGCAGATCCAGCGCCCCCTCGACCCGCGAGACCGAGTGCACCGGCTGACAGTGCAACTCGGGGCACAGACGCCGTATGGACAGGTAGTTCTCCTCGTACATCTCCATCAGCGCCGCGAAGGTCACCGGGCGCGGCTCGAGGTGGGCGGGGGTGCGGGTATCCAGCAACATGCCGCGCAGTCTAACAGCCCCCGGGCAACCACAGGCCAATGTACCCGCAAGGAATAATGTCCGGTTCTGCACGATCGACTTTCCGCCTCGATACAAGCCGAATCCATCGCTTCCGAGGCGCGCGGCACGCAGCGGGTGTCGAAAACCATGCGCAAACCCTTCGCCCGGCACGGGACACCCCGAGCCCTTTTTGGTACCGTCAAACCAGAAGAGAATCCCCGGCGTGCAACCTAAAAGGACTCACGACTTCATGGATATCAGTGTCGTCACGACCCGGCCATTCAACGACCAGAAGCCCGGCACCTCGGGCCTGCGCAAGCGGGTACGGCAGTTCCGGCAGCCTCACTATCTGGAAAACTTCATCCAGAGCATTTTCGAGGCACACCCGAGCCTGTGCGAAGGGGAGCTAATCCTCGGCGGGGATGGCCGCTTCCACAACCGCGAGGCGATCCAGACCATCCTGCGCATGGCCGCGGCCAACGACGTCAAGAAGGTCGCGATCGGCTATGCCGGACTCCTGTCGACCCCGGCCGCCAGCCACCTGATCCGCTCGCGCGGTGCCACCGGCGCCATCATCCTCTCGGCCTCCCATAACGCCGGAGGGCCGGAGGGAGACTTCGGTGTCAAGCTGAACACGGCCAACGGCGGGCCCGCACCGCCCGGCGTCACCGATGCCATCTTCGAGCACAGCAAGTCGCTCACCCATTACCGCATCGCCAGCGGCACGCCGCACGTCGATATCGATCATCTGCACACCACCCATCTCGGCGAGATGTCGATCGAGGTCGTCGACCCCGTGGGTGCCTACGCCGACCACATGGAGACACTGTTCGACCTCGAACGCATCGGCGAACTGCTGCGCTCGGACTTTTTCCGCATGCGCTTCGACGCGATGCATGCGGTCACGGGACCCTACGCCGAGGAAATCCTGATCAACCGCCTGGGCGCCCCCGCCGAAACCCTGCTGCGTGCGGAACCACTGGCCGATTTCGGCGGACGCCACCCGGACCCGAACCTGGCCCATACCCGCGAGCTGTGCGAGGCCCTGTACGGGCGCAACCCGCCGGACTTTGGCGCGGCCTCCGACGGCGACGGCGACCGCAATCTGATCCTGGGCCCGAATTTCTTCGTCACGCCGTCCGACAGCCTGGCCATCATGGCGGCCAACGCCCACCTGATCCCCGCGTTCTCCGACGGGCTGAAGGGTGTGGCGCGCAGCATGCCGACTAGCCAGGCGGTGGACGTGGTCGCCGAGGCGCTCGGCATCCCCTGCTTCGAGACACCCACCGGCTGGAAATTCTTCGGCAACCTGCTGGACGACGGCCGCATCCGCCTGTGCGGCGAGGAGAGCTTTGGCACCAGCTCCGATCATGTGCGCGAGAAGGATGGCCTGTGGGCCGTGCTGTTCTGGCTGAACCTGCTGGCCGCCCGCCGCCAGTCGGTGGAAGAGATCGTGCGCGATCACTGGCGCGACTACGGCCGCCACTACTACACGCGGCATGACTACGAAGGGCTGGACACCGCCCGCGCCGAACAGGTGATGGCGCGCATCGGCGAACAGCTCTCGAGCCTCCCGGGGCAGTCGCTCGCCGGCATGCGTGTCACGGAGGCGGACGACTTCGCCTACCGCGACCCGGTGGATGGCAGCGTGACCGAGCACCAGGGCCTGCGGGTCCTGTTCGAGGGCGGCGCGCGCATCGTGTTCCGCCTCTCCGGGACTGGCACTGAAGGAGCGACCCTGCGCATCTACATCGAGCAGTACGAGACCCACCCGGAGCACCTGGACCGCGAGCCGCAGGAGCTGCTGCGTCCGCTGATCGAGGCTGCCGTGCGGCTGGGTGACCTGCCGGGCCTGACCGGGCGCGACCAACCCGATGTGATTACCTGACCCGACCTTCAGTCCACCGCTGATGGACATCGTCGCCACCCGGCAGCGCTGGACGCATGGCTATGCGTTCGTGCTGGCCGCCACCGCCTCGGCGGTCGGGCTCGGCAACATCTGGAAGTTTCCCTACATCCTCGGCCAGAACGGCGGCGGCGCCTTTCTGGCTGTGTACCTGCTGACGATTGCGCTGATCGGCATCCCGATCATGATGGCCGAGGTCATGATCGGGCGGCGCGGTCGCCGGTCTCCGGGATACGCGGCACTGGCCGTCGCCCGCGAGGCGCGTGTCCGCGACGCCTGGCAGATGGTCGGCTGGATCGGGATCATCGCCCTGTTCGTGATCATGACCTTCTACGCCGTGGTCACCGGCTGGGTCTTCTCCTATGTGCCACGGGCCGCCAGCGGGGCCTTCGCCGGGGTAGACGCGCCCGAGGTCATCGCGATCTTCGAAGGCGTTCAGACGTCGCTTTCGGGGATGCTGCTGTGGACTACGCTGGTCCTTGCGGCGACCTTCGCGATTGTGGCCCTGGGGCTACGCAACGGGCTGGAACGCGGTGTAGCACTGGTGATGCCGCTGTTGTTCGGGCTGCTGCTGGCCGCCATGGTTGGCGGTCTCTGGGTCGGCGACGCCGAAACCGCTCTGGACTTCATGTTCCGCCCGGACTTCTCCGCCCTCGACCGACACAGCCTGCTGATCGCGGTCGGGCACGCGTTCTTTACCATGACCCTGGCAGCCGGCGTGCTGATGATGTTTGGCGCCTATCTTCCCAGGAAAACCTCCATCGCCGGCACGGCCATCGGGGTTGCGATCGCCGACACCGTGATCGCACTGATCGCAGGGGTCGCGATCTTCCCGGTGGTCTTTGGCTATGGCCTCGATCCCGCCGCCGGGCCCGGCCTGATGTTCGAGGCCCTGCCGCTGGCCCTGTCCGCGATCCCGGCAGGGGTCCTGCTCACGACGCTGTTCTTCGTAACGCTAAGCCTGGCGGCCTTCAGCACCATGATCGCGAACGTCCAGGTATTCGTGCACCTGCTGCACGACCACTTCGGCATCTCCAACCTGCAGGCCGCCCTGGGCAGCGCGCTGGGCATCTGGGGTTTCAGCCTGATCACCATGTTCTCGTTTACCGGGGCCGGCTGGGCCCAGATCGACCTGGTCGTGCTGGGGCGCGAGTTGCCGACGCTCTACCACCTGCTGGAACACACGGCCATCAACATCCTGCTGCCGGTCAGCGGCCTGCTGATCGCACTGTTTGCCGGCTGGATCCTGCCGGTGAGGATCACACGCGACGAGCTGGGGCGGCCACCACTAGCCTTTCATATCTGGCGTCTGATCCTGCGCTATATCGCGCCGATCGTCCTGCTGACCCTGTTCTGGCAGAACTCGGTGATCGTCAACCACCTGCCATTGACCTAAACGACCACGTCCCGGCACCCCGCGCGGAACCCTGATTACGGAGCCGCCCTTGGAACCACCGCCACCCCGAGCACCGGGGCCACCGGATGGGGGACCACCATCGGACTGCTCGGCCTGGCTGAGGGTGTTCCCCTTTGCCGTTACCGGCGTTCCTTGTCACGACCACCTCACGGACGCGGACGCAGACCACAAAAGGCCCCGTTAGAATGCGCGGATGAATGGCGAGTGGATGATCACCTTCGAGATCGCGGCGACGCTGTTTGCCGGGCTCGGCCTGTTCTTCGTCGGCATACGCCTGATCAGCGAGCACCTGCGCCAGCTCGCGGACCAGCGCCTGCGGGCACTGGTCGGGCGCGCCACGGGCTCCAACCGGGCGGCCGCGTTCCTCGGCCTGGTCGGCGGGGCGATTACACAAAGCATCCACGCGGTCATCTTTGTGCTGATCTCGCTGGTCACCGCCGGCGTACTCGACGCCCGCCGTGCCCAGCCGGTGATCAACTACGCCAACCTGGGCACCTCGCTGCTGGTCCTGATCGCCGCGCTCGACCTGACCCTGATGGTCTTCATCCTGGTCGGCGTTACGGGGCTGCTGTTCTACTTCGACCGCGACCAGTCCGCACGCCTGCGCCACCTGATCCGAGCCATGCTCGGCATTGGCCTGCTGTTCCTCGGGCTGATGTTCATCAAGGAAGGCGCCAAACCGCTCAGCGAGCTGACCTGGATGACCGGCCTGATGTCGCTGTCGGCGCAGTCCTTGCTGATCGCATTCGCCACCGGCCTGGTGTTTGCGGTGATCGCGCATTCGGCCTCCAGCATCACCATCGTGACGATGGCCCTGGCCGCCAGCGGCGTGATCGATCTCGAATACGGCCTGATGGTCGTCTACGGGGCGAGCTTCGGCACCGGTGTGTCGACCCTGATCCTCGCCGCCTCGCACAAGGGACTGGGCCGCCAGCTGGCGCTTTATCAGTTCATCCTGAAGGGACTGGGTCTGATCCTCCTGCTGCCGCTGTTCTGGATCGAGTTCTACGGCGGCGTCCCGCTGATCGCCTCGGGCCTGGAAGCGCTCGCGATCGGCATCAGCCTGCAGATCGCGCTGGCCTACATCCTCTACCAGGTCGTCTGCGACCTGGCGATGCACCCGGTGCACGGCCCCGTCGCGCGCTTCCTGGAGCGCACCGCACCGCCAACCGAGGAAGAGGCCCTGGGCAAGCCGCATTTCATCTACGCCGGGGCACAGAACGACGCCGGGTCCGCGCTGGTGCTGGTGGAAAAGGAACAGTTGCGCCTGCTCAAGCGACTGCCCGACTACCTCGAAAGCGTGCGCGATGACAGCGACGGTGCCCACCACGAGCGCCTGGCCCTGCACCGCGGCAACCTGCAGGTCACCGAGGCAATCGAGCAATTTCTCGACGAGATCCTTTCCGGTGCCCTGAGCGGGGCCACCCTCGATCATGCGATCGTGCTGAAGAACCGCAATCAGCTGCTGCTGCAGCTGGAAGATACGCTGAACGACCTCGCCACGGAGATCGAGCGCTCGCTCAATGCCGACGCCTCCGCCGAAGCCCGCGCCCTGACCCACAACCTGGTCGAGACCCTGCACATGATGCTGCTGACGCTGACCGACGCGGCGCGCAGCGGCGATGCCGACGACATCGCCCTGCTGCAGTCCCTGACCCATGATCGCTCAGAGCTGATGGATTCCATCCGTCGCCGCCTACTCGCCTCCAGTGATCTCGACGGCAGCGTACGCGAAGCGGTGTTCGGCGCGACTAGCCTGTTCGAGCGGGGCATCTGGGTCTTGCGCCGCTATGCGCTGCTGCTAACGCCGCCGGAGGGGGCCTCCTACGAGGCTGACCCCGCCACCGCCCCCACCAAGTCTTAACGCTATATTCCTGATCACACGGCGAAGCTCGTTGCCACGGTGTGGCTGGGCCTGGTTCGGCATCCGGTGTTTACGGTGGCTTCGTCTTGCCGCCTGCCAGGCGCTGTTTCGGCAGCGCGCCCCGAGGTACTTCTTTGCTCGTGCAAAGAAGTACCCAAGAAACACGCCCGGGATTCGCCCGGGAACCTTGCTCCGGCCGCGCCAGGCCGGCGGCGCTGAAACTCGCTACGCCTTCGGCTTCGCTCAGACAGTCAGCGCCTTCTCCCGGCCTGTCACGCCCTCCACAAGGGGCTCATATCGGGAGGGCAGGTCAAAACAGGCGGTGTTCCAGCATCAGAGGTGAGCCCTGAGCTGTAGGGTGCGTTGAGCGCAGCGAAACGCACCATGCCAACGTCGGGGCAACCCTGATGCGATTCGCTGCGCTCATCAGCATCCTACCCCTGGCGCCCGCTGGCGGGCGCGGCACGCCAAGGCCGAAGGCCGCGCGTGCCGAAGATGTCCGAAGACCTAGCCTCCATCCATAAGCTCGAGCGCCAGGGCAGCCGTTGTCTTGACCTTCACCCCCGTTGTAGTCACGCCGAGTGGAGAGGGTTTTCGCGGGAAGAAAGGCGCTGACTGTCTGAGCGAAGCCGAAGGCGTAGCGAGTTTCAGCGCCGCCCGCGAAAACCCTCGGAGCGAGGGAAACCCCGGCCCGCATAGCGGGCCGGGGTCGCGGCAGTCGGGCGTGTTTCTTGGGTACTTCTTTGCACGAGCAAAGAAGTAACTCGGGGTGCGCTGGCGAAACAGCGCTTGGCAGGCGGCAAGACGAAGCCACCGTAAACACCGGGTGCCGAACCAGGGCCAGCCTCAAACAGGTGAGTGTCAGGCGAGGAGCGACGCGAGGCGGTCCAGTGCTTCGCGCAGGCGTGACTCGCGCTGGGTGTAGGCGATGCGCAGGTAGCGCTGGCCCGCGCTGGGGCTGAAGTCCGTGCCGGGCGTGAGGGCCACGCCTGCCTCGTCGAGGATGCGCGCGCAAAGCGCCTCGGAGTCGTCCCCGTGTGCCGTGCAGTCGGCGTAGATGTAGAACGCCCCATCGGGGCGGGCCTGAACCTCGAGGCCCAGCGCCGGCAGGGCCTCCAGCAGCACCTCACGCCGCGTCTGCAGTTCGCGCACCTGGCGTTGCAGGATCTCCTCGGTCTCGGGGGCGAAGGCCTCGACCGCGGCCGTCTGCGCCATGCTGGCCGGGGCCACGAACAGGTTCTGGGCGATCCTGCGAACCGGGTCGATCCACATCTGTGGGACCACCATCCACCCCAGCCGCCAGCCGGTCATCGCGAAGTACTTGGAAAAGCTGTTGATCACGATGACATCGGGGTGGAAGGCCGCGGCACTGCGCTGCGGCTCGTCGAACAGGATCTGGCCATAGATCTCGTCCACGATTACCAGACCGCCCCGCGCGCGCACGACGTCCACGATGGCGGCCAGACGATCGGCGGACAACCGGGTACCGGTGGGATTCGCGGGTGAACCGAGCAGGATGGCCCGGGTTCGCTCGCCCCAGGCCTGCGCTACTGCCTCGGCAGTCGGCTGGAAGGCGTGCTTGGCGGCCACCGGCAGCCCGACCGGGACCGCCCCGCGCGCCGCGACAAACTGACGGTTACAGGCATAGCCCGGGTCGGGGAGCAGCACTTCCTCACCGGGGTTCACTCCGGCGGCCAGCGCCAGCAGGATCGCGGCAGAGGCCCCCGCCGTGATCACGACGCGCTCGGGGTCGATCTCGGCCTGATGGCGACGGCGGTAGTCGGCCGCGATGGCCTCGCGCAGCTCGCGGGTACCATGCGCCGGGGTATAGCGGGTATCCCCGGCCGCCAGCGCAAGCTCCCCGGCGCGCAGCACCGCGGGGGGCGTGGGAAAGTCCGGTTCACCCACCTCCAGGTGGATGATATCGCGCCCGGCACGCTCGGCCGCCTGGGCGCGCGCCAGGATATCCATCACCCGGAAGGGCTCGACCGCTCGGCCGAACGCGGACAGCGCAGGGGCACTCGGCCCCTCCAGTGATGCCCGGCTCGGATCAGCGGCGGACATGGCGCATCATGCGCTTTCGTTTGCGCTGCTGGCGCGGCGTGAGGGTATTGCGGCGACCGGCATACGGGTTGCGGCCCGAGCGAAACTCCATGCGCAGCGGTGTACCCACCAGCCCCAGATGCTTGCGGAAGAAGTTCTCCAGGAAACGCTTGTAGCTGCCCGGCAGGGCATCGGTCTGGTTGCCATGGATCACGATGACCGGGGGATTCTGCCCGCCCTGATGGGCGTAGCGCAGCTTGATGCGGCGACCGCTGACCAGCGGTGGAGCATGCTCGGCGACGGCACTCTCCAGCAAGCGGGTCAGCTCGGGGGTCGAGACCTTGGCGAACGCACTGGTATGGGCCTCCTGCACATCTTCGAGCAGGTGCCCCACATTGGTGCCATGCAGGGCGGAGATCAGCCGCAGCCGGGCAAAATTGACGAAGCCGAGGCGCCGATCCAGGTCGTCGCGCACCCGCTCGCGTTCCTCCGGCGCCATACCGTCCCACTTGTTCACCGCGAGCACCAGCGCGCGACCGGAGTCGATCACCAGGCCCAGCAGGTGAGCATCCTGCTCCGAAAGCCCGGCCTGGGCATCCATCACCAGGATCACGACATGCGCGGCCTCGATCGCCTGCAGCGTCTTGATCACGCTGAACTTCTCGATGACCTCGTGTACACGCGCCCGGCGCCGCACCCCCGCCGTATCGATCAGGGTGTAATCCTGCCCATCGCGCGAGAACGGGACAAAGATGGAATCACGAGTGGTACCGGCGACATCCGTGGCCACCACGCGCTCGTCGCCGAGGATGCGATTGACCAGCGTGGATTTGCCGACATTCGGGCGCCCGACAATGGCCACGCGGATGCCCGGCCAGTCGTCCAGCGCGGCCTGCTGCGAGGCCTCGTCCAGTCCGTCCTCCGCGGCCTCCTCCGCTGCACCCTCGGCTGCTTCGGCCTCGCGCCGCTCGGCGGCCACGGCCCGCCGGACCTTCTGCATCAGGCCCTTGATGCCACGACCATGGGCTGCGGCAATCGACGTGATCTCGCCCATGCCCAGGGTATAGAACTCGGCGCTCACGGCGTCGGCATCCAGGCCGTCGGTCTTGTTCACCACGACCCGGGCCTTGACCCCGGCCGAACGCAACTGGTCGGCGATCGCCTGGTCCTGCGGCGTCAGGCCATCGCGCGCATCCACCAGGAACAGGACATGGTCCGCCTCCGCGACGGCCCGCTGGGTCTGCTCGGCCATCGCCCGGTCCATCTCGGCACCCTCGCCCGACAGACCACCGGTATCCACCACCAGGTAGGGGAAGTCGCCCACCTTGCCGATGCCGTACTGGCGATCGCGGGTCAGGCCGGCGACATCGGCCACCAGCGCATCACGCGAGCGCGTGAGCTGATTGAACAGGGTCGACTTGCCGACATTGGGTCGGCCGACCAGGGCAATGACAGGGATCATCAGGCAACGCTACCGCAACAGCTGGATCCGGGGGTACGTGCCAGCGACGCTCATTCCCCGGAGTCCAGACGCGGATTGACCGCGGTGAGCCGACCGTTGTCGGTCACCACGTAGAGGATGTCGTCCACCAGCACAGGGCGGCTCACGACCGCGCCGGAGCTCGCCCGCAGACGGGCCACGATGCGGCCGTCCTCGAGGTGGAACCAGTGCAGGTAGCCTTCGTAGTCGCCGACGATGGCGTAATCACCGACCACAACCGGGGCCGTGACGCCGCGCAGGCGCAGCTGCTCGCTCTGCCAGAGATCGGCGCCATTGCGCGGATCCAGCCCCCACAGGTGGCTCTCGGCATCGGTGACCGCGAGGACGTTCGCCTCGTTCGTCACATCCCCACCCTGATAGGACGAGAAGTCGCGGGCCCAGAAGATTTCGCCGGAATTCAGGTCGATGGCGGCCAGACGCCCCTGATAGCCGGATGCGATCGCCGCACCCTGATAGATCGGCATATAACCGTCGACATCGACCATGCGCTCCACCTCCGAGCGGCCGGTCGGGATGCCGAGCGTCGTCTCCCACAGTACGTTGCCGCGCTCCCGCCCGAGCATTACCACACGCCCGTTATCGAAGCCGGTAAGTACGCGCCCGGCCGTCATCTGGGGCCGATGCGCACCGCGCAGGCTCAGCGAGGGCGTGGTCCGCAGCGCGGTCCACTGCGTGGCGCCGGAGGCCGCATCCAGGGCATGCACGCGACCATCGTTGGTGCGCGCAATCACAACACCCGAGGCGACGTCCGAAATCGCCACGACCTCGCTGGACAGACGCGAGCGCCAACGCTCGCCATCACCCTGCAGATCCACCGCGATAGCCTCGCCATCCAGAGTGCCGACCACCGCGATCTCGTCGCCCACACCAACACCCGCCGACACCCGGGCGTCGTCCAGGCGTACGCGCCAGCGCTGGCTCCCGGTTTCCGGATTCAGCCCGGAGACGCGGCCATCGGCATCGACCATCACCAGCATGTCGTCGACCACCCCCGGATAGACCTGCCAGAGGAAGCGCTCACCGCCGCTCCCGACCGAGCGCGACCACAGCTGCTCCGGCTGCGCCTCCGCCTCGAATTCGGGCAGATCGGCCGGGGGCTCCGTGGTATCGCGTTGCCACAGGCCACAGGCACTCAGCGACAGCATGAGCGCACCGGCAATCAGCAGGCGCACGGCGGTCTTCGTCGGGGCAGACACGGACATGGGAGGTCAGTTCCTTTAGGCCGAGAGCTCTTCGTACTTCAGGCTCAGGTATTCGGGTGTATGGCCATGGTCAAGCGCTTCGCGATAGCGCTCGCGGGCCAGGTCGCGATCCCCGCGCGCCCGCGCGAGGTCGCCTTCCAGTTCCAGGCGCAGGCCGCGAAACGCATCGCGGCGCACGTCGCCAAGGGCCGATTCGGCATCGTCATACTGCTCCGCCAGAATCATCTGCCGCGCCATGCGCAGGGTGAGCAGTTCGCGGTAACCCCGATCCGGCGCAGCATCACGCGCCGAGCGCAAGGCCTCTATGGCCGCCTCGTGGTCGCCCTCGGAGACCGCCAGGTCTGCGCGGAAGATCCAGGCCAGCGAGCGATACGGCGTACCCCGGCCCTGCTCGATCAGCTGGTCGGCCAGCTCCATCGCACGGGCGTTGTTGCCGGTCTGCGCCGCGCCCTGCATAGCGATATACATGTCGGAGGCGCCGGCCGCGCGCTCGTCCTGGTGGCCACTCCACCAGTTCCAGCCGATCAGGCCGCCAATGCCCAGCACCAGACCGGCAATGATGGCGATGGCATTATCCGACCACCATTGTTTGATGCGTTCGGCTTTTTCTTCGTCGGTGAGGTAGCTCATCGTCCTCTTGATCCTTCGGTTGCGGTACGCGCCTTGACGTTCGTCAGGCGGCGGACGCGTGCAGGGCCTGTTCCAGATGGCGCGCGAGTTCCTCGCGCGGTACGGCAGTTTGTTCGGCTCCGGGCGATCTTAACGGCTTCACCGTCACGGTGCCCGCGGCGTGTTCGTCAGTTCCGAGCACCAGGGCAAAATGGGCGCCCAGCCGATCCGCCCGTTTCATCTGCGACTTGAAGCTGCCGCCCCCGCAGTGCTGGACCAGCCGCAGCCCGGGCAGTTCGCTGCGCAGCCGCTCGGCCAGCTCCAGCGCGGGCCCCACCAGCTCGTCACCGCCCACGACCAGGTAGGCATCCGGCCCCGGCGGCTGCGGTGCATCTTCCCGGGCCTCCAGCAGCGCGACCAGGCGCTCCAGCCCCATGGCCATGCCAATGGCCGGGGTGCCACGCCCCCCCAGCTGTTCCACCAGGCCGTCATAGCGCCCGCCGGCGCAGACCGTGCCTTGCGCCCCGAGGTCGTCGGTAATCCACTCGAACACGGTGTGCGTATAGTAGTCCAGACCGCGCACCAGCCGCGGGTTATGGACGTACTCGATACCCAATGCATCCAGGTGCGCGCACAGGCTGTCGAAATGCGTGCGCGACTCGGCATCCAGGTGATCCATCAGGCTCGGCGCGTTCGCCACCACGGCGCGCGTCTCCGGGTGCTTGCTGTCGAGGATGCGCATGGGGTTGTCGTGCAGCCGCCGCAGCGCCTCCTCGTCCAGCGAATCCCGATGCTGCTCAAAGTAGGCGATCAGCTGGTCCCGGTACTGGGCGCGGCTTGCCGGCGTCCCCAGCGTGTTCAGCTCGAGGCGCACATTTTCCAGGCCCAGCAGCTTCCAGAGCCGGGCGGTCATGGCAATCATCTCGGCGTCCACATCCGGGCCCTGCAGCCCGAACACCTCGACACCCACCTGGTGAAACTGCCGGTAGCGACCCTTTTGCGGGCGCTCGTGCCGGAACATCGGGCCCAAATACCAAAGGCGCTGAACCTGGTTGTGCAGCAGGCCGTGCTGGATCCCGGCGCGCACGCAGGAAGCGGTGCCCTCGGGCCGCAGGCTCAGGCTGTCGCCATTGCGGTCCTCGAAGGTATACATCTCCTTTTCGACGATGTCCGTGACATCACCGATCGAGCGCTTGAAGAGCTCCGTCGCCTCGACCACCGGCATCCGGATCTCCTGATAGCCATAGCCATCCAGAAGGCCACGCAGGCCGTCTTCCAGTTGCTGCCAGACGTGGATCGACTCGGGCAGGATGTCGTGCATCCCGCGAATGGATTTGATCGCTTTCATGTTGCCTTTGTGGACTCGGGACCGGCCTGCCCAGGGCGCGTAGCCGGCGTCGAAAGATCAGGGTTCGAGGTCGAAGCGTGCGGTGCGGTCTCCCCGGACATGGGGCTCGAAGTCAAAGGGCTCGCCATCCAGGGTCAGTTCGACGCCCCGGGCATTCCCCAGTACCACACGCCCGGGAAGCGTGAGTTCCAGTTCCTCACGGTCGCCGCTGCTCAGCACACCGGTAAACACGACCTCGTCGTCCGCATTGCGAATCTCAAGCCAGGAAGTCTCGCTGACCTCCAGCACCAGTCGGTACAGGCCGTCGCGATCGGCCTCTCCACCATTCGGTGCGGCCGCATCCTCGTCCTGGTCCTGGGCCACGGCGGCACCACCGGTCAGTAACGTCATTTCCGACACCGGGCCGGACGTCGAGGATTCGGCCGCCTCTTCAGTGGAGGTCTCGTCGGTCGCCGTGTCCTCTGCGGGCACCGGCTCGGCCAGCGTGTCCATCGCGGGTTCCGGGTCCTGTTCTGCACCAGCCTCACTGACCTCGGGATCCGTCTCCGCAGCCCTCGGCGCCTCGGGCTCGGGTTCCGCTTCCTCGATCAACGACGGCGGCGCACTCAATTCATCATCCGGCGCGCGGGCGGCGGCATCCTCGGACGGGACACTGCGATCGTCTTCCAGCCATCCCAGAGACGGGAATGACGGCGTACCGCCGCCGCGCTCGGACCACGCGTAAACCCCCAGACCCAGTAGCGCCAGCAGGAGCAGAAAGGTCAGCCAGTACGGCGCACTGGAACGCCGCCGCCTCTTGCTCCGGGCCGAGGCCGTAGCCACCGCCCGCAGCTCCGGCTCGGTCAGGCCATGGCCCTCGAAGGCGCGCAGCCAGGGATCGGCGTTCACCCCCAACTCGCGCGCACAGGCCCGCAGATAGCCCCGTACATAGGCCGGGGCCATGTGGTCAAACCGGTTCGCCTCCAGGTCTTCCAGCGTCCCGCGACCGAGGTGGATCCGGTGTGCCAGCGTGGCGGTATCCAGACCGGCGGCCTCGCGCGCGCGGCGCAGGCTATTGCCGGGCTCGCCCTCCCCGCCCTCGGGATCGGGAGGCGGGGGCTGATCCCGAGTCGTCAGCCCACTTGCAGCGGGAAACTCCGGGGCCGCATGGGGGTCATCGTCCGTGGTTCGTAACGGTTCCATCTCGGAAACGGAATCGTCGACTTCCTCGACCCGGCCCAGACCCGGCTCCTTGTCATCACGCGGCTCAGCCACCATTGCGCTCCATGTCTTCCAGGCGGACCAGCTCCATGCTGTCCGGGTACTGACGCCGCAGGCGTTCCGCGCAGTCGTTCGCCGCACGCCGGTTCCCGAGCGCCAGTTCCGCCCGATAGCAGAGGAACAGCGTCTCGGAACTTTCCACACCCAGCCCTTCCAGGCGTTGCAGGAATGCCCTTGTCTGCATCGGGCGGTCGTCTTCGTAGGTCAGGCTTGCCATTTCCAGGAGGGCACGCGGGTACTGCGGGTTGATCCGCAGCGCCTCGCGCAGCTTCTCCTCGGCGCGTTCCGTCTGCCCGGCATCGGCGAAGCACACCCCGGAGTTCATCAACGCAATCTCGCGCTGGTCGTAATCGGGATTGTCGATCGCCTTGGCAAACAGCTCCTGCGCCTCGTCAAAGGCCTCGCGCCGGCACAACAGGGCCCCAAGGCTGGTCTGCACGTAGGGGTTGCCATCGTCTCGGCGCAGTGCCCGGCGGTAGTGCTCTTCCGCGCGCTCATGCGCACCCCGGCGTTCGTAGACATTGGCCATGCCCAGATTGGCGAGCGGATGGTTCGGATCGAACTCCAGCGCCCGCTTCAGATTACGCTCGGCCTGGTCGACCTCCCCCTCGCGCAGATAACCGATACCCAGCTCGGCGTTGACCTCCGCGGCCTCTGCGCGTTCTCCGGTTACCTCGCGCTCGGCCATCGCCGCGCATCCTCCGAGGGCCAGCCCCAGCAGTACCACGACGGCCGGGCGCCCCCAGCGAAGCCCCATCAAGAGGCCCTCCGCGGGCGCTCAGGCAGTTCGGCGTGCAGACGAATCATGCGCATCCCCCGGTTGGTACGGTCTTCCACCTGCCCCACCAGCTGTCCGCAGGCAGCATCGATGTCATCGCCACGCGTGCGTCGCACCGTGGTGACATAACCCGCCTTCTGCAGCTGACGCTCGAAACGCTCGATATCCGCTTCCGCAGGACGGTCGAAAGGCGCACCGGGAAACGGATTGAACGGGATCAGATTGATCTTGCCGGGGATGCCCCGCAGCACGCCGGCCAGCTGATTGGCATGTTCGGGGCGGTCATTCACGCCGGCCAGCAGCACGTATTCGAAGGTCACGCCACTGTGCGCGCCCGTCGCCTCGACATAGCGCCGGCAGCTCTCCATCAGGCGCGCGATCGGGTACTTGCGATTGATCGGGACCAGGCGGTCGCGCAGCTCGTCGTTCGGGGCATGCAGGCTGACCGCCAGGGCGACATCGGTGTCCTCGCTGAGGCGGTCCAGCGCCGGCACCAGCCCGGAGGTCGACAGCGTCACCCGCCGACGGCTGAGGCCATAGGCGTTGTCGTCGGTCATCAACTGACAGGCCGCCACAACGGCATCGTAGTTGGCCAGTGGCTCGCCCATGCCCATCAACACCACATTGCTCACCGCGCGTTGGCGGCCCTCCGGTGCCGGCAGGCGCTGCATCGCCAGCCAGACCTGGCCGATGATCTCGGCGGCCGTCAGGTTGCGGTTGAAGCCCTGCTGAGCGGTCGAACAGAAGGTACAGTCCAGCGCGCAGCCGACCTGCGAAGAGATGCACAGGGTGCCGCGTCCGGATTCGGGAATGAAGACGGTCTCGATCGCGTTGCCATCCGCCAGACGCAGCACCCATTTCACGGTGCCGTCACCGGAGGCCTTCTCCAGCGCGATCTCGGGCAGGGCGATCTCGGTTTCGCGCGCCAAGCGCTCGCGCAGATTGCGCGAAACATCCGTCATCGCGTCAAAGTCGGTGACCCCGCGCTGATGCATCCACTTGACGAGCTGAGTGGCACGAAAACGCGGCTCACCCCACTGCGCCAGCAGCTCGGTGAGCTGACTGCGGCTGTAACCCAGCAGATTCAGAGGTGTAGAGGTTTCCGCTGCCATGCTCGCGACCAGTTAAAAACACCCCCTAGTGTACTGCGCAAGGGGGATGCCTGCCTACGGGGCCCGGCGGGACCCGCGAGGGCCCCCGTAGCAGGGAGAAAAGGCGCCGCCGCGACGGGGACCGCGCCCTTTCCCGACCGGCGCTTAGCGGGTGCGCGGACAGACGCCGTCGTTGCCGAAGAAGAACTCGATCTCGCGCGCGGCGGTTTCCGCGGCGTCCGAGCCGTGGACGGCGTTCTCGTCGATCGAGGTCGCGAAGTCCGCACGGATCGTGCCCGGGGCCGCGTCCTTCGGGTTGGTCGCACCCATGATTTCACGGTTTTTGGCGATCGCGCCCTCGCCCTCGAGGACCTGCACCATCACCGGACCGGAGATCATGAACTCCACCAGATCGTTGAAGAACGGGCGCTCCTTGTGCACATCGTAGAAGCCCTCGGCCTGCTCGCGGCTCAGCTGGATCATGCGCGCGGCTACGACTTGCAGGCCGGCTTTTTCGAAACGGCTGTAGATTTCGCCGATCACATTCTTGGAAACGGCATCCGGCTTGATAATGGACAGGGTACGTTCTGCGGCCATGTTGGCTCTCCTGAGTAAGGTTGAATAAACGGGGGCTATCCTGCGTCGCAAACGCGAGAACCCGCCAGACGGCGGGCTCCAGGCAGGAACAGCGTGCGGCGCGTAGTGTAGGCAAACTCGCGCCCGCATGCACGCAGGCCGAGCCCGCCGCCAGCATCAGGCGTGCGCGGGCTTGCGGAACTCCACCTGCTTCCAATATCCGAACAGGCTGGCGGGGGCCACCATCGCCGGTTCCTGACCGGTCACGCTCACGAAGTCCTCGAACTCCATGTCCGGTCGGAAGCCGACCGCGCGCGACAACGGGCGCAGACAGCGCTCGAACCCGCGCAGCAGCCACTGCCTAGACGCGAAGTGGTTGATCACCAGGATCTGCCCGCCCGGACGGCAAACGCGCCACATCTCGGCAAACAGCCGATCCGGGTTGGGCACCACGGTGGCGACATACATCGCGACCACCGCATCAAAGCTGCTGTCGGCGAACGCAAGCTGCTCGGCGTCCATCTCGCACAGGCCGGAGACCGCGGGGAGCCCACCATTCAGGCGGCCCCGTGCGACATCCAGCATCTCGCGCGAGACGTCGATCCCGACGATCTCGCAGTCGTCCGGATAGTCCGGCAGCGAGAGTCCGGTGCCCACACCCACCTCGAGTATGCGCTTGCCGGACAGCGGCGCCAGGGTCTCCTGGGCGCGTTCGCGACCGGTTGCGAACACCCGCCCGAAGGTGGCGTCGTAGTGGCGGGCGTAGCGCTTGTAGCTCTTGCGGATACTGACCAGATCCATGCCGTTACGTCCCGAATACCGATGGCCGGGCACCCAAGGGTGCCCGTTGCGTGACGGAGCCCAGATCAGGCCTCGGACTCGACCGCTTTCATGCTCAGGCGGATGCGCCCCTGCTTGTCTACTTCCAGCACCTTCACAGTGACCGAGTCGCCCTCGGACAGGAAGTCCGCCACGTTTTCCACCCGCTCGTCGGAGATCTGCGAGATGTGCACCAGGCCATCACGGCCCGGCAGGATGGAGACAAACGCCCCGAAGTCCATGATCTTCGCGACCTTGCCGGTGTACTGACGGCCGACCTCGATGTCGGCGGTCAGCTCCTCGATACGGCGCTTGGCCTCGAGGCCGGCGGCCTGGTCAGTGGAGGCGACCTTGACCGTGCCATCGTCCTGGATGTCGATCGTCGCACCGGTCTCCTCGGTCAGGGCACGAATCGTCGCCCCGCCCTTGCCGATCACGTCGCGGATCTTGTCCGGGTTGATCTTCATGGTGATGAAGCGCGGCGCGTGGGACGACATCTCCTCGCGGTGGCTCGGCAGCACCTCGTTCATGCAGCCAAGGATGTGCATCCGGCCCTCGCGCGCCTGCGCCAGCGCCTGCTCCATGATCTCGCGGGTAATCCCGTCGATCTTGATGTCCATCTGCAGCGCGGTCACACCATTGGTGGTACCGGCCACCTTGAAGTCCATGTCGCCGAGGTGATCCTCGTCGCCCAGGATGTCCGACAGCACGGCGAAGCGCTCACCTTCCTTGATCAGGCCCATCGCGATCCCCGCGACCGGGGCCTTCAGCGGCACGCCCGCATCCATCAGTGCCAGCGAGGTACCACAAACGGACGCCATGGAGCTGGACCCATTGGACTCGGTGATCTCGGAGACCACGCGCACCACATAGGGGAACTCTTCGACCTTCGGCATTACGGCCGCCACCCCACGCTTGGCCAGGCGCCCATGCCCGATCTCGCGGCGCTTGGGCGAGCCAACGAAACCGGTCTCGCCGGTGCAATAGGGCGGGAAGTTGTAGTGCAGCATGAAGCGGTCACGGCGCTCGCCCTCGATCGCATCGATCACCTGGGCGTCGCGATCCGTGCCCAGCGTGGCCACGACCAGCGCCTGAGTCTCGCCGCGGGTAAACACCGCCGAGCCGTGCGTACGCGGAAGCACACTGGTCTGGACGCCGATCGGGCGTACGGTCTTGTTGTCGCGTCCGTCTATACGCGGATTGCCATCCAGAATGCGGTCGCGCACCAGGCGGTACTCGAGATCGTGGAATGCCGTCTTCACGTCTTCCGCGCTCGGCCCGGACTCGTCTTCGCTGGCGATCGCGTCGACGGCCTGGCTGCGCAGCTCGCTAATGCGCTGGGTACGCGCCTGCTTCTCGGCGATCTGATAGGCCTCGACGAGGTCGTTGCCCACGGCCTCCTTGACGCGGTCTTCCAGCGACGCCTCGGACGGCGGTGCCTGCCAGTCCCAGGCCGGCTTCCCGGCCTCGGCCGCCAGTTCCTTGATCGCCTGGATCGCGGCCTGCATCTGCTCGTGGCCGAACATCACCGCGCCCAGCATCGCCTCCTCGGAGAGCTCGCTGGCCTCCGATTCGACCATCAACACGGCATGCTCCGTGCCCGCCACGACCAGGTCGAGATCGGAGTCTTCCAGGGCGCTGTAGGTCGGGTTCAGCAGGTACTCACCGGCACGATAGCCGACGCGCGCGGCCCCGATCGGTCCCGCGAACGGGACACCGGACAGCGCCAGCGCAGCGGAGGCGCCCAGCAGGGCGGGGATATCGGGATCGACTTCGGGGTTGATCGACATAACCGTGGCCACGATCTGGGTCTCGTTCTTGAAGCCCTCGGGGAACAGCGGACGGATCGGACGATCGATCAGGCGCGAGGTCAGCGTTTCCTTCTCGTTCGGACGCCCTTCGCGCTTGAAGAAGCCGCCCGGGATCTTGCCGGCCGCGTAGGTCCGTTCCTGGTAATTCACGGTCAGGGGGAAGAAGTCGCGGCCGGGATCGGCCTCCTTGCGCGCGACGGCGGTCACCAGGACCACGGTCTCGGCCATGTTGACGAGGACGGCGCCACTGGCCTGGCGGGCGATGTCACCGGTCTCGAAGGTGACGGTATGGTTTCCGTACTGGAACGACTTCTTGTGTGCCACGTTATATCCCGTTTCCCGTAATGCGTGCATCGGTCTTGCTTGCGATGGGCCGACCAGCGCCCCTGCGCGGCCGCCCCTGAAACTGAACGGGCCCGCACCAGTGGCGCGGGCCCGTTGTGCCTGCCTTAGCGGCGCAGGCCAAGCTCCTGAACCAGGGCCTGATAGCGGTCCTGGTCATTGCGCTTGAGATAGGTCAGCAGCTTGCGCCGCTGGCTGACCATCTTCAGCAGCCCGCGACGCGAGTGGTGGTCCTGCTTGTGCTTTTCAAAATGCCCCATCAGATGCTGGATGCGGGCCGTGAGCAGCGCGACCTGGACTTCCGGCGAACCGGTGTCGTTGGCATCGCGCTTGTGCTTCTCGACGATGGCCGATTTTTCTTCGGTAGTGAGCGACATGAAAACCTGACTCCTGAGATTACTTGACCGTTAATCGACCAGTGGCGCTGGCGATAGGCGCGCAATGTTAGCACGACGTACCGGCCTTGAATAGAAAGAACCGCGGCGTCGTCAGGACGCCGCGACAAACAGGCGGCGGGGCCGCACCCGGCCGTCCGGTTCGCGCGACCCCACCGCCAGAAAGCCGCCCTCGGCGTCATACACCCGCACCAGCGGCCAGCCAGTTTCGGCCTCGGCCGGCGCGCCTTCTGCACCCGGGGTCTGGGACTCGATCGCCTCGGCACCCGCTGCGTGGCCATGGCGCATGGCCGCGCTGGCCTGTGCATTGAGGGAAACCGAGGGCCAGTGCCCTAGCGCCGTTTCCGGGGCCTGCAGCATGGCCTCGATCGCGGCCGCACCACCCGCTTCGAATGCGGCCTCCACCTGCTCCATCGTTACCATCGCGGCGGCCTCGAATGGGCCGTGCCCGATGCGCCGCAGGCTGTCGACCGCCGCCCCGCAACCCAGCGCATGCCCGATGTCGGCCACCAGGGAGCGTACATAGGTGCCCTTGCTGCAGCGCACATCGATGCGCAGCCGCTCGGGCGCGATGGCTTCGATCGACAGGGCATGGATCTTCACGGGCCGCGGCGGGCGCTCGACCTCCACGCCCCGGCGCGCCAGCTCATAGAGCCGCTTGCCATCGTGCTTGAGGGCCGAGACCATCGGCGGCACCTGCTCCTGCGCCCCGCTGAACCGCTGCTCCAGCGCCCGCAGCTGCTCCGGCTCGATGGCCGGCACCGGCGCCTCGCGGATGACCGCGCCATCGAGATCCGCACTATCGGTCTCGACCCCCAGCTGCGCCTCCGCGATGTAGTGCTTGTCGGCGTCCAGCAGCCAGCCCGAGACCTTGGTCGCCTGACCGAAACACAACGGCAAAAGGCCGGTCGCACGCGGGTCCAACGCCCCGGTATGACCGGCCTTCTTGGCCTGCAACAGGTACTTCACGCGCCCCAGGATCTGGGTAGAACTCGGCCCGCGGGGCTTGTCCAGCAGCAGAATACCGTCGACCTCGCGACGTGCGCGCGCCATCAAGGAAACCGGCCGGGATCAGGCCTCGCGGCCCGGGTCCTTCGGGTCCTCGGACCCACCATTGTCACCGCTGTCGCCCCCATCCGAATCGGCATGATGCGCGCGATCCTCGGCCAGGGCCTGATCGATCAGAGAGGACATACGAGCCCCGCGCTCCGGCGTGTCGTCGTAGACAAACCGCAACTGGGGCACGCTACGCAGCCGCATCCGCTGACCGAGCGCACGGCGCAGGAATCCTGCCGCGTGATTCAGTCCCTGCTGTGCCTCGCGGCCTTTCTCCTCGCCACCCAGCTGGGTAAAGAACACCTTGGCATGGGCGAGATCCCGCGAGACCTCGACATCCGCCAGCGTAATCATCCCCACGCGCGGGTCCTTGACCTCCAGACGGATCAGTTCCGCCAGCTCGCGCTGGATCTGGTCACCGACCCGATCGGAACGATGGAAGTCGCGATTCCCGGGCATCAGAGGCTCCGAGCCACCTCGACGCGCTGGAAGACCTCGATCTGGTCACCGGCCTTCACGTCGTTGTAGTTCTTCACCGCGATACCGCACTCGGTACCGGCCTTGACCTCGTTCACGTCATCCTTGAAGCGACGCAGGCTCTCGAGTTCGCCTTCGTAGATCACCACGTTGTCGCGCAGCACGCGGATCGGGTTGCCCCGCTTGACCGCACCCTCGACCACGAGACAGCCGGCGACCTGGCCAAAGCCGGAGGCCTTGAACACATCGCGCACCTCGGCGAGGCCCACGACCTCTTCGCGGATCTCGGCCGACAGCAGACCCGACAGCGCCTGCTTCACGTCGTCGATCGCCTCGTAGATCACCGAGTAATAACGCACGTCGATCTCGTTCTCGGCGGCCAGGCGCTTGGCGCCCGCATCGGCACGCACGTTGAACGCGATCACGATCGCTTCGGAGGCCATCGCCAGGTTGAGGTCGGACTCGGAGATCCCGCCGACACCGGCGGAGACCACCTTCACGCGCACCTCGTCGGTGGACAGCTTGATCAGCGACTCTCGCAGGGCCTCGGCCGAGCCCTGAACATCCGCCTTGATCAGGATGTTCACGGTCGCGATCTCGCCTTCCTGCATCTGGTTGAAGATGTTCTCCAGCTTGGCTGCCTGCTGCGCGGCCAGCTTGCGCTCGCGCTGTTTGGCGTCGCGGTGCTCGGCGACCTCGCGGGCGGTCTTGTCGTCCGCAACCACCAGAACCTCGTCCCCGGCCTCCGGCACACCGGACAGACCCAGGACCTCGACCGGCATGGACGGACCGATCTCCTTCACCGACTTTCCGGTGTCGTCGAACATTGCCCGCACGCGACCGTATTCCTTGCCCGAGAGCAGGATATCGCCATGCTTCAGCTTGCCGGACTGGACCAGGATGGTCGCCACCGGGCCACGCCCCTTGTCCAGGCGCGACTCGATCACCACGCCCCGCGCAGGGCCCTCGGCCGGGGCCTTCAGCTCCATCACCTCGGCCTGCAGGCCCAGGGCCTCCAGCAGCTGGTCGATGCCCTCGCCGGTATGCGCCGAGACGTTGATGAACTGCGTATCGCCACCCCAGGCCTCGGGGATCACTTCGTGCTGGGCGAGATCGTTCATCACGCGCTCGGGTTCGGCCTCCGGCTTGTCGATCTTGTTGACCGCGACCACGATCGGGACGCCCGCCGCCTTCGCGTGCTGGATCGCCTCGAGCGTCTGCGGCATTACGCCGTCATCCGCTGCCACTACCAGGATCACGATGTCGGTGGATTGCGCGCCACGGGCACGCATCGCGGTAAACGCGGCATGCCCCGGGGTATCCAGGAAGGTCACGCCGTCGTGGCCATTGTCCACGTGGTAGGCACCGATGTGCTGGGTAATACCCCCAGCCTCGCCCGAGGCGACCTTCTCCTTCCGGATGTAGTCCAGCAAAGACGTCTTGCCGTGGTCGACGTGACCCATCACGGTGACGACCGGCGGGCGCGCCTTGGCCTCCGCCGTCTGCTCCAGACCGGTGTCGATCTCGTCCTCGACCGAGGTCTCCTTCGCCGCGACCGGCGTGTGGCCCATCTCCTCGACCACCAGCATCGCAGTGTCCTGGTCAATGGACTGGTTGATGGTCGCCATCACGCCCATACCCATCAGGGCCTTGATCAGCTGTGGCGCCTTGATCGCCATCGCCTGGGCCAGTTCGGAGACCGTGATCGTCTCCGGCACCTCGACCTCGCGGACAACCGGCGCGGTCGGCTTGGCAAAACCATGCTTGCTCGCAACGGCCTGCGCGGCGGCGGACTGCGCCTTGCGGCCCTCGCCCTTCTTGCGCCGACCACGACGATCCCCAGCGACATGCAGCTCTTTGCGGTCGTCCTTGCGCGTCTTGCGACCCTTGCCGGCGCCGGCCGCGGTCTTGCCGGCTTCGGCCTCGGCGGTGGCCTGACGCTGGGCCGCCTCGCGCTCGAGGCGTGCCTGTTCTTCTTTCTCGCGCTTGGCCTCCTGAGCCTCCAGTTCCTTCTGGCGGCGCTTCTGGCGTTCGCCACGCTCGACCTCTTCCTGCTTGCGCGCCTCCAGCGCCTTGCGCTGGGCATCGCGTTCGGCCTCGACCTGCAAGGCAAGCTGTTCGGTCCGGCTCAGCGGGCGCTTCGGCTTAGCCGGGGTCGGCTCGGGTTCGGGTTCGGGTTCGGGCTCAGCCTCGGGTTCCGGTGCTTCGGCCTCTTCGCTGGCCTCAGCCTCAACCGGTTCTTCCGCAGCAGCCTCGACTTCAGGGGCGGCGGGCTCCTCGACCTCGACTTCCTCCGGCTTGGGCTCCTCGGCCACCGGCTCAGCCGGGACTTCCTTCGGAGTCGGGGTCGGTTCGGCGGTCGGCTCCGGGGTCGGCACAGCTTCGACCTCGACCGGGGCTTCGGTCGGGGCCTCGACGGGCTCCTCGGCTGGCTTGCGCTTGATCGTGCGCTTCTTTCGCACCTCAACATTGACCGTCTTGGAGCGTCCGGGCCCGGAGCTCACCTTCAGGGTCTGGGCCTGGGCGCGCCGTTTGAGCGTCACGCGGCCACCCTCACTCTCCCCGTGCGACTGCCGGAGGTGATCGAGCAGCTTGCGCTTCTCGGCATCGGTGATGGCCGCTTCCGGGCCATCCACCTCGACGCCCGCCTCCTTGAGCTGCTCCATGAGGCGGTCTACCGGCTTCCCAACCGATTCCGCGAATTGCTGCACTGTCATTTGCGCCATGGCGCCTTACCTCCATTCCATATTCTTTTCAGGCCAGCCGACGGCCTGTCACACGGGCTTCGCGATTCTTCGTCCGGGGTTATTCCCCGGTTTCAAACCACGGGGCGCGCGCCGTCATAATCAGCTCGGACGCCTCTTCCGTGCTCAATCCGGTCATTTCGACCACGTCGTCGGCTGCCTGCTCCGCGAGGTCCTCCATGGTGCAGACACCATGCGAGGCCAGCTTGTTGGCCACGCCCTGGGTCATGCCGTCCATGTTCAGCAGGTCCTCCGCGGGCTGGTAGTTCTCGCCGCCCGCGATCGCTCGGGTCAGCAGGGCGTCGCTGGCGCGGCTGCGCAGCTCGCCCACGATGTCCTCGTCGAACTCCTCGATCGCCAGCAGTTCGGCCTCGTCGACATACGCCACCTCGTCCAGCGTGCTGAAGCCCTCCTGCACCAGGATGCCGGCCACTTCCTCATCCACATCCAGCGCCTCCATAAAGAAGGTCACTAGCTGCTGGGCCTCGGCCTCGCTCTTCTCGGCCGCCTGCTCCTCGGTCATTACGTTCAGCTCCCAGCCAGTCAGCTGGGAGGCCAGGCGGATATTCTGTCCGCCACGGCCGATGGCCAGGGAGAGTTTGTCTTCTTCGACCGCGATGTCCATCGACTGCTTGTCCTCGTCCACCACGATCGACAGGACCTCGGCCGGGGACATCGCGTTGATCACGAACTGAGCCGGATTCTCGTCCCAGACGATGATGTCGATGCGCTCGCCGGCCAACTCGTTGGACACCGACTGCACACGCGAACCGCGCATGCCGACGCAGGCGCCGACCGGATCCAGACGCGGGTCGTTGGAGCGCACGGCGATCTTCGCACGCTGGCCCGGGTCACGCGCCGCGCCCATGATGTCGATGATCTCCTGCCCAACCTCCGGCACCTCAAGCTTGAACAGCTCGATCAGGAACTCCGGCGCGCTCCGGCTCAGGATCAACTGCGGCCCGCGCGCGTCGGGACGGATCTCCTTGAGATAGCCGCGCAGGCGGTCATTGGTGCGCACGGTCTCGCGCGGAATCATGTGTTCGCGCGGGATCAGGGCCTCGGCGTTGTTGCCGAGATCGACGTAAGTGCCGTTGCGGTCGGTGCGCTTGACGATACCCATTACCAGCGTACCCACGCGGTCCTGGTACTCCTCGACCACCTTGGCGCGCTCGGCCTCGCGCACCTTTTGCACGATCACCTGCTTCGCGGTCTGCGCGGCGATACGGCCGAAATCCACGGCCTCCACCGGCTCCTCGATCACGTCACCGACCTGCGCATCGGGGTTCTTCTGCTGCGCATACGAAAGGAGGATCTGGTATTCCGGTGATTCGAACTCGGGGTCCTCGTCATCGACCACGGTCCAGCGACGGAACGCGTCGTAGTCACCTTCCTCACGGTCGATGCTCACGCGCACGTCCATTTTGCCACCGTGATACTTGCGGGTCGCCATGGCCAATGCCGATTCCAGGGCATCGAAAATAATGTCTTTGTCGACACCCTTCTCGTTCGCCACGGCATCCGCGACCAGCAGGATCTCCTTGTTCATCTCTTGTCTCTCCGCACCTCGGCGGTTACCCGCCGATTCAACAAAAACCGCGCGCCGGTCTACAGCTGTTCCAGGACCCGCGCATTGTGGATAGCGTTCAACGGCAGTTCGTAGCCCGTGCCGTCGACCTCGACTTCGATCATTTCCTCGTCCACGCCGATCAGCGTGCCGCGGTAATTCCGCCGCCCGTGCTCCGGCCAACTCAACCGCACCTTCACCGGGTGTCCGATATATCCCCGGTACTGGTCGGGCGTGAACAGCGGCCGCTCGATACCCGGACTGGAGACCTCCAGGGTGTAGTTGCCGCGCAGCGCCTGTTCCACCTCGAGCACGGCACCGGCCTGGTCGCTCACCAGCGCGCAGTCATCCACCGTGACCCCCTCGGGGCTGTCGATGTAGATGCGCAGCATCACGGGCTTGGAACCGGGGTGGTACTCCAACCCCCAGAACACAAACCCCTGCCCCTCGACCACCGGGGCCAGCAGCGCCTTCAATTGTTCGGGCTTTTCCGCCACCTGACTCCACTCGGAACGATTCACGAACCGGCCCTTTCCAGGGCCCGGAAACAAAAAAAGGGCGATAAACGCCCCTCGAACACCTCAGCGATGAGCGCAGCCAGTCAGACTGACTGCTTGGCGCGCGGGAGCGCAGCCCGGCAAGACCGCCACAACGGACCTGCCTAACAAAAAGGCCCCATATGGGGCCTCTCTGAAAAATGGTAGCGGGGGCAGGATTTGAACCTGCGACCTTCGGGTTATGAGCCCGACGAGCTGCCAGACTGCTCCACCCCGCATCCGAGACGCGAAACTATAACAAAGCGGGTTGGGGGCTGCAAGGAAAAGAGCGAGATTTTTCCTGATTCCAAGCCCCCTCGCACCCGGCCGTACCTTTTACCGCGAACGGTGCGCGCGAGTCCGCAGATGCTGCCGGAGATCGTAGCGCCAGATGTATCCGGGCAGCGCGAACACCGCGAACAACGACAGGGTGATCACGTAGAACTCCCAACCCTGCGTGTGGATGCCCCCAGTCGCCTGAAACTCCAGGCCCTTGCCGATCAGTCCCACCAGCAGATAAAGCCCGACCCATTCGAAGATACGGGTCCAGGGGCCCTTCACACCACTGGCCGGCAGGACCATCAGGCCGATGCGTTCGGTCAGCCAGGGCAGGTTTGCCGAAATAAAGGCAACGACGACAAAACCCCAGACCAGAACTTCAAATGGAATCCACTGTGTCACGACTTAGCCCATGATTGCGTAGTGGGTGACAGACAACAGCAGCCCCGGAAAAATTCCAAGAAGCAGTACCGCCAATCCGTTAATGCTGAGCGCGGTGGCCAGCGCCCCCGAGGGCTGCACCGGCTCTTGCGCGTCTTCGCGGGGGTCGTCGAAGAACATCATCTTGACCACGCGCAGGTAGTAGAAGGCCCCAATGATCGAGAAGATCACGGCGACAATCGCCAGCCAGACCAGATCCGCGCCCACCGCGGCCTGGATCACCGCCAGCTTGGCGTAGAAGCCGACTGTCGGCGGCACCCCGGCCATCGAAAACAGCAGCAGCAGCATGATGAACGCGAACCACGGGTTGCGCTTGGCCAGGCCCTTGAAGTCATCGATCTGGTCCGCCTCATAGCCCTTGCGCGACAGGAACACGATCATGCCGAAGCCACCGGCCGCGGTGATCGCATAGACGATCACATAGAACATCGCCGAGGCGTAGCCGCTGTCAGTCCCGGCCAGGATGCCCATGAACACGAAGCCGACATGGGCGATGGTCGAGTAGGCCAGCATGCGCTTGATGCTGGTCTGCGCGATCGCGATCACGTTGCCCACCGCCAGCGACAGCACGGCCAGGATCACGAACATGCCCTGCCAGTCGGCATGCATCGGGCCCATGCCCTCCACCAGCAGGCGCATCAGGAAGGCGAACGCGGCGATCTTCGGCGCCGTGGCGATGAACAGCGTCACCGCGGTCGGGGCACCGTCGTAGACATCCGGCACCCACATGTGGAACGGCACCGCCCCCAGCTTGAACGCGATCGCGACCACCAGGAACACCAGACCGAAGACCAGCGGGATGTTCAGGCTCTCGTCCGCTGCCGTCAGCTCAGCGGCAATGACCGCGATATCCAGCGAGCCGGTCATGCCGTAGATCATCGACATGCCGTAAAGCAGCAGACCGGAGGCCAGCGCGCCCAGCACGAAGTACTTCATCGCCGCCTCGGTCGCGCGGGTGTTGTCGCGCCAGAACGCGACCAGTGCATAGGACGACAGCGACAGCAGCTCCAGCCCCAGGTACAGCGTCAGCAGGTTGTGCCCGGAGATCATGATCATCATCCCGAGCACCGCGAACAGGCCCAGGATGTAGAACTCACCCTTGTGGATCCCGCGCTCCATCAGGTACGGACGCGCATACAGGAACACCAGGAAGCTGGTCACGTAGACCGCGACTTTCAGGACGTCCGCCATCGGGTCCTTCACGAAGGTATCCGAGAAGGTCAGCACCGTCTCCGGACCCATCATCCACAGGGTCAGGCCGGCAGCCGCGACCAGGGTCGCCTGCACCAGGCCGTAGGTGATGTCGCGCCGCGAATCCGGCAGGAACGCGTCGATCACCAGGATCAGGCACGCCATCCCGAGCACGAACATCTCGGGCACGGCGGGGAGGAAGTTGGGGATCTCGAAAGTCATGTCAGGCGTCCGTTCAGAGCTTCGAGTGCGCGATATGCGCCACGAGGTGGTCAATGGTCGCGTTCATCACATCCAGCAGCGGCGCCGGCCACACACCCAGCAGCAGGGTGAAGAAGGCCAGCACGCCCATCAGGAAGAACTCGCGGCGGTTCATGTCGGAGAGACCGGCCACGTTGTCGTTGGCCACCGCGCCAAAGATCACGCGCTTGACCAGCCACAGGGTATAGCCGGCGGCCAGGATCAGCGTGGTCGCAGCGAGGAAGGCGATCCAGAAGTCCGCCTTGAACGCGGCCAGGATGACCATGAACTCGCCCACGAACCCGGACGTACCCGGCAGGCCGGTATTGGCCATCGCGAACAGCACGAAGAACGCGGCGAACCAGGGCATGGTGTTCACCACACCGCCGTAGTCCGAGATCTGTCGGCTGTGCAGACGGTCGTACAGAACGCCCACCGCGAGGAACATCGCCGCGGAGATAAAGCCGTGCGAGATCATCTGCACCATGCCGCCGGCAATACCCAGCGAGGCCCCTTCCCAGTCACCGGTGTTGCGGTAGATGTAGAAGGCGAGGAAGAAGCCCAGGGTCACAAAGCCCATGTGCGCGATCGACGAATAGGCGATCAGCTTCTTCATGTCGCTCTGAATCAGCGCCACCAGGCCGATGTAGACGATCGCGATCAGCGACAGCACGATCATCAGCGTATCCAGCACCGCCGAGGCATCCGGCGTGATCGGCAACGAGAAGCGCAGGAAGCCGTAGCCCCCAATCTTCAGCATGATCGCCGCCAGGATCACCGAGCCGCCGGTGGGCGCTTCCACATGCGCATCCGGCAGCCAGGTATGCACCGGGAACATCGGGATCTTCACCGCGAACGCCATAAAGAACGCGAGGAAGATCAGTATCTGCGCGGTCATGCCGATCTGCAGGGCATGGAAGTCCTGGATCAGGAAGCTGCCGGACTGGATGTACATCCAGATCAGCGCAACCAGCATGAACACCGAGCCCAGGAAGGTATAGAGGAAGAACTTGATGGTCGCATAGACGCGCCGCGGCCCGCCCCAGATCCCGATCACCAGGAACATCGGGATCAGCATCGCCTCGAAGAACACGTAGAACAACACCGCATCCATCGCCGCGAACATGCCGATCATCAGGCCTTCCATCACCAGCATGGCCGACATGTAGTAGGCGATCCGGTCCTTCACCGACTCCCAGGCCGCAACGATCACGATCACGGTGATCAGTGTGGTCAGCAGAATCAACGGCATGGAGATGCCGTCCACCCCGAGGTGGTAGTTCACGTTGAACGCCGGGATCCACGAGGCCAGTTCCTGGAACTGCATGTCCGCGGTGCCACGCTCGAACGTGAACCACAGCGGCAAACTGGCCACAAAGGTCGCCACGGCCACCGCGAGCCCGAGCCGCCGCGCCACATGGGGCGCGTCGCGCCCGGCGGCAAGCACCAGGAAGCCGCCGAGAATCGGCAGCCAGATCAACAGACTCAAGATAGGCCAGTCAGCAAACATGGTCGTTCCTTGAAACAGCGATGGGCTTCGAGCGCATGGGTGTCGAAGCCGCTCAGATCACGAAGGCGAACATCAGGACCAGCAGGCCGATGATCATCACGAACGCGTAGTGGTAGAGGAAGCCGGACTGCATGTGGCGGATGCGCGCCGAAATCCAGCCGACCGAGCGCGCGGTACCATTGACCAGCAGCCCGTCGATGATCAGAGCATCACCGTAGCGCCACAGCGCACGCCCCAGGCGGACGCTGCCGCCGGCGAAGAACCAGTCATTGAAGCGGTCGAAGCCGTACTTGTCCTCGAGGATGCGCACGCCCAGCTTCAGCCGTTCGGCGATCACGCTCGGCAGCTCGGGCCGCTTCATGTACAGGTACCAGGCCGTGCCCAGACCCGCCATCGCGAGCCAGAACGCGGGCAGCATCAGCCCATGCAGCACAAAGCCGATCACGCCGGTGTAGGTCTCGCCCTTGGTCGCCAGCACGTCCTGCTCCGGCAGCACGAACAGGCTGTCGGCAAAGAAGTCGCCGAACAGCATCGGGCCGATGAAGTAGCCGGCCACCACCGACGGGATCGCCAGCAGGACCAGCGGCAGAGTGACTACCCACGGCGATTCCTTCGGCTGCAGCGGGCCATGGTGATGATCATCGCCGTGTTCGTCGTCGTGGTCATCGCCATGGTCGGGCATGTACTTGTGCGCCTGGTCATAGCGCTCCTCGCCATGGAACACCATGAAGAACATGCGGAAGGTGTACAACGCGGTCACGAACACCCCGGCCAGCACCAGCCAGTAGGCAAACGTCGCCCCCGGGATCTGCGAGTAGCCGACCGCCTCGATGATCGCGTCCTTGGAGAAGAACCCGGAGAAGAACGGGAACCCGATCAGCGCCAGCGAGCCGATCAGCGCGGTCACGTAGGTGATCGGCATGTGCCGGCGCAGCCCACCCATCGCGCGCATGTCCTGCAGGTGGTGCATCGCGATGATCACCGAGCCCGCGGCCAGGAACAGCAGCGCCTTGAAGAAGGCATGCGTCATCAGGTGGAACAGGCCGGCGGCGTAGGCGGAGGCGCCCAGCGCCACGGTCATGTAGCCCAGCTGCGACAGCGTCGAATACGCCACCACCCGCTTGATGTCGTTCTGGACGAGCCCGATCAGGCCCATGAAGAACGCGGTGATCGCCCCGATGATCAGGATGAACGACAGCGCCGGGACGGAGAACTCGTACAGCGGCGACATGCGCGCCACCATGAAAATACCCGCGGTCACCATGGTCGCCGCGTGGATCAGCGCGGAGATCGGGGTCGGGCCTTCCATCGAGTCCGGCAGCCAGACATGCAGCGGCACCTGGGCGGATTTACCCATCGCACCGATGAACAGGAAGATCAGCGCCAGATCCAGCAGGCCGAAGGTCCAGCCCGGCCAGATGGTGATGGTCGCCTCGCTCATCGACTGACCTTCGGCGAACACATCGGCGTAGTTCAGGCTGCCGGTGTAGAACACCAGCGCGGCGATCCCGATCAGGAACCCGAAGTCCCCCACCCGGTTGACGATGAACGCCTTCATGTTCGCGTAGATCGCGGTCGGCCGCTTGTACCAGAAGCCGATCAGCAGGTAGGAGACCAGGCCCACGGCCTCCCAGCCAAAGAACAGCTGCATGAAGTTGTTCGCCATCACCAGCATCAGCATCGAGAAGGTGAACAGCGAGATGTAGGCGAAGAAGCGCTGGTAGCCCGGATCGTCCTTCATGTAGCCGATGGTGTAGATGTGCACCATCAGCGAGACGAAGGTGACGACCAGCATCATCATCGCGGTCAGGTTGTCGACCAGGAACCCGACCTCGAACTGGATGCCGTCGGAGACCATCCAGGTGTAGACGGTTTCGTTGTAGACCCCGGCGTCACCGAACACGTGGGCCCAGAAGACCACCACCGACAGGATGAACGAGATCGACACCCCGAGGATGGTGACGCTGTGCGCCCCGGTGCGGCCGATCTGACGCCCGAACAGGCCGGCGATGATCGCGCCGAACAGCGGCGCCAGGACGATAAGTAGATAGATCGTATCCATGGCCCGTTATCCCTTCATTGCGTCCAGGTCCTGGACGTTGATGGTTCCGCGATTCCGGAACAGCAACACCAGGATGGCGAGGCCGATGGCCGCCTCGGCCGCGGCGACGGTCAGGATGAAGAACACGAACACCTGGCCCGCGAGGTCCTGCAGGAAGAACGAGAAGGCAATGAAATTGATGTTCACCGCGAGCAGCATCAGCTCGATGCACATCAACAGAACGATCACGTTTTTCCGGTTCAGGAAGATCCCGGCCACACTGATCGAAAACAACAGCGCGGCCAGCACCAGGTAGTGCTCTAGCGTAATCATGTTCTAGCCCTGAGTTCTTTCGGGGGCGGCATCCGCCCCCGGTGTCCGGGTCCCGACCTCTGGCCGGAATGCCTTGTTACTCGGATTGCCTATTTCGACGAGTCGTCCTGCTGTCCATCCGCATCGCTGCTCTGGGCAGCACGACGCGGGGACTTCTTCTTCTCGGAGGCCATGGAGACCATGCGGACCCGACCCTCGCGGGAGACCGCCATCTGCTGGCCTGGATCGATCGACTTGTTGTCCGGACGCTTGCGCATGGTCAGCGAGATCGCCGCGATGATCGCCACCAGCAGGATCACCGCCGCAATCTCGAACGGATAGACGTATTCGGTGTAGAGGATCGCGCCCAGGGCCTCGGTGTTGGCGTATTCCGGCCCTGCGCGCTCCGGCACATCCATCGTGATGTAGCGGGTAATCACGGCCACCAGCACGGTGGCCATCGCTACCGCGACCACGATGCCCACCGGCAGGTATTCGGTGAAGCCCTCGCGCAGCTTGGCGAGGTTGATGTCGAGCATCATCACCACGAACAGGAACAGCACCATCACCGCGCCAACGTAGACGAGCACCAGCACGATGCCGAGGAACTCCGCCTCCGCCAGCAGCCAGATCGCGGCCGCGGCGACAAAGCACAGCACCAGGAACAGGGCCGCGTGCACCGGGTTGCGCACACTGATCATCGCCAGGGCACCGCCCAGCAGGATCGCGCCGAAGAGATAGAAAAGGATCAACTCGAAGGTCATGGGGCGGTCCCTGCGTTACCGGTACGGGGCGTCGATCGCACGGGCCTCGGCGATCTCTTTCTCGAAGCGGTCACCAATGGCCAGGAGCTTGTCCTTGGTCATGATCTGCTCGCCCCGGTTCTCGAAGTGGTACTCGAAGATGTGCGTCTCGACGATGGAATCCACCGGACAGGCCTCTTCGCAGAAGCCGCAGAAGATGCACTTGAACAGGTCGATGTCGTAGCGCGTCGTGCGGCGCGTGCCGTCCGCGCGCTCCTCGGAGTCGATCGTGATCGCCAGCGCCGGGCAGACCGCCTCGCACAGTTTGCAGGCAATGCAGCGCTCCTCGCCGTTCGGGTAGCGGCGCAGCGCATGCAGCCCGCGGAAACGCGGCGACATCGGGGTCTTCTCGTCCGGGTACTGCACGGTGAACTTGCGGCTCAGCAGGTAACGCCCGGTCAGGCGCAACCCCAGCAGCAGTTCAAAGAACAGAAAACTCTTCAGGTATCGGCGGAACGCTTTCATCACGAACTCCTCAGGCGAACCACGGGCCGACGTTGAACGCGACCAGCACGCCCTCGACAAACAGCCAGAGGATGGTCACCGGGATCAGCACCTTCCAGCCAAGACGCATGATCTGGTCATAGCGATAGCGCGGGAAAGTGGCACGGAACCACAAGAAGGCGAACAGGAACACCGCCGTCTTGAACAAGAACCAGTGGATGCCATGATCCAGCAGCGCACCGATGACCGGCAGGTCAAAGGCCGCTTGCGGCAGGATGCCCTGGAAGGGCGACAGCCAGCCGCCGAGGAACAGGATCGCGGTCAGGGCCGAGATCAGGATCATGTTCGCGTATTCGGCCAGGAAGAACACGGCGAACGCCATGCCCGAGTACTCGACGTGGAAACCCGCGACGATCTCGGATTCGCCCTCGGCCACGTCGAACGGCGCGCGGTTGGTCTCGGCAATCCCGGAGATGAAATACACAAAGAACAGCGGCAGCAGCGGCAGCAGGAACCAGTGGTACATGCTGCCCGACTGCGCCTCGATGATGCCGCCCACGTTCAGCGTGCCGGCAGCCATCAGCACGCCGACCAGGGCAAAACCCATCGCGATTTCGTAGGAGACCAGCTGCGCGGCCGAACGCAGCGACCCCAGCAGCGCATACTTCGAGTTCGAGGCCCAGCCGGCGATGATGATCCCGTATACGCCGAGCGAGGTCAGCGCCAGCAGGTACAGCAGCCCGGCATTGACGTTGGCCAGCGCCCCGCCATCGAAGAACGGGATTACCGCCCAGGCGGCCAGCGCCGGGGCGATGGTCAGCACCGGGGCACTCAGAAACAGGAAGCGGTTGGCATTGGTCGGGAGGATGACCTCCTTGGTCAGCAGCTTCAGCGCATCCGCGATCGGCTGCAGCCAGCCGCGCGGCCCGACCCGGTTCGGCCCGACGCGCACATGCGCATAGCCGATCACCTTGCGTTCGGCGAAGGTCGTGTAGGCCACGGCCAGCATCAGCGGGATCACGATCAGCTGAATGCCGATCAGGATCTGCATCACCGTCGGCAGGCTGCTGTAGAGGTTCATCATCCAGTCGAACATGTCTTACGTTCCCTCAGGCACGCGCGAGCGTGACCGTGGCGTTCGGGGCGCCCAATCGGCCCATGGCCGTCGAGCCCGCAAAGGTCACCGCCAGGCCTACCGGCACGGCGTCGTCCAGGATCAGGGTCAGCTCCGTCTCGGCGCCGGCCTGGCGCAGCTTCACGCGCGAGCCGGTATCAAGCCCGCCGGCGGATTCGGGATGCACGATTACGCACTCGGCCAGCTGGCCCTCGGGGCTGGTCTGCAGTGGCTCGGCACGGCGCACGAGAGCATCCGTGCTGTAGAGCCCCGCCGCCTGCACGCGATACAGGTCGCCCTGCGCCGGCTCCGGAATGGAAATCTGCGCCTTGTTCATGTTGACCGCAGTATCGAAATTGGCATCCGCCAGAAGGCCCTTCAGCTCGTCACGCACCGCGCGCGAGTCGAGATAGTCCATGCCGCGCTGTTCCAGCAGATTCCCGAGCACGCGCCAGACCTTCCAGCCGGGGCGAGTGTCTTCCTGCGCGCGGGCCGCGGCACGGTAGCTCTGCCAACGGCCCTCGGCGTTCACGAAGGTCCCGGAGTTCTCGAAGCTGGTGGCAACCGGGAGCAGTACATCGGCCACGGCTTCCAGATCCGTATTGGCATAGGCGCTCAGTGCGACCACGAAGCCGGCTTTCTCGAGCGCGGCGCGCAGCGCAACCGGATCGGCCCCGTCACGCCCGGGTTCGATACCGGCGACCACGAAGGCATCCCGACCCTCGGCCAGCATCTCGGCCGCGTTCCGGCCGGCGACCTCGACTTCGGCCCCGGCCGGGCCGCGGTGCGGCAGCACGCCGGCCAGCCAGGCACCCGCGGCACTGGCGCCGGCCGGCAGGTATCCCAGACGGGCGTCGGTGTGCTTGGCGATCCAGCCGGCCAGGGCGCGCAGGGTCGCAAAGGCCGGCCCGTGGATCGCGACCTGGCCCAGCAGGACATGGCCCTGCTCGGCATCCAGCAGCGACTTGGCAATGTGTTCGAACGCGGCCCGCGTATCGGCGTCATCGGCCTCGGCGGCCTTGACGACCTTTTCCAGCTTCTTGGGCAGCGACTTGCCGGCGGCGGCCAGTTGCCCGGCCACACCCGCCAGGGCCATGACCTGATCGCGCTCGTGGCCGACCAGCTGGGCCTGAACCGGATAGGTCAGATCCAGCAGCATGTCATTGATCAGGCTGACCCGCGCCCCGCGCGAGGCCGCCTTGCGCAGGCGATGGGCGAGCAGCGGCTGTTCGCGGCGCGGATTGCAGCCCACCAGCAGCACGGCATCGGCCGTATCCAGATCGCTAATGGCCGCGCCCAGGTACGGGAACAGCGGCGCGGCCGCCTCGTCGGAGAAATCCACCTGGTCCAGCCGATGATCGATATCGGTGACGCCCATGCCGCGCAGGACCTTCTGCGCCAGGTAGTGTTCTTCCACCGACAGCGAAGGCGACAGCAGCGCACCGATGCGGTCGGGGGCAGTCTCCTTCAGGCCCTCGACGACATAACTCAGCGCGGTCTCCCAGGAGACGTCCTGCCACTGGCCGTCCACCTTCATGCGCGGGCGGGTCAGGCGATCCTCGGCGTACAGGCCGGTGTAGCTGAAACGGTCGCGGTCGGAGATCCAGGTCTCGTTGACCGCCTCGTTGTCGCGCGGGACCACGCGCATTGCGCGCCCGTCGTGGGTATGCAGGTGGAGGTTGGAACCGACCGCGTCGTGCGGGGCGATGGTCGCGGCCTGCGACAGCTCCCAGGCACGCGCGGTGTAGCGCGACGGCTTGGCGGTCAGCGCGCCAACCGGGCACAGGTCGATCACGTTGCCCGACAGTTCGTGGGCCACGGTCTTCTCTACGTAGGTGCCGATGCGCATATGCTCGCCACGCCCGGTCGCGCCCAGTTCGCGCACGCCGGCGATCTCCTCGCCAAAGCGCACGCAGCGGGTGCAATGGATGCAGCGGGTCATCTCGGTCTCGATCAGCGGACCGATATCCTTGTCCTTCACCACGCGCTTGGCTTCGGTGTACTTGGACACACTGTCGCCGTAGCCCATGGCCACGTCCTGCAGCTCGCACTCACCACCCTGATCGCAGATCGGGCAGTCCAGTGGATGGTTGATCAGCAGGAACTCCATGGTCCCCTTCTGCGCGCGCAGCGCCAGTGGAGACTGGGTGTAGACCTTCATCCCGTCCATGACCGGGGTCGCGCAGGCGGGCAGCGGCTTGGGTGCCTTCTCCACCTCGACCAGGCACATACGGCAGTTCGCCGCCACCGACAGCTTCTTGTGGTAGCAAAACCGCGGAATGCGGATATCGGCATCGTCCGCCACGTCGATCAGCATGGAGCCCTTGGGCGCCTCGATCGTGCGGCCGTCAATCTCGATGCTGACCAGATCCTGCTTCTGATCCTGACTCATGCTCGATTCCTGCTGCGGATGCGCGGGGGGGCGTCAGGCGGCGTCTGCCACCGGGCTCCGACCGTGCTGGATGTAGTATTCGAATTCGTGGCGGAAGTGCTTGATGAAGCTGCGCACCGGCATCGCCGCGGCATCGCCCAGGGCGCAGATGGTATGCCCCTCGATCTTGCTGGCCACGTCGTCCAGGCGCTCCAGATCCTCGGGACGGCCCTGCCCTTCCACGATGCGGGTCAGCATGCGATAGAGCCAGCCGGTCCCCTCGCGGCAGGGCGTGCACTGGCCGCAGGACTCGGAGAAGTAGAAGCGCGAGATGCGCTGCAGGGCCTTGACCATGTCGGCGGTCTCATCCATCACGATCACCGCGCCGGAGCCCAGCATGGACCCGGCCTGGGCGATCGAGTCGAAGTCCATGTTGGCCTTCAGCATCACATCGCCCGGGACCACCGGAACCGACGATCCGCCGGGGATCACGGCCTTCAGCTTGCGCCCGTTCAGCACGCCACCGGCCATCTCCAGGAGGTCCTTGAAAGGCGTGCCCAGAGGGATCTCGTAGTTCCCGGGCTTGTTCACGTGTCCGGAGACGGAGAACAGCTTCTCGCCACCGGACTTGGGCACCCCCAGATCGGCGAACCACTGCCCGCCGTTGCGGATGATCGCCGGGATCGAGGCCAGTGACTCGGTGTTGTTGATCGTGGTCGGCTTGCCGTACAGGCCGTAGTTGGCCGGGAACGGCGGCTTGAAGCGCGGCTGGCCCTTCTTGCCTTCCAGCGACTCAAGCAGAGCCGTCTCCTCGCCGCAGATGTAGGCGCCGGCGCCCAGCGACGGGTGGAGATCGAAATCGACCCCGGAACCGAAGATGTCCTTACCGAGATAACCGGCGTCGTAGGCCTCTTTCAGGGCTGCCGTAAAGCGCGTGTTCACCTCGTCCATGAACTCGCCGCGCATGTAGTTGTAGCCCACGGTCGCGCCGATCGCGTAGCCGGCGATCGCCATGCCCTCGATCAGGGCATGCGGGTTGTACATCAGGATCTCGCGGTCCTTGCAGGTGCCCGGCTCGGATTCGTCCGAGTTGCAGACGATGTACTTCTGGCCCGGGGTGTTGCGCGGCATGAACGACCACTTGAGCCCGGTCGGGAAGCCCGCCCCGCCGCGGCCGCGCAGGTTGGAGGCCTTGACCTCCTCGATCACGTCCTCGGGGGCCATCTTGCCCTTGTAGACCTTCTCCAGCGCCTGGTAGCCGCCGACGCTCTTGTAGGTCTCGAGCGAGGCAGGGTCGTCCAGGTAGCGGGTCGCAAAGCAGATCTGGTTGGCCATGCTACTTCTCCAGACCGTCAAGAATCTCGTCCACCTTCTCGGGGGTGAGATTCTCGTAGTAGACGTGGTCTACCTGCATCATCGGGGCACCACAGCAGGCCGCCAGGCACTCCTCTTCCATCTTCAGGTAGAACTTGCCGTCCGGCGTGCTCTCGCCGAGCTTGATGCCGAGACGATTCTCCAGGTGCTCGATGATCTGTTCCGAGCCGCGCAGCATGCAGGAGATGTTGTTGCACACCATGATGGTGTGCTTCCCAACCGGCTCCAGCTCGTACATCGAGTAGAACGAGCCGACCTCGTACACCGCGATCGCCGGCAGGCCGAGGTACTCGGCCACGGCGTCCATCTTCGCGGTAGAGAGATAGCCGTCCTCGTGCTGCACTGCGCGCAGGGCGCCGAGAACCGCGGAGCGCTTCTGGTCGTCCGGATAGCGCGCCACCCAGGCGTCGATCTCTTCGCGCTCGTGGTGGCTGAGCTCCACCTTCTTGCCGGCGGGCTTGTGGAAGGCGACGGTTTTCTGTTCGGCAGCCATCAGCGGTCGATCTCCCCGAATACGATGTCCTGGGTCCCGATGATCGCGACCACGTCGGCCAGCATGTGGCCACGCGCCATCTCGTCCAGCGCGGACAGGTGCACAAAGCCCGGCGGACGGACCTTCAGGCGATAGGGCTTGTTGGAACCATCCGAGACCAGATACACGCCGAACTCGCCCTTCGGATGCTCGACCGCGGCATAGGCCTCGCCTTCCGGCAGGCACATCCCCTCGGTGAACAGCTTGAAGTGGTGGATCAGGGCCTCCATGTCGGCCTTCATCTCCTCGCGCTTCGGCGGGGTGATCTTGTGATCCTCGAGCAGCACCGGACCCGGATTCTGGCGCAGCCAGTCCACACACTGGCGGATGATGCGGTTGGACTGGCGCATCTCCTCGATCCGCACCAGGTAGCGGTCGTAGCAGTCGCCGTTGACGCCCACCGGGATATCGAAGTCGAGGCGGTCATAGACCTCGTAGGGCTGCTTCTTGCGCAGGTCCCACTCGATGCCGGAGCCGCGCAGCATCGGGCCGGTAAAGCCCAGCTGCATGGCACGTTCGGGATCGACCACGCCGATGCCCACGGTGCGCTGTTTCCAGATACGGTTGTCGGTCAGCAGGGTCTCGTACTCGTCGACGCAACCCGGGAAGCGTTCGGTAAACGCCTCGATGAAGTCCAGCAGCGAGCCCTGGCGAATCCTGTTCAGGTCATCCACCACTTCCTGGGATTTCCAGGAGGACGGCTGGTACTGCGGCATGGTCCCCGGCAGGTCGCGCGCGACCCCACCCGGACGGTAATAGGTCGCGTGCATGCGCGCACCCGAGACCGCCTCGTAGCAGTCCATCAGGTCCTCGCGCTCGCGGAAGGCATACAGGAACACCGCCATCGCGCCGATATCCAGCGCGTGGGCGCCCAGCCACATCAGGTGATTCAGGATGCGGGTAATCTCGTCGAACATTACCCGGATGTACTGTGCCCGCAGCGGGGCCTCGATCTGGAGCAGCTTTTCCATCGCCAGCACGTAGCCGTGCTCGTTGGCCATCATCGACACGTAGTCGAGGCGGTCCATGTAGCCGATAGACTGGTTGTACGGCTTGCTCTCGGCGAGCTTCTCGGTCCCGCGGTGAAGAAGGCCGATATGCGGGTCGGCGCGCTGCACGACCTCGCCATCCATCTCCAGCACCAGGCGCAGCACGCCGTGGGCGGACGGATGCTGCGGCCCGAAGTTCAGGGTGAAGTTGCGAATCTCAGGCATTCTCGGCTCCTTCGCCTGGCTTCTCGCCCTCGCTGTAGCGATGGTCGTCGCGGATCACCTTGGGCACCAGCACACGCGGCTCGATGGTCACCGGCTGGTACACCACGCGCGCCTGTTCGGCGTCGTAGCGCATCTCCACATGACCGACCAGCGGGAAGTCCTTGCGGAACGGATGACCGACGAAGCCGTAGTCCGTGAGGATGCGGCGCAGGTCCGGGTGCCCGGAGAACAGGATCCCGAACAGGTCGAAGGCCTCGCGCTCGAACCAGTTGGCCGAGGCCCAGACCTCCACCAGCGACTCGATCTCGGGGAATTCGTCATCGGCCAGCCAGGCGCGCATACGCAGGCGACGATTGTGCTGGATCGACAGCAGTTGCACGGCCACGGTGAAGCGTGGCCCGTCCCAGAGGCTGTCTTCCGGCGCGTCGTCGAACGTGAAGCGCCCGGAGGTGGCCGCCTCGACCCCGCGGGAGAAACCCGTGTTGGTCGCGGACTCCGTGCCCCATTCGTCCTGGCCGTATTCGAGATAGTCCACGCCACACAGGTCGATCAGCATCTCGAAGCCGAACGCGTCGCGCAGCTTCTCGGCGGCCTCGCGCCAGGACTCCGGCCGGATATCGACGGTGACCTCGTCATATGCCTCCGTGACCGTCTCCAGGGCGTCGCCCAGTTCCGCCCGCAGGGCGTCGATCCAGTTGTCTTGTTCAGCCATCTGAAACCCCGGGTGCGTCAGCGCGCGATGGTGTTCGTGCGCCGGATCTTGTTCTGCAGCTGGATGATGCCGTAGAGCAGTGCCTCGGCCGTGGGCGGACAGCCAGGCACGTAGACATCCACCGGCACGATGCGGTCGCACCCGCGCACCACGGCATAGGAGTAGTGGTAGTAGCCGCCGCCATTGGCGCAGGAGCCCATGGAGATCACCCAGCGCGGCTCGGGCATCTGGTCGTACACCTTGCGCAGCGCCGGCGCCATCTTGTTGACCAGCGTGCCGGCGACGATCATCACGTCGGACTGGCGCGGGCTGGGCCGGAAGATGATCCCGAAGCGGTCGAGGTCATAGCGCGCGGCACCGGCGTGCATCATCTCGACCGCACAGCAGGCGAGCCCGAAGGTCATCGGCCACAGGGAGCCGGTACGGGCCCAGTTGATGAGCTTGTCAGCCGAGGTGGTGACGAAGCCCTTTTCAAGAACGCCTTCTATTCCCATTCCAGCGCCCCCTTCTTCCACTCATAAATGAATCCGACGACCAGAATGAGCAAAAACACGGCCATCGCAAGAAGCCCGAACAGGCCAATGGCATCCAGCGATACCGCCCACGGGAAGAGAAATGCGATCTCGAGATCGAAGATGATGAAGAGGATCGCGACCAGGTAGAAGCGCACATCGAACTTCAGCCGCGAGTCCTCGAAGGCCTCAAAGCCGCACTCGTATGGCGAATTCTTCGCGGCGTCGGGCTTGCGCGGCCCGACGGCCATCCCGACCACCAGCGGCACGATGCCGATCACGATCCCCACTGCGATGAACAGCAGGATGGGTAGATAACCTTCCAGCATGTCTCTCTCCCGTACACCGCCCTCGGGCGGGTCGGTTCGCAGGGTGCCGCGTGGATCCGGCGCGTCCGCGAGCCGTTCTAGCGTTGCTGGTTGAATGCACCGGTTGGTGGCCACCTCGATGGACGAGGCAAGGGCGCATACCGGGCACGGAGTCTAGGTGAACCGTGAAAACGGTGTCAAGTATTTGTAATTTTATAAGTTACTGATTTTATTTTGTTTTGACTCCTGACGCCGATTCTCGAACGTCGCCAGGGGCCTTCGAAATGGTGCAGATGGTGGGACTCGAACCCACACGGCTTTCGCCACTACCCCCTCAAGATAGCGTGTCTACCAATTCCACCACATCTGCCTGTCTAAGAGGCCGCGGTCGCCGGCCTATTCAGGTACGTCGGCCGGGCGGTCGGAGGCCGGGGCATCCGATTCGTCATCCCGGGGTACTGTACCGGGAATGCCTTCCGGAATATCACCCTCCTCGCGCATCTCTTCCGCTTCGAGCTGATCCATCAGGCTTTCGGCCTGAGGCGTCGAGGAGGCGAGATAGGCCAGCGTCAAGCTGTTCACGAAGAACACAACAGCCAGAAACGCGGTCGAGCGGCTCAGAAAATTGGCCGACCCGCGCGCACCGAACACGGTCGCGGACGCACCACTGCCAAAGGCCGCCCCCGCGTCGGCACCCTTGCCATGCTGCATCAGCACGAGGGCGATCAGGGCGATCGAGACCGAGACCTGAACGACCAGGAGCAACCCGTAGATCATGCCGCGACCCGCTCGGCCGCCGCGCGGGCGATCGCGGTAAAGGCATCGGCGTCCAGCGAGGCGCCACCAATCAGCCCGCCGTCGATGTCTTCCAGCGCCAGCAGGCCCGCGGCGTTGTCCGCCTTCATGCTGCCGCCGTAGAGGACGCGTAGATCCGCAGCGACACGCGGGTCGCGGCCCGCCACTCGGTTGCGGATAAAGGCGTGCACTTCCTGCGCCTGCTCGGGCGTGGCGGTCAGGCCGGTTCCGATTGCCCAGACGGGCTCGTAGGCGATGACGGCGCGATCAAAGGTCTCGACGCCGGCGGCATCCAGCACCGCATCCAGCTGCTCGGCCACCACGGATTCGGTGCGCCCGCCTTCGCGGTCACTCTTCTGCTCGCCAACACACAGGATCGGCGTCAGGCCGGCGGCCTGGGCGGCGATGAACTTGGCCGCCACCCATTCGCTGGTCTCGTTCTGGCGCTCGCGCCGCTCGGAGTGGCCAACGATCACGTAACGGCAGCCCGCCTCAGCCAGCATGGAGCCGGCCAGCTCACCGGTATACGCGCCCTTTTCCTGGTCCGAGCAATCCTGTGCACCGACCTCGATCACGCTACCCGACAGGGTCTCGGCAATCTCGGCGAGGTAGACGGCGGGCGGACACACCGCGACGTCGACACCCTGCAGGTCACCCAGACTGCCCTTCAGGGCCGACAGGAGGGCGCGGTTCGCTTCGCGCGAACCGTTCATCTTCCAGTTACCGGCGACCAGCGGCTTGCGCATGCGGATCTTCCTCCTGCGAGAACGGTCGGATCCGCGCGGATACACGGAGTCCGATCATGATGATTAGAGCGGCGGGATGTTACCGGCGCACCCGGTGCAAATCAACCGAGCCCAGGTCCGGGCAAACGGGCGGCCTGTCCCGTGAAGAATCACCCATCGGCCGACGACGCCCGCAGACCGGGATCAAACAGCCGCGCGGATGCTGTCGGCGATGCGCTCGGCGGCCTGACGGGTAATGACTTCGTCCTCGGCCTCGACCATCACGCGCACCAGGGGCTCGGTACCGGACGGGCGCAGCAGGACACGCCCGTGCGCACCCAACTCGGCCTCAACCGCGGCGACCTCGGAGCGCACGGCGGGCGCCTCCAGACAGCCATTGGCCTTGCCCGAGACCGGGACGTTCACGAGGCACTGCGGGAGCTTCGGGATCTTCGCCGCGAGCTCCGCGAGCGAGCAGCCGGTGCGATGCATCAGGTGGGCGACCTGCAATGCCGCAACGGTCCCGTCACCGGTCGTCGTGTGCTCCAGGCAGACGATGTGCCCGGATCCCTCTCCGCCCAGCATCCAGGCGCGCTGACGCAGCTCCTCGAGCACGTAGCGATCACCCACCTTGGCGCGAATAAACGGGATCCCGTGCTCGCCCAGGGCATTCTCGAGCCCAAGGTTGGTCATCAGCGTACCGACCACGCCGCCCTGGAGCAGGCCCGACTGCTGACGATCGAGGGCGAGAATCCCCAGGATCTGGTCACCATCGACCACGTTGCCGTTCGCATCGGCCAGGATCACGCGGTCACCGTCACCATCGAGGGCGATCCCGAGGTCAGCCCCGGAGGCCTTCACCTGCTCGGCCACGACCTCCGGGTACAGCGCGCCCACGCCGGCGTTGATGTTATAGCCATCCGGGCGGGCACCCAGGATTTCCACCTCGGCCCCGAGTTCCTCGAATACCGGCGGGGCGACGTTGTAGGTCGCGCCGTGGGCACAATCGACCACGACACGCAGGCCGCGCAGCTCGGAGCGCGCCGGGATCGCGCTCTTGCAGAACTCGATGTAACGCCCGGCGGCATCGGCGATACGGACGGCCTTGCCGAGGTGGGCCCCGTCCACCGAGCGCTGCGGCTCTTCCAGCCGTGCCTCGATAGCCTCCTCCACCGCATCCGCGAGCTTGTCGCCCTCCGGGGTGAAGAACTTGAAGCCGTTATCGTGAAACGGGTTGTGCGAGGCGCTGATCACCACACCGGCGGTCGCACGGAACGTCCGCGTGAGATAGGCCACCGCGGGCGTCGGCATCGGCCCCAGCAGGGCGACATCCAGGCCCGCAGCCGACAACCCGGCCTGCAGCGCCGACTCGAACATGTAGCCCGAGACCCGGGTGTCCTTCCCCACGAGCACCGGACCCTGACGCTGGGCCCGCGCGCCCAGCACCTCGCCTACCGCATAGCCCAGACGCAGCGCGAATTCGGGCGTCATCGGCCAGTCGCCTGTACGCCCACGAATCCCGTCGGTGCCGAAATAACGCCCCATGCCGCTTGCTTCTCCCTTAATACTGAATACGAATCACGACTGACGGGAGCCCCGCCACGCCTGTGGTGTCAGTGCGGAGTATAGCGCCAGCGCATCGTGTGTCCCTGCGACATCGTGCACACGCAGGACACGCGCGCCGGCCTGCGCCGCCAGTAACGCCGCAATCGCGGAACCGGCGTCACGTTCCTGCACCGGGCAATCCCCCAGCAGGGCACCAATCATCGACTTGCGCGAGACCCCCACCAGCAGCGGGGACCCGAGCTCGGCCAGCGCGGGCAGCGCATGGAAGAGTGCCAGATTGTGCTCCAGCGTCTTGCCGAATCCGAACCCCGGGTCCAGCAACAACTGCTCGGCTGGCACGCCATCGCGCGCGAACGCCTCGCGCCGATCGCGCAGAAACGCGCCCACGTCCCGCGCGACGTCGTCGTAGTGCGGCGCCTGCTGCATGGACTGCGGCTCCCCCTGCATGTGCATCGCGCACAGGGCTACACCCTGCTCGCGGGCGGCGGCCACGGCAGCCTCCCAGGCCCCCTCGGCGCGAAACCCGTTAACGTCGTTCAGCAGCGTCGCCCCGGCCGCCACGGCCTCGCGCATCACGGCCGGCTTCATCGTGTCCACCGACAGCGGGACATCCAGTTCCGCGGCAAGGGCCTCGACCACCGGCAACACCCGCCGCCGTTCCTCGTCCAGTGCGACCGGCTGCGCCCCCGGACGCGTCGACTCGCCCCCGATATCGATCAGGTCAGCGCCCTGCTCCACCATCGTGCGGGCATGCTCCAGGGCCTGTTCCACACGCTGATGCGAGCCGCCATCGGAGAACGAATCGGGCGTGACATTCAGGATGCCCATGATCCGCGGGCGATCCAGCGCCAGCCGATGCCTTCCGCAGCGCAGGACCGCAGGCGCGCCTTCCGTATCCATGCCCATGTCTTTGCCCCCCGCCAAATGAAAAGGCCGCCAAGGAGTCCCTGGCGGCCCATGGTGGCCTTTCGCCACCGGAGTGATACCTCGCTCGATCAGGACTGCGGGGCAGGCCCGCCGACGACACCCTTGCTGTCGTCGTCCTCGCGGCCGTCGTCGGAATCGCCAGCGGGCTCGTCACTCGCCTGCGCCGACCCACCGGAACCGCTGTCGCTGTCCCAGTCCGCCGGTTCTCGGGGCTCGCGTCCGGCCATAATGTCCTCGATCTGCTTGTCATCGATGGTCTCGTACTTCATCAGCGCCTTGGCCATCGCGTGCAGTCTGTCGAGGTTGTCCAGCAGGATCTGCTTCGCATTCTGGTAGTTCGTGTCGATGATCCGGCGCACCTCGGCGTCGATCTGGCGCGCGGTCTCGTCGGACATCGGCTTGGACTTCGCCCCCATCTGCCCGCCGAGGAACGGGTGCCCTTCCTCTTCGCCGTAGTCCAGCGGACCCAGCTTCTCGGAAAGACCCCACTTGGTCACCATGTTGCGCGCAATCTGCGTGGCGCGCTCGATGTCGTTGGAGGCACCGGTGGTCACCTTGTCGTCGCCAAAGATGATTTCTTCCGCCAGACGCCCCCCAAAAAGGCTCGCCAGCTGGCTCTCCAGTCGGGTCTTGGAGTGGCTGTAGCGATCCTCCTCGGGCAGGAACATGGTCACACCCAGGGCCCGTCCACGCGGAATGATGCTGACCTTGTAGACCGGGTCGTGCTCGGGGACCGTGAGCCCGACGATCGCGTGCCCCGCCTCGTGGTAGGCCGTCAGCTTCTTTTCGTCCTCGGACATCACCATGGACTTGCGCTCGGCGCCCATCATGATCTTGTCCTTGGCGCGCTCGAAGTCGCTCATGTCGACCAGGCGCTTGCCGGCCCGGGCCGCAAACAGGGCTGCCTCATTGACCAGGTTCGCCAGGTCCGCGCCGGAGAAGCCCGGCGTGCCACGCGCGATGAGGTCCGGACGCACGTCTTCGGCGATCGGCGTCTTCTTCATGTGGACCTTGAGGATCTGCTCGCGGCCACGCACGTCCGGCGGCGGCACCACCACCTGGCGGTCAAAGCGGCCCGGGCGCAGCAGCGCCGGGTCGAGCACGTCCGGGCGGTTGGTCGCGGCGATCACGATGATGCCCTCGGTGCCCTCGAAGCCGTCCATCTCGACCAGGAGCTGGTTCAGGGTCTGCTCGCGCTCGTCGTGACCGCCACCCATGCCGGCGCCACGCTGGCGTCCGACTGCGTCGATCTCGTCGATAAAGATGATGCAGGGGGCGTGCTTCTTGGCCTCGGAGAACATGTCACGCACACGCGAGGCGCCCACACCCACGAACATCTCCACGAAGTCTGAACCGGAGATACTGAAGAACGGGACCTTGGCCTCGCCGGCAATGGCCTTGGCCAGCAGGGTCTTCCCGGTACCCGGCGAGCCGACCATCAGGACGCCACGCGGGATCTGGCCACCGAGCTTCTGGAACTTGGACGGGTCACGCAGGAAGTCGACCAGCTCGGAGACCTCTTCCTTCGCCTCGTCACAGCCGGCCACGTCGCCGAAGGTAACCTTTACCTGGTCCTCGGACATCAGCTTGGCCTTGGACTTGCCGAAGGACATCGCCCCACGGCCGGCGCCACCGCCACCCTGCATCTGGCGCATGAAATAGATCCACACGGCAATCAGCAGCAGCATCGGGAACCAGGAAATCAGGATGCTCATCAGCAGCGAACGCTCGGCATCCTCCTGTGCATTGATCTCCACATTGTTCTGCAGCAGATCACCGATCAGGCCGGTGTCATTGGGATTGACCGTGGTGAAGCGCTGACCCTCGATGGTCTGGCCACGGATCTTGTCGCCCTCGATGGTGACGCTGTCGATCCGACCGCCCTGCACATCCCGGATGAACTCGGAATAGGTAATACTCCGCACATCCTGCTGCTGTTGCGGGCTGAAGTTGTTGAATACCGACATCAGGACGATTGCGATAACCGCCCAGATGATCAAATTCTTGGCCAGACCGTTCAAAACGCCACCTCGAAAAACTTTTACCTACGTGGATTCCCGCGAGCTTTACACATCCCGAGGGCCGCGCGCCAATACGTACACTTCGCGTGACCGTGGGCGCGAGGCTTGCGGTTTGCGCACCTGCACCTTCTCGAACCGGCGCCGTACCTCGGCCAGGTAGGCGTCCGATCCCTCACCCTGAAACAACTTGACCAGCATCGCACCCCGAGGGTTCAGCACATCGCAGGCCAACTCCAGCGCCAGCTCGCACAAGTGGATCGACCGCGGCTGGTCGATGGCATCCGTACCGGTTAGGTTGGGGGCCATATCGGAAAGCACAAGGTCCGCGCGCTGCCCGTCCAGCGCCTCCAGGATCGCCCCCAGGACCGCATCCTCGCGAAAGTCACCGGTAATGATCGTGGCACCGGGCACGGGGTCCATCGGCAGGATGTCGGAGGCCACGAGCACCCCCTTGCGACCGATCTTCTGGGCGGCGTACTGCGTCCAGCCGCCCGGTGCCGCCCCCAGGTCGACCACGCGCATGCCCGGTTTGAGCAGCCGGTCACGTTCGTCGATCTCCTGCAGCTTGTACACGGCGCGGCCGCGGTAGCCCTCCTGCTGCGCCCGCTGCACGTACGGGTCGTCAAAGTGCTCCTTCAGCCAGCGTTGACTGGAACGGCTACGCTTGGGCACCGAGGTTCTCCTGGCTCAGGCACGCGATCCGCGTGCTACAATTTCCGTGTTCCAATACCGAATCGAATCCCACGTGAATCTGACCGACGCGCAACGCCGCCACCTGCGCAGCCTCGCCCACCCGCGCAAGCCCATCGTAACCATCGGCCGCAATGGCCTGACGGACGCCGTGGTCAAGGAGCTGGAACAGGCACTGGCACATCACGAACTGGTCAAGATCAAGGTCAATATCGGCGACCGCGAGGCCCGCAATGGCACGGTCGAGGACCTGTGCGAACGCACGGGTGCGGCCCTGGTCCAGCGAATCGGCTACGTGGCGACCCTGTTCCGGCGCAATCCGGACGAGCCCAAGGTGACCCTCGACCCGGCCTGATCCCAGCCGCAGGCCGCTACGTCAGTTGACGTAGCGCACCTCGAGGATCTCGTACTCCGTCTCGCCGCCCGGCGCCTGGACGGTCACGACATCGCCCTCTTCCTTGCCGATCAGCGCGCGCGCGATCGGCGAGGACACCGAAATCATGTTCTGTTTGATGTCGGCCTCGTCCTCGCCAACGATCTTGTAGGTCACCTTGCGCCCGTCCTCGGTCGCCTCGAGCACCACGGTCACACCGAACACGACCTTGCCCGTCTGCGGCAGGGCCGTGACGTCGATGATCTGGGCATTGGAGAGCTTGCCCTCCAGCTCGCGGATGCGACCCTCGATGAAGCTCTGCTGCTCGCGCGCAGCGTGGTATTCGGCGTTTTCCTTCAGGTCACCGTGTTCGCGCGCATCGGCGATCGCATTCACCACCCGCGGGCGATCCTCGCCTTTCAGCTTCTTCAGCTCCGCCTTCATCTTCTCGGCGCCGGTGACGGTCAACGGGGTCTTGTTCATGCGCTCTTCCCTCCGAGATTCTCCTGATGGAGGTCCTGCAGCCGGAACACATCGTTCGCCCCCAGATGATCCAAGGCCTGCACCGTGGCACGCGCACCGGCGATGGTCGTGGTATAGCCCACCTTGTGCATCAGCGCCTCGCGCCGAATGGTGTAGGAATCGGAGGTCGACTGCTTGCCCTCCACGGTATTGATAATGAAGCTGATCTCGTCGTTCTTGATCATGTCGACAATATGCGGGCGGCCTTCGGTCACCTTGTTCACGCGCGTGACCGTGATGTCGGCCTCCTCCAGAACCTTCGCCGTACCGCGGGTCGCCAGGACCTCAAATCCCAGCTCGACCAGGCGCCGGGCGACCTCGGCCACATGCGGCTTGTCGATCTCGCGCACCGACACGAAGGCCTTGCCGGTGGACGGCAACAGGACGCCCGCCCCCAACTGGCTCTTGGCGAAGGCCTCGGCGAAGCTGCGACCGACCCCCATCACCTCGCCGGTGGACTTCATCTCCGGCCCCAGGATCGGGTCCACGCCCTGGAACTTGGCGAACGGGAACACCGATTCTTTCACCGAATAGTAGTCGGGGTAGACGGCATCACCCACGCCCTGCTCGGGCAGGGTCTGCCCGGCCATGCAGCGGGCGGCGATCTTGGCCAGCGGCCGGCCGACGCTCTTGGAGACATATGGCACGGTGCGCGAGGCGCGCGGGTTGACCTCCAGCACGTAGATATCGTCGCCCTTGATCGCGAACTGGGTATTCATCAGGCCGACGACCTTGAGCCCCAGTGCCATCTTGCGCACCTGCTCGACCATCTCGTCCTGCAGCTCCAGGGACAGCGAGAAGGGCGGCAGCGAACAGGCCGAGTCACCCGAATGCACGCCGGCCTGCTCGATGTGTTCCATGATCCCGCCGATGATCACGTTCTCGCCATCCGAGATGGCATCGACATCCACCTCGATCGCGTCATCCAGGAAGCGGTCCAGCAGCACCGGGGCATCGTTGGAGACGGACACCGCGTTCTGCATGTAGCTGCGCAGGTCTTCGCGGTCGCGCACGATCTCCATCGCGCGGCCACCGAGCACGTAGGACGGGCGCACCACCAGCGGGTAGCCGATCTCGTCGGCCAGCTTCTCCGCCTCTTCCTCGCTGCGCGCGGTGCGGTTCGGCGGCTGCTTGAGTCCCAGCTTGTTCAGCAGGGCCTGGAAGCGCTCGCGGTCCTCGGCCAGGTCGATCGAGTCCGGGCTGGTGCCGATGATCGGCACGCCGGCCGCCTCGAGATCCCGCGCGAGCTTCAGCGGGGTCTGGCCGCCGTACTGCACGATCACGCCGGCCGGCTGTTCGGTCGCCACGACCTCCAGCACGTCCTCCAGGGTCAGCGGCTCGAAGTACAGCCGATCCGAGGTGTCATAGTCGGTGGAGACAGTCTCCGGGTTGCAGTTGACCATGATGGTCTCGTACCCGTCCTCGCGCATCGCGAGTGCGGCATGCACGCAGCAGTAGTCGAACTCGATACCCTGGCCGATGCGGTTCGGCCCGCCGCCCAGGACCATGATCTTCTGCTTGTCGGTCGGGTCCGCCTCGTTCTCCTCTTCATAGGAGGAGTACATGTATGCGGTCGTGGTGGCGAACTCGGCCGCACAGGTATCCACCCGCTTGTACACCGGGCGCACGCCCAGGCCGTGACGGTGCTTGCGCACGGCCTTTTCGGTCTCGTTGAGGAGCTTGGCCAGGCGCAGGTCGGAGAAGCCGCGCTGCTTCAGGCGGTACATCTCCTCGGCCTTGATGTCGCTCAGGATGCGATCCTTGAGACTCTTCTCGACATCCACCAGCTCCTGGATCTGGGCCAGGAACCAGGGATCGATCGCGGTCAGCTCGAAGATGTCCTGGATCGAGAAGCCGGCGCGGAAGGCATCGGCCACGTACAGCACCTGGTCGGGGCTGGGGTTGGCGAGCTTCGTGCGCAGCTGATCGACGACATCTTCGGCCGTCAGATCAATCCGCTCGTCAAGGCCGTCCATGTCGGTCTCCATCGAGCGCAGCGCCTTCTGGAACGACTCCTGGAAGGTGCGGCCGATGGCCATCGCCTCGCCCACCGCCTTCATCTGCGTGGTCAGACGCGCCTCGGCCTGCGGGAACTTCTCGAAGGTGAAGCGCGGGATCTTGGTGACCACGTAGTCGATGGACGGCTCGAACGAGGCCGGGGTCAGTCCGCCGGTGATATCGTTCTTCAGCTCGTCCAGGGTATAGCCCACCGCCAGCTTGGCCGCGACCTTGGCGATCGGGAAGCCGGTCGCCTTGGAGGCCAGCGCGGAGGAACGCGACACCCGCGGGTTCATCTCGATCACGATCATGCGCCCGTTCTCCGGGTTGATCGCGAACTGCACGTTGGAGCCGCCGGTCTCCACACCGATCTTGCGCAGCACCGCCAGCGAGGCGTCGCGCATGATCTGGTATTCCTTGTCGGTCAGGGTCTGCGCCGGGGCCACGGTGATCGAGTCCCCGGTGTGGATACCCATCGGGTCCAGGTTCTCGATGGAGCAGATGATGATGCAGTTGTCCGCCTTGTCGCGGACCACCTCCATCTCGAACTCCTTCCAGCCCAGCGCGGACTCCTCCAGCAGCACCTGGTTCACCGGCGAGAGATCGAGCCCGTTCTTGACGATGTACTCGAACTCCTCGCGGTTGTAGGCGATACCGCCGCCCGAACCGCCCAGGGTGAACGACGGCCGAATGATCACCGGGAAGCCGATCTTCGGCTGGACCTCCTGCGCCTCCTCCCATGAATGCGCGAGCATCGCGGTCGGGGTATCCAGGCCGATATCGGCCATCGCCGCCTTGAAGTGGTCGCGATCCTCGGCCATGTCGATCGCCGCCTCGTTGGCGCCGATCATCTCCACGCCGTACTTCTCGAGCACGCCTTCCTTCGACAGGTCCAGCGCGCAGTTCAGCGCGGTCTGACCACCCATGGTCGGCAGGACCGCATCCGGGCGCTCCTTCTCGATGATCTTGGCGACCGTCTCCCATTCCACCGGCTCGATGTAGGTGGCATCCGCCATCTCCGGATCGGTCATGATGGTCGCCGGGTTGGAGTTCACCAGGATCACCCGGTAACCCTCTTCGCGCAGGGCCTTGCAGGCCTGGGCGCCGGAGTAGTCGAACTCGCAGGCCTGACCGATCACGATCGGGCCGGCCCCGAGGATCAGGATGCTCTGGATGTCGGTACGCTTGGGCATGTGACGGCTCTCGCAGGCTGTCGAAATCGGAAATTCGGGAGGTGCTTTAGCTGCGCGCGGCGCGCATCATCTCGACGAAGTCGTCGAACGCCGGGGACACGTCGTGCGGGCCCGGGCTGGCCTCGGGGTGCCCCTGCAGGCTGAAGGCCGGGCAGTCGGTGCGGGCGATCCCCTGCAGCGTGCCGTCGAACAGCGACCGGTAGGTCGGCGTCAGCGTATCGGGCAGGTTGTCCTCGTCGATCGCAAAACCGTGGTTCTGCGACGAGATCATCACCCGCCCACTTTCCTCGTGTCGGATCGGGTGGTTCGCCCCGTGATGGCCGAACTTCATTTTCACGCTCTTGCCGCCGCTGGCGATGCCCAGCAGCTGATGCCCGAGGCAGATGCCGAACAGCGGCAGCTTGCGCTCGCAGATGTCGCGGATCGCCTCGATCGCGTAGGTGCAGGGCTCGGGGTCACCCGGGCCGTTGGACAGGAACACGCCGTCGGGCTTCAGCTCCATCACCTCGTCCACCGGCGTCTCGGCCGGCACCACGGTCACGCGACAGCCACGGTCCGCCAGTTTGCGCAGGATGTTCTGCTTCATGCCGAAGTCGTAGGCCACCACGTGAAACTCGGCCTGCTCCGGGTTCACCCGCGCCGGTTCCTCGCCGAGCTGCCAGGTGCCCTCCAGCCATTCATAACGGCTGCGCGTGGTGACCTCGCGCGCCAGGTCCATACCCTTGATGCCGGGGAACTCGCGCGCGGCCGCCAGGGCCGCAGCCTCGTCCACATCGCCGGCCTGGATGCAGCCGTTCAGCGCGCCCTTCTCGCGCAGGATGCGGGTCAGCTTGCGGGTATCGATCCCGCTGATCGCCACGATGCCGTGACGCAGCAGGTAATCCGGCAGCGACTCGCGCGAACGCCAGTTCGACACCAGCGGCGGCAGGTCGCGAATGATCAGCCCGGCGGCATGGGCGCGCGCGGACTCGTCATCCTCCGGGTTGGTACCGGTGTTGCCGATATGCGGATAGGTCAGCGTGACCATCTGCCGGTGGTAGGAGGGATCGGTCAGGATCTCCTGATAACCGGTCATCGCGGTGTTGAATACCACCTCGCCGACCGTCTGGCCCAGGGCGCCAATCGCCTGACCATGAAACACAGTGCCATCTTCCAGGACGAGCAGAGCGGGCGCGGACACGGGGACCTCCGGATGGTCTGGGTCGAGGCCGCCAGGCCATTTGCCGGCGGCGATACTGCGATTCATTCGGGATCTTTGACCCGACCTCGCCCGCACCGTCTACCGGGGCTGGACCCCGCATTCGGACAACGGTTCGGCGGCTGAGTGACGGGTGCGGTTACGCCTGCAAGTGTACGCGAGCGCCGCGCACGACGTCCAACGAGAATGGCCGCTGCGCCCTCGTGGAACGCCTTCAAATACGGCCCTGTCCGGGAGGATCACATCACAGCACCTCGGGGCCAGACATGCGAAAGGGGCCACCCGGGCCCCCTTGCTGAATCTGGCGGAGAGGGAGGGACTACTCGGCACCGCGTGCCTCGCCCTCCGGGTCGTCGCCTGCGGCGACGTTCGGGTGCCGCGGCGCGTCACCCGTCGAACCCGGCTTTCTCATGTATCGAGGGTTCGAATCCCGATAGCTCCGGGGCCAGACATGCGAAAGGGGCCACTCGGGCCCCCTTGCTTGAATCTGGCGGAGAGGGAGGGATTACGCGGCACTGCGTGCCTCGCCCTTCGGGTCGTCGCCTGCGGCGACGTTCGGGTGCCGCTGTGCGTCACCCGTCGAACCCGGCTTTCTCATGTATCGAGGGTTCGAATCCCGATAGCTCCGGGGCCAGACATGCGAAAGGGGCCACTCGGGCCCCCTTGCTTGAATCTGGCGGAGAGGGAGGGATTCGAACCCTCGATACGGGGTTACCGTATACACACTTTCCAGGCGTGCGCCTTCGACCGCTCGGCCACCTCTCCGGTTTGTCCCGCGAAGGCACTGGCCTACGCGAAGCGCGAAAGGGTAAACCAGCGGCGGTCGGTTAGCAATGCGGACACCCGGCACGGGCACCATCAGCCATCCGAGGGCTTGCCCGGGCCGCGGCTGGGGAGCGACGGGAAGGCGTGGACATTGCCACTGTCCTGGCTGGCGTCCCGGATACGGGGCGTGCCGACGGCCGCGACCTCGTCAATCCGGATCAGCGCATGCATCGGCACATGGAAGCGTTCGACCCCCTCGAACTCGGTGCGCAGGCGCTCCTCGGAGGGATCGACTACCACCTGCGAGCGCTCGCCAAACAGCAGATCCTCGACAGTGACAAAGCCGTAGAGTTCGTCCTGATAGACCTCGCGGGCATAGATCTCGTAGACCTTGCCCTGGTTGAGGAAGCTGACGCGGTAACGGGTGGCGGACATATTCATTTGACTCATATTGGGGTAGCAACCGCAGATTGCAACGGGTTGGCGTTGGTCCGGACTGACAATGCCGGTATGATTCGGGCGTTTAACCGCCCAGCGCCTTCGGTACGCCTTCGATGAATCCCTCGCAGGAGCTGCTCGATCTATTGAGCCGCAACAGCCAGCCGTACGAGGACCCGCTCACTCACGTGCGCTGGGACGCGCTGTCGCTGGACGATTTCTGGATCCCGGAGGAGGCTGTCTCGCTCTTCGGCACCCCCGAATACTCGGCGCTGGACGATGCCTGCAAACGGCGCCTGTCGCAATACGAGTTTCTGTACTTCATCAGTGGCGCGCTGTGGCTGGAAGGCCTTTTCATGGAGCGCATCTCGCGCATATCCATGCACTCGGCCGGTCGTCTGGACCGGCTGAATTATCGCCTGCACGAGCTGCGCGAGGAAGCCGGCCACAGCCTGATGTTCATCGAGTTCATGCGCCGCAGCGGGCTGCCCCTGCCGGAACGCCGGTTCCCGAAGCCGAAGCTGGCCACCCTGGTCGGTCGTTTCTCTCCGTTCGAGTCCTCGATCTTCTGGATCGCGGTGATGATCGGCGAAGAGGTCCCGGATCGCATGAACCGACTGATCCGCCAGCACAAGGACTCGATCAGCCCGACGGTGGACGACATCGTGACCCGGCACATGATCGACGAGGCGCGTCACATGGCGCATGCCCGCGACACGCTGGAATCCTATCTGGATACGCTCCCGTCCTGGCAGAAATGGGCCTACCGCCCGCTGATGCGCCGCGTGTTCCGCCAGTTCGTGCATGCGTTCTACTACCCCACCCGCGATATCTACGAACTGGCCGGCCTGCCCGAGGGGCCGGACTATCGCCGCATCGCCCGCGAAAACCCGCGCCGTGCCTCCTTCATCGACACCTGCGTTGACCCCGCGCTCAAGATCCTGCGCGACCAGGGTCTGGTGCTGAACTGGCGCTAGGGAAACACGAACGTGTTTCCCTACCATCCCCGGTGACCACCGGGGCAATTGGGTATGATCCAGTGCCATGGGCACGCATCTGAAACTCCGCCCCCCAAGCAGCACCTGGCGCCAGATCGAACTGGGGCTGTTCATCGTGCTGCTGACCGCCATTGTGCTGCGGGTGTACTACAACCCGCCAGCGGCGCTGGAACAGCTGACCTTTCGTGACGAGTTGCGAGTGGCCCTGGTCGAGCGCCCCCTGGGCCGCTCCGAGCTCGCCGCCACCGCCGGGCGGGACCAACTCGAGCTGGAGCTGCTGTACGGTCTGGCCGAGGAGCTCGACACGCGCCTGCGCGTGACCCGCGTGGACGACGCCGCCACCGCCCATCGCCTTTTGCGCCAACGCCGCATCGACATCGCCGCCGGCCTGCTCGTGCCGCCACACGATCCGTTGATCGAAGCCGGCCCGGAAATCCTGAGCGTGAAGCATGTCGTGGTCTTCTGGAACGAGAACGAACGGGCTACACCGCTGCTGGCGCTGACCGACATACCAGCCGGGGCGCGCGTCGGCATGACCGCACAGGCCCCCGTACCCGAGAGCCTCAGCCAGCCCTTGCTGGCCGAGGTCGGCATGGAACCGGAAACCCCGCCGGGGTTGTCACCGGATCCAGCAACCGAGGCCGAGCCAGCGCCCGAGGGGGGGGCATTCGACCCGAGCGCCTCCCCCCCGGACGGCGACGAAGAAACGGACCAGCCCAATGGCGAACTCATCCCCTACACCAACGCCGAGGCCCTGCGCGAGGCCCTGGAGCGTGGCGAGATCGACTACGCAGTGATGAATTCCCTGGAGTACCGTCGACTGCGGCGCATGCACCCGAACCTGCGTCAGGCACACGAACTGGAACGCAGCGCCGAGGTCCGCTGGCTATTCCCGGCAGGCTTTGATCGTAGCCTTATCGACGCCACCGAGGAGTACATCGCCAGGCTGCGCGACAACCGTGAACTGGAGTTGCTACTCGATCGCTATCTCGGCCATCTGGACACCCACGACCTGGTGGATGCCCTGACCTTCGCGCGCCGCGTCGAGCATCGCCTGGACCAGTTTCGTCCGCTGTTCGAGGAGGCCGGAGAGACCCACGATCTCGATTGGCGTTTCATCGCCGCGGTGGCCTACCAGGAATCCCACTGGAATCCCGATGCAGTTTCCCCCACCGGCGTGCGCGGACTGATGATGCTGACCCAGGTTACCGCCGAGGGGCTGGGCGTCGAGGACCGCACCGATCCGGCCGCGAGCGTCGACGGTGGCACGCGGTACCTGATCGACCTGCGGGAACGGCTGCCGGAATCGATCTCCGAGCCCGACCGCACCTGGATGACGCTGGCTGCCTACAACGTGGGACTGGGTCATCTGCACGATGCCCGGCGCCTGGCGGCCGCCAACGGCGACGACCCGGATCGCTGGCTGGATGTGATGCAATGGCTGCCGCGTCTGGCGCAGTCCGAATGGTACGAGCAGACCCGCTACGGCTACGCCCGCGGCTGGGAGCCGGTCCACTACGTGCGGAACATCCGCAGCTACTACGACAAGCTGGTGCAGCGCTTCCCGGAATCCGAAGAACTCAAGCCGCCCGCCCCCGAGCTCTACCGCCGAACCCCGCTGGCGCTTTAACGACGTAACAGCGGGCTCACGGCTATAGCCGTCGCCGGATGGCGGTCGCGGGCAATTCCCCTATAATCGCGGGCCGAATTCCCGACCGAAAGGAACCTGGATGAGTCCGTCCACTCGCGCCTCGCTTCGGGCCGCCATTGGCCCGGGGCTGCTGATGGCCGGTGCGGCCGTGGGGGTCTCGCATCTGGTCCAGGCCACCCGGGGCGGCGCGGAGTACGGGCTTCTGCTGATCCCGATCGTGCTACTGGCCTGCCTGTTCAAGTACCCGTTTCTGGAGTTCGGCCCGCGCTATGCAGCCGCCACCGGCCATCACCTGCTGACCGGCTACCACCGGCTGGGCAATTGGGCCCTGGGTCTCTACATCGCGGTGACCGTGGGCACGCTGTTCGCCATCCAGGCGGTAGTCACGCTGACCACTGCCGGGCTGGTCACACTGGTATTCGACCTCGACCTCTCGGTCACGCTGGTCTCGGCGCTGGTCCTCGCTGCCTGCATCACCTTCCTGATGATCGGCGCCTACCGCGGCCTGGACCTGGGCATGAAGATCATCATGGCCGCGCTGAGCGTATCCACCGTGGCCGCAGTCGCGCTGGCCTTTCGCGAGGCCCCGGACCTCGCCACCCTGTCCGGTGCCCAGGAGTGGTCGAACCTCTGGACCCTGGCCGGCTTCGCCTTCATCCTCGCGCTTCTGGGCTGGATGCCCATCCCGCTGGACGTGGCCGCCTGGCACTCGATCTGGACCCAGGAGCGCGCCCGCCAGACCGGCCACGCGCCGACCGTGCGCGAGGCCATCTTCGACTTCCGCCTCGGCTATGCGGGCGCAGTGGTGATTGCCGTGGCGTTCATGCTGCTGGGCGCGGTCCTGATGTACGGCAGCGGCATCGGCTTTGCCGCCGGGGCGGCTGCATTCTCGGCCCAGCTGGTGGACCTGTACGCCCAGAGCTTGGGCGAATGGAGCCGCACCCTGATTGCCGTGGCGGCCCTGACCACGATGTTCTCGACCACCCTGGCGGTCACCGATGCCTACCCCCGCGTGATCGTGGCGATCATCCGCACCCTGCGCGAGGACGGCCACGCGCCGCAGACCATGGACCCATCGCGCAAGGGCGAGCGCGGACTCGACTGGTGGGGCTATCGCATTGCGCTGCTGGCCGTGGCCAGCGGTGCGTTGCTGCTGATCTCGCAGGCCGGGGAGCACTTCACGCGGCTGGTGGATATCGCGACGCTGCTGTCCTTCCTCTCCGCACCGATACTCGCGTGGATCACCTTCAAGGTGGTCATGTCGCCGGACATGCCGGAGGCGGCCCGCCCGGGGCGTGGCCTGCGCGGTCTGGCCTGGGCCGGCATCGCGTTCAGCCTGATCTTTTCGCTGCTGTATATCCTCTGGCGTCTGTTCGGCTGACCTCGCACCTCAATCCCTGGTGCCCTCGCCACGGGCATGCAGGCAGAAACGCGCCAGGATCGCGACATCGTGATCGGCCTGCCCGGCCGCCAGCGCCTTGTCTACCGCGTGGCGCACCGGCTCCAGGCCGTCCAGGCTGAGGCCCACCTGCTCGCCCAGACCGGCCACGATGCCCAGATCCTTGTGGTAGAGCCCAGCCTGAAAGCCGGGTTCGAAGTCACCGTCCAGTAGGCGCTGGCCGTGCACCTCGAGGATACGCGAAGCGGCAAACCCACCCATCAGCGCCTCGCGCAGCCGCGCCGGATCGACCCCGGTCTGCTCCGCCAGCGCGAAGGCCTCGCCAATGGCGACCAGGGTCTCGCCCACCACCAGCTGGTTGCAGGCCTTGGTGATCTGACCGGCCCCGCTGGCCCCGACATGCGTCAGCGTCGAACCCACGATGTCGAAGATCGGCCGCAGCCGATCGACCGCCTCCTCCGGGCCACCAACCATCAGGCTGAGCGTGCCGCTACGGGCCCCCGGCTCGCCGCCGGACACGGGCGCATCCACAAACACCACCTCCCGTTCTGCCGCGGCCTGCGCAATCGCGCGGGTGCGGATCGGGTCGATCGTGCTGTGGTCGACCACCAGCAGCCCCGGGCGGGCGTGCTCGAGCACCCCATCCGGGCCCAGCATCAGCTGCTCCACATCCGGGGTGTCAGAGACGTTCAGTACCAGCACGCGCACGCTGGAGACCAGTTCCGCCAGACTGGAGGCGGCCCCGGCACCCTCGGCTACCAGGGACTCCGCCGCCTCCGCCCGACGCGCCCAGACCCGGATATCCGCCCCGGCACGCAGCAGATTGCGGGTCATGGGGGCCCCCATGATGCCCAGGCCCACGCAGCCGATCGGCTGCAGTGCTTCGGGGAGGCTGGATGCAGTGGTCATGGCGAGGACTCCTGGCGAGGGACGGCCATCGAATGGGCGTCCAGTGGTTTCGAAAGCCCCACACTCTAGCAACCTACACAACCGGAGGGTGGAGACCGCGAGGCATCGCCGAACACCCCCTGGTCGGCTGACTTCTGGCGTTTGTTCAAGTCATGACCGTCAGTTTTGGCGGCCCGCTGGTCCGGCTGACGGATTTCTCCGAAGTAAACGTCATGGGTCTGGCGAACTCTCGCCGAACCCCCCCCGGCTCGCCCTGACCGCAGCCCGCCTCGTCCTCCCCGCCCTGCCCACCCAGTCACCGCGACAGCCCTGAACCCAATCCCCCGCCCATGGCTTCACTGAGACCTCCGAACGGTTTTTTATTATTTAATTATTTACCGTATTTCATGATGCGATTATCTTTAATTAGATCGGAATAATTACCCCGCGTTCCCGTCCTACCCACAACTGGATTCAAAAAGCCACGGAAGCAAAAGGGTCCAGTGTGCTTCCTAGAAGCTCGGCATACGCCACACCGAATATGTAAAAGAACGGGAATACCGCAAGGAGCCCACCAATGAAGAAAGCTTTTATCCTGCCTCTGGCCCTGACCGCCGCCGCCATGCTCACCCTTCCCGGCGCCGCCATGGCCGACTACGGCGAACAAAAAGTCGTCTATCACGTGAACTACAACGACATGGACCGCCACATGGCCGCCATGGGCAACATCCAGAACCACATCAATGCCGTGGGCGCGGAAAACATGGAGATCCGAGTGGTCATGCATGGCCCGGGCCTGCACCTGCTGCGCAACGCCAAGGAGAGCGAAGACCTGGCCGCCCGCATCGAAGAGCTGAAGATGCAAGACGTTGATTTCAATATCTGCAATGTCACCGTCACCCGGGGCAACGTGGACATCTCGGAAGAGCTTTTCGATGCCACCGAAGACGACCTGGTACCTAGCGGAGTCGGCGAGATCGGCCACCTTCAGACGCAGGGCTTCGTTTACCTGCGCCCGTAAGTACCACATTTCCTCCAAGCCACCGAGTGTTCTCCCGGTGGCCCTTTGGGCTCGGCCTTGGCCGGGCCTTTTTCTTGAGCGGAACCAGGTTTCCAGAAGGAAATACACAACCACAATTCCAGTCTTTATTTGAATATAGAAATACCCGCAAAAATCAGTCGGACCAGCCGGAATAAGAACCCCGTTAACGCGTCATATCAAAGCCGGACAAAGCAGCCCCAAAGGGAAGCACCGGCTGCAAAATAAAAGGAAAATCCCAACCGGGACCTTGAACGAGGAAAACGCGTCATGAAGCACCTGCATATTATCGCCCTGGCTCTGGTCTCCTTCCTGCTGATCGCCCCGGCGACCGCGCTGGCGGAATACGGCGAACAGAAGGTGGTCTACCACGTGAACTACAACGACATGGACCGCCACATGGCCGCGATGGGCAACATCCAGAACCACATCAATGCCGTGGGCGCCGACAAGATGGACATCCGCGTGGTCATGCATGGTCCGGGCCTGGGCCTTCTGCGCAATGCCAAGGAGAGCGAGGACCTGGCCGGCCGCATCGACGAACTGAAGCTGCAGGGTGTTGATTTCAACATCTGCAACGTCACCGTCACCCGCGGCAATATCAGCATCGCCGACGAGCTCTACGATGCCTCCGAGGACGACATCGTCCCCAGCGGTGTGGCCGAGATCGCCCATCTGCAGCAGCAGGGCTTCGTCTACCTGCGCCCGTAAAGCGACACCTGCCATCACACGCACGTTTGTCGTCTGAAGGCCCGGCAGCTGCCGGGCCTTTTTTGTGCCCGCGCCAGAGCCCTGGAACACGCGCGAATCATATTGGGCTATCCGCGGCAAACCGGTAAGGTATGCACTCCTTTCTTCCGCGAACCGCCTGCTTGCCCGCAATCCGCATCCAGTCCCTGTACAAACGATACGACGGCGTAGCCGTTGTCGATGGCGTGAACCTGGAGATCCCGCGCGGCGAGTTCTTCGGGCTGCTTGGGCCCAACGGCGCGGGCAAGACGACGACCCTGCGCATGCTGCTGGGGATGACCCCGATCGACGGCGGTCAGGTCGAAGTACTGGGCCTTCCGATGCCGGAAGGCGAGCGCGAGGTGCGCAAGCGCCTGGGCATCGTGCCGCAGTTCGACACGCTGGACCCGGACTTCACCGTGATCGAGAACATGCGAACCTATGCCGCGTATTTCGGTCTCTCCGGCGCAACGGTCCAGGCGCGCATCGATCACCTGCTGGAGCAGGTCAACCTTAACGACAAGCGCGGCGCGCGCATCAATGCCCTGTCCGGCGGCATGAAGCGCCGGCTGACCCTCGCACGCGCCCTGATCAACGAACCCGAGGTCGTGGTGCTGGACGAGCCGACCACCGGGCTGGACCCACAGGCGCGCCACCACCTCTGGCGCCAGCTCCGGCAGCTGCGCGCCTCCGGCGTCACGCTGGTGCTGACCACGCATTACATGGAGGAGGCCCAGGAGCTGTGCGATCGCATCGCGATCATCGACCACGGCCGCATCATTGCCTGTGACCGACCCAGCCGCCTGATCGCCGAGCACATCGAACCCTGGGTGGTCACGGTCGGCGGGCCCGATGCCGGCACCGCGATCGAGCAGGAGATCGGCCCCCGGGATCGCGCCCATCAGGTCGCGGATACCTGGCTGGTCTACACGGCCGAACCGGACCGGCTGCGCGAACGCCTGCGCGCCCGGGGCCTCGAACCGACCCTGCGCGAGGCGGACCTGGAAGACGTGTTCCTGAAACTCACCGGCCACGAGCTGCGCGACTGATGTCCGACCCAACCTCGACCTGGCTCCCCCGGCCCAGCCTGCGCTTCGTCGCGGTCTGGCGCCGCAACCTTCTGGTCTGGCGCAAGCTCCTGGTGCCGTCGATGCTCGGCAACTTCGGCGAACCCATCCTCTACCTGCTCGCATTTGGCTACGGCTTCGGCCGCCTGGTGGGTGACCTCGACGGCATGAGCTACATGGTGTTCATCGCCTCCGGGATCATCTGCTCCTCGGCGATGTTCACCGCCAGCTTTGAGGGCATGTATTCCGCCTACACGCGCATGGCGGAGCAGAACACCTGGCTCGGGATGCTGGCCACACCGCTGACGCTGGACGACATCGTTTTCGCCGAGGCGATATGGGCCGCGAGCAAGGGCCTGATCAGTGCCACCACCATCCTCGTCGTCGCCGCAGTCCTGGGGCTGGTGAGCGACGCTCGCGCCCTGCTCGCCCTGCCGGTGATCTTCCTCGCCGCGTTCACCTTCGGCGCGCTCGCCCTGGTCATCACCGCGCTGGCGCGCAGCTACGACTTCTTCCTGTACTACTTCACCCTCGCGGTGACCCCGATGCTCCTGCTCTCCGGGGTGTTCTTCCCGCTACAGGAGCTGCCCAACTGGGTGCAGACCCTGGCGCTGGCCCTGCCGCTGGCGCACGTGGTCGAGATCGTGCGTCCGCTGATGACCGGCAGCTGGCCCGCCAGCGTCTGGCCGCACCTGGCGGTGATCACGGGCTACGGCGCGGCGGCTATCATCCTGGCGACCGCGCTGATCCGACGCCGCCTGCTGCGCTGACCCCAACGGCGGCTGTGGCAAGATAGGCCCCCGTCCCAGGAAGACACCGCATGGCCACGCCCGAGAACGATCCCAGTACCCCGCAGGAATACCGCGCCACAGTCGCCCGCGGGCTCGGCCCCCTGCTGGCCGAGGAACTGGTTACCCTCGGCGCCGCCGACGTGCGCGAGGAGGGCGGCGCGGTGCACTTCTCGGCCGATCTCGAGACGCTGTACCGCGTACTGCTGGGCAGCCGCATCGCCAGCCGTATCCTGCTGCCACTGGCGCGCTTCGAGCAGCCGGACGGGGATGGCTGCTACACCGCCGCCCGCGCGATCGACTGGCCCGCGCTGCTGGACCCCGGTGCGACCTTCGCGGTCGAGGTCGGCGGCAAGAGCCGCCACATCCACCATACCCACTTCGCCGGGGTACGCATCAAGGACGCGGTGGCCGACGCCTTCCGCGAGGCAACCGGCGCCCGCCCGGACGTGGACCCGAAACACCCGGACGTCCGCATCCTGCTGCAGCTGCAGGGGGATCACGCCCGGCTGTCCGTGGATATCGGCAATGGCGGCCTGCACCGGCGCGGCTATCGCGGCGCCGGAGGGGCGGCCCCGCTGCGCGAGAACCTCGCCGCGGCCCTGCTCGCCCGTGCCGGCTGGCCCGCACGCGTCGAGGACGACCCGGAACAGGCGCAGCTGCTGGACCCGTTCTGCGGCAGCGGCACCCTGGTGATCGAGGCCGCCCTGATCGCCACGCACACCGCTCCCGGGCTGCTGCGCCAGGACTTCCGTCCGCAGGGCTGGGCCGGGCACGACGCCGCCCTGTGGCAGCGCTGTGTGGATACGGCCCAGGCGGCGGTCCGCCCCTGGCAGGGCCCGACGCTGCTGGGGTCGGATCGCGACCCGCGCGCGGTGCAGGCCGCGCGCCAGGCGGCCCGCACAGCCGGAGTCGCCGCCTGCACCCGCTTCGAGGTCGCCGACGTGCTGACCCTCACGCCCCCCGCACCGAACGGGCTGCTGATCAGCAACCCGCCCTACGGCGAACGCATCGGCGACCAGCCCGAACTGATCAAGCTCTACAGCCTGCTGGGCGAGCACCTCAAACAGGCCTTTGGCGGCTGGCAGGTGGCCCTGCTGGTCGCGGACACCACCGACTCCCGCCGCCTCGGGCTGCGCGCCACGCGCAAGTACCGCGTACACAACGGCCCGATCGACTGCCAGCTGCTGGAGTTCGACATCCATGCCCGCGAGGGACAGGCCGAGGCGGCACCCCCGGCACCCGAGTTCGCCAACCGCCTGCGCAAGAACCTGAAGCACCTGGATCGCTGGGCCCGGCGCCAGGGCGTGACCTGCTACCGCATCTACAGCGCCGACCTGGACGAGTACCCGCTGCTGATCGATCGCTACCAGGCGACCGACGGCTCCGTGCACCTGCACCTGCAGGAGTTCGCCGCCCCGGCATCGGTCGAACCCGCGCGTGCCGAGGCGCGCCTGCGCGGGGCGCTGGCCGCGACTCTGGAGGTCACCGGCGTCGCGCCCGCCCACCTGCACTACAAGCAGCGGCGCGCCCAGAAAGGCCGCTCGCAGTACCAGCGCGCCGAGACCGCCCAACCCGACCCCTTCTGGGTCGAGGAACACGGCTGCCGGCTGAAGGTGGAGCTGGATGCCTATCTGGACAGCGGGCTGTTCCTGGACCACCGCCCGATGCGGCGCCGTCTGCAGGAAGAATGCAGGGGCCTTCGGTTGCTGAACCTGTTCTGTTACACCGCGGCGGTCAGTGCCCATGCCGCCATGGGGGGTGCCCGCCAGACCGTCTCGGTGGACCTGTCCAACACCTACCTCGACTGGGCCGCCGACAACCTCGCGGCCAACGGCTTCGAGGCCAGCGTGCGCGATGGGCGCAGTCGGCGGCGCCCCGACACCCATGCGCTGCTGCGTGCCGACTGCATCACCTGGGTACGGGAGGCCGCAGACGACCCGGCGCTGCGCTTCGAGCGGATCTTCCTCGATCCCCCGACCTTCTCGAACTCGAAACGCACCGAGGCGGACTTCGAGGTGCAACGCGACCATGTCGAACTGATCCGGGACGCCGCGCGCCTGCTGACCGAGGGCGGCATCCTGTACTTCTCGACCAACCGCCGCCGCTTCGAACTCGACACTGAGTCCCTCGCGGGCCTGGAAGTCCGCGAGATCACTCGCGAGACGCTGGACGAGGATTTCCGCCGCCCACCCCCACCCCATCGCTGCTGGGCCATCTCGCACGCCGCGGACTGACCCACCACGAGACCCGGCATCGCCACCGGCCATGCAAGGGCGACGGACAGGCTCGCGAAGCGCACACGGCTTGCCGCGCTGCACAGAGACCACCACAAAAAAGGCGCCCCGTGGGGCGCCTGGAAGTACGGCTCCTGACAACGGAGCTCTCCTGCACAGCCTTAATCACCGTAACCGTAGTTCTCCACCAGGAAATCCACGATGTCGTCACGCTGCTCATCGGTGAGCCAGGTCATGCCGTAGTCTTCCATGTCGTCCATGACCCAGTTCCAGTCAGCACGATTCAGGTTCTGGTTGGTCGCCTGACGGATGCCGTGGCAGGCCGCACAGGTCTGTTCAAACAATTCCTTGGTCGCCGAGACCTCTTCGGCCTTCTCTTCCTGGGCTTGTTGTTCTTCCTCGGGAATGGCCTCCTCGGCAACAACGGGCGAAGCCAGGGCCGCACACGCCAACCCCAGTAGCGACAGCATTACAAAACGCTTCATGCGTACTCCGTTCTGCTCAAGAGAAACCCGGGGAAATGATGCCCCGGGTATGGAGGTTTGTCACGCAGCGACCGTGACCGGGATCTTGTGGACGATGTTGCCGTCGTAGCCACGCGGGTTCCACGGCTGAACGATGGGCTGAGTATTGCCCTTGTCGTCCACCGCGCGGGCCCAGATCTCGTAGTAGCCGCGATTCTCGAAGGACAGCTCCTTCTCAAAGTGCACCCAGGCGTACTTGTTGACCGGGTCGCCCTTGAGATCGGCCTTCTCCCAGTTGAGACCAAAGTCGGTGGAGATCCAGACTTCCGCGACCTCGTCCTCGCCCGCCCAGGCATGGCCGGTGACCTTGACGGTCTCGCCACGCTCCAGACCGGTGTCCTTCTTCGGACCGGTGATCACGGACTTGATCAGCCACGGGCCGCCGACCTTCATGTCCTCTTCCGGCGGGCGCTCGCCCGGGGCCACCGGATACTTGGGCATGCGGTAGGAGTAGCCAGTCATGCCGCGGCCGTCGTGTTCCTGATCGCGCAGCGTGATCTTGTTCAGCCACTTGTGCGAGCAGGAGCCGTACCAGCCCGGCACCACCAGACGCACGGGGAAGCCGTGGGTCGCAGGGATGTCCTCTCCGTTCATCGCATAGGCCACGATGGTGTGCTCTTCCATCGCCTTGTCGATCGGCACGCCACGGGAGAACGGACCGCGGTCACCGAGGATCGGCTCGTAGCCCTCGTGCGCGGTGTAGACGGCGCTGTCCTTCACGCCGGCCCGCTCGAGGATGTCCTTCAGCGGCACGCCGGTCCACTTGGCGTTACCCACCGCACCGCGGTCCCAGGGGTTGCCGCGCGGCTGCGGGTCGAAGTTCGCACGGCCGTTGCCGCCACACTCGATGTGCAGGACCAGGTCCTTGCTGTCCATGCTCTTCAGGTCGTCGAGACCGATCTCCAGCTCTTCATGCACCTCGCCGTCGATCTTCAGCGACCAGCCATTCGGGTCGCGATCCAGCGCCTGCTGCGGGATCAGGTCGTTGTTGCGGATGAAATGACGGCTGGCCGGGGTAACCTCGTCTTCCAGCAGGTGCGGCGGGGTTTCGACGTTCAACGGGCGATCGTTATGGACGATCAGGCCATCCTCCTTGCCGGCGTCGGACATCGCGGACTTCGCCTGCTCGTCCTCGAGGCCATTCGCTTCGTCCGCCCAGGCAGCCGGGATCAGGCCACGCCCGAACAGGCCGCGCATCGCGGCGTCGGTGCCGGCACCAAAGCCGAACAGCGTCAGGGCAGCGCCGCCCACGCCCATGCGGCCCATGAAACGACGCCGGGAGACGGCTTCGTCAAAGATCTCGAGGGTCTGCGGGTCCGCCCCGGCGTCTTCCGTTACGCCTCGCAGGCGATCCCAGAATTGGTTTTCTTGTTTCCTGGTCATATGCTCCTCCGTCACACGGATCCTTGCGGTCAAGATCCCCCTCAACAAGGCCTTGTCGATTCAGGGATCCCTGAATCATTTAGATCAGGTTCAAATGAATTTCAAAGTTTTTCCAAGGAATTTTGGAAGGAGTTTTCTGGTCTGGTAAAAGCCGGCATGTAAAACAAAAACTTGCAATTTATAAGGATAAAATGATGAAAGCCTGGTTTCTGTTCGCCCTGTTCCTGACCCCGGCCTTCGCGCTGGCCGACAGCATCGAGATTCGCGACATCGAGGAGGGCGAGGGCCCCGAACTCGTACGGCACGACACGGCCCTGGTCCACTATGTCGGACGCCTCGAGGAAGACGGCTCCGAGTTCGACTCCAGCCGCGGCGGCCAGCCCCTGTCCGTGACCATCGGGTCCGGCCAGACGATCCCCGGCTTCGAGCAGGCGGTGAAGGGCATGCGCGAGGGCGGCAAGCGCGAGGCGATCATCCCGCCGGAGCTGGCCTACGGCGAGCGCGGCGCCGGCAACATCATCCCGCCGAACGCCACCCTTCGCTTCGAACTCGAGGTCGTCGAGGTCCAGCGCGCCCCGTTCAGCAGCCTGGACAACGAGGGACTGGCCGAGAAGCTGGATGAGGGGGTCACCATCGTCGACATCCGTCGCCCGGACGAGTGGGCCGAGACGGGCGTGGTGGAAGGCAGCCATCGCATCACCGCGTTCGAGGAAGACGGCAGCCTCAACCCGGAGTTCGGCAGCAAGTTCACCGCGCTGGTCGACTCCGACGACGAGGTGATCCTGATCTGCCGCGTCGGCAACCGCACCAGCGCACTCGCCCAGGCCCTGTCGGAGGGGCTCGGCTACGACAAGATCTACAACGTGACCGACGGGATCATGGAATGGCTGGACGATGACCGTGTCGTACGCCATGACTGCCCGGATCACGAGGAGACCGCTCAATGCTGATAACGGCGCCGCAACGACGCCCGCTCAAACCCACACCTGCATCGCGCACCAGCGCCAGCCCGTTCTACGGGCTGGCGCTCGGCCTGCTGATCGGTCCCGGGATGTCCGCTCCCCTGCTGGCCAACGAGACTGAACCAACGCCCCCCCTGCCCGAGGCCGTGACCACCGAGCACTCGCTGGAACTGCTCGACGGCAGCACGCTGGACTACCAGGCCACGGTCGGCTATGTCCCGCTGGGCGAGTCGATGGACGACCCCGATGCCCGGGTGTTTACCGTCAGTTACACGGTGGACAGCGACGAAGATCGTCCGGTCACCTTCATGGTCAACGGCGGGCCCGGCGCGGCCTCGGCCTACCTCAACGTGGGCGGCCTGGGGCCGCGGGTACTGGAGACCGACGACCAGGGTCTGGCCGCCTCCACGCCGCCCCGGCTGGTCGACAATCCCAAGACCTGGCTGGCGTTTACCGATCTGGTCTTTATCGACCCGGTCGGGACCGGCTTCTCGCGCGTGATGGGCGGCGAAGCCGATCAGTACTTCTCCCGCGACGGCGACCTGGCCGCGATGGAGGAGACGCTGGAACGCTGGCTGGATGAACACGGCCGGCGTGGTGACGCGGTGTACCTGGCAGGCGAAAGTTACGGGGGCTACCGCGCCGCCGCGTTGCCGGCGCGCATTGCCAAGGGCTCCGGCATCAGCCTGAGCGGCACAGTGCTGATCTCGCCCGCGCTGGATTACGGCATGCTGGAACACGGCACCGCCCGCCCGATCGGCTGGGCCCTGAGCCTGCCGGCGATCACCGCCGCCGCGAAGGCACAGGGTCGCCTGGGCGATGACCCGCCCAGCCTGGAAGAGGCCGAGGCCTTCGCCCTGGGCGACTACCTGCAGGGCCTGATCCACCCCGGGCAGATCGACGACGACTGGATCGGCGAGGTCGCCCGCTTTACCGGACTGTCGCGCGATCGCCTGAAGGCCACACGGGGACGCATCACGCTGGACATGACCCAGCGCGGCCTGCTGATGGACGAAGGCCGGCTGGTCAGCCTGTACGACGGCGGCATCGACAACCTCGACCCGGTGCCCACCAACATCATGCCGCAAGCCGATGCGATCCTGGACGGCCTGACCGCCCCGCTGTCCACCGCGATGCTGGACCACCTGCGCAACACCCTGGACTGGGAACACGGGCACCAGTACCGCCTGCTCAGTCGCGACGTGTTCCGGGCCTGGGACTGGGAGGCCAGCGGCCGCGAGGGACACTTCACCGCGATGGACGAGCTGGCCACCGCCCTCTCGCTCAACCGCGACTTCCGGATCTTCAGCGTGCATGGCGAGGCAGATCTGATCACGCCCTACTTCACCACCGAGTGGCTGCTGGGCCAGATCGCGTTCGCCGCCGGCGACGAGGCCGACTCGCGCATCATCCCGCGCGCCTACCCGGGCGGGCACATGCTGTACATGCGGGCGGACACCAACGAAGCCCTGTTCAACGACGCCGAGGCGTTCTATCAGGGCGAACTGCGCGCCGACGACTGAACCGAAACCAATCGCGTGGCGTGCCCGCTGCCCGGGTCCGCCCGCCAACCAGGCCGACGCCACATGACCACCCACCACGACATCCCCACCCACCTGGTTACCGGCTTTCTGGGGGTGGGCAAGACGACCACCATCCGCCAGTTGCTCGCACTGCGCCCCGAGGGCGAGCACTGGGCCGTGCTGGTCAACGAATTCGGCGAGATCGGCGTAGACGGCGGCCTGCTCGCGGATACCGGCGTCGCGCTGGAGGAGATCCCCGGCGGCTGCCTTTGCTGCGTCTCCGCGCAGATGTTCACCGTCGGCCTGAACCGGCTGATCCGCTCGCAGCACCCCGACCGCATCCTGATCGAGCCCACCGGGCTCGGGCACCCGGCCGAGATCATCCGCACCCTCACCCAGCCCCCCTACGATGGCGTGCTGGACCTGCGCGCCACGATCACGGTCATGGACGCCCGCCACCTATCCTCGCCCCGCCACCGCGAACACCCGAACTGGAACGACCAGATCGCACTGGCCGATGTCCTGCTGGCCAACAAGGCGGACCTCTACAGCGAGGCGGATCGCGAGGCCCTGCAGGCGTTTGTCGCTGCCATGCCGCCACCACGTCCGCTGGTGGTCGAGACGACCCAGGGATGTGTGGAACCGGCGTGGCTGGAGCACCCCCGGCTGGAACGCGGCGGGGCCCTGTTCCCGGAGGCTCGGGCGTTTCTATCCGCGGGTGACACGCCCGACCACGACCACGACCACGACCACGACCACGACCACGACCATGGTCATGGTCATGGTCATGCACCCAACGAGCACGGGTACGAACCCGTGACCATCGACACCCGGGGCGATGGCTACCTGGGCCGCAGCTGGCTGCTGCCCGAGGGGCAGGCGTTCGACCACACGGTCCTGGAGACGCTGGTGAGCGGCTTCACCGGAGAACGCCTCAAGGGTCTGGTGCTGACCGATCAGGGCTGGCAGCGCATCAACCGCGTGACGGGCGACGGCGGACTCGAGGCCATGGAAGCGCCCGCCGCCGGCACCCGCCCGCGCATCGAGGCCATCCTTCCGGAGACCGACGCCCAGGCGCTGGACAACTTCGACCAGGCCCTGCAGCAGGCTCGCACCGGCCCTCAGCGTATCGCGCAATAAGTCAGGGGGACGGCCCGGGCAACCGATGCGATTCGCTACGCTCATCGCATCCTACGCGCCCGAGCTCCCCTCCGAGATGACCGTAGGATGCAATGAGCCCCGCGAATTGCATCAACCCAACGCCAGAGCACTACCCCAGCCAGGCCGGATCAACGAAGAAAAGCACCGTGGTGCCGGCCCCCACCAGCGTAACCAGATGCCGGTACCACGGTTCCGGCAGCACACCCAGTAGCGCAATCCCGACCCGGGCGCCGAGAATGGCCCCGGCCCCGACGGCCAGCAGCCCGGTCGCAACCACCTGTCCACCCACGACAAAGACCACGACGGCAATCAGCGTCAGCACCGTGGAGAGCAGGTTCTTCAGGGCATTGGCCTGTGCCAGGTCGACCATCCCCTGCCCCCGCAGGATCGCCAGCAGCAGGATGCCGACCCCGCCGTTGAAATAGCCACCGTAGACACAGCCAAGCCCCGCGCCCGCCACCCGGGCCAGTGCCGGACGGGCCGCATGGGCCGCGCGGCGCTGCAGCCACGGGCCCAGCGCGAACAGCAGGGTCGCCAGCAACAGCAGCCAGGGGATGAAGGCCCGAAAACGCGCGTCCCCCGTCAGCAGGAGCAGGGCCGCGCCCAGCGCCCCGCCCAGCGCCCCCACGACCAGGAACAGCGCCAGCAGGCGCATGCCCAGATCCCGCCCCAGGATGCGCAGACGACGGTGATCGACGAGCAGGCTGGCCGCATACCCGGGCAGCAATGCGGCGGTCCCGGTGGCATTGGCCGCCACCGGCGGGACACCCACGGCCATCAGGGCCGGCAGGGTCAGAAAACTGCCGCCCCCGGCCAGGGCATTCAAGGCACCGGCGAAAAACCCGGCCGCAAAAAGTAGCGCGGCAACGCCGGAGAAGACGAACTCCACGGGAGGTCAGATCACGCGGCGATCACTGAACTCGGCGCGATAGAACCATTCGTTGCCCGGCAGCGAGTTGGGGTTGGGGAACACAATGAAACCGTCGGCCGGGGCCTTCACTTCGGTCCCGTCCGCGCGAACACCGATCACGTCACCCTCGCGCAGGGGATCGAAGCTCTTCCACTCGCGCACGAACCGGTCATCGGGGTGGTCGCGGTCGATCACCTCGACCAGGCGCAGGACCTCCGGATCATCCTGCCCGGGCGTGGCCGGGGCCTCGATCATGCCGAGGTGGGCCAGGGTATTGAGGATCGCGTTGTAGGCGACCACCGGGGCCTGCGGGTCGTCGTGCTGGCCGCATTCCAGCGTCACCCCGTAGCCGCCCTGCGAGCGCATGTACTCGGTGGTGCCGATGCCGTAGCTGGGGTCGGTGGAGAGCATCTGCGCGCGGTGGCTGGCGTTCGGGTTTTTCATGCGCCGGGCGACCCCACGCGCGTAGGTATCCAGCCAGCCCTCGACCATGCGCCTCGGGCCCAGGCAGGCGGCCAGGGCCTCTTCCTCGCGGGCACGGGTAAAGCCCTCCAGCCCGCCCTCGTTGTTCCGCGGGCCAAGCATGATAAACGGCTGACCGCCGGTATGAAACGAGTGCAGATCCAGCAGGACGTCGTGCGCCGCCAGCAGCGGGCACAGTACGTTGGCGATGCGGTCCTCGAAGTCCTGCGGGTCCTCGGTCACGCGCAAGTTGCGGTTCAGGTTGCGCTCGCCCATGCGCTGCCCCAGCTCGTAGGCCAGCGGATTCGTGCGCGGGACCAGCGTCAGCGTCCCGCACTGCAGGCGACGCTCGCCGCTCTCCAGCTCGTCATGCAACCGCTCGGCCGCCTGCGTGCCGCAGGTTTCGTTGCCATGCACCGCCCCCAGCACGATCAGCCGCGGCCCCGGGGTCAGGCCGTGGAAGGTCAGGGAACGCATGGCGGTGGGGTGCGGCTGGGACGACATATCGAGAGCTCCGGCGAACGGGGAATCAGCTCGCCATTGTACGCTCGCACCCCGTGAGCGCGAACGGGCGACTACTTCAAGCGGAAGAGGTCAAACCGCTGTTTCGGTCACAGCGGGACCGTATTTGGGCCCTTCCGCTGTCACCCCCCGACATAACGACTCTTCCCGCTACAGATCCGTGATATCCAGCATCGTCCCCTGGACCGCGTGCAGACCGTCGTCGCCCTGGACCACCGAGTCCACCACCAGGCTGAACCAGCGCTCTTCGCCGCGCGAGGGATGCCGCCGCAGCCGGAACCGCCGCCCAACACCCTCCTGACCGGGGGCCAGCTTACGCAAGACCTCTCGCAGTTCTTCCGCATCTCCGGCATCCGGGTCGAACTGCACATTCCAGACTTCGCTCAGACTGGGCGTATGGTGGCGAGAATCCAGCCCCATCAGGTCATACAGGTGATCGGACCACCACAGGCGACCAGTCTCGACCACGTACTCCCATGAACCGAGGCCCGCATGACGCTCGGCGCGTGCCAGGCGATCCACCTGGCGATTCAACGCCTGCTCGGCCTTCTTGCGTGATTCGATATTGCGCAGGGTCACCAGCAGCAGACGTTCGTTGGCGATCTCGGTTGCCTGCAGATTCGCTTCCACCCAGAAGACATGGCCGTCACGGTGGCGAGCGCGCCACTCGAACGACAGTTGTTCGCCATGTCGCGCGCGGTTGATCAAGGCCTGCTGGCGTTCGACCTCGTAGCCGGGCTCCTGGGCGCTAAGATCGCTGACCGTGCAACGCAGAATCGCCTCGTGCTCGTAGCCATACATGGCCAGCGACGCGGCATTCGCTCCGACAAAGGCACCCGTCTCGAAGTCCTGCAGCAGAATACCCTCCTGCACGTTGTCGAAGATGGCCCGAAAGCGCTTCTCGCTGTCGCGCAGGCCACGCTCGGCCTCGACCCGTTCGGTTACATCCGTCAGCAGGCCGTGAAAGCCGAGGACCTCGCCACCGGAGTCCCGCTCCAGCCAGGTCCGATCCTCGACCCAGATCCAGCGCGTCCCCCCGACATCCAGGCGGTAGTACTGCACATACTCGTCCGGCCCGCGTTCCATATGCCGGTGCACGTCCTTGATGATGGCCTCCCGGTCGTCCGGGTGAATCCGTTGCGCATAGTCCGCCGCACCGGACAGCAAATCCTCCGGCTCGAGGCCCCAGCGCCGCACATTCGGGGACACATACACCACCGGCCAGCCGGGACGCGCGGCCCACTCGATGGCGACTACCGGCGAGCGATTGACCACTTCGGTCAGATAACGGGCTTCGGCCGAGGCCTGGTCACGGGCCGCGAGCACCCAGTACAACAGCAGAAAGAGGACCAGTGCGGTCACAGTGACATAGAAAAAGCCCTTGACCGTCTGCAACCAGCCCAGCAACTGGATATCGTCCACCAGCCACAGCAACGCCTTGTCGGACAGCCCAATCCACAGCAGCCCGAGCGCCAGATAGACCAGTGCCACCCAGCTGGCGGTACGCCAGGCACTCACTCCTCTGTCGGGAATACCGGCCTTGTCCCTCGTGTCGCGCCTCAATCCCGTTCCCCAGCCCCCGCAGAAATCCGCCTGCGTGTTGCTAATTTCGTTTGAGGATCGACCAGCCGGCTCGGGGATGCAAGGGCTTCCAAGGCGCAGGCTGCCAACGGCCCGTGCTCGCTGTTTGCATTCGATATCGGGCCACAACGGTTTTCCCGGAAGTCGCATCGGGATGCGCGTCCCGTTCTGCTCATCACGGGCGCAGAATGGTACCCTTGGCGCTGGTTTCCGCTATGCCGGCGTACATGTTCAAGACACTGGAAAAAGCCTCGCGCAGCACCCGCCAGCCAGCCGCCGAGGTGCTGGAAAAACTCAAGCTGAACCCGGACGGCCTGATCCCCGCGATCGCCCAGCAGTTCGACAGCGGCGAGGTCCTGATGATGGCCTGGATGAACCGCGAGGCGCTGGACGAGACCCTGCGGACCAGGCGCGTGTGCTACTACTCGCGCTCGCGCCAGGCGCTGTGGCGCAAGGGCGAGCAGTCGGGTCAGGTGCAGCAGCTGCAATCGCTGCACCTGGACTGCGACGGCGACACCATCCTGCTGAAGGTCGACCAGACCGGCCCCGCCTGCCATACCGGCCGGCGCAGCTGCTTCTACGTGCAGATCGACAACGACGAGGCCGTGATCACCAGCGACCCGGAGATCGCCCCCGAGACCCTGTACGGCCACAAGGACGACACGAAATGAGCGCCAACCCCGGCCGCGAGCTGATCCTGCACAACACGCTCGGCGGGCACGACGAGCCCTTTCGTCCGCAGGACCCCGAACGCGTCACGCTCTATGTCTGCGGCCCCACCGTTTACAACCGGGTACACGTGGGCAACGGCCGCCCGGTGGTGGTGTTCGACGTGCTGTTTCGCGTATTGCGCGAGCTGTACGGCCCGGAGCACGTGATCTACGCGCGCAACATCACCGACGTCGACGACAAGATCAACAAGGCCGCGGCGGAGAACGGCGAACCGATCGCCGCGCTGACCGAGCGCTTCACCCGAGCCTTCCACGAGGACATCGCCGAGCTGGGCACGCTACCGCCGACCCTCGAGCCGCGCGCCACGGATCACATCCAGCCGATGGTCGAGCTGATCGAACGGCTGATCGAGCGCGGCCATGCCTACCCGGCCGAGGGGCACGTGCTATTCGACGTCACCTCCTATCCAGACTATGGCGCGCTGTCCGGGCGCACGCTGGAGGACATGCAGGCCGGCGCCCGGGTCGAGGTCGCCAGCTACAAACGCCACCCCGGCGACTTCGTGCTGTGGAAGCCGGCCGCCGAAGGCGAACCGGGCTGGGACAGCCCCTGGGGCTATGGCCGCCCCGGCTGGCATCTCGAATGCACCGCGATGATCCGCAGCCACCTGGGCGCGATGATCGACATCCACGGTGGTGGGCACGACCTGGTCTTCCCCCACCACGAGAACGAGATCGCCCAGGGCTGCGCGGCGGAGGGCTGCGCGGAGCACAGCACGCATTACGCCCGCTACTGGGTGCACAACGGGCACGTGACCATCGACGGCGAGAAGATGTCCAAGTCGCTGGGCAACTTCCAGCTGTTGCACGACCTGCTGCAGGCCTATCCGGGCGAGGTCCTGCGCATGGCGCTGCTGTCGCGCCACTACCGCGCGCCGCTGAACTTCTCCGAGGACACGCTGAACCAGTCGCGCAATGCCCTGAACGGGCTCTACCGCGTGCTGCGCGACCACGCCGATGTCGAACCGGCCCCCGTGAACGCCGCCGAGACCCCGGTGTTCACGGCGCTGCTGGATGACCTGAACACCCCCGGCGGCATCACCGCCCTGCACCGCCTGGCGGATGCCCTGGCCGCGGCTGGCGACGCGGCCGAACGGGCCCGCCTGAAGGGCGAACTGATGGCCGGCGCCGGGCTGCTCGGACTGCTGCAGCAGGACCCGACGGCCTGGTTCCAGGGGGATGGCGAGGACCACGAACTCGCCGCCTGGGTGGAGGAACGCATCGCCGCCCGCCAGGCCGCGCGCCAGAACCGCGACTTCGCCACCGCCGACGCCATCCGCGACGAGCTCACCGCCCGCGGGATCGAACTCGAGGACACCCCGGAGGGGACACGCTGGCAGCGCAGCGGGAGCGTCGCCTGAACATGGCCCGACGCCTCATCCGGCGACTCCTGCTGGGCCTGGCGCTACTGATCCCGGGCCTTGCGCTGGCACACCCCCACGCCTGGATCGACCTGCGCGTGGGGCTGGTGTTCGACGACAACGGCCAGCTGGAGCGCATGCAGCAGGCCTGGCTGATCGATCCGACCTACAGCCACATGCTGCTGGAAGAGATGACCCGGGACCTGGAAGGCGATATCGGCATCGACGAGGCGCTGGATCGGGTCGCCGAGCGCATGCTGGAAAACCTGGCCGCCTACGACTACTTCACCGAGCTGCGCCACGACGACGCGGAGATCGCGGTACCTCGGGCGGAAAACGCCCGGCTCTCGCTGGAGGACCGGCGGCTCTATCTGCGCTTCGACCTGCCGCTGGCCGAGCACGCCCTCGACGATGCCAGCGGCTTCACCTATCGCGTGTTCGACCCGACCTACTGGATCGAGGTCCTGCATGACGCGGACGACGTGGTGCATATCGAGAATCGCCAGGGCTGCGAGGTACAGATCGAAGAGGCGCGCCCGGACCCGCAACTGATGCGCTATGCCGCCACCCTGGAACGTCAGGACCGCAGTCCTGTCGACAATCTCGGACGCCACTTTGCCGAGACCGCCACCCTGCAATGCCGGAACCGTTCGGACTGAGCGCGACCACACAGGATTAGAACGAAAACCGTTCGATGAATCCGCAGGACAGCGTTATAGTGTAACGATATGATCGTCGCCCCCGCCCATCGACTTCACGGCTTCACTGCCCCCCTGGTCCTCCTGACCCTGGGGCTCTTCTTGTTGCTGGGCGCTTTCAGCGCCCACGCCGGCGAATCGGCCCATCCGCTGGGCGGCGGCACCCCTGCGGGCGAAACCGAGGCCGAGGAACGCTCGGCCATGCCGGATACCGCCACCGCACCGGTACCGGAGACACTTGCCGATCCACCCGGGGCACTGGAGCGCGTCACCGCCTGGATGCTGCAGACCCAGCGCCAGTTGCATCGCGACCTCACTCAGGGACTGCACGCCCTGCGCGACGCCCCCACCGCCCAGACGGCCGGCGCCCTGATCCTGGTCAGCCTGCTGTACGGCGTGTTCCACGCGGCCGGCCCCGGCCATGGCAAGGCGGTCATCAGCGCCTATCTGCTGACCCAGCCCCAGAACCTGAAACGCGGCATCCTGCTCTCCACCGTCTCGGCACTGGCCCAGGGGGTCACGGCCATTGTGCTGGTCGGGGTGCTGATCGGCCTGCTCGGCTGGCTGGCGCGCGATACGCTGGGCCAGGTGCGCACCCTGGAGATCGCCAGTTTCGCGCTGGTCGCCCTGCTGGGGGTCTGGCTGATGCTGCGTGCCCTGCGCCACGCCTGGCGCCTGCACAAGGCCCATGCCCAGGCACGTGCGGAGGCCCGGCATGAGCACGCAGACCATCACCACCATGACCACCACACCCACGACGATCACTGCGGCTGCGGCACCCCGCATCATGTCGACCCGAACCACAGCGGGACCTGGTGGGGTACGGTCGCGGCTGTGGGTATCCGCCCCTGCTCCGGCGCGGTGCTGATCATGGCGGTCTCGGCGGCCCTGGGTCTGGCCTGGGCTGGCGTGCTGGCCGTGTTGGCGATGTCGCTGGGAACCGCGGCCACGGTATCCGTTCTGGCCACACTGGCCGTCTCCGCACGCGACTGGACCCGCCGCTGGCTGGGCCCGACGCGCGTCGGCCGCCTGACCTACGTAGGCCCGGCCTTCGGGCTTGCCGGTGGCGGCATCATCGCGCTGATCGGTATCAGCCTGGTGATTGGTGCGGTCGCCTACCGGCCCGCCGCCCACCCGCTGGGACTGTAGAACGCCACAGACGCCAAGGTTGCCGCACAGGTCCGGGTCCTCTAACGTCCCGAACATACTCCAAGCTGCGAGACGCGCCGATGTCCGATTCCGCGATCCGTCCCGACCAGGCCCCGACCCTCCCCTCGCTGTTCCGTGTCCGCGTCGAGCAGACGCCGGATGCCCCGGCCTATCGCCAGTACAACAGCGAAAGCGGAGGGTGGCAGCAGACCTCCTGGCGCGAGATGGGAACGATGGTGGATCGCTGGCAGGCCGCGCTGGCTGCGGAGGGCCTCAAGCCTGGCGAACGCGTGGCACTGATGCTCGGCAACTCACGCGAGTGGGTCGCGTTTGACCAAGCGGCGATGGGGCTGGGGCTGGTCCCGGTCCCGCTGTACACCGACGATCGTCCCGACAACGTCGCCTACATCATCGGCCAGACGCAGGCGCGCATCCTTCTGCTGGGCGAAAGCGCCCACAGCCGACGGCTGTCCGAGCACTTCGAGAACATGCCATCGCTACGGCGCATCGTGAACATCGGCGGCGAGGATACGGAGCCCGACGACGAGCGCGTGATCGAGCTGGAAGACTGGCTCGCGCGGCACGAGGGCACCGAGTTCCACCACCCGGACCTCGATCCGGAGACCATGGCCACGATCGTCTATACCTCCGGCACCACCGGACGCCCCAAGGGCGTGATCCTCTCGCACCGCAACATCCTGGAGAACGCCTGGGCCTCCTCGCAGACCGGCCCGCTGTCGCCCGCCGACCGTTTCCTCTCGTTCCTGCCGCTGTCGCACATGCTGGAACGCACCGCCGGGCTGTACATGCCCATGCTGATCGGTGCCGAGGTCGCCTTCGCGCGCTCCATTCAGGCCCTGGGAGAGGACCTGGTCAACGTGCGCCCCACCGTGCTGATCTCGGTACCACGCATCTACGAACGCGTACACGGCCGCATCCAGGCCGGCCTGAAACAGAAATCGGGCCTCGGCCGCGCCCTGTTCAAGGCGACCGTCAATATCGGCTGGAAGCGTTTCGAGCACCAGCAGGGCCGGGGCGGATGGTCTCCCGGCTTCCTGCTCTGGCCCCTGCTGGAGCGCATCGTCGCGCGCAAGGTACTGGACCGCCTGGGCGGCGAGCTGCGCTTCGCGGTCTGCGGCGGCGCCCCCCTCCCACCGCCGATCGCCCAGTTCTTTATCGGCCTGGGCCTGCCGGTCCTGCACGGCTACGGGATGACCGAGGCCAGCCCGGTGGTCACCGTGAACACCCCGGACAACAACCTGCCCGCCTCGATCGGCAAGCCGCTGCCCGGGGTGGAGGTGAAGATTGGCGAGATGGACGAACTGCTCACCCGCAGCCCCTGCGTGATGCTCGGCTACTGGAAAAATGCGGAGGCCACCCGCGAGACCATCGGCGAGGACGGCTGGCTGCACAGTGGTGACCAGGCCCGCATCGACGACAGCGGGCATGTCTTCATCACCGGTCGCATCAAGGACATCCTGGTGCTGACCAACGGCGAGAAGGTCCCGCCGGCCGACATGGAGATGGCGATCGCGCTGGATGCGCTGTTCGACCAGGTGATGATCGTCGGCGACAACCGCTCTTTCCTGACCGCCCTGGTCGTTCCAGAGCCGGAGGCCTGGGCCTCGTTTGCCAGCGACCACGACCTCGACGCCGAGGCCGAGGGTCGCCTGCCGCGCAAGGCCGAACGCGCCCTGCTGCAGCGCATCCAGTATCAGCTACGCGACTTCCCCGGCTACGCCAAGATCCGCCATGTGCATGTGACGCACGAGGCCTGGTCCGTGGACAACGGCATGCTGACCCCGACCATGAAGCTCAAGCGCCCGGTGATCGTCGAACACTACAGCGAGGCCATCGAGGCGATGTACGCCGGCCACGACGGTCACTGAGACCCGCGCTGGGCCCGCCATTCAGCCGCCATGTGCACCCAGGTGTCGCGCGAGCGTCGAGACCAGGGGTTTCATGAAGTACTGCCCGTCAGGGACTACTGTCGGGTGCACCCCGTGGGCGCGCAACTCGTCGGCCACCACCGGGCCGATCGCGGCGACGACGGTGCGGCCGAGCGCTGCCAGCAGCGCGTCCTCGCGCCCCGCGTCGCGGGCGACGCGCAGCAGGCGCCGCACCTGGGCCTGACTGGTGAAGGCAATCGCATCCACGTCCCCCGCGATCAGGGCCTCGATCAGCCCGGTCACGCGCCCGGTCTCGGCGGCGTCCGCATAGCGGTAGGGCCAGACGGGAAAGACCTCGGCGCCCGCCTGCTCCAGGAACTCGAGCAGGCGGCGGTTGGGTTCCGCGCCGTAGAGCTGCACCCCGATACGCTGCCCGGCCAGATGCTGCCCGGCCCGATCCTGTCCGGAAAGGGTTTCGATGATGCCCTCGGTCGTCGGTGCGGCCGCGATCGCATCCGGCCGCACGCCGAAGGGCTTCATCGCCCGCCCCGGCTTGGGGCCGCGCACCAGGGTCGGCGTCCGCACCACGGCGGCCAGCCAGGCGTCCTCGCGTCCGGCACGCTGCGCAAAGCCGGTCAGGCGGGTAAAGCCCTCGCCGGTCAGGAAGATCAGGCGGTCGAACGGCGCCTCGATCGCCCTGTGCAGCCAGGCCTCGATCGCCGTGCGGTCGGGGCTGTCGTGGATCGCGATCAGGGGGCAGCGCCAGACCTCGGCCCCGCGCCGCTCCAGCAGACCGGCGAAGACCTCCAGCGCCCGGCTCTCCGGCAGGGCCACGCGGCGACCCGCGAGGCCACTGGCCGCCGCCTCCGGCAGGACGGATGCGGCCGTCACGCCGCACTCGCCGCCGCGGCACGCGGCCCCGACATCGGCATCGGCTGTGGAAACACCGTGGCGGCCCCGGCATCCGGCTGGAACCAGGCCAGACGCGCGTGGCAGGCCGCCACCTCGCCGATCACGATCAGGCTGGGCGAGCCCACCTGCTCGCGCTCGGCGCGCGCGGCCAGGGTATCCAGCGTGCCGGTCACGACGCGCTGGCGGGCAGTGGTGCCGTTCTCGATGATCGCCGCCGGGGTCTGCCCGGCGCGGCCGGCACCCTTCAGCCCCCGGCAGATCTCGCCCACCCCCTTGCGGCCCATGTAGAACACCAGGGTCTCGCGGGTACTGGTCAGCTGCGACCAGTCCACATCCAGCCGCCCTTCGCGGGTATGGCCGGTGATGAATCGCACCGACTGGGCATGGTCGCGGTGGGTCAGCGGTATGCCCGCATAGGCGGAACAGCCGCTGGCCGCGGTGATGCCGGGGACGACCTGGTAGGCCACGCCGTCGCGCGCCAGCACGTCCAGCTCCTCGCCGCCCCGGCCGAACACGAACGGGTCGCCGCCCTTCAGCCGTGCCACGCGCTTGCCCTCGCGCGCCAGTCGGGAGAGCAGCGCGCTGATCTCCTCCTGCGGCACGCAGTGGTGATCGCGCTCCTTGCCGACATAGAAGCGCTCGGCCTCGCGCCGCGCGAGGTTCACCACCTCGGAGGACACCAGCCGGTCGTAGACGACCACATCTGCCTGCTGCAGCAGGCGCAGCGCGCGAAAGGTCAGCAGGTCGGGATCGCCCGGTCCGGCGCCGATCAGGTAGACCTCGCCCGGCGTGCGGGCCGCGGCGTCCGCCAGTTCCTGTTCCAGGCGCGCCTCGGCCGCGTCCATGCGCCCGGCCAGGGCCAGCTCGGTGGCCGGCCCGGCAAAGGCCCGTTCCCAGAACGCGCGGCGGGCGTTCACGTGGTCGAAACGGGCGCGCACCCGGTCGCGCAGCCGCCCGGCGAGATCGGCCAGCCGGCCATAGCCGGCCGGGATCAGGCTCTCGATCTTCGCGCGCAACAGGCGTACCAGCACCGGGGCGCGGCCACCCGAGCCAATCGCGACGGTCAGCGGCCCGCGCTCCACGATCGCCGGCAGGATGAAGCTGCACAGCTCGGGCTGGTCGGCCACGTTCACCGGGATCGAGCGCGCGAGGCAGTCCTCCGAGACCTGGCGGTTTACAGCCGCGTCATCGGTCGCGGCAATCACGATCGCCACCCCAGCCAGGCATTCGGTGTCATAGACCCCCGGATCGCGGCTGATCGACCCCGCTTGTTCGCGCAGCAGGCGCTCGGCGGCCTCGCTGTACGCCGGGGCCCGCAGGCGCACCCGCGCCCCGGCCTCCAGCAGCAGCGCCGCCTTGCGCGTGGCCACCGGACCAGCCCCTACGACCAGAGCCTCGCGGCCGTGCAACTGCATATAGATCGGCAGGTGTTCCATGCTTATCCCTCCCGCGCCACGGGGTCCGTGGGCGCCTCGGCTTCCTCGTTCAACAGGGTCTGGATCTCGGGTCGGCAGGAGCCGCAATTGGTCCCCGCCTCGAGGACCGCACCCACGGCCTCGCAGGTGGCCAGCCCCTGCTCGCGGATCGCGGTGCGGATGCGTGTCTCGTCCACGCCGAAGCAGGCGCAGACCATGCGCCCACGCGCGGCCTGGCCGTTCGGCGCTCTACCGGTGAGCAGCGCCATGCGCTCGGTATCGCTGATCGTCTCGACCGCGAACAGGCCCGCCAGCCACTCGCGCTCGGGCAGGCCCCGGTCGGGCCCCGCGAACAGCACGCAGGCGAGCCGCCCTTCATGGATCCGCGCGGCGCGGTAGCGCCCCCCGGCGGGGTCGGCGAACTCCAGCCATTCCCCCGGCCCGTCCAGACGTTCGCGCCACGCATCCATCGTGGGCGGTGCGCCGCGCCCAGCCAGTTCGGTGCGCAGGTGTCGGGGACCGCGGGCGGTCACCGCATAGTCCGCGTCCGGTGCGGCGATCGGCTCGCGGCTCAGCACGAAGCCGTGCCAGTCCAGTGCCGCCGGGCGCACGGCCACGGCCGTGTGCTTGAACGCCGGCTGACCGGAGACCGGGTCGACATGCGCGGGCACCAGCGCATCGACCCGGGCGAGCCGCGCGATCGGACGGCTCCAGTGCATGGGCACGAACACGCTGCCCGGGCGCTGCTCGCGGCTCACCTGCACCCGCGCCAGCAGGCGTCCGTGGCGACTGGTCACCTCGGCGAGATCGCCGCCCTGGAGACGGAACAGCCCGGCATCCACCGGATGGATCTCGACGAACGGTTCCGGCTGATGCGCGCTCAGGCGCGGGGTGCGTGCGGTGCGGGTCATGCTGTGCCACTGGTCGCGGATGCGGCCGGTGTTCAGGCGCAGCGGATAGTCGGCAGCGACCGGGTCGGTCGGGGCCTGCGGAGTCACGGCCGCGAGCCGCGCCCGGCCATTGGCGGTGAAGAAACGGCCATCGGCATAGAGGTGTTCGGCGCCCGTCCGACTCCCCGCCGGCAGCGGCCACTGCACCGGCTCCAGGGCCTCGTACTCGGCGTCGGACAGCCCGGCCAGGGCGCCGATATCGAAGTCGCGCGTGCCGTGGTTCTCGAAGGCGGACAGCGCCGCATGCTCGCGGAAGATCTCGCCCGGATGGGTATAGGGAAAGGCGTCGGCGAAACCCAGCTGCTGCGCGACTCGGGCCAGCGCCCACCAGTCGTGGCGGGCCTCGCCCGGGGGCGCCCGGAACGGGCGCTGGCGCGAGATGCGGCGCTCGGAGTTGGTTACCGTGCCGTCCTTCTCGCCCCAGGTGGTCGCCGGCAGCAGGACGTCGGCTACCCGCGTGGTCTCGGTCTCGCGCACGCAGTCGGAGACCACGACCAGCGGGCATGCGGCCAGGGCCTGCTCGAAGCGCGCGGCCTCGGGCAGGCTGAACAGCGGATTGGTGCCGATGATCCAGACCGCCTTCACCTGCCCCGACTCGACCGCGCGGAACAGGTCCAGCGCCTTCAGCCCCGGCTGGCGCGCGAGGTTCGGTGCGCCCCAGAAACGTCCGACCCGGTCCAGGGCCGCGTCGTCGAAGCCCATGTGGGCGGCCAGCTGGCTGGCCAGTCCGCCGACCTCGCGCCCGCCCATCGCGTTCGGCTGGCCCGTCAGCGAGAACGGGCCCATGCCCGCGCGCCCGATACGGCCGGTGGCCAGGTGCACGTTGAGGATCGTCCCGGCCTTGTCCACGCCGCTGTCGGACTGGTTGATGCCCTGGCAGAAGGCGGTCACGGTGCGCTCGGTACGGGCAAACCACTGGAAGAACGTTGCCACGGCCTCCGGCTCCAGCTCGCAGGCCTCTGCCGTCGCGGCGATCGATGGGCTGGAGGCCCGCGCGGCCGCCAGGGCGTCGGCGAAACCGTCGACATGGCGCTCCAGGAAGCCGGGGTCCAGCGCATCCTCCCGGCGCAGGTGGTCCAGCAGGCCGTTGAACAGCCAGGCATCCGTGCCCGGCGCCAGCGGCAGGTGCAGGTCGGCCGCCTGGGCGGTGGCCGTGCGCCGCGGGTCGATCACCACCAGCTTCATCTCCGGGCGCGCCGCGCGGGCGGCCTGCAGGCGCTGGAACAGGACCGGGTGGGCCCAGGCCATGTTGGAGCCCGTCACCACGACCAGATCGGCCTGCTCGAGGTCGGTATAGCTCCCCGGCACGCCATCCACCCCGAAGGCGCGGGTATGGGCGGCCACGGCCGTGGACATGCAGAGCCGGGAGTTGGTATCGATATTCGCCGAACCGATGAAGCCCTTCATCAGCTTGTTGGCGACGTAGTAATCCTCGGTCAGGATCTGCCCGGAGACGTACAGGGCGACCGCATCCGGCCCGTGTGCCGCGATGGTCTCGCGAAAGCCGTTCGCCACATGATCCAGCGCGGTCTCCCAGTCGACACGCCGCCCGCCGATCTCCGGGTGCAGCAGCCGGGCCTCGTCGCCGAGGGTCTCGGCCAGTGCCGCGCCCTTGGAGCACAGGCGCCCGGCATTCGCCGGATGGGCGGGGTCGCCGCGCACCGCGACCGGAAACTCGCCTTCCGGCGTCGCGGTCACCTCCACCCCGCAGCCCACCCCGCAATAGGGGCAGGTGGTACGGGTCACCGGCTCGGCCGTGGCCATCTCAGCCCGCCTCGCGGCAGGCGACCGGTGCCGCAGCGGCATGGTCCGCGGCGTCGCCCGTGGCGCCGGAGAAATCCAGCCACACCTGACCGTCGGTCACCCGTATCGGGAAGGCATGGGTACAGCCACTGTCCGCCCCGGTGGCCTCGCCGGACTGCAGGTCGATCACCCAGTTGTGCAGCGGGCAGGTCACGCGCTCGCCGTGGACGATGCCCTGCGACAGCGGCCCGCCCTTGTGCGGGCACTGGTCGCGCAGGGCAAACACGCGGTCATCCGCGGCGCGGAACACGGCGATGTCGCCGTTCGGACTCGCCACTACGCGCGCACCCAGCGGCGGGATGTCCTCGAGCGGACAGATCGCAAGCCAGCTCATGCCGACACCCCCTGGCGCGGGGGCGCGTCCACCGGCGTGATCGGAATGAACTCGTGCGCCGCATGCCCGGCGGCCCGCTCGGCCCAGGGGTCCACCTGCGCCACCTCCTGCGACTCCAGGAAGCGGGCGTACAGTGCCGCGCGGTTCTCGGCGTCGTCCACCAGGCGTTCCTTCACCCGGGTCAGCCCGACGCGCTCGATCCACGGGGCGGTGCGTTCCAGGTAGCGCGCGTCTTCGCGGTAGAACTGCATGAAGGCCCCGGCATATTCCAGCACCTCGGCCTCGGTCTCCACCTTGCAGAGGAAGTCGGTGGCGCGCACCTTCACCCCGCCGTTGCCGCCCACGTGCAGCTCGTAGCCCGAGTCCACGCAGACCACGCCCAGGTCCTTGATCGTGGCCTCGGCGCAGTTACGCGGACAGCCAGAGACCGCCATCTTGAACTTGTGCGGGGTCCAGGAGCCCCAGCTCATCCGTTCCAGCTGGATGCCGAGTCCGGTCGAGTCCTGGGTGCCAAAGCGGCACCACTCGGAGCCGACACAGGTCTTCACCGTACGCAGGGCCTTGCCGTAGGCATGGCCGGAGACAAACCCGGCGTCGCCGAGATCGCGCCACATCGCCGGCAGGTCGGCCTTCTTCACCCCCAGCAGGTCGATGCGCTGGCCGCCGGTGAACTTGACCGTGGGCACCTGGTAGCGCTCGGCCACCTCGGCGATCGCGCGCAGCTCGGCCGGGGTGGTCACCCCGCCCCAGATGCGCGGCACGACGGAATAGGTACCGTCCTTCTGGATGTTGCCGTGGGCGCGCTCGTTGATGAAGCGCGACTGGGCGTCGTCCTGGTAGTCCTTCGGCCAGGCCGCCAGCAGGTAGTAGTTGAGCGCCGGACGGCAGACATGGCAGCCGTTCGGGGTCTTCCAGTCGAGGGCCTCGAACACCGCGTCCATGGTCTTCAGGCCGTCGCGGGCAATGGCCGCGCGCACCTCGTCGTGGCTGTGGTCGGTGCAGGCGCAGACCGGCTTTTTCGCCGGGGCGTCGGAGTAGTCTCCACCCAGCGTGGTGGCGAGCACGGACTCCACCAGCCCGGTGCAGGAACCACAGGAGTTCGACGCCTTGGTGTGGGCACGCACGTCCTCCAGCGTGAACAGCTTGTGCTCGCTGATCGCCTGGACGATCTCGCCCTTGCACACGCCATTGCAGCCGCAGATCTCGGCCTCGTCGGGCATGGCCGCGACCCGCGAAGCCTGGTCGCCATGACCGGAGTCGCCGATATGCGCCTGGCCGAACAGCAGGTTCTCGCGGATGTCGGCCACTGGCGTTCCGTCCCGCATCAGCTGGAAGTACCAGGAGCCGTCCAGGGTATCGCCGTACAGCACGGCCCCCTGGATGCGGTTGTCCTTCAGCACCAGGCGCTTGTAGACGCCGCGCGCGGCATCCTTGAACACCAGGTCCTCGGTGGTCTCGTCGCCGGTGAAGTCGCCGGCGGAGAACAGGTCGATCCCGGTCACCTTCAGCTTGGTGGAGGTCATCGAGCCCTCGTAGCGCCCAATGCCGTACTCGGCCAGGTGGTTGGCGCAGACCTTCGCCTGCTCCCACAGGGGCGCGACCAGGCCGTAGGTGGCGCCGCGGTGCTGCACACACTCGCCGACCGCGTAGATCGACGGGTCATAGGTCTGCATCGTGTCGTTCACCACCACGCCGCGCTCGCAGTGCAGCCCGGCGGACTCGGCCAGCGCGGTGTTCGGACGGATGCCGACCGCCATCACCACCAGATCCGCCTCGACCTCGCTGCCGTCGGTGAAGCGCACGCCGGTGACGCGGTCCTCGCCCAGGATCGCCTCGGTCTGGTGCGCCATGCGAAAACGCATGCCGCGCTCCTCCAGCGAGCCGCGCAGCATCCCGGCGGCCTCGGCATCCAGCTGGCGCTCCATCAGGTGATCCATCAGGTGCACCACGGTGACCTCCATGCCCTGGCGCATCAGGCCGTTGGCAGCCTCCAGGCCCAGCAGGCCGCCGCCGATCACCACCGCATGCTGGTGTGCGCGGCTGGCCGCGAGCATCGCGTCCACGTCGTGGATGTCGCGGAAGGCAACCACGCCCTCCAGTTCGTGCCCCGGCACCGGGATCATCACCGGGTCGGAGCCGGTCGCCAGCAGCAGGCGGTCATAGGGCGCCTCGGTGCCGTCCTCGGCGATCACCCGCCGGTTCACGCGGTCGATCCGCTCGATGCGTCGGCCCTTGTGCAGGGTGATGCCGCGTTCGGCATACCAGGCATCGTCGTTCAGCATGATCTCGTCGACGGTCTTCTCCGAGGCCAGCACCGGCGAGAGCATGATGCGGTTGTAGTTGCCCCAGGGCTCGGCGCCGAACACGGTGATGTCGTACATGTCCGGCTTGAGCTTCAAGAGCTCCTCGACCGTGCGCATGCCGGCCATGCCGTTGCCGATCAGGACCAGCCGCGGCTTGTCGTTCGCGGTATCCATCACGCGGCCTCCGACTCGGGGTTCTTGTGGCGCTCGTGGAGAAAGCGCAGCACCTCGGCCCGGTAGTGGTTGTACTGGGGGTTGTCGGCCATCACCAGGCGCTCGCGCGGCTTCGGCAGGTCGATCTCCAGGATCTCGCCGATGGTCGCGGCCGGGCCGTTGGTCATCATCACGATGCGATCGGACAGCAGTACCGCCTCGTCCACGTCGTGGGTAACCATCAGCACGGTGTTGCCCAGCTCCGACTGGATGCGCATCACCTCGTCCTGCAGGTGCGCCCGGGTCAGCGCATCCAGCGCACCGAAGGGTTCGTCCATCAGCAGGACCTTCGGCTCCATCGCCAGCGCCCGGGCGATGCCCACACGCTGCTTCATACCGCCGGAGATCTCGTCCGGGCGCTTGTCCAGCGCGTGGCTCATGCCGACCATGTCCAGCGTCTGCAGGATCCACTCGCGGCGCTCGGCGGCGGATTTCTTGCCCTTGAAGGTCTTGTCCACGGCCAGCGCCACGTTGTCGCGCACGGTCAGCCAGGGCAGCAGGGAGTGGTTCTGGAACACGACGCTGCGATCCGGGCCCGGCTTGCTGACCTCCTTGCCGTCCAGGATCACCGCGCCGGTGCTGGTCTCCAGCAGCCCGGCGACGATGTTGAGCACCGTCGACTTGCCGCAGCCGGAGTGGCCGATAATGGAGATGAACTCGCCGCGGTCCACGTGCAGGTCGACGTCGCGCAGCACCTCGCTGGCCGTCGGTCCTTCGCCAAAGGTCTTGTGGACGTGTTCGATGGAGAGATAGCTGGTCATGATGATTCTCCTGTGAGGGGCCGGATCAGCCGGCCTGCGTGCCGCGGGTGACCCATTTGCCGACGATCGCGACCAGACGGTCGAGGAAGAACCCGACCAGGCCGACGTAGACCAGGGCCAGCACGATGTCGCTGAGCATGGAGGCGTTCCAGGCATCCCAGATGAAGAAGCCGATGCCGACCCCGCCGATCAGCATCTCGGCGGCGACGATCGCCAGCCAGGCGAGGCCGATGCCGATACGCAGACCGGAGAAGACATACGGCGCGGCGGCCGGGAGCATGATCTTGGTGAAGTACTCGAAGCCGTTCAGGCGCAGCACGCGGGCCACGTTCACGTAGTCCTGCGAGATATTCCGGATGCCGACCGAGGTGTTGATGATGATCGGCCAGATCGCGGTGATGAAGATCACGAAGATCGCCGACGGGTTGCTGGCCTGGAACGCGGCCAGGGAGATCGGCAGCCAGGCCAACGGCGGCACGGTGCGCAGCACCTGGAACAGCGGGTCCAGCCCGCGCATCGCCCAGGTGGACTGGCCGACCAGCACGCCGAGACCGATCCCGGCGACCACCGCCAGGGCGTAGCCGTAGGCCACGCGTTCCAGGCTGGCGAGCAGCTGCCAGGCCATGCCCACGTCGTTGCCGCCGTAGTCATAGAACGGGTTGACGATCAGTTCCCAGGTGTCGGTGATCACCTGACTCGGGCCGGGCAGTACGGCTCCCTGGGAGGACGTCATCATTTCCCAGAGAAGCAAAAAAATCGCGGTCACGATCACCGGGGGCAAGACCACGGCGGCCGCGTTGCGCATACGCCGGCCCCAGGCCCCGGGGTCGGGCGGCGGGGCAGCGCCGGACCGCGCCGACGGCGGCGCCGCCGGTCGGGCCACCGGGGCCGTGGAGGTCTCCGCGGCCCCGGTGGCCCGACCGGCGCCGAAGGTCATGTTGCGATCGAGAATGGCACTCATCATCGAATCCTCTTGAATCGTCTGTGCAGGGGCGTCGGGCCGTCGCGTCAGGACGCGATCGCCTTGATCTCCAGGCTGTCGAGATAGGCCTGTGGGTCTTCCGGGTCGAAGACCTTGCCGTCGAAGAACTCTTCCTTGCCGCGCGAGGTGGACTCGGGGATGTCGGCCGAGTCGATGCCGAGCGTGTCGGCCGCCTCGCGCCAGATGTCCTCGCGGTTGACCTCGTCCACCAGGGCCTGCATGTCGAGGTCCGGCGGCAGGTAGCCCCAACGGATGTCCTCGGTGAGGAACCACAGGTCGTGGCTCTTGAAGGGATAGGAGGCCTGGTCGTTCCAGTAGCGCATGCGGTCGGGGTGATCCTCGACCACGCGGCCAGTGCCGTAGTCGAAGTGCCCCTGCATGCGGTCAATGATGTCGCCGTACGGGGCGTGGATGTAGCGCCGGCGCGAGCAGATCTCGGCGACCTCCTCGATGTTCGCCGGGTCCTCGCAGTACATCTGCGCCTCCATCACCGCCATGATCAGGGCGCGGGCCGCGTTCGGGTTCGCCTCCACCCAGTCCGCGCGCATGCCCAGCGCCTTCTCCGGATGGTTGTGCCAGAGCTCGCCGGTGGTGTTCGCGGTGTAGCCGATGCCCTGGTTGATCAGCTGCATGTTCCAGGGCTCGCAGACACAGAAGGTGTCCATGGACCCGACCCGCATGTTGGCGACCATCTGCGCCGGCGGCACGACGATGGTGGAGATGTCGCGGTTCGGGTCGATCCCGCCGGCCGCCATCCAGTAGCGAATCCACAGGTCATGGGTGCCGCCGGGGAAGGTCATCGCCGCGCGCACCTCGTCGCCGCCGGCGCGTTTCTCCGCCAGCGCCTCCTTGAACTCCCCGGTCTCCAGGCCGACCTTCAGATCGGCATATTCATCACCCACCGAGATGCACTGCCCGGCCAGGTTCAGCCGCGCGAGGATGCTCATCGGCGTACCGCGACGGTGCAGCAGGTAGGGCATCGGCGTCAGGATGTGGGAACCGTCGATGCCGCCGCGGCGCGAACCCAGTTCCAGGTTGTCGCGCACCGTGCCCCAGGAGGACTGCTTCAGCACCTGTACGTCCGGCATGCCGTGGGCGGCGAAGAACCCCTTCTCCAGCGCGATGAACAGCGGAGCGGCGTCGGTCAGGGCGATAAAGCCCAGCTTCGCCTCGGTGGTCTCCGGCTTGCCGTTGCCGGCCTTCGCATACCCCCAGGGCGCGGCCCCGGAAACGCCCAGCGCGGTCGCGCCGATCCCGGCGGCCATGCCGCCCAGGAAACGCCGGCGCGACAGGCCGGAGGTCTTTTTCGTGTCATTCGTGTGATCGGTCATTGCGGGTTCACTCCCCTTGTCAGCAAACACGTCCCAAAAACGAAAAAAGGCGTCGCATCAGCCCGGCCGCGTTTGCAGCCGGGTGATGGACGCCTTTGTCCAGTCCCACGGGAGGCCCGGTCATCGGGTCTCCCTGTTGTCAGGCGACGAACCGCCGTTGGCTCGTCTTGCTCAGTCTCCTGCAGGAGGTGTGCCAATTAGCTGTTGCTAATCGACTCTCGTGGACCAAAGCCCACCCTGACGCGGAAAAATCGGACGGTTCCCGGTAAACAATCGAATCCTGGCAGGGGAATGACGATCACAAGCGGCACCACCCTGGGGCACGCCGGCGGTGCAGATGAACCGCTCTGGTGCACACCCCGTAGGAGCCGCCTTGGCGGCGAAGCCCCTGCCATTGTCGGACACTAGCAGGGGCTTCGCGGGCAGGCCCGCTCCCACAGGGGCGGAATCCCTTTCCCCGTGTATTAGCTACAGGTCGCCCTTGCCCAGGAGGTCGGACATCGCGACGGTCGCCTCGGCGACCTCGGCCAGGCGCCGGTTCTGGTTCATCGCCGTCTGGCGCAGGAGCTTGTAGGCCTGATCCTCGCTGAGGCCGCGGTGCTGGATCAGCAGCACCTTGGCGCGCTCGATGGTCTTGCGTTCGGCCAGGGCCTGGCGTGCCGCATGCAGTTCGTCCTCCACCGACTGCAGCCGGGTCGCCTGGCGCTGCACCAGGTCCATCACCGAGTGCCCGACGATCGGGACGTTGAGTACGGTCTCGCCCTCCTCCTGCGTGCTCTCCAGGCCCTCCGGCGCGCCGAAAAACACCGCATACGGCACGCTGTCGCGCAGCTCCGACTCGGCGAGTTGCTCCACCCGATCACGCACAGCGCCCAGGTCCGCGCGATCCGCCGTGATGCGTGCCGAACAGCACTCGTTCAGGTGCATCTCCAGCAGGTCCTCGATCTCCTTCATCGCGTCGATGCGCGCGGTGGTGCAGGCAAACCAGGTCTCGGCGCGGGCCGGGTCCGGCAGGGGATCGCCCCGGAGATCGCCGTGGGTACAGGCCTGACGGCGCAGCCGCTCGACCTCCGCCGCGAAGCCCGCGCCCTGCAGTTCCTGCCAGGCCGCGCAGGCGGGCTTCGGGGCAAACTCGGAGAAGATCCGAAACGAGCGTTCCTGGGCATCGATCCGGTGCAACAGGGACTGGCGCAGTTCGCCATCGAACACGCCCTGACCAAAGCCGGCGGCCCCGATCGCGCGTTCCTGGCCCGCCAGCTCCTTGCCCTGCATGAAGTTCAGCAGGGCCACCAGGGCCCGCGAGACCTCCGGGTCCGTGGCGGAGTCAGCGGCCTCGAACACCACTGCCAGCAGCGACCGGATCAGCTCGCTGAAGCCGCGCATCGCCTCCATCGGCGAGAGCGTGCGTTCGCTGACCTCCGCCCGCAGGCTGGGCAGACCCGACAGGCCATGCAGCGCCAGCGCCATGCGCCCCAGCAGACGGCTGCGCGCGTGGGCACAGGCCCCGGGCTCCAGCCAGCCATCAAGGTGTTCACGAAACGCCTGTGCGGTGGTGTCGGATTCAGCTCGGTACTGCGCTAGTTCGTCCGCATAGCGCTGGCCACCGGAGCCGATCCAGAGGCTGGAGGCACCGCGTTCGCGCTGGAGCTGATGCACCAGCGCGCGGATGCGCCCGACCAGCTGTACCGCCTCCAGCAGGCGCTCCAGGCTCACCACCTCGCACTTGCGCGAGGCGACCAGGAAGTCGCCAATGGCCTCTTCGAAGGAAAAACTCGGGGATGGGGTCTGGGTCATGCTCGTCGTCCGTGGATCACTCCCGGAACAAACAAGCATGCGATGTGCCAGTTCGAGGGGCTGACACAGGAGACACGGGCAAAACGGGCGGGGGATCACACCCCACCCGCGGACCGGCCCGCTCGATCAGAAGCTCATGGAGCGGTCGAAATCGGCAACGGCCTGGACGTACTGACCCATGCCGGCCATCTCGGCGTTCGGCAGGAAGTTGTGCTCGCCGACGTCGCGGCCCTTGGCGCAGGCCTCGCAGGCCCAGAACGGGACGCCTTCCTCGACCAGCGAATCCACGATGTCCTTCATCGCCGGCATGTTGTGGCCGACGATCTTGTCGTAGACATTCCGGTTGGCGATGTTCACGGCCTCGCCCTGCAGCCAGACGGTCACGTCATGGCCCTGCTGCTTGGCCACGTTCGCGGCGATCATGCCGAGGGTGGCACGGGTCGGGTCGTCGGTACCGGCAGTGACAGAAACAATAAAACGCATGGGACTCTCCTTGGTCACGTCAAAGTGGCAGGCACCGTAGCGACCCGGGCCGGGACCGTCGAGTTCCCACAAGCCTCAAGGAGGCGCCGAGTCAGGAAGCGCCTTTCGACGTAATGCTCATGCGATAGAGCTTGAAGGCCATCAGCAGCCAGGGAATGGCGTGCATGATCAGGTCGAGGATATCGATCGGACGGGTCAGCTCGCCCTGGAAGAGCCAGCGGATCTTCTCGACGATGTGCGGTTCGGGGACATAGGGCGACAGCCCCAGGGTGGCCACGAACAGTGCAAACAACCACAGTGGGGAACGGTCGACCCAGGCAACAAAGGCTTTCATGGCGCGCATCCTACCCGAAGCCTGGGCCGACTTGCGACTGCTCTGGGATCGGGGACTCTCGAGGTGCCCCAATGCCACGCAGGAGCGCTGGCGGACAGTGCACCAGGTCTTCCGGGCGGTCGATGTCGGAACGCGATTCCAGCTCAGCCCAGGCAAGACCCCGCGCCCGGGCCCGTTCACGGGTCTGTTTCAGCACCCGGTCGCTGCCCCACTCGATGGCCTCGAACAGCCCGGGTACGGGCCGCGCGGTGGCCAGAAGCACGTAACCGCCATCCAGTGCCGGGACCAGTGCCACGTCCTGTCCTCCGGCCAAGGCTTCACGGGCAGCGATCAGGTCCTCGACACCCAGCGTCGGGGCATCGGAGCCCATCACCAGCGCCGGAAACGGACCCGCCTCCAGCGCATGGCGCATGCGCGCCCCCAGGTCACCGCCCCGCTGCCTGTGCAGGGAACAGCCAAAGCGTTCGGCGCAGTGCTTGAAGAACGGATGATCGGAACCCGGGCTGCACCACAGCTCCACCTGGTCCGGCGCCACCTGACGGGCTACGTCCAGCGCGTGTTCCAGCAGCCGCTCGTGCAGCCGTGCAGCGCCCTCGGCACCCAGCGCGGGGATCAGTCGGGTCTTGGTCCGGCCCGGCTCGGGCGCGCGGGCAAAGACCAGCACGCGCAGCGCATCCAGCGGCCGACGCTCAAGCATCGCCACGATACAGTCGCGCCAGCCCGTCCGGGTTTGCACCCAGCCAGTAGGCCAGGCGCAGCCGCCACATCAGCCAGATCGTGCGCCATGCACCCTGCTGCTCCCAGCGCCGGGACGACGTGACCAGCCGGGTGCGCAGGCACTTTGGGCGTCCCACCGAGCGCAGTCGCCGCGAGAACTCGATGTCCTCCATCAACGGCTGATCCGGCCAGCCGCCTACGGCATTGAACGCCGAGCGTGTAATGAAGATGCCCTGGTCCCCGGTCGCAATCCCGCTCAGACACGAGCGCAGATTCATCATCGCGGCGATCAGCGCGAATATCGCGCGACCGCCCGACAAGCGGACATCGAAACGTCCCCAGGCGCAATCGCCCCGGGCCACCACGTCGCGCAGCGCATGCACCGCAACCCCGGCCCCGTCCGGGAACGCAGTGTCGGCATGCAGGAACCAGAGCACCTCGCCGCGGGCGCGCTCGGCTCCGGAATTCATCTGCCGTGCACGCCCCGGTGCACTGGACAGCACACTCACGCCGCGTTGTTCTGCCTGCCGGACAGTCCCGTCCGTGCTTCCCCCGTCGACCACGATCACCTCACAGTCGAGGATCTCCCTCAACGTATCCAGCAAGGGCGGGAGGGACTCGGCCTCGTTCAGCACCGGGATGATCACGGACAGGAAGGGTGACTCCCGCGACATGGTTGCTACGGGACTCAGGCTGGCGACTGGACGGCTTTCTGCCCCTGCCAGATCCGGCGCAACAGCCGAGGCAGCAACAGCAGCAGGGCCAGCACGGCGAGAATCGCCAGCCCCAGCTGGACCCGGTTGTCCGTATCACCCGCCACCATCTCGCGCGTAGCGTGGCCCAGCCAGGCATAGGCGAACAGGCTGGGGATCAATGCGACCAGGGTCGTGATCGTGAACACGGTCAGCGGCATACGCACCAGGCCCAGGGCGTAGTTGGTCGGGGCGAACGGGAAGACCGGCACCAGCCGTGTCAGTGCGACCACGCGCCAGCCCTCGGCCTCCACATCCTCGCGCAGCCGTGCGCTGCGCGGACCCAGACGCGGTTCCAGCCAGGGTTGCAGCAGGGTGCGCGCCAGCATGAACGCGATAATCGCAGCGATGGTCGCCGCCAGCAGGCTCAGGGCCCCGCCGGTGAACGGCCCGAACAGCGCCCCTCCCAGCAGGATCCAGAAGGTGCTGGGCAACGGAAACAGCGCAAGGACGACAAAGGCCAGCACAAACATCATGTAGGCGCCCATCCCCCAGCTGGCGAGCCACGCCTCGACGTCCTGCAGCGGCAGCAGATCAGGCCACTCGGTGGTCAGTGCTACCCAGACCAGCGACCCTGCCAGCAGGACCGCGGCCAACAGCCACCAGCGTTCGGGATGATGTATCTGCATATGTCTCTATTCTTTGCCGTCGCCGCGCAGTCGCTCCAGCCGTTCGGCCAGCGCGCGCTCCGTGCCCTCGCGTTTCGCCCGATAGAAGCGCTGATCTTCCAGCCCTTCGGGCAGATAGACCTGCCCGCGCGCGAAACCGTCCGGTTCATCATGATCATAGCGGTATCCGGCGCCGAACCCCTCGTCACGCATCAGCTCCGTGGGGGCATTGCGCAGATGCAGGGGCACGCCGGGGCTGCCCGTTTCGCGAATGCTGGCGCGGACCTCGTTCAACGCGGTGTAGGCGCTGTTGCTCTTGGGGGCGGCGGCCAGCTCGATCGCCGCCTGGATCAGCGCGAGATCGCCTTCCGGCCGCCCAAGCCGCTCCATCGTCTGCCAGGCCGCCAGCACCCGAGCACCCAGCCCTACGGCCGCCAGCCCGATGTCCTCGTAGGCCATGCGCAGCAGGCGCCGGCCGAGATAATCCGGGTCACAGCCGGCATCCAGCATGCGCGTCAGCCAGTACACCGCCGCACCAGGATCGGATCCGCGCACCGACTTGTGCAGGGCGGAGATCTGGTCATAGAAGGCATCGCCCTGGCGATCGAAGGCCAGGCTCTGCGCCCCCATCACCGCGCGCAGGGCGTCGGCGGTGATCTCGCCGTCACGTGCCAGATCCGAGGCGGTCTCCAGCCAGTTCAGTGCCCGCCGGGCATCGCCGTCCGCCGCACGGGCCAGCCGCTGGCGTTCGGTGGGCTCCAGCCGCAGCCCGCGCCCCCCGAGTCCGCGCTCGGGATCGCTCAGCGCCCGGTCAATCAGCGCCTCGATCGCCTCGGCGCCGACGGACTCCATGCGATAGACACGCGCCCGCGACAGCAGTGCGCTGTTGAGCGCAAATGAGGGGTTCTCGGTCGTGGCCCCCACGAAGGCCAGTGTCCCGTCCTCGATGTGCGGCAGCAGGGCATCCTGCTGCCCCTTGTTGAAGCGATGGATCTCGTCGATGAACAGCAGCGTGCCGACCCCGTTGCGTCGCCGGGCCTTGGCCGCGTCCACCACCGCGCGCACGTCCTTGACGCCGGCCAGCACCGCCGACAGCGTCACCAGACGCTGTGCCCCGGCCGCCGCCACCAGGCGGGCCAGTGTGGTCTTGCCGCAACCCGGCGGGCCCCACAGGATCATCGACGGAGTCTGCCCCTGCTCGATCGCCTGGCGCAGGGCGGCATCCGGGCCGACCAGGTGATCCTGGCCCACCATCTCGTCCAGCCGCGCCGGGCGCATGCGCTCGGCCAGCGGTGCATTCGGGTCCGGGCCCTGTGCGGCCGGTTCGGGCTCGGGGGGCAGTCCACCCGCATCCGGGCCGAACAGGTCGCCTTCGGAGATATCGCTCATCATTTCAGTGTACCGCGCCCGCCGCGAACATTGGCCGAGACATGGCACACTGAGCGGCGGGCTGGCTCACAAGCCCTGCACAGTTGCGCCTTCTTCACTGATGAAAGGTTTCCATGCCGCGAAACGGAATCACAGCATGAAGCTGCCCTGGCAATCCCTGCGCCTGCCGAAGGGCCTCGGCTGGCGCAAAGTCATGCAGGCCGTCCTGCGACCCGAGGCCGAGGCCCCCGATGCCGACGTCGTGGCCGAGCGAGCGCGCGAGCAGGCCCCCGTGCTGTGGCTGCTGGGCAAGGTGCAGTCCGGCAAGAGCACGCTGGTGCGCGCGATCACCGGCGACTCCGACGTGGCGATCGGGACCGGTTTCAGGAGCTGCACCCGGACGGCACGCGCCTATGACTTCCCGGCCGAAGCGCCGGTGCTGCGCTTTCTGGACACGCGGGGACTGGGCGAGGTCGCCTACGACCCCAGCGAGGATCTCGCCGAGCTCGCGGGCCACGCGCACATGGTGGTCGCCGTGGCGCGCGCGATGGATCTGCAGCAGGAACCCGTGCTGAATGCCCTGCGGGACATTCGCCGCCGGCATCCGAACTGGCCGGTCCTGCTGGTCCAGACCTGCCTGCACGACGGCTATCCCGACGGGCGCGATCATCCGCCCTACGCCGAACTGGACCGCAGCCCCGGGCTGGAGGAACTGGCCCGCGCGCGCCGCACCCAGGTCGAGGCCTTTCGCAACCTGCCCGGGACCGGCCCGGTGCAGATCGTGCCCGTCGACATCACGCCCGAGGACGAGGGCTTCACCCCGACCCACTACGGCCTGGACGCCCTGCTCGATGCCCTGGAGAAGCTGGCTCCGGAACGCATGGGGGTGATCCTGCAGGGGCTGCGCCAGTCCGCAGGCGGTGATGCCCGTCGGCTGCGCGCCCGATCACACATCCTCGGCTACGCCAGCGTCGCCGCGACCACCGATGCCGTCCCCCTGCTGGGCCTGTTCTCCGTTCCGGCGGTCCAGGGGAAACTGCTGCACAGTCTGGCCAGCATCTACGGGGTCACCTGGGATTCTCGCAGTATGAGCGAGTTCTCCGCGGCGCTCGGTTCCAGCACCCTGCTCGGCCTCGGCCTCAGCCACGGGGCCCGGCAGGTCGGCAAGCTGGTCCCCGTCTACGGTCAGACTGCAGGTGCTGCAGCGGCGGCCGCCACCAGCTTTGCCACCACCTATGCGCTGGGCTATGCCGCACGGCACTACCTGGCCCGGCGACATGACGGGCGCGAGGCCACGGCCGGGGTGGAGCAGGCCTATCGCGACGCCCTGCGCGAGGCCCTGAACCTCGCCCGGCACCGCCAGACCGAGCCCTCGGGGAACGACACGCGATGAAACGCCGCTGGCTCACCCGTCTGCAGGTCACGGGCGTGACCTTCGCCGCGTTCCTGCTGCTGTCGCCCTTTGTGGTGGCCTTCGTCCTGGGTCTGTTCTGGCTCTACGAACACAATGCCCTGCTGATCTGGATCGCCGCGGCCGCCATCGCCGCCGGAAGCGTATGGGGCATGACGCTGTGGGCGCGCCACCGGATCAAGGTCCACACCCGCGAACGGACGACCGAGCCCGTGCGCCCCGCCGATGGCGACTGGGCGCCACTGGAACACGCCGCCTGGGCCGAGGTGATGCGCCTGAGCGAGCAGGCCAGCGGCGAGATCGTCACCGACTACGACCGCCTGCGGGAAGCGGGCGAAGAGACCCTGCGTACCGTGGCCGCGCACTATCACCCGGAACAGGAAGACCCCATCTGGGAGTTCACCGTGCCCGAGGCCCTGCTGCTCAGCGAGCGGGTCAGCGCCCGGCTGCGCAAGATCCTGCTGGAGGAGGTACCGCTGTCGGATCGCCTGCGCATGGGCCAGATCCTGCGCGTCTGGGGCTACCGGCCCATGGTGGCATCGGGGCTGTCCTACGGGCGCACGGCCTACAAGGCCTACCGTATCGCGCGGCTGGCCAATCCCCTCCACGCCCTGGCCGCGGAGCTGCGTGATCGCTTCTTCAACGAGCTCTCCGGCAGCGCACGCGAATACCTGCTGCGACGGGTCGCACGCATCTGGATCGAGGAAGTCGGCCGCGCCGCGATCGAGCTCTACTCCGGCCGCCTGCAGCACGATGCCGACGCCCTGGCCGAGATCGCCGACCAGGAAGCACAGGCGAGCGGCCCCGCGGAGGAGGCATTCCCGGGCCGGCCGAAGATACTGGTCGTGGGCCAGCCACAGGCCGGGAAATCCACGCTGGTCAACGCGCTGCTGGGGGAATACCGCGCAGCCACGGACGTGCTGCCGCTGACCGCCGAGCAGGAGGGCTACCTGCTGACCCTCGCGGACGGCCAGGAACTGCTTTTGGTGGACACCCCGGGGCTTGGTGACCGCATGGACGTGGATACCCTGGTTGATGCCGCCCAGACGGCGGATCTGGTGCTATGGGTCGCGCCGGCGCACCAGGCCGACCGCTCCCCGGACCACGAGGCGCTGCAAGCCGTACGGCGCTTCTTTGCAGAGCGCCCGGATCGACGCCAGCCGCCCATTCGCATCGTGGCCAGCCACATCGATCGCCTGTCGCCCGCCCGCGAATGGGAGCCGCCGTATACGCTCGACCCGCCGGAAGAACGGCCCAAGGCGCAGAACATCGCCGCCGCCCGCCAGGCGATCGCCGCGGACTTCGGCCTGCCCGAACAGGAGGTGATTCCCGCCCGGCTCGATGGCGCAACGCCCTACAACATCGACGCCCTGACGGCCGAACTGGAGACGCTGATCCCGGCCATGCAGCAAACCCGCAAGACCCGGCTGCTGCGCCACCCGTCATCCCGAAGCCTGCGCCAGATCTGGCGTCAGACCCGCAAGGGGGCCGGTCGCCTGCTGGGTCGACCGCGCTAGATGACCCTGCGTCCACGCCAGCACCAGGACGCCCCCTCCCTGGACTCCCCGACCGCCTGGCTCGCCTGCGGGCTCTCCCTTGTGGCGCTGTTCGTGGCCTTTGGCATCGCGTACAGCTACGGGGCGTTCTTCTCCTCCATGGCGCAGGAGTTCGGTACACGGCACGGCGGGTCCGCGCTGTTCTTTTCCGCCACCGCTCTGTTGTTCTTCGGCCTGAGCGGTGTGACCGGCCCCCTGTCCGACCGCATCGGCCCAGGGCCGCTGCTCGTTGCGGGTGGCCTGTTCATCGCGGCGGGGCTGGTCGGGACGGCGCGTGCCGGCGAACTCTGGCAGGCCTACCTGGCCTATGGCCTGGGCGTGGGTATCGGGGCGAGCTGCGTATTCGTGCCCGTCGTGGCCGCGGTCGGGCGCTGGTTTGCCCGCAGACGCTCCATGGCCCTGGGCATCGCGGTATCCGGGATCGGGTTGGGCGTACTTGGCTTCGCGCCGCTGTCCGCCTGGCTGATCGAGCTCCACGGCTGGCGCTCGACGTACTATTTCTACGCGCTCGCGGCAGCCGTCATCCTGCCGCTCGCCGGCATCCTGTTTCCACGGCCCGGGCGCGCCCCGGATGGCACCCACGCCGCCACCACCCGCTGGGGTGGGCGCCGCTTCGCCCAGCTTTATCTGGCGACCTTTCTGCTGAATACGATCCTGTACGTACCGTTCGTGCACCTGCCGCCCGCGGCCGAGGCGGGCGGCATCGATCCGCTGCGCGCGGCGGGCCTGGTCGGGATTATCGGGCTGGCGAGCGTGGTCGGGCGGCTGGCGATCGGCATGCTGGGCGATCGCTATTCCCTGATGCATCTCTATCGCGGGTGCTTCGCCCTGATCACGCTGAGCTTTCTGATCTGGGGCACCGCAGGCAGCTACGCCGCCCTTATGCTGTTCGCGGTGGTACTTGGTTTCGGGTACGGCGGGTACATCGCCCTGACACCGGCGATCCTGGCCCGCCTGTTCGGCCTGTACAGCCTGGGCCGCCTGCTGGGCATGACCTACACCGCCGTGGCCCTCGGCGCCGCGCTGGGTCCGGTCCTCACCGGCCTCGGGGTCGACCTGACAGGCGGCTATCTCATGATCCTGATCGCGCTCCACCTCGTCGGCCTTCTGGCCGTTCTCGCCACCCTGCCGATCCGCGACGAGCCCGTCACGGGGACCACGCATCCCCAGCGCGACAGTGACCCCTGAGGTCTTTGTCTATCATCACAGTCCAACCGCCCGTCGTAGGGCAACCTGAACCCCGGCCGCATCCGGGGATCGAATTCTTCATAAAGCTGCAGCAGCCAGGCCCCGAACCGAAGCCCAGGAGGTACCCGCGATGCGAACGTTGCCCGCCCTCCTCCTGGCTGCCTTGGTCGGCTGGGCCCCCGGTGCCGCACTCGCGGTGGAGGTGGTCGAGCGGCATTTTGATACCGACGGTGACCAGCACGAGCTGGAGGTGACCTTCCGGGTCGAAGTCCCACCCGAGGCCCTGTGGTCATACCTGACCGATTACGACGCGCTGAACCGTTACTCGGAATCCATCCGCGAGAGCCGGATCGTCTCCCGATCGGATGACGAGGTGGAGGTCGCAAGCGTCGTGCACAGCTGCGTGTTCGTGTTCTGCCGGACCATCCGCAGGCACGAACGGGTGACCGAGTACTACCCCGAACGCATTGATGCCGAGGTCGATCCGGAGCACAGCAATCTGCGTGCAGGCTCGACCCGCTGGGAGCTGCAGCCCGATGCCGGCGGCACGCACCTGACGATCCAGATGCATGTGGAACCGGACTTCTGGGTACCCGGCTTTATCGGCAAGACCCGCATCCAGCGCGCGACCCTGCGGGAGACGACCGAGCTGCTGCGCTACATCGAACGCGACTACCGCGCCAGCCGCTGACGCGCAGGCTCTCTACGAGCAACTGAACAACGGGTGCCCTGCCAGCAGCCGTTCAAGGCGATTGCGCAGTTCGTCGCGCACCGGACCGGCGCGATCCGCATCGAGACGGGAGGTAAAGAGGGACTCGTACCATTCCTCTTCTTCGTCCATGTCCCAGTCAACCTCGCGCAGCAGGGCCTGGCCGGCCTCCGGGATCGCAGCGGGGAGCTCGCGACCGGTCAGCAGGGCCCAGACCCCGGTCCAGCAGCGTGCCAGCGCCAGCGGGTGATAGCCGCCACCGCCCAGGACCAGCAGCCTCGGTGTGCCGTCGGCGTGCCGCGGGCTGGTCTCGATCACGTCGTCGACGCAGGCGAGGAAGCACTGGGTGGAGATGCCGAACTTGCCGAGCGGGTCCGGCAGCAGCGCATCGGTACCGGCCTGAACGACGACCGCATCCGGCTGCCAGCGGGTGCGCACGGCCTCCCAGACGGCCGCGAAGGCGGCGCGAAACTCGCTGTCGTTGGTCTCCTTGGGCAGCGGCAGGTTCACGGCGTTGCCAAGCGGTCCGGTGTCCTCGATGCGCCCGCCCTCGAAGGGGTAGCCGTACTCGGTGTCCATGTGCAGGGAGACGGTGAGCACGTCCGGGTCGTCGCTGAACGCGGCCTCGACCCCGTCGCCATGGTGGGCGTCGATATCCAGATAGAGCACGCGCTGCCCGGCCTGACGCAGGCGCAGGATCGCCAGCGCCGGGTCGTTGAAGTAGCAGAATCCACGGGCCTGGTCGGGGGCGGCGTGGTGCATGCCACCGGCCGGGTTGAAGGCCATGCGCCCGTCCAGCACCACCTCGGCGCCCTGGATGGAGCCCCAGGTGGCGGTCGCCGGGGTCGCGAAGAACCCGGCGAAGAACGGGTTCTCGAAGTTGCCGATGTTGTGGCGGTCGCGGTAGCGCTGGAAGACCTTGCCCAGCGCCTCGGCGCGCTGCATCGCGGCCACGTACTCGCGGGTGTGGAACCACTCGAGCTCGGCCGGCTGTGCCTTGCGCGATACGGCCATCTCCTGCGGCGTGATCGCGTCATAGGCCTCGATCAGGTCGATGGTCAGCGAGACGCGCGGGATCCCGAGCGGGTGGTTGTCGCCGTAGCTGTGCCCGCGATAGCGCGGGGCATGCAGCAGCGTGGCATGACGGCGGGCCGGCTCCGGGTGCCGAGCCGTAGCGCCGGTGGAGGCGTCGATGGCTTCGGGGATAGCACTCACTGGCGCAGCCTCAGATAGATCTCGGGCAGACGGCGCGGCAGCTCGTCCACGTGGTCGATGATGGTGTAGTGACCGGGACCGAAGATCGCCGGCAGGTATTCCGAACCGGACGGGTCCAGGGTGATGCAGAACGGGTGCACGCCGGCGTCCACCGCCTCCTTCATCGCCATGCGCGTGTCCTCGTGCAGGTAGCGCTGGTCACCGCCGTCGTCGTAGTCGGCCGGGCGGCCGTCGGACAGGATCAGCAGCAGCCGGCGCTGGGCCGAACAGCGCTTGAATGCCTCCAGCGAGTGGCGGATGCCCGCGCCCATACGCGAGGCCAGGCGCCCGGAGACCCCGGCGATGCGGGCGCGGACGGTGTCGTTCAGGTCCTCGTTGAAATCCTTCAGCCAGTAGTAGTTGACCTGGTCGCGCTGCTTGGAGGCGAAGCCGGAGATCGCGTAGGGATCGCCGACCTTCTCGATCGCCTCGGCGAACAGCATCATCCCCTCGCGCACGCGGTCGACGATCTTGCCCTGCCCGCCCGGGTGGCGCGCCATGATCGAGGTGGACATGTCCGCCAGCATCATGACGCCGGTATCACGGTGCTGCACCGCACGGCGGCGGTAGATGAAGGCCTTCGGCGACAGCCCCGCCTTCTTGTCGGCGATGAAGTCGATTACTGCCTCGGTGTCGAGCTCGTCGCCGTCCATCTGCTTGCGCTGCGGCGCCAGGCGCATCGGACGCTGCATCTCGAGACCGCGGGTCAGGCGTTTCAGGGTGTCGGCGTTCTCCGACAGGATCGTGGCCGCCAGCTCCGGGTTTTCGTCGTCCAGCACGCGCTCGTAGAGATTCACCCAGTCGGAGATATAGCGCTGCTCGCGGTAGTCCCACTCGGGATACGGGATGCCGTCCTTCTTCGGGGTGTAGGGAGCGGCGCGCTTGGCCACCTGGGCCGGCTGCGGGATACCCGTGCCGATGCGCCCGCCGGTGCCAGAGGTCTCCTGCTGCGGGGTCTGGATGTCGGCGTCCGGGTCTTTCTGCGCCTGCTCCGGGGCCTGCTGCGGCTGCTCTTCCTGCTTCTCGCGCTCGAACTTGTGTTCGTCGTGCGCCTCATGGTCGCGGAAGTCGGCCAGGCTGCCGTCGCGTTTCCGCTGCGGATACACCGGCAGCGACTGGTTCAGCGACAGCCCGGGCAGATAGGCCTCGGCACGCTCCTCGATGGTGATCTCGGGGAAGGCCTCGTCGGCGAACAGCTCCTCGCCGACTGCCCAGGCGGTGACCACATCCGCGTCCGGCTCCAGCACGCGCGCCAGACGCGGGTCCTGCGCCTCGTCGCGCAGCAGGGCCTGGTGGGCCTTCAGCGCGAAATCGAAGTAGACGCCGGCCGCGCCCTCCGGGCGCTCATGGTCCTCGGCCAGCGCCACCAGGCGCGGCAGGAAGTTCGGGATGCGCGGGGCCAGGCGCGCGTTCACGCGCAGGTCCTCGGCCAGGTCGAACAGCACCTGGAAGCGGAACATGCGCGCCTCGAATGGCGCGAACAGCGGGCGCCAGGTGATGCGCGAGCGGTCATCCAGCGGCGGGTGCTCGACCCCGGCACGCTCGAACAGCCGCTCGACGTCGGACTGCGCATACGTATCGAAGGCCAGATGCGCGGCCGCGTGCTGGGTGGCGACGATCGCCTCCTCGCGCGAGTCCATCACCGCCGGCATAAACAGCCGCCGGCCGTCGGTCTCGAGCATCGGGCGGCCCGCGCCCGGCTTCCAGCTGGAATCGGCCAGCGGGATATCGGCATCCAGCCAGGCCAGCAGCACCAGGCGCAGGAAGCGCCCGTGCATGCGCGGGCGAAAGCCCGGCAGCGCCTCCAGGAGCAGCTTCAGGCTCTCGTCGCTCTCCAGGCGAAAATAGGCCTCGCCGCGCGAGCGCCCGGCCTTCAGCAGGTCCGCTCCGCGCCGGGCCCAGGACAGCAGGCCCTGGTCGCCCACCAGGTTGCGGGCGATCGGGGCGCCCTCGAGATAGGCGTCCAGGGTCAGGCCGCGTTCGTCGAACAGCGTCTCGGCCGGCTCGATCAGCGCGCGCAGGCCCTCGATCCCGCGCCCGGCGGAGAGCTTGTCGAACGGCGTCTCGAAGTAGGCACGGGCATCGGGCAGGCTGCGTTCGCACCAGCGCAGGCCGATCTCGGCCCACTCGCGCTCGCCGGCCTCGCCCCAGGCGTCATACACGCGATCGGCCTGGGCCATGAAGCCTTCCAGTGCATCGGCGGAGTTGACCCACTGCTTGAACCGGACGGCCTGTTCCAGCCACAGATCCACCGTCTGCATGTGCTCCGCGAGCCGCGCGGAATTGCGCATGAAGCTCTTGCCGGCCTCGCGGTCGTGGAAGAACAGCTCGCGGACGGTCTCGATCCAGCGCCGCGCAGTGGCGGCACCGAACGCGCGGATGGCCGGGAGGGCCTCCTTGGTGTCGCGGTGGGCGACGAAGCTGATGTCCTCCAAGTGCTGGAGGATCTCTTCGATCTCGACGAGATCTTCGGCTTCCGTGTTCGCCCCGCCGCTGTTGCGGGCCTGGTCGCTCACGCGGCTTCGGACTCGGGGAAGTGGGCGTCGAAGATCTCTTCCAGCGCCTGAATCAGCTCGGGGTCGTCGGTGATCGGGGCGATCATCGCGGCACGGCAGGCCACGCGCGGGCTCAGTCCCGCCTGCATCAGCTCGCCGGCATAGGCGAGCGCACGGGTGGAGGTCGCCTCTTCCAGTCCGTGGTCCTTCAGGGCCCGCGCCTTGCGCCCGGCAGCCACCAGCTTCTCGACCCGATCGGCATCCAGGCCGCCGGATTCCTTGGCCACGATCTCGCGCTCGACATCCTCGGCGGGGTAGTCGAAGTGGATACCGACAAAGCGCTGCTTGGTCGAGGGCTTCAGGTCCTTCAGCACCGTCTGGTAGCCGGGGTTGTAGGAGATCACCAGCATGAAGTCCTCGTGCGCATCGATGATCTGGGACTTCTTGTCCAGCGGGAGCTGGCGGCGGTGGTCGGTCAGCGGGTGAATGACCACGGTGGTGTCGGTACGCGCCTCGACGATCTCGTCGAGGTAGCAGATCGCGCCCTCCTTGACCGAGCGGGTCAGCGGGCCGTCCTGCCAGACGGTCTCCTCGCCCTCCAGCAGGAAGCGGCCGACCAGGTCGGAGCTGGTCAGGTCCTCATGGCAGGAGACGGTGACCAGCGGCTGCCCGATGGTATGCGCCACGTGTTCCAGGAAGCGGGTCTTGCCGCAGCCGGTCGGGCCCTTGAGCATCACCGGCAGGCGCTTCGAGTACGCGGCCTGAAAGATCTCGATCTCGTCGCCCTGAGCCTTGTAGAACGGGGCATCGCCCGCGTCGCCGGGCTTCTCGATCACGTCGCGTTCCACACCGCGGATACGGTTAATCAGGTTCTTCATGGGGTCTCCGATGCCGACCGCGGGGGCCGGGGCTGGTGTATGCGCGGGAGCGGCGTTACCCTCCGCCGGGCTGGCGGCATGCCCCGTGGCATCCCGTCGTGTTCCCGCAGGCTTTGTTGTATCATTGGCTGTTTATATTCTATCGAACCTGCGCACTTCCATGAACCAAACGCCCTTCCCGGTACGGGATCGGGCAGGTGAAGGCGCCCGCAACTCGGATTCAGCGCGTCAATAGAGGACCCGGTATGAAACTTGTCAAACTCGTCAAGCTGAACAACCTGCAGTACAACCCGAATCGCGATCCGGAAGTCTACCGGCGCCCGATCAACGAGGAATTCCGGGTGCAGGCCCTGCTGAACGGCTCCGGCACCGCCCAGTGCAAGTTCTCGGTGGAAGGCGAGGCCCTGTGCGAGAGCAGCGTGTCCCTGCCGGGCACCTTCGACTGCAAATTCAGCTTTGATACCGCCGGCACCCGCGTGGGCGACCTGGTGATCGAGGCCAACGGCGAGACCTACCACGAGAAGATCCGCATCGACGTGCTGGAGCACGCCTGGATCGGCTAAGGCCGTGCGATCCCCCGCGATCCGCATCATGCGGATCCGCGAATCAAAAAGGCCCCGTGGCTAACGCCCGGGGCCTTTTTGATGGGGCGCTCAGCCCCAGTCGTACATGCGGATGAACTCGGGGAGCTTTTCGACCATCTCCTCGCGATCGAAGAAGCGATCGGCCCGCGCCAGGCGCATCTCGTCGCGGATGTCCTGGTCCCCGCCAAAACAGAACACGGGCAGGTTGATCTGATACTCCATGCGCAGGATGCGGATTACGTCCAGCGGGTCGAACACCTCGATCTCGTCCAGATCCAGCAGCAGGAAGCGGTAGAGCAGCACCTCGTTCCAGGCGCCCAATTCTTCCAGATCGGTCACCGGGTGCAGATGCCAGTCATCCGGCAATGCGGTGCGAATCTGCTCGATCATCGCCTGATCCTGGCTCATCAGGATCAGGCGTTTCTCCAGCCGGCGCTGAATGGTCGGTTCGGACATCGGTTCGCCTCGTAAAGCTTTTTGGGGAAGTATCCAGCGGCGTGCAAAGCAGGATCAGGCGGCGGCGATCCCTCGGTAGAGACCGTCGATGCGTGCGCTGACCTCGTCGACGATCACCGCGTCGAGCTGGCCGTTCAGGCGCGAGCGCACACGCAGGCGCTCCGGCGACTCGCCCACCAGGGTCTCGCGCAGCACGCGATCCACGCTCGGGTCCTCGCACCAAATGCGTGCAATGTGTGTCCCGGCGATATGCAAGCGCAGGCGGCCACAGTGGCCGCGCGTCTCGAAGACATGGTTCTCCCGATTCACACGGATACCGTCGCGCACGGCCGGCCCGCCCTGGCTGTCGGCCAGGTCGGCGAGTTCCTCGCGCCCGGCCGCCAGCCACTCGTCCCATTCCGCGGAACTCGGACGGTAACACCGCGCGGGGGTACTGAAGCGGCGCTCCAGCACCTCGCTCAGGGCCGCCTCCAGACGTTCCGGCGTCGGCGCCGCCTCGGGGCACTGCTCCGCACAATCGGTCATGCCCTCTTCCAGTGCCGGGCGCAGCCATTCGCGGTAGCCGTCGCTTGGGGCATTTACACACGATAGAAAGCGTTCCACCGGGAAGCGGCGCAGGAAGCTAGCGCCGAACACACAACCCTCGTTCAGCGTGGCCGCACCAGTACCCATGATCTTGCGCCCCTGAACCCAGACGTCCTGACCGCGCGCCTCGACGCCTTCCAGCCCCAGCTCGCGCAGCACATCCATCGCGATGCCCAGCCCCAGCGCGAACAGGTGGCGATGGCCACGGGCGAGGACCTGGCGGGGCTGAATCAGGAAGAAACAGGCCTGGTCGGCATCCACCCAGACGGAGCCGCCCCCGAGCGGGCGGCGCACGACCGGCACGCTATTGGCCTTGCAGGCGACCAGGTCCAGATCCATGGCCGGGTCCTGGCTGGCGCCCACGGAGATGTGCGCCTCTCGCGAGTGCACCCACAACACGCGCAACGGCGACTCCGGCGGCGTGCTGCTCGCCAGACCGGTATAGAGAGCGTGGAGTTCTTCCGCGGAGCGGGCCCCGGCATCAATCCATTCCGGGGTGACCGTGGATGCGACCAAGGATCAGTCCTCGGGTTTGTCCTGCTCGGACGGGGCCTCGTCGTCCTTGCCGGGCTTGTAGAAGTAGCGGAAGTAGAAGTCGCTGCGCGAGAGGTCCTCGTACAGCTTGGCACGTTCCTCGACACCCCCGCGCATGATCTCGACCATGGCCATGGCCTGCTCGCCGTCGATGATGTGGATCCCGCCGGTCAGCTCCTGATCGGTGTTCAGGAAATGCGCGGCCAGCTCTTCCGGCTCCTGGATATACACCAGGAACGACTGGCAATCGGGGTCCTCGAGATCCAGGGGCTGCATCACGATCTTGCCCAGCCAGGCCAGGCGCGCGACCTGGTTGAACTGGTGAATATCGAGCTTCTTGCCCTTCTTGTACTTGTTGAGTTCGTTACGGATCTCGCCGATGTTGGCGATCTTCATCGATTTCATGGGGCGTGCGTCCTGCCGCGAATGAACCGGGAGCATAAACAAGTCCAGCCCCCGGCCGTAAAAAAACCCCGGCGGACCGGGGTTCTTGAGAGGAACCCTGGGCTATTAGCTGGGTTCGTTCGCCATCCCTGGCGTTATGCTTCTACCAGTCGAAACCGTCGTCTGCGGGCTCCTCAAAGCCGGCCACCTCGCGAAGGGTATCCTCCAGCGCGCCCGGGACGCGGCGAAGCTGCATGAAGCTGTGATCGCCGAGCATGCGCAGGTCCGGCCAGTGCAGCGCCGCACGGAAACGCATGTGCAGCGCCTCGATATCGCCCCCTTCTACCAGGATCTCGTACGGCACGTAGGCGGTGTGGCGAAGCTCGCGCACGTCGATCGTCTCCAGGGTGTTGAGGTCGGTGGCCTCGGAATCGGCGCCATCATCGGCCCGAATCGCCACGCCGATCAGCGTAGCGTCCGTTCCCGGGATATCCAGCCGGTAGATCTCCGACACGCCCCCACGCCGATCGCCCAGACCGGCATCCAGCTCTTCCAGGGCGGCGCTCCGCGAGCCGTGGCTACCCAGGTCATACGGGGCGTTGAAGCGCTCCATACCAAACGTATAGCGGTAACGCTGCAGCTCCCGCGGGGTCATGCCGTCCTCCGACCCGAAGTGCTGCTCGTCGCCCAGCACCTCCGCCAGCCGCGAACTCACAGCGTTCACCGAGTCATCAATGCGATAGGCATGTCGAAAGTACTCGAGGTTGTTGTAGCTGACCTGAACCCCGCCGTTGGTCGCGGTCACGGCGACGCGTATAGGTGCGATGTACGCCGCCCGATCCTGGGAGCCCGCCACCGCCAGCAGGTCGTCGTGGGTCACCACAATCACGTGCCGGTCGTCACTGACCGGGTACTCGCCGAGGGTCTGGAAATCGGCCTCTTCCAGTCGCTCGCGGACCGCCTCCACCTCACCGCTGACATCGGAGCCGGAAGTGGTGTAGGCCAGCACCAGCGGCCGATAGACATCGTCCGCCAGCGCCGTGGCGACCGCGCCCAGGGTCAGCAGACACGCGCCGAAGAACGCGAGAACGGCAGGCACGCGAATGCCTCCGCGCAATGCGTGGATTGCTCGCATGGGATTCTCCTTTTGATTTTGCTAGTTCGAGCACAGGCTCGATCAGGATGCCTTCCGACGAAAGGGCCCGGGCCCCACCCCCCGATGGGTCCCGGTGTCCGGCACCGTCCGCCCTCCATGGCGGTACCGCCCCCTCCTCCAGGGTCGGCAGCTCATCCCGAAGCCCGCGCCGGGCACCGGTGCGGCCGCTCACGACCGCCCGGGCGCCATCGATCAGAAGCGGTACGCGTACCCGATCTCGAGCTCGTACTGCCGCATCTCGATCTCTACGTCTTGCGCCGGATCAAACGAGTTCGTTCCCCGGACCCTTTGACGAGGGGCGTACATCGCCGCGAAGTTGACCTCATGCTGCCCAAATTCGCGGGTGAAGCCGAAGGTGAAGTGATCTTCCATCACGGCCGGAGCAAGGATGTTGAGTGTGACATCTCGAGACTGGATCGGATTCTCACCACGGTTGTAGCCAACACGCCAGGTCCAGCCATTACCGCCATCAATCTGGGCACCAAACTTGAAGATGTTGACGTCATCCCAACCAAATCCGGGACCACCGTCTGCACCAAATTGGGCCTGGTTCGTACTCGGATTGGAGATCGCATCGATCTCCGAGTACCGGATCTTCTGATAGTCGGCGGACAGGGTGACAGCGGGCGTAACGTCGAGTGAGAAGCCAAGCCCATAGGTGGACGGGACATCAAACTCGCCCCCATTGGCAAAGAGGCCGGCGTACTTGTCGAAATCACCAGCGCGAATCTTCGAGCGGTAACTCGCACCCACGCGCGCACCCTCCGCCAGTTCCGCCTGAAAACCGATCTGGGCCCCATAACCCCAGCTTGAATCGGTACGGCCACTGCTAAGATTCTCCGGGTCTTCGCTCATTCCGAAGTCACCGAACGTCCCAAGACCCTCGGCACTAAACCGCTGATAGCTGATAATCGGACTGAAACCTACACTGACTCGCCCATCCGCGAATTTTTGCGCGTAGGTAGGGATGATCGCGAGCTGTTCAAGGTTGACCCCGGCCGAGCCGTCACAGAACGGGCCCGTCGTACCCGTCGGAGGGGTCTGCCCCCCCGCGCCCGTAGGACCTGGACAGAAATCGTTCTGGAATGCCGGGTAGTCCGTATTCATCCCACCGTTCCCCAGGAGCGCAATGCCCCAAGAACGATCCTGGTCGATCTGTTGAACAAAAGCGATTGACGGAATGAAGAAGTTGTTGCTGTCGCTATCCACGCTCCCTGGGGCGAGTCCGAATCCTTGCCCTGATGGCATCCCAGACACTTCATATGAACGCTCTGGGCGGAAGTAGGCGACCGATGCGTCGAAGCGGGTTTCCATGCCGGCGATACCGGCGGGGTTGGTGCCGGGTGCGTAGGCGTCCTGGGAGATGGCCATGCCGACCCCACCCATGCCCTTGGCCTTGGTGCCATAGCCGTGCGCGAAATAGCCGTTGGTGGCATTGGCGACGCCGACGCTGCCCATTGCAAGGCCAACCGCGACCGTCACCAGACTGCGGCGAATGATGCGTGCTTCCATGTTGTTCTCCTTTGGTGGTCTTCTTGTTGTATGGCCCGGCACCCCGGTTACCAGCGGCCCCCTTGTATGCCGCCGGTCCAGTTATGTGGTGCAGTGACCGCTCGCGGGTGGACGACCCATCCCCCCGGGAGTTCTTTCGACGGGGCCCCTGAAATATCCCCGCTCGAAACCTGAATATTCAAAACGTCTAATCAACCCCCCTGACGTGCGAAAGCCCCGGAGACCGGGGCTTTCAGCATGCATCGAGTTTTATGCGGACTTTTCGTCCTCGGCCTCGTCGGCGTCGAAGTCGAAGGTGCCGACATCCTCCCCGGCCATCTGCCGCTGGACGAACCCGACGTCCGTCGAGTTGAGGGCAAACGGGAAGGACAGGATGTCCGTCGGGCTGGAATCGCCGTAGGGGCGGTTGCAGGCCGAGACTTCCTCATCCGACTTGCCAGGGCAGCCGGAGGTCTGGAACGGCTTGCCGGAGGCGATCAGTTCGTCGACCTCGGACTGCGGCAGGCCGAAATCCACCACCTGACCATCGGCGTTGAACTTCATGTCGTCGATGCGGCCACCGGCGTAGTCGATCACGAAGCGGCCCAGCTGCACGCGCCGCCACTGGTCGCGCGGCACCGGGTTCCAGTCTTCCATCAGCGAGCCCTCTTCCGGGAAGAAGGCGAACATGTGGTTGTGGCCGCCTAGGTCGCGGATGCGCTGGCAGACCTGCAAGATCTCTTCCTCGGTCTCGCCCATGCCGCAGATCAGGTGGGCGCCGAACTTCTCCGGCCCGAAGATCTCGGCGGCCCACTCGATGGACTGCCAGTATTTGTCCCAGCTGTGAGGGCTCTCAACCGCCTTGCCACGGGTGCGCTCGAAGATCTCCGGCGTGACCGCGTCCAGCGCGACAGTGAAGATATCGGCGCCCTTGTCCCGCAGGAGCTGGAGATCTTCGTAGCTCATGGTGGTCGGGTTGGAAAGGATCGACACCGGGATGTGGTTGACCTCGGCGACCCAGCGTTCGAGTAGCTCGACGGTGTCGGCGTCGGAGTTCGGGTGCGTGATCATGGAGATGCACATGCGCTCGAACTGCCCGGCGTCGGCGTGATTCTTCACGCGCTCGATCACCTCGTCGTACTTGGCGGTCGGCCAGTCGACGCGGATGAAGTTGCGATCGGCGTAGTCACGCGATTCCTCGCGGTGGCGCGCCAGACCGCAATAGGAGCAGTTCGCACGGCAGCCTTCCGGGTAGGTGACCAGCAGGTTCAGGCAGTGGGTGCAGGACGTACGGTGCATAGTGCCCGGCACTAGGCCCAGCGTGATCGCAGCCGCCGTGGACATCTGCACGTACTCCGGCGAACGCATGTCCGGGGTCTTGATGTGATAATCGGGCCGGTAAAAGTTGATCGGCGCGACCATCTCCTCTGCACTTGCACTCATGGAATTCCTCCAGCGTTGTTCACCGGGTGCGGGGCACCCGCCAACCGGGCCTACGCGGCCTGGTCACCATCGTTGAAATACTCGGAAAAAGCAATCCATCCGCGGCGCTGCGTGGCGTCTTCCTGCGCCCGCGGCGTACGCCAGTGTTCATTCAGGAACGCGCGGCGCTTGCAGGCGCGCTCCAGGGCCGGACCGTACTGATCGCGCATCTCTTCATCGTAATCGTCGAAAGCCTCGGCGTCACCCTCGAGATGCGCAATCGCGGCCTCGCCCGCCGCCTCGCCCGACACCACCGCCGCGGCAATCCCGGCCCCGGTAATCGGATGGGTAAATCCACCGGCATCGCCCACGAACAGGACATCGCCGTCGTACAGCGAATCCCGCAGGCCGCCGACCGGGATCGCGCCACCCGTACGGTGACGGATCTCCTCGCCCAGCAGCCCCTGCTCGACGAGCTGGGCATGCAGGGATTCCAGCGGCGTCTTCATGTCGTTGTCGATGCGCTTGTCCGCACCCAGCCCCAGGTTCGCCCATTCGCCCTTGGGGAACAGCCAGGCGTATCCACCCGGGTAGTCGTCCGACAGCCAGACATCGGTCGCGGTATACGGCTTTTTGAGCGGCACCGTGTACTGCCGGGTCTGCACGACCGGCAGCGCGGGCAGCCCCAGGGACTCGGCCACCGGGGAATGCGGGCCATCGGCGGCGATCAGAACACGGTACTCGACCGCGTGTTCCTGCCCCTGGTGCTTGACGGTCGCCACATGCCGCTCGGCATCCACACGCTGCAGCGGGGTCGAAGTCACCAGCTGCGCGCCGTTGGCCTTCGCCGCCTGGATGATCGCGCGGTCGAACTCGCCGCGGTCCACCATCAAGCCAGGGAAATCGGAGTGCTCCACGGCCCCGGAGGGCAGGAAGCTCTGCATCGAGTCGATGCGCTGCAGCAGGACTCCATCCGCCTTGGCATAGGCGCCCATGGGGTTCGGGATGAACTCGGCACACTGCACCGGCTCGCCGAAGGCCTTGTTGCGCTCGACCGCCAGCACGGACAGTCCGGCCGCCGCGCACACGCGCGCCGCCGAGGCGCCACCCGGCCCCAGCCCGACAACCAGGACATCGACCTTCTCGGGGAGCATTACTGCTGCCTCCCGGCAAGTACCGCGCAAAGGACCTTCATCCCGCCGATTCCTCGGTCTCGGCCATGGCCAGAGCCGACTGAATCGCCGCGATTACGTCATCGACCGTCAACTGCAGCATCTCGACGTCGCGCTCGGCAAAGAATGCGCGCACACGCTCTTCCATCTCGGCCTGCGGCGTGTCCCGCAGGGCCGCTTCCAGATCGGCGATGGTACGCGCGGGCTTCACGAAGATGTCGCCCGTCAGCCAGAGCTGCTTCAGGCGCTTGCGCTCCGGGTCCAGGGCCACACCGACGCGCATTAGCCCGCCGTCACACTTGAAGATGCTCTCGAACAGCGGGGCATCGGTGGCCGGACGGTTGCGCTGGTAGACCCATTCTTCGGTGTCGATCTCGGCCAGGGCCTCTTCGAAGGACTTCTGCTCCTCGGGCAGCAGATCCAAGGGGGCCAGCTCAACCGCGAACTCTTCCGCAAAGGCCTTGGCAATCGCGTCCTTCACATGGTCCAGATTCGGGCGTTCGCCCAGCAGGGTCGCCAGATTGACCACACGATCGCGCGCCGACTCGATCGCCTTGTTGGAGAGCTTCTCGGCCGGAATCCGCAGAATGCGCAACATGTCCTCGACATCGAACTCGATCAGCAGCGTGCCCTGATACATGATCGAGTCGCCGTCGAATGCGCCACCCGTGCCGGAGATCTTGCGGCCTTCGACCTCGATGTCGTTGCGCGGGCGGAACTGCGCGTCGACGCCCAGCGTGCGGATCCCGGCGGCCGCGGCATTGCAGATGCGCGCGGCGATCTGCCCCATGTCGGCCGTCCCGAGAAAGCGCTTGTCGAGGTACAGCTCCCAGCCCAGCTGGGTTGAATCAAAGTAGATCGCGCCGCCACCGGTAATCCGGCGCTGGATCGCAATACCGTTTTCCTTGCAGTACTCGGTGCTGATCTCCTGGTCCACATTTTGGTGGAAACCCACCAACGCGCAGGGTTCGAACTGCAGGAAACGCAGGGTGTGCGGCGATACGCCCTCCTGGTGGCACTCGAGCAGGGCCCGGTTGAAGGCCATGTTCTCCGCCGCCGGGCGCAGGCCAGTGTCCAGGACGCGCAGGGTCTTCTGATCGCGCTCAGACATGGCAACCGCCTCCGGCCGCGACATTGCCCTCGGTCACGATGCGGATCCCGCCCAGGCCCTGGCGCGCCTTGCGTTCCTGCTCGCGACGCCGCGCCTCTTCGGCGACGATCGTGTCCAGGTCGATCTCGACACCGCTCTCGACCGTGGTCCCGTCCGCCATCACCTCATCGCCCACGGCGATCGAGCAGCAGGCCGGCGTCACGCGGACCTTCTTGCCCAGACGCGCGGCCAGTTCGACCACACCCTCGGCCGGGTGCGCAATACCGGACAGGCCGGCCATCACCGCATAACTATCAATCTGGCTCTTGGCCTCGCCCGGCGGACGCGCGCAGCCGAGCAGCAGCGGCGTGTCACCCAGGCGCTCGCGGGCGTCGTGGAAGAAGCGCCCGACCGCATGCACATCCGGCGTCTCGAATGGGCGGCTCGCCGGGGCGTAAAACGGCATCACGACCACCAGCACCACGGCATCGGGCAGGTGGCGCGCGAGCATCTCCAGCGCGTTCCACTCACCCAGCAGCTTGCCGTAGTGCAGCCCGATCACAATGTGCGGGACCACCTTCATGTTGGTGTTCACCAGGCTCTCGAGCGTCTGCTCGAAGTCATCCACGCTGCGCCGCAGATGGTAGACCTGCGTGATCGTGTCCTGCGCGCCGATCACGTCCATCATCGCCGCGTCGATACCGGCCTGCTCCATCGACGTTGCGATGTCGTCGTCGACCAGCGCCGTATGCAGCGCGATGCGGAATTCGGGAAATTCGTCCTTGATGCGACGAATCGTGGAATAGTACGGGTCGTACTCGACCTCGTTACGGTGGTTCGAGCCACCGGTCAGGAGCATGCCCTGGGCACCGGACTCGATCACGTTGTTCACCTGAGCCCATAGGTCCTCCGGCGTGCGCACCGGGATCATCGGGTCCAGGATCTTGGCCTTGCAATGGTCACAGGCGAGCTTGCAGTCGCCACCGGTGATCGACATCGCCGGCCACGCGCTCTTGCCGCAGTCCGCGAGTTCGCTGGACTGATACGACTTGAACGTCGGGGTGTAGAAATGCACCGATCCGGGATCGGAGCCCCGCTGAACGCTGTGCTGAAGGTCATTCACCAACGCCGCATCGACAGGGATGTCTTCCAGGGGTTCGACCCGCTGGATCACCTCGTTCCAGGTCGTCATCAGCTTGCTCCGGATACCACAGAATCAAAAAAGGCCGCCGAACACTGGGGAACGGCGGCCCGAGGCTCGGTAGGGGCTTAGCAGCCGCCGAAACCGTCTGCTTCCATCTTGGCTTCGAACGCCGCCAGGGCGTCGGAACCGGTCTTCAGGTCGCCGACTTCGCCGTCCCAGTCTTCAGGCTTCAGCTTGATCAGCCAGCCTTCGCCGTACGGATCTTCGTTGATCAGACCCGGGTTGGCCGCAACCTTGTCGTTGGTTTCGGTCACTTCACCGGTCACCGGGGTCTTCGCCGGACCCACCCACTTGCCAGATTCAACGGTGGTGCAGGACTTGTCCTTCTTCACGGTCTTGCCGACCTTCTTGGGAGTGAAGGACACGATGGTGCCGGCCAGCGAGCACGCGTAGGAGGTCAGGCCCACGGTCGCGGTACCGTCGCTTTCCTTGCGCACCCACACGTTGTTTTCAACGTTGTACATCAGATCTTCCGGAATATCACAACCCCGTACTGCGCCCATGTTTTCCTCCAAGCGTGAAAGTAATAATGCGGGAAAATTAAAACGTTATCGTTTTATCGCTACGCAGAATCAGGTCCGCCAGTTCGCTCGCCCGATTCACTTCATCGACCTCGTCGATGAGATCCGAAGACGCGTCGATTCTATACCCCGGTAAAGCGGGCTGGCAAACGTGCAGGCGCACACCTGCGCGTTTTGCGTCCTGGATAAAATCCTTGATCAACTTGCCATCTTCCATGGCCCGCAGGTCGTCGGCGACCCCCTTCTCCATCAGGCGAACGCCCTCCATGGTGAAGAAGATATAGACGTCCACATCCATCGAGGCCATCACCGCCCCAAGGTAGAACGGCGTCGCACAACGATGCGGCGTCGACGGCCCCGAGGTCATGATGAACACGACCGTCTGCTCGTCGTTGTCCAGATAGTAATCGTTGCCCAGTTCCGCCATCGTTCTCTCTATCGCAGTTTCCGCTGACACTCGATGTCTTCATCTTTGGCGCGCTTGCAGTAGCCCTCCTCGGCCTTGTCGCCGGTCAGAAACTGCTCCAGCGCCACCTCCACACCGTCGGTCGCTTCGACACGCGCAATCCACGCATTGTAGGGATCCGAGTTCAGCAGCACTGGGTTTTCCAGCACCTCCTCGTTGCCCTCGACGATCTTGCAGTCGATGAAGTTCGGGATCGGACCGGCCCATTTCCCGCTTTCGATCGTGGCGACCGGCTTCCCGGGCGGACGCCGGGTACCGGGGCGACGCACTCGTACGTGAATGATCTTTCCCGCGATGGTCTGCGAAAGGTCGGTCATCCCCACGGTCAGGGTGTCGTCATCCTCGCGGCGCAGCCAGATCTGAAATTCGTCGTCGTAGAACAGTTCGGGATGAAACTCGCAACCGTTGCAGTCCATGTTTCGCCTCGTTCCTGGCATCGACACAAAAAACGGGCGCCAGGCGCCCGTCTTCTGAAAGTACTACTGGGCCATTCGGGCCTCGAATCAGGGGATCAGATGACCCCCTTCTCCTTCAGCAGCCCGATGGAGTCACTCACGTTCTCGTGGATACCCAGCTTGCGCGGGGACAGCCCCATCGCCAGGCCCAGCAGCTGCGTGAAGTACACCACCTTCACGTCGGTCTTGATGCCGAACTCGGTCTCGGCACGCACCTGGTGCATCTCCAGACCGGAGTGGCAGGTCGGGCATTCGGTAGCGATCACCTCGGCACCGGAATCCTCCGCCGACTGCAGCAGGTTCAGCACCAGCTGGGTCGAGGTGTCAGAATCCGACAGCGTATGCGCACCGCCGCAGCAGGAGGTCTTAAGCGGAAAGTCCACGTTCACGGCGCCGGCGGCACCCAGCAGGTCATCCATGAAATGCGGCTGGTAACTGGAATCCGAACCCGGGCCATTGTCCTTCTCGGGGAAAATCTGGCGCGGGCGGGTGTACATGCAGCCGTAGTAGTTGGCGATCTTGATGCCATTCAGGCTCTTGGTCATCTTCTGCTTGATGCCCTCGGGCCCCAGCTCTTCCATCAGCCACTCGAGCAGATGCAGGGTGCGGACGTCCCCGGTGTAGACCGGGTCGTCGGACTTGCGCGCCAGATCCTGGACGGTGTCCATCGCATCCTGGGAGGTCGCGGTCTCGTACTCGGCCTTCTTCAGGTTGTGGTAGCAGCCGTTGCACGGCGCCATCACGGTGTCCATGCCCATCTGTTCGGAGGCAATCGCCATGTTCCGCGCGGACAGATAGGTCTGCAGCATCGGGTGAATGTTCTTCACCTCCATCGCGCCGCAGCAGTTGTAGTCCCGCAGGTTTTCCATCTCGAGTCCCAGCGCCTTGACCAGCACGCGGGTCGAGCGGTCGTACGGACCACCAGAGCCCTCGAGCGCGCAACCCGGATAGTAAGCAACCTTAGCCATGAGCGGCCTCCTTCTGTTCGCGCACGTAATTCTTCAGCACGTCCCCGGTCTTGCCCCAGGACTTGGTGCGCGGCGTATGTACGGTGTTGATGCCCATCGCCATCAGATGCTTCACCGGCAGGTGCTTCATCATCCGGAAGATGAAGATCTTCATCCATTCCTGCACCAGAGGCTGGCCGGTCTTCTTGAAGAAATTCTGCATCACCTTGGAGTCTTCGATGCGGCCAGTCTTGTAGATCTGATCGGCAAACTCTTCGTCGAAGATCGTGGACGGAGCCTTTTCGGTGATCCCTTCCTCTTCCATCCAGTGCGCCAGAGCCTTCATCACGCCTTCCGGCTTCACGTCCTTCGGGCAGATGTTCGTGCACTTGTTGCACGAGACGCACTGCCAGATGATGTCCTTGTCCTTGACCAGCTCTTCCTTCATGCCCAGGCGGGTGAGGTAGATCCAATAACGCGGATTGAACTGCACGTTCTGCGCATACATGGTGCACGAGTTGGTGCAGGACCCGCACTGCCAGCAACGATGGACGTTCTCGCCACCCGCAAAGCTCTGGATCTTCGTCTCGAAATCGTCGTCGTAATCGCGAACAGTGCGCGGGGCGATCATCGTGTTCCAGTGTCCGGACACGTCCACGCCGTCGACCACCAGCTCGTCGTGTTGCTGGAGGCGCTCGTCCTCGATTAGTGCCTTTTCATGTATTGCCATGACGTCTCTCCGAAAACCTGTGTAGCCAGGCTCAAGTTCGTTCCGTTATTTAATGCAGCGACGCATCGGTTCCTTTCAGGCGACCTTCCGGGGAGTCGATCCCCAGCATCTTCACCGCCAGTTCCAGCGGATCCTGCTTGGCCCCGAACTGGTTGTCGATCATCCCCAGACTCATCGAAAGCGCTCGGGCATAGTCGGAATAGGCTTGCACCCAGACCAGGTCCGTCACAAACGGCAGGTCTCGATAAAAGCCTTCCTCGGCCAGCGCATCGAAAAACCAGCGCCGCGCCCCCTCGATCGAGCCGACCGTGTCCCCAATTGGGATCGACCGGAGCGTGTCATTGCCGCGGATGAACTCGCGCAACGCGCCCGTCGTGGTCGACGTATCCCACACCCAACGGCAGGCCAGAGGCACCGCGTCCGGATCCGCGAAGTGCAGGATCTCGGCGCCAAAATCCCAGATCGCCCGCCGAAGCTTTTTGTCGTCAGCCGCAAGATCCGCAAAGTTCGCGAGCCGCTCGTTCACCCCAACATCCGGGCGAACCAGAGTGCGCACACCGTCCACCAGGGCGCCCTGACGCTCGGCCATCAACGAGCCAAGCTTGCGCCGAACCGAGAAAACCAGACCGCCGAGGGTGCGAACATCCTCGGCATCGATCTCGTCCCCTTTCGCGACAATCGCGGCAAACACTTCGTGTTTCGACCGCAGGGCCTCGATGAAAGTCCCCAGCCCGTCGACACCACCCGCCTCGGCGATGGCCTCATTCAGACTGTTCAGCTTCGTCGCAAGGATATCCTTGTCGAAGCTGACCTCCAGCGGCTCCGGGGCCAGCCCCGAAGCCGCTGCGTCGCTGACGACCTCAGCCGGCTTTCGAAACCAGCGCATGCAGGTCCGCAACCGCGCGGCCACCAGCAGCGGCACCCTGCGCGATCGAATCATCGATCGTCTCGGGGCCATAGGCCGCACCGCAGGAGTAAACGCCCTTGCGGGTGGTGCCACAGGTGTTGGTGTACTGCTCGGCCTTCTCGATAAAGCCGTGCTTCTCGAGACCGACACCGAAGACCTGGGAGATTTCCGGGTTGTCGGCGTTCGGATCCATGCCAATGGCGTGCACGACGATGTCGAACGGGATCACGATCGGACGCTTGACCAGGGTGTCCTCGCCCTTGACCAGCAGCCGGCCGTCGCCAGAGGCCGTCACTTCCGCGATACGGGCCTTGACGAACTTGGTTTTGAACTCTTCCTGGGACTTCCAGTAGAACTTGTCTTCGTACAGGCCGAAGGTGCGGATGTCCATGTAGTAGATGAACACGTCCGTTTCCGGCGACAGTTCCTTGATTTCCATGGCCAGGTTGGCGGAGACGGTGCAGCAGATCTTGGAGCACCACTCACGACCGATCTGGCGATCACGCGAGCCCACGCAGAGCAGGATGCAGACCCGCTCCGGCACACGGCCGTCGGACGGGCAGGCGATCTTGCCGGAGGCGACCATCTGTTCCATCTGGGTGGTGGTCAGCACGTCTTCGTACGTGCCAAAGCCCCACTCCGGCTTGTTGATGGAATCGAAATGGGTAAAGCCCGTGGCCAGCACGACGGCACCGGCCTGGACCGATTCACCGCTGGTCAGCGTGGCGGTGAAGTTACCGGCCTCGCCTTCCAGCTTCTCGACCTTGGCACCCTTGTGCACGGTCGAGTTGGAATCGTCTTCCACGCGCTTGACCATGCGGCCAATGGCGTCCTTGGCCCACTCGCCAGAGGGGACCAGCTTGGCGTAACCCGACAGGATCGGGGCACCGCCCAGGACGTCTTCCTTCTCGACCATCACGGCCTTGAAGCCGGCCGAGGTGACATTGGCGGCGGCGGCCAGCCCAGCCGGGCCACCACCCACTACTAGAACGGTATCTTGCTGCATCAGACTTTGCCCCCGTAAGCGAGCTCAGGATTGTAGAGGTATTCGATATTGCCGGCCTCGACTTCCTTCAGGTATTCCTGGAAGGTCTTCTTGGCCTCGTCCCAGGAGATTCCCATCTTCTCGACCAGGTCTTCGCAGGGCGATGCGTGCCACTGCAGCTGGACGATCTTGAACGGATCCGCGCCGCAGGCCAGGGCTGCGAACTGGACTTCCGCCATGATCGGAATCTGGAAGTTCTGGTTGTGGGCCTTGCCGATCCACTGGTTCTTGTCCATGGTCGTGACGCAACCGGTGTCGTTGGCCAGCATCACGTCGGCATTGGCTTCCTCGCGGGCCACGCGGATCTTGCGATCCATCGTGAACGAGCGGGTGAACTCGCGCTCGGAGATGATGTGGCGGAAGCCGAAGCCGCAGCAGTCGTACCAGGTGGAGTAGTCGATCACCTGCGCACCCAGGGCCTGGGCCGTGGAGGTGATGATCGCGGTACGGTTGCCCCCCAGCACGGACGGGTCGTAGACCGCGTCTTCGTGGACCATCTTGTAGTAATGGCAGGCCACGTGGGACGTGGTGCGGATATTCGAGACGTCGATGGTCTGGAGCTCGGAGGCGATACGGTTACGCATCACGTGCACCCACTCGGAGTAGTGGATGATCTCTTCCGGGATGACCAGCTTGCCGTCGACCAGGCGACCCAGCTTCCCAAGGATCTTGGTGACCTTCTCGCGCAGCTCGGCAGACTCGACCAGATACTTGCGGATCTCCTTGTAGTTACCGAAGGAGGTGCCACAGTGGACGAGCGGGAAGAAGTGGCCCAGCTCGTGGCCGTGCTGCTTGCCGGATACATAAGACTGGTGGAAGTTACGCAGGAACACCGCGGCCAGCGATTCGACGTTCCCGATACCGGAGCCGTGGTAGTTCCACGCGGTGCAGGAGGTCTGGTCGGTCTCGTCGAGGTAGTCCTTGCCCGGCTCGAAGCCGAACTTGTTCATGAACCACAGCAGCGAGGTCGGGTAGCCCGGGATGTTCCCGCACTGGCCACAGGACTTGTGGTGCCACAGCTGCTTGGTCGGGACCTTCTTCTCCCAGCCGAACAGGGTGTTCACCGAGATCGGCTCGTGCTGGTCCTCGATGCGGTGGATGATGATCTGGCCGTCTTTTTCGAGCTCGTACATGTGCTCGCGGACGTCATCCATGCGGTCACCGAGGTCGACCGTACGGCGGTCAACGTGCTTGCGCACCCAGTCGGTCGCCTTGATGGCGTCTTCTTTGGACAGGTCGGTCGCCTGGAAGAAGGAACCGTGACCGGCGATACCCTGACCGTCGGTATTGTGGAAGCCGGGCTTCATGGTGCCAGCACCGGCACCTTCGCCGTTCTGGTTGTGATTGCCTGGGGTCTGTTCACTCATAACGCTTCTCCTGATGTCCTGGAGTGGAGTCGGAAACGGGACGACTTATTCGTCGTCTTCCTCTTCCTGCTCCTCGAGCCAGTCTTCGTAGTCCTCGCGCTTCTCGTCGATGAAGTCTTCGATCACGTCGAAGAGGTTCTCGTCCATCAGCTCGAGGGACTTCAGCACCCCGGTCATTTCCCAGATGGTGTACATCTCGACCGAAGTCTTCAGGGACACTTCCCAGGCGGTCTCGACCGTCTGCAGCGTCTTCACCGGAATCGCCTTGCGCAGGATGCGCAGGTCACCTTCCACCTTCTGGATATTGGGGCCCCAGTCGGGGAAGTGGTCGGGCTGGATCATGTCGGGCGACAGCTGGTTACCCGTGGTGATCAGCTTCAGCATCACGCGACCGAACGGGCGGAGCACGTCCTTCGCGGATTGCATTTCGTGCTTGATGGCCACTTCGCGCATGATCGCGACCAGGCCACCAGGGGAATTCTTGAACGGACAGCGAGCGGCGCAGGTCATGCACTGAGCGCAGGCCCAGATCTTTTCCTGCATCGCGTCGTAGATCTGCTCGACGTTTTCGGTCCACAGCAGCTGGACGATCTCGCGCGGGGAGTAGTCATAGAACTGAGCAGAGGGGCACGTCGCCGTGCAGATGCCGCAGTTCAGACAGCCGTTGAGTTCGTGGTCGTAGCGAAAATCTCCGCGGATGTCGTCGAAGATTTGCTGCATCTCAGCGTATGTCGCCATATGTCACCTCTTCGCTGTTGGCGAGGCAGGTTTCTTTGAGAACCTTGCTCAGCCAGCCTAGACCTCGTCCAGGCACCTATCCAGTTACCGCATGGCAACCGTCGTTTTTCAGGAATCGGGGCGGTCGATCCTTGCGGATCGCCGCCCCGTTTCAGGCACTTAGAGACGCCTTAGGACTTCTTCACGAGGAAGTAGAACTTGCCACCTTCTTCCTTGTGTTCCATCAGCTCGTTGCCGGTCTGCTTGGCGAAGGCCTGGAAGTCCTTCACGGCACCCGGATCGGTGGCGATGATGTGCAGAACCTGACCGGATTCCATGGCCGCCAGGGCCTTCTTGGCGCGCAGGATGGGCAGCGGGCAGTTCAGGCCGGAAGCGTCGAGTTCTTGGTCAAAGTTGGCCATGGTGTGTCTCCTTTAGTGCGTTACCAAAATCAGTTGGGTGCTGAGGTACCAATCGTGGCGGTTCGGGGACCACGACGATCGAACCCTTGCCAGCCGAATTCACCCTTATAGGGGAAACGGGATCGGAATACAACCGAATTCTAATCCGGGGTGACGACCGACTTGCCGGCCTGAGCCCACGCCACGATACCGCCACGCAGGCTGTTTGCGGTCTCCAGCCCTTGCTGCGCAAGAAACGCGCAAGCCTGGGCGGAACGAGCGCCACTCTGGCAGTACAGGACCAGCGGCGTGTCGCCTCCCAGAAACTCGTCCTTGCGCAATGGCAGAACCGTCAGCGGCACCAGCTCGGCGCCAGGAATCACGCCGCGGGACGTCTCGCCAGGGGAGCGTACATCGACGAGCCGAAAGGACTTGCCTTCCGTTCGCCACTGCTCGAGTTCGTCGGCCGTAATCTCCGAGAATCCGTACATGCGTCCCACTCCAAGTGTGCTGAACCGCATCTGCCTGCCTCGCTCGCGGGCCTCGACAGATGGCACCGGTTACGAAGGATGGGCGCGGAGAATAGCGAAACGGACCACAAATGCAAACTTGTCCGACGGTCGGCAGGTGGTTTGTTCTCTCGCGCACAGAAGTCGTGCTATCGTTCCGAGTTGAAGGAAAGACTGATGGACGCACCCGACTCTCGGGCGGGCTCGTCCAGACGATCAACCCCCTGATTCATTCGCGGAGGACTTTGCGGTGGACAAGAGCGAATTCCAGGTCAACGGCCACTACGCCGTGACCATGAAGGACGAAAACGGCAAGCTGCGCCCGGCCAACATCTACGTGCACAGCATGGAAGACCAATACATGATCGTGCGCCGCACCTCCGGCGGTGACGTGGGTCTCCTGTTCAAGCTGAAGTACGACGACGTGGTCAAGATCGTGCGCACCCACAAGGTGCTGGACCGCAAGAAGTTCATGATTCCGGAAGCGATGCTCAAGCCGAAGCTCTGGGAAACCCGTGACAGCATGCGCACCTACTCTTCGGCTCCGGGCCTCGGCAAGTAACCGACCCCGCGATGCCAAGACCCTTCGGAGGCCGGCCCCAACGGCCGGCCTCCGTCGTATGAAGACACGGCTTCTCACGCTACTTTCGACCCTGCTCCTGGTACTCACGCTGGGGGCTCCAACGGTTTCGGCCTCCGGGACCGCCCTGCCCGATCTGGGCGAGGCCTCCGGTGGCGTACTGACCCCCGCGGAAGAGCGCGAGCTCGGCCGCTCACTGCTTCGAGAGATCCGACGGTCCCTGCCACTGGTGACCGATCCGGAAGTTTCCTTCTACGTCGACTCCCTTGGCCGGCAGCTGCTCGCCAATGCCCCTGACGCAGATGGCCCGTTCTACTTCCTGACGATCGACAACGGTCAGGTCAACGCCTTTGCGATGCCCGGCGGAATCATCGGGGTGCACTCCGGACTGATGCTCGAGGTGCGCGACGAGGCCGAACTGGCCGCCGTCATGGCCCACGAAATTGCACACGTCACCCAACGCCACCTGGCCCGAATGTTCGCGCGCGGGCGCGAGGTCAACTTCACCACCGGCCTGGCCATCCTCGCCGGGGTCCTGGCATCGATGGCGGATCCCACCTTGGGCTCGGCCATCATCACCGGCGGTGTCGCGGGCGGTATCCAGCAACAGATCAACTTCACCCGCGCCAACGAGGCCGAGGCCGACCGCGCCGGCATGCGCATACTGGCCAGCGCCGACTTCGACCCGAACGCGATGGCGGCTTTCTTCGAGCGTCTACAGGAACTCTCGCGCGGCGTTGGCGACGCGGTGCCCGAGTACCTGCGCACCCACCCGGTCACGCTCGACCGCATCACCGACGCCCGCAATCGCGCGGCCGGCCTGCCGGCGGTCGATACGCGCAACCGCGGCCCCGAGTTCCAGTGGATGCAGGCCCGCACCCGGGCCCTGAAGGACCCGCGCCGTGCGATCGAGATCCATCGCGGGGCCTCGGACCCGGCCCCGCACCAGATCTACGGCGCAATGGTGGCTCACCTGGAGCGCGGCGAACTGGACCGCGCCGCCGAACGGCTGGAGGAAATCCCGGTCGAGGAGGCCCCCGGGATGACGCTGGAGCTGGCGCGCGTCGCACTGGAGCGCGAACGCGGCAACCACGAAGCGGCGCTCGAGATCCTGAATGACCTGGACGCGGTCTACCCCGGGCACCCGGTCATCCGCGAAGTGCTGGCCCGCGTGCACCGAGATCTCGACAACCCCGACCGCGCCATCCGCATCGTCAACGAGATGATCCGCAATGAACGCGCGCCCAACCCCGAGTTGCTGCGACTGAAGGCAGACATCGCGGATGGGGCCGGCTATATTGCGGTCAGCCGCGAGGCCATGGCGGAATATTTCTTCCACCGCGCGCAATACGAAGAGTCAGTACGCCAGTTCGAGGCCGCCATCGACGCACGCGATGCCAGCGAGCGCGATATCCAGCGGATCGAGGACAAGCGCGACACGGCCAAGGAAACCGCGCGGCAGGCGCGCGAACAGCGCCGCTAGGGTGACGCCGCCCCCCACGAAGATTCGGGGCTCGGTCAAGGGCAGACATCAGCATCCGTCACGGCCAGAAACCGGGGAATCCGGTTCTTGAGGCGCTGCGGGCTGACTACGGCTTCATACCAGCCGGGCGTCGCGCCGGTCGGCAAGGAAGCTCCATACCCAGGGAATGTTCCACAAAGAAATAGCGTCTAGATTGCTGCTTCGAGAAACCCAAAAATCACAATAAACTACTGTAGAGAGAGGTAGGACCCTCATGCATATCTCACGCCGCGAATTCATGCAGCTGCTGGCCGCCGCCAGCGTGGCCGGCTTCCCCCTGGCGGGCTGCGCCAAGGCCACCAATGGCAAGTACGGCACCTCGGGAGACCCGTACGACATGCTGGATCGCTTCGGCAATGTGCATCTGCTGCACTACACCGACTGCCATGCGCAGCTCAAGCCGATCTATTTCCGCGAGCCCAACGTGAACCTGGGCGTAGCCGATATGCGCAACCGCCCGCCGCACATCGTCGGCGAGCACTTCCTCAAGCACTATGACGTCGAACGCGACAGCATCTTTGCCCACGCCTACACCAACCTGAACTTCATGGAGGCGGCCGAACAGTACGGTCGTGTCGGCGGCTTCCCGCAGCTGAAGACACTGGTCAAGAAGCTGCGCGACTCGCGCCCGAACTCGCTGTTGCTGGACGGTGGCGACACCTGGGGTGGCGGTTCGGGCACCGCGCTGTGGACCAATGCCCAGGACATGGTCGATGCACAGAAGCTGCTGGGTATCGACATCATGACCGGCCACTGGGAATTCACCTACGGAGCCGACCGTGTGGAAGAGGTCGTCAACGGCGATTTCGCCGATGCCGGGATCGACTTCGTCGCCCAGAACGTGCGCGACGTGGACTGGGGCGACCTGATCTTCAAGCCGTACGTGATCCGCGAGTTGAACGGTGTGAACGTCGCCGTGATCGGCCAGGCGTTCCCCTACACCCCGATCGCCAACCCGCGCTGGATGGTCGAGCAGTGGTCGTTCGGCATTCGTCCGGACGATATGCAGCGCCAGGTCAACGCCGCGCGCGAAGAAGGCGCCGAGATCGTGGTCGCGCTGTCGCACAACGGCATGGACGTGGACATCAAGATGGCCGGCATGGTCGAGGGTCTCGACGCGATCATGGGCGGTCACACGCACGATGCCGTCCCCCAGCCGCTGCCGGTGGAACGCCCCGACGGTGGCACCTGCCTGGTGACCAACGCCGGCTCCAATGCCAAGTTCGTTGGCGTGCTGGACTTCGATTTCCGCGACGGCGAGATCAAGGACTGGGAATACCGCCTGGTCCCGGTGTTCGCCAACCTCCTGGACGAAGATCCGGAGATGGCCGAGTTCGTCGACAGCATGCGCAGCCAGGAAGTCACCTACGACGGCGACACCTTCAACATGGAAGAGAAGCTCTCCGAAGAGCTGGCCGTGGCCGAGGACCTGCTGTTCCGCCGCGGCAACTTCAACGGCACCTTCGACCAGCTGATCTGTGATGCGCTGATGGAGGTCCACGATGCCCAGATCGCGTTCTCTCCGGGCTTCCGCTGGGGCACCACCGTACTCCCGGGCATGCCGATCACCTTCGAGCACATCATGGACCAGACCGGCCTGACCTATCCGGAGACGACCCGCAACGCCATGACCGGCGCGCAGATCAAGGACATCCTGGAAGACGTCGCCGACAACCTGTTCAACGCCGACCCGTTCTACCAGCAGGGTGGCGACATGGTCCGCGTGGGCGGCCTGCGCTATGCGATCGATCCGGAAGCCGAGATCGGTAGCCGCATCTCCGAGATGGAGCTGGGCGGCGAGAAGATCGATCCGGACAAGGAATACGTCGTCGCCGGCTGGGCCAGCGTCCAGCAGGAGCCGACGGGCGGTACCGGCACGATGATCTGGGACAACGTCGCCGAGTACCTGCGCAACCAGTCCGACGGTGTTCGCATCAGCAAACTCAACGAGCCGAAGGTCAAGGGCATCGGCGAGGACAACCTCGGCTATGTCCCGACGACCGAGGACATGTACCGTCCCTCCTGATCCTGCCGCAGGTCCAGGAACGAGAAAGCCCCGCGATCGCGGGGCTTTTTTGTGGGAGATTGCCGGTCTTACTGATTGACCCAGCGTCCCTGCGCATCCCTGCACGCCGTACCGTTCACCGTTTCCGGCTGTCCGTTCATCGTCGTCTGCACCTGGTACTCGCGGCAGTCCTGCCCGGACGCCTGATAGGTGCGCGTGGGGGTGGCCTGATACTGGTACCCGGTATTGGGGTTCTGCCAGGTGGATGCCCGATGATCCGGATTGTGTTCCAGGGCATGCGAGACCTGCTGGCGATCGACCTGGTCCATGGTGCGTCCAACGGAGCCGCCGATCGCTGCGCCGGCCAGCGTACCCGCGATGATCGCCGCGGTCCGCCCCCGACCACCGCCGATCTGGGAACCAATGACGCCGCCGGCCGCACCACCGATCACTGCACCGGTCTGCTGTTTGGTGGGCGGCGTCTGGCAACCGGCGAGCAGAAAGGTCACGCTCGCCACCGCCGCTAACAACACTGTCTTCTTCATCTCTGCCTCCGTTGCGCGGCCACCGGACCGCACTGCACAACTGCATCATTCAAGTTAGCGGCGAAGACCTGAACGCTGCGTGAAAATCCGGGCACGCAAAGCCGGCGGCTGAATGTGACCTCCAGGCCGCAAAACTTCCAAGCCGTTCAAAACACGTATGAGAAACCTCGTATTCATGTCTCAGAATCGCCCCCCTCCGCTGTCGCTTTCAGGCATCCCTTCCTAGACTGTCCTCCGGTAAAAGACACCCCCCGGTGAAGTGAGGAACGTGACCATGATCAAGAAGATATTCGCCACAGCCATTGTTGCCAGTGTGTTCGTAGCCGGCCCGGTGATGGCGCAGTCCGCCGGCGCGGGCGCCAGCGCCAGTGCCAGTGCCAGTGCCCCGCAGGGGAACCCCAGCTCGCCGGTCGCCGGTGGCACCCCCTCGGGTGGCATCTCCGCAGCCGCGCGTTCGGAACCGGGCGCGGTGTCGCGTATTGCGACCCGCTCCGGTCGCCTGGTGGGCCTGATTGCCTCCACCGGTACGACTCCGGGTACCGGTACCACCCCGGGCACGGGTACCACCCCCGCTACCGGCACTCGGTAACGAACGCCCATGCGAACCAATTCGCACTTCCTTCGCGAAGGCCGCCTCCGGGCGGCTTTCGCATGTCTGGGCCTTGGAGTTTTCGTGAGCCTGGTCACGGGCTGCGGTAGCGGGGGGCCCACGCCGCTGGGGGCATCCCTGCAAGGCATGGTCACGGGCGGGCCGGATGTGAGCTCCCGGGCAGAGGAGATTCCCTATGCGTCGCTCGCGGTTCGCACCGAACACCATCAGGGGTTGCTGATCCTTGGGGCCCTCTCCGACGAACACACCTTCTGGCCGAGTGCCGAGGGCCTTTCGCTGCAGCTGCGCGACGGGGGGCTGTTTGCCACGTCCGGTCTCGAACAGGACCTTCTGGGAACCCACCACCCCGATGCCGATGCCCCCCCCTGGCGCCAGGCAAGCCCCGCCACCTACCAGGTCGAACGGCATGTCCGCGCACCCTCCGGCGCCATTGTCCGCCATGTCGGCGAGGGCACCCTGGACTGCGGGACTCGCACATCGCGGGACCTCCCCCTCGTGACTCTGGAACTCGAGCGCTGCCGCGAGCGTATCGACTGGGAAGGTGCCGGAACGACTCGCGCCGATTTCTGGCGTGACCCCGAAACCCGCGATCTATGGGCATACGACGGCCAGGCCTGGCCGGATGGTCCCTCGATCGCCTGGCAGGTGGCTCGCCCCTGGTGGTAGCCCTCGCAGGAGGCATGATGCAACGCCATTTTCATCCCATGTGGCTGGCCGTGGGCTTGCTGGCCCTGGCCCCAACGGTGGGCTCGACCGACGACACGCCGGTCCCGCCCTCGCTCGCCGAAACCTGGGTGACCTGGCAGGAAGAACTGTCCGAACCCATCGACTGGGCCTACGGTTTCGCCCTGCGTAGCCGCGATGTACGCCCCATCGACCACGAACGCCGACGGCTCCTGGCCGAAATCGAACTGATCGGACAGACGATGGACATCGGCGGACGCCCCGAGGTGGCCCGGGCACTCGATTCCTGGAGCGAAACCGTCGAGGCGATGGAGGCGGCTCCCAATGTACGCAGTGCCGAGCGCCTCGACCTGCCCTGGCTCCTGGCCAATCTGCGCCACGCGCCCGACCCGTCCGGCATGGAGCACATTGGCTACTGCACCCCGCCCGACTGGGTGGAGCTGTGGTCCCTGGATGGTGTGGACCGCCATGAATGGACCCCGGGGATGACCCTGCAGGACCTGCTCGCCAAGCCCTCGCGCACGGCGCTGCGCGGCACGGACACGGCCGCCGTGGTTTCGCCGGTCGGCGAGGTCCACGTATTCGGCGCCGCGCCCTGGAACCGTGAGGACACCGCGATCGCCCCCGGGACCCGGGTGATGACGCACCTCCATGTCCGTGACCTGGGGGGGTCGGTAGAGGGTGACCTGCTCAACCAGCGCCTACCCCGCTTTCTTGCGACCCGTTTGCCGGGCGACAACTGCACACTTCGGAAACTGCCATGAACGCTACACCTTTGCGCATGCGCCGCCGCAGCCTGGTGGTCGCCGTGCTCCTCGGCCTGGGCCTGCCCACGGCACAGGCCGAGGAATTCGGACTCGGCCAGGGCCAGCGGGATACCGGCGGGATCGGTCTGATGCAGACCCCCACGGCCCGCACCGGTGATGCCGGTCACTTCGCCGCCGGCTGGAACCGCACCTACCCCTACCGTCGCTGGAGCGTGTTCGTACAGCCGCTCGACTGGATGGAACTCGGCTTTCGCTATATACAGGTCGAGAACCGACCATATCTGGCCGCCGGCGATGACGACCGTTACAACATCGACAAAGGCGCGGACATCAAACTCCGCCTGGTCGAGGAGAGCCGCTATATCCCGGAAGTGGCCGTCGGTTTTCAGGACCTGGGCGGCACGACCCTGTTCGGTGGCGAGTACCTGGTTGCCAACAAGCGCTGGAACAACTTCGACTTCTCCCTGGGGATTGGCTGGGGTTACCTGGGCAATCACGGCGATATCGAATCACCGCTTGGCTGGATTGACGACAGCTTTGACGAACGCCCACGGTCCGCCGGGGGTGGTCAAGGCGGCGAGGTCGCCACGCACCAGATGTTCCGTGGCCCGGCGGCCCTGTTCGGGGGGTTCGAGTACCAGACGCCCTGGGACCGCCTGCTGCTTCAAGTCGAATACGAGGGCAACACCTATCAGCAAGAACCTCAGGACAACGCCCAGGAACAGGATTCCCGCTTTAATTTCGGCGCGCGGCTGAAACTGACCAACAGCATTGAGCTGCATACCGGCTGGCAGCGCGGCAATACCGCGATGGTGGGCCTCCATTTCACGACCAACCTGGCGCGGCTCTCGCAGCCCAAGGCCGACGACCCGGCCCCAGTCGACCCCGCCCATGTGGAGCGCCGCGACTGGGATGCGGTGGCCACGGACCTCAATACCAATGCCGGGATCTACGTGACCGAGATCCGCCAGGTCGGCGACACCATCGAGGTCACGGGCGAACCGGCCCGTTACCGCAACCTGAAGCAGTCCGAAGGGCGGGCCAACCGTCTGCTTGAGGCGCAGGCCGATGCCGGCATCCACACCTTCCAGTACCGCTGGCAGACACTGGGGCTCGACCTGCGCGAGAGCCTGCACGACCGGGAGGCCTTTGGCCGCGCACTGGCCTCCGCGGATCACGAGACCGACTACCGGCACAGCGTGCGGGTACGCGATATCGAACCTACGACGAACAATGATCGCGGCGAGGTCCTTTACGAGGCCGAACCCCGGCGCTTCGAATGGGGCGCAGGCCCCTCTCTGGAACAGAACTTTGGCGGCCCCGACGGCTATCTGTACCGGCTGTCCGCCTATCTCGATGCCAGCTATCACCTCGCCCAGGGCACCTGGATCTCGTCCATGCTCACGACGACCCTGGCCGACAACCTCGAGAACTACGAATACATCGCCGATTCCGAGTTGCCCCGCGTGCGCACCCACATCGGCGACTATCTCGCCGAGACCAGCGTAGGCATCTCCAACCTGCAGGCCACCCACACCAAGCGACTGGGCAAGAACTGGTACGCGATGGGCTACGGTGGCCTTCTGGAGATGATGTACGCGGGTGTCGGGGCCGAGGTCTTGTACCGGCCGTTCAACAGCCGCTGGGCCATCGGCGTCGATGCCAACTGGGTACGCCAGCGCGAGTTTAACCAGCAGTTCGGCCTGCGGGACTACGAGCAGGTGACTGGGCATGTGACCACCTACATCGACACCGGCGTGCAGGACATCCATGCACGGGTGAGCGTAGGCCGCTATCTGGCGGGCGACCTCGGGACCACCCTCGACTTCTCGCGCGAATTCGCCAATGGCGTGCGGGTCGGCGCCTGGTCGACCTTCACCGATGCTGGTGACGATTTCGGCGAAGGCAGCTTCGACAAGGGCCTGTACCTGTCGGTCCCCTACGACTCCTTCTTCTCCACCTCCAGCCGCAACCGGGCCAACATCGCCTGGCAGCCGCTGACCCGCGACGGTGGTGCGCGCCTGAACCGGCGTCATCAGCTGTTCGACATCACCGAAGAACGTCAGGTCGGCCGCTACTGGGACGAGCCCGACGCCACCTGGCGTTAATCCCCCGGTGTCCGGGGCATCGAGTCCCGGGCAGCCCTTCCTTCCAGACACCCTGCGTGCCTGCACGCACCCGCGTCGCCTGCCCTTGTTCGCCTGCCAGATTCGACACAACCAGCCCCCCTCTGAATCGGGAAGCCCGCCACGGCCGCGCATCCCCAACCGGACCGCACGGCATCGTTCGCCCCCGGGTACACACCCGTTAGCTGGCTTTCGACTCTCCGCGCCGCGCAGGAAACCCACTGAAACCCGCCGGCAGACTGGGCACCCCAACGTCCGCTGGCCAGCAGCCAGTGCGGGCCGCCCGGGTCATTCGCCTGGCAATCGACTGAAAGACTGCACACGCGCAGCGGGGGTCACGCAGAACCGGCCAGGGCAAAGGCGTGGCCCATGGCTGGCGGCACCCGATCCGCGCCACAAAAAAGCCCCGGCATTTGCCGGGGCCAGGGGTGCGTCAGATGGGGCCACTGTTTAGCGGCCCCCCTGGACCACTACTTGTAGGAGTAGTGGTAATAGCCGTAGCCGTAGCTGGTCGAGGCCTTGTACTCGATCGAGTTCAGGATACAGCCACGCACATCGACCCCCGCCGCATCGAGACGGCGCCGTGCCGATTCGATCTCGCGCAGCGGGTTCAACTGGAAGCGCACCACCATCAAGGTGGTCGAGCACTGGCGTGCGACCACGGCCGCATCGGTGACCGCCAGGATCGGCGGCGTGTCGATCAGCACCAGGTCGTAATCCCGGCTGAGCTGTTCCAGCATGCGGCTGAAACGGTCGCTCATCAGCAACTCCGACGGGTTCGGTGGCGCGCTGCCACGGGCGATGTAGTCCAGCCCCTGGATGTCCGTGCGGCGCAGCACGCCTTCCAGGGATTCCTGGCCCGCCAGAAACTCCGAGAGTCCCCCGTCGCTGCGCTGACCGAAGGCGTGGTGTACATGCCCCTTGCGCAGATCGGCGTCGATGATCAGCACGCGCTGCCCCGCCTGGGCACAGACGGTCGCCAGGTTAACCGAGACAAAGCTCTTGCCCACATTCGGACTCGGACCGGTAATCACCAGGCGGTTGTTTTCGGCCTCCAGCATCGCGAAATGCAGGCTGCTGCGCAGGCCACGCAGTGCCTCGATTGAATCGTCGGCCGGATCGATCGAGGCCAGCACGCCCCCCGGGACATCGTAGCCGCGCGGCTGGTTGCTCCGTTTCACGCGGCGCAGCAGGTTCTCCTGCGCCCTGGAACGCGGCACGCTGGCATACACCGGCAGGTCGATCGCCTCGATTTCCTCCTGCGATTCCACCCCGCGGTTGAACATCCCGCGCACCAGCACCAGCGCGATCGCCAGGCCACCACCAAATACCGTGGACAGCATCACGATCAGGTTGCGCTGCGGTTCGACCGCGGACAGCCCCGCCTGGGCGTCGTCCAGGATGCGGACATTGCCCACCGTGCTGGCGCGGGCGATATCCATCTCCTGCATGCGATTGAGCAGCTGGACGTAGATGTCCTGGTTGACCTCCACATCCCGGTTGAGACGCAGGATCTGCTGCTGGGTCTCCGGCAGCGCGCTGACCTCCTGGTTCAGCCGGTTGCGCTCCTCCTGCAGCTTCTGGCGCTTGTCGATCAGGGCCGCATAGGTCGGATGGCTGGCCGTGTACCGCCGGGAGATCTCGGCCTCCTCGAACTCCAGCTCGTTGAGCTGACGTTCCAGGTTGACCAGGCGGTCGAGCACGGCACGGGTCTCCTGCGAGAGATCCACGCTGTCGCGCTCCGTGCGGTACTCGTTCAGCGCATCCTCGGCGGTTTGCAGCTGATCGCGCACATCCGGGACCTTCTCCTCGAGGAACTCGAGGCTCTTCTCGGCCTCGGCGGCCTTGCGCTGAACATTCTGCGTCAGATAGATCTGGCTGATGGTGTTCAGGATGCGCTGGGCGTGCTGCGGGTCCGGATCGGTCAGGGTCAGGCTGAACACGCCACTCTCGCGGCCCTGCTGCCCCACCTCGAACTGCCCACGCAGGCTGTTGATCGCCGCCAGGCGCGAACGCCGCTGGATATCAAAACGCGCACCCGGCCCCGCATCCATTTCGGCCACACGCAGGCGCACGTCACCCTCGAAGAACTCCACGTCCTCGCCGATACGCCCCTCGCCCAGTTCGTGATCCCCGTTGATCAGGCGATAACGATCGTCATCCAGGACCTCCAGCGTAAAGGTGCGCCCCTCGTAGGCTCGGGCCACCTGGAACTCGCCCACGTTGATCGACTCGCCCGCCCAGACACTGGACTGAGCAAAGGCGGGGCGCTCCATGCCCCGGCGAACGAGGTAATCGCCCACCACCGGCATACGGTGCGGGCGTACCACCAGATCCAGTGCCTCCTGATCGACCGTGCGCCCGAGGACCATGCGTGAACGCAGGATCTGCAGCTCGGCCTCGACGCGCGGCTCCTGCCCCAGCATCTCGCGCACACTGGACAACGGGCTGCTGAAGCGTCCCATGTCCTCCACCTGCACCAGTGCATCGGCGCGGTAGATCGGGGTGGACACCGTGGCGTATACCGCGCCCGCAATGGCAAACAGTGCCGTTATGAAAATGATCAGCCACTTGTGGTCCAGCAACTGGCCGAGCAGTCGGCCAATATCCAGTTCGCCTTCCGGCACCCCGGGGGAATGGTTCTTTGTCATCGGGACTTACCTGTGTCGGAGATCATCGGTTCAGCCGCCGTGCCCAGGCATCGGCAGCCTCCACGAGTAGGGCATGAGCCTGCGCAAAGACCTCGGGGCTCTTGCCATAGGGATCGGGAATATCTCGGCCACGGCCGCCTTCCAGCCAGTGACCAAATCGCATCGTCTTGCCGAGCACTTCGGGGTGGCGCCCGCCGACAGCCTGGCGCTGGCCCTCGCTCATCACCAGCACCAGATCGGCGTGATGCAGCCAGTCCGCCTCGATCTGGCGGGCCTTGTGCGCCGTAACGTCCAGACCGTCGGCCTCGGCCAGGCGCCGTGCCTCGGGGTGGACGCCCTCCCCGACCACCGCCCCAAGGCCCGCGGATTCCACCGAGCGATCGGGCAGGCGCTCGCGCAGCAGTGCCTCGCCCACGGGACTGCGGCAGATATTGCCGGTACAAACCACCAGAATCCGGTTAAACATGGCTAGAAGTCATCCGACAGGCGACGCACGTCGCGCGTGGTACGGGAGGATTGATAAACGGCACTGACCGTGGGCAGCAGCTGGCTGATCACGCGATTCCAGCGGCCCAGCGACGTCGTTGTCACATACACGATGTCCAGCGGCTCCAGCTCGAACTCGGCTCCCAGCATCAGCGCTGCGGAATTGCGCGCATCCAGCTGGTAGACGGTCGCAAGCTTGTCGCTCTCCGGTGGCGCACGGCGGATCACGAAGATGCCGCTGGCGTCCGCCCGGTTCTCGTTAAACCCTCCGGCCTGGCTGAGCGCATCCATCAGTGTCAGCTGACCGCGGCCGAGGGGCAGCCGTTGCGGGTCGCCTACCTCGCCCATCACGTAGACCTGCTGGCCGGCGGTATCCGGGACATGCAGCACGTCGCCGTCACGCAGGAGCCGGTTTTGCGACATGTCGCCATAGCGCAGCATGTCGTAGAGCGAGATGACGATCTCCTCGCCTTCCCGCGTGAGGATCACCTCGTGCCAGTTGGCATCGTCGGAAAGCCCACCCGAGTGATGGATCGCATCCAGCACCGTCAGCGGGACATTGGTCACCGGCTGCACACCGGGCTCGCGTACCGAGCCCGTCACCTGGACCTTCTGCGAGTTGAAGGCCGCCACGCGTACCTCGACCTGGGGCTCGTTCACGAAGGTGGCGAGATCGCGCGCAATCCGGTCGCGCACCTGCGACACCGTGTACCCCTCGACTTCCACGCGCCCGATATAGGGGTAAAAGATCGTGCCGTCCGGGTGCACGGTATTTCCCGACTCCACGGCCGATCGCTCGCTACCGGCGGGGATGGTCAACTCGGGGTGTTCGTACACGATGACCGCCAGCACGTCGCCGCGACCGATGCGGTAATCGTATTCAGCGACGTCCTGTGCCATCTCGTCGCTTACACGGCGAAGGTCCGGCGGGACCGAGCGCGTCTCCTGGGCCCGGATCAGACCGAAGGTTATGGGCTCGATATCGACCAGGTCCTCGACCGGGGCACTGGAGGTGCGCTCGGCAATGTGCCCGCCAGGGGCCCAGGCACACCCACCCAATATCACCAGCAGGCTCAGTAACAGGACCCAGCGTACGGGGGGAATCACGTTCATGGATCTTCCTCTTTTGCGCATGGCCGCAACGCCCCTGGCGCCCACGGCCGCGTCGTCACCTTGCGATTCATCCTGGCGAGCCCCACCGGGTCCGCCTCAAGCGGGCCGACCATGTCATGAATGGGCCGGATCGTCGTCGAACTGGCGCAAAATATCGGCAGCCAACCCCTTGCGGGCAATGCCGCGATCCGAAACTTACGGGGCTGGTCACAGCTTCGACGGATCGACCTCACGTTTCCCGGAACCGGCGTTGCGGGGCCATTCCGGCCGATGCTTGAATCCATCGCGTTCACCCCATGAACGAGTGACCCGGACCCTCGTCACAACGCCCGCGGGCAAGCGAAACGTCCGGACACACCGGTCCCATCCATCCGACAAGGAAGAGGCGACATGAAAGTCTTGATCACCGGCGCGGCAGGTTTTATCGGCTCCCATCTGGCCCTGCGCCTGCTGGATCGTGGCGACACCGTGATCGGTGTCGACGACATGAACGACTACTACGACCCGAGCCTGAAGCGGGCCCGGCTGGACCGCATCCGCGCCCTGCCAGCATCCCGCCAGCGCTTCGTATTCGAACAGGAAGACATCGCCGACCGCGCAGCGATGGAGCGGGTGTTCCGCGAGCATCGCCCGGAGCGGGTGGTCAACCTGGCGGCCCAGGCCGGGGTGCGCTACTCGCTGGAGAACCCGGCGGCCTATGTCGACACCAACCTGGTCGGGTTCGGCAACATCCTGGAGGGCTGCCGGCACAACGGCGTGGAGCACCTGGTCTACGCCAGCTCCAGCTCCGTCTACGGCGCCAACACCACGATGCCGTTCTCGGTACACGACAACGTCGACCACCCGCTGAGCCTCTACGCCGCGAGCAAGAAGGCCAACGAGCTGATGGCGCATACCTATGCGCATCTTTACCAGCTCCCGGTGACGGGCCTGCGCTTCTTTACCGTCTACGGCCCCTGGGGCCGGCCGGACATGGCGCTGTTCCTGTTCACGAAGAAGATCCTGGCGGGCGAGCCGATCGACGTCTTCAACTACGGCCACCACCGCCGCGACTTCACCTACATCGACGACATCGTCGAGGGCGTGATCCGCACGCTGGATCGTCCGGCGCAGCCCAACCTCGACTGGACCGGCGCCGAGCCCGACTCGGCGACGAGTGCAGCCCCCTATCGGCTGTACAACATCGGGGCCCATCGTCCGGTGGAGTTGATGCACTACATCGAGGTGCTGGAAGACTGCCTGGGCTGCAAGGCGGAGAAGAATCTCCTGCCGCTGCAGCCGGGCGACGTGCCGGACACCTACGCCGACGTCGAGGCGCTGCGCGCCGACACCGGCTATGAACCCACCACCTCGGTCGAGGAGGGCGTCGCCCGCTTCGTCGAGTGGTACCTGGGGTATTACCGGGCGGCCGCCTGATGGGGGTCTACCGCAAAACGCTGCAGCTGCTCACCCCGGCGGAGAAGCGCCGGGGTGGGCTCGTGCTGGGAATGGTGATGATCATGGCGGTACTGGAGACCGCCGGGGTCGCATCGATCATGCCGTTCCTGTCCGTATTGGGTAACCCGGAGCTGGTCAACACCAACCCCGTCCTGAATCAGCTCTACACCGGGCTCGGCTTTAACTCGGTGGATCAGTTCATCTTTGCCCTGGGTGCGGCGGCCTTCGCGCTGATCCTGTTCTCGGCGGTGTTTCGCACGCTCACGCACTACGCGATGAACCGTTTCATCGAGATGCGCCGCCACAGCCTCGGCAAGCGCCTGCTGGAGACCTACCTGCGCCAGCCGTATGCGTTCTTCCTGAACCGTCATAGCGGCGACATGGCCAAGAGCATCCTGTCGGAGGTCGACCAGCTGGTGCTGAATGTCTTCCGTCCCGGGATCACGATGATCGCCTACCTGGTCGTGACCATCGCCATCGTGGCACTGCTGATCGTTGTGGATCCGTGGCTCGCGCTTGGCGTGGCGGTCGTGATCGGCGGGGTATACGGCACGATCTTCGTGTTCGTGCGCGGCCTGCTCGGGCGCATCGGCCGGGACCGCTCGCTCGCCAACAAGGAACGCTTCACCGCCGCCGGCGAGGCCCTCGGCGGCATCAAGGACATCAAGCTGCTGGGTCGCGAACACGCCTACCTGTCGCGCTTCGAGGCTCCCTCCAAGCGCCAGGCCCGGCACCAGGCGACCAACCAGACCATCTCCCAGGTCCCCAAATTCCTGATCGAGGCAATCGGCTTCGGCGGCATCATCGGGCTCACCCTGATCCTGCTGCACACCCAGGGCGGCACCGGTACGGATGCGCTGGGCGAGATCCTGCCGATCCTCGGGCTGTACGCCTTTGCCGGCTACCGCCTGTTGCCCGCCGCTCAGCACATCTACGCGGGCCTTGCGAAGCTTCGCTTCGGCGCCGCCGCCGTGGAAAGCGTGACCGAGGACCTGCGTGAACGCGAGGCCCTGGCGGAACTGCATCGCCGGGCCCCCCAGCCGCTCGTCCCGCAGAAGACCATCGCGCTCAAGGGCATCGACTTCACCTATCCAGGCGGCCACCGCCCCGCTCTGCAGTCCATCAACCTGGAGATCCCGGTCGGTACATCGGTCGGGATCATCGGCACCACCGGCTCCGGCAAGACCACGCTGGTCGATGTCCTGCTGGGCCTGTTGCGCCCGACCGAGGGCGCCATCCTGGTGGATGGCCAGCCGGTCACGGATGCCAACCTGCGCGCCTGGCAGCAGTCCCTGGGCTACGTCCCCCAGGACATCTTCCTGACCGACTCGACCGTGGCCGAGAACATCGCCTTGGGGATTCCCGCCGCGCAGATCGACCACGATCGCGTCGAGCGCTGCGCGCGCATGGCACAGGTGCATGACTTCATCGTTCAGGACATGCCGGAGCAGTACGCCACGATGGTGGGCGAGCGTGGCGTGCGCCTGTCCGGGGGCCAGCGCCAGCGCATCGGGATCGCCCGCGCCCTCTACCACGACCCCGACGTCCTGGTGTTCGACGAGGCCACCAGTGCCCTGGACACCGCAACCGAACGCGCCGTGATGGAGGCGATCGAGTCCCTGTCACGCAGCAAGACCATCATCCTGATCGCGCACCGCCTGAGTACCGTGCGCGCCTGCGATCAGGTCGCCCACCTGGAACGGGGATCGTTCGCCTCCGTTGGCCGCTTCGACGAGCTGGTCACTCACACCGAGGCAGATAACCCCCAGGTCCAGTCCGTCCCCGGCCCCGCGGCCTCCGGCACCCATGGCTGAACCCGCCGTGTCGACACCACACGAGGAGTTGCCCGTGACGCACGTTCAATCCCAGCCGCTGCAGATCAAGAACAGCGGCCGTATCGCCCGCACCGTCGCGCGCGCGGTCCATCTGCGCCACCTGCAAAAGTCGCGCAAGATCGCCATCCAGTGGCGCGAGAAGCTGATCCGCGCCCACGGCGAGTCCGCCGTCACGCGCCCGGTCCTGCAGCGGATCAAGCGTTATGCGGCCGACACCTACGGGAGCGAGTCCTGGTGGCCATGGCTGGCCGCCTACACCGAGGTGCGGCGCGAGTTTGTCGAGGGATGGATCGGCGACGACTACTACACCGAGTCCCTGAACCCGCTCTGGAACCGGCAGGACATCCGCCGCCTGAGCGGGCTCAAGACCATGGATTCGCGCCTGTTCCCGGACAGCGTCGTGCCCCCGGTCTTCGTGCGCGTGGGCGGCCAGTACCTGGATGCCCAGGGGACGCCGGAACCACTGGAAACCGCCCTCTCCCGACTCGAGTCCGGCAAGAGCTATGTGATCAAGCCCGACGAGGGTCGCCAGGGCCTCGGCGTGACCTTCACCACCGCCGAACAGGTGGCCGAGGAACTCGGCAAGGTCCCCGGAAACTGCATCGTACAGCCCCTGATCGAGCAGCATCCGGATATCGCGCGGATCAACGCCAGCTCGGTCAATACGCTGCGGGTTCTGACCTTCCTCGATCCGGAATCCGGGGAACTGCGCATCCTGAACCATTTCCTCCGCCTGGGCCGCGAGGGGCAGCGCACCGACAACGTCTCCACCGGTGGCTACTTCGTCGGTGTCGATGGCGAGGGCTGGCTGGACGGCCATCTGCGCGACCCGGTCTGCGTCAGCATCGGCTCGGTCCACCCCGACAGCGGCGTGGACGTAAAGGACTGCCGGATCCCCAACTTCGGCGCGGTACGCGAGCTGTGCCTGAACGCCCATCGCCGCATCCCCTATCTGCGCTTCATTGGCTGGGATGTCTGCATTCAGGCCAACGGCGAGCCCGTAATCCTCGAGTGGAATGCGGAGCAGGTGGCCTGGTCGCGCAACGAGTCCTGCTTCGGACCCTTGTTGCCCTCGGTCCCGCGCGGCTATCCGCGCTGATCCGCCACTGCCATCAGGAGAACGACATGAACACGATCAAACTGCTGTGGACCGGTGGCTGGGACTCCAGCTACCGCCTGCTGGACCTGGCGCTTTATCGCAACCGCAAGGTACAGCCGATCTACGTGCTGGACCCGCGCCGGAAATCCTATGTGTACGAGCTGCGGGCCATGGCCAACATCCGTGCGGGCATCGAGGCGCGGGCGGAGGCCCGCGGGCGCGTGGCGCCGGTTCGTGTCTATCTGCGCAGCGACATCCTCGAAGACCCGAACATCACCGAGCTCTACCAGCGCCTGGCGAGCGAGGTGCACGTGGGTACCCAGTACGATTGGCTCGCCCGCCTGTGCGAACAGGAAGGCCTGCGTGACCTGGAGCTTTCGCTCACCGGGCACGAGGCCGGCACCGAGCTGCAGGAACGTCTGTTCCGCAACCCGCAGTACGGGGACTTCCGCTTCCGCGAGGACGACTTCGCCTGGGAGCTGTTCCAGTACTACCGCTTCCCCCTGCTGTCGGTCACCAAGGAGGCGATGAAGTACGACGCCGAGACCAAGGGCTTCCTGCCGCTGCTCGAACAGTCCTGGTTCTGCCACTCGCCAATCCTCGGCCAGCCCTGTGGTCACTGCCAGCCCTGCCGCTTCTCGCGCGAGTCGCGACGCACGATCCAGTACTCGCGTCTGGGTCCGTTCCTGGAGTTGGCCCGCCGGGTGCGGTCCAGCCTGCGCTCGACGCGCACCGCCAGCGCCTGAGGTACAACCGTCATGTCCCTGGCCTTCGGTGCCCTCCTCCCCTGGCTCTCCGGCCCGCGCGAATATGCCGCGCTGCGCCGTGCCGAGCGGCTGTCCCTGCCCGCCTTGCAGCGCCTGCAGGCCGAGCGGCTCCCCCCCCCCCCCCCGCCCGGCGGGGGGAGCGGCTCGCGCGCCTGCTGGCACAGGCGCGCGACGACGTGCCGTACTACCGCGAAATCCTGCCAGATGCGGACACCATCGCCGCCGATCCACTGGGCACCCTGCTGTCGCTTCCCATCCTCGACAAGGACACCATCCGCCGCGAGGGCGAGCGCCTGTGCGCACAGCGACCCCGCCCCGGGCTGCGGCGCAACACATCGGGGGGGTCCACCGGCGAGCCCGCCACGTTCTACCAGGACACCGCCTATCGCCGCTGGGGTCGCGCCACCAAGGTGCTGTTCGACGGCTGGACCGGCTACCGCCCGGGTCAGCGCAAGGCCGTGCTGTGGGCGGCTTCGCGCGACCTGACCGCACCCCGGGGCACCCGCCGCCTCGCCGAACGCCTGAAGAATCGCACCCTGCTGAACGCCTACCGCATGGATCCGGAGACGATGGACGCGCACCTCGAGCAGCTGCGCGCCGCACCGCCCAGACAGTTGCAGATCTACGCGGAGAGTGGCCACGAACTCGCCCGGCACGCCCTGCGCCGGGGGGTCCGTGTGCCGGGTATCGGCAGTGTCCTGAGCTCGGCCGGCACCCTCTTTCCCGATATGCGCGAGACCATCGAGAAGGCATTCGATGCCCCCGTGTTCAACCGCTACGGCTCGCGCGAGGTTGGGGACATCGCCTGCGAATGCGAGCACCACCGCGGGCTGCACGTGAATCCGCTGACCCAGTACCTGGAGATCCTCGACGACGACGGCCGTCCGACGCCACCCGGAACCCCCGGGCGGGTCGTGGTCACCTCGCTGACGAACCACAGCATGCCCCTGTTGCGCTATGCAATCGGCGACCTGGCCAGCTGGTCCGGCCAGACCTGCGATTGCGGCCGGGAATGGCCGCTGCTGGAGGGGGTATGGGGACGCGTGACCGACCACATCCGCGGCGCCAACGGTGCCGTCGTGTTCGGCGGGTGGCTGCGCCAGTTGCTGTACCCGGAAGACTGGATCGGACAGTACCAGTGGGTCCAGCACGCGGCAGATCATATCCGCCTGCGCCTGATCCCCATCGACCGTGCCCCGCAGGGAGAACGCGAACAGCGCCTGCAGGCACGTCTGGCGCCCGAGATCCGCGAGCAACTCGGCGCGGGCACACGCCTGGATATTGATCGTGTAAACGAGATCCCGCCATCGCCCAGCGGCAAGCACCTGCATGTGATCAGCGAGTTGCAGGAGAACCGGCAGTGAAGATCCTGCACGTGATCAACGGGCTCGGCCAGGGCGGCGCGGAGCGCCAGCTGGGCAACCTGCTGCACGCGGCACCGGACGCCGGCGCCGTGTTCGCGCTCAAGGAGCCCGGCGTGATGGCCGGCGACATCCGCGCGCAGGGCATCCCGGTCTATACCGGACGACTGCGCAACCCGCTCTCCACGGGGTGGATTGTCGCCCTGCGCCGCGCGCTGGCCGCCTATCAGCCCGATGGCGTGATGGGCTGGATGTACCACGGCAATCTGGCGGCCTCGCTGACCCGACGCCTCGGGCATCAGGGACCGGTGTTCTGGAACGTGCGCCACTCGGTGCATGACCTGGCGCACGAGAAACGCGGGACCCGCTGGGTGATCCGCAGCGGCGCCTGGCTGTCGCGGTATCCGACCCGCATCGTCTACAACAGCGCAACCGCGGCCGCCCAGCACGAGGCACTGGGATTCTCCGCGGATCGCCGCGTGGTCCTGCCCAACGGCTTTGATCTGGCGCGCTTCCATCCGGCACCGGACGCCGCCCCCGGGCTACGCACCCAACTGGGTATTGGCGCGGATACCTGGCTGCTGGGCATGGTCGGACGCGCTCACCCGATGAAGAACCATGCCGGACTGGTGGCCGCGCTGGCGCATCTGGTCCGGGCTGGAGCCGACGTTCACTGCGTAATGGTAGGCACCGGGGTATCCGCGGATGACAACCCGCTGGCCCGGGCCATCCGCGAACACGGAATGGACCGGCATGTCACGCTGCTGCCGCCCACCCCCGAACCCGAGGCCCTCTACCCGGGCCTGGACCTGCTAGTGCTGCCCTCGCGCTGGGGCGAAGGCTTCCCCAATGTCGTGGGCGAGGCCATGGCCTGCGGCAGACCGGCCGTGGTCACGGATATCGGCGATGCCGCCCGCGTGGTCGGGCCCACCGGCTTTGTCGCCGCAAGCCCCGAGCCGCCGGATCTGGCCGACGCCATTGCCCGGGCCATCGGCCAGGGTCGTGATCGCCTGCGCGAGCTGGGGGACGAGGCGCGCGCACGCATGGAATCGCATTACGCCCTCGAGGCCGTGGCCGCGCGCTACCAGACCCTGTTCCAGGATGCGATGGTCGATACCGCGCCCGTCTCGCCATGAGCTACACCTCGATCCCGTTCACGACGATGGAGCTGCTCCTGTCGGCCAGCTTCCTGATGGTGGTGCTGGTCGCCGTGCTGTGGACCGGGGCAAGACGCGAGGGCTATCTGTGGCCGCTGTTGGCGGCCCTGCTGGCCCGCATCGGGGCAGCCCTGGTACAGCGCTTCCTGTTTCCCCTGCCTCAGGGTGGAGCCGATGCGATCAGCTTCGAGCGCCGGGCCTGGTTCTGGGCCCAGAGTGGCTGCGGCAATCTCGGCGACCACTTCAGCATGGGCAGCTCGTACCTGCACAGCTGGCTGATCGCGAACGTCTACGCATGTGCCGACCGCGCCCCCCTGGCCTTCCAGGCCGTGAACATCGCCCTGGGCATGCTGACGGTCTATCTGATTGCGCGCATCGCCGAGCAGCTCTGGGACCGCCAGGCGGCCGTGCGTGCGGCCTGGATCGCTGCTTTGTTCCCGATCCTGATCGTGAACGCGGCCGTGCCACTACGCGAGGTCTGGTTTACTGCCTTCTTCCTGCTGGGCGTGCTCTGGCTGGTGCGCTGGGTTCAGAGTCAGCGCACCGGTTTCCTGGTGGCTGCCGTCGGGGTACTGCTGGGCGCGGCGGTCGTGCACGGCGCGGCAGTCTTTGCGATCGCGGGCATCGCGGTCGTGCTGGTCGGCTGGTCGATCAAGGAATTCCTGCGCGCATCGGATCTGGGGCATATGCGTCCCGGGCTGATGCTCGGCGGCATGCTACTCGGCACGGCCGGGGTCCTCGGATTCGTGGTGATGGACGACATGCGCTTCTCGTCGATCGGGCAGCTGGGCGACGTGATGGAACAGACCGAGACGCTGGACCAGCGGGCCGAGCGCAGCGCCCGCGGCGGGGCCGCCTACCCGTCCTTTTTGATCCCGTCCAATGACCTCCAGGCACTGGTCCTGACACCAATCCGGGTGGGCTATTTGCTGTTCGGTCCCCCGCTGTGGGAAGTGCGCTCGCCCGTGCATCTGATCGGCATGGTGGAGGGTCTGTTCTATCTGACACTGGTCCTGCTGCTGGCGGTGTATCGCCGCCACTGGTGGCATCGCTCGGATTTTCGCGTGCTGGTCGTCGTGTTCATCGTCCTGGCGATCATCTTCGCCTGGGGCACCAGTAACTTCGGGACCGCCGCCCGTCACCGGGCCAAGTTCCTCGGGATCCTGATCGCCCTGGCGGCGGGCCTGGCCGGGCGCCGCCTGTGGCGCTGGGAACGACTGCGACGCCTTGGCGCCAGTCGCTCGTCAGCCCCGAACAGCACCACGGATCCACCGGAGATTTCCGGCGCGGAACTGCCGCAACCACGGCGTGCCGCGCCCTGATCGGCCGCGCGCGACTCGCGCGCACCCGCCCCGCTCCCGGGGCCATTACCAACATTCACACAGGAGATTGGAAGATGGCGGAATTTGCGGCACCGGACGCCCCGCGTCTGGCCATAATTGGTCTGGGTTATGTCGGCCTGCCTCTGGCAGCCGAGTTCGGACGGGTCCTGCCCACACTGGGCTTCGATATCGATACGGGCCGCGTCGAGGAACTGCGCGGGGGACACGACCGCACACGCGAGGTTTCCCGTGAGGAACTCGCCGCCGCCGAGCATCTGAAACTGACCGCCGATCTGGAGCGACTGCAGGACTGCAACGTGTTCATCGTGACGGTCCCCACACCGATCGATGCCCACCGGCGCCCGGACCTGGGCCCGCTACTGGCGGCCAGCCGCACGGTGGGTCGTGCCCTGAAGCCAGGGGACGTGGTGATCTACGAGTCCACCGTCTACCCCGGCGCGACCGAGGAAGACTGCGCCCCGGTGCTGGCCCGCGAATCCGGCCTGGAGCTGAACCGGGATTTCTTCCTCGGCTACAGCCCGGAGCGGGTCAACCCCGGCGACAAGGAGCATCGCATCCCCGATATCGTCAAGGTCACGTCCGGCTCGACCCCCGAGGTCGCGACCTTCGTCAACGCGCTGTACGCCCGCATCATCCGTGCCGGCACCCATCCGGCCCCCAGCATTCGCGTGGCCGAGGCGGCCAAGGTGATCGAGAACACCCAGCGCGACGTGAATATCGCGCTGATCAACGAACTCGCAATGCTGTTCGAGCGACTCGATCTCGATACCGAGGCCGTGCTGGCCGCGGCCGGGACCAAGTGGAACTTCCTGCCGTTTCGGCCCGGTCTGGTGGGCGGGCACTGCATTGGCGTCGACCCGTACTACCTGACGCACAAGGCACAGGCCGCCAACTACCACCCGGAGATGATCCTTGCCGGACGCCGTACCAATGACGGCATGGGCGGCTACATCGCGGATCGCACGATCAAGGCCATGATCCGCAAGGGGTTCCCGGTCGTAGGCTCGCGCGTCCTGGTGATGGGGCTCGCGTTCAAGGAGAACTGCCCGGATCTGCGCAATACGCGCGTGGTCGACATCATCCATGACCTGCACGGCTACAACGCCGAGGTCGATGTCTGGGACCCCTGGGTGGATACCGCCGAGGCCCGTCACGAGTATGGACTGGACCTGCTGACCGAGTCGCCGAAGCAGGGCGCGTACGATGCCATCATCCTTGCGGTCCCGCACCACGAGTTCGTCGAACTTGGGGCCCAGGGCCTGCAGAGGTTCGGACGCGAGCGCGCGGTGGTCTTCGACGTGAAATCGGTACTCCCGCCCGAGGCGAGTGACCTGCGTCTATAAACCGGCCATCCCCCCTGAGCCGGTCTGCCTTTTCGGGGTGTCTCGCACACTTTGAGCACCCCGAAGCATGGCGATAAATCATTGTCCTGTTTACCTTTTGCACCTATGCACAAGGACTTCCGAGGGGCCTATCCAGCATAGGCGGAGACCGCCCGGCACCCCTCGGGAACAGGAGCAAAAGACATGCAGAACACCGAGCACCGCAGGGTGGCCACCACCCTGCGTGGGGACCCCCCCCATACAGAACGGGCCGCACGGGAAAGCGAGTCGCGGGAACACAGCGGGATCGACCTCCTGATCGTGGCGGCCAATGCCCGGTCGCTGATCGCCAACCGCGGGGACCTGATCCGCGAGATCCGCCGCCGCGGCCAAACGGTGGCCGCTGCCGTCCCGCGCAAGGACTACCTGCCCGAAGTCGAAGAACTGGGCATCCCGATCTACCCATTCGACCTGGGCCGTACCGGTGTGAACCCGATTGAAGACCTGCGCACGACCTTCGCCCTGACCCAACTGATGCGCCGCCTGCGGCCGGAGGCCGTGTTCAGCTATACCGTGAAGCCCGTGGTGTACGGTTCTCTGGCCGCCCGCTGGGCCGGGGTCCCGCGGGTCTACGCGATGATTACCGGTCTCGGGCATGCCTTTACCACCGAGTCCTGGCGCACGCGCATCCTGCGCACGATCAGTTCCGGCCTGTATCGCCAGGCCCTGGCCCGCTGCGATCGCGTGTTCTTCCAGAACCCGGATGACCTCCAGGATTTCCTCGATCGAGGTGTGCTGCCGGATACCGAGCGGGTCGTCCGCATTAACGGCTCCGGGGTGGACGTGGACCGCTTCGCCCAGCATCCCCTTCCCGAAGGCGACCCGCTGTTCCTGTTTGTCGGCCGGCTGCTCACCGAGAAGGGCATCCTCGAGTTCGTGAAGGCCGCGCGCCAGGTTCACACGCAACACCCCAATGCCCGCTTCGTGGTGGTCGGCCCCCATAACCCGGACCTTCCGCACACGATCTCGGCGGAGCAGGTCGAGTCCTGGAAGCGCGAAGGCATCGTCGAGTTCGTCGGCGGCGTGGCCGATGTTCGACCCTGGCTCCAGAAGGCCTCCGCGTTCGTCCTGCCCTCCTACCGCGAAGGCACCCCGCGTTCGGTGCTGGAGGCGATGAGCGTGGGCCGCCCGATCATCACCACCGATGCCCCGGGCTGCCGCGAGACCGTCGTCGACGGCGAGAACGGCCTCCTCGTCCCACCCCGGACCTCCGCGCCCCTGGCGGATGCCATGCAGAGGCTCCTCGACCACCCTGAGCTGTTGCCCCGCATGGCCCGGGCCTCGCGCGATCGGGTGGAGGCAAAGTACGAGGTGGGGCAGGTCAACCGCGTCATTCTTCGAACGATGGAGCTCGCATGAACGCCACCCTCAAACGCCTGTTCGACATCCTGTCCAGCATGGCGGTGCTGCTCGTGCTGGCCCCGTTGCTGCTGCTGATCGCCATTGCGATTCGCCTCGACAGCTCCGGGCCGACCCTCTTTCGTCAGCGACGCATCGGCTTCAACGGACAGCCGTTTCGGGTACTGAAGTTCCGCACCATGGTGGATCGCGATCCGGACGCGATCGACCAGTACCAGGAACAGGTGGTCAGCACCGGGGTCGACCCGCGCATTACCCGCGTAGGGCGCTGGCTGCGGGCGACCAGTCTCGACGAACTGCCGCAGCTGTGGAACATCCTGCGCGGCGACATGAGCGTGGTCGGTCCCCGCCCGATCCTGCCGGAACAGGTAGAGGTCGTGCCCCCCTCCTACGCCTCCCGGTTTTCGGTGCGTCCCGGCCTGACCGGACTGGCCCAGGTCCGCGGTCGCCGCACGCTGGGCTGGATCCAGCAGCTCGAGGCCGACACCGAATACGCCGCGCAGCACAACCTGCTGTACGACCTGGGGCTCATCATCAAGACGGTCTACGTCGTCCTGACCGGCCAGGGGATCTACGGCGAGGCCGGGATCAACTGGCGTACCTATCGCGATTCGTTGCGTAACCGACAGCAAGGGAACATGGAATGACTTCCACCCTGAAACACATGTTCATTACGGCCTCCGCCGATGTGGCCCGGCAGGCCGAGGCAGCGGGGATCGCACGGATCTTTGTCGACATGGAGACCCGCGGGAAGGCCGAACGCCAGGGCCATCTGGATACCCACAAGGCGCGCCACACGCTCGACGATGTCCGGCGCATCTCCAGCGTGCTCACGAGCGCAGAGCTGATGGTCCGCATCAATCCGCCGGCACCACAAACGCCGTCCGAGGTCCGTCAGGCGATCGAGGCCGGCGCCGACCGGCTGATGCTGCCGATGTTCACCCGCATCGACGAGGTGCAGCATTTTCTCGACGCCGTCGGCGGACAGGTGCCGGTGACCCTGCTGGTCGAGACCCCGCAGGCCCTGATCCGACTGCCGTCCTACCTGCCCCTGCTCGGGCCACAGGACCAGATTCATATCGGCCTGAACGATCTCAGCCTGGCGTCCGGGCTCGATTTCCTGTTCGAACCGCTGGCCGGCGGCATGCTGGAGGTGCCGGCCGCCCTGTGCCGCGAGGCGGGCATCGCGTTCGGGTTCGGGGGTGTCGGCGCGGTGGGCAAGGGCGAGGTCCCGGCCGAGTCCATCCTGGGCGAACACGTGCGCCTTGGGTCCGAATGGGTCATCCTTTCGCGCGCCTTCCGCGAGGTGGTCAGCCAGGAAGACCCGGCCACCGGGACGGCGCGCCTGCGCGGCGAGCTGGAGCGGCTACAGGCCGCGGAACAGCAGTTTCGCGCAGCCCCCGCGGAAGCACTGCTGGAGAACCGCGACGAGGTCCGCAGCCGCATCTTCCGGCTGGCCGCCCGCATGCACAACCGGAGCCGTGCATGCGCCTGAGCCACACCCTGTTCCTGCAGAAACCGGAGGTTCTGGAGAAGCAGCAGGACACGATCGAGGCCCGCCTGCAGCAGGCGTTGCCCGGCACCACGCTGACCTTCGCCGGCCAGCCCGAGGCCATACCCGAGGGGCTTGAGGTCGATGCCGTGATCGCCCCCACCCTGCCCTGGCTGCCCGACGCCCTGGACCGCCTGTCGCGCTATGGCTGGGTGCACTTTCTGTCCGCCGGGGTCGAGAAGATCTGGGACATGCCATTCCCCAAGGATGGCCTGCTGATGACCAAGAGCAGTGGCGTCCACGGCGCCCCGATGAGCGAGTATGCGATCGGGGCCATGCTCTATTTCGCCAAGCACTTCGACCGCTTCAACGCACAAAGCCGCGAGAAGCGCTGGGAGCGCTGCTGGCTCGGGGAGCTGACCGGGCGCACCGCCATGGTGCTTGGCATGGGGCATATCGGTACCCAGGTGGCGCGCCGGGCCCGGGCGTTCGACATGCGCGTGATCGGTGTCCAGCGCAACCCGCGCCCCCATGACTGCGCCGACGAGGTCATTGCCCTGGATAGCGTGGAGGACCGCCTGCCGGAGGTGGACGACCTGATCGTATGCCTGCCGCTCACCCGGGACACCCGGCACCGGATCGGCGAAGCCCAGTTCCAGCGGCTCCAGCCGGGCGCCGTGCTGGTGGACATCTCCCGCGGCGGGGTTGTGGATCAGCAGGCGCTGACCCGGGCGCTGGATGCCGGACACCTGCGCGGTGCGGCGGTGGATGTCTTCGAGCAGCAGCCTCTTCCCGCCCAGTCACCGCTGTGGAACCGGGAGAACGTCCTCGTCACACCCCATGTCTCGGGCACCTCGCCGCACTATATGGAACGTGCGCTGGAGATCTTCATCCGCAATGCCCGCGCGATGGCGCAAGGCGAGCCCCCGGTGACCCCGGTCGACCCGGTCGCTGGTTACTAGGTCGGCGGTTACCAGCTCGACGGTTACCAGCCAAGCGCTGGAGTCCCATCTCCCCTTCCCCCACAATGCGCGGCATCCGGCCCGGGGCGGCATCAATCCGATTGCCCGCCCGGGGCCGCCAGCCGGGACCCATGGGGGATGCCTTACGTGATCGAGACCATCGGATTGCTGACCGCCTTCGCGCTGGTGGTGGTAATCACGGGCTGGATTCGCCGCTACGCCCTGGCGCAGCAGCTGGTCGACATCCCCGGCGCACGCAGCTCTCACCAGACCCCCACACCACGCGGTGCCGGCCTGGCACTGGTACTGGTCTTTCTGCTCGGAATCCTGCTCTCCGCCGGGATCGGCTGGGTCGACCTGCCGACCGCCGCCGCCCTGATCGGGGCTGCGGGCGCCGTCGCCTGGGTCGGCTGGCTGGACGACCACGGTCACCTGGCCGCACGCTGGCGACTGCTGGTGCATTTTCTTGCGGCCTCCTGGGGCCTGGCCTGGCTAGGCGGGCTGCCAACGGTGGCGATTGTCGGCGTCCAGATCGATGCCGGCTGGATCGGCCATGTACTCGCGCTTTTCTACGTTGTCTGGCTGCTGAACCTCTACAACTTCATGGACGGCATCGACGGTCTGGCCGGCATTCAGGCGGTCACGGCCTGTCTGGCCATGGCCGGCCTGCTCTTTGGGTGGGGGGATGCGCACGCCTGGTGGCTGCCGGCGCTGCTGGCCGCGGCAAGTACGGGATTCCTCGTCTGGAACTTTCCGCGGGCGCGGATCTTCATGGGGGATGTCGGGAGTGGCACGCTCGGATTGCTGCTGGGTCTGCTGTCGATGCAAGCAGCGGGGCTGGACACGAACTTCCTGGCCGCCTGGCTGATCCTGCTGGGCGTGTTCATTGTCGACGCCACCACGACACTGGCCGTACGCCTGTTTCGGGGAATGCGGGTCTACGAGGCCCATCGCAGCCATGCCTACCAGCATGCCGCCCACCGGTTCGGGTCCCATATCCCGGTGGCCCTGGGTGTCGCCGCGATCAACCTGCTCTGGTTACTCCCCATTGCGGTCCTGGTCGTTGCCAACCAGCTACCGGGTGCTGCCGGTGTCGTGATCGGCTACCTGCCCCTGCTCCTGCTGGCCATCGCCCTACGCGCCGGACGCGACTGATCCGGGTTTCGCCCAGGGAAACCCGGATCATCCGCCTCTCCTCCAGAGGACTTCACTTGCCCTAGCGTGGAACCGAATCGGCCACCCGTGCATAGGCGACTGCCGCCGGACGCACGGTCGGCGCCGGAGCCGGACGGGGCCGACCGACCGGTGCGGGGGTACTATGCGTGGCCTCTTCGTCGTGGCCCGGCTCGTAACCATCGACGATCTCGCGAAGCACCTCGAACGCGGCCTGGGCATTGCGCTCGCGGTCGGCCTTCTCCAGCGTGCGCAGGGCGCGGGCGAGAACCGCCGGCTCCGCACAGGTTTCGCGTGCACGCATAATCTTGCTGTGCGGGGTCTCTTCCACGTTATCCCCGATCAGCAGTTCCTCGTAGAGCTTCTCGCCGGGACGCAGGCCGGTACAGGTGATGGCGATGCCTTCCCCTTCGGCCTCGTCCTCCCGGACCTGATGGCCATGCAGACGGATCATGCGTCGGGCCAGATCGATGATGCGCACGGGTTCGCCCATGTCGAGCACATAGACCTCGCCCCCCTGCGCCATCGCCCCGGCCTGAATCACCAGCTCGGCGGCCTCCGGGATCGACATGAAGTAGCGGGTAATCTCCGGGTGAGTCACCGTGACCGGCCCGCCTTCGCGAATCTGGCGATGGAACAGGGGCACAACGGATCCGGAAGAACCCAGGACGTTGCCAAAGCGCACCATGCTGAACACCGTTGTGTTCTGACGGCGTGCGCGGTCCTGCAGCACCATCTCGGCCAGGCGCTTGCTCGCGCCCATCACATTCGTGGGCCGCACAGCCTTGTCCGTGCTCACCAGGATAAATCGCTCGACGCCGGCCGCGATCGCCGCATCGGCCACCACGGCGGTACCCAGGCTGTTGTTGCGCAGGCCTTCCAGCAGATTGCCCTCGACCAGCGGCACATGCTTGTAGGCCGCCGCGTGGTAGAGCGTCTGCACGCCATACTGGTGCAGGACCTCTTCGACTCGCGCCTGGTTGGCGACCGAGCCCAGCACCGCGTGCACCTCGACACCCGACTGCATGGACGACCGGCGCTGCGTGATCTCCTGTTCGATCCGGTAGAGCGCGAACTCGTTACGCTCGAACAGTACCAGGGCGGCCGGCTCGAGACTGAGGATGCGGCGGCAGAGCTCCGAACCAATAGAACCCCCGGCCCCGGTGACCATCACCACGCGTCCGCGAATGCTCCGCGCCAGCAGGGCCTCGTTGGGCGGCACCGGATCGCGGCCCAGCAGGTCGGCGACATCCAGGTCCTCCAGCTGATCCAGCGGGGCCCGGCCCGAGACGACTGCCTCCAGCGAGGGCACCGACTGCACATGCAGCGGATAGGGCTCCAGCCATTCGAGGATGCGCCGGCGGTCGGCACGGCTCGCCGACGGCACCGCCAGCAACACCCGGCCCACGCCACACTGCTCCACCAGAGTACCCAGGGACTCGCGGCCACAGACCGGGATGTCATCGATCGAGCGGCCCTGGACCGCCGGGTCCTCGTCGATGAAGGCCATCACCCGGAAACGCCCGCTGGACTGCAGCCCGGAGGCCAGCTGAACTCCTGCCTCGCCGGCGCCAAAGATGACCACGCGCTCACTGCCGGTACGCGCATCGGACACGGCCTGGTACCAGCTGCGCACCGCAAATCGGCCCGCCGCCACCAGGGCAAAGGCCAGCAGGGCGAAGTTCACCGCGACCGCCCCGAAGAATCCGGGCGTCTGCGTCAGCTCGGCGGAGGCCCAGATCATCAGCGCCAGCGCGGAGACCCCGACGATCACCGCACGTACCGCCCGGGCCCCCATGAAACGCACGACCGTTCGATACAGGCCGAGGCGCGCAAACACCAGCGCACCAACCGCCGGGACCAGGGCAAACAGCCACCAGGCCTCGACCATCATGGGCGGCAGCGGCTGTCCCGTGCGAATCACAAAGGCCAGCCACAGCGCCAGCGGCAGCATCACGATGTCCGCCAGCACCATCAATCCCTGCTTCTTGCCGCGCGGCAGTCGCAGCAAGTTCTCCAGACTACGATCCAGTACCGCCATGATTCAGGCCTCCAATGTGTCAGCAACCGGGCGCGGTGTACTTGCCGAACCTTTCGGCTCGCCTTGCACCGCAAACGTGTGGGGAGGCTAGCACCTGAATGGCAGGCTAATTGGGGGGGAAATCACGCTGTCAGACGAACGACTGAGGGCGCCATCACGCTGTCGGTAGATCGCTACGAAATCAGCCGAAAAAGGTTGACCGAATACCGCCCGATACACCCGACAATCGAGTGCGGGTCAGCACCGACAGGCACAGCCGGACCCAAACAGACGAGACCGCCCGAGGGAACACAAAATACGGACCAAACGCGGAAGGTCAGACTTGGAGATGGTGGGCCGTGTAGGAATCGAACCTACAACCAATGGATTAAGAGTCCACTGCTCTACCAATTGAGCTAACGGCCCCCAAGAAAAAGGGGATGGGGTGACCGATGGGACTCGAACCCACGACAACCGGAGTCACAATCCGGGACTCTACCAACTGAGCTACGGTCACCACCGTGTCACTGTCCAGGCAACTGCCACAGGGCGGCTCTGGCGCGCCCGGCAGGACTCGAACCTGCAACCGTCGGCTTAGAAGGCCGATGCTCTATCCGGTTGAGCTACGAGCGCGTTACCGCCGAACGTCGAGGTGCCACGCCTGATCTCGAGCCTGCCTGCAAACCATTGGCCGGGAGGGGTGGTCGGGGTAGAGGGATTCGAACCCCCGACATCCTGCTCCCAAAGCAGGCGCGCTACCAGACTGCGCTATACCCCGTCGAGCCGTCCCCGCTAAAGGGCCTACACAGCGAGCGCAGGATGGTAGCGCTGCCACCGCCCGCGGTCAAGGTACAAGGGGTTAGAAACGTTGTTCTTTCATACACGTTTCCGTGGTACGTTGACGCACGCAAGCCGGGATTGCGTGCAGGGGACAGGGACATGCTCAACTGGATCGCCAACGGGGCCATCGTGCTGGGTGCAGCAGGGCTGATCTATGCCCAGTGGAACCTCGCCCGCCTGCTGCACGAACTGCCAGAGAGCCGCGTCCGTACGGGCTGGCTGCTGATGTTCCTGCTGATCCCCGTCTTCACCCTCGGCTATCTCGGGTACATCCCGCTGAACTGGGGGATGTACCAGGCCATCCCCGACCTGCTGGTGCCGATCATCTTCCTCCTCGGGGGCTGTTTCGTCTGCAGCGTGGTGCGTCTGTCCTACAGCTCGGTCGAGAGTATCCGCCGCATCACCCGACTCGAGCACGAGTCGATTACCGACCCCCTGACCGGCCTGTGCAACCGCCGCCAAATGGACCGGCGCCTGGACGACGAAGTCGCGCGCGCGCGGCGCTACGGCCAGCCACTATCGGTGATAATGCTGGACATCGACCATTTCAAGGCCATCAACGACCGCCTGGGGCACTTGGCGGGCGACTACATCCTCCAGTCGATCGCCCTGCGCCTGCAGCAAAACCTTCGCCGCGTAGACCTGGCAGCACGCTTCGGCGGCGAGGAATTCGTCGTCATCGCCCCACACACCCACCTGGATGCTGCGCTGCAACTGGCCGAGAAGCTGCGCAACGAGATCGCCCGGACTCCGGTCGTACTCAAGGGCCATGAACATGTACCGCCCTGCGCCCCGGACGAACTGTACGTAACGGTTTCGGTGGGGACCGCCAGTCTCGATACTGCGCCCGACTCCCGCGACAACGCGGATTTCCTGATCCAGCGGGCGGACGATGCCCTCTACCGTGCCAAGGCCGGCGGCCGCAATCGCTGCGAAGCGGGCAATGACCGATCGAACCTCACGGCGGTCGGCTGAGGCCGCTCCGACGCGGTACACAACCCGCCCGGCTTGAGGCGCTCCCGCGCGCGTGGGATGATCGCGGCCAGTTTCCGAGACAGAGCCTCCCATGACCGCCCAGCTCATCGACGGCCGCGCGATTGCCCAGACCCATCGCGCCCGCATCGCCACCGAGATCGAATCCATGACCGCCCGCGACCTGCGTCCGCCGGGCCTGGCCGTGGTGCTGGTCGGCTCCGATCCCGCCTCCCAGGTCTATGTGCGCAACAAGCGCAAGGCCTGCGAGCAGGTGGGGGTGGTCTCGCATTCCTATGATCTGCCCTCGGGCACGCCGCAGACGGACCTGCTGGCCCTGATCGACCAGCTCAATGCCGACCGCACCATCGACGGCATCCTGGTGCAGCTCCCCCTGCCCAGCCATATCGATCCGGAGACGGTGATCGAGCGCATATCGCCCGCCAAGGACGTCGACGGGTTCCACCCCTACAACGTCGGCCGGCTCGTCGCCCGGATCCCGCGCCTGCGCCCCTGCACCCCCTGGGGCGTGATCCAGCTACTGCGCCACCTGGACGAACCGTTCAAGGGCCGCACCGCCTGCGTGATCGGCGCCTCCAATATTGTGGGCCGCCCGATGGCCCTGGAACTCCTGCTGGCCGGGGCCACCCCGACCATCTGCCACCGCTTCACACCGGATACCGCCGGCATCGCGCGCCAGTCCGACATCCTGATCGCGGCGGCCGGCAAGCCGGGCCTGGTCAAGGGTGACTGGGTCAAGCCCGGCGCCACGGTGATCGACATCGGCATCAACCGTCGCGAGGACGGCACCCTGTGCGGTGATGTGGAGTTCGACGCGGCCGCCGAGAAGGCCGCCTGGATTACGCCGGTGCCCGGCGGGGTCGGACCGATGACCGTGGCAATGCTGCTGGACAACACCCTGCGCGCCCGCGCCTTCGGCACCCACGAGGCGAGTTAAACACCCTCCGACGCGGCGCAGGTTACTGCACGTAGCGCGAGACCCGGGGGACGGCCTCCAGCAGGTGCCGGGTGTAATCGGCACGCGGATTGGCCAGCACCTCGGCGGTGTTGCCGATCTCCTCCATGCGGCCATCGTGCATCACCAGCATGCGATCGGAGAAATACTCGACCACCCCCATGTCGTGGGTGATAAAGATCAGCGCCAGGCGGCGCTCGACCCGCAGCCGTCCGAGGATCTGCAGGACCTCCGCCTGCACCGAGACATCCAGCGCGCTGGTCACCTCGTCGCAAATGATCACGTCCGGGTCCAGCACCAGGGCCCGGGCGATGCCGATACGCTGACGCTGACCGCCCGAGAACTCGTGCGGATAGCGCCACAGCGTATCCGGCGGCAGCGCGACCTGGTCCAGGGTCGCCCGGGCACGTTCGATGCGATCTTCCTGATCCTCGCCAATCCCGTGGACGGCCATCGGTTCGGTCAGCAGGGTCATCACATTCAGGCGTGGGTTCAGCGACGAGGCCGGGTCCTGGAATACCACCTGCAAATGACGGCGCAGCCGCCGCAAAGGCTTGCGCGGCATCCCGGTCAGCGGCTGGTCGCGATAGCGGATCTCGCCGCCGGTGGGTTCGATCAGGCGCAGGATGGCGCGGCCCAGTGTGGTCTTGCCGCAGCCGGACTCCCCCACGACGGCCAGCACCTCGCCGTTTTCGAGCTGAAACGACACGCCGTCCACTGCACGCACGACATCCACCTGGCGGCGCATCAGGCCCTTGAGCACGGGGAAGTGCACCTGCAAATCGTGCACGTCCAGCAGCGTCTCGCGCCCGGCCCCCGGCACGGAGGGCAAGGCCGGCAGGTTCTCCGGCAGGGCCCCGATCAGCTTGCGTGTGTAAGCATCCTGTGGATCGCGCAGCAGCGGGTGGCACTCGCCCTGTTCCACCAGCCGGCCCTTGTGCATGACCGCCACGCGATCCGCCACCGAGGCCACCACGCCGAAGTCGTGGGTGATCAGCAGCACGGCCATCCCGTTCTTTTCGCGAAGCTGATCGATCAGCTTCAGGATCTCGGCCTGGATGGTCACGTCCAGCGCGGTGGTCGGCTCGTCGGCAATCAGCAGATCCGGCTCCGCCACCAGCGCCATCGCGATCATCACGCGCTGACGTTGACCCCCGGAGAGCTTGTGCGGATAGTCGTGACGCCGCTGTTCCGGGTTCGGAAGCTGGACCTCGCGCAGCACTTCAAGCACCCGCGCCTCGCGCTCGGCCGGGGTCATCTGCGGACGGTGCAGGCGCAGGACCTCGTCGATCTGGTCGCCCACGGTCAGCACCGGATTCAGCGAAGTCATCGGCTCCTGGAAGATCATGCCTACCCGGTCCCCACGGACCTGCTGCATCACGCGGTCCGGCAGGCCCAGCAGTTCCTGACGAGTGCCGTGGCCGGCCAGCCAGACCTCCCCCGTGGAAGGCTCGAAGCCCCCATCCAGCAGCCGCATGATCGCCAGCGCGGTGATCGACTTGCCGGACCCCGACTCGCCCACCAGCGCGAACATCTCGCCCGCGCGGATCGAGAAGCTGATGTCCTCGACCAGCGGTGCCTCGCTGTCGCGATGCCGAATGCGGAGGTTGCGTACCTCGAGCATGGCCTAGCGCACCCCCCCGCTGGTGGCGCCCGAGGCGGCCGGGCGGGCTGGCGCGGCATGGCTGGCCGCCTTGGCAGCCGAGCGCGAGTGCGGATCCACCGCATCGCGCAGGGCCTCGCCAATCAGGTTGTAGGCAAACACGGTCAGGAAGATCGCGCCCCCCGGGAAGGCCGCCATCCACCAATTGAAGGTCGAGCTCTGCACCGCCTGGTTCAGCATCTGCCCCCAGGAGGGCTCGTCCACCAGCCCCAGGCCCAGGAACGACAGCGTGGCCTCGGCGAGGATCGCGGAGGCCACGCCAAAGCTGGCCGCCACCAGGATCGGCGCGATCCCGTTCGGCAGCATATGGCGGAACAGGATCGAGGGCAGCGACAGCCCGGAGGCGATCGCCCCCTGCACGAAGTCCTGCTGGCGCAGGCGCAGGAACTCCGCGCGCACATAGCGCGCATAGCCGGACCACGACGTCAGGCCGATGATCAGCATCATCAGGTACAGCGATCGCCCGAAGAAGGCGACAAAGGTCAGCAGCAGGAACAGCGTCGGGATGGCCTCGAAGATCTCCACCAGGCGCATGCCGATGATGTCCACGATTCCCGAGAAATAGCCCATCAACCCGCCCAGGATCACCCCGATCCCCAGTGCGATCCCGGTGGCGATGAAGCCGATGGACAGGGCGATGCGCGAGGCATGGATCATGCGCGAAAGGGCATCCGCGCCATTGTCGTCAGTACCGAACCAGTGCACGCGATCGGGGGCCTCGCGCGGGGCCTCGAGCCCGGTGTCCGCGTAATCCCGCAGGTAGTCGCGCGGCGAATACGGGATCGGCGCTCGGATCACGGTCTGGTATTCGCCCTGCGCCTCGGCCTCGCGGTACTGCTCGTAGATCACCAGCGAGGGGGACGAGACCGTCTGCCAGGCCACCGCCCCCAGAATCGCACTCAGCACCCCCCAGAGCACAAAGCGCCGCCAGGGCCGGCCGGGCAACAGCCAGAACACGCCCGCCAGTACCAGCATCCCGAACAGCGTGACATCCGCCGCGGTCAGGTAGCGCAGAAAGGGCATGGACCAGCCGTCCGCCGTCTGTACCAGCAGCGGGTGCGAGCTGGCCAGCACGGGCGCCAGGATCGCGACCAGCGTCAGCAGCGCGATCCAGCCGATCCCCAGCCGCGCCCCCCAGCGCAGCAGTACCTCTCCGACCACGCGGCGTGCCCAGGAGCGGCTGCGACGGCCCTCGACCTGCTGCACCGACTCAGTCATAGCTCACCCGCGGGTCGACAATGGCATAGGCCAGGTCCGCCAGTAGATAGCCAACCAGGGTCAGCACGCCGGAGATCAGGGTGATCGACAGCACCAGTTCACGGTCGCGGGTCTGCACCGCCTCCACCGCGAGCTTGCCCATCCCGTCGATCGAGAAGATTGCCTCCACGATCACCGAGCCGGCCAGCAGCGACGGCAGCAGGGTGGCCGAGACGGTGATCAGCGGTAACAGACTGTTGCGGAACACATGCCGCCACAGCACCTCGTGCTCGGGCACGCCCTTGGCACGCGCGGTGCGGGCGTAGTCCGAGTTCAGGTTTTCCAGCACCGACGAACGCGAGAGTTTGGCCAGGAAGGCGAGCCCCCCATAGGACAGGCACAGCACCGGCAGCACCAGGTGCCAGGCGCGATCGAGCAGGAAACCCGGGACCATGCTGCCCGGCGCCAGGCCCAGCGCTATCGCGAACCCCGCGGCCAGGCCCACCGTGCCCAGGTAGAAGCCACGCAGCACGCCCCAGTCACTGTGCGCCATCAGCCAGCCCAGCACCACACCGATCGCCATGGCAACCGTCGTACTGATCCAGCCCGCCGGGGCCAGGTCACTGAACATCAGCCAGCCGCAGAAGGCCCCGACAGCCGCACCGAGCCCGCCCCGGATCAGCGCCGGCAGGTAGCGCGCCAGATAAATGCCGAGCGCCGCCCCCAGAAACGGCAGCACCAGCAGCAGCGGTATGGCCCAGGCCACCTCCACCGTTGGCAGGAAGGTCATGTCCAGCGCCGCACGCTGGCTCAACCCCCCGGTCGGGAACCATTGCCAGAACTGATCGGAGGCGAAGAAACCGATCAGCAGAACGCCCGCCAGCATCGTGGGCACCGACCACAGGGCCAGCAGCACCACCCCGGACTGGGAATCGAAGGCCTGTCCCTGCTGGGTGGCCGCCCGCACCCCGACAGCCACCGCCACGATGTAGATCAGTGGTATCGACAGCACATTCAACAGCAGGGTGATCGGCAGACGTTCGGCAATCAGGTCGGACACCGGCCGGCCAAAGCGAAAGCTGGTCCCGAGATTGGGGGCCTTCAGCTTGGGCCAGCCGGTCAGCGAGCCGTCCTCATCCTGGGCAAAGCCGACCGGCGAGATGTTGTTCAACCAGCGCCCGTACTGCACCGGCGGTGGCTGGTCCAGGCCATAGAGGCGGTTGTAGTACTCCTCCATCGCCTTTTGCGCCTGCGGCTCCAGGCCCTGCCCCTCGATCAGGGTCAGCGCGCTGATGCCACCGGGCGCGGCCGCCATCACGGCAAAGACCACGATCGTGATGCCGAACAGCGTCGGCACCATCAGCATCAGGCGGCGCAGGATGTAGGTCAGCATGGCGTGCGCGGGTTCTCTGGCACTCCGGCCCCGGTTGGCATGCGGCTACTGCCCGTACCGCTGCTGGTCGAACGGGACGTAGATCTCCACCGGCACAAACCCGAGGTTCAGGCCGAGCGCCGTCTGCTCCAGGTTCTGGATGCGTCGGTCGATGAAGGCGAGGGTCTGGCGCCGCATCAGGAAGGTATACGGCTGATCCTCCACCAGAATCCGCTCGGCCTCGCGCCAGTGTTCCATGCGCGCGTCCTCGTCCACCTCGCCGCGTGCGGCCTCGATCACGGCATCCAGCTCGGGGTTTTCGTAGTTGATGAAGTTGTCACCACCTGAGACCGTCTGACTGGAGTGGAACATCTGGTAGATATCCACCTCCACGCCGCTGGTCCAGCCCAGGGTAATGGCATCGAAGTCCTGGCGGCTGAGCTTCTCCAGCATCACCGACCACTCGGTCGGCTGCGGCCGCATATGGACCCCTGCGCGCGCGTACAGATCGCGCAGGAACAAGGCGATGCGGCGGGTGTCCTCGTTGTCCTGGAAGTACACCAGGTCGAACGAGAACGGCTCACCCTCCTCGTTGACCAGCACCCCGTCGCGGTTCTTCTCGGAGTAGCCGGCCTCGGCCAGCAGCTCCAGCGCGCGATCGACGTCAAAGGGGATGTGCTCGAGGTCGGGGTTGTGCTGGTCACTGCGCGGGCTGAACGGGCTGATCGCGCGCTCGGCATACCCCAGCATCACCTGCTCGATCAGGCGATCGACATCCGTCAGATAGCTCATCGCCCGGCGCACACGGGGATCGGCAAAGCGGGTCGGCTCGCCATTGCGCTTCTGGTTCCAGCCGATGTAGGAATACCCGGCGGTGGGGCTCATGTACTCATGGGTATCCGCCCGCTCGCGCAGGGCCTCGTCATCACGCAACCGGGCATATTCGCGCGGCCGGGCGCCGTAGACATCGATATCGCGGTTGCGAAAGGTCGTCAGGCGCGCCGAGTCATTCTGGATCACGCGCCAGACGAGCCGGTCGAACGAGGGCTCCACCGGCCCCCAGTAGCGCGGATTGCGCTCCAGTTCGATCCGCCCGGCATCCGGCGTCCAGCCGGTCGGGTCCTCTAGCCGGTAGGGGCCGGAACCCAGCAGGATCCCGCGCGACTCGTTGAAGGTCTCGGGCTCGTCAAGATAGCGCTCGTAGAAATGCTTCGGCAGGACATCCAGGCCACCGGCGACTCGCAGGGCGTCGAAGTACGGTTCCTCGAAGGTAAATACGACGGTGCGCTCGTCCACCGCTTCCACCTTCTCGACCTTCTCCAGAAACGCCCGCGCGCGCGGCACCGCAATTGCATCGGTCATCAGGAAGTTGAAGGTGAACTCCACATCCTCGGCAGTCAGCGGCTCTCCGTCGGAGAACTGCAGGCCCGAGCGCAGCTGGAAGGTCAGCTCCTGACCGGATTCATCGAAGTCCCAGGACGCGGCCAGCAGGCCCTGCCATTCCAGTGTCTCCGGATGGCGTTGCACCAGCGACTCCAGAACGTAGTTCTGGACCTCGGAGGCATAGGCGTCGCTTGAGACGTAGGGCGTGATCGTCGCCAGCCCGGTACCGAAGGCCTGCACCAGCCAGTCGCCCTCCGCGTAATCCTCGCGCCCCGCCACCTCGGCCGCCCGCTCGAATGCCGAGGGCACTTCCGTAACCCGAGGTGCGCGTTCGCCGTCGCCGGTCGCAAAACGTCCCTCGGCCAGATCCGATTCCAGGCTCTGCAGACTGCGGCGGAGAGCGCGCAGGTCGCGCGCCTGCTCGCTCATCATGTTCTGCATGGCGGCCATGCGCTGCCACTGGCGATCCACCTGCACCATGACCAGCAACAGCAGGATGCCCAGCACGATCAGGGTGACAATCCAACCAAAATGACGACTCACAAGGCCTCCGCTCTTGAGTGGCACCGACGTCCGCACTCCCCCAGGGACAAACGATGCAGACCGCACTTCGCGCACTATAGCAATCCCGTCAGCCGGTCTCACCGGCGTTGTCCCATTCTTGCTGGCCCGACCCGCGGCACATCGGTATGATCCCGAGACAGTCGCGTCGGCACTGGGTTCCCGCCCGGTCCGGCCGCCACGGGGCGGTCCTTTTCAAGGGCGCCGGCACGAACCAGATTCAAGGAGATTCACATGGGTTTTCTGAAGGGCAAGCGCGCGCTGATTGTCGGCGTAGCCAGTAACCGCTCCATCGCCTACGGCATTGCGTCGGCCATGCATCGCGAGGGCGCCGAGCTCGCGTTCACCTATCAGAACGAGCGGCTGCGCGACCGTGTGGAGAAGCTGGTCGCCGATTTCGACTCCGACATTCTCGTGCCCTGCAACGTCGAGGACGACCGCGAGATCGAACAGGTCTTCGAGCGCCTGGACGACTACTGGGATGGCGTCGATATCCTGGTGCACTCGGTCGCCTTCGCCCCGAAGGAGCAACTGGACGGCGACTTCCTCGACAACATGACCCGCGACGGCTTCCGCATCGCCCACGACGTCAGCTCCTACAGCCTCGCGGCCCTGGCCAAGGCCGGACGCGGCATGATGAAGGACCGCGACGCCTCCATCCTGACCCTGAGCTACCTCGGCGCCGAACGCTCCATGCCCAACTACAACGTTATGGGCCTGGCCAAGGCCAGCCTCGAGGCCAATGTCCGCTATCTCGCCTACACCCTGGGCCCGGAAACCACGCGCGTGAATGCGATCTCCGCCGGCCCGATCCGCACGCTGGCCGCCTCGGGCATCGGCGAATTCAAGCGCATCCTCGACCACGTCGAGGCGAACGCGCCGCTGCGCCGCAACGTGACCACCGAGCAGGTCGGCAATGCCGGGGCCTTCCTCTGCTCCGACCTGGCCTCCGGCATCACCGGCGAGGTGATGTACGTCGACTCGGGCTACAACACCGTCGGCCTGGGCGCCGCCGAGATCGGACTCGACAAGGACAGTTAAGCTCCCGCCCCGGCCGGCTGGCGGGGTACGCGACCCACGAAAAAGGCCCGGCCCGCTTTCGCGGACCGGGCCTTTTTACGTTCGGCGGTTCCGGTGAACCGCCCGCTGGGCGCGACTAGTCCAGGTTCTCCGGATAACGCTTGATATCCGCCTCGGACTCCAGCCAGGCCAGATAGGCGCGGAACTCGGCGCTGGCATAGGCATTGCGCATCAGCTCGCGGGCCTGCTGGCGCATCGCCTCGTCCGCCTCCTGCTCGTCCAGCCGGACTTCATGCAGGATCGCGACGGCAAAGTCGCCACTCCCCAGCCTCGTGCCGCTGATCTCGACGGCGTCCTCGCCCGGAGCCGACAGGCGGAACAGGTGCTGCTGCAAGCCACCGGGCACGCCGTTATCGCCATCTACCGGCGAATCCCGGCGCACCTCGCGCTCCATCTGCCAGGCGTCGTCGTCCTCGATGGCATCCGCCCAGTCGTCGGCGTCGCGCAGCCGTGCGATCAGCTCCTCACCCGCTTCGCGGGCGGCATCGGCGGCCGCCTCCCGCCGCAGACGCTCGCGGATCTCGTCCTCGACCTCGGCCAGCGGACGGACCTCGGACGGCTCGTGCTCCTCGATGCGCAGCACGATGGTCGAACCATCCTGCAGGTCGATCGCCTCGCTGTTGTGACCATCCTCCAGCACGCGGGGATCGAAGGCCGCATTGCGGATCGAACGGTGCTGAGCGATACCGTCGCCGGAGCCGCGGGTAAACCAGTCGCTGGTCTGGATCTCCAGACGGGTCGCCTCGGCGGCCGGCTCCAGGCTGTCCGGATATTCGGCGGCCTGTCCCATCAGGTCATCCAGGGCGTCGATCTGCATCTGTTCGGCGCTGCGGTCGCGCAGATCGCGTTCAACCTCGTCCCGCACGTCCTCGAACGGTTGCGGGCGGGCCTCCTGAATCGAGGTCACCTCGAGGATGAACCAGCCCCGGTCGGTACGCACCGGGCGGCTGATCAGCCCCTCGGGCAGTGTAAAGATGATGGTCTCGAGCGTGCGATCCAGGTCGCCCCGGGCGATCTCGCCAAGGCTGCCGCCACGGTCGGCACTGAGGCTGTCCTCGGAATACGCTTCGGCCAGCTCGGAAAAGTCCTCGCCATCGTCCAGGCGATCGCGCAATTCGTTGATCTTCGCCTCGCCTTCCTCGCCGGTGTCCTGAATCCGGATCTGGCGCACTTCGCGCAGCTCCGGTTCTTCGTAGCGGCTGCGGTTCACCTCGTAGTGCTGGCGAATATCGTCCTCGGACACATCCACCGCGTCTTCCAGGGACTCGGGGTCGAGCTGCAGGTAGGCGATGCGCACGCGCTCTTCGGTGGTGAAATCGTCCTGGTTGGCCTCGTAATAGGCCTCGATCGCCTCGTCGTCGACCACGTCCGGCTGGTCGAAGTCATCGACCGGGAAGACGCGCCAGCTGGCCACACGCGTCTGGTTGCGCAAGCGGCTGAAGTCGTCCACCACTGCATCGGCCGGGAAGCCGGTGGCCTGGATGCCACCCTGGAGCTGCGACAGGATGATCGACCGGCCGATGTCGCGCTCGAAGTCCGACGGGCTCAGGCGCTGGGCATTGAGCAACTGGGCATAGCGCTCGCGACTGAACTGGCCACCTTCCTGGAACACCGGCATCCCGCGAATCTCGCGCAAGATGCTGTCCCCTGCGGCCTTGAAGCCCGCCGAATCGGCTGCCTGGCGCAGCAGTTCCTGGCGAATCAGGGTCTCCAGCGCCTGCATGCGGATGCCCTCCTCGTCGAGCAGGTCATCCGGGATCTGGCCACCGAACATGCGGGCCATCTGGTCCCGCTGTGCGCGCGCCTCGTTGTGCACGTCACGCACCTGAATATCGGTCCCGTTGACCTCGGCCGCGACGAGCGGGCCGGAGCCACCGAAATATTCCCCGAGCCCCCAGACAGCAAAGGGGATGGTAATCAGGCCGATAATCACATAGGCGAGCCAGCCGCTCGCCCGGTCGCGAATTGCTTGCAGCATGGTGGTCTCTGCGTGCTCCGGGGTCGCCCCGGCGCTTGGTGCCGGGGGTTTCAGAATCAATCAACGATGGTAGCAGGAGCGGCGCCCCAAGTCTGCGGAAACCCGGAGAATCCGTGGTCAGACACGCGCCCGCCCCGACAGCAGGGCATCTACCCGGTCTAAGTCCTCCGGGGTATCGACACCCGGCGGATGCGCCTCGCCGCGACGGCCGACCTGGATCCAGGCACCCATGGCCAGGGCCCGCAGTTGCTCGAGTTGCTCGAGCTGCTCGAGTGCAGCGGGTGCCTCCGCACTCATTCGGCGCAGAAAGCCGGCACGGTAGGCATAGACGCCGAGATGCCGGGTCGCCTGATCCAGCGCCGGGGCACGGCCTTCCCGATGGGCCTCGCGATCCCAGGGGATCGGGGCGCGCGAGAAATACAGGGCACGCCCCGACGCATCGGTGACCAGCTTCACCTGGTTCGGGTCGGCCAGGTCTTCTGGGCGGACGATCGGGACGCCGAAGGTCGCCATGTCCGCGTCCGGGGTGTCGGCCAGCAGGCGGGCCAGGTCATCCAGCAGCGGCCCCGGGGTCAGCGGCTCGTCACCCTGCAGATTGACCACGATGGACTCGTCGCCCCAGCCCTCGGCGGCCGCCACTGCCGCGATGCGGTCGGTACCGGAGGGCAGATCCGCCTCGGTGGCAAACGCCTCGACCCCGCACTGGCGCGCGACATCGAGGATAAGCTCGTCGTCCGCCGCGACGATCACCCGCGAGGCCCGGCTCTCCTTCGCCCGGGCGATCACATGGGCGATCAGGGGGCACCCGGCGACGGCTGCCAGCGGCTTGCCCGGCAGGCGGCTGGAGGCCATCCGGGCCGGGATCACGACGTGGAAGGCGGCCACGGAACGCTCAGGCGGCGCGCCAGCGTTCCTTTTCCTCGTCCGACAGCGCGCGGGCCTCGTCCTCCAGCATCACCGGGATCTCGTCGCGGATCGGATAGGCAAGACCGGCGGAGACGGAGATCAGTTCCTGGTTCTCGCGGTCGTACTTGAGCGGGCCCTTGGTCACCGGGCAGACGAGAATATCGAGCAGACGCTTGTCCATGTAATACCCCAATAGTAGTTGCGACGCGGTCAGATCAGCGTCTTCTTGATTCGGGCGACCGTCTCCAGACGGGCCAGCAAAGCCGACTCGAAGGCGGACGGCACGCGGGCCGCAATCGGCCAGTACCAGTGATTCTCCTGCGCGAACGCCCGGCATTTTACGGCATCCTTCTCGGTCATCAGAACCGGCAGCCCGTCACCGAAGCGGATCTGGTGCGGACGAAAGCGGTGATGATCCGGAAACGGGTGGCGGATGATGTCGATATGGGCCGCCTCGAGCATGCGAAAGAAACGCTCCGGGTCGGCGATGCCGGCAATCGCATGGGCATCGCGACGGGCAAAGCGGTGCGGCTTGTAGCCCTCGCCCTGGCCATCCACGCGCTGCAGGCGACTGGACGGCACCAGCTCCATCGCAAACTCGCCGGGGCCAGGCTCGCCACTGGTCACCAGCACAAAGTCCGCCCGCTCCCGTGCGGTCTTCGGCTCGCGCAACGGCCCGGAGGGCAGGCACAGACCGTTGCCCAGCCGGCGCTTGCCGTCGATCATCAGGATGGTAATGTCACGCGGCAGACGGTGATGCTGCATCCCGTCGTCCGCGATCACCACATCCACGCCCTGGTCGGTCAGCGCCTGAGCCCCGCGCACGCGATCGCGGTCGACCTGTACCGGAACCCCGGTGCGCTGTGCGATCAGCAGGGGCTCGTCCCCGACCACCACGGGGTCGGAAAGCGGGGTCACGCGAATCCCTGCGACGTCCCCGCGCCCGCCGTAGCCCCGGCTGACGATCCCCGGCCGATACCCGGCATCCGCCAGCCGTTTCGCCAGCCAGATGGTCATCGGGGTCTTGCCGCTGCCACCCACCGTCAGGTTGCCGACCACGATCACGGCCTTGGCCGGGATCGTGATGCCCCGCCGGGCCTGCTCCAGCCTATGGCGATTCCACTCCACCGCTCCGGCATAGGCCAGCGACAGCGGATACATCGCCGCCGCGAACGGCCCGCGATGACACCACTGATCCCAGATGCGGGCGCCCAGCCACGCCTTGAACCGGCCCATAGCTACCAGTCCCAGACCCGCCGCAGCACGGCATCGAAGTTGGCGTCCACCTGCCGGCGCTCCTCCCAGAAGCGCCGCCGGGCCGCGTCGCCCTGCTGGCGCCGGGCGGCGGGGTCGTCCCACAGTCGCGCCCAGGCCTCCAGCACGGCGGAGACATCCTCCAGCACCGGGCATGGAACCTCGGCGGCCGGTTCCTCTCCCAGACTCACGGCCGCACCCCCCGCCAGTCCCTGCCAGAGGGCCTGACGGTCGGGGGCGGCCAGGTGTATCGCATGCGCGGCGCTGGCCGCTGCCGCAAACCAGCGCCGGTCATCCAGATGCAAGATGGTCCCCGGCGCCAGAGCCGAGCGATCCCAATCCGAGACCCGCAGCCCGGCACCCGGGAGATCGCGCGCGGTCGCCGCCGCCCCACCCCGGCGGCTGGCCAGCAGGATATCGGTCGCCCCCATGCCGGATGCCTCCCAGGCCGCGCGCCATGCCGACCACTGGTCGTCACGTCCATGCCACCACCAAAGCCGCTGCACCTCCCCGCCGACCAGGGCGCGCAGGACCACGTCCGCCTGGGCCTCGACAAAACGCGCCTGGGGGTCGGCGACCGGCAGGACATCGGCCGCCGCACCGTCCGCCCAGCTCGTGGATGTGTTCAGGGGCCAACACTGGTCCACTGGCCGCACAGGTTTCCACGTGGGGGTACGGGTATTGACCGCAACCACCGGGCATTGGGCCTGTGCCAGCAGGCTGCGCGGGGCACCGCCCCCGGCCAGGAGGATGCCGTGGGGCTGGAAGCGATCCAGGACACGGCGCACCACGCGCGGGCGATCGCTGGGCCCATAGCCCACGCCGACCTTCTTGAATGGCTGCATGTGGCGCTCGAACAGCTCGGGGTAGTCCTGCTCGAAGGTCAGCACGATGCGCACGTCCTGACGCTTGTCGCGCACCGCACCCAGCAGCTCGATGCCCAGACGTACATCCTCGGCGGTGCCACCAGCCTTGATCCAGACCAGACGCCCGCGCTCGGCGGGCGGGCTCAGAAAACCGCGGCGCGCCCGCGCCCGCGCTCCGTTGCCCTGGCGATAATCGCGCCAGACGGCACGCCAGACCGGCAGCGGGCGATCACCGTAGCCCGCCGCCTCATCTCCCATGCGCAGCCCCGAAGGCGGCATCTTCGCGTGGCCCCTCAGTCATCGTCGTCGCGTTCACCCAGGGTCGCGATCGAGACCGAGGTAATGCCCAGGCGCCCGACCACATCGAGCGCGCGCACCACCGACTGATGCGAGGTATTGGCGTCGGCGCGGATCAGCACGGGATCATCCTCGCGCCCCTCGCGCGCCTCGGACAGCACGCGTTCCAGGGTCTCGGCGCGGCGGTTGACCAGCTCCTGGCCATCCACGAAGTAGTTGCCGTCGGCATCCACCACGATATCCAGCCAGGCCCGCTCGACCACTTCGGCCTCGCGGTCGGCCGAGGGCAGGGTCAGTTCGATGTCCGCGTGCTGATCGAAGGTGGTCGAGACCATGAAGAAGATCAGCAGCAGAAACACCACATCGATCAGCGGCGTCAGATTGACGCCCGGCTCGTCATGGTGCGGCCTGCGAAAGTTCACGCGGTGACTCCGCCTTCCGGCGTGGCGGCGGTTGCGTCCCGCTCGCCGTGGATCACCTCGACCAGCTTGGTCGCCTCCTGCTCCATCTCCAGCACCAGCTCGTCAATGCGGCCCCGGAAGTAGCGATGGAAGGCCAGTGCCGGGATCGCCACGCCGATGCCGGCGGCGGTGGTGATCAGGGCCTGGGAGATGCCCCCGGCCAGATCACGCGGGCTGCCCACGCCGATCTCGGTGATCACGGTGAAGACCTCGATCATCCCGACCACGGTGCCGAGCAGGCCCAGCAGCGGGGTGATCATCGCGATGGTGCCCAGCGTATTCATGTAGCGCTCGAGTTCGTGGGCCACCCGACGGCCGGCCTCCTCGATGCTCTCCTGGGTGATCTGGCGCGCACGGTCATGGGTGGCAAGACCGGCGGCCAGGATCGCGCCCAGCGGCGAACCCGCGCGCAGGCGCTGGATGTCGTCGAGCTTGAGGCCCTGCGTGCGCATCTGCTCCCACACCGAGGTCAGCAGGCGCGGCGGGACCACGCGCGAGCGGCGCAGCGTCCACAGCCGCTCCAGCACGATGGCCACCGCGAGTACGGAACACAGCAGGATCGGCAGCATCAGCCAGCCGCCCGCCTGTACGATCTCCAGCATTCAGTCTCTCCCTCTTGGCTCGTCGGGCCGGCGCGTCAGTCGCGCCGGAACACGGCCATGGATTCCACATGGGCGGTATGCGGGAACATATCCATGATTCCGGCCCGCTCCAGGCGATAGCCATGATGATGCACCAGGCGCTCGGCGTCACGGGCGAGCGTGGCCGGGTTGCAGGAAACATAGACCATGCGCTCGATGCCCTGCGGCGCCAGCGCCTCGATCGCCGCAGCCGCGCCGGTGCGCGGCGGGTCCAGCAGCACGCGGTCGGCGCGCTCGTGCAGCCATGCGGCGTTCTTCAGGGCCTCCACGTCGTCCAGGTCGGCGCGTTCGTAGCGGGTGTTGGCGATGCCCTGGTCGCGGGCATTGGCGCGCGCCCGTGCCAGCATCGCGTCGTCCACCTCGACGCCAACTACTTCGCCAGCCACCTCGCCATCCAACACGCTGCGCGCCAGCGGCAGGGTGAAGTTGCCCAGCCCGCAGAACAGATCCAGCACCCGCTGGCCCGGATGCAGGTCCAGCGCGGCCAGCGCCTGCGGGACCATCTTGCGGTTGATCCCGGCATGCACCTGGATGAAGTCCGTCGGCATGAACGGGACCGACACGTCGTAATCCGGGTGGCGATAGACCAGCGGCTCGATCGGCCCGGCCAGCGGTTCCACCGTGTCCGGGCCGCCGGGCTGCAGATACACCTGAATGCCCTCGGCCTCCGCCCAGGCGGACAGGCGCGCGCTGTCCGCCTCCGACAGTGGATCCAGGTTGCGAAAGATCAGCGCCACGCGCTCGTCGTCATCCACCGCCACCTCGATCTGCGGCAGGCGATCGCGCGCCTCGAGGCCGCCAATCAGCTCGCGCAGGGCCCGGATGCGCTGCCCCACGGCCGGGTGCAGCACCTCGCAGTGGGTCATCTCGGCCAGATACGGACTGCCGCGCTCGCGAAAGCCGACCAGCACCCCGCCCTTCTTCGGCACGTACTTCGCCCCCAGCCGCGCGGTGCGGCGGTAGCCGAGGGTGGTGTCGGTCAGCGGCTCGAAACGGGCCTCGGGGGTCACGTGGCCGATACGCTCCAGGGCATCGAACAGGGCCTGCTCCTTGATCGCACGCTGGGTCTCGATCGAGGCATGCTGCAGCTTGCAGCCGCCGCACAGGCCGAAAAACTCGCAGGGCGGCTCGACCCGGCCCGGGGCCGGCTCCAGCACCTCTACCACCTCGGCGCTGTCGAAGCGGCGCTTGCGCCCGGTCTGCTGGGCCATCACCCGCTCGCCCTTCAGCGCCCCGTGGATGAAGCAGGCCTTGCCATCGCGGCGGATCACGCCCTGGCCATCCAGCGTGACCTCCTCGATGGTGGCCTCGAACGGGGTCTTGTCGATGCGTGCCATCAGTCCGCGCGTCCGGCCGGCTGCCAGGCGTCGAGGAATTCGCGGTGGTGGGCCGCGCCGCTGGCCTCCAGGTACTCGGCCAGCTGCTGCTGCCGGCTGGCCAGGGCCGCGTCGGTCAGATTGCCGCGCATGTACTCGAAGCGCAGCCAGACCAGATAGGTGTTCAGCACGTCGTGCTCCACGTAGTCGTGGATCTCGCGGGCGCGGCCGTCGCGCCAGGCCGGCCAGACCTGGGAGCCGTCCATGCCCAGCTTGCCGGGAAAGCCGAGCAGGCTCGCCATCATGTCGAGGCTGGTGACCGCGCGGCCCTGGAAGCCGGCCAGCACGTCCATCAGGTCCACATGGCGCCAGTGGAAGCGCGACAGGTAGTTGTTGTAGCGAAACTCGCGGTCGTCGTCGCCCTGCTCCCAGTAGCGCGGGGCCTGCACACCGTTGACCAGCGCGCGGTAGTGCAGCACCGGCAGGTCGAAGCCGCCGCCGTTCCAGCTGACCAGCTGCGGCGTGCGCTTGTCGATTACATCGAAGAACTGGCGCAGCAGCTCGGCCTCGGTCGGCGTCTGGCCGTCCTCGCCCTCGCGCCCGAACGCGGAGAGCTTCAGCGCGTCGCCCCCCTGGTAGAGCACGCCGATGGAGACGATGCGGTGCAGCGGGTGCTTCAGGAACTCCGTGCCGGCCTGCGCGCGGCGCAGGGCGAACAGCGCCTCGGCCACCTCGTGATCGCTCAGGCCCTCGAAGTCGTGCAGGCGCCGGGCGCCGTCGATGTCGGGGACGGTCTCGAGATCGAAGATCAGGATCGGGGCGCTCATACGGGGAACACGCCGGTGGAGATGTAGCGGTCGCCGCGGTCACAGATGATCGCGACGAAGGTGCCGCCCTCGGTCGCGGCTGCAAGCTTCAGGGCCGCGGCCACGGAACCGCCGGAGGAGACACCCGCGAAGATGCCCTCCTCGGCGGCCAGCCGGCGCATGGTGTCCTCGGCCTCCTCCTGGGTCACATCCACCGTCTGGTCGACCCGCGAGGCCTCGAAGATGGTCGGCAGGTACGCCTCCGGCCAGCGCCGGATGCCGGGGATCGACGATCCCTCAGTGGGCTGCACGCCGACGATCTGCACGCTGGGGTCGCGCTCCTTCAGATAGCGCGACACGCCCATGATGGTGCCGGTGGTCCCCATCGCCGACACGAAGTGGGTCACCGTGCCCTCGGTGTCGCGCCAGATCTCCGGCCCGGTGCCGATGTAGTGGGCATCGGGGTTGTCCGGGTTGCCGAACTGGTTCAGTACCCGGCCCTTGCCCTCGGCCTCCATGCGGTCGGCCAGGTCGCGCGCGCCCTCCATGCTCTCCTCGCGCGAGACCAGCACCAGCTCGGCGCCAAAGGCCTTCATCGAGGCGCGCCGCTCGGCGGACATGTTGTCCGGCATCACCAGGATCATGCGATAGCCCTTCATCGCCGCGACCATCGCCAGCGCGATGCCGGTATTGCCGCTGGTCGCCTCGATCAGGGTATCGCCGGGCTGGATGTCGCCGCGGCGCTCGGCCGCCTGGATCATGTTCAGCGCGGGCCGGTCCTTGACCGAACCGGCGGGATTGTTGCCCTCGAGCTTCACCAGCACGGTGGACGGCAGATCCGCCGCCATGCGCTGCAGGCGCACCAGCGGCGTGTTGCCGACAAAGTGCTCGAGGGTCGGGAAGGATTCAGGGTGCAGGCGTTTCTTCATGCGCGCAGAGTATAACGACCGGGCCCCGTCCCTGCCCACGCACGCGACGGTCCGGCGTCGGGGCTTCCCATGGAGATTGCTTCGTCGCGCTGCTCCTCGCAATGACGCGAAGGGGGCACCGCAAGCGTCAGGCGATTGCTTCGTCGCTTGGCTCCTCGCAATGACACCAAAAGGGCACCGTCATCGCGAGGCGCGCAGTGCCGTGGCGATCGGTGTGATCAGGCCGCCTGCGCAAGCTTATCTCGCAACCTTCCGGCTTCCGGCCTAAGATCCAGTCATGCTCGTACTGCTGGAATACCTCGTCGTCACCTTCCTGGCGGTGTTCGTGATCGTGAACCCGCTGACCACAGCGTTCATCTTCACGGCGATGCTGCCACGCGCCTCTGAGGAGAAACGGCGCGCGATCGCGCTGCGTTCGGTGAAGGTAGCCACCTCCCTGCTGTTCGCCTTCGCCCTGCTGGGCGGGGTGATCTTCCAGTTGTTCGGAATCACCCTGGCCGCGTTTCGCATCGCCGGCGGCATCATCCTGTTCGGCATCGCGATCGGCATGATTCGGCAGAAGGGAGCGACCGAAAAGGAGACCGCCGAAGAGGTGAAGGCCGACAAGGGGCACGTGACCGAGGATATCTCGGTGATCCCGCTGGCGATCCCGTTCATGAGCGGTCCGGGTGCGATCGCCACGGTGATGATCCTGACCAGCGAGGCCCCGACGGTCTATCACACGGGGCTCGTGTTCCTCGGCGTACTGGCCTGCATGGTGGCCTGCTACTACGCGATGATCTATTCGCGCTACATCGTCCAGTACCTGGGCGACACCGGGAAGGACATCCTGACCAAGGTCTTCGGCCTGATCCTGGCGGTACTGGCCGTGCAATTCGTGATCAACGGCATCAGCGACGCCGCAATCGGCTTCATGCTGGACACCGAAATGCTGGACGAAAACGAGGTGGAGGACCCGCGCATCCCGGCCCGTGACCACGATTAGGGCAGCGCGACTGCCCTTCGAGTCAGGCCGTATCGGGCTCGCGGTTGCGCCGGGCGAGATGCAACGGAATCGAGGCCAGCAGCGCGGCCACGAACAAGAACAGACAGAACAGGATCGCATTGGCCAGCCCCAGCCAGGCCTGCAACAGGCCAATCCCGACCAGGCCAAAGATCGCGGCCGCCCGCGCCGACAGCGCCCAGAAGCCAAACCAGCGCCCCGCCTCGCGTACCGGCACCATCATGCCCACCAGAGCGCGCCCGGCCGACTGTGCAGCCCCAAGACACAGCCCGGCAATGATCCCGACCCCGAGAAACACCATCTGCGCCTCGACCGGCTGGCCCAGCAACGCGCTCAGCCACTGCGCAATGGCCGAAGTGCCGAAGATCGCCAGCACCGCCAGCGCCCACAGCGCGAGGGTGATGCGGTAGATACGCACCGGTCCGACGCGGTCCATCAGGAAGCCAAACCCGATCGCCCCAATGATCGCCGTGACCTGGGTGATCACGAACATCGCGATGCGCACCGACTCCTCCCACTGGATCACCTGCGAGCCGTAGATGAAGGTGAAGGAGATGATGATGTAAATCCCGGCCATCATGAAGAAGATGGACACATACAGCGCGCGCAGCTCGCGGCGCTGCCCCAGGGTCACCAGCGCCTCGCGCACGCGGCGCCAGCCAAGCCCCAGTTGCAGCCGTCGGCGCATGCGCCGACGCGTACCACGCTCTTTCAGGAACAGGAAGGTCGGGATCGCAGAGACCAGGAAGAAGGCCGCGGCGAAAGGTCCCACCCAGCGGATGCGCTCGAAGTTCTCCTCGCTGACGTCACCCAGCAGACCCAGGGCAAAGGCGGTGGCAATCAGCCCGCCGACATAGCCCATGCCCCAGCCGAGCCCGGAGATCCAGCCAAGCTTCTCCGGCGGCCCGAGACTGGGCAGGAAGCTGGCGATAAAGGACTCTCCAATCGCGTAGCCAAAGTTGGAGGCGATGATCAGCGCCATGCCGAAGACCACCAGCCCCGGCTCGACGAAGTAGAGCATCGCCGTGGCGATCACGGTCAGCATCCAGGAGGCCATCAGGAAGCGCTTGCGCGAGGCCGTGGCATCCATGATCGCACCGGCGAACGGGGCAGCGATCACCACCATCCCGTAGCTGATCGCCAGGGCCAGGCTCCACAGCAGATTGCCCAGCCGGTAGTCCGGCCCGTCACCGACGATGATGCGGGTGAACAGATCGCCGAAGATCACCGTGATGATCAGCAGCGTGTAGGCCTGGTTGGCGAAGTCGAACATCGCCCAGCCGAAGATCTCGCGGCGCGGGGCGGGGGCATCGACGGGGTGACGCCGGATCAGCGGCATAGGGGACCGGAGGCATGGTTTGCCGCATCCTAACGCGAATCCACCCGGCAGTTTTTGAGCTTACGGCCGGATGGTGTAAGCCCCGCCATCGAACTCGACCTCGAAGGCATCCAGGAACGCCTGACCCAGACGCGAGCGCGGCAGGTCCTCGTCGGCCAGGACGATCACCGGGACGTCATCGCGGGCCAGATGCCCCAGTTGCAAGCGGTCAACGCGCAGCGAACGCCCCTCTACCCTTCCGCGGGCGCGTCCGACACGGACCGACTCCCCGCGATCCGGATCGAGACCCGCGCGCCGGGCATCGCGTTCGCGCAGCAGCACCCACTCGGCCTCGGGATCAATCACGAAGGTCACCGCCTGACCGTTGACCCCGCCGGTAACCGCGTGCTCGCCCGCCGAATCCCGATGTACGCTGACCCCGGCGCCACGCCGGTCGACCTGGGGCGCACCGGCGCCGCGGGGGCGTCTTTCCACCTGAAGTTCGCGACGCTCGCCGGCGCGCTCGACCACCGCGCCACTGCCGGAGATGCGCAGTACCCGCACCCCGCCCGGCCCGGTCTCGCCCTCGCCGACCAGCGCGCGCTCGCCGTCGACCGACAGCACGACCTGATTGCCGAACACGGCATGCAGTTGCCAGTCCTCCGCCGCTACCGGCGCGGCGAGCAGACAAAGGAGAATAATGACGGCGATGCGTGGCATGCCCCGGTTATACCCTGACCACCTGAACCGCACCAGAACGGCTTCTTCCTGCATCGCGCGACGCCCGCGCTTGCTACCATCGGGAGACATCCCTTGCGGAGTCACGCATGTCCGCCACTGCCCCCGCCGCCGCGGTGCCCACCCGGGCGCCGGCCAATGCCGCCCGCCAGCTGTTCACGCTGGTGCTCCTGCTGATGGGGCTGTGGCTGCTCCACCTGAACCTGCGCGTGGCGCCCGAAGCGGTGATCCTGGCCCTGTGGATCGGGGCGACCCTGCTGATCGGCTACGGCGGCTTTCGCCGCCACCGGTTGCGCCGGGCGGCGTTCCTGCGCGGCTATCTGGATGCGGGCAGCCCGTGGAGCGAACGCCTGCGCGGGGGCCCGCTGATGGCATTGCGCCACCTGGTCGTGGGGGCTCTGTTGGGCGGGCTGCTGGTCCTGGCCTTGGCCCGCATCCAGACCCCGGCGGTGTGGGCGGTCCTGGTCGCGGGCGCGCTGGCACTGGTCGTGCTGGAGGCCGCCTTTGCCCGGCTGATCGCCGGTCATGCGCACCCGCGGCTGGCCCCGGAGCTGGCCCGGCGCGGCGCCTTGTGGATCACCGGCGGCGGGCTGACACTGGCGTTGCTGGTGCTGGCCCTGCGTGGCTGGTATCCGGACCTTTCCGGCGCCTCGCTGGAACAGGTGATCTGGTTCATGGTGGAGCACGAAGGGGCCCGAAGCGCCGTGCTGGAGATCGGGCTGCAACTGGCCGCGGCCCAGGACGGGCTGCGCCTGTGGCTTGGCCAGCAGTGGCTGCCGCCCGGCGCCCAGCCCCTGCCGGTGCTGGTGGCCTGGTCGCTGCTATTGATCGAACAGGCATTTTTGGCCGCCGGCTTCCTGCTGCTGGCCAACGGACTGCTCCCGCCCCGTGATCCCGGCGATGACCCCGCGCAACCGTAGACTCCTGCGGACCCTGGCCTGGTTCGCGCTGACCGCCCTTGCGGCGGCCGCGTTCCTGGCCCAGGTCGATCGCCACGAACCGCGCCAGTGGGATGACCAGGCGCATGTCGAACTGGAGTTCGAGGGCGAGCGCTATCGGCTCGACCGCGACCGGCTGAGCCGCCTGGAGCGCTTCTCGCTGGAGTGGCTGGAGGCCGGTGACGAGCAGGTCCGAGGCCAGTGGCAGACCCGGATCGATCACGAACTGGACCAGCACTTCCAGACCCTGCATGACCGCGTGCCCGAGGTCGCGGACTGGTACTTCTCGCTGGGTGCGGAGTATCAGCGCCTGTTGCTCCGCGGCGCCCAGTGGCTGGGCACGGCCGAAGACGACGCGGCCACACGGGCCCTGCGCGACCGACTCTTGCCGGAAGACCTCTGGGACGGTCCTCTGCAGGCGCTTGCCGAACGGGCGCAATGGGGCCTGGACGAGGATCAGCGCAAGGTCCGGGATGCCTGGCGCATCGCCCTGACGCGCGAGATGGCCGACGCCCGCGTACCCGCCACGCCGGCGGCCCTGCAGTCGCCGATCGAACAGCACGCGCGCATCGAGCGGGCCCAGCAACTGGCCAGCGCGATGGACGCGGATCTCGCCCGGCTGGAACAGCGCGCGGGCCTGGCGGCCACTGCCGCCGCCGGAACGGGACTGGCCACCCCGCTGATCGCCCGTGCGGTCCAGGCCCGGCTGGCGGCCCAGGTGGCGCGCGGTGGCGGTGCGGCATTGACCCGGGCCGGGCGCGCGGGGGCCCTGGGCGCGGGGGTCTGCGCCTGGAGCGGTCCGGTCTCGCTCGGCTGCGGGATCGCGGCCGCCGGCGCGGCCTGGGTCGGGACCGACTGGGTGCTGCTGCGGATCGACGAGGCGCGCCACCGCGAGGACCTCGAGGCCGCCCTGCACGAGGCCCTGGACGCCCTGCACACCGAGACCCGCCTGACCTGGCAGCAAGCCATCGCCGAGCATGTCGAGGCACGCCACTCGGCCAGCCGCGAGGCAATCGACCGGACCTTTCAGCCGTGGAAGGCGGCCCTGAATCCGTGAACCGCGGCACCCGTTGCAGCCCCGGCAACCCCTGCGCACCTGCGGCGTCTCGGCAGCGAGCGGGGCCTGCGTTACACTCCGCGCACCGTTTTCCCGCCCTTACGTAGCTCAACATGAACACGACCCCCGCCCGCCGCAAGACCGTCCCCGTTCGCATCGGCCCTGTCACCGTCGGTGGCGATTCCCCGGTGATGGTGCAGTCGATGACCAACACCGATACCGCCGATGCGCTGCGCACCGCCGTGCAGGTGGCGGAACTGGCGCGCGCCGGCTCCGAGGTCGTGCGCATTACGGTGAACTCCGAGGACGCGGCGAAGGCGGTGCCGGAGATCCGCGAGCGGCTGGAGGCCATGGGGCTGGAGGTGCCGCTGGTCGGGGACTTCCACTTCAACGGGCACAAGCTGCTGACCAAGTACCCGGAGTGCGCCGAGGCGCTGGCCAAGCTGCGCATCAATCCCGGGAATGTCGGCCGCGGCTCGAAGCGCGACGCCCAGTACGCCGCGATGATCGAGACCGCGATCCGCTATGACAAGCCGGTGCGGATCGGCGTGAACTGGGGCAGTCTGGACCAGGCCCTGCTCGCACGGATGATGGACGAGAACAGCCAGCGCGCCGAGCCGGCCGCGCCCGAGGCGGTGATGCAGGAGGTGCTGATCGCCTCGGCACTGGAGAGTGCGGCCGAGGCCGAGCGCATCGGCCTGGCCCACGACCGCATCATCCTCTCGGCCAAGGTCAGCGGCGTGCAGCCGCTGATCAGCGTCTACCAGGACCTGGCCACGCGCTGCGACTACCCGCTGCACCTCGGCCTGACAGAGGCCGGCATGGGCGCGAAGGGCATCGTCGCCTCCACCGCCGCGCTGGCCGTGCTGCTGCAGCAGGGCATCGGCGACACCATCCGTATTTCGCTGACCCCGGAGCCCGGCGGCGACCGCACCCAGGAGGTCCTGGTCGCCCAGGAGATCCTGCAGAGCATGGGGCTGCGCAGCTTCCTGCCGTCGGTGGTCGCCTGCCCCGGCTGCGGTCGCACCTCCAGCGAGTACTTCCAGCACCTGGCACAGGACATCCAGTCCTACATCCGCCAGCAGATGCCCAACTGGAAGCAACAGTACCCGGGCGTGGAGGAGATGACCGTCGCGGTAATGGGCTGCGTGGTCAACGGCCCCGGCGAGAGCAAGCACGCCAACATCGGCATCTCCCTCCCCGGCACCGGCGAGCAACCCGTGGCCCCGGTCTACGAGGACGGCGAGAAGACCGTGACGCTCAAGGGCGAACGCATCGCCGAGGAATTCCAGGCCCGCGTCGAGGCCTACATCGAACGCCGCTACGGCCAGACCGCCTGACCCAGCGCGGCTTCCGCCCTCGTTCCCGGTTACGACCAACCCGGGGCTGCCCCCCCGGGAGGCCCACCGCCGCACCCCGCGCCCTTCGCCACACCGAGACGCCGTTCAACGATTACGCCGATGCACCAGGATCATTTCCACGCCCCGGCGCTTGAACGCGGGTAGCGACTCGAGAATCTCGTGGACGTCGGCATCCGGCAGGCGCTCGCAGATCCTCGCCAGGGCATAGTTGCTCAGCCCCCGGGCGAGCGAGGCGGTGTCCTCCGCGGACAGCCGCCGTACCACGTCGGCCTGGGCATTTTCGGTGAGCTGCATCAGGCGCAGCCGGGCCGTGCCGGGCTCGCCACCGCGCAGCGCGCGGTGTACGACCTCCAGCGCCGCGTCCGGACGCTCGTCCTGCCAGAGGATCGGGCCCACCGTGGCAGTCTCGGTCCCGGGAAAGTGGGTGTTGTTCAGGTTCTCTGCGTAGATCGGGTTCATCTCGTTTCTCCTCGCCATCGGGCCGACGCCGAAAACGGCGCGCAGCAACATGGCCGCACCACAGGTGCGGAACAGGATGCGAAGAGCGGTAGCGGGAAAGAAACGGTCGGCGCAGGTACCCGGTCGGGCATTGCTTCGCGCAAGCGATCGTCCTTGTCACGGTCCGGTCGTGTTCCGGGGCCGGACGGTAGCTGCGACGATACCCCTTGCGTGCCGTCAGTGATGTCGCGGCGCGCAAGGGACAGTCAAGGTGGGCTTAGATGACCCGGTGCCTCGGCGTGTCCAGGCGCGACAGGCGACAAAACCGTTTCAGACCGCAACCGGCCTTCACATGTTTTGGTCGACTACTGTCACTGTCCATTCAAGCAATGACCTCTGCTGCCTCGGATATGCCCCCAGCGCGTGCTGGAGACGGCCAACATTATATCGACAGCCCCTGGCACACGAAACCCCTTTGCGTTTGTTTTTGCCAGCCACCCCCCTCCTCCATTCGCCCCTCCAACATCGACGACGGGCGCCTAGAGGAATGCCGTTTCGTTGAAGGAGCGCAGCTTGCGGCTGTGAATCTCCTCGATGGGCATGTCGCGCAGCAACTCCATTGCGCGAATCCCGATCTGCAGGTGGCGCGACACCTGTGTTCGGTAGAAGCTCGACGCCATGCCTGGCAGTTTCAGTTCACCGTGAAGCGGCTTGTCGGATACGCACAGCAGCGTCCCGTAGGGGACGCGAAAGCGGAACCCATTGGCCGCGATGGTTGCGCTTTCCATATCCAGGGCGATCGCCCGTGACTGGCTGAGGCGCTGCACCGGCCCGGACTGCTCCCGCAACTCCCAGTTCCGATTGTCGATGGTGGCTACCGTGCCGGTGCGCATGATCTGCTTCAGGTCGTAGCCCTCGAGCTGCGTGATCTCCGCCACGGCATCCTGAAGCGCGATCTGAATCTCGGCCAAAGCCGGAATCGGCACCCATACGGGCAGATCGGCATCGAGCACGTGGTCTTCGCGCAGGTAGGCATGGGCGAGAACGAAATCCCCCAGCGCCTGAGAGCTTCGCAGCCCGGCGCAATGACCCACCATCAGCCAGGCACGCGGGCGCAGCACGGCGATATGGTCGGTGGCAGTTTTCGCATTCGATGGCCCCACACCGATATTGACCAGCGTCACCCCCGCCCCGCCCGGACGCTGCAGGTGGAAGGCCGGCATCTGCGGCAAGCGGGGCCGTGCGGGGATCGGCGCGTCAGGGTCGGTGATCACGACATCCCCCGGTGCCACGAGCGCGGTGTAGCCGCTGTCGGGATCGCGCAGCTGTGCGCGGGCGAAACCCTCGAACTCGTCCATGTAGAACTGGTAATTGGTGAACAGGACGTGGTTCTGGAAATGCTCGGGCGCAGTGCCCGTGTAATGCGCAATCCGCGCCAGCGAATAATCCACCCGCTGCGCACTGAACAGGGCCAGCGGCAGTGAGCCATCCTCGCGTGCCACGGCGTCACCATTGGCGGCCTCGTCATTCATGGTGGCCAGATCCGGCACATCGAAATAATCGCGCAGCGAGCGTTCCTGCCCATCATGCTCCAGCGGCTTCACCTCACCCCTGCCGGCCATGGCAAATTGCAGGGGTATCGGCGTGGTGGATGGGCCGATACTGACCGGGACACCATGGTTCTGCATCAGCAACGTGATCTGCTGATGCAGGTAATCCCGGAACAGGTCCGGGCGGGTCACCGTTGTCGTATACGTTCCCGGCTCCGTTACGTGGCCGAAGCTCAGGCGCGAATCGATCGGATCGAAGCGCGAGGTGGAAAAACGGATTTCCGGATAGCAAGCCCTGAAACGGGCCGCCGGCAGCTCACCTCTGGAAACACCATCAAACGCTTCGACAAGAAATCGTGTTGCGGTCGCGTAGAGCTCTTCCAGGCAGGCGACCGCCTGGTCGGCATCCGTAAAAGAGCGAAACTCGGGCACCGCAGGGGCCTGAATTGGAGGCAAGCTGTTCGGCGTCATCCGGATTCTCCTTTCTGTTTGGCCAGTGCCTAAGCGCCTGAATCGCATCAGCTCGGTAACAAGCATGCTTACGTGTCCAGCGCCTCGACCTCCGGTTCGTTACGGCAGTAGACATATGCCACGCCGCTCAGACGGCGATTGAGCTGCTGGAAGTCATCCAGGATCTCCCAGGCCGGGTACGGCAGACCGATCTGCGTGCGCTTCGCCTGGATCAGCCAGCTACTGTTCTCCTGCTTGCGTTCCAGGATCTTGCGCCCCAACTCGGGGCGCTCGCGCATCAGCATCCGCGCCACGGTGTTCATCTGCTGCGAGAGCCGCGTCGCGGCCTCGGCCAACACCGGGCGCGCGGCGTCCAGCGCGTTGGGATGTGTCCGCACGAGGCGCTCGACATCCTCGTAGAGGTTCGGACCCAGCGTGCGCACGATGACCGGCAGTTCGCGCATGAAGTCGTCCAGAGTCTCCTTCAGGACCTGGTCGTCCTCATCCAGCGCGTCGTCGGGGATGCCGTCCAGGAACTCCACCAGCTCGTCGCGAACCTCCAGGATCTGCCAGCGCCGATGATCCATCTCCGTCTTGAGCCCGGGCGGAAGCGCACCCTCGGACAGCGCGAGCATCGCCCGCTCGCGGATCAGGTGCAGCTGATCGAACACCTTCAGTGTCTCGCGCAGCACGGCATTGAGAGCCAGGGCTGGATTCTGCAGGAGCAGCGGGTCGAGACTGGTCGCCGCGGAGGGCTCGGCGGCGGGCTTGGGAACCAGGACACGGACCCAGCGCCCGAGCAGAGGCGCGAACAGGATCGCCGCGCAGGCAGCCAGATTGAACAGGGTATGGCCCCAGGCCGCCTGCTGCGGGAGGGTCCCGGGCAGCGACTCCAGCGATGCCAGCGGAACGGTCAGCAACACGGCGGTGAGCGCGACCACCAGCGGCCCCTTGACCAGAAAATTGGCCAGACCGAGCCGGCGCCCCTGGCGATCGCCCCAGCCGGCAACCAACACCGTCAGCACCAGACCGATGTTCGCGCCCAGTACCCACAGCAGAAGCATCGTCAGGTCCACCTGCCCGCTTGCGACCAGCGCAAGCGCGAGCGCAATCGACGCCGTGGCGCTCTGCATCAGCAGCGTCAGCAGCGCAGCGCCGATCAGAAACAGCAGGGGGAGCTGCCCCAGCGCGGCGAAGAGATTGACCACGGCGGGATCATTGCCCAGCGAGCGAGCGGCCTCGCCCAGCAGCCCCATCCCCAGCAGCATGAAACCGAACGCCAGCAGCGCCTGCCCGATGCCCCGCGGCCGTGGGGCCTCGACGTACAGGAACAACGCCGCGCCCAGGGCGACGAACAGGCCCGCGAATGCCTGCAGGTCGAAGGACAACACCTGGATCAGCGCCGTCGTGCCCAGTTGCGCCCCCAGCAGAACCGCGAGCACGTTTTCCCAGGCGACATTCCCGCGGCGGGTCATCTGCACCGAGAGCAGGGCCGCGGCCGTCGACGAGGGCATCACGACCCCGCCCGCGACACCACCGACCCATGCGCGGGGGCGAGTGCGGGTAAAGCCCTGCAGCCAGTCGATCAGGTCACCGCCCATCGCCCGCGCGAAGCCCTTGCGCAGGAAGCGCAGGCCGAACAGGATCAGCAGGACGCCTGCTACGAGATTGATCATTTCCATCGCGGCACCTGTGCAGCGGTTCGCGCTCAGTTTGTGTACTTGCAGGCTCCGGGGCCCTGTCCCGGAGCTTCGGTTTTGGGAAACGGGTCTGCTCACCGCTGCCAGGCGGCTGGTTATCTGCCAGCCGTTCGGGCAGCAGGGAACGCTGCGCAATCTGAACCGCAGCTACGGGCCCGCCCTGGCAGTCACAACGCTCCTTTCCGGACTCGGATCCTGCAAAAGAAAACGGGCCGCCTCCCGGCTCGGAGTCCCGGAAGACGGCCCGCTGGTCAGTGTCCGGAGCGGACGCGTCAGAAGCTCAGAGTGTAGCCGGCCACGAAGAGGTCCTGGGCACCGCTCTCGTCGCGCGAGGCGTAGGTGAGCGAGAAGGTGCCGAAGTCGGTCGCGTGCGCCGCGCCCAGTTCCCAGAACTTCGCGCCGTTGTCATCGGCCGGATCGTCATAGCCGAGCCCGCCGAAGAGCTCGGTACGCGGGGCCACCTCGTGCCCGGCCCCGACGAACCAGACGCGGCTGCCCTCGGCATCGCGATCGTCGGCGTGCGCGACATACGCCACCTCGGCGAACAGCGGCCCCCAGTCCGCACCCAGGAACAGCTCACCCTCGTCTTCGTCATCCAGGCTGGAGTAATGGGAGTACTCGTAGCCGAATTCGATGCCGATCGGGCCAGCGTCGAAGCCGTAGCCGACGAACGGGACGATCTCGGTGCCACGGCCACTGCCCAGGCTGGAGGCCTGCACACCGGTGAACACACCGGTGGGGAAGCCCAGCTCGAAGCCGCCCTGCACCACCGGGTCGTTGTCGGACTTGGAGGCACCGTCGTCGATGTAGTCGGTGAACACGCCGATGTTGAATTCGGCCTCGGCGGCCTGGATGGCCGGCACACCGAAGGCGAAGACTCCGGCCAGGGTGGCGCCCAGCACGCCACGATGGAAGTTGCGATGATTCATGTCGATTCCTCTTCTATCAAATGATCTTTGCAGGCGTGTTGCCGGATCTTGTCCCCGGCAACACGCGTCGGTTTTCCCGTCGTTCAGGCCGGCATATGCGAGCTCAGCAGCCAGGCAGCCATCCCGAAGTACACGGCCAGGCCGGTAAAATCCTTTATGGTGGTGATGAACGGGTCTGCACCAGGCGCATGGTCCACACCAACCTTCAGCAGCACCCACGGCAACAGGAACCCAAGGAGGGAGGCGGTGAACACGGAGATGAACAGCGCAACACCGACCACGACGCCCAGTTGCGGGATGTCGTTCGGCGCACCCTGCCAGAAATAGGCAATCGTCCCGGCCAGCACGGCCATGATGACCCCCATGGCCAGACCCACACCGGCCTCACGCACCATGTGGCCACGGAAAAATCGGCCCAGGTTGATATGCCCCAGGGCAAGCCCGCGGGCGAAGATCGTGGTCGACTGCGTGCCGACGTTGCCGCCCATGTCCATCACCAGCGGGATAAAGATGGCCAGCGCAACCACCGCCGCCAGGGTGTCCTCGAAGAAGTCGATCACCCCGCCTACGGCCAGACCCCCGGCCAGCGTCACCATCAGGAAGGCCATGCGCACCTTGACCGCATAGCCAATCCCACCGGAGGTCAGCTTTTCGGATCGAACGACATCCTTGTGATGCAGCAGATCCCCAATGCCCGCCTTCTTGTAGAAGTCTTCCGAGGTGTCTTCCTCAAGCACGTCCATCGCATCATCGATGCGCAACACGCCCACCAGCAGGCCGTCCGCATCCACCACGGGCAGCCAGGGCAGGTCCGTCCGCTGCAGCAGCCGGGCGGCCTCCACCTTGTCGCCGGTCGGCGTGGTGTAGAAGTCCCCCATCTCGAGGAGTTCACCCACCGGCTGTTCCGGCTCGGCGCGGAACAGTCGGCCCAGGCGCACGAGCCCGCGGTAGTGCTGGTCGCGATCGGTGATCAGCAGCGCCGCCCCAACATCTTCGGGCATCTTGGAGTTGTCGCGCAGCCGTGCGGTAACCTCGCCAACGGTCTCCTCCGGGGTCACCCAGAACACGGGGCGGCGCATGAAGCGGGCCACCGTGTCCTCGTCTTGACGCCACAGGGTGCGGACCTTGTCACGCTTGGCGCCCGGGAGGGCGTTCAGGAAATCGTCGGAACGCCCTTTGCCAACGAGATTCAGGGCACGCGCCAGGGTGTAGGCCGGCAGACGCTGGACCAGTTCACGCGCTGCGGGGGCCGGCATCTGTTCGAGCAGGATGGCCTGCTCTTCGTCGTCCATGGCCAGGAAGATGGCGCGACGCTCGTTGAGGTCCACGCCTTCCAGCACGGTCCAGCGCGCGGCCGGCTCCAGTTCGGCGAGACGTTCGGCCGTTATGGCCGGGGCTGGGTGGATCAGCTCAGAACGGGCGCGTTCCAGCTCACCCGCGTCAATCATTTTCTGGATGATGTCGTTCATCAGTAATGCTCCTCGTACGTGTAAGAGTCATACAAAGCACGCAGGGCATTACAAAAAGACAAAAGAATCCCGTGACCGCTGGCGGCGGTCTTTTACAAAACTCCCGTCAGCAAGACGAACACACTTTTACTTTTTCCACTGCCCTGCAGTGTTACTTCGGGCCTAGACCCGGGGTCGTCGTCTTCAGGTGCTGGCATGGCAGCCTCCTGTTGGTTGGCTGGTTAAGAGAAAACGGACACGCGCACAGCAATACGCACCCCGCTCCACCGGAGACACGCAGAGCGTCCCCCGATTCGGGCAGAGGCGGAATATTATCGAACGGCATGGAGTCGTGCGCCGCGCACAAGGGCTGGCGCAGCACGGGGTGAGGGCTGGGGAGGCGCCCGTCGCAACGGACAGGGAGGGGAAAGGGCTTGCCACCCCCCGGAATCACGCATATCGCTGACACCGGGGAGACACCACCGAATTACCGGATGGAGGGACCCCGCTGGCAACGATATGCACGCTCGTACCGGCCACCGGCCCGACGTTCATGCATCCATCGACAACAGTCCATTGACATACCTCTACTACCCAAGATGGCCGTTATTGTAGTAGCGCACATTCAATGGCGCAACCCCGAAAAGTAAAATTCTAGCCAGTCTTTTGTTCAAACCGCTGGATCAGCGCTTTCAGCTCGGCGGCCTCGGCCAGCATGCGCGCGCTGGCGGCGCGCGCATGTGCGGAGACCGAACCGGTTTCGCTGGCGACATCGCGGATGGAGGTCACGTTGCGGTTGATCTCCTCGGAGACCGCGCTTTGTTCCTCGACCGCCGTGGCGATCTGGGTGTTCATCTCGGTGATCTGGGCGACGGCCTCGCGGATGGTAGTCAACGAATCCCCCGCCGCACGGGCCTTTTCAACCCCGTCGGCCGCCTGTTCCTGGCTGGCGCGCATGGCGGACATCGCCTCGCGCGCACCGTTTTGCAGGCTCTCGATCATGTTGCGAATGGTCACCGTGGACTCGTCGGTGCGCTGCGACAATGAGCGCACCTCGTCGGCCACCACCGCAAAGCCACGGCCGTGCTCGCCCGCGCGCGCGGCCTCGATCGCGGCGTTCAGCGCCAGCAGGTTGGTCTGTTCGGCAATCTCGCGGATCACGCCCAGGATCTTGTCGATCTCCTCGGTGCTCGCCTCCAGTTTGCCCAGCTTCTCGGCAGTGGATTCGACCTCGGCTGCCATGCGGTTGATCACGGCAACCGTATCGTTCACGACCTCCTGCCCGGCCCCGGTCTCCTTCTCGGCGTGGTTCGCGGCCTCGGCCGCGCGCGCGGAATTGCCGGCCATCTCCTGGATAGTCGAGCTCATCTCGTTCATCGCAGTGGCGACCTGGTCGATCTCGTTTTGCTGGCGCTCCACGCCCGAGGCCGTCTGATCGACGCTGCTGGCCATCGCCTGCGCGTCACCGGCCACCGCATCGGCCTTGTCCTCGATACGGCCCAGCACCGTGCGCAGCTTCGCCTCGTTGAAATGCTGGATTAGCTCCAGCGACGCGCTGTCGTCGCGACGCCCGGTATAGATCGCCTCCATCACGGGGTTGTCGAACTGTTCGCGGGCGCGGTTAACCGCCTGCCGGATACCCGAGGTCAACGCCAGCGACACCACCCCACCGGCGACGAAGACCAGCGCCAGCAGGCCGGCCAGGACCAGTGGCGGGGGTGCCAGGGACACAGCGGCCAGCGCCAGCAGAAAGCCCGCGATCCACGTCCCCGCAAGACGCCAGGTGAGGCCGTGATACCAGCGCCGCGCAAAACTCCGGCCCCGGTTGAGCGCGGCATAAACCTGCTCCGCGCGGGCGACATGCTCGCGCTCCGGGATGGCCCGCACCGACTCGTAACCGGTCTTGCGACCATGCTCGTAGGCGGGTGTTACAAAGGCATCCACCCAGTAGTGGTCACCGTCCTTGCGCCGGTTCTTGACGATACCCATCCACGGGTGATCCGCCTTCAGGGTCTCCCACATGTTCACGTAGGCGGCCTCCGGCATGTCCGGGTGGCGCACGATGTTGTGCGGCGAATGCTCCAGCTCCTCACAGCCGAAACCGCTGACCGTCACGAAATCGTCATTGGCATAGCGAATCCGGCCCTTCTCGTCGGTGGCCGAGATCAGGTCTCCGTGGGCCTCCAGGGAATATTCGGTCTGAGTAACGGGAAGGTTCTTGCGCATAAGGGACGATGTCCTGTTGTTGCAGTGTCGGGGTGGAGCCGAAGTGGCAGACACATGGCCTCGCCTTCATGCGCGACCATATATGCACCACCCGATATAACGGCCAGGGCCGTCGTAGCTTGAGGCACGGGCCAATTGATCGTGTGCGAGAAAAGACTAACCGGCGCTCGAGGCTGCCTGCACCACGCGGCAAAAACCCTTGAACGCGCGGTCGTCGAGGGCATGCTGGCGACTGCGGCGATCGGCATACACCAGACCGACCACCTGCCCCTGGTCCCGCACCGGCGCATAAAAGGCATCGACCCCTCCTGTCAGGGCCTGGACCGCCTCCGGCAGCGCCACGCCCGGGTAGTGGCGCCCCCACCAGGTCGGCATGTCATCCTCCAGCACGGCCTCCAGCGGGCCCAGGGCCGAACGATGGATCACGAAGTGACTAAATTCCGGCTCGTGCAGGGTCCCGACCATGTGCTCGGCTCGCAGTGATTCGCCATCACGCGCGAGCCGGGCGAACACCACCCGGTTCAGTCCCAGCCCGAACTGCATCACGCGCAATATGCGCCGCAGCCGCGACACGCGGTTGGTGTCCTGTTGTAGTCGCGCCAGCCCCTCCTCCAGCACATCCGCACGTGGGCAAAGCGCGAGCCGCGTGCGGTGGCGCGCGCCGAGCCAGACCGACCCGGGTGTCGCGGGATTCAGGGGCTCGATGTGATACAGGTCGACGTCTTCATTGAAGCGATCGATGATCTCCGACAGCCGGTCCGCGACGACCTTCTCGTTGACTCCGGTCAGGCCGGCCAACAGGCGCAGATCGCGATCGCCCCGCACCGTGTCCATCCCGCGCATGATCTGCCAGGCCACCGCACTGGCGACCATGACCTCAAAGGCGCGCGGATGCGCGGCGTTGACCGCGCGCTGAGTCCCCACGACCAGTTCGGGCAGCTCCATCGCCTCGGTCATCGCACGCGACAGGTCGTCGGTCGCGTAGCCCAGCGCGGTATAGCTGGCCTCGTCGGGAAGGGCGTTGAGCTCCAGCATGGCAAGCAGGCGGCCCAGGCGTGGCTCACCAGCCACCAGGAGACCGAGCAGGCCCAGCTGATTCAGCAGGGCGGCCAGACCGACTTCCGCCGGCTCGGAGTCGCGTCGACGCTGGGCCACGTCGGCCGCGATCATCGCCGCCAGCCGCGACTGGGCCGCCACCTGCCGATACCGCTGCGGTTCACGCACGACCTCACCAACCGGCGGGGCCGTGCGGACTTCATCGCAGACGTTCTGCAGACCGAGCATGGCGATGGCGTCGGGCACCGAATGCACCTCCTGGCGCATACCGCGGCGCGAGCCGTTCGCCCGCAGGACCAGACGCAGTGCAAGGCCGGGGTCGCGCTCCGCCCACTGGCCCAAATCACGCAAGGAGCGCTGCACCAGCGCGTCCGGCTGGGAAAAGGCGACTGCACTGGCTTCCAGAATCGGCCAGTCGAGTCCAGCCAGGCGACGTGCCTGGTCGCTATAGGGCGCGCCCTCATCCTTGGCCATGCTGTACCTCGCGCGGGGGAGTCGTTATCGTTATGGCCGTCACTATATCAACAGCGAAAGCGTGACCGGCGTCACTTTCGCCCATCGACCAGCTCGGGGTTCCCGTTTCGTGAAGTATTTTCTTGGCATCGTCGTCGTATTCTCGTCGGTCTTCGGGGGGTACTACTTTCATGGCGGCGACCTTCGGGTCATGTGGCAGCCATACGAATACTGGATCATCGGGGGTGCAGCGCTGGGCGCATTCCTGATCGCCAATCCGCCTCGAGTCGTCATCACCGTCTTCAAGTCCATCCCCAGCCTGATGAAGGGTAGCAAGTACAAGTCGGACGACTACCTCGACCTGCTCGCACTGATGTACAAGCTCTTCACCAAGGCCCGCAAGGAAGGGCTGATGGGGGTGGAGAATGACATCGAGGAGCCGGAGAACAGCGAGATCTTTCAGGCCCACCCGCGGATCCTGCAGGACCACCACGCGATGGAGTTCATTACCGATTACATGCGCCTGATCATCTCCGGCAGCATGAACCCGCATGAACTCGATGCCCTGATGGATCTGGACCTCGAGACCCATCACGAGGAATCGCACAAGCCCGCCCACGCCGTGCACCGCGTGGCGGAGGCCCTGCCCGGCTTCGGGATCGTCGCCGCGGTGCTGGGGATCGTAATGACCATGGGCAGGCTCGACGGCTCGATCGAGGAGATCGGCTCGAGCGTGGCGGCCGCGCTGGTCGGCTCCTTCCTCGGGATCCTGCTGGCTTACGGCTTTGCCGGACCGACCTCGACGGCGCTCGAGACCCGCGCCCAGGAAGAAGCCAAGTTCCTGCAGTGCATCAAGGCCTGCATCCTGGCCAATGTCCAGGGCTACAGCCCGCAGGTCGCCGTCGAGTTTGGCCGCAAGACCATGGAAGGCGCCATGCGCCCGAGCTTTACCGAGCTCGAGGAGCACGTGAAGGGGGCCTGACCGCCTCCGGATCAGCCACATGGGCGTCGAGGACAAGACCCAGCCGATCATCGTCAAAAAGAAGGTGGTCAAGGGCGGCCACCACGGTGGCGCGTGGAAGATCGCGTTTGCCGACTTCACCCTCGCGATGATGGGTTTCTTCCTGGTGTTATGGCTGCTCGTGGCGCTGGACGACGAACAACGCGCCGGCATATCCGAGTACTTCCAGAACCCTTCCGCATTCGTCGGCGAGGCCGCCGCGCCCGGCCAGGCACCGGGCGATGGGACCGGGGTCGATCCATCGCTGATCGACTTCGAGGGCATGCCCGAGCTGATCCAGGACCCCGAGGCCATGGAGGCACCCATGGGGCTGGATGGAGAGGCGTTGGACGAGCTGGCCGAAGCCCGCGACCGCGAGGCCCTGGAGGCACTTCAGGAAGCCTTGGAGGAAGCCCTGGGCCAGAGCCAGGCCCTGGAGCCCTACAAGGACCAGTTGCTGCTGGATATCACTCCCGAGGGACTGCGCATCCAGATCATCGACCGCGAGAATCGCCCGATGTTCGACACCGCCAGCTCCACTCCTCTTCCGCACGCCGACGCGATCCTGCGCGAGCTCGCAAGCCTGATCAACCAGGTGCCGAATCGCATCTCGATCACCGGCCACACCGATGCCCGCCCCTTGCTGCGTCCGGACTATTCCAACTGGGAGCTTTCGACCGACCGCGCCAATGCCGCACGCCGTGCGCTGATTGCGGGCGGGGCCGAATCGGGACAGGTCGCGCGGGTCGTGGGCCTGGCCGACAGCGTACCGTTCACCCGCGACGACCCGGAGGCGGCCATCAACCGACGCATCTCCATCATCGTGCTCAACCAGGAGGCCGAAGAAGCGATGCGCAAGAGCCTTGAGGGCGAGACCTACGCACCAGAATCCACCCCCTCCCCTGAGAGCGAGAACGGCCCGGGCACACCGATCGATCCCCAAGCGCCCATCGACGAAACTCGCCCAAGCGACACCTGAGCGCTACGGCTCCCTCTCGCGCGCGCCCCAAGGTGCGCTCGCAGCAACCAGCGCCGACCGCGTACCGAGCTCAAGCCAGGCCGTATGCGCCGCGGCAGCCCCTCTTTCCCGTGCACCAAAAGACAAAGGGTCGCTTCTCGCGAACGGGTTGGGGGGGGCGGCCTGGGCTGTACGACAGGCAAAGAAAAAGGCGCCCGAAGGCGCCTTTCTCAGATATGGCGGAGCGGACGGGACTCGAACCCGCGACCCCCGGCGTGACAGGCCGGTATTCTAACCAACTGAACTACCGCTCCAAATTTTCTTCATGCAGCCAGTCAGGCTGCATGGTGGGTGCTGACGGGTTCGAACCGCCGACATTCGCCTTGTAAGGGCGACGCTCTACCAACTGAGCTAAGCACCCGATAAAGCGCACTAGTTTACGCGATCCTTGAGCGCTTTACCAGCCTTGAAAGAAGGCGTTTTGGAGGCAGCGATCTGGATGGACTGGCCAGTACGCGGGTTACGGCCGGTGCGGGCTTCGCGCTCGCGGACGAGGAAGGTGCCAAAGCCCACCAGGGAGACCTGGTCGCCCTTGGCCAGAGTATCGCCCACCACGGTCACCATGGCGTCCAGCATGCGGCCGGCCTGGGCCTTCGGGACATCGGCTTCTGCGGCGATCGCGTCGATCAGTTCGGATTTATTCATGAAGCGCTTCCTTATCTCAGTGGTGACTCAGGCTTACGGCCCGATGAAGGCCAAGCTTACACCAGCGCGGGGAGGGTTCTCCATCCTGTCGCGGGCTTGCCCAGCCGGGAATCAAATAATGCGATTGGGGTTATATCAAGGGGCTCGAAAAAGTGTCAAACAAGCGTTACACAACCCCTGCGGTTCACTGTACGCCACGGCGCAAAAAAACCGCGGCCGAAGCCGCGGTTTTGATTGCAAATCCGTTGCTTAGTGGTGCCGGACCCGGCGTCGGCCCGATTCCTTGGCCGGCTTCACAGCCTCCTCGACCTTGGCCGGTGTCTCGCCGCCCTTGGCCTCCGGCAGGTGCGTGAGCGCCACCTCGAACACCTCGTCGATCCAGCGTACCGGGCGGATATCGAGCTTGTTCTTGATGTTCTTCGGGATGTCCACCAGGTCCTTTTCGTTCTCCTCGGGGATCAGCACCGTGCGGATCCCGCCACGATGGGCCGCCAGCAGCTTCTCCTTGAGCCCGCCGATCGGCAGCACCTGACCCCGCAGGGTGATCTCGCCGGTCATCGCCACGTCGGCACGTACCGGGATGCCGGTCAGCGCCGAGACGATGGCCGTGCACATCGCGATACCGGCCGAGGGGCCGTCCTTGGGCGTGGCGCCCTCGGGGACATGGATGTGCAGGTCTTTCTTCTCGTGAAAGTTCTCCTCGACCCCCAGGGACTCGGCACGCGAGCGCACGACGGTCAGGGCCGCATGGATCGACTCCTGCATCACGTCGCCGAGCTTGCCGGTCTGCTGGGTCTTGCCCTTGCCCGGGACGACCGTCGCCTCGATGGTCAACAGTTCGCCACCGACCTCGGTCCACGCCAGGCCAGTCACCTGGCCGATCTGATCGTTCTCCTCGGCCAGGCCGAAGCGGAAGCGCCGCACACCCAGGTACTTGTCCAGGGTCTTCGGGGTGACCGACGTGGTGCGGTCACGCTCCTTGCCCTTGGCCAGGAGACGCTGCTTGACCACCTTGCGGCAGATCTTGGCGATCTCGCGCTCCAGGGCGCGTACACCCGCCTCGCGGGTGTAGTAGCGCACGACGTCGCGCACCGCGGCATCGGAGATATTGATCTCGTCCGGCTTCAGGCCGTTGGTCTTGATCTGCTTCGGTACCAGGTAGGTATGGGCGATGTTGACCTTCTCGTCCTCGGTGTAGCCGGACAGGCGGATGACCTCCATACGATCCAGCAGCGGACCGGGGATGTTCATCGAATTGGCCGTGGCCACGAACATCACGTCGGAGAGGTCGTAATCGACCTCCAGGTAGTGGTCGCTGAAGGTATGGTTCTGCTCCGGGTCCAGGACCTCGAGCATCGCCGAGGCCGGATCGCCGCGGAAATCCATCGCCATCTTGTCGATCTCGTCGAGCAAAAACAGCGGGTTGCGCACCCCGACCTTGGACAGGTTCTGGACAATCTTGCCCGGGAGGGAGCCGATATAGGTCCGGCGGTGACCGCGGATCTCGGCTTCGTCACGGACACCGCCAAGGGCCATGCGCGAGAACTTGCGGTTGGTTGCGCGCGCGATGGACTGGCCCAGCGAGGTCTTGCCGACCCCCGGGGGACCGACCAGGCAGAGGATCGGGCCCTTCAGCTTGCGCACACGCGACTGCACGGCGAGGTATTCAAGGATGCGCTCCTTGACCTCTTCCAGGCCGTAGTGGTCCTCGTTGAGGATCTTCTCGGCACGGGCCAAGTCCTTGCTGACCCGGGTCTTCTTCTTCCACGGGACATTGACCAGCCAGTCGATGTAGCTGCGCACGACGGTGGCCTCGGCCGACATCGGCGACATCATCTTCAGCTTGTTCAGCTCGGCGGTGGCCTTCTTCTTGGCCTCCGCCGGCATGCCGGCCTGCTCGATCTTCTCGGCCAGGTCTTCCTGTTCGTTTGGCGCATCCTCGAGATCGCCCAGCTCCTTCTGAATGGCCTTCATCTGCTCATTCAGGTAGTACTCGCGCTGGGACTTCTCCATCTGCTGCTTCACGCGGCCGCGGATCTTCTTCTCGATCTGCAGCACGTCCATCTCGCCCTCGATCTTGGCGACCAGGTGCTCCAGACGCGCACGCACGTTGGCGATCTCGAGGACCTGCTGCTTCTCCTCGAGCTTCAGCGACATGTGCGCAGCAATGGTGTCAGCCAGACGCGAGGTGTCGTCGATCCCGGCCAGCGAGGTCAGGATCTCCGGCGGGACCTTCTTGTTCAGCTTGATGTACTGCTCGAACTGATTGAGCGCGGAGCGGCCGAGGACCTCGAGTTCCTTCTCCTCGGTGTCGTACTCCTCCTCGATCATGCGGATATCGGCGGTGAAGTAGTCCTCTTCCTTCTCGGCATTGCCGGTCGTGGAGACATCCATCACGCGCGCGCGCTGGGCGCCCTCGACCAGCACCTTGATCGTGCCATCGGGCAGGCGCAGCAATTGCAGGATGTTGCCGAGGGTACCGATCTCGTGCAGATCGCCGGCCTCGGGCTCGTCCACCTCGGCGCTCTTCTGCGCCACCAGCAGGACCTGCTTGTTCTGGGCCATGGCGGAATCCAGCGCGCGGATCGACTTCTCGCGACCCACAAACAGCGGGATGACCATGTGCGGATACACCACGACATCGCGCAGCGGCAGGACCGCGACGCGCTTCACGGGGGAATCCACCTCGTTCTGGGAGGAGTGTTGGTCGGTCATGTGGCCCCCTCAGGGCTTGACGAATGTACGGGAGAGATGGGGGCGCCCTGACCGTTTTTCAAGCCGGGGCCAGCCCCATGCCCGCCCCCTGTGCATGACCGCGAAGCTTCAGGAATCGGCAGCGGCCTGCTTGGAGAACGATGCGTTCTCGTAGATGAGGTAGGGCTCGGCGTCTCCGCGGATCACGGCTTCGTCGATCACCACCTTGCTGACGCCCTCCATCGAGGGCAGCTCGTACATGGTGTCGAGCAGGATGTTCTCCATGATGGTGCGCAGGCCCCGGGCGCCGGTCTTGCGCTCCATCGCCTTGTGGGCGATCGCGGCCAGGGCATCGTCCCGGAACTCGAGCTCCACGCCTTCCATATCGAACAGACGGGCGTATTGCTTGACCAGCGCGTTCTTCGGCTGGGTCAGGATGGTGATCAGCGCATCCTCGTCCAGTTCGTCCAGCGTCGCCTGCACCGGCAGACGACCGACGAACTCGGGGATCAGGCCATAGCGCACCAGGTCGTCGGCCTCCAGCTGTTTCAGCCACTGGCCGCCGCTCTTGCTCTCGTCCTTGGAGCTGACCTCGGCAGAGAAACCGATACCACCCTTCTCCGCGCGCTGCTGGATGATTTTCTCCAGGCCGGAGAAGGCACCGCCGCAGATGAACAGGATGTTGCGGGTATCGACCTGCAGGAACTCCTGCTGTGGATGCTTGCGCCCGCCCTGCGGCGGCACGGAGGCCGTGGTGCCCTCGATCAGCTTCAGCAGGGCCTGCTGCACACCCTCGCCCGAGACATCGCGGGTGATCGAGGGATTGTCCGATTTGCGCGAGACCTTGTCGATCTCGTCGATGTAGACGATGCCGTTTTCGGCCTTCTCCACATCGTAGTCGCACTTCTGCAGCAGCTTCTGGATGATGTTCTCGACGTCCTCGCCCACGTAACCGGCCTCGGTCAGCGTGGTCGCGTCGGCGATGGTGAACGGGACGTTGAGCACCCGCGCCAGCGTCTCGGCCAGCAGCGTCTTGCCGGAACCGGTCGGGCCGATCAGCATGATGTTGGACTTGGACAACTCGACGTCGTCCTTGCCGGCTCGGGCCTCGAGGCGCTTGTAGTGGTTGTACACCGCGACCGAGAGGATCTTCTTCGCGGAGTTCTGCCCGATCACGTAGTCGTCGAGGATCTCGCGGATCTCGCGCGGCTTGGGCAGCGAATCGCGCTCGGTATGCCCCGCCTCCTGCATCTCCTCGCGAATGATGTCGTTGCAAAGCTCGACACACTCGTCGCAGATAAACACGGAGGGACCCGCGATCAGCTTGCGCACTTCGTGCTGACTCTTCCCGCAGAAAGAGCAGTACAGAAGCTTGCCGTCGGCGGAGGGGGTCTTGTCGTCGCTCATCCGTATGCCTCGGTTGCGCTATCAGGGTTTCTCAGAACATGCCCCGTTTGCAGCCACGTTGCAAACGGACCGGGCGCGAGTCCGGTATATCCCGCTCGCACCCAGCCTGGCTTCGATCAGGACTTGTCCTTCTTGCCGGCTTCCTTGTCGCCGGTGTCCGGCGCGCCGCGGCTGGAGAGGACGTTGTCCACCAGGCCGTAGTCCTTAGCCTCCACTGCGGTCATGAAACGGTCACGATCCGTGTCCTGCTCCACCTGCTCCACGGTCTGCCCGGTGTGGTGGGCCAGCACGCGGTTGAGCTCCTCGCGGATCTTCAGGATCTCGCGGGCGTGGATGTCGATATCCGATGCCTGCCCCTGGAACCCGCCCAGCGGCTGGTGGATCATGACCCGCGAGTGCGGCAGGGAGTAACGCTTGCCCGGGGCACCACCGGCCAACAGCACCGCGCCCATGCTCGCGGCCTGGCCGACACACAGGGTGCTCACCTGGGGCTTGATGAACTGCATGGTGTCGTAGATCGCCATGCCCGCGGTCACGGCCCCGCCCGGGGAGTTGATGTACAGGCTGATCTCCTTGTCCGGGTTTTCCGATTCGAGGAACAGCAGCTGGGCCACGATCACGTTGGCCATGTAGTCCTCGACCGGACCCACACAGAAGATGACCCGGTCCTTCAGCAACCGGGAGTAGATGTCATAGGCGCGCTCGCCGCGGGCGGTCTGCTCGACCACCATCGGGACCAGATTCAGTCCCTGGGCATGCTGCGCCCCCTGACCGGCCATGTCGTGGCTCATTCAGTCGACTCCTTATTCGGATTCATGACGTCCTGGAAGCTGGTCTTTTTCTCGGTGACCTTGGCCTGATCGACGATCCAGTCGACCACCTGGTCCTCGAGCACCAGCGACTCCAGGTTGCTCTTCGCCTGCGGGTTGGAGCGGTAGTACTGCTTGACCTCTTCCGGGTCCTCGTAGGTGGCCGCCATGTCTTCCAGGTCACGCTCGACCCGCTCCGCGTCCACCTCGAACCCCTTCTGGTCGATAATGGCGCGCAGGGACAGACCCAGGCGCACGCGGCGCTTGGCCTCCTCCTCGAACAGACTGTCGGGGAGCGGCTGGGTCTGCTGGGCACCACCGAAGCGCTTCTCGGCCTCCTCGCGCAGGCGATTGATCTCGGACTTCACCAGGGCATCCGGCAGGTCGAACCCATGGCGCTCGATAATCAGCTCCATGACCTGATTCTTGACCTTGCCTTTCAGCGCCTGGTTCAACTCGCGCTCCATATTGGACCGCACGTCGGCGCGAAGTTTCTCGACCGAGCCGTCTTCGATGCCGAATTTCTTCGCGAACTCTTCGTCCACCTCAGGTAGCTTGGGCCCCTCGACCTTCTTGATGGTCAGGGCGAACTGCGCGGTCTTGCCCTTCAGGTTCTCGGCCGGGTAGTCATCGGGGAAGGTGACGTCGATGGTCGGCTCTTCGCCGGTCTTCACGCCCTTGAGCTGCTTCTCGAAGTCTTCGATCAGACGGCCGGCACCCACTTCCACCTGGAAGTCTTCGGCCTTACCACCCTCGAACTCCTCGCCATCGATGCTGCCGACGAAGTCCAGCGTAATGCGATCGCCCTTCTTCGCCTTGCGCTTGACCTCCGCCCATTCCTTGTTCTGCTCGCGCAGGGAGTCGATCACGCGATCGATGTCCTCGTCGCCAATCTCGGCCACCGGGCGTTCGATCTCGGCATCGGAGAAATCGGCCACCTCGACCTCGGGAAAGACCTGAAAGCTCGCAACGAACTCGATCGGCTGCCCGCTTTCCACACTCTGCGGCTCGATACTCGGGTTCCCCGCAGGCTCCAGCCCTTCCTGCTGCACGGCCTCGCGGTAACTCTCCTGCAGGACTTCGCTCAGCACCTCCTGATAGACCCCGGCGCCGTAACGCTGGCGCACGACCTTCAGCGGGACCTTGCCCGGGCGAAAGCCGTCGAGCCGGACGCGCTTGGCCAGCGATTTCAGACGGTTGTCGACTTCGGTCTCGACGCGCTCGGGGGGGACCTGGATGGTCATCTTGCGTTCCAGGTTGCCGGTGGCTTCAACGGAAACTTGCATGAAGGGCCTCGCAATAGTTCAAAAATCGGTCATCCCTGCCGACCGCAGCACTCGCCGGCTGCCTGCCTGGGCGTTCACGGGACATTGGTGCGAAAGGAGAGACTCGAACTCTCACGGGTTTTACCCCACTGGGACCTAAACCCAGCGCGTCTACCAGTTCCGCCACTTTCGCGTGTGCATTCAATGGTTCGATAAAGGCGCGCATTCTAGCCTGTTCGCGCCCCATAAACACAAAAAGCCCGCGTAGGCGGGCCCTTGTGCCGGCCGCGCTCGCACGCGGCCGGGAATAATGGTGGGTCGTGTAGGATTCGAACCTACGACCAATTGGTTAAAAGCCAACTGCTCTACCAACTGAGCTAACGACCCATGTCTGAGGCCCGCATGGCACCCCCGCAGGGGTCCGCCGGCCTTGTCATTACGCGGCAGCACCTGAATCACCGCGCCGCGTAGTTTACGGCCCGCCGGGGAAAACGCAAGGCTCCCCCGGCGGCCGGCGATCAGATGGCCTCGAGCTTGCGCATGCCGCCCGGCAGCAGCTTCATGTCCACCAGCGAGGTGACCAGGGCCTTGCCGAAGGTCGCCTCGTCTTCATAGACCATCTTGTAGTACTGGATCTTCATGGTCAGCGCGGACCCGAACACGATGAACGCAAAGGTAAAGAAGCCACCCAGCGCCAGCGTGGAAATCCCGGTGACCGCCTGACCGATGGTGCAACCCAGCGCCAGGATGCCGCCGACACCCATCAGGATGCCGCCGATGAAGTGGTTGACGAAGTCACGGAAGGACGAGAACCACTCGATTCGGAAGCTGCGCGACACCAGAGCCCAGAAGAACGAACCCAGGATCACGCCGGCCAGCGCCAGCACACCGAAGTACAGCATGGTGCGGTCAAAGCCGCTGGACACGTAGCCCACGCTCTGGCCCATCGGGTTGATAAAGGTAAACGACTGGTTGGCCCAGGGACCGGACAGCGCCGGACGCTCGCCATCGTCGTCATCGGCGACGAAATCCCATTCCTGGATGTATTCCTGGGCGCTGTACACGCCGCCCATGCCGTCGTCGATCTGGATGTTGCTGGTCAGCCACCAGGCCCCGATCACCACCAGGCCGATCACCAGACCACCCAGGATGTTGTCGAAGCTCTTGCGGAAGTCCGCGGCCTTGAAGATCAGGGCGAGTAGTAGCACGCCGATCACCAGACCCATCACCAGGCGGGCGCCCAGGGCATTTTCGCCAGCGATAATGGAGCCAAGATCCTGGCCGCCTTCCATCTGGATGGACACCGCGTCCATCCAGCCAAACAGCAGCTGGAACAGCGTCTGGCCGGTGCCGAAGACAGTGGCGCGGCTGGTCAGCCAGAAGGCGATCACACCGATGATGATCATCACCATCACGGACTTGATGTTGCCGCCACCCACGCGCACCAGCGTCTTGTTACCGCAGCCGGACGCATAGGTCATGCCGATGCCGAACAGGAAGCCGCCCAGCACGTGCCCGAGCCAGTTGAAGTTTTCGCCGCGGTAGGGAGGGAAGGAACCCTCGGCGCTCAGCACCCCGAAGAATTCGAGCGCCGCCACACCCAGCATCGCCACGGCAATCGCCAGCAGCCAGGAGCGCATGCGCCCGGTATCACCCATGTTCACCCAGTCGGAGACGGCTCCCATGGTGCAGAAGTTGGTCTTGTTCGCGACCGCACCCATGATGAAGGCGAGGACGAACGTGCCGCCCAGGAACATCATTGCGGCGGTTGAAAAGCTGGAGAATTCCATCAACGTATCCTCTCACTGATCGGTTGTCGGGCACGCCTGCACCCATGGGGTGCGCAGCATACATCGGACTCAAGACGAGATCGACCCCCAATTCATTCCGGACCCGGGGCTGTCTGACGAGGGCGAACCGTCCGCCGTCAGGCCGTCCGGTAGAGAGTCGGGTCGGGGACACCAGCGGCCGCAAAACCCTCGCGACGGATACGGCAGCTGTCGCAGCGCCCACAGGCCCGCCCGTCCCGGTCGGCCTGATAGCAACTCACCGTCTGGGCGTAATCGACCCCCAGGCGCGCGCCGGCACGGATGATCTCGGCCTTGCTCATGTGCATCAAGGGTGCACGCACCTCCCAGCGTACGCCCTCCACCCCGGCACGGGTAGCGACCTGCGCAAGGTCGCGGAAGGCGTCGATAAAGGCCGGGCGACAATCCGGGTACCCGGAGTAGTCGACCGCATTCGCACCGACATAGAGCAGCCGGGCATCAAGCGTTTCGGCCAGCCCCAGCGCCAGAGACAGGAACACCGTATTACGGGCGGGCACATAGGTGACCGGGATGCCTTCGCTCGACTCGGTGGGGACCGCGATCGCGTCATCGGTGAGCGCGGAGCCGCCGATCGCGGTCAGGTCGACCCGGACCACTCGGTGGTCCTGCACGCCCTGGGCGGCAGCCACGCGGCGCGCCGCGTCGAGCTCGGTACGGTGTCGCTGGCCATAGTCGATCGACAGGGCATGACAGTCGAGCCCGTCGGCCAGCGCCATTGCCAGGCAGGTTGCAGAATCCAGCCCGCCCGAGAGCAACACCACCGCCTTTTCCGGTTGCGACATCGACTAACGACCTGGTTGATCGCCCCACAGGAGCTTGTGGAGCTGAAGCTGAAACCGCACGGGCAGCCGTTCGGCCACGATCCAGTCGGCCAGCTCGCGCGGGGCGAGCTCGCCGAATACCGGCGAGAACAGGACCTCGACCTCGGGCGCAAGATCCAGGCGCCCGAGTTCCGCGCGGGCCCAATCGAAATCCGCTCGGTTGGCGAGTACGAACTTCAGCTGATCGCCGGCAGCAAGGTGAGGGATATTGGCCTCCAGGTTGCGGTCCTGCTCGTCGGAGCCCGGCGCCTTCCAGTCCATCACGACCGTGACGCGCGAATCGAGCCCGCCGATGTCGAGGGCGCCGCTGGTTTCCAACGACACCCGATAGCCTGCATCACACAGCCGCGCCAGCAGGTCGCGACAACCGGGCTGGGCCAGTGGCTCCCCACCCGTGACACAGACATGACGGACGCCCGTCTGACCGACCCACGCGAGGATCGAGTCCAGCGCGCGTGCCTCACCACCCTCGAAGGCGTAAGCACTGTCGCACCAGCGGCAACGCAGCGGGCACCCGGTCAGCCGCACAAATGCGGTGGGCCAGCCGGAATCCGCCGCCTCGCCCTGCAGCGAAACGAACATCTCGGTGATACGGACCTGGGTCGGGCCATGCGAATCGCCCGTGGTCGGTGCGCGCCGGGCACGCACGGGGATCTCGGTCATTGCCCGTTGAGCCGCCGCAACCGCTCGCGTGCCAGGCGGTCCAGCGTCGTGCCGCCGTAATCGGCGCGCACCGCCTCCAGCGCCTCGCGGGCCTCGTCCTCGTTGCCCAGCTCGTAATGCGCATAGCCGATCTTGAGCAGGGCATCCCCGGACTTGTCGCTCTCCGGGTACTGCTCGCGCAAATGCTCGAAATCCTCCAGGGCCGCCTCGAAGTCGCCACTGGCATACTTGGCCTCGGCCAGCCAGTACCAGGCATTGGCGGAGTAGTCGCTGTCGGGATAGCTCTCGATGAAGCGTTCAAGGCCGCTCATCGCGGCGTTGTAGTCACCCGCCATCAACTGCTCGAAGGCCTCCTGGTAGGCCGCCTGCTCGTCCGCCTCGGGAAGGTCGAACTCAATGACCTCGTCCGCCGGGGCAGCGGTATCCGCGGGCGCGGCCGCGCCGGTCTCGAACGTGGCCACGCGCTCGTCCAGGTTACGGAACTGATCGCGCTGACGGGCGTTCAGACGCTCCAGCTCGTGGCGCAGCGTCTCCACTTCGCCCCGCAGCTCGCGCATCTCCCGGTTCATGGTTTCCGCACCCCGCAGGAGTTCCTGCATGGCGCTGGAGTCCAGCGTCCGCTCGATGCGGTCCAGCCTCCGCGAGAGGTCGCGGATCTGCGACTGGGTCGCGAACACGTCGTCCTGGGCGACGGCTTCGCTGGCAAGCGGGCCCCACGACCCCACCGCCAGGACCAACACCCCGGCGGCGACCGCCACACCCACCCGTGGAAAGAGAAATGCCCCCGGGGGGGCATTTCGGTTACTGCTACCTGTCAAACGCCGCATGGCGCCTCCCGTCGTCTAGCGCCGGGATTCGTAGACCAATTCGACCCGGCGATTCTTGGCCCAGGCCTCCTCGTTCTGCTCAAAGGCGACCGGCATTTCTTCACCATAACTGATGACCTCGATCTGGTCATCCGAGGCCCCGTTCAGGGTCAGGATACGGCGCACCGACTGTGCGCGGCGCTCGCCCAGCCCCAGGTTGTACTCGCGAGTACCCCGCTCGTCGGTATGGCCCTCCAGCCGCAGGCGGGCCCCGGAGTTCTGCGACAGATAGGCCGCATGCGCCTCGAGCATATCCATGTACTGCGACTGCACCTCGTCACGGTCGAACTCGAAATAGACCAGGCGCTCGGCCAGCGGGCTGTCCGGATCATCCAGCGCATCGGCATCGAACTGCCGATCGCGGCCCAGCGCGCGGGCCTCGGCCTCGCGGGCCTCGGCTTCGGCGCGTTCGCGCTCCGCTTGCTCGGCCGCAGCCCGCTCGGCCTCGCGTTCGGCATCCTCGGCATCACGCGTCGGCGTCGCACACGCCGACAGCGCCCCAATCACCATGGCCACAAAAAACCAGCGAAAGATCGTGCTCATCACGTCATTATCCTCGAAAAGCGGTTGTTATTAGGAAGATCAATTCAAGGGTGACCAGGCCGGCTCACGGACCTCGCCCTCCCTGGCAGCGAGACGCTGATGGACCTGCCCATCCTGGCTCACCGAGCCCAGCACGCCACGCCCGCCATCTGTCATCGCATAGATAATCATGCTGCCATTCGGGGCAAAGCTTGGCGATTCCGCATCCCGCCCATCCGTGAGGCGGGTCACACGGCGGTCGTTCAAATCGAGACGGGCCAGTTGAAATCCGCCATCACCACCGTGCACGTAGACCAGATAACGCCCATCCGGGGACACCGTCGCCGCGGCCGCATAGCCGCTCTCGAATGTCAGACGCCGGGGGCTGCCCCCCTCTCGCGGCAGCGCATAGATCTGCGGTGCGCCTGCGCGGTCGGACGTAAAGTAGAGGGTTTCGCCATCGGGCGACCAGACCGGCTCGGTCTCGATCGAGCTGGTCTGGGTCATCTGGCGCATCTCGCCCGTCTCCAGCTCCATCAGGTAGATATTCGGCGCCCCATCGCGTGACAGGCTCAGCGCGAGATAGCGGCCATCGGGCGACCAGGCGGGCGCGCTGTTGATACCCGTGAAGCTGGCCACCCGTTCCCGACTGCCGGTCTCGACATTCTGGCGATAGACCTCGGAACGGCGGTTCTCGAACGAGACGTACACCAGTTCGCGTCCATCCGGCGACCAGTCCGGCGACATGATCGGCTTCGCGGAACGAAACAGGGTGCGCGGATTGGCCCCGTCGGAATCGGCGACCTCAAGGGCAAAGCGGCGCTCGTCGCCGTTACGCTCCACACTCACAAACGCGATGCGCGCACTGAATGCCCCCGGATCACCGGTAATCTGTTCGTAGATGATGTCCGAGATGCGATGTGCCCCGCGTCGAAGCATGTCGCCGGGCACGGGAATGCGCCAGCCACCCAGGCGTTCCTCGGACAGCACATCAAATACGTGAAACTCCACCAGCACGTCATCGCCATCGCGGCGCTGATTGCCCACGACCAGGTACTCGACCCCGGTGTCGGCCCAGGGCTCGGCAAGAAAGTCGGCCGGTCCGGACGGGGCCGCAGGCAGATCGTCCTGTTCGACATTGAACAGCCCGCTACGGGCCAGATTGGCCGCGACGATCTGGGAGATGTCCTCGTCGAGCTCCCCCTCGCCCTCGTAGGTAAACGGCGCAACGGCTACCGGTATCGCCCCGGTAACCCCCTCGGTGACCGTGACTTCCAGTACGGCCTGTGCCTGCGCCGCCCACAGCAGCAGCATGGCCGGCAGCATCCAGTGAATCAGTCGTCGCATGAGCTCCTCGTCAGGCGGGCATGGCCCGCGAATCAGTCCGGTTCAAATCGGATCCGCACCCCGCCTCGCACCGCGCTCGCATCCGGCGGGCGTGGCAGCGAACTCAGACGGTCCATGGTCTGGCGCACGGAGTCGCAGAACCGGCTGTCGCCGGAACAGCTTTCGATATCGAAGTCGATGATACGCCCGGTCTCGTTGACACGCACGAGAACAATGGCACGGTCCGAGGAGTCGATATCCGACGGCTGACGCCAGCGCCGCTGGACCACCGACTGCACCTGGGCACGCCACTCATCCACTTCGCGATCCATCTGCGCCTGGCGCTCGGCGGCCTCGCGCCGTTCGCGCGCCTCCGCCAGACGCTCCTGCTCGCGCTCCATCGCCTCGCGCCGGCGCTGCTCTTCCAGCTCGCGCTCCTGCTCGGCCCGACGCTCGGCCTCTTCCTGTGCGCGACGCTCGGCTTCTTCCTGCTCGCGGCGCTCCTGCTCCTCGCGGGCCTGGCGTTCGGCCTCTTCACGCTCGCGCCGCTCCGCCTCTTCGCGCTCGCGGGCCTCCGCGGCCTCCTGTCGTTCACGCTCCGCCGCCTCGCGTTCGGCGCGGATCCGTTCACGCTCGGCCTCGGCCTCTTCCTGTGCGCGCTGGCGCTCCTCTTCGGCCTCGCGGCGGGCCTGCTCGGCTTCCTCGATCGCCTGCTGCCGCGCCCGTTCTTCCTCTTCCAGGCGGCGCTGCTCTTCGGCCTGGCGGCGCTCCTCCTCGCGCCGGGCCTCTTCTTCGGCGCGCCGTTGCTCCTCTTCCTCGCGCAGCTGCGCGGCAACTTCTTCCTGCTGCGCCACCTCGCGCTGGTGCTCGACCTGATCGAACGCCTCGGCATCCACCGCCACCGCGTCGATCACCTCGATGTCTTCCTGCACCGAGATCTCCACCGCAGCCTGCGAGGAGGTGGGAGATATCAGGCTGATATTGAACATCAACGCCGCAAACAGCACCCCGTGCAACAGGAGCACGAGGAGGAAGCTGACGGGGTGGCGGCGGACAAGCTCGAACACGGCAGCGTACGTCAGTCGCCGGTTTCGCGCGGCGGCTCGGTGATCAGTCCGACACGCCCGCCGCCCGCGCGCTGCAGGGCGATCATGGCATCGATCACACGCCCGTAGTCCACATTACGGTCGCCACGCACGAAGGTCTGGGTACCTGGATGCTCCGCCAGGAACTCGCGCACGATCTCGGTCATCTCCTGCGGCGCCAGCGGCTCGTCAATGATCGGCCCCTGGTTCAGACTCATGGCCCCGCTGGCGTCCACGGTCACCACCAGCGGCTCGGCCGCCTGTTCGTCGCGGTCCAGGGCCTCGGCGTCCGCCTCCGGCAGGTCGACTTCCACGCCCTGCTGCAGCATCGGCGCGGTGATCATGAAGATGATCAAAAGCACCAGCATCACGTCGATAAACGGCACGACGTTGATCTGGGACATGGGCCGCCGCAGGCGGCGGCTGTTACGGCGCTGCTCGGACATGGGTCAGGCCGTGGCCTCGGAGGCCGTATCCGTGGACTTGGCGTGTACCTGTCGGTTGAGCAGGGCCACGAACTCGTCATTGAAGTTCTCCAGGCGCACGGCCACGCGGTCGACATCCCCCGCAAAGCGGTTGTAGGCGATCACGGCCGGGATCGCGGCAAACAGACCCAGCGCGGTCGCGATCAGGGCCTCGGCGATCCCGGGAGCGACCATCGCCAGGGTCGCCTGCTGCACCCCAGACAGCCCCAGGAAGGCATGCATGATGCCCCAGACCGTGCCGAACAGGCCGATATACGGGCTGGTCGACCCCACCGTGGCGAGGAACTGCAGATAGCGCTCCATCTCGTCAATCTCGCGCGCGATCGCCACACGCATGGCACGCTGGGCGGGCTCACCGGCCGGGATGCCATGCTGGCGCGCACGCAGAAATTCCTTGAACCCAGAGGAGAAGACGTGCTCCATGCCCGTCATTTCCTGCTTGCGCCGCACCCCTTCGTAGAGATGGGACAGGTCGGCCCCCGACCAGAAGCGCTCCTCGAAATCGTCGCAGGCGCGGTGCGCCGCATTCAGGGACCTGGCCTTGACGACGATCGCCAACCAGGAGAGTACGGAGGCGAGCACCAGAATCACCATCACCAGCTGGACCACCAGGGTCGCCTCCATCACCAGCTGGTACATTGAAAAGTCGACTGCCACTTGTCCGTCTCCCGTTACAGCGTTACTTGGTTCCGGCTACGCGGTCAGCCGGCCCATGATCATGATGTCGGCGCAGGGCCTCCAGTACCGGACCGGGGATCGCGGCGGGCGCCTGGCGCGCCACCTCGACGCAGGCAATCCCCACCTCGCCGCTGGCCAGGGTCTCGCCGTCGCGCTCCACACCCTGATGGAACTCCAGGCTCGCCCGGCGCAACGAGTGCAGCCGGCAGGTCACCGTCAGGGCATCGTTGAAGCGCGCCGGGCGCCGCATATCCAGACAGCAGCGGCGCACCGCAAAAACGATCCCGTATTCCTCGCGCAATGCATCCTGCTCGAACCCCAGCGCGCGCAACCACTCGGTGCGCGCGCGCTCCATGAACTTGAGGTAGTTCGCGTGGTAGACCACGCCGCCGGCGTCAGTGTCTTCGTAATAGACTCGCACCGGCCACTCGAACGGGGCGTCGCCTTCCGTCACGGACGGCCTCCGCCCTGGCTGTCGACCGGCGCCAGCAGGTCGGGTTCCACCGACCCGGTCAGGCCGAACATCGCCAGCGTCCGCCGCGTGGCCTGACGCCCGCGCGGGGTTCGCTGCAGGTACCCCTGCTGGATCAGAAACGGCTCGACCACATCCTCCAGGGTACCGCGATCCTCGTTCAGCGCCGTCGCCAGGCTTTCCACGCCGACCGGCCCGCCGTCGAATTTCTCGACCAGCACCTCCAGCAACCGGCGGTCCTGGGCATCCAGGCCCGAGGCATCGATCGCCAGCAGGTCCAGCGCCTGACCCGCGACCTCGGCGGTAATCACGCCGGAGGCACGGACCTCGGCATAGTCGCGAACCCGCCGCAGCAGGCGATTCGCCAGGCGCGGCGTGCCCCGCCCGCGGCGCGCGATCTCCGCCGCCCCTTCAGGCTCGATCCCGACACCCAGCAATCCGGCGGCGCGCCCGACAATATGGGCGAGGTCTGTGACAGTGTAATGATCGAGTCGCTGAACGATGCCGAACCGGTCACGCAACGGCGCCGAAAGCAGGCCCGCGCGCGTAGTCGCGCCCACTAGTGTGAACGGGGGCAAGTCCACCTTGATCGAGCGCGCCGCCGGTCCCTCGCCAATCACGATGTCGAGCTGACCGTCTTCCAGCGCCGGATACAGGATCTCCTCGACCACGGTCGGCAGGCGGTGGATCTCGTCAACGAACAGGACGTCCTGGGGCTCCAGCGCGGTCAGGATCGCGGCCAGGTCGCCAGCGCGCTCCAGTACCGGGCCCGAGGTCTGGCGCAGCCCCACCCCGAGTTCGTTCGCCACGATATGGGCCAGGGTCGTCTTGCCCAGCCCCGGGGGGCCGGCCACCAGCGTATGGTCCAGGGCCTCCCCGCGCCCGCGCGCCGCCTCGATAAACAGGCCCAGTTGTTCAACCACCCGGGGCTGTCCGGTGTAGTCGTCCAGCCGCTTGGGACGCAGGCTGACCTCCACCCGCGTGTCCTCCGACTGACTCTGCATATCGACCAGGCGTGATTCCATGACCCCGCAGTATGCATCCGTCGCGATGGCGTTTATAGACCCCCGTACAACTTTAAAGGAAGCGTCTCAAAAGCTCCCGATTCAACCCGTATCAAAGCCTGCGGGCAACGGCTCCGGCGGGCTCACAACCTCCCTATCCAGTTCCTCCACGTGCGCCATGCGCGGTCCCTCCCAAAGCCATGTCTCCAGCCGGTCCAGGGCATCCGGGGAACCGACCGCCAGCACCTCCACGCGGCCGTCCGGCAGGTTGCGCGCATACCCCGTCAGCCCGAGCGCCTGCGCCTGCTCGCGGGTCGAGGCGCGAAAGAACACGCCCTGCACACGCCCCCTGACATGCCAGCGGCGGGCATGGGTATCATGGGCCTTTGCCATCGATGACCTCCGGAGTCGATTCATGTCCGATGCCCCTACGCTGTATCACAACCCGCGCTGCAGCAAGTCGCGCGCGACCCTCGCCCTGCTGCGGGAGCAAGGTGTAGAGCCCGAGATCGTGGAGTATCTGAAGACGCCACCGGATGCCGCGACGTTGAAGGGCGTGATCGAGAAGCTGGGCATCCGCCCCCGCGACCTGCTGCGCACCGGCGAGGCGGAGTACCGCGAGCTGGGCCTGAAAGACGCGGAGATGGATGACGAGGCGCTGATCCAGACCATGGTCCAGCACCCGAAACTGATCGAGCGACCGATCCTGATCGTCGGGGGCGCGGCCCGCATCGGGCGCCCGCCGGAACAGGTGCTGGAGATCGTGTCGTGAGCACGGCACCGGAGATCCTGGTGCTGTACTACAGCCGCTACGGGGCGACCGCCGAGCTGGCCCGCCAGGTCGCAACCGGCGTCGAAAAGGCTGGCGCCACCGCGCGGGTGCGCACCGTACCCCCAGTCTCCACGAATATCGGCGAGGACCGCCCGGCAGTACCCGAGGACGGGCCACCCTATGCCGAACTGCGCGATCTCGAGGAATGCGCGGGGCTGGTCATGGGTTCGCCGACCCGCTTCGGCAACATGGCCGCGCCGCTGAAATACTTCCTCGACGGCACCAGCGGGCTGTGGGCCAGCGGCGGGCTGGTAGACCGGCCCTTCGGCGTCTTCACCAGCACCGCCACCCAGCATGGCGGGCAGGAGACCACCCTGCTCAGCATGGCCCTGCCGCTGATCCATCAGGGCATGCTGTGGGTCGGCGTGCCCTATACCGTGCCGGAGCTGAACAGCACCACCAGCGGCGGGACGCCCTATGGCGCCAGCCACGTGGCCGGCACCCAGGGCGAACAGGCGGTCACGCGCGACGAACAGCGCATCGCAGCAGCCCTTGGGGAACGCGTCGCGCGCATCGCCTTGCGCCTCGAAGCAGCACCTGGCGCCCCGGCATGATCGCGCTGTCCCGTGCCCTGGCTCTGGCCGGCTTTCTTGGACTGCTGCTGCTAATCCTGGTCTGGACCACCTGGATCGCCCCGCCGGAGATCGTCCCGGTCTGGCTGGCGTTGATCGTACTGGTCATGCCGCTGCTGTTTCCGCTGCGCGGGATGCTGCACGGAAGGCGCTACACCCACGCCTGGTCCAGCCTGCTGGCGCTCGCCTACATCACGCTCGGGATCACCATCGGCGCGGCCGCGGAGGACCGGCTCTATGGCCTCCTGATGACCGGAGCCAGCCTCGCCTGGTTCGCGGGCAGCCTGCTGTTCGTGAAACTGGACGCCCGGCGGGCCCGCGCGGCGGCCGAGTAACGTCAAGCAACCCCGGGTTCAGCCCATACGGGCCAGCTGTTCGCGCACGAACGGGATGGTCAGGCGCCGCTGCTGGGCTAGCGCAGCCAGATCCAGGCGGTCCAGCAGCGCCAGCAGCGTGGACAGGTCACGCGAGCAGCGGCGCAGCAGGTAATCCGCCACCGGCTCCGGCAGCTCCAGCCCGCGCAGGGCCGCACGCTGTGCCAGGATCTCCTTGCAGGCCGCATCATCCGGCCGCTGCATGCGGAACACCGGGCCCCAGGCCAGGCGCGAGGCCAGATCCGGCAACTGGACCGGTAGCCCCTCGGGCGGTGCCGCGGCCGCCAGCAGCACGCGGCAGCCGGCATCACGCAGCCGGTTGATCAGCCCGAACAGGGCCTCGTCCCAGTCCCCGCGGCCCACCACGGCCTCCAGATCATCCAGCGCCACCAGACGCGAGCGCTCCAGACCATCGAGCACGGCCATCGGTGGCGCATCACGTACCTCGCCAAGCGGCAGGTAGCTGACCGGTTCCCCGCGCTCGTGTCCCTGGTGACAGGCAGCCTGCAGCAGGTGCGTCTTGCCGGAGCCGGGCGGCCCGTGCAGCAGGATCTGCGGCTCCTGTATCCCGGTCCCGACGCTCAAGGCCCGCACGGCATCCCGCGCCAGGGCATTGCCTGCCACGCAAAAACCGGAAAAACGCGAGGCGTCGCGCAGGCGCAGGTCCAGCGGCATCTGGCGCTCCAGCGGGCTGTTGCCTTCGGGTCTCACGGGACATCGGCCCCGGCTGCGTTCATGTCCCGATAGCGCGCCATTGCCTGACGCACCGCAACTGCGAGCACCGCCGCCACCGGCAACGCAAGCAGGACCCCGAAGAACCCGAACAGCTGACCGCCGGCGAGCACGGCAAAGATCACCGCCACCGGATGCAGCCCGGTCCGGTCCCCCACCAGCCACGGGGTCAGCACCACCGACTCCAGCACCTGCGCCACCGCGAAGATCACCAGCACCACCAGCAACAGCGTCCAGCCATCGCCCTGGAACAGCACGGCCGCCGTGGCCAGCACGATGCCCACGATCACGCCCACATAGGGGATGAAACTGACCAGTCCGGCAATCAGGCCGATGGCCAGGCCCATCTGCACGCCCGCCACGCTCAGGGTGATCGCGTAGAACAGCCCCAGCGCCAGCATTACCAGTAGCTGCCCGCGCAGGAACGCCCCCAGGGTATGGTCCGATTCCACCGCAAAACGGCTGACCGGGTCACGCCAGGCTCGCGGCAGCAGGTCATGCAGACCCGCGACCAGCCGCGGCCAGTCCCGCAGCAGATAGAAACTGACCACCGGGATCAGCACCAGATTGAGCACGCCCAGGACCAGGGCGCCGGTCGAGCTGCCCAGCCAGTGCAGCAACCCGCCCGCCAGACCGCCGGCCTCGCGCCAGTGCTCGGCCAGCAGTTCCTGCAGTGCCGCCGGCTCCAGGGCCGGCAGGCGATCGCCCGCCTGCTGCTCGATCCAGGGACGAACCCGCTCGTCGAACCAGGCGATCACCTCGGGCAACAGCAGCATCAGGCGTTCGAACTGGGCCATGGCCAGCGGGATCAGGACCAGCACCAGCCCCGCCATTCCCAGCATCACCAGCACGAAGATCACCAGCGTGGCCAAGGTGCGCGAACCGCCCATGCGTACCGCCAGGCGCGTCACCAAGGGGTTGAACAGGTAGCCGATCAGCAGCGCGATCAGAAACGGCGTAAGAATCGGCGCTAGCAGATAGAGCGCCACGCCCAGGACCACCAGCCCGACCAGGGCCGCCAGCGTGGCAGCGGAGAATGGCGCCAGCGGGTTCACTCGCGGCGCAGCCAGGCCTTCGCCTCGGAGTCACCGCGCGGATCCTCCGCCGCGCCATAGCCGCTGGCGTGCAGCAGGTCTACCAGGTCATCCGGGGCCAAACCCGTGCGCACCTCGAGGGTCACCGCGTTACCACCCAGCGAATCCAGCCTTGCGCTCTCAATAGCCTCGATCTGCGCCAGCTCCCGCCGCAACGCCTCGAACGCGGGAAAGCCCTCGACCCCGACAAAGCCCAGCTTCACCCACTCGGGCTCGGCGGCGACGCGGGCCAGCGGTGCCACGACCTGGTCAAGGCCATCCTCGACCGCCGCGCGCGCCGCGGCGGCCGGAGATTCACCGCGGCCCTCACTACGGTACTCGCGCCCACCATGCACGGTAATGGCACGCGCCTCGGCGCCACCCCCAACCGAGCGTACATGCAGCGCCACGATACCCGTCGGCCCGTAGCGCCCGGCCGCTTCCTGCAGCGGCTCGGTCACGCCACCAATCACATCCCCCGCCTGCGCGGCCCGGCGATCCTCCAGATCCCCCAGTGGCAGCACGAAAGGCATCCCGCGATCGCGCCCCAGCGCGTCAATCCCGGCCAGCACATCGGCCTCGTCCTGGGTGGAGCCCAGCAGGTGGCGGCGCCCGTCCGCCTCGTACACCGCCCAGACCAGCAGTTGCGGGCGCGCGCCCAGCACCACGGGCACCTCGGCGGCATTTAGAGCGTTGCGCAGGCGGCCCCGATCGAACTCCAGGCGATATTCGCCGTTATCCACCTCCTGCCGCCGACGCAGGGCCTCAATACGCCCCTCCTCGTCCAGTTCCAGCAACAGGAGCTGCGCCAGTTCGCTCAGCTCCGGCGAACGCTGCCCGGCCACGCGCACCAGCGCCTGTTCCAGGCCCTGCGCCAGCGCGGTCGTTTCGTCCTCCGCATGGACGTTCACCACCACGGCATCATCCGCCAGCAATGGAGAGACCCCCAACAGCAGACACAGGAGTAGGCACGCAGCCAGGGCGCGGGACGGGCGAAAGAGGCGCAGCATAGGGTTGAATGGCGTTTTCGACAGGCGCCCAAAATACCACAGCGCCCCAGGGAAACACTGATGCATGTAAACGCTCGCGTTGGTACCCCAGGTTTTCCGAGACAAGGCGCGGTGCGCAGCCGGTAGCAGTTCTACCAGCCCGTTCTTGACGGATTCGGGCCGCAACGCCGGATCGGGGAACCTGGGGCGCCAACCCCACAAACCATTCAATGCAGGGGCTCGGCCGCCCGTTGTTATCAAAAACGGGCGCGCGCACTGCGTTGCGGTTCCCTTGTGCAGAATGACTGCACGGCAGTCACCGCGCCTTGTTCGCACGCAAAAGCGACGAAGCAGCGAGCGTGTACATTCATCAGTGTTTCCCTAACCTGCAGCGCCCGGCTTTTTGCACGCCCCCCGGCGCCTCGCTACCATGCCGGATTCCGCGAGCGCCGCCGGATACCGGATGCGGCCATCAACCACCCAGGGTACCCATGTCCGAAACCCGTTCAGGCCTGACCTACCGCGAGGCAGGTGTCGACATCGAGGCCGGCGCCGAGCTGGTCGAACGCATCAAACCGCATGCCGCCCGCACGCAGCGCCCTGGCGTCATGGCCGGGCTGGGCGGCTTTGGTGCCCTGTTTGAGCTCCCGATGGACCGCTACAAGCAGCCTGTGCTGGTCTCCGGCACCGACGGCGTAGGCACCAAGCTGCGCCTGGCCCAGGAGACGGGGCGCCATGACAGCATCGGCATCGATCTGGTGGCGATGTGCGTGAATGACATCGTGGTGCAGGGAGCCGAGCCGCTGTTCTTCCTCGACTACTACGCCACCGGACACCTGGACGTCGATATCGCCGCGGATGTCGTCACCGGTATCGCCACCGGCTGCGAACAGGCCGGCTGCGCCCTGATCGGGGGCGAAACGGCCGAGATGCCGGGCATGTACCAGGGCGAGGACTACGACGTCGCGGGCTTCGCGGTCGGCATTGCCGAAAAGGAGGCCCTGATCGACGGCACCCGGGTCAGCGCGGGCGATGTCGTGCTCGGGCTGGCCGCCAGCGGCCCGCACTCCAATGGCTATTCTCTAATCCGGCGCGTCCTGGAACACTCCGGCGCGGCCCTGGATGCCCCGCTTCCCGGGGCCGACGGCACCACACTGGGCGATGCCCTGATGGCCCCGACCACGATCTACGTGCGCCCGCTGCTGGATCTGATGCAGCAGTTTCCGGTACACGCGGCGGCCCACATCACCGGTGGCGGCCTGACCGAAAACCTCCCGCGGGTGCTGCCGGAGCAGCTGTGCGCCCGCATTGATCCGCAGGCCTGGCAATGGCCACCCGTGTTCGACTGGCTGCAACAGGCCGGCGACATCGCGCCTGAAGAGATGCTGCGCACGTTCAACTGCGGGATCGGCATGACCGTGATCCTGCCCGAAGACCGTGTCGAGGCCGCCAGCTCGGCACTGGCCCGGGCGGGCATCCCGAGCTGGCCGATCGGCACGATCGAGGACTGCGAAGACACGGCCCCCGGGGTGGTCTACGCCGCACGATGAGCAGCAACGCCGGCCCCTCCAGCCCGGATTCCCTGCCACGCCTGGTCGTCCTGATCTCGGGGCGCGGCAGCAATCTGGGCGCCATGATCGAGGCCTGCAACACTGGCCACATCCCGGCCCGGATCGTCGGCATCATCAGCAATCGCCCCGATGCAGGGGGGCTGGCCTACGCGGAAGAGCACGCGATCCCCGCACGTGTTCTGAACCACCGCGACTACCCCTCGCGCGAGGCCTTCGATGCAGATCTGGCCGAGGCGATCGAGGCCCTTGAGCCCGATCTCGTGATCCTGGCCGGCTTCATGCGCATCCTGACCCCCGGTTTCGTCGATCGCTTCACGGGAAGGCTGTTGAACATTCACCCCTCCCTGTTGCCGAAGTACCGTGGGCTGGACACACATGCCCGCGCGCTGGCCGACGGGGAGGACGAACACGGCGCCAGCGTGCATTTTGTCACCCCCGAACTGGACGGCGGCCCGGTGATCATGCAGGCCCGCGTGCCGGTCCTGCCCGATGACACGCCCGAGAGCCTCGCCACCCGCGTCCAGCGCGCCGAACACCGGCTGTATCCCGAGGTCGTGCGGCGCCTGTGTTCAGGGGAAATTCAGTGGCGCGACCGCATCGTGACCGGGGACAACACCCCGCTGACGGTCCCGCTGCAGCTCGAAACCAATGAGGTAGTACCCGATGTTGAAGCTCCCGAGGAACGGAGCCCTGTGCCGCGCGACGCGGACTAGCCTGCTGACCGCCCTGCTCCTGCTGGGACAGGTCCTGCTGGCGTCCGCTGCCGCCAATGAGCCCCAGGAGGGTCCGCGCCTGCCGCCATTCACGGCCAGCTACGAGGCCCAGGCCATGGGCAACACCCTGAATGCCAGGATCACCCTGAACCACGAAGACGTACAAACACGCATGGCCATGGATGCCCATGTATCCGGCTTCCTGCGGATCCTCGGGCGCTTCGAGCTGAGCCGCGAGGCCCTGATGAACGCCAACGACGTCGGACTGCAGCTGGTCACCTCGCGCAGCCGCGAGGTGACGCCCCGCCGCGAACGCAAGGTCGAGACGCGCTTCGACTGGGAAGAAGACCGTGCGATCGGACACGTAGACAACGAGCGATTCGATATCGAAGTACCCCCGCATACCCTCGACTTTCTCGGCTCGCTGTACTTCATGATGCAGCGCCTGGAGGCCGGCGACCTCGCCGGAGAGGGTGACGGCGAAACGGTACAGACCCTGGAACGCGACCGCCTGCGCGAGTATCGCTTCGAGTACGCCGATACGGAGACGATCGAATCCCCGATGGGGCGTATCGAGACGGTGCGCGTCGTGCGCAAGAGCCGGGACAGTGACATCGAACTCTCTGCCTGGTTCGCCCCGGACCTCAGCCACCTGCCGGTACGGTTCGATTACGAGGCCGACGGCCGCGTGTTCGAACTGAAGCTGACCCGGCTGGAGTGGCACGACCCGATCATTGACCTGACCGAGTAGACACCATGAGCGAGACCTTTGACCTGGCCATCATCGGAAGTGGCCCCGGGGGCTATCGTGCCGCCGTTCTGGGCGCCCTGCGCGGGCTCAACGTCGTCATCGTCGAAAAGGGCGACTGGGGCGGCTGCTGCCTGAACCGCGGCTGCGTGCCGAAAAAGGACTGGTACCACACCGCACGCACCGTCGCCGCGCAGCGCCACTTCGAGGGCCGCGGCATCAGCGGCAGCCTCACGGCCGACATGGACCGCGCCTGGGACCACCAGAAGGACGTGGTCACCGAGGTCCGCAACTCCTACCTCGGCTACATGAAGCACCTGAAGATCCAGTACCGTCACGGCACTGCCCGCTTCCGCGATGCCGAGACCCTCGAGGTCGCGACGGAGGATGGAACCGAGACCATCCAGGCCCGCCATACCATTATCGCCACCGGCGCCACCGCTACTGTCCCGGCCCCGTTCACGACCGAACCCGGGCGCGTACTGACCACCGACATGCTGTTCGACGACAAGCCGCCGGCAGGCAAGCGCGTCGCGATCATCGGCTCCGGCGTGGTCGCCACCGAGTTCGCCTGGATCTTCCATCACCTCGGCAAGAAGGTGACCTGGCTGTCGCGCTCCAAGCCGCTGTCCACCCAGAAGTTCAGCCCGCAGGCGCTGGGCACGCTGAAGGAGCAGCTGGCCGCGGACGGCATCGAGCCGGTGCGGGTCAAGGGATATGACCAGGTCGAGACCTCCGATAACGGCGTCACCATCACCGACAGCGAGGGCAACAGCTTCGAGGTCGACTGGGTCCTGCTCGGCACCGGGCGCACCCCGCATACCGAGGGCCTGAACCTCGACGAAATCGGGGTGAAGATCGATGCCCGCGGCTTCGTGAAGCGCCGCCCCACCCTGCAGACCGATGTCGACAACATCTACGCCATCGGCGATGTCGCAAGCGAATGGCAGACCGCGAACCACGCGCTGGCGGACGCCACCATCGCGGTGGAAAACATCCAGAACGGCAATACCCGCGAGCAGGACGAGCGCTTCGTGCCGATCGCGATCTACTCCGCGGTGGAGATGGCGCGCCTGGGGATGGACGAGGACGACGCCGAGGACGATGAGCTGGAGCCGGCGGTCGGCTTCGCCGCGTTCGAGACCTCCCCGCGCGCGCTGGGCCAGGACGAGCCGGAGGGCTTCGTACGCCTGATCGGCGACATGGACACCGGCGCCCTGCTGGGCGGCGAGGTCATCGGCAGCGACGCCGGCGAACTGATTCACATCCTTTCGCTGGCCCCCGACCGCGACACCGCACTGGCCTGGCTCGCCCGCGGCCAGTGGAACCACCCGGCCCGCGCCGAGGAATTCCTCAACGCAACGGAAACCCTCGCCTCGAAGTGGAACCTGAAGTCCGAGATCTTCGGGCTTTAGTGGACGCGGGCGGCACAAGGATGTGCCCCCATAGCCACCTTAGCCGGGAACGCAATCAGCGCAGAAACAGCGAGTAGGCCGGGTTGGCCGTCTCCTCGTGCCAGGGGTAGCCGACTTCCTTCAGAAAATCGCGAAAGCGCGCGCGATCCTCGGCCGGGATCTGCATCCCCACCAGCACGCGCCCGTAGGCGGCCCCGTGGTTGCGGTAGTGGAACAGGCTGATGTTCCAGGTCTGGCCCATGTGGGTCAGGAAGTTCAGCAACGCCCCGGGGCGCTCGGGAAACTCGAAGCGGTACAGGCGTTCGTTGCGGACCTCGCCGCCATGACCACCGACCATGTGCCGCAGGTGCAGTTTGGCCACCTCGTTCTCGGTCATGTCCATGACCTCGTAGCCCTGCGCCTCCAGCGTCTCGCGGATCGCCTGACGTTCGCTGTCGCCGCCTTCCAGCTTGATGCCGGCAAACACGTGCGCGCGTTCGTCGTCCGCGTAGCGGTAGTTGAACTCCGTGATGCCCCGCTTGCCGATGGCCTGGCAGAACTGGCGAAAGCTCCCCGGGCGCTCGGGGATGGTCACCGCGAACAGGGCCTCGCGGTGCTCGCCGATCTCGGCGCGCTCGGCCACGTGGCGCAGACGGTCGAAATTGATGTTGGCACCGCTCAGCACGGCGGCGAAGTCGCCCCCCGTGATCCCTTCGCGCGCGATGTACTGCTTCATCCCGGCCACGGCCAGCGCGCCTGCCGGTTCCGCCAGTACGCGGGTATCGTCGAACACGTCCTTGATCGCGGCGCAGATCGAGTCGGTATCCACCAGCAGGACCTCGTCGACCAGTTCGCGCACCAGGCGAAAGGTCTCCTTGCCCACCTGACGCACGGCGGCGCCGTCGGCAAAGATCCCGACCTGCTTCAGCGTGACGCGACGATTCTGCTGCAGCGCCTTGTACATGGACGGGGCGTCGTCCGGCTCGACCCCGATCACCTTGATCTCCGGACGCAGGCGCTTGATATAAGCGGCCATGCCCGCCGCCAGACCTCCGCCACCGATGCAGACAAACACCGCATCCAGCGGCGCGGAGTGCTGGCGCAACAGCTCCATGGCCACGGTACCCTGGCCGGCGATCACGTCCGGATCGTCGAACGGGTGGATAAACGTATAGCCGTGCTTTTCCTGCAAGGTCCGCGCATGCGCGGCCGCCTCGTCGAAGGAATCGCCGTGCAGCACAGCCTTGCCGCCATAGCGGCGCACGGCGTCGATCTTGATCGACGGCGTGGTCACCGGCATCACGATCACCGCCTTGATCCCCAGATGGGCCGCGCCCAACGCCACCCCCTGGGCATGGTTGCCGGCGGAGGCGGCGATCACGCCTTTCTTGCGCTGCTCGGGCGTGAGCTGCGCGATCTTGTTGTAGGCCCCGCGCAGCTTGAACGAGAACACCGGCTGCAGGTCCTCGCGCTTGAGCCAGATACTGGAACCCAGGCGCTGCGAAAGCGTCGGCATCGGCTCCAGCGGCGTCTCGCGCGCGACATCGTAGACACGCGCCGTGAGGATCTTCTCGAGGTAGGGGACTGTCATGGCCGGAACGATAGCACGGCGCGAATCATGCTTGTCTCGCTTGCGCGCCAGTCGGTATCCTCGGCGGGTTATAGACATCACAGACGAGACAGCGTAATGACTCAGGACGAAATGAAGAAGGCGGTCGCCGAGGCCGCGCTCGCACGCATCGAAAGTGGCTGGATCGTGGGGGTCGGCACCGGCTCGACCGCGAATTACTTCATCGATGCCCTGGCCGGTATCAAGGGCAAGATCGACGGCGCGGTGGCCTCCAGCGAGGCCAGTGCAGAGCGTCTGCGCGGCCACGGGATCGAGGTCCTAGATCTGAACTCCGCCGGCCCGCTGCCCATCTATGTCGACGGCGCCGACGAGGCGACCCGCCACCTGCACCTGACCAAGGGTGGGGGCGGCGCGCTGACCCGCGAGAAGATCGTCGCGGCGGCCTCGAAGACCTTCGTCTGCGTCGTCGACGAGACGAAGGTCGTGGACTACCTCGGTGCATTCCCGCTGCCGGTCGAGGTCATCCCGATGGCCCGCAGCCACGTGGCCCGTGCGCTTTCGAAGCTGGGCGGCAATCCGGAGCTGCGCGAGGGCTTCAAGACCGATAACGGCAACGTCATCCTGGATGTGCACAACCTGCGCATCATGAACCCGGTGGAACTGGAGTCCGAGCTGGACCACATCGCCGGCGTGGTCACCAACGGGCTGTTCGCCCGCCGCCCGGCGGACGTGATGCTGGTCGGCTCGCCCTCTGGCGTCGAGGAAATGACCGCCTAGTGAGCGAAACCGGCAAGTGGCTGATCGTCATCGGCGGGCTGATCGTTCTGATCGGCCTGCTGTGGCCCTGGCTGGGCAAGGTCCCCTGGGGTCGTCTGCCGGGCGACATCGTGATCGAACGCGAAAATGCCCGCTTCTATTTCCCGATCACGACGATGATCATCGTAAGCGTGGTGATCTCGATTATTCTCGCACTGTTTCGGCGTTAGCCACGCAACAAAAAGGCCGGGGATGTCCCCGGCCTTTTTGTTTGTGAGAGCCATGCAAAGCGGCTCTCGGCCACAGTCGCTAGCGCGCCATGACCTCGTCGTAGAAGCGCTGCAGGCCGCCTTCCAGGAAGTAGTAGTCATCCACCCCGCGTTCTTCCAGGTGGTACTGCAGCCAGCGAGCCTGCTGCCCGTACTGGTCGAAGATCAGCAGGGTCTGCTCGTTGCGCCGGGCCTGGTCCACGATACGGTCCAGGGCGCTGATGTCCGACAAGGGCGCGCCGACCTCGCGGCCACCAAACAGCGAGATCTCGTCGCGTTCGCCGCGGCTGCGGATATCCACGACCACGACATCCTCACCCTGGCGGGCGCGCCGGGAGAAGGCGTCGGCCGCCAGCACGCGGGCCTCGAAGTCGTCCCCGCTGATCAGTTCGTCCTCGGCCTCGTTGGCCGGCTCACCACGGAAACGAGCCAGCCCTGGGTAGCGCTCGACCCAGTCCTGCATCCCGGCGTCATAGGCCTGGGCCGAAGCCACGCCGAGCTCGTTGGCGCGCGCGGCGGCGCGATAGCCGGCGTAGCTCTGGCGTCCGTTGCAGTAGAACACCAGTGGGCTGCCATGTTCCTCTTCCAGCGCCAGGATCTGCTGATCGAAGTCTTCGCTGTCGAGATCGACGTGATGAGCGCCCTCGATATGCAGGATGTCGTATTCCAGCCGGGGGCGAACGTCGACCAAGGTGGAGCCCGACAACTGGCCGCGCAGGTCGAACAGATCCACCGCCTCGACCCCAAAGCGCTCATAGAGCGGGCGGCCAGGGAATTCCACAAAAGGTTGCTGGGCCGAGGCCACGATGGGCGCTCCGGCCAGACTCAGGCACAGGGCCACCAGGGCCACTCGGGGGCGAGCGAAACGAACGATCATGCGAACTCCCTTGGTTGACGATGGGCGTCCGCGAACTGCGGCCCACGAATCGCCCCTTTAGCCCTCCGGGTCCCGACCCGGAACGCACATCGCACGATGCACGTTTTGGCAGGGTACCCGGTTGCCCCGATTGTAGCCAACCATACGCGGCTTTCCAGGCGCGGGCCTTGCCGCCCGTCCTGGCGCCGCAGCGTCGCCCCTACAGGAGAACCTTCTCGATGCCGCCCTCGCGCGCCCGGTCGATGAAGTCCTTCTGCCAGCCGTCGCCCATCAGGCGATTGGCCATCTCGACCACGATGTAGTCGGTATCCATGCCGGTGTCCTCGCGGTAGCGCGACAGGCCCTGCTGGCAGGCCGGGCAGGAGGTCAGCAGCTTCACGTTGCCGTTTTCGGCCTTGTCCTCGCCGGTAAGCTGGCGAATCCCCTTGTGCAGCTCTTCCTGCTTGCGGAAGCGCACCTGCGTGGCGATATCCGGACGGCTGACCGCGAACGTGCCCGCCTCGCCGCAGCAGCGGTTGGACTGCAGCACCTCCTGCCCCAGCAGCTTGGCGGCCACATCGGTCGGCTTGTGCGACTTCATCGGCGAGTGGCAGGGGTCGTGGTACATGTACTGCACCCCGTTGAGCCCCTCCAGCTTCACGCCCTTCTCCATCAGGTACTCGTGGATGTCGAGCAGTCGGCAGCCCGGGAAGATGCGCTCGAACTCGTATTTGAGCAGCTGATCCATGCAGGTGCCGCAGGAGACCACCACGGTCTTGATGTCCAGGTAGTTCAGCGTGGTCGCCACGCGGTGGAACAGCACCCGGTTTTCGGTGGTGATCTGCGAGCCCTTGTCGAAGTCGCCATTGGAGTTCTGCGGATAGCCGCAACACAGGTAGCCCGGCGGCAGCACCGTCTGCGCCCCGACGTCATAGAGCATGGCCAGGGTCGCCAGCCCGACCTGACTGAACAGGCGCTCGGAGCCACAGCCGGGGAAATAGAACACCGCGTCCGAGTCGAGATCGGTCTTCACCGGGTCGCGCAGGATTGGCACATAGCGCGAATCCTCGAGCCCGAGCATCTGGCGGGTGGTCTGGCTCGGCAGACCGGCCGGCATCGGCTTTTTCACGAAGTGCACGACCTGTTCGTGCATCGGGGCCTTGCCGGTGGTCGAGCGCGGGCGCTTGCCCTCGCCGGTCAGGTTGAGCTTCTTGAACGCGTAGTGGCCGAGGCGCTGGGCGGCATAGCCCATCTGGATCGCCCCCTTGCGGATGCCCTTGATCTTGGACGGATCCTTGGTGTTCAGGAAGGCCATGGACATCATCGTCGCCGGCGTGGCCTTGCGCTTGCCCTTCTTCTTCAGGATCGAGCGCATGTGCATGGTCACGTCGCCGAAGTCGATGTCGACCGGGCACGGATTCAGGCACTTGTGGCAGATCGTGCAGTGGTCGGCCACATCGTTCATCTCGTCGAAGTGGTGCAGCGACAGCCCGCGCCGGGTCTGCTCCTCGTAGAGGAAGGCCTCGACGATCAGCCCGGTGGCCAGGATCTTGTTGCGCGGCGAGTAGAGCAGGTTCGCGCGCGGGACATGCGTGTTGCACTCCGGCTTGCACTTGCCGCAGCGCAGGCAGTCCTTGATCTCGTCGTTGAGATCGCCCAGCTCGCTCTGCTCCAGGATCAGTGCCTCCTGCTTCACCAGGCGCAGGGACGGCGTATAGGCGTTGGACAGCCCGGAGCCCTCGAGCAGCTTGCCGGCGTTGAACACGCCATTGGGGTCGACCTGCTTTTTGTACTTCGCGAACGACTCGATGCGTTCGGGCTCGAGATACTGCATTTTGGTCAGCCCGATCCCGTGCTCGCCGGAGATCACGCCATTCAGCTCGCGCGCCAGGCGCATCACGTCATCCACCAGACGCTCGGCCTGGTGCATCATCTGGTAGTCGTTGGAGTTGACCGGGATGTTGGTGTGCACGTTGCCATCCCCGGCGTGCATGTGCAGGGCGATGAACAACCGGCTGGTCAGCACGCGGTCGTGGATCGCGCCCAGGCGCTTGCGCACCGACTCCATCTGGTGACCGTCGAAGATCTCGAACAGCGGGCGCTCCACCTCCGCACGATAGGAGATGCGCAGGCTGCGTCGCAGTAGCAGGTTGATCAGCTTGTCGTGGTCACGGCGATCGGCGCGGGCGGGTTCGTCCAGCAGCTCGTCGCACTCGGAGGCCAGCGTAAAGTAGTTGTCCGCGATCGCCTTCCAGCGCTTTTGCACCGCCTCGAGCTTCTCGACCGCGCGTTCGCGCTTGGCCTCGAACCACTGCTGCCCTTCGCCACCGGTGTCCTCCAGTAGCTCGCGCAGCTCGGGGTGGTCGCCGCGCATGCACTCCAGCACCTCGTCGATCATCGCCAGCTTGTTCTTCAGCGATTCGCGCACGTTCAGGGTCTCGATCCCCTCGGTGTACTCGGCGAGCCGCTCCAGCGGGATCACCACGTCCTCGTTGATCTTGAACGCGTTGGTGTGGTGCGCGATCGCGGCAGTGCGCGCGCGATCGGCCCAGAAACGCTTGCGTGCCTCCGGGCTCACGGCGATGAAGCCCTCGCCGTTGCGGGCGTTGGCCGCGCGCACCATCTTGGCGGCGAGCTTGCCCAGGGCATCCTCGTTGTCGGAGACGATGTCGGCGATCAGCACCATCTTCGGCTGCTCGCCACGGGCGCCCTTGGGGGTGTACTTGACGGCGCGCACATAGCGCTCGTCCAGGTGCTCCAGACCCGCCAGCAGGACGTCGTCCTCGGCATCCACCGCATCCTTGATCTCGACGATCGCCGGAACCGCCTGATGCAGATCGGTACCGTAGAACTCCAGGCACACGGTGCGGATGTTGTCCGGCATCCGGTGCAGGATGAACTCGGCCGAGGTAATCAGGCCGTCACAGCCCTCTTTCTGGATGCCCGGCACGCCCATCAGGGTCTTGTCGGTCACGTCCTTGCCCAGACCGAGCTTGCGGAAGCGTGCACCCGGCATCTCCAGCGTCTCGGGTTCGCCCTTGGGGGTGCGACCGTCGGGGCCAAAACGTGTAATGCGAAAGCGCACGGTCTCGGCATCATGGATCTTGCCGAGGTTGTGGTCCAGGCGCTCGACCCGCATCCAGTCGGCCTCGGGGGTGACCATCGTCCAGGAGGCGAGGTTGTCCAGCGCGGTCCCCCAGAGCACGGCCTTCTTGCCCCCCGCGTTCATGGCGACGTTGCCGCCGATGGTGGAGGCGTCCTGCGAAGTGGGATCCACCGCGAACACGAGTCCATTCTCGGCGGCCAGCTCGGAGACGCGCTTGGTCACCACGCCGGCCTCCACACGCACGACAGCCACGTCCTGATCGACACCCGGGAGCGGACGTCGCTCGACCGGACCGATCCCTTCGAGCTTTTCGGTATTGATCACGGCGGAACGCTTGGACAGCGGCACCGCACTGCCGGTATAGCCGGTACCACCACCACGCGGGATCACGGTCAGGCCGAGTTCGATACAGGCGGCGACCAGCGGCCCCATTTCGTCCTCGGAATCCGGCGTCAGCACGACGAACGGCAGTTCCACGCGCCAGTCGGTGGCGTCGGTGACGTGGGAGACGCGGGCCAGGCCACCGAACTGGATGTTGTCCCTGTGCGTCAGGCCCTTCAGGCGTTTGCGCACACGCTCGCGCAGCTCCAGCGTCTGCTGGAACTCGTCGGAAAAGGCCGTGACCGCGGCCTGGGCACGGCGCGCCAGCGTCAGCGCCTTCTCGTTGCCGTCAGCACGCTTGCGAATCTGGTCCAGGCGATGCTGCATCGCATCGATCAGCGACTTGCGGCGCTTCTTGTCGTCCAGCAGGTCGTCCTGGATATACGGGTTGCGGGCGACCACCCACATGTCGCCGAGCACCTCGAACAGCATGCGCGCAGAGACACCCGTCTGGCGTTCCCCACGCAGTTCGTTGAGGAGGTCCCAGGTATCGGAACCCAGGAAGCGGATGACAATTTCGCGGTCGGAGAATGAAGTGTAGTTATAGGGTATTTCTCGAACGCGTTCGGCGGTCATTGAGGCTTGGCCCCCCGATCAGAATGAGCGCAAAGAGTAACGGCTCCGTGCGGGATGCGCACGAAGTCGCACTCTTCGTCCATGCTTTTGGGCACCAAAGTACCTGCCGATCCCCGCGCCGTTCGGTACCCGGCTTCTGGTTACCCGGCGTTACAGGTAGGTCAGCAGCCCCACCGCACCGATTACGATCAGGTAGATCGCCACGATATAGTTCAGCAGCCGGGGCCAAACCAGAATCAGGATGCCCGCACCCAGCGAGAGGATGGCCGTCAGCAGGCCGGGGTCAATATGCAGCGTCATGCGGATGCTCCTTTGCCGGGCTCGACGGCCCGGCATACCGCGAGTGATCGAGATCAGAAGAGTTTTTCTTCCATCTCCAGATAAACGGCATTGGCGTTGCTGCGATTGGTCTGCTCGAAGGCCGGCAGGTCCTCATAGTCGGACCAGTCCATCGCCGCATAGGCCTCGTCGAAGGAATCCATATTCTCGACTGCCGCGCCCATGTGTTCACGCAGATACGCGATATAGTCACGGGTGAACTTCACCGCGCGAGCTGCCTCGTCGGTGGCGTCGCCATGCCCCGGGACCAGGAACTTCAGGTCCATCTCCATCAGTTCTTCCAGACGTTTGACCCAGTTTTCCGAGTCCAGCGCGTCATCACCCATGAACGGGATGCGGCCGTCGAACACGATATCGCCGGCAAAGACCACGCCGGTCTCCTCCACCACCATGATGATGTCATCCGGCGAATGGGCCGGGCCTGCGTGCACGCAACGAAACGTCTTGCCGCCCAGCTTGATCACGTACTCGTCATCGAAGAACTCGTCCGGCGGGATGATCTGGGTGTCCTCGTCGACCCAGGGAGCCAGCACACCTCGGCGCTGCTCGAGCCGTGCGGAGGCCCCGGGGCTGTCAAGATAGTCCTGCGCGCGCGACTGGCCGATGATCTTCGCGTCCGTGTGATCGGCGAAGGCCTGCAGGCCATAGATGTGATCCGCGTGGTAATGCCCGGCAATCACGTACTTGATCGGCTGATCCGTTACCTCCTTGATCCGCCGGATCATCTCGAACCCGAGCGGCGGCGTCCCCAGGGCGTCGTAGACCACCACACCCTCGTCCGTCACCACAAAGCCGGCGTTCGAGGTATGCCCCTCGTTGTCCGGGTCCGGGATTCCGGATATCCCGATCATGTACCAGGTATCCGCGCCCTCGACCTCGTGGGCGGTGGTATCGACGCTGACCGGCTCGTAGGGGTTGTCAGGTACCGACATGGACTCTCTCCTCTCCTGTTTTTTTGGTTTTGTCTGGCGCACATCGAGTCGACGTTCGCGCCATTCCTGAAGGGTTCGACGCAGAGGGGCCGCAAGAATTCCCGCTGGATGCGGGTGGCGGGGCGCCGATCAGGGGAGTGTAGCGAGTTTGGGACGCGGGGAGGGAAAGCCAGCGGCAGAGATCGCCGCATCGCCATGCTCGACCCGCAAGGGCCGATAGCGGCTCCAGGCGGGGATGGCTGGGGGACCAGGATGATTCGGCGGCTACGCCGCCTCACCCCTTCGGGGCTGCACGCGCAGCGCGCGTGCAGTGCTCCGCTTCGCTGCGCCGAACCTTCCAGGTTCGAACCCCGGACTCGCTCAAATATCCATAGAAAAGGGCCCCGCGAGGGGGCCCTTCTCTATGGATGGCTGGGGGACCAGGATTCGAACCTGGGTTGACGGAGTCAGAGTCCGTAGTCCTACCGCTAGACGATCCCCCAGTAAACCGGGTGCCGTACGCGCCGGCACTCGAGCGCGGTTTAGCGCTTCGAGTACTGGGTCGCGCGGCGAGCCTTGCGAAGGCCGACCTTCTTGCGCTCGACCTCGCGGGCGTCACGGGTCAGATGACCCCCACGACGCAGCGACGGGCGCATCTCTTCGTTGTACTGCACCAGCGCACGAGCGATGCCCAGACGAATGGCCCCGGCCTGGCCGTTGCCGCCTCCGCCTTCCACGGTCGCGATCACGTCGAAGTTCTCGGTGGACTCGGTGGCCTCCAGCGGCTGACGCACGACCATGCGCGAGGTCTGACGGCCGAAGAACTCGTCCAGCGGCTTGTCGTTGACCGTGATGTTGCCCGTACCCGGGCGCAGGAACACGCGGGCCGAGGAGGTCTTGCGACGGCCAGTGCCGTAGTATTGATTGGTAGCCATACGGATCGATTTCCCTTGCTGTTTAGCCGTCAGATGTCGAGCGGCTGCGGCTGCTGCGCGGTGTGGCGATGCTCGGTACCGGAGTACACCTTGAGCTTCTTGAACATGGCGCGGCCCAGCGGGTTGCGCGGCAGCATGCCCTTCACGGCGAGCTCGAGCACCTTCTCCGGATGACGGTCAATCATCTGGTTGAAATTGGCTTCCTTGATACCACCCGGGTAGCCGGTATGGCGGAAGTACATTTTGTCGCTGGCCTTGTTGCCGGACACGCGAATTTTTTCCGCGTTGATCACGACGATGTAATCGCCAGTGTCCACGTGCGGCGTGTAGACGGGCTTGTGCTTCCCGCGCAGGCGACGCGCGATTTCCGTGGCGAGGCGGCCCAGGGTCTTGTCCGCGGCGTCGACCAGGAACCAGTCGCGTTCGACTTCAGCCGGCTTGGCGCTGATGGTGCTCATGTCTTGATGCTCCGATGTCGGGGCGATTCAGAAAGCGCGCAAGAATAGCGCTTCCCGGCGTCTGATTCAAGCGGCGCGCGGATTAATCTGCACGCCCCACGAGAACCTGTGCGCGATCACACCCATGAGATATCCCGTAATAGAAAACAATAAAAAGGCCGGCACGAAGGCCGGCCCTTTCTGGACCCGGGCGCGAGGCCCGGGGTCCGGAGCGGGGATGGATTACATCTCCGCTTCGGCGCGCTCCTGGACTTCCTGCATCAACTCGGGATCGTTCTGCAGAGCCATGGCCACTTCGTTGTATTCCTCGACGGACATGCCGGCGTCTTCAACAGCGCTGACCATTTCGTCCTGGGCTTCCTGCTGCATGGACTGGGCCTCGGTTTCATCCTCGGCTTCCTGCAGGCGGTTGGCGAAGTCTTCGCGCACTTCCTGGACGGCCACAAAGGCACCCACGAACGTGTCGATATCTTCTTCGCTCAGGTCCACTTCAGGGGCCTGCTGAGCGGGCGGCGCACCAGCAGCACCACCTTCCGGCGGAGCGCCACCTTCAGGCGGCTGACCACCCTGGGCACCACCTTCCGGCGGCTGGCCACCCTGCGGCGGAGCACCACCTTCGGCACCACCCTGCGGCGGGGCACCTTCGGCGCCACCCTGGGCACCACCACCCATGTCGCCGGTCTGCGCGGTCGCCACGCCACCGATCGCGAACATGGAAGTCAAAGCAAATGCGAGTGCGGTCTTGCGAAAGCTCATAATGTCTACCTCTTCCTCTGGGTGAAAAAACTCGAGGCTCCTGCCTCAGAGATGGGGGCCGGGCAGACGAACACTGCCCGGCTTGCCCGTTAGCCCCTTACCAATCCGGGGCGTCGTCTTCGTCGTCGTCATCATCGCCAGCCGGGGCTTCAGCGCCGCCCGCCTGGGCCATCTGCGGCATACCGCCTTCGCGGTCGTCATCATCATCGTCCGCGGGCGGGGCAGCCGGCTCACCAGCCTGAGTCATCTGCGGAGGCATACCGCCGTTGCCCTCGTCCTCGTCGTCATCCGCGGGCGGAGCAGCCGGCTCACCGGCCTGGGCCATTTGCGGAGGCATGCCACCACCCTCACGATCCTCGTCGTCATCATCGGCCGGCGGCGCGGCAGGCTCACCCGCCTGGACCATCATCTGGGGCGGCATACCACCCTGTTCTTCCTGCGCCTCTTCTTCATCCGGCGCCTCGGCACCTTCGCCCATGGCTTGGGCGGCGCTCAGACCACCGAGGGCAAAAAGGGAACTCATCGCGATTGCTAGAGCAGATTTACGAAAAGTCGACATTGTGCTTCTCTCCTTCATTTAAGGTTTCAGCACAGTCAACGGAACGGCTCGATTGGCTTTCGGTTGACTGCACCCAAGGAATTAGCAGAAGCCGTGCCAAAAACGACCCAAAAAGAACAACAAACTAATAATCAATGCTTTACGAATACCCAAAGGGCCTGCAGGTGGGCCTGGATCACAATGAGATGCGGGTCAAAACGACACATGGGTCAGGGCGACCCGGGTCAGTACGGCCCATCAGGGGCTGGGAGGGGTGAAAAGGGTCACGTTAGAGCCGACCGTGAACGGTGGAGAGGCGCCGAGCAGAGGCACTCGGGAAACACTGATTAATGTACACACTCGCGTTGGTACCCCAGGTTTTCCGAGACCAGGCGCGGTGCGCAGCAGATAACGCCGGTCACGAATCCGACTCGCTCTCGCCCAGCTTGCGATAAAGCGTCTTGCGGCCGATCCCCAGGATACGCGCGGCGCGCTGCTTGTTGCCCTCGACATGCTCCAGGACCCGATGCAGATAGGCCTGCTCCACCTCGGCGAGGCTGGGCCAGTGGCTGTCATCACCGGCGCCCGGTATCGGCAGGTCGGCTCCAGAGACATTCCCGGACGATTCACCCGAGCCGCTAGCGGCCCCGGACTGGCGCACACGCTCGGGCAGATCGCGTAGCTCGATCACCTCCCCGGATGCGAGCGTCGCCGCGCGTTCCATCAGGCTGGCCAGTTCGCGGACGTTCCCGGGGAAGCCGTAGCGCAGCAGGGCACGCATGGCCTCCGGGCTGAGTTCGCGCACGGGCAGCCCGCGCGCCAGCGCCTGCTCGCGCAGGAACTGCTGCGCCAGGCGCTCGATGTCATCACCGCGATCGCGCAGGGGCGGGATCTCGATACGAAAGGTCTCGAGACGGTAATAGAGGTCCTCGCGGAACTGCTCGTGACGAATACGCTCCTGCAGATCCTGGTGGGTGGCGGCCACAATGCGCACGTCCGTCTCGATCTCCTCGTTGGAACCCACCGGCCGGACACGCCCGTCCTGCAGCAAACGCAGCAGCTTGCTCTGCATGGCCACCGGCATCTCGGCGATCTCGTCGAGGAACAGTGTGCCGCCGTCGGCCTCGGTAAACAGGCCACGCCGCGAGCCCTTGGCGCCACTGAACGCCCCGGCGACATGCCCCAACAACTCCGACTCCAGCAAGGTCTCCGGGATGCCCGCACAGTTCAGCGCGATGAATGGGCCATCGGCGCGGGCACTCTCCGCATGCAGCGCGCGGGCCACCAGCTCCTTGCCCGTCCCCGATTCGCCGGTGATGAGTACGCTGCCATCGGCCGCGGCGATCCGACGGATCAGGTCATGCAGCTTGAGCATCGCCGGGCTCTTGCCCTGCATGCCATGAAAGCTCTCGTCGCCCGCAAGGACCTCGCGATACTGGCGTACCTCGGCCCGAAGGCGGCGGGCCTCGGCCACCCGTTCGGCCGCCAGACGCAGATGCTCCAGATCGACGGGCTTGGTCAGGAAGTCGTCCGCACCCGCCTTCAGCGCCGTCACGGCCTGATCGATCGTGCCGAAGCCCGTGAGCATGATGAACCCGGGCACCGGCACCGTGTCGCGCGCCACCTCCAGCACATGGAAGCCATCGGCACCGGGCAGCCGCAGATCGCTGACCACCAGGGAAACCGTTTGCTGCCGCAGGACCTGCTCGGCCTCCTCGGCCGTCTCCACCGCAGTGACCGCGTAGCCCACTTCGGCCAGCTCTTCGGCCAGGAGCTCGCGATGGCCCCGGTCGTCTTCGACGACCAGCACGCGATTGTTCAGCTCGTCACCCCGGGCCACGCTCATTCCGCTCCTCCACCTGTTGCGTGCCCGTCCTGGACCGACTCCGCCCCGGACGGTTCCGATTGCCTGTCGCGACAGGCGCCGGACGCGAGCGGGAGCGTGACCACAAAACGCGTGAGCTGCGGATCGTTGCGATCCAGCCTTACCTGGCCACCATGGTCCTCCAGCGCCACTTGTGCGACCGCCAGCCCCAGGCCGGTCCCCTCGCCCGTCGGCTTGGTCGTAAAAAAGGGCTCGAACAGGCGCTCAGCCTGCTCATCGGAGATTCCGCGCCCCGCGCGCGGGGCATCGTCCGCAATCACACATTCGAGCGTGTCGCCCTGGCAGCGCCAACTCACCCGCACACATTCGGCAGCAGCCTGCGCAGCGTTGTCGATCAGATTCTCCAGCGCCTGCCCCAGACGCAACCGGTCCGCCGCCACCGTCAACGCCCCGCCATCCAGATCAAAGCGCACCTGTTCGCGCCCTTTGCCACGTTCCTGTACGCGCGCCACGATCTCGCGGACCAGGCCCTGCAGCTCCAGCGGGCGCTGCTGCAACGGATTCCGGCGCGCGAAATCCAGGAGCTGGCGGACGATGGTCTCCACGCGCTCGAGCTCCGCCTGCAGCTCCTTCATCTCCTTGTGCGCGGGGTCGTCCGCGGGCAAGCGCCGCGCGGCACGCTGGGCCCGGCCGGCGATAATACCCAGAGGTGTCCCCAGCTCATGCGCGACCCCGGCCGCCAGTTGACCAATGGCAGCCAGCTTTTCCGAGTGGCGCAGCTTTTCCTCGAGCCGTGCCTGCTCCTCGCGCTGCGCCTGCAATGCCGCCTCTGAGGCCTCGCGGCGCTCCAGCATCCCGTTCATCGTGATCGCCAGACGGCGCAGTTCCCAGGGTCCCTTCTCCGGGGCGCGCAGCCCCCGCTGCCCGTCGCCAATATCTCGCATGGCACCGATCAGGCGCGCCACATGACGCCCGACCGCTCGATGGTGACCAATCAGGACCACCAGCAAGAACAGCACGCTGACCGCCAGCATCACCATGCCCCCCTGCCAGCGCAGCTGCGACACATAGGCCCGGAACGGCGAGACGTCACGCGTCACCTGCAACAGGCCGACGATCCGCCCGGCGGAATCCGACAGTGGCAGGAAGAACGAGAAGACCTCGCGCCCCTGATGTTCGTCGAAGGCGCCAAGGCTGCCCGTCTCGCTGATCGCCTGGGCCTCGCCCGGGTGGCGAATGGTGGGGCTGGGCGGCCCGCTGGTGGCGACCATGTCGCCCTGGGCGTCGTAGACGTAGACGCCGAACACCTGGTCGATCTGGAACAACGAGTCCAGCGACTGCTGCACCGTGGTCACGTCCTGGTCAATCATCGCGGTGGCCACAGGCAGGCGAATGGAACGCGCAACCAGCTCGATATCGGCCTGCATGCGATTTTCCATCTGCGTCTGGAACTCCTGCAGCCCGAGCGTCACCGTGCCGCCGACCACCAGCAACAGGGGCAGCAGGACAAACAGCAACACCGCATTGCGCAGACTGTTCAGACGTGTGGGCATCAGGCGTTCGGGGATCCGGACATCGCCGTCATGTTAGGCAGGGCTTTGTCGGGATGCGAATTCCGGGCAAAAAAAAGCGCGGGTCGAAGCCCGCGCCAAGAAAACCACCAAAGGAGGATGGAGGAGTCTGCTGACGCTACCAGGGGGGGTAGCAATCAGCATATGCAAATCTTCTAATATAGCGATCTTCTTGTCAAGCAGCCTCGTACGCAGGGGGTCGTACTCTTGGGCTGCTCCGCTCGACCGCTTTTTCTAAAGATCTGCACACCCTTTAAGACGCAGGCGCGCGCGTTCTATTCCCGAATTCCCGTCACGAATCAAAAACGGGCACAATCCGCGTTCTCGTCACCGATCTTCACAGCCCATATGCTCCAGCACCTGAGCCACCCCGTTACCGCACTCGCGCAGAACGCCACCTTGATCTGGTGCGACCAGACCCGCGCCGCCGCCTGGGTGGACCCCGGCGCCGAGGCCGACACGCTGATCGAGATCGCACGACGGCAGGATGTCCGGCTGGACTGCATCCTGCTGACCCATGGCCACCTCGATCATGTCGGGGCCGCCGCCGAGATGGCGCGCCGCTGCAATATCCCGATCCTGGGCCCTCAGGTTGAAGATGCCTTCTGGCTCGATCAGCTGCCGATGCAGTGCCAGATGTTCGGTTTTCCCGAGATGCCTGCGCTGGTTCCGGATCGCTGGCTGCACGACGGCGAGAATCTGCCGCTGGGCGAGGTCACGCTCGAGGTGCTGCACTGCCCGGGGCACACCCCGGGTCATATCGTGTTCTTCGACCGCGAGAGCCGCCTCGCCCTGGTGGGCGATGTCCTGTTCCATGGCGCCATCGGCCGCAGCGACTTCCCGCGCGGCAACGGGCCGCAACTGATCGAATCCATCACCCGGCGCCTCTGGCCGCTGGGCGACGATGTGCGCTTTGTGCCCGGCCACGGCCCGGAGTCGACGTTCGGGGAAGAGCGCCGCAGCAACCCTTTTGTGGGCGATGCCGCTCTCGCTGCTGGCGGTCAGCCCGGGCGCGGACGCTATTATTGATGCGTCTCGCTGCGCTCAACGCATCCTACGAGTAACCAGCCTCCCAACGAAGAAGGCCGCCCTGTCGGCGGCCTTCCGCGTTCCTGCCCCTGGTGCTGGAGGTGAATCAGCTGTTCGCACGCAGCGACGCGATGCGCTCCTCGATCGGCGGGTGGCTCATGAACAGCTTCTTCAGCCCCTGGGCCATGCCCCCGCGAATGCCAAAGGCCGCCATCTGATCGGGCATGTCCACCTGGCGCCCGGAGGCGCGCGCCAGCGACTCCAGTGCACCGATCATTTTTTCGCGTCCGGCCAGCTTCGCTCCCGCCTCGTCGGCCCGGAACTCGCGCTGGCGCGAGAACCACATGACGATGATCGAGGCCAGGATCGCCAGGATGATCTCCGTCACGATGGTGGTAATCCAGAACGCCGGGCCATGACCGGACTCGTTCTTGAAAACCACGCGGTCGACGAAATGCCCAGCCACACGCGCCAGGAAGATCACGAAGGTATTCACCACGCCCTGGATCAGCGCCAGCGTGACCATGTCGCCGTTGGCCACGTGCCCGACCTCGTGGCCCAGCACCGCCTCGACCTCGCCCTGACCCATGCTTTGCATCAGCCCGGTGCTGACCGCAACCAGCGCATTGTTCTTGCTCATGCCAGTGGCGAAGGCATTCGGGTCCGGCGAGTCATAGATGCCCACCTCCGGCATGCCGATCCCGGCCTCACGGGCCTGGCGCTGAACGGTCTCCAGCAACCACTGCTCGGTGGCATTGCGCGGCTTGTCGATGACGTGGACCTTCATGGTCTTCTTGGCCATCCACTTGGAGATGGCCAGCGAGATAAAGGACCCGCCAAAGCCGAACACCGCGGCAAAGATCAGAAGCGCATTGAGGTCGAGGTGGACCCCCTCCTCGTCGAGAATGCGCTCCACACCCAGCAGGCGCAGGGTGATACTGAGCACGATGATGATGGCGAAGTTTGTCGCCAGAAACAGCGCAATACGTTTCATGAAGCCTTCCTGTACCCCATCAGTCGGAATCGGTGGATGCGTATTAAATGGTTGCCACGCGCCGGAATTCAAGGCTCGCCGGCGGTATTTCATCACCACCGGCGGGATACCGCGCCGCTTTAAGGAAACACTGATGAATATACACGCTCGCGTTGGTACCCCAGGTTTTCCGAGACAAGGCGCGTCGTGCAACGGGTAGTGGTTCTACCCGCAAGCGGCGCAACGCAGGATCGGGGAACCTGGGGTGCCAACCCCGAAGCGTGGGAACAGCGGCGTTGCGCCTCCTTTGTGCAGAATGACTGCACGGCAGTTACCGCGCCTTGTTCGCACGCAAAAGCGACGAAGCAGCGAGCGTGTATATTCATCAGTATTTCCTTAAGGACCACATTCCGGCGCTGCGGTTCCCAGCCCCCAACCCTGCCGGCCCCCTCCCATCAACGCCATTCTTCCCGCATACTGCCAGGCCATTCCTACGGTCCCGGCCGATGCCCTCCGCACCCTTGCCCGAAAACGAGCAGGCACGTCTGGAGGCAGTGCACCGCCTGCCCCTGGAAACCAGCGACCACGACCTGTTTCGGCCGCTGACGCGGCTCGTCGCGCGCCACTTCGACGTCCCCATGGCCACGGTCACGCTGGTCGACGAGCAATGCCAGTGCTTCATCGCGCCACAGGGTCCGCTCGGGGCCGGCACGGAGCGCAGCATCTCCTTTTGTGCACACGCTCTGGCCCGGCCGGATGAACTGCTGATCATCGAGGATGCCACCGCAGACCCGCGTTTTACCGACAACCCGCTGGTCCTCGACGAGCCCGGCATCCGCTTCTACGCCGGGATCCCGCTGACACCCGAGCCCGGGCTTGCAGTCGGCAATCTGTGCATCATCGACACGCAACCACGCCGCTTCCGTTCAGAGGAGGCGACGGATCTGCGCGAATTCGGCGAAATCGCCACCTCGTTGCTGCGCGAGTACCTCGCGCGCCGCGACCTGGGGCACAGCCGCAGCGCACTGGATGCTCAGGGCCAGCGTCTCGCCGCCGTACTCGAAACGGCCGCGGCCGGCATCATCCAGATCGACCACACTGGCCATATCGAGCAGTTCAATTCGGCGGCCGAACGACTGTTCGATTACCCGGCGGATCAAGTCCTCGGGCACAACGTATCCATGCTGATGCCGTCACGCTGGGCCCACGAACACGACGACTACCTGCGTCACTACCGCGAAACGGGGCAAGCGCGGGTGATCGGCAGCGGGCGCGAGGTCGAAGGGCTGCGCCGCGACGGTTCCACCTTTCCGATGCAGCTCGCGGTCAGCGAGGTTCGAATCGAAGAGCAGCCCCACTACATCGGTATCGTCACGGACCTCACCGACCTGCGCGAGAGCCAGCGCCGCGAACTGGCGGAGGCCGAACGGGCCAATCGTGCCAAGTCCGAGTTTCTCTCAAACATGTCCCACGAGCTGCGCACCCCACTGAACTCCATCCTGGGGTTCTCCCAGCTGATGCGGGCCGACCGGGCCCACCCACTGCCCGAGCGCCAGCAGCGCCAGGTCGAGCACATCGAGCGCAGCGGACACCACCTTCTGGCCCTTATCAATGACATCCTGGACCTGTCCCGCATCGAGGCAGGGCAAATCGCGTTGTCACTGGAGCCTACGGATCCCGCCATGACCCTCGCGGAGTGCCGCGGCATGATCGAGGGCGCGGCCAGCGAACGGGGCATCCAGCTGGACTTTCCGCCTCCGGAACCCGCCCTGCCCGCCGTACAGGCCGACCGCACACGGCTCAAGCAGGTACTGCTGAACCTGTTCAGCAATGCGATCAAGTACAACCGCGACGAGGGCATCGTGCGCGTCCACGTGACCCCCATGCCCGACGGACGCGTGGAATTCCGTGTCCGGGACACCGGCCTGGGGATCCCCGAAGACCGCCGCGCCGAACTGTTCCGGCCCTTCAGCCGCCTCGGGCACGAGACCGGCGCCATCCAGGGCTCCGGAATCGGACTGGTCATCACTCGGGAGCTGGTGCGACACATGTGTGGCGAACTCGAATACCGAAGCCAGGAGGGCGAAGGCACGGAATTCTTCTTCACCCTGCCCATGACCAGCGCCGCCGAGCGTCCAGCGACCCAGGAACACACAACCCGGTCGCTCGACGATGCACCGAGAACGGACTTGTGCCGGCGGGTGCTGTATGTCGAGGACAATCCAGCCAATGTCAGCCTGATGCAAGAGATCCTGGCGCTTCGCGACGGGATCGAACTACAGACGGCGGGAAGCGCTGAGGAGGGCCTGATGCTCGCCCGGGAGAACCCCCCGGATCTGGTGATCATGGACATCCACCTGCCCGGGATGAGCGGGACCGCGGCCGCCCGCCTCCTGCGCGCGCGTCCGGAGACCCGGGAGGTCCCGATCATCGCCCTGAGTGCCGATGCCACGCGTGAGGCCGTCGATGACGGGAACCAAAACCCGGATTTTGTGACTTACTTCACGAAACCCTTGGATATAGCGCGGTTCCTCGCGGCCCTCGACCCACTGCTCGAACCTCGCGCGGATCGCACGGACGCCGATGATTACACCCGCTGACAGCCCCCGCGATGCCCGCATTCTGATCGTGGACGACAACCGGATGAACGTGGATCTGCTTGGGGCCATCCTCGAGGGGGCCGGGTTCCGGGATATCGCCAGCGAAACCAGCGGGGAACGCGCGGTGGAGCGCTGGCGCGAAGAACCCTTCGACCTGTTGCTGCTGGACATCCGCATGCCCGGCATCGACGGCCACGAGGTGATGCGCCAACTGAACGGCGACCTGGCGGAGGGCGACTGGCTGCCGGTCATCGTCCTGACCGCGCAGATCGACCCCCAGACCCGGGAACAGGCCCTCGCCGCCGGGGCGCTGGATTTCATTACCAAGCCGTTCAACACCACCGAGGTGGTGCAGCGGATCGACAATCTCCTGCGGGTCCGGGCGCTGCACAACGCCGCCCACGATCGCGCCGAAGACCTGTCGCGCAGCCTGGCCGACCGTGTGCGCACCCTGCAACGCACCGAACAGGACCTCGAACACCTGGCCCACCACGACCCGGCTACCGGCCTGCCAAACCGGCATTCACTGCTGCGTTTCATTGACGGGACCATCGAGACCGGCAGCGCCCTGGACCTGGTCATGGTGCACGTCCGTGGTCACGAGGCAGTGGAACGTCTTGAGGGCTATGCCGCGGCCGACCTGATGCTGCGCGAGATCGGCCAGCGGCTGCGCCTGGCCCTGGAAGATCAGACCCCGGGGCGAGTACTGTGCGGCATCTGGGGCAGTTCCACATTGCTGCTCGCCGTGGCCAGCAGCGAGAGCATTGCCACCAGCACCCTGCAGGACTGCCTGGATGCCTCGATGGCGCACCTGCGCCTGGGGCGCTACGAGATCACCCCCAGTGCCTCCGCCGGACACGTCCGGGCCCCCGATCATGGTCGCGACACTGAGGAACTGATCCGCCGGGTCTCGCTGACCCTGGCCAAGGGCGAACGCCGCGGGAGCGAGTGGCTCAGCTTCGACCCCGTACTGGAGCAGGCTGCACGCCGACGCCACCAACTGGAATACGGTCTGACGGTCGCCCGCGAGCAAGACCAGTTCCACCTGCTTTACCAGCCAAAGATCGAGCTCGCCAGCGGCTGCCTGGTCGGGTTCGAGGCCCTGATGCGCTGGGAGCATCCGCGTCTTGGGCTCATCTCGCCGGCGGAGTTCATCCCGCTGGCGGAGAACACCGGGCGTATCGCCGAGCTGGGAGAATGGGCCCTGCACGAGGCACTGGCCGCCGCCCGCCGCTGGCGCGAGGCCAGCGGGCACTGCCCGCCGATCGCGGTCAATGTCTCCACCCAGCAATTCGCCGCCCTGACCCGATCCGGCAGATCGCTGGTGGATGCAGTGGAAAGCGCGCTGAAGGCCAACGGCCTGAACGGCAGCGCACTGGAGATCGAGATTACCGAGACTGCGGTAATGCACGACGTGGACGCGGCAGTAGAGGAACTTCGGGCCCTTAGGGCCCTCGGGGTATCGATCGCGATTGATGACTTCGGTACCGGCTACTCATCGCTGGCGTACCTGCGTCGCCTGCCGGTTACGGCCATCAAGATCGACCGCAGCCTGATAGACGGCGTATCCGCGAACCCGAGCATGGACACTCTGGCCCGCGCCATCCTGTCGGTGGGGCGCGGGTTCGGCCTGACCACCGTCGCCGAGGGCATCGAGACCGAGGCCGACGCACGACACCTGGCGAAGCTCGGATGCCCGATTGGCCAAGGATACCTCTACCACCGCCCGCTCGCCGAGACGGACGCAAGCGGTCTGCTGGGCCGAGCCTGCGCCTGACATCCAGCCGCTCCCCCGCGCTTGGCGGTAGACGGCCACGCTTGCCAATCAGGCGCTGCGCACTTCCAGGCGATCGGCGTTCTGGTAGCCGCGCGGCAGCTGGCGCCCGCGCCGGGCGCGCTCGCCCACGTACTCCGCCCACTCCGTCGGGGCCAGCGCCTTGAAGCGCTTGCCGGCATGCACGACCAGGGTGTCCTGCGGGCCCAGCACGGCCACGCCGAGCACCCGCTCGGAGCCGTCCTTGAGGGCGGCGGACGGGATGCCAATCAGCTTGTTGCCCTTGCCGCGCGCCAGTTCCGGCAGCTCGGTAGCCGGGAACAGCAGCAGGTAGCCACGCGTGGTGACGACGGCGATGTGATCCTCGTGCGGGTTGCGCACCGAGGCCGGCTGCAGCACGGCGGCCCCGTCAGGCACGGTCAGCACGTTCTTGCCCGCCTTCTGCCGGCCCAGCAGATCACCCAGCTTCGCGACGAAGCCGTAGCCGTGATCCGAACCCAGCAGCCAGCGATCTTCCTCCGCTCCGGTGGCCAGGCCGACAAAGCGCGCGCCCTCCGGCGGGTTCACACGGCCGGACAGCGGCTCGCCCTGCCCGCGCGCGGACGGCAGGGTGTGGGCGGGGATGGTATAGGTGCGGCCGGTGGAGTCGATGAACGCGACCGGCTGGTTGCTGCGCCCGGTGACCGCGGCCTGGAAGGCATCCCCGGCCTTGTAGCTGAGTCCCTGGGCATCCACGTCGTGACCCTTGGCCGCGCGTGCCCAGCCCTTCTCCGACAGCACAATGGTCAGCGGCTCGGTGGGCACCAGCGCGGACTCGTCCAGTGCCTGCGCGGCAGCGCGCTGGACCAGCGGCGAGCGGCGCTCGTCGCCGTAGTCCGCGGCGTCCTTCTCGATCTCGCGGCGCACCTGGGTGCGCAGGCGACGCTCGGACCCAAGGGTCTTCTCCAGCTGATCGCGCTCCTTGGCCAGTTCGTCCTGCTCGCCGCGGATCTTCATCTCCTCGAGCTTGGCCAGGTGGCGCAGCTTCAGCTCCAGGATCGCCTCGGCCTGGATGTCGGACAGGCCAAAGCGGCTCATCAGCTCGGGCTTCGGCTGGTCGTACTCGCGGATGATCGCGATCACCTCGTCGATATTGAGATAGGCGATCAGCAGGCCTTCCAGCACATGCAGCCGCGCCTGCACCTTTTCCAGGCGCCATTGCAGGCGCCGGCGCACAGTCTCGATGCGGAAGGTCAGCCATTCGCCCAGCAGCCCGGCCAGGTCGCGCACCTGCGGACGGCCGTCGAGGCCGATCACATTCATGTTCACGCGGTAGGTCTTTTCCAGGTCCGTGGTCGCGAACAGATGCGCCATCAGCGCCTCGACATCGACGCGGTTCGAGCGCGGGGTAATCACCAGGCGGGTCGGGTGCTCGTGGTCGGACTCGTCTCGCAGGTCCTCGACCATCGGCAGCTTCTTCGCGCGGATCTGGCTGGCGATCTGCTCCAGCAGCTTGGCCCCGGAGACCTGATGCGGCAGCGCGGTCACCACGATGTCGTCACCTTCGCGTTCATAGCGCGCCCGCGCGCGGATCGAGCCCTGGCCGGTCTCGTAGACCCGGCTCAGCTCGGCGGGCGGGGAGATGATCTCGGCCTCGGTGGGAAAGTCCGGCGCCGGCAGATGCTCGCACAGCTCCGCGACAGTCGCCTTCGGGTGCTCCAGCAGATGCACGCAGGCCGCAGCCACCTCGCGCAGGTTGTGCGGCGGGATGTCGGTGGCCATGCCCACGGCGATCCCGGAGCCACCGTTTAGCAACACGTTCGGCAGCCGGGCCGGCAGCACCTTCGGCTCGTCCAGCGCGCCGTCGAAGTTCGGCACCCAGTCCACCGTGCCCTGCCCCAGCTCCGAGAGCAGCAGCTGCGCATAGCGCGACAGGCGCGATTCGGTGTAACGCATCGCGGCGAAGGACTTGGGATCGTCCGGCGAGCCCCAGTTGCCCTGCCCGTCGACGAACGGGTAGCGGTAGGAGAAGGGCTGCGCCATCAGCACCATCGCCTCATAGCAGGCCGAGTCGCCGTGCGGATGGAACTTGCCGAGGACGTCACCTATGGTGCGCGCGGACTTCTTGTATTTGGCCGTGGCCGAGAGCCCCAGCTCGCTCATCGCGTAGATGATGCGGCGCTGCACGGGCTTGAGCCCATCGCCGATGTGCGGTAGCGCACGGTCCAGGATCACGTACATGGAGTAGTCCAGGTACGCCTTCTCGGTGAAGTCCTTCAGCGGCAGCTGCTCGCCACTGTTGGCGAACAGGCTGGGGGTCTCGATATCGGTCATCGGCTCTCTCGAAGGGCGAATGGATCACCATGGCGGCCTTTTACCGCTCGCCCGGCCCGCGTACTGTAGCGATCACACCGCCACCATTCCATTCCCGGGGAGAATGCCGTGCTGGGTACCGGCTGGATTGCCAGTATCACTGCCGTCGCCGCCTTTGCACTGGCCGCCGCCAGTGTGATGCACGCATTGCTCCAGCGCCGCGAGACCGGGACCGTGATCGCCTGGGTCGGGCTGATCGTACTGCTGCCGGTGGGGGGCTCGATCCTGTACTGGATGTTCGGGGTCAACCGCATCCGCCGCCGCGCCCACGCCCTGCGCGAGGGCCATCTGCTGGTCGACCCCGCGGCGCGCGACGCCGACGGCCCGGGCATTCCGCCCCGCTGGAGTCGCCTGCTGGGCTGTGGCGACCGGCTCGCGCCGTTTCGCGCCAGCGCCGGCAATTCGGTCCGACCGCTGACCGATGGGGACCAGGCCTATGCGGCGATGCTCGAGGCAATCGACCGCGCGTCCCGCAGCATCACCCTGGCGACCTATATCTTTGACTACGACGTGGTCGGGCAGCGATTCGTGCGCCACCTGAACGCCGCCCGCGACCGCGGCGTCGAGGTGCGCGTCCTGATCGATGGGATCGGTGCCCGCTACAGCCGCCGCAACACCCTGCGCTTCCTCAAGCGGGCCGGCATCCCGGCCGCCGCCTTCATGCCCGTACACCACCTGCCGCGGACGCTCGCGGCATTCAATCTGCGCAATCACCGCAAGATGCTGCTGGTGGATGGCGAGCACGGCTTTACCGGGGGCATGAATATCCGTCGCGGCCACAGCGCGAGCGACCCGGGCCCACACCCGATTCAGGACCTGCACTTCGAGGTCCGCGGTCCGATCTGTCTGCAGTTGCAGCGGGTGTTCGCGGAAGACTGGCAATTCAGCACGCAGGAGGCGCTGGAAGGCCCGCCCTGGTTCCCGGAGGAGACGCGCCTGGCAGGTGCCCAGTTGTGCCGCGCCCTGCCGGACGGCCCCGATGAAGACTTCGAGGTGCTCAAGTTCACCCTGTTGGCCGCGATCGCGGAGGCGCGCGAGCACGTTACCGTGGTCACGCCCTACTTCCTGCCTGACCTGGAACTGCTGGGGGCGCTCAAGGCCGCGGCCCTGCGCGGCATCGAGGTCGATCTACTGCTGCCGGAACGCAACAACCTGCGCCTGGTCGAGTGGGCCGCCCGGCCGCTGCACGGCGAACTCCTGACCCGCGGCTGCCGCATCTGGTTGACGCCGCCCCCGTTCAATCACTCCAAGCTGATGCTCGTCGACGGGGAATGGGCCCTGGTGGGATCGGCCAACTGGGACCCGCGCAGCCTGCGCCTCAACTTCGAGTGCAACCTGGAATGCGTGGACCGCGACCTGGGGCAACAGCTGGCCGACTGGGCCGAGGATCTGCGCTCGCGCTCCCACGCGCTGAGCCTGGAAGATGTCCACGCGCGCACCCTCCCCGCCCGCCTGCGCGATGGCGCCGCCCGCCTGCTGACGCCGTACCTCTAGATGCCCCAGCGCGCGCAACCCGACGCTGCTTGTGCTTAACTCGAACACAGAGAAAGGGATTTCCGCCATTTCAGGGGGTCGATGGTGAATGGTCCACTGATCGCAGCGCTCTACCTGCTCGCCGGGCTGTGTGTGTACGCCACAGCCAGCCACCTCCTGCATGCGGCCCACAGCCTGCGCCGCGTGGAACACCTGCTGTTCGCCGCGATGTGCCTGTTGATGACGGGCGCCGCGATCAGCATTGCCCTGACCTACCAGGCGACGTCCATCGAGGCCTATGCTGGCCCAATCAAGGTGTACTACGCCCTGATTGCGCCGCTGTATGTGCTGTTCGCGGCCTTCATCGCCCGCTATACCGAGACCCCGGCACGCGGCCTGCTCGCAGTCCTGGGCGTGCTAATGCTCGCCGTCTGGATCGCGAACACGCGCCAACCGTACGGGCTGCAATTGAGCGAGATTTCCGAGCTACGTACAGTCGCCATGCCCTGGGGCGAAACACTGTCGCTTGGGATGGGGCCGCCGAGCCCTTGGTTCCTGCTGGCTCTGGCGGGCTTGCTGCTGGTGTTCGGCTTCGCCCTTTGGGCACTGCTGCGGCAGTGGCGCCGTGAAGGAGGCAGCGGCCCGCTGATCCTTTTCGCAGCGATCATTGTCTTCCTCGCGGCCACCGTCCAGGGCGCACTGGTACGCCTCGGCATCACCGAGTCCGTTCCACTGGGGGTGTTCGGTTATCTGGGCATGATCCTGGTGATGAGCCTGGTGCTGCACCGGGAGACTCAGGAGCGCATCCGCGAATCCGAGCACCGCTTTCGCGACCTGGTGCACCAGGCTCCGATGGCCGTGGAGGTCCTCACGCCCGAGGGCCGGGTGCGCCAGGTCAACGCGGCCTGGGAGGCGATGCACGGCCGCAAGGGCAAGCGCGTGCAAGACTCCAGCGTGCTGCATCTCCCAGACACTATCGACGGACGCATCACCGACGCGATCCGCGCCGCCGCGCTGGGCGAGCGGCAGCTCGTCGGCCCGTTCGCGTATCACGCGAGCTCCGACCCCGCGGCCAAACAGGCGGGCAACCACTGGCTGAAGGGCTGCGTCTATCCCCTGAAGAACCACCGCGACGAGGTGCAGGACATCGTCGTGATGCAGGAAGACATCACGCTCGCGCGGCGAAGCGAAGAGGCCCTGCGCGTGATCGCCCAGGGCTTTCGCGCCGACAACCGCCAGAGCTTCTTCGAGAATCTGGTGTTGCGGCTGCGCGAGGTCTTTCGTGCCGACTACGCCCTGGCGGGCGTGAACGTCCCGGACACGCCCGGGCACATTGAAACCGCCGCGCTTTGCCAGGACGGCGAACTGGTGGACAACATCCGCTATGCCCTGGCCAGCACCCCCTGCGACGAAGTGCTCTCCCGCGGCATGTGCGTCTACCCGGACCGCGTCCAGGAGCTGTTCCCGCATGACCATCTCCTGGGCGAGATGGGGGCACGCAGTTACCTCGGCACCCCCATGCTCGACAGCCAGGGGCGCGAGCTCGGGCACATCGCCATCATCAATCGTTACCCGCTGGACGAAACCGAACAGGCGGCCGGCATCCTCGAGATCTTTGCCGACCGAGCGGCTGCTGAACTCGAGCGACTGGAGGGCGAAGAACACATCCGCCAGCTCGCCTACCACGATCCACTGACCGGGCTGGCCAACCGCACCCAGCTGCATGACGCCCTGACACGAGACCTTGAGCGGGCTCAGCACGGGGATCAACAAGGCGGCCTGATCCTGATCGACCTGGACCATTTCAAGACGATCAACGATGCCCTGGGGCACGCGGTCGGTGACACCGTGCTGGCCGCGGTCGCCGACCGCCTGCGACAGAACGCGCCCGCCCAGGCCCTGGTGGTGCGCCTGGGCGGGGACGAGTTCGCCACCCTGATCCATCCCCGGCGCGCATCGCGCCAGGCGATCGAGGCGACGGTCAACGACGCGGCCCAACGGCTGCTGGATGCCCTGCAGCACCCGATCGTGGTGGGAGAGCGCACCTTCAGTGTCGGCGCCAGCCTGGGCTGCGTGCTGTTCCCGGACGCGGGGCAGACCTCATCGGATGCCTTGCGCCATGCCGACATCGCGCTGTACCAGGCGAAACGGGCCGGACGCGGCGGGGTGCAGTTCTACCGCCATGCGCTGCAGGACGAGGCCCGTGCACGGCTGCAGATCGAGGAGGGGCTGCGCCAGGCCCTGGCGAATCACGAGATGCACCTGAGTTACCAGCCGCAGTTCGATGCCCAGGAGAACATGATCGGTGCCGAGGCGCTGCTGCGCTGGACACACCCCGAGCTGGGCTCGGTCGGGCCGGCGCTGTTCATCCCGATCGCCGAGGAGACCGGGCTGATCCACCCTATCGGGACCTGGGTGGTCGAACATGTACTGGAAAATCTGCGGGACTGGCGCGCGCGGGGTCTGCCGCTTCCGCCCCACGTGGCCATCAATATCTCGCCCTGGCAGCTGGCCCGCCCCGATTTCGTCGAGCAGCTCAGGGAGCGCGTGCAGGCCGCCGACCTGGAACCCAGCCGCATCACCCTGGAAGTGACCGAGTCGGGACTGCTGCGTGACCTGTCCGATGCCATTGGGAAACTTCGGGTGCTGCGCGAGTTCGGCGTCCAGGTGGCACTGGATGACTTCGGCACGGGGTATTCGTCTCTGGCCTACCTGCGCGATCTGCCACTGGACGAACTCAAGATCGACAAGTCGTTCATCGATGAACTCGTGGACAAGGGCGAGCAGATGCTCATCGAGAACATCCTCGATATCGGCCACAACATGGGCCTGCGCGTGATCGCCGAGGGCGTGGCCCAACAGACCCAGCGCCAGCGGCTCCTGGCACTGGGTTGCACGCATTTCCAGGGATTTCTCTACGGCCAGCCGATCGCGGAAGACGAGTTCCCGGCCTGGCTGGAACGAAACTCCAGCCCGGCAGCGCAACGCCAGAGCTGACCCAGCGCTGACTACGGGGCTTCCAGCCCAAGACCGCAGCCCAGCGGCCCGCGCCGCCGATGCCGTGTGTTCGACCGGCTGGCGAGGCTGGTATCGACCTGCTCGTACAACACGATCCCGCCGCCCCCGGCCTCCTTGGCCGCATACATCGCACGATCCGCCTGCAGCAGCAGACCTTCCGCGTCGGCACTGTCATGCGGGTACAGAGCTGCTCCCATGCTCAAGCCCACCTGCACGGCCTCGTGGTTGACCTCGATGGGCTCGGCAAAGCGTTCGATCAGCTTCAGACCGACCCCGAGCAAGGCATCCGGGCCATCCATGTTTTCCAGCAGAATCACGAACTCGTCTCCCCCCATGCGGGCGACCACATCGCACTCGCGCACCCCCTCGCGCAGACGCCCGGCCACCGTCACCAGCACCACATCGCCCGCGTCATGGCCAAGCCGGTCATTGATTGGCTTGAACCCGTCCAGATCGCAGACCACCAGGGCCAGCCCCGTGTTGTTGCGCTGGGCACGGCGCAGCGCATGGCACAGGTGCTCGTTAAAGAGACTGCGATTGGCCAGCCCGGTCAGCGAGTCATGATGGGCCTGATGCCACAGGCGCTCCTCCGAGGCCTTTTCCAGGGTGACATCCCGCACCATCCCCAGGACCTGCAGGGGGCGGCCGGTGTCGTCACGGGCGATCTCGCCTTCCACGCGCACATGGCGCACCCCGCCATCCGGCCGCACGACCCGGTGATCGACACGATAGACCGCTTCGCTGGCAAGGGCCTGGTTGATGGTCCGGCGCACGCGGGTGCGGTCATCCGGGTGCACGGCGTGGATGTAGGACTCGAAACCCGCCTCGTCCAACCCGGGGTCCAGCCCGAACAGCTCGAACACATGAGCGGACCAGTTCAGCTGCCCATTGCGTATGTCCCAGTCCCAGAACCCTGCGCCCGCACTGCGCTGCGCCTCCTCCAGGCGCGCCGTGGTCTCCTCGAGCTCCGCCGTTCGACGCGCCACGGCGGCCTCGAGACCCCCCTGGGTCTCGCGCAGGCGCGCCTCCACTCGTTCGCGCTCGCGCAACTCGTCCTGTAGTGCCTGGTGATTGCGCTGCAGGCGGTGGCGTACGCGAGCCCCCAGCAGCATGATCAGCAACGCCGCCAGACCGGTGGCCCACAGCATCCATTCCTGGCTTTGTTCATGGCGTTGCGCCATGACCTCGATCGCACGCGTATTGTCCCGGTGGAAAGCCTCCAGTATGCGCTCCATCTGACCCAGGACTTCTTCCTGCACCGGCATCAAGTCGGCATACAGCATGCCCAGGGCCTCGTTACGGTCCCCGACCAGGGCGAGATCGACGATGTCTTCCAGAAGCGGGGCGCCGATGGAAGTCAGCTCGCGCAATTCCTGCATGCGCTGGCGCTCCGCGGTCTCGGTGGTCTGGGCCTCCGCCGCCGCCAGTGTCTCCACGAACTGGGGCGCGAGGTCGCGAAACTCCCGGTGATAGCGCTCCTGCAGGGCGGTGTCCTCCGCGCTCACCACCAGCGATGCGCGCAGCACACGCTCGCGCACCAGGCTGCGCATGCGGTGGACATGATCAACCCTCTGGATGTGTTCTTCGGTGAGGGTCTGGATATCCTGCTGCAGGTGTTGCACCCGCAGCCAACTGAACACCGCGATCGCCGCGACCAGCAGAATCACCAGCGCAAACACGCTGGTGATTCCCGGGACACGCGGGCGATCGACGGACACGATCAGCCCACCGACCTTCCGGCTGCCAGTGCCTTCGCCCGCGTGATCGTCGGATCGTCACCGACCGTCCGGCAGGTCTGAGTCCAGTCCTTGACGCGCATGCTGTCTCCCTGTGTGATCGTGAGTCCGCACGACCACACGCGAGAGTGCCCCGGGATGGCGCCAAACTCAAGAGGGGACGGGACACCCATCGATAACCCCGAGACCCGGGCGGCGCTGTCCCGGGCCTACACTGCCACGCACTATTGCATCGAGGCCCCCGGGCAGACGTTGCTCCTGCGCATCGGTCAGCGCGATCCGCGTCTCGAGGCCGCCGTGCAGGCACAGGGGGTGAAGCAGGCCAGCTTGCTGACCGCATGGAACCCGCGCAGCGACCCCCTGCCGGACCCGGAGAACCGCGCACGCCAGGCCCGTCTCGAGCGCGAGCTGGCGCAGGCCGGCTGGCGCTGCTGGCCCACGGTCCACCGGGACCCGGCCGGCCGCTGGCCCGACGAACCCGGCTGCTGTGTGCTGGGGATGGGCGCCGCCGAGCTGGATACCTGGATGGTCGGGTTCGACCAGAACGCGGCTGTGGTAATCGAACCTCCCGGCACGCCGCGTCTGGTCTGGCACCCGGCCCTGTGATCGGCCGGCTGAGCCCCGGCCGCTCCCGACTGCCCGACCGGCAATGACCCTACTGCGGCATCAGCGGACCACCGGAGGCCACGATGATGGTGACCAGCCCGATCAGGGTGTTGATACCCACCAGCCGGCGGATCTGGCCCAGACGGCGCAGGCCTTCCGCGGTGTCACTGGCCGCGATCGCCTGGCGCATACGGCGGTACGGGGCGAATACCACATGGGCGAAGATCGCCATCATGATGAGGCCCAGCGCCAGCATCGTGTGCACACTGGGATGCACGCTGTCCATGCCGCCAAACACCAGGAAGATCATGTGGAAGCCGGTGATCAGCAGCGCCACGACCGCCGCCCACACCCAGGGAAAGAAGCGCTGGAACACCTCTTCCCACAGGCGCAGCCGCGCCATGTCGTCGAGCTGCCGTCCCGCCGTCGGCCGCAGGAACATCCAGGCGAAGAACATCCCGCCAACCCAGATCACGACCGCCAGCACGTGCACCACGGTGGCCAGTGCATACCCTTCCATATTCCGCTCCTTGTCCGTTTCGGATGATTCCGTGGCGCAGTGTAGCCGGGCACAGCGGACTCTGCCGACCCCTGTCTCGCCAGTCACCATCCGGCGCTGCCCTCGCGGACTCTTGCAGCGGCGACGTCCCAAGACGACGATCGACCAATGATCGCCGCGATCCTGAGCGCTACGCTGGAACTCGCCCTGACGGCCGCCCCGTGGCTGCTGCTGGGCCTGGCCGCGGCCGGACTGGTCAAGGCCTTCCTGCCAGAGGCGGCGCTGCAGCGCTGGCTGGGCGGCACGGGTCTGGCACCGACCGCCCGCGCCGCCATTGCCGGGGCACCCTTGCCGCTTTGCTCCTGCGGGGCGATCCCGACCGCCCTGGCACTGCACCGGGGCGGCGCCGGACGGGGCCCGACCACGGCGTTCCTGATCGGTACCCCGGGCGTGGGCGTCGACTCGGTGGCGATCAGCTATGCCCTGCTCGGCCCCCTGATGACCGTCGCCCGGGTCGCCGGCGCCGTGGTGACGGCCATCGCCACGGGCCTGCTGGTCGGGCGCACGCGCGCTCCCGCGGCGCATGCGGACAATACGCAGACGTCACAAGACTGCTGCACCGCGGCTTCCTGCGATGGAGGGGGCTCACCATCCGCCACGGCGCCGGGCCCATGGACGCGCCTGCTGGAGGGCCAGCGCTACGCATTCGGCGACGTGCTGGATGACATCCGTCTCTGGCTGGTGATCGGACTGTTCGTTGCCGGGGCGCTGCTGGCCCTGGTGCCACCGGCCGCACTGGCGGAATATGGCAGCGGGCTGCCGGCAATGCTGCTGCTCGCCGTGATCGGCATCCCGATGTACCTGTGTGCGACCGCGGCCACCCCCATCGCGGTCGCCCTGCTGGCGGCTGGAGTTTCTCCTGGCGCCGTGCTGGTGTTCCTGCTGGCCGCCCCGATCACCAGCCTGGCGACCCTGGGGGTGTTCCGGCGGGAACTCGGCAACGCGGCCCTGAGTCTTTATCTATTGGGTATCGGCGCCAGCACCGTGGCGCTCGGGCTGGCACTGGATGCCGGACTGGGCATGAGCGGGTTGAGCCCCGCGATCACCCCGGGCAAGGCCACCGAATGGATACCGCCCACCGTCGAATGGGTGGCGCTGGCCGTGCTGGTGGTGCTCGCCCTGCATCCGCTACGCTGGCGCCTGCCTGCCCATGCCTAAGGAGCCGTGATGTCCAACCGTTCAATCGGGCTCGATGACCGCCTTCAGGCCTATGTACTGGATCGCTCGCTGCGCGAGTCCAGCCTGCTTGCGGAGCTGCGCGCCGAGACCGCGGGGCTGCCGGAGCACAACATGCAGATCGCCCCCGAACAGGGACAGTTCATGGCCCTGCTGGCGCGCCTGGTCGGGGCCCGGCGCTACCTGGAAGTCGGCACCTTTACCGGCTACAGCGCGCTGGCGGTGGGGCAAGCCCTCCCCGACGACGGCGAGGTGGTCTGCCTGGATCACAGCGAGACCTGGACCGCGATCGCCAGGCGCTACTGGGACCGGGCCGGTCTGGCCGCGCGCATGGACCTGCGCCTGGGCGATGCGCGCGCCAGCCTGCGCCAGCTGGAGGCTGAAGGACAGAGCGATCGCTTCGATCTTGCGTTCATCGACGCCGACAAGACCGGTTACCCGGAGTACTTCGAGGCCTGCCTGCGCCTGGTCCGCCCGGGCGGACTGATCATGGTGGACAACACCCTCTGGCATGGCCAGGTGGCGGACCGGCACTGCGATGACGAGGACACCCGGGCCATCCGCGACTTCAACCAGGCGCTGCATCGCGACGAGCGCATCGACCTCTCGCTGGTGCCGATCGGCGACGGCCTGTCCCTGGCGCGTCGCCGCTGATCGTCAGGCCGCGCGCGAATCAGGCGATCAGCGACAAAGCCCGTCGCCAGACAACCCCCGGCGACAGATCACGCGCCGCTCCACCCCGGTCACCGCCCAGCCATCGTCGCGTTCACGAAGTGTCAGCCGGTATTCATGGTCGCGCACGGCGTCATCGCGCAGGTTCTTGACGAAGACCTCGGCCCGCTCGCGGCGCTGATGGTGGATCTCCAGACTGGAGTAGTCCGTACCCAGGCCCTCGCGCCAGCCGCTGGCCTCCACCCAGTCCATCACCGCGCCCCCCGGCGTGGCGGCCGGTTCGAGCTCCGGGATCTCGAGCGTCTTGCGCTCGGTCGGCTGCGGCTGGAACACGTCCGTCGCTCGCTTTTGCTCAGAAGGGAATGGCGCACAACCCGCCAGCAGCCCGCCCAGCAGAAGCGCCCCGATTAGTCGTCTGTCTATCATGGCTGGTACCCCATCACGTGTCTCGCGTCGCAAATCCATCATCCACTGCAACAAATTCCACCGCACGAACGTCTTATCATCACATGACCACAAGCCCATTCCCACGGGGGATACGATGATGGACCACATCCGCACGACAGGACTCGCCCTGGTGGCCGCGGCCGCGCTGGCACTCAGTGCGCCGCTCGTGCTGGCCGAGGAGCAGGCCGCCGAGGACGAAACCGCAACCGAAATGGAAGAGCTGCGCGACGACTGGGCGCAGACCCGCGAAGAAATCCAGGCCGATGCCGAACGCGACGACGAAGCAACCCGCTCGCGCACCCGCGAAACCCTGGATGCAATGGACCAGCAGCTCACCACCCTGCGCGAACGCACGCGCGAGGGCTGGGATGACCTGAGCGATGCCACCCGCGAGCGCCGAGAACGGGCCTACGACGGACTGGTACGCGAACGCGACAACCTGGCCGAATGGTCCGCCGAGACCCGCGAACGTTCCTCCGGTGCCTGGCAGGGTGTGCGCGAAGGCGCCCGCGATGCCTGGGGTGGCGTTCGCGATGGCTCGCGCAAGGCCTGGGGCTCCGTTCGTGATGCCGTCCGCGGGGATCGCCCGCCGGCCGAGCAAGGCGAACCGGGCACGCAGGAAAATCCCGCGGACCCGGACGACCCGGCGATGCAGACGAATTGAACCAACGGACGGACTGAAATGGTACTCGTCACAATGAGGGTTGAATGAAGCCAAGCCGACACGGACGCCGGCCCGTCATGTTCCTTCCGGCCCTGGCCGCGCTGCTCGCCGGCGCGGTCCTGGTCGGTTGCGACGGTCTGCCAGGCCTGGACGCGACCCCGGAACACCACCAGCGCGACTGGGACAACGAGACCCTGCAATACGGCGAACGGCTGTACATGCAGAACTGCGCGGTATGCCACGGCGAGAATCGCGAGGGCGCGGAGAACTGGCGCCAGCGCGACGCGGACGGCTACATGCCGCCCCCGCCCCTGGATGGCAGCGCCCACACCTGGCACCACCCCTACTGGCAGCTCAAGGACATGATCCGCTACGGCGCCGAAGCGCGCGGCGGGGCCATGCCCAGTTTCGAGGACACCCTGTCCTACGACGACGTAGAAGCGATTATCGCCTTCATACAGGCGCAGTGGCCCGACGAGATCTTCGAGGCATGGATCCGCTACGACCAGAACCACCCGACCCAGGAGGCCTGGGAGGAAGAGATGGGCGAGCCCTGGGTCACTCACGTATCCGATCCGCGCAACCCTTCGACCGGGCACGAACATCACTAAACAGTGCTCAACCGGGACCTCACGCAAGCCACACCGCCCCCAGGAATTACGCTCACTCGGGAATAGCCGCTAGCGCCACGGCGTCTGCCGAGATAGCAAGCCTCAAACGGGTTATGATCCGCCGCGTTCACACCCAGGGTATGGAAGACCGGGGAAGCCCATGCATGACGCAGCCAGTGGTCGCCGCGAACACGGAAACCACCAATGAATCGCCGCCGTAGCGACGTCCTCCCGGACGAGGAGCGCGCGCGCCTCGAGGGCCTGATTCGCGAGGAACGCGAGGCCCGACGACATGCAGAATCCCTGGCCGACACCCGCCTGCAGGACCTCTACGCGAAGCAGCAGCAGATCGAACTGCTCAACACGATTGCCTTCGCAGCCAATCAGTCCGACTCCATCGCCGAAGTCCTGCGCACGGCCCTGAATGCCATCGGGGAGTTTCTCGACTGGCCGGTCGGCCATGCCTACCTTGCGCGCAAGAGTTCAGATGGCGAACTGGAGCTGGGCCCGACGGGCATCTGGCACCTGCGGACACTCGACCCGGTCGAGGCCTTTCGTGAATGTACGGAAGACACGATCTTCCGTTCCGGCCAGGGCCTGCCCGGCCGCGTTCTCGAACAGCGTGCCCCGGTGTGGATCGAGCACCTGGATCAGGACCCCCATTTCCCCCGGCGCGCGGCAGCGGCCTTGAGCGGCCTGCGCTCGGGCTTCGCCTTCCCGGTCATGGTCGGGCACGAGGTCGCCTGCGTACTGGAATTTTTCGCCGCCGAGACCACTCCCGAGCAGCCGGAGGTACTGGCCCTGCTGGCACAGGCCGGTGTGCAACTGGGGCGCGTGGTCGAGCGCAACCGCCACGCCGAACGGCTGATCCACCACGCCTCCCATGATCCGCTGACGGGCCTGCCGAACCGGCGGCTCTTTCACGACCGCCTGGAGCACGCGATCGCGCGCTATGCGCGCGAGCCGGAGTCACTGTTCGCCGTGCTGTTCGTCGATCTCGACCGCTTCAAGCTCGTCAACGACAGCCTCGGCCACACGGCCGGCGACGAACTGCTGGCCCAGGTCGGCCAGCGTCTGCTGACGACGCTACGCCAGAACGACACGGTTTCTCGTCCCGGCGTTGACCACAATGCGCGACCGGACGACACCCTCGCCCGACTGGGCGGTGACGAATTCACGATCCTGCTGGAGGGCCTGCACGAACCGGTGGATGCGCTGCGCGTCGCCGAGCGCCTGCAGGCCGTCCTGCACGAGCCCTTCGCGGTCGCCGGCCAGACGGTGTATGTCACGGTCAGTATCGGCATCGCCACGCGCCCCTATGGCCAGGCCTGCCCAGTCGCCAGTGCCGATCAGGACGGCCCGAGCTGTGCCGAGGATCTGATGCGCGAGGCGGATATGGCGATGTATCGCGCCAAATCGCTCGGCAAGGCCCGCTGCGAGTTCTGCGACCCGGGCATGCAGACGCAGGCGCTCGAGAGCCTGCGTCTGGAGACCAGCCTGCGCGAGTCGGTGGAGCGCAATGCCTTTGTCGTGCATTACCAGCCGATCATGTCCCTGGCGGACAATCGCATTACCGGGTTCGAGGCCCTGGTGCGCTGGGAACGGGAAGGCGAACTCCTGCCCCCGGATCGCTTCATCCCGATCGCGGAGGATGCCGGGCTGGTCCACCTGATCGACATGCAGGTGCTGTACACCGCGTGCTGCCAGCTACAGACCTGGAATGCACAACGCAGCGGCCCGCCGCTGACGATCAGCACCAACCTCTCCGCGCGGCAGCTCACCCGCCCCGAGCTGGTGGACGAGGTCGCCACGATCCTGTGCGGTACCGACACCCCGCCGGAACAACTGCGCCTGGAGATCACCGAGACCGCAACGCTGGGCAACCTCGAAGAACTGATCGCCACCCTGAAGGGACTGAAGGCCCTCGGCGTCAGTCTGGCGATGGATGACTTCGGCACGGGCTACTCGTCGCTCAGTTATCTTCACCGCCTGCCGCTGGATATCCTGAAGATCGATCGCGCCTTCGTGGCCGGGCTGGACCGCGACGAATACAGCCAGCGCCTGGTGCAGACCGTGATCAACATGGCGCGCAACCTCGGCCTGGAGGCGGTCGCCGAGGGCGTCGAGAGCAATACCCACGCGGCCACCTTGCGCGCACTGGGGTGCACCCGAGCCCAAGGGTACTACTACTCCCGCCCCGTACCCGCCGACCGGGCCGGCGACCTCCTGGTTGCCGATCAGCTCCCGCTGGTCACCACCTGAGCCCAGCGGCCGGCCTGGAGGCTACACCGCCGTCGGGGCAATTCCTCGACGGCGGGCCAGCACCTGGCGCACCACCAGTTTCTCCAGCTCCACGATCACGAACACCGCAAGGCCGAAGGCCAGGATGCGCAGCCAGTCGCCCAGGCCGATCGTGGTCGTGCCGAACAGGGTGTGCATCACCGGGGCATAGGTGAAGGCCAGTTGAAGCAGGATCAGGACCCCAATCGCGATCCACATGCTGTGCGAGCGAAACAGCTCGAATCCCGGCAGCACCGGCTGGTGGATCAGGCGCAGATTCAGGAGATAAAAGGCCTGCCCGGCCACCAGGGTATTGATCGCAATGGTACGCGCCAGCTCCTCGTTTACGCCGACCACCGTCTCCATGTAGACGAAATGTCCGAAGGTCCCGAGCCACAGCAGGACCGCAACAAACGGGATGCGCCACAACAGGAACCCGGACAGGAGCGGCTGATCCGGGGCACGCGGCGGACGCTGCATCACCCCCGGCTCGGCACGTTCGAAGGCCAGCGCCATCGCCAGGGTCACCGAGGTCACCATGTTCACCCACAGTACCTGCACCGGTGTCAGCGGCAGGGCCAGCCCCATCAGGATCGCCATCATGATAGTCAGCGACTGCCCGGCGTTGGTCGGCAGCATGTGCAGGATGGCCTTGCGGATGTTGTCGTAGACCGTGCGCCCCTCCTCGACCGCGTGGGCGATCGAGGCGAAGTTGTCGTCCGCGAGCACCATCTCCGACGCCTCCTTGGCGGCCTCCGTGCCCTTGCCGCCCATCGCGACGCCGACATCCGCGCGCTTGAGTGCCGGGGCGTCGTTCACCCCGTCCCCGGTCATGGCAACGATCCGACCGCGGCCCTGCAGGGCCCGCACCAGACGCAGCTTGTGCTCGGGCGAGGTGCGTGCGAACACATCGGTGGCCTCGGCCATCTGCGCCAGGCGCTCGTCGTCTACATCATCCAGCTCGTGCCCCGCGTGCGCCTCGGCATCGCGCCCCAGCCCCAGCTGCTCGCCGATGGCCCGCGCGGTCGCCAGATGATCGCCGGTGATCATCTTCACGCGAATGCCCGCCTCCCGGCACTCGGCCACGGCCTGGATCGCCTCGTCCCGCGGCGGATCGATAATCCCCACCAGGGCGAGCAGGGCGAACCCGCCCTGCTCGACATGATCGAAATTCAGTTCGCGCTGATCAGGCTCCACCTCGCGGGTCGCAATGGCCAGCAGGCGCTGGCCGCGAGCCGCGATGGCTTCCAGCGACTGGTGCCAGGCTTCGCGGTCAAGGTCATTGGTATCCTCACCCGCACGCACCCGGTCGCACAGCTCCAGCACCCGCTCCGGGGCCCCCTTCAGAAAGATCTGCGCATGCCCGTCGTGATCATGGTGCAGGGTCGCCATGTAGCGATGATCGGACTCGAACGGGATCACATCGGCACGCGGAAGCCGCTCCGCCTCCAGGTGCGGGTCGAGCCCCGCCTTGCGCGCGGCCACCACCAGCGCCCCCTCGGTCGGGTCGCCCTCCATCACCCACTCGCCCTCGCGTTCGAACACCTGGGCGTCGTTGCACAAAAGGCCCGCGCGCAGCACCTCCAGCAGCGCCGGCTGCTCGTCGGCCTCCACTTCCTGCTGGCCCACGGAGAAATGCCCGTGCGGGGCATAGCCCACGCCGGAGACGCCGTACTCTTCGCCCGCCGTGCACACGGTCTGCACCGTCATCTCGTTGCGGGTCAGCGTGCCGGTCTTGTCGGAGCAGATCGTGGAGACCGAGCCCAGCGTCTCCACCGCCGGCAGGCGACGGATGATGGCATTGCGCCGCGCCATCTTCTGCACGCCGATCGCCAGGGCGATGGTCATGATCGCCGGCAGACCCTCGGGGATGGAGGAGACCGCCAGACTGGCCGCTGCCAGGAACATCTCGTCCAGCGGGTAACTGCGCACCCAGTAGCCAAAGGCGAACGTCGCAGCGGAGATAACCACGACGACGCCGGCCAGCCAGCGGCCGAACTGCTCCATCTGGCGTACCAGCGGCGTCTGCAGGCTTTCGACCTCGCCCAGCATCGAAGATATGCGACCGATCTCGGTGTGCTCGCCGGTGGCCACCACCACGCCGTGCCCGCGCCCGAAGGCGACCAGCGTGCCGGAAAAGGCCATGCCGGTGCGGTCCCCCAGGTCCGCCTCGCGGTCCACGGCTTCGGGGGATTTTTCCACCGCGACCGACTCCCCGGTCAGCACCGCCTCCTCGACCCGCAGGTTCTTGACCTCGAGCAGGCGCAGGTCCGCCGGCACACGGTCGCCCGCCTGCAGATAGACGATATCGCCCGGGACCAGCTCCTCGGCCGGAATCTCGCGCCGGTGCCCATCGCGCAGGGCCAGCGCGTGCGGCGAGAGCATCTTGCGGATCGCATCCAGCGCCTTTTCCGCCTTGCCCTCCTGGACAAAGCCGATCAGCGTGTTGATCAGGACCACGGCCAGGATCACGCCGGTGTCGACCCAGTGACCGAGCAGGGCCGTACCGGCCGCCGCGGCCAGCAGGATGTAGATCAGGATGTTGTGGAAGTGGCGAAAGAAACGCCGGATCAGGCCCGCCTGCTCCGGCGGGCGCAGCTGGTTCCTGCCGTACTGGTCCAGGCGTTCCCGGGCCGCGTCAGTGGACAGCCCCTCGCGGCGACTGTCGCGCTCGCTCAGGGCGGCATCGGGATCAAGAGCATGCCAGGCGATGGTCTCGTCCCTGGGGGACTGCGCGTTTTGCGATTCGTCCATTCGGTATCGGTGCCGAGAGATGAAGCCCCATCCTCGAACAAGACCCCGCGACCGGCAAGCCTCGGCGGGCAGGGCGCGGGGCCTGATTCAGCCCCGCCGTTCAGCCGATGGTCGGCTAGCCTGTGGCCGGCTAGAAATGCACGCCCAGCTTGGCCATCACCCGCAGATTGTCGACGTCCTCGCGACCGCGGCCGCTACGGAAGCGATCACTCTCCGTGAACTGATAGCGGGCCTCGACGCCAAGAAACATATTGTTGTCCATGGTGTACTTCAGGCTGCCGCCGAACTGAGCCGCCCACAGGCCGTTGGTGTCATCACCCAATTCCGCACGCACATAGCCCAGGCCGGGACCGAAACCCAGCTCAAGGTTCGGTGCGGTCTCGAACATCCAGTGGGTATTCAGCTCGGTGCTGGTCATGCGCAGCGGGCTCTCGGAGTATCGGGAAACGCTCAGCTGGTGGCGCAGGACACCGGTGCGCGGCTGGAGCAGCTGGCAATTTGCACCCAGCTCGATGCCATAGCCCCAGTCCGTCGAGGCCCCCGACGCGTCCGGCGAGACCGAGCCGAGCATGACGGCGATACTGGGTTCCATGCCCACGCGTTCCTGCGCCTGGACCGTCGTTCCGGCCAGCGCAAGAGAACCAGCGGCCAACATAGCAAGGGACGTACGTAGCTTGAGCATGGGACACCTCCAGTGAGTCATTGACGGGGACCTGAAGCCCCGCTGGCGCGTCGTGCCGCCACCGCCAGCAGGAACTTCAGCACCTCCTGATATTAGTTGATCCCCGAGTCCATAGAAACCGGGGCGGGCCACCAGGGAACGGAATTTTTTCGCCGCCCGATGCATCGAAGGGTGCGGAGCGTGTCTTTGAATCAGGCAGAAGTTGCCCACCACGGGAACATCTGGATATTCCCTCGCTCTAATCCAGCGATCCGTCCGGCATGCTTCAACCATGCCTCGGGTCAAATTAAGCGCTAAAAAATTCATATGATCTACGGAGGTCACTCCATGTCCGATCAACCGAACGCGAACCGCCGAGCCTTTCTCCGCCGCGCCTCCATGGCTGTGGCAGCCGTCCCGCTCGCAAGTCTGACCACCTTCGGCGTTGCCTATGCCAAGCCGAAGGCCGAAGACGGTCACGCCCATGACTACGTGAACGATGCGTCCGACGCATCCGGCCACGACGCCTACGAAGACGGTGCCGTGTGCGACAACTGCGCCTTCTGGGCGGGCGAAGAGGACAACGGCTGGGGTGGCTGCCACCACCAGGCCTTCCAGGACGTCCTGGTCAACGCCGACGGCTGGTGCGATGCCCATGTCCGTGGCGGCTGATCACCACACCGCCTGACGGCACCTGCGAACACCGCCTCCGGGCGGTGTTCACGTTTATAGCCTCCGCAATTGAACGGTACGACTTGCGGACTGGGTCACAAACCGGTCACGCTTACGCCGCAGCGCCTCAAATTTTTGGCCTTCTGGACGTTATCGGACGATGAACCGCCCGTTTAAGGAGCTCCGCGTGCCCCACTCCCGTTCGAGCGCCTGCCCCGGCCCCGAGCAACATCGTTCTCCAATCAGAGCCCACCTCTAGCCAGTGGGCCTGGACACCACGCCACTGACGCTGCTGTACGCGCTCAACGGGCTCGCGTTCTTCACCCTCGGCATCGTGGCGCTGATGCTGCCGCGCCGCGAACGGTTTGTACCTTTCGCCGCTCATGTCGGGTGGCTGGTGCCGTTCGGTCTTCTGCACGGGACCTATGGTTTCCTCAACGCGATCGGCCTGCATCACGAACTGGGCATAGTGTCCGATCGCTGGTTCATGGCCACCTGGCTCGCGATCTCCTATCTGCCCCTGCTGGAGTTCGGTCGGCGCGCGCTGCTCGATATCCGCCCCGGCCTGCACCTGCCAGCCTGGGGGATATACGGGGGTCTCGCTATCGGCCTGAGCACAATGCTCCTGGTCGTCGTTGAGCCGGCAACGGGCCTCGCCAATGGCGCCCGCTACCTGATCGGATTCCCCGGCGCGCTCCTCACAGGGCTCGCGTTCCTGCTGCACGTTCGCCCCCCGGAGGCGCAGCCGGAGATGCAGCGGCATATCCCGGCGCTGGGGATCGCAGCCTTCGCGTTCCTGGCCTATGCCGCGTTTCTGCCTTTCCCGGCACAGGTTGATTTCGGCCTCCCCCCATGGCTGCCCACGCAGGGCGATTTCCTGGCCGCAACCGGGGTCCCGATCCAGTCACTGCGCACCGGTGCCGCGATGCTCTTCACCCTGGCGCTGATCAGCCTCGCACGCAGTCTCGGCGCGCAGCACAGCGACGACCTGCTACGGGTGCTGGACACGGTCAATGGCTTTGTCTACCGCTGCCGCAACAACCCGCAGTGGGACGTGATCTTCGTCGACGGTGGGGTGCATGAGCTGACCGGCTACGAGGCCCGCGACTTCTATCGTGGCGACATCACCTTCGCCGCCTGGGTCCACCCGGACGATACCGACTATACCTGGGAGGGCGTGCAGGAAGGGCTCAAGCGAGACGGCAGTTATCAGATCCAGTATCGAGCGGTAAACCGGGACGGATCTTTGCGCTGGGTCTTCGAACGCGGGACCGGCGTGTACGACGCACACGGGCGGCTCATCTATCTTCAGGGTCACGTGATCGACGCCCACGAGCTGGTCACCACCTCCCACGAACTCGAACGCCGCAGCGAGGAGCTCGAGGCCTTTCGCAGCACGCTGGACCTGACGCTGGATGGCGTCTTCCTGTTCGACGTGGACAGCCTGCAGTTCATCTATGTCAACCAGGGCGCAATGGACCAGACCGGGCGTACTCGCGACGAGCTCTTGCAACTGCACCCTTACGACATCAAACCGGAGTTCCCCGAGACCCGTTTCCGCAGCATGCTGGAACCCCTGCGGCGAGGGGAGCGCGACCAGTTGCTGTTCGAGACCACGCACCAGCACATCGCCGGCCATCTGATCCCCGTACACATCTCCCTGCAGCTGGTCGCCCCCCGGGGTGAACGCCCGCGCTATGTCGCCATCGTGCACGACATCAGCCAGCGCAGGCGCAATGAAGAAGCACTTCTGGAGGCACTGGAAAGCCTGGAGACCTCGCGCGACGAGCAGGCCCGGCTGCTGGAACTTACGCGGCGCGAGCAGGGACGCATGGCCTCGCTGCTGTCGGCCATGAGCATCGGCATCCTGTTCGAGGATCGCGAGGGGTACATCGAGTACGTGAACCCGGCATTTCGCCGCATGTGGGCGATCGCCGACGAAATCGACCTGGTCGGCCAGCCCTCACGTGCCGTGCTGGAACATTCCACTCACCGCTTTGCCCGGCCCGACCATGCCTCGAGGCACGTGCTGCACGTCCTCGACACCCACGAGATCAGCGAACGCTTCGAGGTGGATCTCTACGACGGCCGGATCCTCACGCAGCTGTCCTATCCGGTACACGATGCCGACGAGCGCTCTATTGGTCGGCTGTGGCTGTACGAGGACGTCACCCACGAGCGCCAGACCGCCCAGCAGCTGGTCTATCTGGCCGAGCACGACCCGCTCACGGGCCTGTACAACCGCCACCGCTTCCAGCGCCAGCTGGAGCATGCGATCCACAACGCCCGCCGCCGCGAGACCCAGCTCGCGTTGATCTACTTCGACCTCGATGAGTTCAAGACCATCAACGACACCTTCGGCCACCGCGCCGGGGACACGGTCCTGGTACGCGCGGCGGGCGAGATCGCAAGCCTCGTACGCGAGGAGGAGATCTTTGCCCGCCTTGGCGGCGACGAGTTCGCGATCCTGGTCGACCAGGCATCCGAACGGGAACCTGAAGGGCTAGCTGAACGCGTGGCCCGCGCGATCTCCGCGATTCCGTTCCGCTTCCGCGGCCAAAACTACCGCCTGACCGCGAGCATCGGGATCGCGCGCTACCCCGAGCACGGTGACAATGTCGAAGACCTGGTGGCGCATGCCGATGCCGCGATGTACCAGGCCAAGGACTCGGGCAAAAACACCTGGGCGGTATTCGACGCCAGCCGCAACACCGCCGAACGCATGCTCGAGCGAATGAGCTGGAGCCAGCGCATTGGCAACGCGCTGGAGGGCGGGCAGTTCGAGCTGCATTTCCAGGGGATCTACCAGTTGGACAGCGGGGCGCTCAATCACATGGAGGCCCTGGTCCGCATGCGCGACCCACTGGCGTCCGACGAGGTCGTGATGCCAGGGCAGTTCATCCCTGTGGCCGAGAAGACCGGGCAGATCCTCGATATCGACCGCTGGGTGATCCGCGAGAGCATCGCGCACCTGGCCGGCCACCCTGAACTCCCGGGGATCGCGATCAACATCTCCGGTCGCAGCTTCGACGAACCCGGGCTGCCGCAATACATCACCAACGAGCTGAGCCAGCAGGGTGTCAATCCCCGGCGGCTGATCATCGAACTGACCGAAACGGCAGCCGTCTCCGAGATGCAGGACGCCCAGCGCTTCATCGAAGCGTTGCAGCAGGCCGGCTGCCTCGTCTGCCTGGACGATTTTGGCTCCGGCTTCTCCACCTTTGCCTACCTCAAGTACCTGGGCGTACAGGTGCTCAAAATCGACGGCATGTTCGTGCGGGATCTGCCGAACAACCGCGACAACCAGGCATTCATCCGCGCGATGGTCGACGTCGCTCGCGGACTGGAAAAATGGACCGTGGCCGAGTGCGTCGAAGACGGCGACACCCTTGCGATGCTGGCCGACCTGGGGGTCGACATGGTCCAGGGCTACCATCTGAATCGCCCCTCGCCGGACTTCCCGCCGGACCGGGCCCCGTAGGTGTGCAGCCCGCGGCACCCCGCATCCTGCTACTGTCCGCCTACCGTGCGGACAGCCATGCCGCCTGGGCCGACTGGCTGACCCGGCAATTCCCCGAGTTCGACTGGGATCGCCGGGAATTACCGGGGCGCCACTTCCGCTGGCGCATACGGGGCAACCCGCTCTCCTGGCTCCGCAGCCTCGGCGACGCCCAACCCGACGCCATGGTTGCGACCTCCATGGTCGATCTCGCCACACTGCGCGGCCTGCACCCGGCACTCGCGCAATCACCTGCGCTGTACTACTTCCACGAAAACCAGTTCGCCTACCCGACCAGCCCCGGCCAGAACCCCTCGGTGGATCCGCAGATGGTCCAGCTCTACGGCGCCCTGGCGGCCGACCGCATCGCGTTCAACTCGCACTACAACCGCGATACCTTTCTCGACGGCGTCGACCGCCTGCTTGCACGTATGCCAGACAAGGTACCCCCGGGTCTGCGCACGACGCTCGACGAGCGCAGCGAGATCCTGCCCGTTCCGATCCAGGCCATCACCACCACCGACCACGCAGAGCGCGACCCGAACCTGATTTTGTGGAATCACCGCTGGGAGTACGACAAGGCCCCGGACGACTTCGCGGAAGCCTTGCTGCAACTGGCCCGTGAGGGAATCGATTTCCGACTGGCCCTGCTCGGCCCTCGGCCCGCCAGGATTCCGGACGCCCTCACACGACTCCGCACGCATCTGGCTGACCGCATCATCGTGGACGCCAAGTGCTCGCGCGAGGAATACGAATACTGGCTGTGCCGGGCGGGGATCGTGGTCAGCACTGCCCGCCACGAGTTCCAGGGTCTTTCGCTGCTGGAGGCCACCCGCGCGGGCATACTGCCACTGGTGCCGGATGCCCTGGTATACCCCGAGCAATACCCGGCCACCTGCCGTTACCCCGCCGGTGATACCCAAGCACTGGCCACGCGTCTCGGCGCATGGCTGACCGGCGCGCGACCGCCCGTCCCCGATATCGGCCAGTGGCACAGCAAGAGGGTGGAACCGCAATGGCGGCGTCAGATCGAAGAACTGCTGGAGACCCGGCGAGGCGCCGCCTGAGGGAAACGCTGAACGGGGCCGCTCAGGGAAGGAAGTCGCCGCGATCGAGGAAGTGCAGGGTCTCGCGGGCCACCGTGGCATCGAACAGCATCCCCGTATGCGAGATCGGCAGTGTCAGGTGGCGCGTGACATCCGGGCCGCGTGTCTCGTCGACGGCGACGAAGCCATCATGCGGGGGCGGCATCTGCGCGAACAGCGGTGCCGGACCCAGTGGGCGGCTGCCGGCGATCATCCCGATTTCGCGTCCGCGCAAGACAGGGCTGCCCCCCAGCAGACCGCGGTCCAGCGCGGCCCCCAACCACCAGCGGCCGAGCCGGTTGCGCGCCAGACGCGCGGCCACCCGGCTGCCCGCCAGCGGCGAGCCCAGCATCACGATCCGACCGGGGCGCTGGACCGGGGCCACGGTGAACAGATGGCGGACGATGATGCCGCCGAGGCTGTGGGCCACAAGGTGCACCAGGTCGCCGGGCACTGCCTCAATGAAGGCGGCCAGGGCGCGCGCCGCCTGTTCCGGGGTCTGGCGGCGCGAGGCATAGTGGAAGCGATGGACCTCCAGCCCGGCCGCACGCAGCCGGCGTTCCAGCAGCGCCAGCTCCAGGCCCGGCATATGCCAGCCATGGACCGTAACAACGCTGGCGCGCATGCCGGCCATGGTGAACGACCGGCCCGTTGCCTACCCGGCCTGTTGTGTGGCGCTGGCGCGCAGACGGATGCCCAGCTCGCGCAGCTGCTTCTCGCCGACCGGCGCCGGGGCGTCGGTCAGCAGGCAGGCGGCCGTCTGGGTCTTGGGGAAGGCCATTACGTCGCGAATGGAGTGGGCGCCGCTCATCAGCATCACCAAGCGGTCCAGGCCAAAGGCCAGGCCGCCGTGCGGCGGGGCACCGAACTCCAGCGCATCCAGCAGGAAGCCGAACTTCTCGCGCGCCTCGTCCTCGCCGATGCCCAGGGCCTCAAACGCGGCCTGCTGCATCTCGGGGTTGTGGATACGGATGGAGCCACCGCCCACCTCGGTGCCGTTGAGCACCATGTCGTAGGCACGGGACAGGGCCTCGCGCGGGTTATTGCGCAGCGCGTCCGGGCTGTCCACCGCCGGGGCGGTGAACGGGTGATGCAGGGCGTACAGGCGCTTGTCCTCGTCGTCGTACTCGAACATCGGGAAGTCGACCACCCACAGCGGCTGCCAGCCCGCCTCGACCAGCTCGAGGTCGTGGCCGAGCTTCACACGCAGCGCGCCGATCGCCTCGTTGACCACCGAGGCCTTGTCCGCACCGAAGAAGATCAGGTCGCCGGCGGCGGCCGCGGTCTTCTCCAGGATCTGGCGGGTCACATCCTCCGGCAGGAATTTCAGGATCGGCGACTGCAGCCCGCCCGCGAGGTCCGCCGGGTCGTTGACCTTGATGTAGGCCAGGCCCTTCGCGCCGTAGCGACCGACGTACTCGGTGTAGACGTCAATCTCCTTGCGCGTCAGTTTCGCCCCGCCCGGCACGCGCAGCGCGGCCACGCGGCCCTCGGGGTCGTTCGCCGGGCCGTTGAACACCTTGAACTCCACCGCCTGCATCACCTCGGTCAGCTCGGTGAACTCCAGCGGGATGCGCAGATCGGGCTTGTCCGACCCGAAGCGGGCCATCGCCTCGGCGTAGGCCATGCGCGGGAACGGATCGGGCAACTCGACACCCTGCACCTCGCGGAACAGGTGGCGGATCAGGCCCTCGGTCACGTCCATCACGTCGGCCTCGTCGACAAAGGCCATCTCCATATCCAGCTGGGTGAACTCCGGCTGGCGATCGGCGCGCAGGTCCTCGTCGCGGAAGCAGCGGGTGATCTGGTAGTAGCGGTCCATGCCGGACATCATCAGCAGCTGCTTGAACAGCTGCGGCGACTGCGGCAGGGCAAAGAAGCTGCCCGGATGCGTACGGCTGGGCACCAGGTAGTCGCGTGCGCCCTCCGGCGTGGCCTTGGTCAGCATCGGGGTTTCGAGGTCGAGGAAGTCGCGCTCCTCGAGGAAGCGGCGCATGGCCGCGGAGACCTTCGCACGCAGGCGCAGGCGCTCCTGCATAACCGGGCGGCGCAGGTCCACGTAGCGATAGCGCAGGCGGGTGTCCTCGCCGACGTCCTCGTCGTCCAGCGGGAACGGCGGGGTCTTCGCGGCGTTCAGGACCTCGAGCTCCAGACCCAGGATCTCCACCGCGCCGGTGGACAGGTCGGGGTTCTCGGTGCCCTCGGGGCGGCGGCGCACGCGGCCGGTCATGCGGATCACGAACTCGCTACGCAGCTGCTCGGCGCGGGCGAAGACGTCCTCGCGGTCGGGGTCGAACACCACCTGCACCCGCCCCGTGTGGTCGCGCAGGTCGACGAATATCACGCCCCCGTGGTCACGCCGGCGATTCACCCAGCCGCAAAGGGTCACCTCCGAGTCGAGTTCGTTCTCGGTGACACGTCCACACAGATGAGTTCGCATTACGCTGTTCCAGCCGAAGGGCACGCCCGAAAGGGCCTGCACGGTTAGTCGGGAAAACGGGGCAAACGTCGCGCCTGCGCCCGCGAAAAGGCCGGAAATCTTACGATTTGCCCTGCTCTCGCGCAACCGGAGCCGGGGCCTCGGACGGGCTCGACAGCGGCGTGACCACGCCCATGGACATCACGAACTTGAGCCCGTCCTCCACCGTCATGTCGAGCTCGACCGCCTCGTCGCGCGGAACCAGCAGCACAAAGCCGGAGGTCGGGTTGGGGGTGGTGGGGACGAACACGGTAATCACCTCGCGCTCGGTACGCTCCTGCACCTCGCCGTAACCAACGCCGGTCATGAAACCGACCGACCACAGCCCGCGACGCGGGTACTCGATCATCACGACCTTGCGAAAGGCCTGGCCACCATCGGTCAGCACCGTCTCGGTGACCTTCTTCACCGCCCCGTAGATCGAGCTGACCAGCGGGATGCGGTGCACGATGGATTCGCCCACCGAGACCAGCTTGCGCCCGACAATATTGGCCACGATCACGCCGGTGACGAACACAACCACGATCGCGACCACGATCCCGGCACCGGGGATCGAAAAGCCAAGCAAGGCCTCCGGCCGCCAGGCCGGCGGCAGGAGGAGAATGGTGAAGTCCAGCAGATCGACCAGCAGCTTGATAACGAAGCCGGTGACGATCAGCGGCAGCCAGACCAGCAGCCCTGCAATCAGGTAGCGGCGCAGGGAGACCAGCATCGATCAGGTTCCGGTCGCTGCCGCTTTCGAGGTCGCCGTGGAATCGCCCTTGCCGGAACCGCTGCCAGCACCACCGCCATCCTTCAGATTGCGCTTGCCGTCTTTCTTGAAGTCAGTCTCGTACCAGCCGCCCCCCGCCAGGCGAAAGCCGGCAGCGGAGACCTGCTTGGTCAGGGCCTCGGCGCCACATTCGGGACAGGTGGTGGCCGGCGGATCGGAGATCTTCTGCAGGATCTCGGAAATCTCGCCACAGTCCTTGCACTGATACTCGTAAATGGGCATGCGTGTATTCCTCAGGCTTCGCGTCCGCGACAACGGCCGCAACAAAACGGTTCGAGGCGTATTATGCGGGCGTTTCCCGGGAATAAAAGGCTTTCCCCGGTGGCAATCCGTGTTTGCGCCGCGAGGCCGCAGCGCCGATCATTCGCCCCATACCCGAACGTACTGCCCGCAAGGACCCGTCATGGCCGAAAAGATCGTGATCATGCTGCTGAACCTGGACCTGGACCGCCCCGGCACGCTGGGGGCCCCGTTCTTCCAGGCGACCGTCGCCGCCGCGATGGATCTGGAAGTCGAGATGTACTTCGCCGCCGGCACCACGCGCCTGTTGCGCCAGGGCGTGGCGGACAAGATCTACCCCGGCGAGGCGAAGGAGAAATCGGTCTACAGCTTCATGCAGGATGCCCACGAGGCCGGCTGCCGCTTCTACGCCTGCGCCGGCGCAATGGACGAAAACGGCCTGACCCTGGACAACGCGATCCCCGAACTGGACGGCATGCGCGGCGGGGGCGCCTTTATCGGCGAGGTGGTCGAGGACGACGTGGCCACCCTGACCTACTGAGCCGGGCCCGGTGAGCGAATCCCGGCCCCGTGCCGTCCTGATTACCGGCTGCTCCAGCGGGATCGGACTGCACGCCGCCCGTGCGCTGGGCGAGCGCGGCTACCGCGTGTTCCCGACCGCCCGTCGCGGCGAGGATGTTGCGCGCCTGAAGAAGGAGGGCTTCGAGGCCCTGCAGCTGGATCTGGACGACTCCGCCAGCATCCACAGCGCGGTCACCGAGATCCTGCACCGCACCGACGGGCATCTCTACGGCCTGTTCAACAACGGCGCCTATGGCCAGCCCGGCGCGGTGGAGGACCTCTCGCGCGCCACCCTGCGCGCCCAGCTCGAGACCAACGTACTCGGCTGGCTGGAGCTGACCAATGCGGTACTGCCCGCGATGCGCCGTGCCGGGGAGGGACGGATCATCCAGAACTCCTCGGTGCTGGGCTTTGCCGCCCTGCGCCTGCGCGGGGCCTATGTGACGTCCAAGTTCGCGATCGAGGGCATGAGCGACACCCTGCGCCAGGAGCTGCACGGCACGGGCATCCATGTGAGCCTGGTCGAGCCCGGCCCGATCCGCAGTGCCTTCCGCGCCAACGCCCTGAAGGCCTTCCGCCGCCACATCCACCGCGAGCACAGCCCTTGGGCCGAGACCTACCGCGCGGCCGAGGCGCGCATGGCCAATGCCGAGTCCGATGCCCCGTTCACCCTCGGCCCGGAGGCCGTCACCCGCTGCGTGATGCATGCCCTGGAGGCCCGCCGCCCGCGGGTGCGCTACCGCATCACCTTCCCGACCAAGTTGTTCGCCTTCCTGAAGTGGCTGCTGCCGGCGCGCGCGATGGACGCCGTGCTGCGCGGGGTATCGCGCGGGGAGAACCGCTGATGCGCGCGCGGCCAGGGGCGGGCGCCGCATGAATCTGATCTTTCTCGCGCTGATCGTGATCGCCGTGGCTACGGCCGCGATCCGCGAGTTCCAGTCCACCGACCCCGACGAACAGCCGATGCAGGCCCTGTCCGAGGGCGCGATCGATGCCACCGGCTCGGCGGTCGAACTGGCGCTGGGGCTGGTCGGGGTAATGGCGCTGTTCCTCGGGCTGATGAAGATCGCCGAGGCCGGCGGCCTGCTGACCGTGCTCGCCCGCCTGCTGCGCCCGCTGATGACCCGCCTGTTTCCGTCGGTCCCGCCGGAGCACCCGGCGATGGGCGCGATGATCCTGAACTTCTCCGCCAACATCCTGGGGCTGGGCAACGCCGCGACCCCGTTCGGCATCCGCGCGATGCAGGAGCTGGAGAAGCTGAATCCGCACCCGGGCACCGCGACCAATGCGATGGCGCTGTTCCTGGCAATCAACACCTCCAGCATTACGCTGCTGCCCACCGGGGTGATCGCGCTGCGTGCCTCGCTCGGCTCCGAGGCCCCGGCGGCGATCCTGCCGACCACGCTGTTCGCCACGCTGTTCGCGACCATCGCCGGCATCACCAGTGCCCTGATCCTGCAGCGCTATTTCCGCAGCCCGGCCCCCACCCGCTCGATCGACGCGGATGCCTCCGCCGGCTCCGACGAACTGGAAGACACGATCCGGGAAGCGAGCCAGGACAGCACCGAACCGGCGAAGGCCGAGAATCGCGAGCAGGACAGCGCCCAGCCCGATCAGCAGCCGATGAACATCGAGGTCCCCACCGAGGGCTACCCGGCCTGGGTCTCGATCCTGGTCCTGCTGGGGGTGCTGGCGATCATCCCGCTGACGATCGTGTACGGCCAGGCAATCGCCCCCTGGATCATCCCCGGGCTGGTGGTGGGGTTCCTGTCCTACGGGGTGATCCGCGGGGTGCCGGTCTACGAGGTCTTCGTCGAGGGGGCCAAGGAGGGCTTCAACGTGGCCCTGCGCATCATCCCCTATCTGGTGGCGATCCTGGTCGCGGTGGGGATGCTGCGCGAGAGTGGTGCGCTGGGCATGTTCGTCGGGCTGGTCGGGCCACTGACGACCCCGTTCGGCCTGCCGGCCGAGGCCCTGCCGATGGCCCTGCTGCGTCCGCTGTCCGGCTCCGGCGCCTACGGCATCATGGCCGGCATCATGCAGGACCCGGCCACCGGCCCGGACACCCATGTCGGCATCCTGGTCTCCACCCTGCAGGGCTCGACCGAGACGACCTTCTACGTGCTCGCCGTGTACTTCGGCGCGATCGGCGTCAAGCGCGTACGCCACACCCTGGCCGCGGCGCTGAGCGCCGATGCGGTGGCCGTGATCGCGGCGGTCGCGATCGTCGGCTTCCTCTACCTCTGACAGATCGCGAGATCGTCCAGCAACGCGGCCAGATCGTCCGCCGACACCGGCCGGGTCAGCACGCGCCGGAAGGGTGCATGGCGGGCGCGTTCAGTCCTCTCTGAATCCTCGCCCCCCCCGACCGCAACTACAGGGATTGGCGCCAGGGCGGGGTCCGCCTGCAGCGCGCGCAGGACCTGGAAGCCATCCATCACCGGCAGGTCCAGTGCCAGCACCACCAGGGCCGGCACATGGCGCAGCGCCAGGTCCAGACCCTCCACCGCCGAGGTCGCGCACAACGGCTGCAGCCCCACCTGCCCCTCGAACATGGTCTGGAGCCTCGCGAGGTGTTCGGGGTCGGCCTCGATCAACAGGACATGCGGGTCCTTGTCCACGCCGGACTCGACGGTTGAGTCATCCATCACGTGGGGCTCCGCCCCGGCACGCGGCAGCCGGAACCAGAAGCGGCTGCCGACACCCGGCTCCGATTCCACCGCAAGCTCGCCCCCCATCATTTTGACCAGGCTGTTCGAGACCGCGAGTCCGACGCCCGCACCCTCGACGCGACCGCCATCGGCATGCAGCCGCTCAAAGGGTTCGAACAGCCGCGCCTGATCCTCCAGCGCGATCCCGGGTCCGCTATCGCTTACCGCGATCTCGACGACATCCCGCTGCGGCGTGACACCGACACGGACTTCGCCGCCGCGGCGGTTGTACTTGATCGCGTTGCCCACCAGGTTCAGCAGGACCTGCTTCAGGCGCAGGGGGTCCGCCTGCACCTGCACATCATCAGCCACTTCGGCCTCGCAGTGCACCGCATGTTCATCGACCAGGGCACGGGTCAGGGACAGGCAGTCGGTGACCACCGGCGCCACGAAGACCGGCTGCAGGTCGATCTTCAGCCGCCCGGCCTCGATCCGGGCCAGATCCAGGACCTCGTTGATCAGGTCCAGCAGGTGCGAGCCGGCGCGGCGGATCTCGGTCGCATGCGAATGCTGGCGCTCGCCCAGTCCGGGGTCGCGCTCCAGCAACTGGGCGAAGCCGAGCACGGCATTCATTGGCGTGCGCAGCTCGTGACTCATGCTGGACAGGAATTCCGACTTCGCCCGGTTCGCACGCTCTGAGGCATCACGCGCCTGACGGAGCTCTTCGCGCCGCCGCAACTCATCGGTGTAATCACTGAAGATATTGAAGCCATACTGCGGATCACCGTGCTCGTCGCGCACAACACTGATGGTGCTTGCGGTGACGAATACGGCCCCGTTGGCGCAGCGGTGAGGCAACAGCCCAGTCCATACCCCGCCCTCCGCCAGCACCCGATCGATCTCCTGAGCCTCCTCGCGCGCCTCCTCGGGGATAATGCCCATTGCGCGGAAGCTGCGGCCGACCATCTCATCCAGGCGATAACCGACCAGATCCAGCGCTGCCGGATTGACGTACACGAAACAACCTTCCCGGTCCACCACCGCAACGCCCTGTTCGGCTGATTCGATGATTCGCCCGAACAGGGTCAGCCGATCCTGAGCCTCGTGCAATTCGGTCAGATCCTGGAGCGTGCCCGAGAGGCGGACCACCTCACCGCCGTCGTCGAACGTAGCCGTAGCGATCTGATGAACGTAGCGGACCATGCCGTCCGGGAGCTGCACGCGATGGGTGATCTCGCCGTGTCCGGAGTCGGCCAGACCGGCCTCGAATGCCTGCACCCGCTCGCGGTCGTCCGGATGCACTAGGCGTTGATAGTCATCCCGGGCGAGATGGCCGTTCCCGGCGATCATCTCGAACATCTCGTAAATCACCTTCGACCAGGTCAGTCGGTCGCTGCGCACTTCGTATTCCCAGTGACCGAGCCGGGCCAGTCGCTGTGCCTCCAGCAACCGTGTCGACAGCTCCGACAGCGCCAGCTCGGAGTGCTTGCGTTTGGTGATGTCCTGCATCACGCCCAGCATGTACAGCACGCTGCCATCGGCGTCCCGAACGGCGTCGCCCCGTTGTAGCAGCCAGTGTTCGGAGCCGTCGGGCCACAGCACCCGGTGCTCCAGTTCGAAGTGCGCGCCCCGACGCAGGCTGCTCGAGATGGCGTTGCGCATCCGATCGCGATCCTCCGGATGCACGGCGTGCATGAAGTTGGTAACCGTCGGTTCGACCGCACCGTCGCGGTAACCCAGCAGCGGTGGAATCCGCTCGGACCATTCGAGGCGCTCCTGGTCGGGCGTCCATTCCCAAGTGCCCATATTGGCGAAGATCTGGCTCGAGCGTTGGCGCTGTTCCTGGCGCTTGACCGTGGTGATCTCCGTGCGGATGGACACGAACTGATAGGGCACGCCTTCGGCATCCAGGTACGGCACGATCGTGGTGTCGACCCAGTACAGCGAACCGTCACGTGCCCGATTGCAGATCTCGTCCTGCCAGACCTGGCCCGCCGTGATGGTCTCCCACATGCGGGTGTAGAAGTGCGGCGGATGCTGCCCGGACTTCACCACTCGATGATTTTGCCCGAGCAGCTCTTCGACCATGTATCCGCTGACCTCGGCGAACCGCCTGTTGGCATAAATGATGTCGCCCCGGGCATCGGCAATGCTGACGAGGGCATGCTCGTTGACGGCGAGATGCTCCCGTTCGCGCTCGTAGAGGGTTTCGCGGTAGGAACGGCTGACACTGTCCATCTCGCGCAACTGGCGCGCCCGATTGGTCACCACCGCGAGGACCCGACTGGCCTCCAGCGGCTTCAGGAGTACACCGCACACGCCCGGATGAAGCGTCATCAGGGCATTGGTACGCGAGGCATCCGCGGTCAGGATCACCAGTGGAATCGAGCCCCCGCTCTGCCGGGTCCGCAGAACCGCGGCCACCTCGAGCGCCGAGCAGTCCAGGGATTCGACATCAAGGATGGCCACCTCGGGGTCGAGCTCGTCCATGACCTCCACCAGGCGGTCCGGCTCTTCCGCCCGCTCCACACGATAGCCTGCATCGAGCAGCGTGCGCTCCACGCCTTCTTGTTCGGCACCGGCGATTAACAGGACCCGGTAGTCGCTCTCGGTTATCACACCCCCGATCTGGACCAACTGCTCGATCAGGGTATCCCCGTCGAGTGGATAATCCAGGCAGCGGGCCACCCCCTGGCGCACGGCATCCAGCCGTGCACCGGGATTCCATTCCCGCGCTACCGCCAGCACCGGAAGGCGCGCGTGCCCCGGCGCCAGGCACCCAGCAAAATCATTCGTAATCACGGTGCCGGGCATCACCACACCGGCGCAGAGGACGACCGCGGTGTAGGGGTCGTCGTCGGGGGGCTGCGGGGCCTGCGAATCACGGACCGGGATCTGGTCCGTCCGGAACCCGTGGTCCTGGAGCATCAGCACGATATCGCGCGCCAGGGCGTCATCATCCACGACGACCAGCACCCGCCCGTCCGCACGCGCGCCGGACAACGGCTGCACCCGGCTGGCGATGGCGAGGGCGTCGCCACGCGCATGCTGGGCGGCAATCGCCGCGAGCCGGTCCAGGGCGTTGTCCCATTGGTCACGATCGACCAGATCCGAGTCTCCGGTGGAGGCATCGAGCGAGTCGGCCAGGGTTGCCACCGCTGCCCCGACCACCGGAATCCCGAACACCTCGGCCGAGTGCCGGAGCTCGCTGATCCGCTGCCCCAGTAGGTCGCGTGCCTGGGCCGGCGAAGCGGCTTCCTCCAGGTTCCGGGCAAGTTCGCGCAGGCGGGTGACGTGTTCCGGAAGGGATTGCAAAAACTCGGCCTGCAGGCGCGCGCCGGTCGGGTGCTGCTCACGCAGGTTCATGGCGGCTGTCCTCGGTGGTCGGGTCACATACCCGGTTGACGGGAGGTCGGACGCCGGGCACAGCCACCGGCCGAATCACATCCCGTACCGAAACGGACGGGCATGGCGGTCACCTTCCCAGGGAAGCAGGTTCCCCTTGGGAAACACTGAAATCAGTGTTTCCCTAATTGGGCGGGCCGCCGGGATTGATGTCCTTGTCCTTCACGATGAAGTAGACCCCGATGGCCGCCAGCGCCATCCACAGGACCAGGGCCACCACGCCCAGGATCTCCCACAGGGTGACGAAGAAGAACAGCATCAGCGCGGCCGCGCCGAGGAAGATATTGCCGATTACGAAGTTCGAGGGACGGCGGGATCCGTTTTCGGGCATCGGGGGGCTCCGGGCCTGCGCGGCAGGCGATTACTGCTTCTTGTAGGGGGCGAAGTCGAACTGCCCGGCGGTCATGTCGTCCCACAGGTCGCTCTGCAGCACGGCCAGCAGCTTGAACAGCTTGCGCAGCTCCGGATCGTCCATGAAGCGCTGGTCCTCGCTGGCCTTCAGCACCTCGACCAGCGTCGCGCATTGCTCGCGGCTGATCCCGAGGACGTTCAGGCCCTCTTCTCCCATCTCGACATCCATCGGGTCACTCCAGTTCGGTCAAAGCCGGGATTGTAGCGGCTCGCGCGCCCGCAGCGAAAACGCCGGACCCGAGCTCGGGCATTGCCGTGCAGCAACGCGCCGAGACACAGCGCCCGTCCCGGCCGGCGTCATTGCGAGGAGCCGAAGGCGTCGCGGCAATCGGTTGACGCTGGCAGCGCGCTGGGGCCCGGAGTCCACCGTGGCAATTGCTTCGTCGCTACGCTCCTCGCAATGAAGGGGCCGGCCTACGCCGTCTGGGCGCGGATCAGATCGACCCGGTTGCGCACGTACAGGTAGTACAGCACCGGGATGATCACCAGCGTCAGCAGGGTCGAGACGAACACGCCGAAGATCAGCGAGATCGCCAGGCCCGAGAAGATCGGGTCGTCGAGGATAAACCCGGCGCCGACCATCGCCGCCAGCCCGGTCAGGATGATCGGCTTGGCGCGCACCGCACCCGCGTGCACCACCGCCTCGATCACCTCCACGCCACGGCGGATCTCGTCGTTGATGAAGTCCACCAGCAGGATCGAGTTGCGCACAATGATCCCGGCCAGCGCAATCATCCCGATCATCGAGGTCGCGGTGAACTTGGCGTCCATGAAGAAGGCATCCATGAACGCATGGCCCGGCATCACCCCGATCACCGTCAGCGGGATCGGCGCCATGATGATCAGCGGCACCATGTACGAACGGAACTGCGCGACCACCAGCAGGTAGATCAGGATCAGACCCACCGAGTAGGCGATACCCATGTCGCGGAAGGTCTCGTAGGTCACCTGCCACTCGCCATCCCACTTCAGCGAGAAGTTGTACGGATTGTCCGGCTGGTTGATGAACAGCTGTTCCAGCGGCTCGTCGTAGGCCATCGGCGTGTCGCGCAGGCCGAAGAACATGTCGAACATGCCGTACAACGGGCTGTCCAGCCCGCCGGCCAGGTCGCCCATCACGTAGACCACCGGCAGCAGGTTCTTGTGGTGGATCGAGTGCTCGAGGGTCGAGTCCACCACGTTGACGACCTCGGACAGTGGCACCAGGGCGCCGTCGCGCGAGCGCACCTTGAGCCCCAGCACCGGGTCCAGGCTGCCCTTCTCGGCCTGCTCGAACTCGAGCCGCACGGGGACCGCGTACTTCACGTTGGAACCGTAGAGGTAGGTCACGTCCTCGCCGGACAGCGCGGTCTCGATCGCCTTGACCACCGCCTGCTGCGACACGCCCAGGCGTGCAGCCCGCTCGCGGTCCACCTGCAGGATCTTCTTCGGCCCCGGGTATTCCACCGAGTCGTCGATGTCGGTGATGCCCTCGGTGTTCTCGAATAACTCGCGCACCTTTTTGGCGACCTCGATCTGGCCCGCATAGTCCGGGCCGTAGATCTCGGCCACGATCGGCGACATCACCGGTGGCCCCGGCGGCACCTCGACCACCTTCACCGCCGCGTCGTGGCGGTCGGCGATCGCGTTGATTGCCTCGCGCACGCCGAGAGCAATGTCGTGGCTCTTGCGCGAGCGCTCGGACTCATGGGTCAGGTTCACCTGGATGTCCCCGACATGTGAACCCTCGCGCAGGTAGTACTGCCGCACCAGGCCGTTGAAGTTGATCGGTGCGGCCGTACCCGCATAGGTCTGCACGTTGTCGACCTCGGGCACGGTCTTGAGGTAGTCGGCCATCTCGGACAGCACCATGGAGGTGCGCTCCAGGCTGGTCCCTTCCGGCATGTCCAGCACCACTTGGAACTCCGACTTGTCGTCGAAGGGCAGCATCTTCATCACCACCAGCTGGAAGTACGCCAGCGAGACGGAGCCCAGGATCAGCACCAGCGTGCCGACCCACAGCGCGAGACGATTGGCCTTCTTGCGCCCACCGGTCCCCAGGAACGGCAGCAGCAGGGTGTTGAAGATCTTCATTAGCCCGGCGGAGGCGCTCTCGCCCTGCGCGGCGTGGCCGCCGGCGGCCGGGGCCGCGTGTTCATACTGCTCGGCCTGGCGCCGCAAGACCTTGTAGGTTAGCCACGGCGTGACCACATAAGCCACGGCCAGCGAGATGATCATCCCCATCGAGGCGTTGATCGGGATCGGGCTCATGTACGGCCCCATCAGACCGGTGACGAAGGCCATCGGCAACAGCGCCGCGATCACGGTGAAGGTGGCGAGGATCGTCGGCCCGCCCACCTCGTCGACCGCATGGGGGATCGCCTCGAGGAACTTCTTGCCGCCCTGGACCATGTGCCGGTGGATGTTCTCCACCACCACTATCGCGTCGTCCACGAGGATCCCGATGGAGAAGATCAGCGCGAACAGCGACACGCGGTTGAGCGTGAAGCCGTAGGCCCAGGAGGCGAACAGCGTGATCGCCAGCGTGATCACCACCGCCACGCCAACGATGAAGGCCTCGCGCCAGCCGAGCGCGATCCAGACCAGGATCACCACCGAGGCCGTCGCGAGGATCAGCTTCTGGATCAGGGTGTTCGCCTTGTCGTCGGCGGTCGCGCCATAGTTGCGGGTGATCGTGGTCTCGATGCCGTCGGGGATGTACGTCCCGCGCAGCTGCTCGAGCCGCTCGATCAGGGCATCGGCGATGTCCGGGGCGTTGGTGCCCGGCTGCTTGGCGATCGCCACGGTGACCGCCGGGTGGCTCTCGCCGACACGCGCGTGATCCCCGGCCGCCGCGCCATGGGCAAAGCGCACATGCTCGGTCGCATATGCCGGGCCCTGTATCACCTCGGCGACATCGGACAGGTAGACCGGGCGGTCGTCGTGCATCCCGACCACCAGCCCAGCGAAGGCCTCTGGTTCGGTGATGAAATCGCCGGCCTGGATCAGGATCTCCTGGTCGTCCTGGTAGAGCCGGCCGGCATCGCGCGAGAAATTCGAGGCCTGCAGGCTGTCGCGCAGGTCGTCCACCGACAGGTTGTAGGCCGCCAGCGTCTCCGGCTTGAAGCGTACGTGCACTACATGATCCGGACCACCGACGGTATAGATATCACGGGTCCCGGGGACGCGCTTGAGTTCCGATTCCAGCGCATGTGCCACGCGCAGCAGGTCATGACCGCCGCGATCCCCGTCCTCGGTCCACAGCGTCACGTTGACGATCGGCACGTCGTCGATGCCCATCGGCTTGATGATCGGCTCGCCGACCCCCAGGCCCTCGGGCAACCAGTCCTGGTTGGAGAACACCTGGTTGTACAGGCGCACGAGCGCCGCGGTGCGGTCCTCGCCGACCTCGAACTGGATGGTGACCTGCGCCATGTTCGGGCGCGAGGTGGAATAGATGTCGTCGATGCCCTCGATCTCCGAGAGCACCTGCTCGGCCGGTGTCGCCACCAGTTGCGCGACCTCCTCGGCGCTCGCCCCGGGGAACGGGATGAACACATCCGCCATGGTCACGTTGATCTGCGGCTCTTCCTCGCGTGGGGTCACGAGGATCGCGAACAGCCCCAGCAGCAGCCCCACCAGGGCCAGCAGCGGCGTGATCTGGGTGGTCAGAAAAGCCTTGGCGATACGCCCGGAGATCCCCATGCGGCCGGATGCCGCGTCCGTGCTGGCATCACTCATCGGCGCCCACCTGCTGATGTTCCTTCAGGTAGATCGCCGCGTGCACCGGGTCCAGCGCCACGCGCTCGCCCTCGCTCAGGCCACCGAGGATCTCAATGTATCCGTCATGCGTGCGCCCGACACGGACCTGACGGAAACGTACCCGGTCCTCGTCGTCGATCACGTACACAGCGGTGACCTCGCTGCGATAGACGACGGCCTCGCGCGGGACGGTCAGGCGCTCGACCTCGTCCAGGAAGAACGCCGTCTTCACGAACATGCCGGGGAACAGACCCAGGTCCTCCTGCTCCGGCAGATTCACGCGGATACGGAAGGTGGAGCTCGCTGGATCGGCATAGGGGAAGATGGTCAGGCTCTCGGCCGCCAGGCGACGGTCGTCATTCAGCAGCACCTCGGCCTCGCGGCGCTCGCGTACCGCGTGGATCAGCCGCTGAGGGATATCCACCTCTACGCGCAGACGGTCCAGACTAATCCCCGAGAGCAGCGGCGAGCCGGGGCTGACCGACTCCCCGAACTCCACGTGGCGCTCGGTAACGATTCCGGAAAACGGCGCGAACACCTCGGTGTAACCGAGCTGCTCGCGAGCCTCCTCGACGCGGGCCTCGGCCGAGCGCAAACGCGCCCGGGCCGATTCCAGCTCGGCCTCCGCGCGCTCGAACTCCGAACGCGATACCACGCCGCGATCAAATACGTCCTGGATGCGATTGAACTCGGAGCGTGCTTCGCCAAAGCGGGCACGGGCCTCGGCCAGATCGCCCTCGGCCTGGCTCACACGCGCCTGCTGCTCGGAATCGCTAATGCGCAACAGCAGCTCGTCCGCCTCGACGAAGTCGTCTACGTCGACGTAGATCTCGCGCACCCGGCCGGAGGTCTGCGCCGAGATCGTGGAACGCTGAACGGCCTCGACTCGGCCATCCAGGATGCGCTCCTGCGCGAGCGTCTGTCGCTCCGCGGTCGCCGTGTCGAACGGGAAGTCCGCCTGGGCGGAAAATGGCAACAACAACAGCCCCCAGAGGGCCGGGCGCATCCACTTGAGTGTCATCGGCTTCGGTTCCTTGCGTGCTATCGAGCCCATTGGGTCGGGATAAAGCGGGTTCGACATATATTAGCGTTTTCTAATTTATACGCCGATTGCGCGCCGACGGCAACGCCGACGCCCGGAAATACCTTGCGGTGAGTATAGCTATATCGTCAGCCAACGCACCCCGGACTGCACGGTCCGTCCGCTGGCCGTATCATGTGGCGCCGTAGCTAACCGATGGGGAACCGAGATGCCGCTGCTGCGAGTCGAGACCAACACCGTCCTGCCCGACGACCCTTCGGGGCTGTGCCAGCACCTGTCCGCACAGGTGGCCGACTGGCTGGGCAAGCCCGAGGGCTACGTGATGGTCACCTGCACGCACAACCCGGCGATGTGCTTCGCCGGCAGCACCGACCCACTCGCCTACTGCGAGTTGAAAAGCATCGACCTGCCCGAGGGGCTGACCCGCGAGCTGTCACGCAAACTCTGCGACGCCCTGCAAACCGAGCTGGGCCTGGACCCAGCCCGGGTCTATATCGAATTCTCCGACGCCCCGCGCCACTTCTGGGGCACCAACAGCACGACGTTCTGAATCATCGCGGCCCGGTGGGCCGTCACTTCTCTCACGCACTTGATAACGGACTGCCCCGATGCGCGTCTCGCAATTCCCGCTGAACACCCTGAAAGAAACCCCGGCCGACGCCGAGATCATCTCCCACCAGCTGATGCTGCGCGCCGGCTATGTCCGGCGCCTGGCCGCCGGGCTGTACACCTGGCTGCCGCTGGGGCTGCGTGTGCTGCGCCGGGTGGAAAACATCGTTCGCGAAGAGATGAACCGTGCCGGAGCGCTGGAGGTGCTGATGCCGGCAGTGCAGCCGGCCGAGTTGTGGCAGGAGTCCGGTCGCTGGGACTTCTACGGGGCCGAGCTGCTGCGCCTGAAGGATCGCCACGAACGCGACTTCTGCTTCGGCCCGACCCACGAGGAGGTCATCACGGATCTCGTGCGCCGCGAGATCCGTAGCTACCGCCAACTGCCGGTCAACTACTACCAGATCCAGACCAAATTCCGGGACGAGCGCCGCCCGCGCTTCGGCGTGATGCGCGCCCGCGAGTTCCTGATGAAGGATGCCTACTCCTTCCACCTGGATGCCGAGTCGCTGGGGCAGACCTACCAGCAAATGCACGACGCCTACTGCCGCATCTTCGAGCGCTGCGGCCTGGACTTCCGCGCGGTAGAGGCCGACACCGGCGCGATCGGTGGCAACGCCTCGCACGAGTTCCACGTGCTCGCCAGCTCCGGCGAGGACGCGATCGCCTTCTCGCCGGGCGGCTATGCCGCCAACGTCGAGCTGGCCATGTGTCCGCAGCCGGCCCAGGCCCCGCCCCCCAGCGGTGCCATGGAAAAAATTGCCACCCCCGGGGTGCATACCATCGAGGATCTGGCGAACTCCCTCGGCATCCCAGCCGCACAGACCGTCAAGACCCTGGTCGTGGCCGCCTCCGACGCGATCGATGCCGATCTGGTCGCGCTGGTCCTGCGCGGGGACCACGAACTCAATGCGGTGAAGGCCGAGAAGCACCCATGGGTAGCCGACCCCCTGCGCATGGCCGAGGCGGCCGAGATCCGTACCGCCTTCGGCGCCGAGCCCGGCTCGCTGGGGCCGGTGGACAGCCCGATCCCCGTGCTGGCCGATCAGGCCGTGCTGGGCATGGCGGACATGGTGGTCGGGGCCAACGAGGACGGCCACCACCTGAAGCACGTGAACTGGGAACGCGACCTGCCGCAGCCGGAGAGCGCCGACCTGCGCAACATCACCGAGGGCGAACCGGCCCCGGACGGCTCCGGCCCGATCGAGATCCGCCGCGGTATCGAGGTCGGCCACATCTTCCAGCTCGGCGACAAGTATTCGCAGGCCCTGGGCGCCCGCGTGCTGGACGAGGACGGCCGCGAACAGGTGGTAACGATGGGCTGCTACGGCATTGGCGTCTCGCGCGTGGTCGCGGCCGCAATCGAGCAGAACTCCGACGAGCGCGGCATCTGCTGGCCCACGGCGATCGCCCCCTTCGACATCGCCCTGTGCCCGATCGGCGCAAAGAAGTCTCAGCGCGTGCGCGAGGCCGCGGAGAGACTGCACGACGAGCTGGAGGCCGCCGGCTTCCAGGTCCTGCTGGATGATCGCGAACAGCGCCCCGGCGTGATGTTCGCCGACATGGAGCTGATCGGCATCCCGCACCGACTGGTCATCGGCGAACGCGGCCTCGACGCCGGCGAACTCGAATACCAGGCGCGCACCTCCAGCGAAGCCGAACACCTCCCGATGGACGGCCTGCTCAACGCCCTGCGCGAGCGCTTGCTCGGCTGAACCCGGGCGACCACGATGGACGAGGTCGCCTTCACCCTGGAGATGGGGATCGTGTTCGGCCTGCTTGGCCTGACGATCCTGCTGTTCGTCACCGAGATCATCCGGATCGACCTGGCGGCGCTGAGCGTGCTGTTCCTGCTCGGCATGGTGGCGCTGGTACCGGGCGTGGCCCCGATCGTCGAGGGCGACGAACTGTTCTCGGGCTTTGCCTCGAACGCGGTGATCGCGATCATCGCGGTGATGATCATCGGCGCGGGCCTCGACCGTTCCGGCGTCATGAACCGCCTGGCGGACCTGATCCTGCGCTTTGGTGGTCAGACCGAACGCCGGGTGATGGCCACAACCTCCGGCGCGGTGGGGGTGATCACCAGCTTCATGCAGAACATCGGGGCCGCCGCCCTGTTCATGCCCGTGATTAACCGCATCGGCGCGGCCGCGCGCATCCCGCGCTCGCGGCTGCTGATGCCCATGGGCTTTGCCGCGATCGTCGGCGGCACCCTGACGCTGGTCGCCTCCAGCCCGCTGATCCTGCTCAATGACCTGATGCCCGGGCATCTGGACGACTTCGGGCTGTTCGACGTGACCCCGATCGGGCTGGCGCTGCTGGCCACCCTGATCCTCTACTTCGCGATTCTCGGGCACTGGGTCCTGCCGGCCCGCGATCCACAGGCCGAGGACCCGGACGAGAGCCGGGTGCAGACCACCTCGGCCTGGTTTCGTGATGTATACGGCATGGATTTCGGCGTGCGCGAGGCGCGCCTGGGCGAGGACAGCTCTCTGGCCGGTATGCGGGTGGGGGATTTCGAGGCGGCCTTCGGGGTGCATGTGGTGGGGGTGACCACCGGTGACGAGACGCGCATCGAACCGAACCGCGAGATCGAACTGGAACGCGGCGCGCATCTGGCGATCCTCGGTCCGGTCACCACCATCGAGAAGACCTGCGACGGCACCGGCACGATCCTCAAGGACGAACTGGACGTGTTCGCGCGTGCGATGTCGGCCCGTTACGGCGGGATTGCCGAGGTGATCATCCCACCCGGCTCCGACCTGATCGGCCAGACCGTGCGCGACAAGGGCATGCGCCGTACCTACGGGATCTCGGTGCTGCGTATCCAGCGCGGGGACGACCGCATCGTCGACGAGGTCCCGGAGACCCCACTCAAGGCCGGCGACACCCTGGTCGTGCACACCCCATGGGAGAACCTGCAGGCGCTGGAGGACGACCGCGACTTCGTGGTGGTCACCAGCCGCTACCCGCGCCGCCGGCGCGAGGAGCCCGCGACTCACCGGCCACTGGCGGCCCTCGGCTCGCTGGCGCTGGGCCTGGGGCTGGTGCTGTTCACCGATCTGCCACTGGCGCTGGCCTTGCTGGGGGGCGCGCTGGGGATGATCTTGACCGGCGTGATCGCGATGGACGAGGCCTACCGGGGCATCAGCTGGAAGACGGTGTTTCTGCTGGCCTCGCTGATCCCGCTGGGGCTCGCGGTGGAGAACTCCGGGGCCGGCGAGTGGATCGCGGCCAACGGCATGGCGCAGCTGGAGGGGATGCCGGTCTGGGTCCTGCAGGTCGCGGTGTTCCTGCTGACCACCTTCTTCACACTGGTGATGTCGAACGTGGGGGCCACCGTGCTGCTGGTGCCACTGGCCGTCAGCTTCGCCACCGTCGCCCAGGGCGTGGGCATCGACGCCGACCCGCGGGTATTCGCCCTGATCGTCGCGATTGCCGCGTCCAACTCGTTCCTGCTACCCACCCACCAGGTGAATGCCCTGATCATGGACCCGGGCGGCTACCGCGTAGCCGACTACCTGCGCGCCGGCGCGCTGATGACCCTGCTGTTCATGGTCGTCTCGCTGGTGGTGATCAATCTGATCTTCTGACCGCGACCGGCCGCGCCGGAAGGCCAAAGGGAAACACTGATCAATGTACACGCTTGCGCTCGAGTCGCTTTTGCGTGCGAACAAGGCGCGGTGACTGCCGTGCAGTCATTCTGCACAAGGGAACCGCAACGCCGTGCGCGCGCAAAAGCGGCCGAGCCCCGTCTCTCAGTAGCTTGTAGGGGTTGGCACCCCAGGTTCCCCGATTCTGCGTTGCGCCCCTTGCGGGTAGAACCACTACCCGCTGCACGACGCGCCTTGTCTCGGAAAACCTGGGGTGCCAACGCGAGTGTGTACATTGATCAGTGTTTCCCTACGTCAGGACGAGGTCGCGCGCCAGCGACAGGCCCCGCCCGCGGCCTCGTCCAGCGTGCGCAACAGGGTCTCGTGCGCGGCCTGTTCGTCGGCATTCGGTTCGATCACCGGCAGGGGCTTGCCGGAGCGCTGCGCGCGCACCGGGGCACCGGCCTCGGCACCGCCCTCGCCCTCGGCGTCCAGGCCCAGGGCAACCTGACCACCGGTCATCGCCAGATAGACATCCGCCAGCAGCTCGGCATCGAGCAGCGCGCCGTGCAGCGTGCGCCCGGAGGCATCGATCTCGTAGCGCTTGCACAGCGCGTCCAGCGAATTGCGTGTCCCCGGGTGCATGCGCCGCGCCATCACCAGCGAATCCAGCACGGTGCAGGCCTCCGCCAGCTCCGTCACCGGCGCGGCGGCACCCAGCAGACGCAACTCATGATTGATGAAGCCGACATCGAACGGGGCATTGTGGATGATCAGCTCGGCGCCGCGCACGAACTCGATGAATTGGCCGACCACATCGGCGAAACGCGGCTTGTCCGCGAGGAAATCGTTGGTAATTCCATGGACCTCGATCGCGCCGGCATCGATCTCGCGATCCGGCTGCAGGTACTCGTGCAGCTTGCGTCCGGTCGGCCGGCGGTTATCCAGCTCCAGGCAACCGATCTCGATGATGCGGTGCCCCTCGGCCGGCTCCAGGCCGGTGGTCTCGGTATCCAGCACGATCTGTCGCATTTCAGTTCTCCGTCGGCTCGCCCGCCAGCAGGGCGTCGATCCCCGCATTGGCCAGCTGGTCGGCGCGCTCGTTCTCCGGGTGACCGCTGTGCCCACGCACCCAGTACCACTCGATGTCGTGACGCGCGGCCTGGGCGTCCAGGGCCTCCCACAGGTCGCGGTTCTTCACCGGGGAGCCGCTGGCGGATTTCCAGTTACGCCGTTTCCAGCCGGGCAGCCAGTCGGTCACCCCCTGCTTGACGTATTTCGAATCCGTGACCAGTTCCACTTTGCAGGGGCGCTTGAGCGTCTCCAGGGCGCGGATTGCGGCGGTCATCTCCATGCGGTTATTGGTGGTCTCGGCCTCTGCCCCGTACAACTCCCGCTCAGTGCCCTGGTAACGCAGGATTGCGCCCCAGCCACCAGGGCCCGGGTTACCGCGACAGGCGCCGTCGGTATAGATGTACACGCGTTCGTCAGCCATGCGCTCGGCGGACTCCGGAATGAGGGGAGCGCGAGGATACCAGTCCGGGCCGCAGGCGGGGACCCGGGGTGGCGAAGCGATATTGCGGCGCCGGGCGCAAGGGCAGATCCACGCGCTTGTGGGCAACGGTCAGGATCACGCTGGCCAGCGGCGGCAGCCCCCGGCGGGTCCAGGCGTCCACCGGGGCCAGCCTTTGCTGCCAGGCCTCGGACAGTCCGGGCGGCAGCAGGCTGAGGCTCCACTGCTCCAGCACCTCCAGATCGGCCGATTCCATGAACTCGCGGTACTGGCGACGCCGGAGCCCCTCCGGCAGCGGAGACACGCGCACCCCACCCTGATCGCCCAGTTGCAGGCGGTTGCCCTCGAGCATGAAGACCATGCCCTCCGGCTCCAGCACGCGCGCGGCCTCGGCAACCACGGCGGCGGGCAGATCGCTGTAAGAGCAGGGATGGGCCAGCACGATGCGGCGCGCGCAATCCGACTCCAGTGGCCAGGATTCCGGCTCCATCAACAGGCCTGGACGCGAGGAGTCCATGCGCACGACTGGACCGCCCAGGGTGTCGGAATCTTCCAGCATCGGGACCGGGGAGAGCTCGATCGCGACCTCCCCCGGGCCGGGGGCGGCGTGCTGTCGAATCCGTTGCAAAAGCCGCTCGCGAACGCGCCGGCCCTGCGGCTTCTCGTACCAGTGAGAAAGCCAGCGCAAAAAAGGGTCTTGGTGATACTCCGAGTGTGGTTTATCCTTCAGCGCCATGATGATCCGACCCCGCTCCCGACTGCCGCTTGGCATTATCCTGGGCCTGGCGACCCTGCTGGCCTCTGCCTGTAGCCTACACGACTCCGAACGCGCACTGGATACCTCCCAGGTCGACAAGCCCGTGGTGGAGGGTCCGACCCAGGCCGACGTCCAGGCCGCCATGGAGCGGCAGGCCCTCGAGGCCGCCGACCAGGCCGCGGAGACCGACGACCTGTGGGAGCGCACCCGCTTGGGCTTCGGCTTTGAAGATGACCTGCACCACGAGCGCGTGGAGCAGTACATCGAGCACTACCGCGCCAACCCGCGCATCATCCAGCTCTCGACCGAGCGCGCCGAGCCGTTTGCGTACTTCATCCTCTCGGAGATCGAACAGCGCGACATGCCAACCGAGCTGCTGCTGCTGCCGATCGTGGAGAGTGGCTTTGCCGCCGAGGCGACCTCCAGCGGTCGTGCAGCCGGCATCTGGCAGTTCATCCCGGCGACTGGCGACCATTTCGACCTGACGCGCGACCACTGGTACGACGGGCGCCGCGATGTCTATCAGTCCACCCTCGCCGCGCTGGACTACCTGGAGGCGCTGTATCAGCGCTTCGATGACTGGTACCTGGCCCTGGCCGCCTACAACTTCGGCCAGGGCAACGTGACGCGGGCAATGGAACGCAACGCCGCGCGCGGGGAGCCGACCGACTACTGGAGCCTCGAACTCTCGGCCGAGGCGACCGCCTACGTGCCCCGTCTCCTGGCCCTGCGCGAGCTGTTTCTGAAGCCCGACGAACACGGGACACAGATCACCCCGATCGCCAACGAACCGGCGCTGGAGCGGATCGAGCCCGGTCGCCAGGCCGATCTCGCCCTGATCGCCGAGATGATCGGGCTCGAGGCGGATGACCTGAAGCGCCTGAACCCGGGGTATCAGCGCCACGCCACCCATCCGGCTCATGCCCAGCACCTGTTCATTCCGCACGATGCGGCCGAGACCCTGGAAGTCGCCCTGGCCGAACACGGCGACGACCCGCTGATCCGCTTCCGCGAATACACCGTGGCCAGTGGTGACAACCTCGGTTCCATCGCCCAGCGCGCCGGTACCCGCGTGGCCGTGCTGCGCGAAATGAATGGTCTCAACGGCGACAACATCCGCGCCGGACAGACGCTGAAACTGCCGGTAACCGGACAGGAAGACGCCGAGATCCAGGTCGCGGCCGCTGCCGAGGCGGGCGAGCTCGACACCTACGAGATCCAGGAAGGCGACAGCCTGTGGACCATCAGCGAACGTACGGGCATGACCATCAGCGAACTGCGCGCGGCGAACGAGCTGGAGCGCGACGCCATCCTGCGTCCGGGCGACACGTTGCAGGTCGCCCAAGCCAATGGGGGGAGCGCGTCGGATAACGGCCGCAGCGTGGCCTACGAAGTCCAGCCTGGGGATTCCCTGTCCAGCATTGCCCGTCAGTTCCAGGTCTCGGTAAGCGACCTGCGCCGCTGGAACTCGCTCAATGGCGACGGCATCCGCGCGGGGGAGACCCTGACGCTCTACGTGGCCGAGGCCGACGAAGAGGCCATTGCGCGAGCCCGCGACGCCTGACGCGCCGGCGCTCGCGGCCCCTGATGCCGCGCGCCCGTCCGGGTACCTACTGTCCCACCGCGGCCGATGAGGGCGCGTCGAATACGACCTCGATCTGCTCCGGATTCAGACCGGCATCGCGCACCAGTTGCTGGAAGCGCCGTTGCGGCAGACTCAAGCGCAGCTGGATCTGACCGTCCGCGGTGGTCTGCTCCGCCTCCACGGCCTTCTCCTCGTACAGCTGGGCGCGCAAACGGCCGGCACTGGCCGGCAGTTCCACCCAGCCCCGCATCATCGACTCGGTAAAGGTCTCGGCCAGGCGCTCTTCCAGCGTGGCGATCCCCTCGCCCGTATACGCGGACACCCAGAAGACGTCATCGCCGGAGCCGAAGCGGGCCTCGGCGGCATCCGGGGCCGACTCCAGTCGGTCGATCTTGTTGTAGACCCGCCAGCAGGGGACATCCTGCGCGCCGATCTCCTCCAGCACCGCATCGACCTGGCGGATGCGCGCCTCGCGTTCGGGATCGGCGGCGTCGATCACGTGCAGCAGCAGCGCGGCCTCGCGGGTCTCGGTCAGGGTCGCTTTAAAGGCCGCCACCAGTTCGTGCGGCAGGTCGCGCACGAACCCGACCGTGTCCGCCAGGATCAGCGACTGGTGCGGGGCCAGGTCCAGCCGCCGCAGGGTCGGGTCCAGGGTCGCGAACAGCTGATCCGCCTCGTACACATCCGAGTGCGTCAGGCGGTTAAACAGCGTGGACTTGCCGGCGTTGGTATAGCCCACCAGGGACACGGTCGGGATCTCGTTGCGCAGGCGCGCCTGACGCCCCTGCTCGCGGGTGCGCTCGACCTTCTCCAGACGCCGTTCGATGTGCTTGATGCGCGCCGCCAGCAAGCGGCGGTCGGTTTCGAGCTGGGTTTCCCCCGGGCCGCGCAGACCAATCCCGCCCTTCTGCCGTTCCAGGTGAGTCCAGCCGCGCACCAGCCGCGTGGCCATGTGCCGCAACTGGGCCAGCTCGACCTGCAGCTTGCCTTCGTGCGAACGCGCGCGCTGGGCGAAGATGTCGAGGATCAGCCCCGCACGGTCCAGCACACGGCATTGCAGCTGACGTTCGAGGTTACGTTCCTGACTGGGCGAGAGGGCGTGGTTGAAGATCACCACATCGGCGCCATGGGCCTCGACCGCGGCACGAATCTCGTCGGCCTTGCCGGCGCCTACGAACAAGCGGGGATGCGGGCGGTCGCGTGAACCACGGACGAGTTCCAGGACATCCGCGCCGGCGGAGCGGACCAGTTCGTCGAACTCCTGGACCTGGGCCTCGATATCGGGGTTTTCGCCGATGGCCAGTGCCACCAGCACGGCGCGATCGCCGGCGCTGTCGGGACGCTCAAACAAAAAAGACGAACCTCCCGCGCACGCTCAAGCCTCCGCCTCAGCGGTGGTGACCTCTTCGCCCTCGGTATTCATGCGCACCTGGCGGGACGGGACGATGGTCGAGATCGCATGCTTGTACACCATCTGCGAAACGGTACTGCGCAGCAGCACCACGAACTGATCGAAGGACTCGATCTGCCCCTGCAGCTTGATGCCGTTGACCAGATAGATCGAGACCGGCACACGGTCCCGACGCAGCGCGTTCAGGAAGGGTTCCTGCAGCATTTGCCCTTTGGCCATCAGTGCGTTCCTTGGTTGTTATTCTTCATCTCGCCACACGCCAAAAGCTCCTCCACCAAGCCCCGGCGGCGCCTTCTCAGAGAGTAGCACATCACTACTGGAAGTCTGCGCGGCGAATCACGTTCAACACTTCCGACCGATCGATCGTGGCCGCGTTCAATCGCGCATGCAGCGGGAATCGCCGCAAGCCCGTCAGCTGGCGCTTGGCCAGTTGCCGCGTCGCAGCGATCGCCCGCTCGCGGAACTGCGCAAAGTCGAGCTCTCCCGCCAGCCACTGCCAGCCCTGACGGTAGCCCACCGCGCGCTGGGAGGGATGCTCCGCCGTCAGCCCGGGGCGCTGCTGCAGGGCCATCAGTTCGTCGACAAACCCGGCCTCCAGCATCGCGTCGAAGCGACGGGCGATCCGGTCGCGCAGGACGTCGCGATCCTCCGGCCACAGGGCCAGCGATACCCAGCCCTCCGGCACGCGGGCCGCCGCACCCTGCTGGAAGCTGGACAACGGCCGCCCGGTCGCCTCAAAGACCTCCAGTGCCCGCAGGATGCGCTGCGGGTCGTTCGGGTGAATACGCGCCGCCGCCTCGGGATCCACCTTGACGAGTTCGCGATGCAAGGCCAGGCCACCCTCCACGTCCAGGCGCGCCCGCACCCGTTCGCGCACCGCATCCGGTACCTCGGGGATCTCGTCGAAACCATCCAGCAGAGCACGCAGGTACAACAGCGTGCCACCCACCAGCAGCGCCACCCGGCCACGCGCGTGGATCCCGGCGATCGCCTCCCGGGCGTCGCGCGCGAAGTCGGCGGCACTGTAAGTGTCCTCCGGATCGCGGATATCCAGCAGATGGTGCGGCACGCGGGCGCGCTCCTCCGCAGTCGGTTTCGCGGTGCCGATATCCATGCCGCGATAGACCAGCGCGGAGTCGACGCTGACGATCTCGCCCTCCAGCGCCTCGGCAAGCGCCAGCGACAACGCGGTCTTGCCCGAGGCCGTCGGTCCGGCCAGGATCACCACCGGCGGGCGGCCGGGTCCGAATGCGTCCATTGATCGCTAGCGGCCTCGCAGAAACAAGCGATCCAGCGCCTGGTGATCGAGCTCCACCCAGGTCGGGCGGCCATGATTGCATTGCCCGGAGCGTTCGGTCGCCTCCATGTCGCGCAGCAGCTGGTTCATCTCCGGGAGCGTCAGACGACGCCCGGCGCGCACCGAGCCGTGGCAGGCCATGGTGCCGAGCACGGCATTCATCTCGCCCTCGGCGCGGTGGCTGTAGCCGACGGCCGCGAGGTCCGCGAGCACATCGCGCACCAGCTGGGCCGTGTCACGCCCGCGCAGCAGCGCCGGGGCCGCGCGCAGGGTCAGCGCCTCCGGCCCCGACCGATCCAGTTCGAAACCCAAAGCACCCAGTACACCGGCATGCTCTTCGGCCAGCGCGGCCTCGGTGGGCGTCACGTCCAGCGTCTCCGGTACCAGCAGGGGTTGCGAGGTAATGCCCTGCGAACCCCATTCGCGCTTGAGCCGCTCGTAGGTAATGCGCTCATGGGCCGCATGCATGTCGACCACGATCAGGCCGCTTGCATTCTCCGCGAGGATAAAGGTCTCCGCGACCTGCCCCAGCGCGAAGCCCAGCGGGGGCGTGCCTTCCGTGCCAGCGTCCTCATCCGCGCGGGCGGCCGCCTCGAATGCCCGGGGCGCGGGCTCGGCCACCGCGGCTGGCCCGCGGAACTCGGCCCAGGCTGCCGCATACTCCGATGATGTTCCAGACGCATACTCGCGGCGGTCACCCGACCCGGCCGCAGGCGACCGGGCTTCGGCGCGGTACTCGGGCACCCCCAGTCCGCTCAGCGCCCGCTCGCGTGGGAACCCCGGCGCAGCCTGCTCCTGTGACGGCCGCGCGGCCCCGGTCACGGGCGGCAGATGCCCGGGCATCCCGCCATCCCCGGGACGCACATCCGCCAGCGCCTTGTGCAGGGCATGAAAGATGAAGTCGTGCACCATCCGCGACTCGCGAAAACGCACCTCCTGCTTGGTGGGGTGGGCGTTCACGTCGACCTGCACGGGGTCCAGTTCGAGCTCCAGCACGAACATCGGGTGACGCCCGTGGTAGAGCACGTCCTGATAGGCCTTGCGCACGGCTGCCGCCAGCACGCGGTCGCGAATCGCGCGGCCATTAACGAAGAAGAACTGCTGATCGGGCTGGGCCCGGGACTGGGTCGGGGCGCCCAGCCAGCCCGAAAGCTTGAGGCCGGCGCGCTGCTCGTCCACCGGCGTCGCCGCGTCCATAAAGGCCTCGCCCAGCAGGGCACGCACGCGCTGGGCAGGGTCCGCTGCGGCGGGCAGGTCCAACACCACACGATCGTTGTGGCGCAGGATGAAGGCGACCTCCGGGCAGGCCGCCGCCTGGGTACGGATGACGGTCTCGCAGTGGTTGAACTCGGTGCGCTCGGTGCGCACGAACTTGCGCCTTGCGGGGACATTGAAGAACAGGTCCCGCACCTCGACCGTCGTGCCCACCGGGTGCGCGGCAGGGGCCGCCTCGCGAAAGACATCCGAACCATCCCCGGTCAGACGCCACCCATTGCGCTCGCCCTCCACCGCCGAGGTCATGGACAGGCGCGAGACGGATGCGATCGACGGCAGTGCCTCGCCACGAAAGCCGAGGGTGTGCAGGGCCTCGAGGTCCTCCATCGAGCGGATCTTGCTGGTCGCGTGGCGTGACAGTGCCAGCGGGAGCTCGTCGCGATGGATGCCGCAACCATTGTCGCTGATCTGGATCAGACGGATGCCGCCCTGCTCCAGACGGATCTCGATGCGGGTCGAACCCGCGTCCAGGGCATTCTCCACCAGCTCCTTGACCACCGAGGCCGGGCGCTCGACCACCTCGCCTGCTGCGATCTGGTTGATCAGTTGCTCGGAGAGTTTCTCGATGGACACACGCGAATCCATGGGCCGGAATGGGCCCACAAGCCTAGGGAAACGCAGCTCGATTTGCACGCGCCGGTGGGCGCCCCTGCACAGACCGCGGTGGGTACAAAGTCCGAATCCGTGACGGGCACCCGTTCCGGGACGGACAGGCGCCGATGGGCGTCAGGAATCGCGCGGGATGCGCAGGACTTGGCCGGCGTAGATGCGATCGTCGCTGACATCGTTCGCCGAGCGCAGATCGGCCAGCGACAGGCTGTAACGATCGGCGATCCCGGACAAGGTCTCGCCGGGGCGAATAATGTGCTGGTCCGGCTGACCATCGGCGATCAGCGTGCCCGGGCGGGCATGCGTCGAGAAATAGGACCGCAGCCCGGTCAGCAGGGCATCCGCAAGAGAATTCTGGAAGTCCGTGCTGCGCAGCTTGCGCTCCTCGGACGGGTTGGAGATGAACGCGGCCTCGACCAGGATGGACGGGACATCGGGCGAGCGCAGCACCGCGAAGTTCGCCCGCTCGACCTCCGGCTTGCGCACCTTGCCCACCCGGTGCAGTTCGGAAATCATGCGCTCGGCCAGGGTGTTGCTCGCCTCGAGACTGCCGCTCTGAGCCAGATCCAGCAGCACGTTGGTCAGGGAGTCATCCTTGCCGTTGATCGGCACACCGCCCAGCCGCAGGTCGGCCTGGTTCTCGCGCTGCGCCAGAAAACGGGCGGCCTCGCTGGAGGCCCCGCGTTCGGAGAGCATGTAGACCGAGGAACCCTGCACGTTGCGGTTGGCGATCGCGTCGGCGTGAATCGACACAAAGACGTCAGCGTCCGCCTCGCGGGCACGCTCGATGCGCTCGCGCAGGGGCAGGAAGTAATCGCCGGTGCGGATCATCACCGCCTTCATGCCGCGCTCGTTGTCGACGCGCTCGGCCAGCCGCTTGGAGATCTGCAGGACCACGTCCTTCTCGCGGGTACCACCAGGGCCAATCGCGCCCGGGTCATGCCCGCCATGGCCAGCGTCGATGGCCACCACCACATCACGCAGATCCTCCTGCGAGCGGCCTCGGCGAGGTTCGCCGTTGTCGCGGGATTCCTCCCGGGCCGACTGCGTGGGGGCACCCTCGCGGCTGGTCAGGTCGAGCACCAGACGATGCGGGGAATCCTGGGCCGGCATCAACTTGAAGCTGCGCGGCTCGATCGGCTTGCGCAGGTCGAACACCACGCGCAGATCACCGCCGTCGCGCGGGGCGTGACGGATCGACTCCACGACCGAACGCGGATTGGAGCTGAGCTTCAGCTCGTCCACCGCGCGAGCGTTCTTGATATCCACCACCAGGCGATCGGGCGACTCGAGCTTGAACATCGAGTACTCGGCATCGCCATCCATGTCGAAGACCAGGCGCGTGGTGTCACCATCCACGGACATGCGCACCCGCTCGACACCCGTGCGCGCCAGTGCGGGCAGCGGCAGCCCGACCAGCCCCAGGGCAGTCAGAGCGCGCAGCACCTGGCGGCGGCGCATATCCGGAATCGTGCTTTGGCCCACGGCGAATCCCTTTTAATTCAGGGGGTCTGACTCCATTGTGGACGCTTTTTCTGGAAAAGCAATAGCAAAATTCTTTCTTTATGAGCGAGATATCGAGGTTTTTGTGTGTGGCATTGCAACTGATACCTCGCCCCACAAGAACCGCAATCCCTCTTGGGGGGCTGGATTTATTCCGGCTTTTCATTGGGTTATCAGGGTGGGGCGTTTCGCTGGAGGCGCGTGCGATAGTCGCCGGCGGCCGGCCCGGACACGTAAAGCATGCGCCCGTCCGGCTCGCACGGCTCCAGCCGCACCCGAAGATCCGGCTCCGGCAGCCAGCCGGCCCCGCGCTCCGGCCACTCCACCAGCCAGAGCGCTTGCCCGCCAAAGGCCTCGCGCACCCCCAGATACTCCAGCTCCTCCGGGTCCGCCAGGCGATACAGATCGAAGTGCAGCACGCTGCGTCCCTGGAGTTCGTAGGACTCCACCAGCGTGTAGGTGGGGCTGCGCACGTTGCCCGCATGCCCCAGCGCCTGCAGGAGGCCACGCGCCCAGGTCGTCTTGCCCGCGCCGAGATCCCCCTCCAGGGAGACGATCTGCAGGCCTTCCATCCCCGCAAGGGCCGCACCGGCCCGCTCTGTAGCCGCGGCGTCCGGTAGCCGGATCCCCTCGTTCACACCCCCTCCTCCCCAGCGGCGGCCGGCAGCGCATCCGCCAGCTCGCCCGCCAGCAGCCCGCGCCAGCTGCCGAGCCGCGCGCGCAGGACCCGACCAGCGGCACAATGCCAGGCTGCCCCGATCTCGGCCGCGGCGCGTGCCTCGAGCCCCTGCGCCCGCAGCGCGACGATAATCCCCGTAAGCACGTCCCCGCTCCCGGGGACCGCCATGCCGGCGTGGCCCCCGGTCACACAGCTCAGTGGCCCGACCTCAACACCGGGATCGGCGTCGGCGACCAGCGTCCCGGCCCCCTTGAGCAGCGACACGCCGCCGAAGCGCTGCGCCAGCTCGAGCACGGCCGCCGGTCGATTTGCCTCCACCTCCGCCGCCGGACGATTCAGCAGGCGGCCGGCCTCGCCTGGATGCGGAGTCAGGATCCAGGAATCCATCTGACGGGGCGTCGCAGCCAGCAGGTTCAGGGCATCGGCATCCACCACCAGGGGCACCCCCGCATCCGCGACCGCGTGCCACAGGCGGCGCCCCCACTCCTCCGTGCCCAGACCCGGGCCTGCCGCGATCACATCCACCTGACGGGCCAGGCGTAACAGATCGGTCGGCTCGCGCACCGCCCGCACCATGATCTCGGGCCGGTCGGCATTGGCCCAGGCCGCATGGTCCTCGTGCGTGGCCAGCGTCACCCGCCCGGCCCCGGCACGCAGGGCCGCGAGCGCCGTCAGGCGGGCCGCCCCGGAGAATCCCGGCGCGCCCCCGACGACCAGCACATGTCCGGCGTTACCCTTGTGCGCCCCCGGCCGGCGGGCCGGAAGACGATCCTGCCAGTCCTCCGGGCCCAGATGCCGGGCCCGCGGCATCACGCCCCGGGCAATCTGCTCGGGCAGATCCAGCCGCGCCACCTCGACGGTGCCCGCGTAGTCCACGCCCGCGCCGGTGTGCAGCCCCAGCTTGTCGGCAATCATGGTCACGGTATGCCGGGCGCGCACCGCGGGTCCCGGCACCGCGCCGGTATCGGCATTGACGCCCGAGGGGATGTCCGCGGCCAGCACGGGCCGCCCGGAGGCATTCAGGCGTTCAACCACCTCGCCATAGGCATCGTGCAGCGGGCGCTCCAGCCCGATACCGAACAGGCAGTCGACCCACAGCTCGGCGTCCGCCGGGTCGAAGGCCTCGAGCGGCGCCATCGCCCCCCCGTGCTCGATCCAGCGTCGATGCGCCTGACGGCCGTCCGACTGCGGGCGCGCGCGCGATGGGCCGCCGTGGAGCCGCACATCGAGGCCGGCCTGTGCCGCCAGTCGCGCCAGCACATAACCATCGCCCCCGTTGTTGCCGGGGCCGCAGAGGATGCCGAGCCGGCGCACCTCGGGCCAGTGGGCCCTGACGGCCGCCAGCAGGGCCGCCCCGGCCCGCTCCATCAACTCCCCGGGCGCGATCTCCGGCAGGGCCATGCCGGCCGCATCCAGAGCCCGCATGCCCTCGCTGTCGTAAAGCGCGCTGGTCAGGGGGATCGCCCCGGGTCCATCATTCACGTTTATTGCCCCGATCGTATGATTATCGAAATCGTGCCTGAGCCTCTCGATCCACGCCAATGTGACGCACTGGCCGAACAGATTCGGGCCTGGGGCCGCGAGCTGGGCTTCCAGGCCCTGCGCATCGCGCCGGCCACAGTCCCGGAGGCGGACCGCCAGCACCTGGACCGCTGGCTGCAGAAAGGCTCGCACGGCGAGATGGGCTGGATGGCCGAACGCGCCGCACTGCGCCACGATCCCGCACAACTGATGCCGGGCGTACAACGCGTGATCAGCGTGCGCATGGACTACTTTCCTCCGCGTACCCGGCGCCCGGCGATCCAGCTGGCCGAACGGGACCGCGCCTATGTCTCCCGCTACGCCCTCGGCCGCGACTACCACAAGCTGATCCGCAAGCGCCTGACCGAACTGGGCCGGCGCATCGAGGCCGCAGCAGGACCGCACGGCTATCGTGCCTTCACCGACAGCGCACCCATTCTGGAAAAGGCCCTGGCCGCCCGTGCCGGGCTCGGCTGGATCGGCAAGAACACCAACCTGCTCGCCCGCGAGAGTGGATCCTGGTTCTTTCTGGGCGAGCTGTTTACGGACCTGCCGCTACCGATGGACGGCCCGGTTGGCGAACACTGCGGGGCATGTACCGCCTGCCTCGACATCTGCCCGACGCAGGCCTTTCGCGGGCCCTACGACCTGGATGCCCGGCGCTGCATCTCCTACCTGACCATCGAGCTGAAGGGGTCGATCCCCGAAGAGCTGCGCCCGCTGATCGGCAACCGCATCTACGGCTGCGACGACTGCCAGCTGATCTGCCCGTGGAACCGCTTTGCCGAGGTCTCCGCGGAACCCGATTTCGTCGCTCGCCACGGACTGGATGCCGCTAGTCTGGTGGAACTGTTCGGCTGGGACGAGACCACCTTCCTGCAACGCACCGAGGGCATGGCCATCCGCCGCATCGGCCACGAGCAGTGGTTGCGCAATCTGGCAGTCGCCCTGGGCAATGGTCCGGCCTCCGCCGAGGCCGAGGCGGCCCTTCGTGCCCGCGCCGACCACCCCTCCGCCCTGGTACGCGAACACGTCGGCTGGGCACTCGAACGATTGCGCAACCCTTCGCCAGCGCCGACCGCAGACCACCTCTCCCGTCTCACCCAGGCGCCCGGACAATAACCAGCGACTAACGCTTGCCAGCACCCGCACGACAGGTGACACTCGGGAGCGGGATCCACTTTGCGACCCCAGCACCCTACGAAAGGATTCATCCTGTCGCCATGCCCGATCACCCGGACAGCACCCGCTTTCAGCGCCTGTTTGATCAGGCACCGGAGGCGCAGCTGGTGCTCAATCGAGCGGGCCATGTCGTCGCGGCAAACCAGGCCGCATCACTCCTGCTCGGCTACGCCCAGGACGAACTGACCGGCGGCATCCACATCACCACGATCGACCTCGAGGCCACACAGGCCGACGTCGACCGTGCGCACGGCCAGCCGGACGAGCGCCTGCCGGCCCGCTTTGAAACGCGCTACCGCCGCCGCGACGGGGCCGAATTTCCGGCCGAGATCAACATCAACGCGATTCATACCGGGGAGGATATCGAGGTCCTGGCCACGGTCCACGACATCACCCGACAGCAGCAATCCGAGCAGGCCCTGCACGAACTGGAGACCCAGCTCTCGGCCACGATCCGTCACGCGCCCCTGATCCTGTTCGGGCTGGGGCCGGATGGTGTTTTCACCCTGTCCGAGGGGGCTGCCCTGCACAGCCTGGGCCTACAACCCGGCGAGGTCGTCGGACAGGACGCACGCCTGCTGTACGCCGACCATCCGGCCATCCTGTCTGCAATCGATCGCGCGCTCGCCGGAGAGCGCTTTCAAACCGAGGTCAAGGTCGGCGACAGCCACTTCGCCATCTCCTGGATGCCGTCGGAGATTTCGCAGTCACTACAGCCGGGCGTGCTCGGGGTCGCCTGGGATATCTCCTCGCTGCGCGCGGCCGAGGCGACCACCGCCTCGGAACGCGACCGGCTCCTGACCACCCTGCATTCCATCAGCGATGGCGTGCTGACCGCGGACACCACCGGGCGCCTGACCTATCTCAACCCGTCGGCGCGCGACCTGCTGGGCGTGGACGCCACGGCGGTCCAGGGCCAGCGTCTCGACGAGGTGCTGGAGCTCGAGGACACGCATACCGGCCACCGGGTCATGAACCCGGTCACGCAGTGCCTGGAGACGGGTATGACGCTGGAGTCGCCGGAGCGCGTGCTGCGCCGCCCGGACGGTGCGGCCCGCGTGGTCCGCCTGCTGGTCTCGCCCCTGCGGCGACCGGACCACCACAGCGAGGGGGTCGTGGTCGTGCTGCATGACCACACCGAGCTGTGGCGCATGACCCAGCAACTGAACCACCAGGCCACCCACGACGAGCTCACCGGCCTGTGCAACCGCCGCGAGTTCGAACGGCGCCTGGACGAGGCCCTGCGCACCCTGGAGGAGGGCGACACGCCCCACGCGCTGTTCTATATGGACCTGGACCAGTTCAAGATCATCAACGATACCTGCGGCCATCAGGCCGGGGACGCGCTACTGCGCGAACTGGCCGACCTGCTGCCCGCCCATATTCGCGACAGCGACACCCTGGCGCGTCTCGGTGGTGACGAGTTCGGCCTGCTACTGACGCATTGCCCGGTGGAACGCGCGGAGGCCATCGGCAAGAAACTACTGGCCACCGCCCAGGGACTGCGCTTCTCCTGGGAGGGCCGCCGCTTTGATGTGGGCATGAGCATCGGCCTGGTCCCGATCGAGGGCCCTGGCCGGAACCTTCCGGAGGTCCTCAGCCAGGCGGATTCCGCTTGCTACGTGGCCAAGGATCTCGGGCGCAACCGGCTCTATACCTGGAAGCCCTCCGACCAGATCCTGCGCCGACGCCATGGCGAGATGGAATGGGTCGGCCGTCTGCGTGCGGCCCTGGAGGATGCCCGTTTTGTCGCCTATGCCCAGCCGGTCAAGCCCCTGAACGGCGCCGATCTGCCGCTGGACCATGTCGAGATCCTGCTGCGCCTGCACGGGGAAGACGGAACCCTGATCACCCCGGGCGCCTTTATCCCGGCTGCCGAACGCTACCACCTGATGCCCGAGATCGATCGCCATGTGGTCGAACTCGTGTTCCGCCAGCTGGCCGATCACCGGGACCAGAACCCGGATCATGCCCCAGTCGTGGTGTCGATCAATCTGTCCGGGCAGTCGCTGGCGCAGGACGGGATGCTCGAATTCATCACCAGCCGCATGAGCCAGTTCCGCATTCAGGCGCAGCAGATCATTTTCGAGATCACCGAGACCGCCGCGATCAGTCATCACGACCGCGCACAGGGCCTGATCCGCGCGCTGCGCTACATGGGCTGCCGCTTCTCCCTGGACGACTTCGGCAGCGGGCTGTCCTCGTTCGGCTACCTGAAGAACCTGCCGGTCGACTTCCTCAAGGTGGACGGCAGTTTCGTGCGCGACATCGCGACCAACGCGGTCGATGCGGCGATGGTCACCGCGATCCACCGCGTCGGCCATGTGCTCGGGCTGCGCACCATCGCCGAGTGCGTGGAATCCGAGGAGACCATGCACCACCTGCGCGAGATCGGGCTCGACTTCGTCCAGGGCTATCACCTGGCCAGGCCGATTCCGCTGGCCGACTACCTCGCGGAAATTGCCGGCCGCTGATCAGGCTTGAATCCCGGCTCGCGCGCCTCAACCCTTGAGATAGCCGACGCTTTCGCCTTGCCAGCGGCAAGCTGTTAGCGTGCGGCCCATCTCAACTGATCAACCGTGGGACCCCATGCCGTATTCGGAAGAACAGATCACCTCGACCCATCGCTGGTCGGACAAGACCTTTAGCTTCAAGACCACGCGCCCCGAAGGCCTGCAGTTCAAGAACGGGCAGTTCGTCACGCTGGGTCTGCGCCCCGAGGGCAAACTGATCCCGCGCGCCTACTCGATCGTCTCCGAACCCGAGGCCGAGGAACTGGAGTTCCTGAGCATCCACGTTCCCGACGGCGCGCTGACCAGTCGCCTGGCCCAGGTCGGCCCCGGCGACTCGATCTGGATCAACACCAAGGTCACCGGTTCACTGACCTTCGACTACGTGCAGCCCGGGCGGACCCTGTACATGCTGGCCACCGGCACGGGTCTGGCCCCGTTCATCTCGCTGATCCGCAGCCCGGAGCTGTTCGAGCACTTCGAGAACGCGGTGCTGGTGCATAGCGTGCGCACCGTCGAGGAGCTCGCCTACCGCCAGGAGATCGAGTCGCGCATCAGCGACCGCCTGCGCTACGTACCAACGGTCACCCGCGAGAACCACGACTTTGCCTGCCCGATCGCGCAGCAGCCGTATGACAACAACCAGCGCGGGGCCGACATGTTCCGCTCCGGCGAGCTGTTCCAGATCCTCAACCTGCCCCCGGCAGATCCGGCGCACGACCGCGTGATGCTCTGCGGCAACCCGGCGATGAACCGCGAGATGAGCGAGTGGCTGGTCGAACACGGCTGGACCCAGACCAACTACAAGGGGGTCGGCAACTTCACCGTGGAACAGGCCTTCGTGACCACGATGTCCGACTCGGACGACTAACTGCCCTGAGCCAGCAGCACCCAGCGGGCCGCGTTGATCCGCTGCAGGACGGCTGTGTCACCACCCCGGTCGGGGTGGTGACGCTGCGCCAGACGCCGGTACTGCTGCCGGATCGCCGCCGCATCAACCGGATCCTCCAGCCCCAGCACCTCGAGCGCCTGCTCGCGCCGCTCGTCACGCGCCAGATGCGCCCAGAACTCGCCCAGTAGCGCCTCCACCGCGGCCGCATCCATCCCCTCCAGCCGCGTCAGATCCAGGTAGTAGGCCCGCAGTGGATCACCCCGCGCCGGCAGGTCCGACCCCATGTCCGCCGCCTGTAGCGGCTCGATCCCGATACCCAGGCAATGGATACGCAGCCACTCGCCCTGCCCCGCGAGCATGTCGCGCAGCCGGTAAAGACAGTGGAACAGCACAAAGTGGGTCTGGAACAGGCTCAACGGCTCCTGCAGGCGCGCCGCGGCGAACGGCTCCACTTCCAGATCGCGCAGCTGCGCAATCAGCGCATGCTCCGTACATCCGCACGGATGTCCGCGCAGCGCCTCCAGCACCCGCTCCAGCAGTGCCGTATCCACCGGCGAACCGGCTGGGCGATCCCCATCGATCATGCGCCCGGGAACTCGCCGTCCACATAGACCCAGCGCCCGTCCTCGCGGCGAAAGCGGCTGCGCTCGTGCAGGCGCACCCCCTGGCCGCGTACCCGCGAGCGGGCGACGAACTCGACCCAGCCCTCCTGATCCTCCGGCCCGCCCGCCTCGGTCGCGCGGATCGCCAGACCGAGCCAGCGCTGGCCCGGCTCCAGCACCAGGGATTCCGGTCGCGTCGCGGCGGCCCAGGTGGCTAGCAGATAGTCCTCGCGCCCCTCCACGAAGGCGGCATAGCGCGAGCGCATCAGCGCCTGCGCCGTCGGGGCCGCAGCCGCGCCGTCCAGGTACTGCCCGCAGCAGGCCGCCCGGTCCAGCCCGGATCCACAGGCGCATATATTCCCCTTCCTGCGGCTGGCCTTGCCCAAGCGATACCTCCCCTGATCGACGTCGCCGCCAGCATGCACGAGCCATTGCCCCGGGTCGAACCCATACTTTGGGACTGGTCTTCCGTACGCCGAAACGTTAGGTTGCGAAAGCACCCAGAGAGATACTGATTCATGGCCAACATCCTGATCATGGGCTGCGGCGATCTCGGCGGCGGCGTCGGAGAACAGCTCGCCGCAGCCGGGCACGCGGTCTGGGGCCTGCGCCGTCAGCCAGAGCGCATCCCGGAACCGATCCAGCCGCTGGCCGGCGACTTCGCCCGCGCGGACGCGCTGCCGCCGCTCCCCGCGGCTCTGGACACCGTCTATTTCATCGCCACCCCGGGCGAGTTCACCGAGGCCGCATACCGCCGCGCCTATGTCGACGGCCTGCGCAACACTCTGGCCGCTCTGGAGCAGGCCAAACAAAATCCGCGCCGCATCGCGTTCGTCTCCAGCACCTCGGTCTTTGGCGCCGACGACGGGCGCTGGGTGGACGAGACCAGCCCGGCCGAGCCCACCCGTTTCTCCGGGCACTGCCTGCTGGAGGCCGAGCAGTTGCTGGCCGACAGCCCGTTTGCCGGCGTGGTCGTGCGCTTTGGCGGCATCTATGGTCCGGGACGCGAGTACCACCTGCGCAAGGTCCGCGAGGGCGTGCGTGGCCAGCACGAAGCACCGGTCTGGACCAACCGCATCCACCGTGAGGACTGCGTGGGCCTGCTGACCCACCTGTTTCATCTGGACGACCCCGAGCCGCTTTATCTGGGCGTCGATGACGAACCGGCCCTGCGCCACGAGCTGCTCGGCTGGCTGGCGCAGGAGATGGAGCTCGATCCGCCGGGGACGCCGCCGATGCCGGCCGGCGACGTCCGCGGCAAGCGCTGCCGCAACGGGCGACTGCATGCCAGCGGGTATCGCCTGCGCTACCCCGACTACCGCACCGGCTATCGCGAGCTGCTCCACCGGCTCGCCACCACCTGAGCCAAGCTCTCACCGCTTTCAGGCTGGGCCTGGTTCGGCCTCGGGTGTTCCGAGTGCCTTCGTCCGGCCGCCTGCCAAGCGCTGTCTCGGCAGCGCACCCCGAGGTACTTTCTTGCTTGCCCAAGAAAGTACCCGTCGAGGCGCACCCGGATTCCGCCCGGGGACCTTGCTCCAGGGCCCTCGGGCCGGCGGCGCTGAAACTCGCTTCGCTCAGACAGTCAGCGCCCCCGTTTCTATTTTGAATCGTCCGTCCCGAGGACCCTTCCGCAAGGGGCTTCATACGGGGGGAGAAGGTCAAGACAACGGCGATCCAGAGGTTCGTGCGAGTGGATGGAGGCAAGATGTTCCAACATCTTGGCACGCGCGGCCTACGGCCCTGGCGTGCCGCGCCCGCGAGCGGGCGCCAGGGGGACAGGTAGGATGCTGATGAGCGCAGCGAATCGCATCAGGGTTGCCCCGACGTTGGCATGGTGCGTTTCGCTGCGCTCAACGCACCCTACAGCCTTGGGCTCATGACAGGTGCGGGAACACCGTCGGTTTTGACCTTCCCTCCCGATATGAGCCCCTTGTGGAGGGCGTGACAGGCCGGGAGAAGGCGCTGACTGTCTGAGCGTAGCGAGTTTCAGCGCCGCCGGCCTGACGCGTCCGGAGCAAGGTTCCCGGGCGAATCCCGGGCGTGTTTCTTGGTTACTTCTTTGTACGAGCAAAGAAGTAACTCGGGGCGCGCTGCCGAGACAGCGCAGGCAGGCGGCCGGACGAAAGCACCGTAAACACCCGAGGCCGAACCAGGCCCAGCCACTACTGGGCAGGCGGCCAGACAAAACCAATGTAAACACATGAGCGGGCAGCGGGCGGCGCACGCGCCGCGCCGTTATAATGCGCGGCTTTCGCCCATTCCGACCCGAGCGCGCCCGCGATCATGGACAAAAGCTTCGACCCCAAGAGCATCGAGCAGACCCAGTACGAACGCTGGGAGGCTGCGAACATCTTCGCGCCGCCGGAGTCGGGCGAGGCCAGCTACTGCATCCTCCTGCCGCCGCCGAACGTGACCGGAACGCTGCATATGGGGCACGCGTTCCAGCACACGCTGATGGATACCCTGATCCGCTACCGCCGCATGCACGGCGACCGCACCCTGTGGCAGGGCGGCACCGACCATGCCGGGATCGCCACCCAGATGGTGGTCGAGCGCCAGCTCTCCGCCGACGGCAAGGGCCGCCACGACCTCGGACGCGAGAAGTTTCTCGAGGCGGTCTGGGACTGGAAGGACCAGTCCGGCGGCACCATCACCCGCCAGATGCGTCGCCTGGGCGACTCGGTGGACTGGTCGCGCGAGCGCTTCACCATGGACGACGGGCTGTCCGCGGCGGTGCGCGAGGTCTTCGTGCGCCTGCATGAAGAGGGCCTGATCTACCGCGGCAAGCGCCTGGTCAACTGGGACCCGGTGCTGCACACCGCGCTGTCCGACCTCGAGGTGCTGTCGGAGGAGGAAAACGGCCACCTGTGGCACTTCCGCTACCCGCTGGCCGACGGCTCCGGGCACCTGACCGTCGCGACCACGCGCCCCGAGACGATGCTGGGCGATACCGCCGTCGCGGTGCACCCGGAGGACGAGCGCTACCGCCACCTGATCGGCCAGACGATCAAGCTGCCGCTGGTCGGGCGCGAGATCCCGATTATCGCCGATGACTACGTCGAGGCCGAGTTCGGCTCCGGCTGCGTAAAGATCACCCCGGCGCATGACTTCAACGACTACGCGATGGGCCAGCGTCACGACCTGCCGGTGATCAACATCCTGACCATCGACGCCTGCCTGAACGACAACGTACCCGAGGCCTATCGCGGCCTGGACCGCTACCAGGCGCGGCAGAAGGTCGTCGACGACCTGGACGCCCTGGGGCTGCTGGAGAAGATCGACGACCACAAGCTGATGGTCCCGCGCGGCGACCGCTCCGGCACCGTGGTCGAGCCCTATCTGACCGACCAGTGGTATGTGAAGGCCGGCCCGCTGGCCGCGCCGGCGATCAAGGCGGTGGAAGACGGGCGCATCCGCTTCGTGCCGGAGAACTGGTCGAAGACCTACTTCGAGTGGATGCGCAACATCGAGGACTGGTGCATCTCGCGCCAGATCTGGTGGGGCCACCGCATCCCGGCCTGGTACGACAGCGATGGCAACGTGTACGTCGGGCGTTCCGAGGACGAGGTGCGCGAGAAGCACGGCCTGGGCGCCGAGGTGGCGCTGGAACAGGACGAGGACGTACTGGACACCTGGTTCTCCTCCGCGCTGTGGCCGTTCTCCACCCTCGGCTGGCCGCAGGAGACGCCGGAGCTGCGCGCCTTCTACCCGACCAGCGTGCTGGTCACCGGCTTCGACATCATCTTCTTCTGGGTCGCCCGCATGATCATGATGGGCGAGCACTTCATGGGCGACGTGCCCTTCCGCGAGGTCTACGTCACCGGCCTGATCCGTGACTCGGAAGGCCAGAAGATGTCCAAGTCCAAGGGTAACGTGATCGACCCGATTGACCTGATCGACGGCATCAGCGCCGACGACCTGGTGGCCAAGCGCACCCGGGGCCTGATGCAGCCGCAGATGGCCGCGAAGATCGAGAAGACCACGCGCAAGGCCTTCCCCGACGGCTTCCCCGCCTTCGGCACCGACGCCCTGCGTTTCACCCTGGCGGCACTGGCCACCACCGGGCGCGACATCAAGTTCGACCTCGGCCGCATCGAGGGCTACCGCAACTTCTGCAACAAGCTGTGGAACGCCTCGCGCTTCGTGCTGATGAACGTCGAGGGCCACGACTGCTCGGCGGCCACCGACACGGCGGAACACCGCACCCTGGCCGATCGCTGGATCCTCGACCGCCTGGCGGCCACCGCCGAGACCGCTACGCAGCAGCTCGATGCCTACCGCTTCGACCTCGCTGCGCAGACGCTGTACGAATTCACCTGGCACGACTACTGCGACTGGTACCTGGAGCTGACCAAGCCGGTCCTGAACGACGCGGCCACGCCGGAGGCGGTCAAGCGCGCCACGCGCAATACGCTGGTCACCGTGCTCGAGGCCCTGCTGCGCCTGCTGCACCCGGTGATGCCGTTCATCACCGAGGCGATCTGGACCAGTGTGAAGCCGCACGCCGGGATCGGCGACGACGTCGAGTTCCTGGTGCAGTGCCGCTGGCCGGCGCAGGACGGCTTCCCGCGTGATGCCACCGCCACCGCCGAGCTCGACTGGGTCAAGGACTTCATCACCGGGCTGCGCCGCATCCGCGCGGAGATGGACATCGCCCCGGGCAAGCCGCTGCCGGTGCTGGTGAAGAACTGGAGCGAGGCCGACCAGGAGCGCTACACGCGCCACCGCGGCCTGCTGGAGTTCCTCGCCAAACCCGAGAGCGTCACCTGGCTGGACGCCGCCGACGAGGCCCCGGAATCGGCGATGGCCCTGGTCGACGAGATGCAGCTGCTGATCCCGCTGGCCGGGCTGATCGACAAGGATGCCGAGCTGGCCCGCCTGGACAAGGAGATCGGCAAGCTCGACAAGAACCTCGAGCAGAGCGAAAAGCGCCTTGCCAACGCGAGCTTCGTCGACCGCGCCCCGGCCGAGGTGGTGCAGAAGGAACGCGACCGCGTCGCCGAGATGCAGGCCACCCGCGACCAGCTCGCCGCCCAGCGCGAACGCATCCGCGCGATGTAGCGGCTGCGACCGCTACTGCAAAGGGCGGGTCAGCTGATCCGGTCGAGCATCCCCTGATGGCGGATCAGCCGGGCGAACAGCCGCCCGGTGTGGTACCAGTGCAACATCCAGATCTCGCGTGCCAGCCGCAGCTGCGGCACTCGCGGCGAGTGCTCGGCAGGGCAGGGACAGACCTCGAGTCCCACCCCGCGCGCGATGGCCACCGCCCGGGGCAGATGGAAGCGACTGGTCACGAGCACGCAGCTCGGCAGGCTGCCGCCGGTACGCTGGGCGAGCAGGTCGCGGGCGTTTTGCAGGTTCTCCAGGGTGTGCCGCGAGTCCTCTTCACAGAAGATGCGAGAGGCCCGGATGCCGCGCTGGCGCAGGAAGGCCGCCCCTGCGGCTGACTCGCTGGGCCCCTCCGGCGAGGTATACCCCCCCAACAGCAGAACGCGGGCCTCCGGGTCACGCCGCAGCAAGCGCAGGGCCCGCAACAGGCGCAGCCGGTAACCCGGCCCAGGACGCCCCTCTTGTAACTGCTGCCCCAGGACAATGATCCAGGGTGCCCGCCCCGGACAGTGCAGACCGCGCACCCAGAGCTGCATGCGACCCCACAGCGCGAGCCAGCTAAGCCCCGCCGTCAGCACAATGACCAGATTGGACAACCCAAACGTCAGCAGCCCATCCGACCCGACGCGCCGCAGTCCTACTCGGCCGCCGATCACGACTTGCCCTCCATATCCCCCCCTGGCGGCTCGCTGGCGGCCGAGTCGTCTCATCCCATGAGAGCGCCCACTCTGCCGGCCCGCCCCGCAAAACCGCTTGTTCCCTGCATTTGGAGGGTACCACGCCCCCTTGGGGTTGCGTATCATCGGCCCCGGGCTGGAAGGTGCGCGGGAAGCCCAGCACCTTCGCACAGGGAGAGCCGATTTCGGATTACGCCGCTATTTAGGGGAGAGACGTGGCAGCACAAACCGCAATGGAACAGGAAGTCGCCAGGCTGATCGTCGACAGTCTGAATCTCGAAGAGGTCAGCCCCGAGGACATCGAGCCGGAGGCCCCCTTGTTCCGCGAGGGGCTTGGGCTGGACTCGATCGATGCACTGGAGCTGGCGCTGGCCATCTCGCGTGCCTATGGCGTGCAGATCCGCTCCGATGACGAGAACAACCGCCAGATCTTCGCATCCTTGCGGGCCCTGACCGCCCATATCGAGGCGCACCGAGCCACGTCGTGAGTACCCGGATCGCCGCCGTGGTAGCCCTGGGCTACCCGGTGGCCGTGATCGCGGGCAGCTTCCTGGAGCTGCCGCGACTGCCACTGGCGTGGCTGGCGCTGCTCATACTGGTCCTCGCCTGGCCGGCCCTGCCCGTGCTCGGCCGGGGGGTGATAGCCCTGGTGCTGGCCGTGCTAGTGTTGCTTCTGGGTACCGAGCCGGCCGGGAAATGGCTGATCTATGCAGTACCGGTGCTTATCCAGGGGGGCCTGGCATGGCTGTTTGCCCGCTCTCTGCGCCCGGGTTCCACACCCCTGATTACCCGGTATGCGCTGGCCATGGGCGCCTCCGACAGCACGCCGGTGCATCGCTATACGCGGCGGCTGACGGCCGCCTGGGCCCTGCTGTGCGGTGGACTCGCCCTGTTGTCGGCGGTACTGGCGGTGGCGGTATCCACCACCACCTGGGCCTTGTTCGCAAATGGGATCAACTATCTGTTCCTGGCGGCGCTGTTCATGCTGGAATATCCGTTACGGCGCTGGCTCCTGTGCGACGAACCACGGGCGGGTTTCCTGCCCTACCTCGCCGCGCTGGCACGCGCCGACCACCGCCACATCCTGAGACAACGATGAGGGACTCGAACACGCAAGCGCTGATTGCCGACCACCCAACGCCACTGGCCTGGGTGGCAGGACGCTGTGTCTCGCGGACCGCGTTTCTGGCGGATGTCCGCGCCCTCGCCCGGCGAATCCCGGCCGGTGGAGCCCACTTCAACCTGTGCGAGGATCGCTATCGCTTTGCCGTCGCGTTTGCCGCGATCCTGCTGCGCGGGGGCACTAACATCCTCCCCCCGAACCGCGCCCGGACGACCCTGAGCGAGATCGCCGAGCGTCATCCCGGCGCGCACGCACTGGTGGACGAGCGCGACCTCAGTGTCACCATCCCCGTCATTCCCGTCACCGCGGACGGGACAGGGCACGCCCACAATGCGGGTGCGACCCCCGAGATCCCGTCGAATCAGATGGCGGTGCATGCCTATACCTCGGGCAGCACCGGACAGCCCACTGCCCACAGCAGGAGCTGGAACAGCCTTCACGTCGTGACCGCACAGGCCCTGCGCCGCTTCGGACTGGATGCCGACGGGGGAACACTGGTGGGAACGGTCCCCGCACAACACATGTACGGCCTGGAGTCCACGGTGCTGTATGCCCTGCTCGGCCCCTGCACGCTGCTGGCCGAGCGCCCGTTCTTCCCGGACGATATCCGCCAGGCCCTGGCCGAGCATGCCCCGGCAAACCTCGTCACGACCCCGTTTCACCTGGACGCCTGCCTGCGGGCGGGGCTGACCTGGCCCAGAGCGGCGCGCATCCTCAGCGCCACCGCCCCACTGGAACAAGACCGGGCACGGGCCGCGGAAACACTGTTTGGCACGACCGTCCGCGAGATCTACGGCTGCACCGAGGCCGGGGCCATCGCCAGCCGCGAGACGGCCCGGGAGCCCCTGTGGACGGTCTATGACGGGATTGCCCTGACAACCCAGGACAGCGACCGGGTGGCAGTACAGGGGCCCCAGCACCCGGCACCAGTCCCCCTGCCCGACCGCATCGAACGGGAAGATGCCCGGCGCTTCCGCATGCGCGGGCGCCTGGCGGATCAGCTTAATATCGCCGGCAAGCGCGCCTCTCTTGCCGAGCTGAACCGGCGCCTGAATGCCATCCCCGGGGTACTGGACGGCGTGTTCATCCCGCCCGACCCCGGACAGGACAGCGGGACTGCCCGTCTGGCTGCGATCGTGGTCGCCCCGGAGCGCTCCGAGGCCGAGATCCTGGCCGCACTGGCCGAAACCACGGACCCGCTGTTCCTTCCGCGCCCCCTGGTGATGGTGGATGCCCTCCCCCGCAGCGCGACGGGCAAGCTCCCGCGCCAGGTGCTGCTGGACCTGCTGGATCAGCACGGTCAGTGCGCCTGAACAATGGCCCCAATCATTGCCACGCGCCGCATCCCGGCCAGCCACCCCTCACTGCCCGGGCATTTCCCCGGTCAGCCGGTCGTACCGGGCGTGGTCATCCTGGACACAGTGGTCGCCGTCGCGCGCGCAAGCGGCCTGGGGCCGGTGGCCGCCCTGCCACGGGCCAAGTTCCTGGCGCCATTGCTCCCGGAGGTCGATTTCCGGGTGGAGATTGACCCCCCTGGTACCAGCGGCCTGCGCGCATTCCGCGTTATCCGCGACGGTACGGAGCCCCCCGAACTCCTGTGTAGCGGGCAACTGAAACTGCACGACGCCGGACAACCGGCGTGAGCCGGGGGTGGTTCAGCCAGGGGGAGCGAGGGTCCCCCCTGGCGCTGCGCATCATCTTGTGGGTTGCCTTGCATCTCGGGCGACCGGCCGGGCGCGTACTGCTGTACCCGATAACCGCCTATTTTCTTCTGTTCGCTCCCAAGTCCCGGGGGTCCAGCCGGGACTACCTGCGCCGCGTGCTCGGACGCGAACCGCGCCTGCGCGAGATTGCCCGGCACTTCCACAGCTTCGCGGCCGTGATCCTGGACCGCGTCTTCCTGCTGGCCGGCAAGGACGAGTGCCTGGATCTTCAGGTTCACGATCGCGAGATCTTCCTCGAGCATGTCGAAAGCGGCCGCGGGGCCCTGCTGCTGGGGGCACACCTGGGGAGTTTCGAGGCCCTGCGGGTACTCGCGGTCGGCAAGAACGACTTTCCCGTGCGCGTGCTGATGTACCGCGATCACAATCAGCGCATCACCCAGTTGCTGGAGGCGCTCAACCCCGAGGTCGCCGCGTCGGTCATCCCCCTGGGCGACACCGAGACCCTGCTGCACGCCCGCGACTGCCTGGAACAGGGGGGGATTGTGGCCACCCTGGCCGATCGCGTGGCCGAGAGCGACAAGATGGTGGAATGCCGTTTCCTCGGGGGACGGGCCTTTTTTCCCCAGGGTCCCCTGCTGCTGGCCGCAGTACTGAAGGTCCCGGTCATCCTGTGCTTCGGCCTCTATCGCGGCGGCAATCGCTACGATATCGTCTTTGAACGCTTTGCCGACGTCATCGAGGCCCCCCGCGGCCGACGCGAAGAGGCCCTGGCCGAATGGGTGCAACGCTACGCCGATCGCCTCGAGGCACGTGTGCGCGAGGCCCCGTACAACTGGTTCAACTTCTATGATTTCTGGAATGACTCGTCTCGCTAAGCCTTGCTTCCGGCAACTGCCCGGGGTCCGGGCACTGGCCCTGGCGGTGCTCCTGCTGACTTGCCCGCTGTTCGCACAGGCGGAGACCTCCGGCGACACACTGGACCAGATCCTGGAGGCACTGGCCGACAATCCGCCTTCACGTATCGACTTTCGCGAAACCCGCCAGGACCCCCTGCTCGAATTCCCCGAGACCCGTACCGGCACACTGGTGTTCGAGCCGCCGGACACCCTGGAGCGCCGGATGGATGGCGACGGCGGCGAACGCGTGCGTATCGAGGGACGCCAGGTGATCGTGGAACGCCGAGGCTCCAGCCGCGAGGTGGACCTGGACGAGCAGCCGGGCCTGGCCGCGTTTGCCGCCTTGTTCCGCTCCCTCGCCAAGGGGGAACGCGAGGGACTGGAAGAACACTTCGAGGTCGAGACCGAAGGCGACCTGGAGGCCTGGAGGCTGGAACTCACTCCGCGTGACCGCGCCCTTCGTCGCATGATCCTCGGACTCGACCTCCAGGGCGAGGGCGGTGCCCTCCTGCGCCTGGACACCGAGGAATCCGGAGGGCGCCACAGCCGCATGCAGCTCGATCCGCAAGACGGCGACTGATTGGTGCCGAATCGCTTCCCCCTGTCACCGGGACCGGCGCTCTGGCTGATCGGGCTGCTGGTGGCAGCCAGCATCCTGCTGTGGCGAGGCGAACTGGTCACCGACCTCCAGGGCTTCACCCCGGAGCCGGTCACCGAGACCGGGGTGGCGCTGGACCCCGGGGGCGGCCCGGCCGGACAGATCCTGCTGCTGGGCATCGAAGGCGGGAACAGCCAGGCACGCGCGGATGCCAGCGACCATCTGGTCCAGGCGCTGCGCGACCACCCCGCGGTCGCGGAGATCCGCAACGGGCGTCTCGACCCGGATGACCCCGCCCTGGATTTCCTGCTTGAGCACCGCTATCTCCTGAGCCCCGAGGTCACCCCGGAGCGCTTCTCTGTCGGCACCCTGCGCGACCGGCTCGGGGAACGCCGGGAGGACCTCAGTAGTGCCGCCCCGCTGATGCCCCGGGAACTGATCGGCCGCGACCCCACGGGCGAATCACTGGTGGTGCTCGAGCAGTTGGGACAGGCCGGTGGCGGGGGCGAACGCGACAGCCACGGCATCTGGGTCGACCCCGAGCGCGATCGGGCCGTGCTGGTCCTGCACAGCGCGGCCGAAGGCATGGACCTGGACGGTCAGGAGTCGCTCCTGAAGGCGCTGGACGAGGCCTTCGCCGACTACGCGGACGAGCTGGATCTGCTCGTCGCGGGGCCGGCGGTGATTGCGGTCGAATCGCGCGGGCGTATCCGGGGCGAGATCACCGCCTTCAGCCTGGCCGCCAGCCTGGCCCTGGCCACGCTCCTGCTGGTCGTGTTTCGCCACCCCCACCCGGTCTGGCTCGCGGCCGTTCCGCTGGCCACCGGCATCCTGGCCGGGGCGGCGGTCGTGACCGTGGTTTTCGGCCACCTGCACGGGATCGCACTGGCGTTCGGCATTACCGTGCTGGGCATCGCGCTCGACTACCCATTGCACCTATTCGCGCACAGCCGGCAGCCCCCGAGGGACGGGATGCGCGGCGTGGCACGCGAGCTGTGGCCGGCGATTGGCCTGGGTGCCGGGAGCACGGTACTGGTCTACGCGCTGATGGCGATCACGGGGTTTTCCGGCATGGCCCAGCTCGGGCTGTTCGTGCTGACCGGCGTCGGCGTGGCCGCGATCACCACGCGCTGGGTACTGCCCCGCCTGATGCCGCAGGCTTTGCGGCGTAACGGGATACCCCCGGCCCGCCTACCGATACCGACCGCTCTGACGCAGCCGCCGGTGACGGCGCGCTGGGTCCTGGCCGCCTCCGTGCTGGGGGCGCTGGTGGTCATCGCCAGCGCCGACCCGTTCCCCTGGGAGGACAACCTGGGCGCACTGCACCCAGTGCCGCAGGAACACATCGACCGCGACCGCGAACTGCGCCACGCCCTGGGGCTGCCGGATATCCGCCATGCCCTGCTGATCACCGCTTCCAACCCCGAACGGGCGCTGCAGGCCGCCGAGGCACTGACCCCGGGCCTGGAAGATCTGCGCAACCAGGGGGCGCTGACCGCCTACGATCATGCGGCCCAGGCCCTGCCGAGCCAGGCACTGCAGCGCACACGCCAGGATTCCCTGCCCGCCACAGACACCCTGCGCGAGCGGCTGGACACCGCCGTCGACGGGCTGGGTTTTCGCGCAGACGCCTTCGACCCCTTTCTTCAGGATGTGGCACACGCCCGTGATCTGGAACCGCTGACCCCGGCCACACTGCCCGACGGCCCGCTGCGTCAGACGACGGGCACCCTGCTGATGCCGGACGAGAACCGCGGCGACTGGATGGCCTGGGTGCGGCTAAGCGGCGTGGAGGATGCGACCGCGGTGAGGCAATGGCTGCAGCGGGAACCGCTGGCGGATCTGGCCGATCTGGCCGATGTGGGCGTGCAGCACGTGGATTTCCTGCGTGCCTCGGAGGACCTGGTCAGCGGATTCCGCGATCAGGCGCTGCAGCGACTGGCCCTCGGTGTGGTGGCCGTCACCCTGTTGCTGTTGCTGGTCACGCGCGCCCCCGGGCGCAGCCTGCGCATCCTCACCGCAGTAGGGAGCGGGCTGGTCCTGACCGTGGCTGCGCTGATCCTGCTCGGGATTTCCCTATCCCTTTTCCATCTGATCGCGTTGTTGCTGATCGTTGGCCTGTGCCTGGACTACGCGGTGTTCTTCAGCCGCCCGCTGAGAGACCTGCAGGCGCGGCAGAACACGGCCGCATCGGTCAGCATTTGCGCATTGTCCACCGTGGCCGTGTTTGGCCTGCTGGCCCTTTCCAGTCTTCCGGTATTGCGGGCCATGGGGCTCACCGTATTACTGGGCGTGATATTTTCCTTTCTCGCAGCCGCGCTTCTGGCGCAGCCCCCCCAGTCGCGCCGTACAGTAGTCACCAACAATCCCTGACCCCACTGCCAACAGTCCCGCCAACCGCAGCCCGCCGAATGAATCCACTGGTAATCTCCGCCCACACCCTGACCTCCGCCACCGGAACCGGCCGCCAGGCCAATGCCGATGCACTGCACAAAGGGCACAGCGGGCTGCGCGCCTGCGACCTGGACTCCGTGCGGCTGGACACCCACATCGGGCGCGTGGCGGGTGTGGAGGACATCGTGCTGACGGATCACCTGGCCCCGTTTCAGTGCCGCAACCACCAGCTGGCCGAGCTGGGGCTGCGCCAGGATGGCTTCATCGAGGCCGTCGAGACCGCCCGCGAGCGCTACGGCGCCGGGCGCATCGCAGTCCTGATGGGCACCAGCACCTCGGGGATTGCCGCGACGGAGCAGGCCTACCACCGCCGCGACCCGGCCACCGGGGACCTGCCACCGGACTACGACTACCAGCACACCCAGAACATGTTCTCGCTGGCCGATTTCGTCGGTACCCGGCTCGGGCTGCGGGGACCGGCGATGGTCGTCTCCACGGCCTGCTCGTCCAGCGCCAAGGTGTTTGCCGATGCCGAACGCTTTATTGCGGCCGGGCTCTGCGACGCAGCAGTGGTCGGCGGGGTCGACACCCTCTGCGGGATGACGCTGCACGGCTTCAATGCGCTGCAGCTCGTGGCACCGGAACCCTGCCGCCCGCTGCATGCCGAGCGCGCCGGCATCTCCATCGGCGAGGCCGCCGGATTCTTCCTGCTGGAGAGGGCTGACAGCCACGCCGCCGGCCCTCGACTGATCGGCCACGGCGAATCCAGCGATGCCCACCACATGTCTGCCCCGCACCCGGAAGGGCTCGGTGCAGCACGCGCCATGGAGCAGGCCCTCACGCGGGCACAGCGGTCCGCCGGGGCCATCGACTACGTGCTTATGCATGCCACCGCGACCCCCGCCAACGACCGCTCCGAGGCACGCGCCCTGGCGCAGCTGTTTGGCGCAAAGAGCCGCGCCACCGGCACCAAGGGCCTGACCGGTCACACGCTCGGGGCGGCCGGCGCCGTCGGGGTCGCGCAGGCACTGGCCAGCCTGGAGAGGGGCTTCGTGCCCGCCACGGCGGGGCTCGACCAACTGGACCCTGAGCTTGAACTGGATGCCCGGGGGGGCTGCTGAGGAACGCGACATCCGCCACGTACTCGTAAACGCCTTCGGCTTTGGCGGCAACAACTGCAGCCTGCTGCTGGAGGCCGCATGAAGGTCGGTATTGCGGCCATCGGCCTGCTGGGCTCGGGCCTGGCCGATTTCGCCTCGGCGCGCCCCGTCCTCGCCGGGCAGCAGCCCCATGAACGGGCGCCGGTGACCATCCCGCCGACCACCCTGCTGCCGGCCAACGAACGCCGCCGCACGACGGACACGATTCGCCTGGCGCTGAAGGTCGCGGAGGAGGCCACGGCCGACTGCGACCGCAGCCAGCTGCGCTCGGTGTTCGCCTCGTCCTCCGGGGACATGGACATCATCGACCGCATTTGCGAGGCCCTGACGCAACCGGAGCCCATGGTCTCGCCCGTGCAATTCCACAACTCGGTACACAACGCCCCTGCCGGCAACTGGTCGATCGCGACCGCGAATCCGGCCCCGGCAACGGCCATCTCCGGCTTCAATGCGACGCTGGCGGCGGGACTGCTGGAGGCCGCCACGCTACTGCAGGCCGAGGGCGGCGACGTCCTGCTGGCCGCCTACGATGTCGCTTCCATGGCCACGTTCCGGCGTGTACGGCCCATCACCGAGCCGTTTGCCGTCGGCCTGCGCCTGAGTCCCGCGGGTGCCGGGCGGCCCACACTCGAGCTGGCCCTGGGAGAAGGCGGCGATCCCACCCCCTGCCGCCAGGATTCGCTCGAGGCCCTGCGCGGCACCAACCCCGCCGCCCGCGCCCTGCCCCTGCTGGAGGTGCTCGCGCGCGGCGAAGGCGGCCATGTTACGCTTGCCGCGCCGCTGGGACGATCGCTAGAGATCCGCGTCACGCCCTGATCTTCCGGTGGTTTGCCTCTCGCATTAACAACGGATCAGGACGATCCCGCATGAAGGCCGCCAGCCCCCAACTGAACCACGAGGCGATCTGCCGCCTGCTGCCGCATGCAGGCGCAATGTGCCTGCTGGAGGCCGTGGTCGCATGGGACGAACAGGCGATCCGTTGCCGCGCCATCAGCCACCGCGCCCCCGACAACCCCTTGCGCAACACCACCGGGCTCCCGGCCCTGTCGGCGCTGGAGTACGGCGCCCAGGCGATGGCCGTACATGGCGCCCTGCTGGCCGACGCCGGACCACCCAAGGCCGGCTTCCTGGCCGCAGTCCGCAACCTGCGCGTGCACCGGACTCTGCTGGACGACCTGAATGCGGATCTCGACATCACGGCCCGCAGCGTGATGTCGGATCGCAACAGCTCCATCTATGATCTCGAGGTATCGGCCGACGGCGAGCCCGTCCTGTCCGCGCGGGCGACCGTGATCCTGCAAACCGAGGACACCCCGACATGAGCCATCGTGCACTGATCACCGGCGCCAGCGGTGCCATCGGCCAGGCCATCGCACGGGCCCTGGCCGATCGCGGCTGCGAGGTTTTGCTGCACGCACACCGCAACCCCGAGCCTGCCCGCGAGCTGGCCGAACAGATCCACTCCGACGGCGGTCAGGCGGATGTCCTGGTCTTCGACATCACCGACGCCGATGCCGCGCGGGCGCAGCTGGAGCCCGTCGCGGCTGCGCAGCCGGTGCAGATCCTGGTTCACAACGCGGGCGTGCACGACGACGCGCCGCTGGCCGGCATGAGCCCGGAACAATGGGCCCGGCCGATCGATGTCGCGCTCAACGGGTTCTACAACGTGGCCCAGCCGCTGCTGCTGCCCATGATCACCACCCGCTGGGGTCGCGTGATTGCGATCTCCTCGGTAGCCGGCGTGGTCGGCAACCGCGGCCAGGCCAACTACGCCGCAGCCAAGTCGGGACTGCACGGGGCCATCCGCTCGCTGGCGCAGGAGGTCGGGTCGCGCGGCATCACGGCCAATGCGGTCGCGCCGGGGATCATCGAGACCGCGATGAGCGAGTCGAGCTTCGACACCGAGACGATCAGGCGCATGGTGCCCGCGCAGCGCGCCGGACGCCCCGAGGAAGTCGCCGGACTGGTGGCGTATCTGGCCTCCGAGCAGGCCGGCTATGTCTCCGGCCAGGTGATCGGCATCAATGGCGCACTGGCCTGAGCCGAGACGATGGCGTCCGTCTACGCGCTGATACCGGCCCATAACGAGGCCCCCACGATCGCCGCGGTCGTCGCGGCCACGCGCCCTCTTGTCGACCGGGTAATCGTGGTCGACGACGGCTCGCAGGACGGCACTGCCGACCGCGTCGCGACCGAACCCGGGGTGATTGAAGTCCTGCGGCTACCGGAAAACCGTGGCAAGGCGAACGCGCTTTGGACGGGCATGCAGTACGCCCTGGAACAGGGAGCGGATGCCATCGTCACGCTGGATGCGGACGGCCAGCACGATGCCTCGGAGATCCCGAACCTGATCGCCGCCTGGCGAGCCCACCCCCACCATCTGGTGATCGGGGCACGGCTCAAGGGCCGGGAAACAACGCCCCCTCTGCGCCTGTTTGGCAACCGCACCGCGGACTTCTGGATAGGCTGGGCCTCGGGACAGCCGCTGCGCGATTCGCAGTCCGGCTTTCGGCTGTATCCGGCCGGCCTGTTGCGACGCCTGGAGCTGCCTCATGGCGAGCGCCGCAGCTTCGTATTCGAGAGCGAGGCCCTGATCGAGGCCGAACGCCTGGGCTTCCCGGTCACCCTGGTACCCGTGCGCTGCATCTACCCGGACCAGCACCGCGCCAGCCATTTTCGGGCCGCCACCGACACCCTGCGCATTATCCAGATGGTCGCCCTGCGCCTGCTCGCGCGTGGCCTGCACCCGCTCGGTCTGCTGCGACATCTGGGACTACTGCGCAGACCCTGAAAATCACCGCAAGGGTCGGATTCAAAAACCTTTTTCCAGGACGGGCATGGCAATTCGAGGCCACGCTGCCTACACTGCGAGGTGATCATCCACCATCAAGGCCGACACCAATGTCTGCAAGACTCCTGCTGATCCTGCTCATAGCCAGCGTACTCGTGCTCGCGGGCTGCCGCGGTACCGCACCGGTGCATGATGTCAGCGACACCACAGTCACCGATGTGCACGGCGAGCGCCCGAGCGCAGAGCAGATGCAACAGGCGATCCGCAACGCCGGCGCGGCACTGGGCTGGCAGATGAGCGAAACCGAGTCCGGCCTGCTCGAAGGTCGGCTGTCGCTGCGCGACCATATTGCAGTGGTCGAAATCCCCTATAGCGACGGGGCGTACAGCATCCGCTACAAGGACAGCTCGAACCTCGACTACGAGGATGGACGCATTCACCCGAATTACAACAACTGGGTGCAGAATCTGGACAACCAGATCCGCGCGGAAATCTCGGCGCTCTAATCCCGTTACTCCCGTATAGCCACCCCAACCAACAGAAAGGCCGGGCATACGCCCGGCCTTTCTTTCGTCCGCTCCCGCGAGTACACCTCGGTAGCGGAAGGAGTATTCGCCCGCCTAATCGACCCGCGGACGCGACGGCGGCTGCTCGGCGTCGGAGGACTCGCGGTAGTCGCTCTCGTAGCGCCGGTCGGGTACATCGCCCTCCGGCTCCGAGTCGCGTTCACGGTGTCCGCGGCCCTCGCTCGGACTGTCGCCGTAATCACGATTCGGCACGTTCGACAACAGGCGTCCCGCGCGATCCTCCAGGCGGTCCCGGGTCGGCTTGTCCGCCAGCTCCTCCGCACTCTGGGCGAGGTGGTGATAGAGGTCGCGATAGGAACCGGCCATGGTCGCGAACAGGGTGGCCGTACGGTCGAAGTGGTCGTTGACCTGACCGCGATAGCGCGTCAGCTCCTGCATGCGCCGATCCAGCTCTTCCTCCAGCTCGCGGATCAGTTTGCGTTCGTCACTGGTCACGCGACCGACCCAGAAGCCCACCAGACCAGCCACCACGATCGCCAGAATCCCGAGGGCCGTCCACAGCCCGACTGCCGTTTGATCTTCCACTGTCATTTTCCGCGAGGAAACACGGTCGCCATTGTGCCGCACGACCGTCGCGAACGCACTCGCCGCCCCCATTCCCGGCCATGCTAATCTCGCTCAACGCGAACCGCGTCAATGGAACCCGCCCGAACGGGTGACGGACAACGATTCAATCGGCTGTCGCGATCGTCGACACACACAGCCAAAGGCCCCTGAACCATGCGCCCAAGGCCGACCACACGCTGGCTATCCCTGATCCTGGTCATCGGCCTGGCCGGGCTGCTGTCCGGCTGCGCCCCAACCACCCTCAAGGCCCCGGCGGAGCCCGAAGACCCGGTGACCGTGGCCGTGCTCGACCACGGCCGCCACTCCAGCCTGGTGCTGCCGACCGAACCGCCCGGGCACTGGCTGCGCTATTCCTATGGCGACTGGTCATTCTATGTCGAACGCAATACTGGACCGGGAGCGATGCTCGCGGCCGTCTTCGCCTCCACTCCGGCGGCGCTGGGACGCCAGGAGCTTGAGGGCGCCAACCTGAACGCCGCCGTGCGCGCGGGCCTGCGGGTTCCGTTGGAGGAGGTCCACCACATCGAGGTCCCGGCCTCACGGGCGCAGGCACTGATCGAAAAGCTCGAGGCCATATGGGAAGAAGGGGCCGACGAGCGCGTCCACTCCGCGGCCTGGGGCATGAGCTTCGTCCGCCACCCCGATGCCTACACCCTGCGCCACAATTCGAACCGCGTGGTCGCCCAGTGGCTGGAAACCCTCGACGTCGAGGTCTCGAAGAAACCAGTGCTATCGAACTGGCAGGTCGAAACCCAATAGTTACAACCCGTGCGCCCACTCCAGGACCGCATCCTGGAGATTGCGCCCATGCCCGATGTGCGCACGCGGCCCATTCACCAGCACTGTGACGATCACGTCATCGCCGCTGGACGTGCGGACATAGCCCGCCACCGCCGAGACCTCGTTGATGTGCCCGGTCTTCAGGTGCATCTGCCCGCGCAGGTCACCATTGCGGAAGCGGTTGCGCAGGGTACCGTCCAGCCCCGACAGGGCCAGGGACGACTGGAACTCGGGCCGATGCGGGTGCTTCCAGCCCGCCTCGAGGATCTCGCCGAGCTGGCGCGCGGTCATCCGGGCATCGCGGCTGAGGCCCGAGCCGTTGTCGACCACCATACCGCCGACATCCACGCCCAGATCGCGCAGTGAGTCGACCAGGGCCTCGCGCCCCTTGTCCATCGTCGCGGGCGGGCCGTTCTTGCGCGCCCCCAGGGTCAGCAGCAAGTGATCGCTCATGACATTCGAGCTCCACTTGTTGGACACCCGGATCAGATCGGACAGGGGCCGCGAGCGATGGCGCACAATCGGCTCGTCATGCAGCACGGGCAGCACGCCGGTACGCACCCTGCCCGTCAGCTCGCCGCCCCATTGATCCCAGGCCATGCGAAACATCTCGGCATGATTGGCCTCCGGCGAGAGTACCGAGCGCAGCATCTCGTAGTTGCCACAGTTCACCGGGTACTGGCCGGAGAAGGTCACCCGCTGGGCGTTCTGATCGACATTGAACTGGATACCCCGCTGCCACTCGCCACACCCCCCTCGGGTCGGCTGCAGGCGGTTGACGACCTCGAGCCCGGGCAGGGGCGGATCGACCACCACATCGATGCCGTTGCCGCGCCGTTCGGGACGCACGTGGAAGCGCTGGGAATTGGAGTTCACGTGCAGGGCATACGGCAGCTGGTTGTACGCCCGCAATGGCTGGCGGTTGAAGTCTCCAGGGTCCCGATTCGGGAGCTGGAAGTGGCTGGCATCCAGGATCACATCGCCCTCGATGCGCTTGAGCCCGGTACGGCGCAGCTCGCCAATCATGCGCCAGTATTCCTCGCTCACCATGCCCGGGTCGCCAGTCCCACGGATCACCAGGTCCCCGCGCAGCACACCATCCTGGACCGGGCGGGTGGCCCAGATCTCGGTCGTCCAGGTGTAATTGGGGCCGAGTTCGTGCAGGGCCGCCAGCGAGGTGGCCAGCTTGACCGTGGAGGCCGGGTTATAAGGGGTATCGGCATTCAGCCGGGCCAGCACGGCCCCGTCCGGGACCCGCTGCACCCAGAGACCCACCGAGTCGGGGGACAGCCCCTGGGCCTGGATTGCCCGCTGTAGCGGCGCAGGCAGGTGTTCGAACTGCGCCTGCGCCGGCGGCACGACCAGCAACAGTGCGACACACAGCGTCCAGGGGGACAAGGCCCGGCGGAACGACCGTCGGGAGAACCAGAAGAAACACTTGCGCATCGAAGCTACCATCCCGAAGCAGACACCGGATCGACGCCACAATAGTCACCCGCAACGGGGGGGCTGACAAGCCCCGGATCGGCGCAACGCCGGTCCTGCCGGACAAACCCGCAAACCGCCTCAGGCGGACTCGCACGGGAAGTCGATCACCTGTTCGATACGCTCCGCCCCCAGCAGCCGCATCAGCAGGCGATCGACCCCCACCGCCACCCCGGCACACTCGGGCAGCCCCGACGCCAGCGCGGCCTCCAGATGGGCATCGGGTCGGGGCAGGACCTGCCCGCGCTGCCTGCGCAGCGCCTGGTCGCGATCGCGACGTTCACGAAACTGGGCGGGGTCGCTCAGCTCGTGGTAGCCGTTGGCCAGCTCCAGCGCGCCCCAGTACACCTCGAAGCGCGCCGCGAGCCGGGCATCCTGTTCACAGGGGCGGGCCAACACCGCCTGGCTCTCCGGGTAGTCGTGCACCACGGTGAGCCGGTCGTCCGGAAACGCCGGGGCAATCGCCAGGCTGATCAGGAGATCCAGCCAGGCATCACGATCCAGCGCCCCCTGAATCTCCAGCCCCTGGCGTGCCGCGACGGCCTGCAGTGCGTCGGCATCCGCCACCAGCGGGTCGATGCCCAGATGTTCCTGAAACAACGCCTGATACGAGATCTCGCGCAGGCGGGCCGGACGCCTCCAGCTCGCATCCAGTGCCGCCTGGTTCATGATCAGGGCCACCACCTCGCGCGCCAGACGGTGATGATCCATCCCGTGGCGGTACCACTCCAGCAGCGTGAACTCGGGATTGTGGCGGGGCCCCGATTCGCCACCTCGAAAGACGCGCGCGATCTGGTAGATGTCCGGCGCGCCATCCGCCAGCAGGCGCTTCATCGGGTATTCCGGCGAGGTCTGCAGATAGCCACTGGCGCCGTCCGGGCTGGTTGCGGTCCAGCTCTCGACCATCGGATCCAGAGGCGCGCCGCGGCTCAGGATCGGCGTCTCCACCTCGAGCACATTGCGTGCGGCAAAGAACCCGCGCAGGCCGGCCAGCAGCCGCGCACGCGCCTCCCGGGCCGCCGCGGCGCCCGGTCGCCAGTCAGTCATGCCCGGCCGCCCGCGACAATCAGACGCGCGAGACGTACTCGCCGGAGCGGGTGTCGACCTTGACCGTCTCGCCTTCCTCGACGAACAGCGGGACCTTGACCACCGCACCGCTCTCTAGCGTTGCGGGCTTGGTGCCGCCCTGGGCGGTATCACCGCGCACGCCCGGGTCGCACTGGGTGATCTTCATCTCGACAAAGGACGGCGGCACCACCGACAGCGGTTCGCCGTTCCACAGGGTTACGGTGCAGACGTCCTGCTCCTTCAGCCACTGACCGCAGCCGCCCAGCGCAGCCTCGCCGACGGCGTACTGCTCGAAGGTGTCCGGCACCATGAAATGCCAGAACTCGCCATCGTTGTAGAGGTACTGCATCTCGGTATCCATGACATCGGCCGCCTCGACCGACTCACCGGACTTGAAGGTCTTTTCCAGCACCCGCCCCGTGCGCAGGTTGCGCAGCTTGACGCGGTTGAAGGCCTGGCCCTTGCCCGGCTTGACGAATTCGTTCTCGACAATGGCCTGCGGGTCGCCATCCAGCAGGAGTTTGAGACCGGCCTTGAATTCGTTGGTACTGTAGGTTGCCATTGCGCGTCAGTCCTCAAGCGATTGCGTGGCGCGGACATGACCGCCCACTAACGAGTCTGCCATGCCCACAAAGCCCATCATGATAACGCGCACGCCGCGGGGAACCCAGCCGAGCGACCGAACCCGCACGGGGGACACCACGCCGGCCTGGCAGCAAGCGTTCGCCCGCGCGATCCGCGACCCCGAAACCCTGGCCCGCGAACTGGAGCTGGACCCGACTCACCTGCCCGGCCTGCACGCGGGCCATACCCTGTTTCGAGTGCGCGTCCCGGCAAGCTACCTCGCACGCATGCGCAAGGGCGACCCACGGGACCCTCTGCTACTGCAGGTCCTGCCTCAGCATCGGGAGACCGAAGAGCACCCGGGATTCGTGGCGGACCCGGTGGGCGACCACGACGCCCTGGCCGCCCCCGGCCTCGTGCACAAATACCATGGTCGCGTGCTGCTGCTGACGACCGGGGCCTGCGCGGTGCACTGTCGCTACTGCTTCCGCCGCGAGTTCCCGTACGCCGAGCACAACGCATCTCAGGAAGACTGGGCGCCCGCACTTGCCTACATCCATGCCGACAGCTCTATCCGTGAGGTGATCCTGAGCGGCGGTGACCCCCTGTCTCTGCCAGATCGGCGCCTCGCCGATCTGGTCCGGCGCCTGGAGGTCATCCCCCACCTCGAGCGCCTGCGCATCCACACGCGGCTGCCGGTCGTTCTGCCGGAGCGGGTGGACAACCAACTCCTGAGCTGGCTGGGCAAGGGGCGCCTGCATCATGTACTGGTCCTGCACGCCAATCATCCGCGGGAGTTTGCCGACCCGGCCGCCCCCGCCCTTGCACGTCTGCATGCGCACGGCATCACATTGCTGAACCAGGCGGTACTGCTGGCCGGGATCAACGATGACCCGGACACCCTGTGCGAACTCCAGGAGGCCGGTTTTCGCCACGGGGTTCTTCCCTACTACCTCCACCTGCTCGACCGCACGCGGGGCACCGCCCATTTCGAGGTCACGGAGCACCGCGCGCTGGAGCTACACCAGGCCCTGCATGCCCGGCTGCCCGGTTATCTGGTGCCCCGCCTGGTCCGCGAGATCCCGGGCGAGCCCGGCAAGACGCCCCGTTGGGCCGGGCTGTGAAGGCGCGCACACAGGTCGTGATTAGCACCCCCCTCGGGAGGTGCTACAGTGAACGGATGCCCGGCCACCAACGGTGCAACCTCCAGCCCCCCTCATGACCGACACCCTGCCCAAACTGCCAACCCGCACCGCCGGCCCCGAGAGCTTCCCGCATCGCCAGCCGCGCAGCCTGCGCCAGTGGTGTCGAGCACTCCCGTCGGCCGACCCGGAATCGGCCTTTTCCCATTTGCGTCAGGCCCTGAGAGAACTGAACAGTCTCGCGCTGGACCCCGGGGTTCGTTACTCGTTGATCACCCTGCTGGAGGAGCCCCTGCTGCCCTTGCTGCAGCGGACCGGAAAATCCCTTTCCCAGCGCATGCTCCCCCTGGGGGCGCGCAGTCTGAGGCGCGCGCGGGAGCAGGCCGAGGCACTGGACAGCCTGCTCACCGCCTGGCTCCTGATTGCCCGCGAACACCACGGGCAGAGCGAACGCGGTGCGCGTGCGTTGCAGGCCGCCCTGGCCTTGAGCGCCGCCCAAGCCGTGCATCACTGGCGCCTGTATCAACCGCTCCCGGATGACTTCTGGCAGCGTACCTACGCCATCCTGTCATGGGCACGTGCACAGAACCTCGCGCAGGCACAGCCGCGCGACGAGTCTCGCTATGGGCCCCTGTCCATGGCCCCGGTCGAGACCCTGGCGGCACGTCTGATGCTGCTGGGCGGCAGCGACCCCAATGCCCTGGAGGTGGGCGAGGTCGACCTTCTGGCTCGCTGGCTGGACCGTCTGCCACTGTCCTGCGGCGAAGGGCTGTCCGCGACCCCGCACCCCGACCTCCCGGTCCTGTGTGCGGCCCTCGACAGCGCCCACCCTCCGGGGCTGACACTGCGCGAGCACGCGCGGCTGCACGGTGACTGTTGTGTCGAACTCGGGCCGGTGCTGGAGCAGCTGCGAGAGGCGCCTCGCCGCCTGGAACCGCACCGGCGCCCGGACGAGCGCAGCCTGACCGAACGCCTGCTGCGGCTCTGGTCGCAGCTGCCCACCCGCCAGCATTCGCGCGAAACCACCGAGGGCCAGCACCGCCTGTGCCTGCTGGGGATCAAGCGCATCCAGCACTTCCTGTGCGAGGAACTGGAGGAACGCAAGCGCGACACATCACATACGCCCCTCCCCAGCGGAGTCACCCGGGACACGGATCGGGTGGGCGTTTACCACATGTCCACCGCCGCCGAGCGCGGCTCGGACTTCGCCCTGGTGGATGCCGCGAGCCCACACCGCCCACCGTCCGAGCTGCGCAAGCTGGCGGACGGGCCGCCCGATACGGCCGCTGCCGCCTGGGAAAACGTCGGTCGCGGGCTGGAGAGTGCCCGTCCGGACGAACCCCGCACCCCGATCACCAAGCGGCACCCCCCCGAGCAATGGACCGTGGACGACATCGGGGCGGGCGGACTGCGCCTGCGGCTGGCTCAGCCCCGCCAGTCACTACTGATTGGCGACCTGGCCGCCCTGCGCCACCCCGACGACCACTACTGGACGGTCGGGGTCCTGCGCTGGATCCGCTACGACAGCGACATCGAGATCAGCATCGGGGTGGAATTTCTCGCCGAACGCGGCCTGCCGGTGCAACTGCAGGAGTACCGTAATGGCCGCGCGGCCGGCCCGGCGCACCCGGGTCTGTTTGCCTCGCTGCGCAGGGATCGTGGCGGGGCGGCGCTGTTCATGCCGGCCCAGGTGTTCGACCACGAGAGCCGCGTCGTATGCTGGCTGGCGGGGCGCCCGCGTGTCCTGGCACTGGACAGCGAGCGCACCGGTACGACACTGTTTACCGAAACCGGCTGCCGGATGACCGATCTGACGCTGGGAGAACCGCCTCCCGATGACATGGAAGCCAACGAAGCGGTGACTGACCAGGCCCAGCCCGGGCTGTCGCTCACACCGCGCGAACGCAATAATGGACCCGCATGAGCGAAACCATCCGAATCCTCTTCGTCACGGCGAACCCGAACCTCGCCGAACAAGTCATCAGCAGCATTCGTACGCGGGGTAGCGCGGTACGGCCGGAACAGGTCGAGACCCAGGACGACCTGATCAGCGCGCTGGAGAACACGCGACACGACGTGGTTGTATTGATCGAGCCCGGTCTCACGCTCTCGCGAGAGGTGGTCGATGCCGCCCTGCGCGACAGTGGGCGCCGCATCCCGCTGGTCCTGCTAACCGAGCGTCCGGAGCCCGAGCGTGTCCTGGACTATGAGGCTGGGAGTTTCGCCGTGGTCGATCACGAGCAGGTCGATCTGGCGAGCCTGATGGCCATCCGCGCGGCCGAACAACGGCGCCTGCGCCAGCGTGTCCAGCGTCTTGAGGCCTCCCTGCACGAGTCCGAGAACCGCTGCCAGTTGTTGCTCGACAACTCGCGCGACGCGATCGCGTATGTCCACGAGGGCATGCACCTGTACGCCAACGCCTCCTGGCGCGAACGCTTCGGTATCGAGGACCCGGACGAGGTCGACGGGCTGCCACTGATGGATCTGGTCACGGCCGATAACCGCGGCGAGATGAAGGCGCTGCTGCGCCGCTTCCAGAATGGCGAGGAAGGCGATACGGCTCGCGCCCGCTTCCACCTGCAGAGTATCGATGGCCTGCCATTCGAGGCCGATCTGCGCCTGTCCGCCGCGAGCGTGGAGGGCGAGGCCTGCACCCAGCTCCAGCTGGAAGCCAGCCAGGAAGACCCCGAGCTGGCGGAGCGCATCGACTTCCTCTCGCAGCGCGATCTGGTCACCGGCCTGTACAACCGCCAGCACTTCCTGTCCACGATCGAGAGCGCTCAGACCCGGGCCGAGGAGACGGAGAAACCCTTCGCGCTGCTGACCCTGACAGTCGACCGCTTCGCGGAGATCCGCGCGAAGGTCGGGATGTCGGCCGCCGACCTGCTCCTGGCCGACATGGGCAAGATGATTGAGGATCACTTTCCGGAACCCGCGATTGCCGCACGCCTGGAGGGCGAACACTTCGGTGTGCTGGCGCCGGAGACCCGCCGTCAGGAGGTCGAGGAGCGCATCCACAGCCTGATGCAGGCCGTCACCGGGCATGTCTTCGAACTCAACCAGTCGTCGACCAACTGCACCCTGTCGGCCGGCGCGGTGATCGCCGATGAGAGCGCCCCCAGCACGGAGGATCTGCTCGACCAGGCCCACCGGGCGCTGGAGGAAGCAGTCGAGGCGGGCGGCGGCGTCCATCGCTTCTACCACCCGGCCGAAGGCGAGCTGACCCAGGGCCAGGCTGATCAACAGTGGAAGCTGCGCATCCAGGACGCCCTGGACCATGACCGCCTGGAACTTCGCTTCCAGCCGATCGTGCATCTGCACGGCAACGACCGGCCGCGCTATTCCGTGTTCGTGCGCCTGCGCGACGCCGACGGCCACCTGCACGAGCCACCCGCCTTCCTGCCTGCGGCCGAACGCACAGGCATGGCCCCGGCGGTGGATCGCTGGATCGTCAAGACCGCGCTGGGCGAACTCGCCGGGTGCCTGAAGTCCCAGCCCAAGACTCAGTTTTTCCTGAAGCTGGGCACCGGCTCAATGGGCGACCCGACCGTGGTCAGCTGGCTCAACGATGACCTGCACGCCCTGCGCATCCCGGCCGACAACGTCGTGGTCGAGCTCAAGGAGCCGACCGTGGTCACTAACCTGAAGCCGGCGATGAACGTATCGCGCGGCCTGATGGAGATGCACAGCCACCTGTGCATCGACGACTTCGGCAATGGCCTGAACCCGTTCCAGCTGCTGCAGCACCTGGAGGCCGATCACATCAAGCTCGACCCCTCATTCGTCGAGGGGCTGGCGGAGAACGACGAAAACCAGGAGGCGATCCGCGAGTACGTCGACGCGGCGCACGCCAAGGGCAAGCAGGTGATCGTGCCTCACGTCGAGGATGCCAGCGTGCTCGCCGTGCTCTACGGATTGAACGTCAACCTGGTGCAGGGGTACTTCATCCAGTCGCCCCTGGCCAAACCGACGTTCGACTTCGAGGCGACCTGACCGAGGGAAACACTGATGAATGTACGCGCTCGCGTTGGCACCCCAGGTTTTCCGAGACAAGGCGCGGTCCTTGCCGGTAGTGGTTCTACCGGCAAGGACCGCAACGCAGGATCGGGGAACCTGGGGCGCCAACCCCACAAGCTATTGAATGCAGGGGCTCGGCCGCTTTTGCGTGGGAACGGCGTTGCGGCTCCCTTGTGCAGAATGACTGCACGGCAGTCACCGCGCCTTGTTCGCACGCAAAAGCGACTCGAGCGCGAGCGTGTACATTCATCAGTGTTTCCCTAGCCTATTTCGACCAGAAGTTCAGGTCCTCGAAAAAGCCCTTCACGCCATCCAGCCAGGAGTGCGCCTGCGGGCTGTGCTTGGTGCCGCCCGCCTGAGTTGAATCCTCGAACTGGCGCAGTAGCGCCTTTTGCTCCTTGGTCAGGTTGATCGGGGTCTCCACGGTCACCCGGCAGATCAGATCGCCGACACCACCCCCGTGCACGGACTGCACGCCCTTGCCACCGACGCGGAACTGCTTGCCGGTCTGGGTCTCGGCGGGCACCTTCAGCTTCACCCGACCGTCCAGGCAGGGAACCTCCAGTTCGCCGCCGAGTGCGGCGGTGGCAAACGAGATCGGCACCTCGATGTGCAGATCCGATCCGTCGCGGCGGAACAGCTTGTGCGGCTTGACCCGCACCTGCACATAGAGATCCCCCGGCGGGCCGCCGTTGACCCCGGCCTCGCCCTGACCGGCCAGGCGAATGCGGTCGCCGCTGTCGACCCCGGCGGGGATCTTCACGTCCAGCGTGTTCTGCTCCTGCACCCGGCCGTTGCCGTTACAGGCCTTGCAGGGGCTGGCGACGATCTTGCCCGAGCCCTCGCAGCGCGGGCAGGTCTGCTGCACCGAGAAAAAGCCCTGCTGGATGCGCACCTGGCCCACGCCGTTACAGGTCGGGCAGGTCTCCGGCGAGGTCCCCGGTTCGGCACCCGAGCCGTCACAGGCCTCGCAGGAGACGGTGGTCGGGATGCGGATCTTGACCTCGGTACCGAACACGGCCTCCTCGAGGGTCAGGTCCAGGTTGTACTGCAGGTCGGAGCCGCGGAATGCACGCGAACCGCGCGCGCGACCACCGCCACCCCCGAAGATGTCGCCAAAGATATCCTCGAAGATATCCGAGAAATTGGAGGCCCCGGCACCGCCACCAAAGCCCCCGGCCCCACCATCGACGCCGGCATGGCCGTAGCGGTCGTAGGCTGCACGCTTCTGGTCGTCGCTGAGGACGTCATAGGCGGCGCGCGCCTCCTTGAACTTGGCCTCGGCCTCCTCGTCCCCCGGATTGCGATCGGGGTGGTACTTCATCGCGAGGCGGCGAAAGGCCTTCTTGATGTCGGCGGCCGAGGCGTCCTTGGAGACGCCCAGCACCTCGTAGTAGTCGCGTTGTGACATGGTCCTTCCCAGCTAGCCCGAATGTTCGCGTGAACGCGGGATGCCTTCACGCAAACGCCCGGAGAGTACCCCGGGCGCGGCGTTAAAACGACAGGGAAACGCAAGTCTCCCTGGCGGCGGGGCACCAGGCCCCATCGGGTGTGGCATCAGCCCTGCTTCTTCTGGTCGTCGTCGACTTCCTCGAACTCGGCGTCCACGACGTCGTCGGCCTGCTGCTCGCCACCGGCCTGCTCGGCCCCGGCCTCGCCCGCGGCGTCCGCGCTCTGGGCATAGGCCTTCTCGGCCAGCTTGCCGGAGGCCTCGGCCAGCTTCTGGGTGGACTGTTCGATGGCCTCGACGTCGTCACCCTCCATGGCCTTCTTGACCTCGGCGACGGCCGCCTCGATCGCGGAACGCTCGTCGTCGGAGACCTGGTCACTCAGGTCCTTCAGTGACTTCTCGGCCGAGTGCACCAGGGCATCGGCCTGGTTACGGGCGCCGACCAACTGATGGAACTTCTTGTCTTCCTCGGCATGGGCCTCGGCGTCCTTGACCATCTGTTCGACTTCCTCGTCGGACAGGCCGGAGGAGGCCTTGATCACGATCTTGTTCTCCTTGCCGGTCGCCTTGTCCTTGGCCGAGACGTTCAGGATACCGTTGGAATCGATGTCAAAGGTGACCTCGATCTGCGGCACGCCGCGCGGCGCGGCCGGGATGTCCTGCAGGTCAAAACGGCCCAGCGACTTGTTGGCGCTGGCCATCTCGCGCTCACCCTGCAGCACGTGCACGGTCACCGCGGTCTGGTTGTCGTCGGCGGTGGAGAACACCTGGTTGGCCCGGGTCGGGATGGTGGTGTTCTTCTCGATCAGCTTGGTCATCACGCCGCCCATCGTCTCGATCCCGAGCGACAGGGGGGTCACGTCCAGCAGCAGCACGTCCTTGACGTCGCCACCCAGCACTCCGGCCTGCACCGCGGCACCGACCGCAACGGCCTCGTCCGGGTTCACGTCCTTGCGCGGCTCCTTGCCGAAGAAGGACTGCACCGCTTCCTGCACCTTGGGCATGCGGGTCTGACCGCCGACCAGGATCACGTCGTCCACCTCGGAGGCGGACAGGCCGGCATCCTTCAGCGCGACCTTGCACGGCTCGATGGAGCGCTTGACCAGGTCGTCGACCAGGCTCTCCAGCTTGGCGCGGGTAATCTTCAGCGCCAGGTGCTTCGGCCCGGTGTTGTCGGCCGTGATGTACGGCAGGTTGACCTCGGTCTGCTGGCTGGAGGACAGCTCGATCTTGGCCTTCTCGGCAGCCTCCTTCACGCGCTGCATCGCCAGCGGGTCGCCCTTGATGTCGATGCCCTGGTCCTTCTTGAACTCCTCGACCAGGTAGTCGATCAGGCGGTTGTCGAAATCCTCGCCACCCAGGAAGGTGTCGCCGTTGGTCGCCAGCACCTCGAACTGGTGCTCGCCGTCCACCTCGGCGATCTCGATGATCGAGACGTCGAAGGTACCGCCACCGAGGTCATACACGGCGATCTTGCGATCACCGCGCTGCTTGTCCATACCGTAGGCCAGTGCAGCCGCGGTCGGCTCGTTGATGATGCGCTTGACCTCGAGCCCGGCGATCTTGCCCGCGTCCTTGGTCGCCTGACGCTGGGAGTCGTTGAAGTAGGCCGGGACGGTAATCACCGCCTCGGTCACCGGCTCGCCCAGGTAGTCCTCGGCGGTCTTCTTCATCTTCTGCAGCACACGCGCGGAGATCTCTGGCGGGGCCATCTTCTTGCCCTGCACCTCGATCCAGGCATCGCCGTTGTCGGCCTTCACGATGTTGTAGGAGACCAGCTTGATGTCCTTCTGGACCTCGCCTTCATCGAACTTGCGCCCGATCAGGCGCTTGGCCGCAAAGATGGTGTTCTGCGGATTCGTAACCGCCTGGCGCTTGGCGGACTGGCCGACCAGCACCTCGCCATCTTCACTGAACGCGACGATGGACGGGGTGGTGCGGGTGCCTTCCGCGTTCTCGATGACCTTGGCCTGGTCGCCTTCCATGACGGCGACACAGGAGTTGGTGGTCCCGAGGTCGATACCGATGATCTTGCCCATGGCTGAATTCTCCTGATGCGAAAATTTGTGCTCGGCAGAGAACGACTCTCTGCCAACTTGTACGGGAATCTGGGGCCCCGGGCCGCGTTTTCAAGGGACGCCCTGTCACGCGCCCCGAAAACCGCCCCGCAGGGACCGGGTCAGGCGCTCTCGTCGATGTTGGGCGAGGTGGGCGCCTTGGAGACCACGACCATCGCCGGGCGCAGCACGCGGTCCTGCAGGAGGTAGCCCTTTTGCATGGTCGCCACCACGGTATTCGGCGGATTTTCCGGGTCTTCCTGCATGGACATTGCCTGATGCCGTTCCGGGTCGAAACGCTCGCCGGTGGGATCCTCGGCCTGGATACCGAACTTCTCGAACACCCGGTTCAGGTTTTTCAGGGTCAGCTCGGCGCCTTCGATGATGCGCTCGACATCCTTGGACTCGCGGGCAGCCTGCAGGCCCATCTCCAGGGAGTCGCCCACCTCCAGCATCTCGGAGGCGAATTTTTCCATCGCATACTTGTGCGCGTTCTCCAGCTCGCGTTCGAAGCGCCGGCGCTGATTTTCCAGCTCCGCCTGGGCGCGCAGGGCCTGGTCGCGGCGCTCCTCGGCCAGGGCCTCGAGCTCCTGCAGGCGCGAATCGGCATCCTCAACGGCCTCGTCGCCCTCGGGCTGGGTATTCTCCGAATCCGCGGCCTCGAATGCTTCCGCCGGTTCCTGGGGTTCACGCTGATCGGACATGTCTGCCTCGTAAAATCGGTGAAAAAGTAAAACGCATGCCGGACCCTGCGGGCGGCACACGCGGATCAATTCGGTTTGACTATCGGGACTCTGGGGGCACCCTGCGCGGTTTCAAGGGCGTCCGGCTATTTCGTGTCATGGACCGGGTCGCCAAGCGCCGAACCCAGCAGGCGCGCGGTCACATCGACAATCGGAATCACGCGATCGTAGGACATGCGCGTGGGTCCGATCACCCCGAGCACGCCGACCACTTCCCCGTCGACACTGTAGGGCGCGGTGACCACCGAACAGTTCTCGAACCAGTCGAGCCCGGACTCGCGCCCGATGAAGATCTGCACCCGGTCGCTGCGGATGCACTGATCCAGAATCCCGAGGATCTCGCGCTTCTCGTTGAAGGCCTCCAGCAGCTGGCGCAGGCGGTCGATGTCCGCCAGCTCCTCGTAGCTGAGCAGGTGAGTCTGACCCGCCACCACGACATCGTCCGGGTCTTCGCCGGCCACGGCCTTCTCGCCCAGATCAATGGCCGCCAGCATCATCGCATCGAGGTTCTCGCGCACGTCGCGCATCTCGCGCAGCAGGGCATCGCGCACCGCGTGCAGGCTCTTGCCGGCCAGGTGCGCGTTCAGGTAGTTGGCCATGCGCTGGAGATCGTCCTGATCGAAGTCGCGCTCCAGCTCCAGTACGCGGTTCTGCACCTCCTTGCCGTCGATCACCAGGATCGCCAGCACCCGGCGTTCGCCCAGGCGCAAGAACTCGAGCTGGCTGAGCGCCACGTTGCGGTGGCGCGGCAGGCGCACCATGCCCGCCATGCGCGTCACCTGCGACAGCAGGTTGGAGGTCGCGCCCATCAGGTCCTGGGTGGTCGCGTTCGGGTCGAAACCCGACTGGATCGCGCGAATCTCCTCAACCGTCGGTTCGCGCACCTCGAGCAGGCTGTCGACGAACAGGCGGTAGCCGCTCGCGGTCGGGATCCGCCCGGCGGAGGTGTGTGGCGCCTGAATCAGACCCAGGTCCTCGAGATCGGCCATCACGTTGCGCACCGTGGCCGCACTGACATTGAGGCCGGAGGTGCGCGCGAGGGTACGCGAGCCGACCGGCTGACCGTCGCGGATATAGCTCTCGATCAGGGTCCGCAGCAGGGTACGGGCCCTGGCATCCAGATTGATCGCAGCATTTTCCATCGGTGATCAGCGCTCCATGGGGGCGAGTAACAACGCCCAGTGTTCGATCCGCACCGGGAGACGTCAAGAAACCGCGGATGCAGTCGCCCGTCCTTTTCCGGATAATGCCGCCATGATGCCGGAATTCAAGACGATCGGGCTGGTGGGCAAGACCAGCGACTCGCGCACGGGCCCGCTGGTGGCGCGACTGGTGGAGCTGCTCCACTCGCGCGACCGCCAGGTCCACATGGAGCAGGACATCCCCGGCTTCGACCGCCCGGACGACATCGCCCTGCTCCCCCTGGCCGAACTCGCCGAGGCCGCCGATCTGCTGGTCGTGATCGGCGGCGACGGCACGTTGCTGGCCACCGCGCGGCGGATCGCCGACAACGAAACCCCGGTACTCGGCATCAACCTCGGGCGGCTGGGCTTCCTGGTGGATGTCTCGCCGGAGACGGCCTGCGAGGAACTGGGCGAGGTTCTCGACGGCGCGTACGAACTGGAACCGCGCGCAATGCTCGAGGCCGAGCTGATCCGCGACGGCGTCACCATCCACGAAGGTATCGCGCTCAACGACGTGGTACTGCACGTGCTGAGCGTGGTCCGCATCATCGAATTCGACACCGCGATCGACGGCATGGACATCGGCCGCCTGCGCGCCGACGGGCTGGTCGTGGCCACTCCCACCGGCTCCACCGCCTACGCCCTATCCGCCGGCGGCCCGATCCTGACCCCGCAGCTGGATGCGATGGTCATGGTCCCGGTCTGCCCGCACAGCCTGAACCACCGCCCGCTGGTGGTCAGCGGCCGTTCCACGGTGGAGATTCGCCTGTCCAGCGGGAGCCGGTCACCGGCCCAGATCGCGCTGGATGGTCAGGAGAACATCGACTTTGCCCCCGGCGATCTGGTGCGCATCCGCCGCCGCGAGCGCAACCTGACCCTGATCCACCCGCGCGAACACTACTTCCTGCGCGTGCTCCGGACCAAGCTGCGCTGGGGCGAGCAGCCCTGATCCCGCCATGCTGCGACTGATCAGCATCCGCGACTTCGCGATCATCGACCAGCTGGAACTGGAGCTGGACACGGGCCTGAGCGCCCTGACCGGCGAGACCGGGGCCGGCAAATCCATCCTGATCGACGTGATCGGCCAGCTGCTGGGCGACCGTGCGGATGCGGGCATGGTGCGCGAAGGCGCCGAACAGGCCGACCTGTCCGCGGAGTTTGCCCTGCCCGACACGGGCCCGGCCGGCACATGGCTGGCCGAACAGGATCTGGCGGACCCCGATGACGACGCGGTGCTCCTGCGGCGGGTCCTGACCCGCCAGGGCAAGAGCCGCGCCTGGATCAACGGCCGCCCGGTCGCGGTCGGCCAGCTGCGCACGCTGGGCGAGTGGCTGGTGGACATCCACGGCCAGCACGCCCATCAGCAGCTGCTGCAGCGCGACACCCAGCGCCACTGGCTAGACGGCTTCCTAGAAGGCGACCGCGTGCCCCGTGTGCGCGAGGCCCACACGGCCTGGCGCGAGGCCGCTCGCGCGCTGGAGCAGGCCCGTGAGAGCCAGGCCGACACCTCCGACCGCCTCGACCTGCTGCGCTTCCAGACCACCGAGCTGGCCGAACTGGCCCCGGTACAGGACGAATACCCGCAACTGCTCGTCGAGCAGAACCAGCTCGCCCACGGCACCGAGGTGCTGACCGCGCTGCAGACCGCCAGCCAGCAGATCGAGGACGACGCCGGACTGGATACCCAGATCGGCCATGTCCTGCACGCACTGCAGGGCGCCGAGCAGCACGACGACCGGGTCAGCCCGGCTGTCGAGCTGCTGGAATCCGCGCGCATCCAGATCATTGAGTCCAACGACACCCTGCGCCGGCTGGCCGAAGGCATCGAACTGGACCCGGAGCGCCTGGCCGAACTGGACCAGCGCGTCGGCGAGTACCTGCGCCTGGCGCGCAAGCACCGCGTCGATCCCGAGGCCCTGCCGGGCCTGCACGACGAACTTCAGACCGAGCGGGACGCCCTGGAGAACGGCGACCAGACCCTCGAGGCCCTGGAGGCGCGCGAACAGGAGACCCGCGCCGCCTTTGATGCGGCCGCCGCGGCGCTCAGCAAGGCCCGCCAGCAGACCGCCAAACGCATCGGCCAGGCAGTCACCGACACCATGCAGGAGCTGGGCATGGCCGGCGGCCACTTCGAGATCGCGATCGAGCCTGCCGACAAGCCACAGGCGCACGGCCAGGACCAGATCGAGTTCCGCGTCGCCGCGAACCCCGGCGCCGCGCCCCAGCCGATGGCGAAGGTCGCCTCCGGCGGCGAGCTCTCGCGTATCGGGCTCGCGCTACAGGTGCTGGCCAGCCAGCAGCAGACCGTGCCCACGCTGATCTTCGACGAGGTCGACAGCGGCATCAGTGGCGCGGTCGCCGAGGTCGTCGGGCGCAAGCTGCGCACCCTGGGCGAGCGCCATCAGGTCCTGTGCGTGACCCACCTGGCCCAGGTCGCCGCCCAGGCCCACCAGCAGCTGGAGGTGCAGAAGTCGCACGGCAAGGACGGCACCCGCACCGCCATCCAACCGCTGGACGACGAGCGCCGCGTGGAGGCCCTGGCCCGCCTGATCGGCGGCACCCAGCTCACCGAGACCACCCGCACCCACGCCCGCGAACTCCTCGCCTCTGCTGGCTAGTCCTGCACGAAGACCACAAGGCAAAGCGTAGGATGCGATGAGCGCAGCGAATCGCATCGCATCGCTTCAAGCGTGGAACCTGCTTCAACCCCAATGATGCGATTCGCTGCGCTCATCCGCATCCTACACCCCGCGCGGATCGTGGAGCGGACGCTACAGAATCACCACCAGTGAGTGGCCCATACGGTTCAGGGCCGCGCCGGCCAGGTGCCGTCCGCCAGATGGCGCGCGCCGGGCGGCAGGCGTGGCATCCAGTAGACCCAGAGGGCCGCCGGGCCTTCCTCGGTCCAGGCGGGCACCAGGGCACGGCGATACTCCCCGCGGCCGTCCGCGCGCACGCCCTCGAGGGCATCGATGTGTGGCAGAGTCCGTGGCGGATCGGGCAGGCGAATCCACTCGCCGTGCACAAGCCCCTGCGTCCCCTCCGGGACTGGCTGCGTCAGACCCCGAAAGCGGTGCTGATGCCCCGCGTCACGGGCCGGGTCCTGACCGGCCTTCAGGAGAATGCTGCTGCCAGGGACCTGCACGGCGGGATAGCCCACGGGCAGGTCATAGATCGACCCCGCGATGCTGGCCGTACGAATCCGGAGGGCCCGCGCGCAGAATGCGCGGTGGTTGGCGAAGCCCTGCTTCAGCGTCCCGTACACGAACAGGTCAACAAACGCCGCCATACCGATGCCTACTCCTGCGAGAGCCGTACCACCGGGCGCCACAGGCGCGCGGACTCCGGCACCTGGCCGGGCCAGTCGACCACGTAGTCGATCAGGGGGAGATCCGGGGCATCACACTCGCGGATGACCCTTCCGGCCACCGAGACGCGGGCGCGCTTGACCGTCTCCGGATCGCCTGTCAGCAGAGGGTGCCAGGTGGGCAGAGGCTGGCCCTCGAAGCGCAGTCGGTAGGCGCAGGTCGGCGGCAGCCAGTGGTAGCTGGGCAGGTCTTCCAGGGTGAGCTGGATGCAGTCGGGCACGAAGTTGCGGCGGTTTGCGTAGTCCGAACAGGCGCCGGTCTCGCAGTCGAGCAGGTCGCAGGCCAGCCAGGTAAAGGCCAGTTCGCCCGAGTCCTCGTCTTCCAGTTTGTGCAGGCAGCAGCGGCCGCAGCCATCGCACAGGGCCTCCCACTCGGCGTGGCTCAGCGTCTCCAGCGGGCGCTCCCAGAACGGGACCGAGGCCCCGTCTGCGGGATCACTCATGATCCTCGCCGAGCATGCGCCGTCCCTCATCACGCAAGCGGCTCACCGTCTGGGCCCAGCGCTCCTGGGTCACGAAGTGCATCAGCACGCGGCCCCGGCGCGGCACCATGATGGCCAGGCCACGATCCGGATAAAGCCAGTAGCTGTGGTCGGAATCGATTTGCATGCGCTCGGCCGGCTCGCCAAAGCGTTCCTCCAGAACGTCGTGGGTCCAGCGCGCGCGGGGGATGTAGCTCATCTCGACGATCGGCACATTGCCCAGCGAACTGAGCGCCTCGTCGCTCAGCCCGTAGCGCCATGCCCCGCTGGGCATGGGCCGATCGGAGGTCGTCTGGGACTCGATGCGATCAAGGTCGGCTTCGTCCAGATCCGGGCGCAGCACCAGGTTCGTCTCGAACGGCGGGATGCGCGCGTTCACGTAATAGGCCTCGACTGAACGACTGCCGTCCGGGTCCACGAACAGGCGGATATCCGGCACCGGCAGACGGCCCATCTGGTCCGCCATCGTGGATTCACCCAGCGTGATGCCCAACACGCGGGTGCGCTGCTCGTCGATCACCTGCACCTGCCAGGGCAGGTCGGTGAACTGCTGGGTACGCTGACCGCCCGGGTTGGAATAGACCCACATCGCCAGCGCCATGATCACGGCCATCGCGATCAGTCCCACGATCCAGCGTATCTGCATGCCTTGCACTCCCCGACGCGAGGCGGCCACGGCGCGCCGGCTCTCGTATAATGCCGGCCCTCCCGCTGACCACCGGATGACAGCCCGCCATGTTCTCACGTTTGTCCGCCTGGATCACCGCCCGCTCCGTGCCTGCCGGCAGTACCGGCCGCATCGTCGTGCTGGCCCCGAAACAGACCTTGCTGGCCGCCGTCGACTGGCTGGACGACCTGGCCATCACGGCGGGCCCGCTAACGCTCGGCGTAACCGATGCCGAACGCGATGGAGACTTGCCCGACCCGGGTGGTGACCGGCCCGCAGTGGCGCTGCCACCGGACCTGGCCCGGGAACGTCTCGCACGCCTGCAACCTCGGGCCGTGGTCGTCATCGGACCGGTTGGCGAACTGGGCCCGCCACTCGCCGCGATCACCGCGCCCCGCCTCTGGGTGAACGCCGAGGGCGACGCACCCACCGGCGTCGAGTGGGCCGGGGTCTTTGCTGCACGCGATCAGGCCTGTAACGCGCCCGGGGCACGGGTGATCGGCGACCCGATCGCAGGGGCTGTCGAGCTGCCCGCGGCCCCGGCGCCCGACACGGGCTTCTGCGAACGCTTTCGCGAATATCACGAGAAGGGGCACCCTATCCTGCTCGCCCCCAACACGGGGCCCGGCGAGGAGGCCTTTGCGTTCGCGGTGCTGTTCGCCGTGCTGCGCAAGACCGCCGCGATCCTGCTACTGGCACCGGCAGACCGCGAACGCCACGAGCCGGTGTACCGCGACGCGATCAAGTACTCGCTCCCGATCATCCGCCACAACCGCTTCATGACCTCCTTTGTGCCGCGCAAGAACCGGGTGTACTACATCGAGGACCCCGAGACCCTGCACTCGGCCTATGGCTGCGCGCACATCACCCTGCCTGGCGGCACACTGGCCGCCAGCGAAACACCGCCGGACCTCGGGCTGCCCCTGGCTCACGGCAGTGCCGTCGTCTGCGGCCCGGCGGACAACCCGACTCAGCCGGACGCTGCGACCCGGCTGCGACTGGCCGCCGAGCACACCGGTCTGGTGTCGCGTGGCAGCACGCCGGAAGAGGTGGCCGACGAGGTGCTCGCACGCCTGGCCGAGGGCCGGACCGCACAGGATCGACGCGATGACCTGGCGCAATGGCAGCAGCGCCAGGCCGATGCCCGCTCCATCGTTCGCGATGCCCTGACCGGCAGCCTCGCCAACGCATGAAGCGCCTTCCAAGTAATTGATCTATAATTATCAAGACGTTCATTTAACGGATTCAGTCGATGATCGATGGCAGCGCGTCCCTGACGGGCATCCAGAACGGTGTCACCAGCCTGCGCCAGCAGGCGCATACGGTGGCCACCGAGCCGGCCGGCGGGCGCGAAAGCACAACCGCGCAGGTCGGCATGATCGCGAGCCAGAATCAGGTCGAGGCCTCGGTGAAAACCCTGCAGGCCGAAGATCGCATGATCGGCTCGCTGCTGGACGTGCGCGCCTGAGACGGCGGATTCCGGGAGGCGGACGATGGAAGTCCCAGTCAGCAATCCTTCGGCGGCAGTCCCGCTCGGCACGCGGCCGACGGGTTCCGATCGCCTGGGACTCGGCCAGACCTCGGCACCCGCGGAGTTTGACCGCCCGCTGAACGATCCCGAGGCCGGCGAGGCCCGCCGTCCGATCGAGGACGATGCGGAGCAGGATAGCGATCGCCGTGGTGGCGACCAGAGTGACCGCTCGCTGGAGTTCGGCGCGCGTTCCGAACAGGAACTGTCGAGCCGTGCGCGCATCAGCGCCGAGCAGGAGGCAGCCCGCATGCGCCGCGATGGCGACACGCTGGACGATTCAGCGATTCGTGATGGCAGTTCGTTGGGGCAGGACGGCGTCGAGGCCTTGCGACGTCGGGTGGAACTGGCCGTGCGTCTGGCAGGCCCCACCGAGGAGCCACGGCGCGAACTTAACGTGGTGGTCTAGTAGCGCCACCTTAAGCGCCAACCCCGCCGATTATTGCAGCCGCGTCACCGGCTGTCCCTGGCTTTGCAACCACTCGCGGGCCTTCTCGCCCGCATGCAATCGTTCGTCGGGAGACAGCTCCCGGGCCACGCGCTCGCGGTAACGGGCCGCGTTGGCCACGCCCATCTCGGCGGCGATCGCGTACCACTTGAACGCCGACACGTCCGAACGCTCCACGCCCTCGCCCATCGCGAACAGCCGCCCCAGATTCGCGGCACCCCGGCCTTCGCCACCCTCGGCCGCCAGCAGATACCACTGCGCGGCCTGTTCGGCGTCCTGGGGCAAGCCGCGCCCCTCATCGAACTTGAGCCCGAGATTGAACATCGCCTGAGCATTGCCGCGCTCGGCCGCTACGTGAAACCAGCGGGCGGCCTCGTTGGCATCGGGGGCGACGCCATCGCCCTGCTCGTAGAGGACGGCGAGATTGAAGGCTGCATCCGGAAAGCCGGCCTCCGCTGCCCGGCGGTACCAGCGCGCGGCCGCTTCCGGATCGCGCGGCTGATATTGCCCCTCGTCGGCCAGGACGCCCAGGTTATAGGCGCAGCGGGCATCGCCAGCTGCGGCACCGGCGCGCCAGCCGTCGATCGCGGCCTCGATATCGCCGCGCCCCCAGGCCTTGCGGGCCTGCTCCACGAGGTTTTCCAGTTCTGGAGTATCAGCCATCGTCTGTCCTGCGAACCCGGTACTGTCCGGGACCCTCCGGGTAGTAGTGAGTTCACTTTAACGCCCCCTCATGTAGAGGGCGATTTGGCACACAGTCTTTCGTGACGGCCGGCACAGCTAGGGACGCGCCGAAAAATCGGGTCGAACTCATAAAAACGGTTGTTGTCCCCTGCACGGAAAGCAGAGTGTTTTCACGCACGACTCACCCAAAGCCTTCGGACAACAAGGAGAGGCATTATGAAACGATCCACTGGAATTCTGGCGACGCTCGCAATCGCCCCGTTCGCCCTGCTGGTCGGCTGCGGCGAAGGCGACATGGACATGGAAGAGTTCGAGCAGCAACAAATGGAGCAGCAGGAACAAGGTGGTGGCGAGCCGATGCAACCGCCGGCGGATGAGGGCATGCAACAGCAGCAACCCCCGCAGGAAGGCGGCCAGATGCCGGATGAAGAAGGCAGCATGGAACCGCCCGCGGACGAGGGTGGCGAACAGGACTTCTAGTCCTGTCACCTGCCTGAAGCACGCAAAAGGAGGGGCCAGGCCCCTCCTTTTTTATGTCCGACCGACTGCATCGAACACCGCAAACAAAAAGGGCAGCGACAATGGCCGCTGCCCTTCTGGATCAGAAAACCTGACAACTAACGATCAGTTGTCGAAGGTGTCTTCCATCTCTTCGCCAGCATCTTCCATCGAATCGCCGGCATCATCCATGGCGTCATCAATGTCTTCGCCCGCCTCTTCGGCCGGGCCCTGGTTGTCACAGCCGGCGAGGCTGGCACCGCCCAGCGCCAGCATCAGCGCCAGGAAGAAAATCGTCAGTCGAGACTTGTTGAGCATCGGTTCGCTCCTTTACCGGAAAATGGATCCTTCTCGTAGATAGTCCAATCGGCGACCTCTGTCGAGGACCGCCGCTTGCTGGACTCGGGCGTTGGGACCATCGGCAAACCGGAATGATCGCCGCTCCAGGCACCTGCCCTGCCACACTGTGATCGACGTCCGGTTTTTCGGCGGGCCCGGTGGCAACCGATCAGAAACGGGCATTCAGCGAAACGAACAGCCGCCGGGGCTCGTAGATGTTGTTGTAGACATTGCTGAAGGTGGTTTCTCCGGTGTCCTCCCGGGCATACGGCCGGTAGTCCTTGAAGTCCTTGTCGAAGAGGTTGTAGATCGTCGCGTTCAGCGTGACGTTCTCGGAGATGTGGTAGGCCGCACCGACGTTCACCATCGTGAACCCGTGGAAATCTCCCAGGGCATCGTAGGCGCCTTGCGCGCTGCCACCGTCCTGCGGCTCGTGATAATTGCGCGGGCGGAAGGCGCTGGAGCGGTACTCGGCCTCGGCGAAGGCCTCGACCCGCGGGGTCGCCTGCCAGTCCAGTCGGGCATTGAGCATGTGCTCGGGCACGCTGGCCAGCGGGTCGCCGACGTTGCTGGCGGCGGTCCCGCCCCGTTTTACCTCGCTGTCCGTCCAGGTGTAGTTGGCCGAGAACGCCCAGTCGGGTGCGAAGCGGTAGCGCGTCGAGAGCTCGAGCCCCCGCACTACGGACTCGCCAATGTTTACGTCGATGCCTTCATTGGCCCCGGTGCCACGTTCGATCTTATCCTTGAGCTCGTTGCGGAACACGGTCGCCTGGGCCGAGAAATCCTGGCGGTTGTCATAGGCGACAGTGAACTCGACGTTGGTGCTGCGCTCGGGCTCCAGGTCCGGGTTGCCGAACAGCGGCGTGGAGCCACCGTCGCCATAGCCGATCACCCCGCCGGTGATCTGCTCGATATACGGGGCGCGAAAGCCCTGACCGATCCCACCCTTGAGCGTGACGGTGTCCGTCGCACTGAACACCCCGTACAGGCGCGGCGTGATCTGACTGCTGAAGTTTTCATTGTCGTCAAACCGCAGACCACCGGTCAGGGTGAACCGGTCGGTCATGAACCACTCGTCTTCGACGAACAGGCTGTACTGCCAGAAAGACAGCGAATCCGGCAGGATGCCGTCTTCCAGCTTCGGACGCAGATACTGCCCCCCGACCGTCAGCACGTGGTCATCCAGATACGTGACCACCTGAGTATCCAGGATCGTGGTGTCCAGCCGGAGCGTTCGCGGCGCGCCTTCGCGCGAGGCATCCGGAACGGCCCCCTCGTTGATCGTACGCCCGAGCGTCTCCACCCGATCCTGGGTCAGGGTGGTCTCCCAGGTCCCGAAGTCGTAATCGCCCCGATGGCCGAGACGCACCTGATCCCGCTGGAACTCGAGGTCGCGCGAATAGCCGCGCAGGAAGTCCTCGCGTGAATCGCCCGTGCCCGTCAGGCGCCCGAGCTGTCCGCGCGAGTTGTCATAGCTTTGTCGCGTGGTATCCAGCCGCAGGGAGAATTCATCCTGCGCATTGGGTGTGAACAGCAGGCGACCGCCAAAGGTCTCGACATTCGCGCTCGTCGGGTTCTGCCCCATGGTGCGGTTGTCGGTCAGGCTGGGCTCGGTGCCGGGGATGTCGATGCTGGAGGCCGAGCGCTCGTACAGACGCGTATACAGCTGCATGGACAGGCGTTCGTCCACCAGCGGGCCGGCAAGATAGCCTTCCAGGGTGGAGTAGCCGCCAAAGTCGGAATCCGACTGGAACGTATGCCCCAGCGTTGCGGAGCCCTCCCACTCGTCACCCGGCTGGCGGGTGATGATGTTGACCACGCCCCCGATCGCGTCGGAGCCATACAGGGTGGACATCGGGCCGCGAATCACCTCGATCCGCTCTATTGCCGCAACCGGCGGAATGAACACGCTGGAGGCATCCGTAAATGCATTCGGGGCCACGGTGCCGGAGACGTTCTGGCGCACACCGTCGATCAGCACCAGGGTGTATTCCTCGGGCAGGCCGCGCAGGCTGATCGTCTGATTGCCGGTCTTGCCGCTGCGGGCATCCAGCGAGCGCACGTTCACCCCTTCGACCCCGCGCAGTGCATCCGCGAGGCTGGTGACCTCGCGGCGCTCCAGCTCTTCGCGCGTCACCACGGAGATGCTGGCCGGCGCCTGTTCGAGATCCTGCTCGAAACCGCCCGCCGTGATGACGACCGGCGAGAGGCGCTCTGTGCCGTTGGAGGGATCCTCCTGTGCGTACACTACGGGGGTTGCCAGCGCCGCCCCCACCGACAGAGCCAACAATTGCTTCTTCATCATGATCAGTCTCCCTGTAAAAGACGTCCGACTGACCATAGGGCTGGTCAGCATCACGGGAGGCTGGCTGGCGGGCTCCGGCTGATTCCGGCGCTGGCTGGCTTGCCTGAAAACTCCTTCAGTACAACTACTTGGTCAATATCAGTTTCTTGCTGGAGGTCACCCGCAGGGTGTAACACTGCCCCTCGTGGCGGATAAACAGACGGTCGGCGTCGCGCAGCAATTCGCTCGACGCGACCTCCCTAGGCACAGCGCCAGGGCCGTCGCATACGCCCCGGCCGGCCGGGGGGAACGCCTTGGATGCCGGGATGCGCCCGCCTTCACTGAAACTCATGTTTGTCTCCCCGGCCGCCCCGGGGGCGGTCGTACTCGTAACGGTTACGACGCGGAGCTCGCCTGGCTCTGCTCGTAGTTCTGCAAACCGATGCGATCGATGAGCTGCAGCTGCGTCTCCAGCCAATCGATATGGCTTTCCTCGCTGTCCAGGATCTTTTGCAGCAGATCCCGCGTCACGAAGTCCCGCACCTGCTCGCAGTGGGCAATGGCGTCGCGGTAGATGGGGGTACCCGCATGCTCGAGCGCCAGATCCGCTTCCAGGATCTCGCGGGTGTTCTCGCCAATACTCAGCGTGCCCAGGTCCTGCAAATTGGGCAGCCCTTCGAGAAACAGGATGCGGTTGATCAGCTCGTCCGCGTGTTTCATCTCGTCGATCGATTCTTCATATTCGGCCGCGGCCAGTTTCTCCAGCCCCCAGTCCTTGAACATGCGGGAATGGAGGAAATACTGGTTTATCGCGGTCAACTCGCCCTTGAGGGCCTGGTTGAGGTAACGAATTACATCCTTATCGCCTTGCATCAGAACTCTCCTGAGAAGATATTTTGGGGTTGGTCGGGTCAAACGCCGGATTGATTAAAGAGACCCCGGGACCGCCAGGGTCCGTCCCCACTATCCCGCCCGGCTTCGCCCGGATGCAAGGCACCCTCAACGCGTCGATACAATATCGGTAATGCGAACGATTTGCAACACCATTATCTATATTTGCAGCGAAACCGGCTGGACAGGCCACGGTAATCTCCTGGCACCTGCCTCAACGAATCAGGGGCACATCCGCCAGACTTTCGATCTCCAGCCGATCGACGCAGCCCTCTATCGCGCCCTCGGGGCCTTCGCAGGCGGCGATCTCGTTGATCAGGATTCGCCCGATGCCGTCGCAGTCCGTGTCCGGCATCCGGAAGGCCCGCACGGAAGTGCTCCCCTCCCGCAGCGGTGCCAGTTCGACTGCGGTGCGGCGCTGAATAACCCCCTCCTTGTCGAAAACCACCATATCCAGCTGGAATGATTCCAGCGCTTCACCCAGGGCATTTTCCAGTACCAGATGGGCACGACAGTCATCACCGTCGGCTTCCAGCTTGTTGAGTTGGACACTGATCTCGGGGTCCGCTTCGGCTGCCGCGTTTCCCGAAAGGCCGAATACGAAAAGGCCCGCGATCAGTATCCGGATGCTCCTGCCTGGTAAATGCATGGGTAAGTCCTCGTTTTCAACTGGGTCTGCCGCCAAGGTCCGGGTCATCGGTCCTCATGCCGGTGTCCGTGACGGTGCTCCACTCCTGGTCAGCGAATGGAAAACGTTACGGGAACCACGATCTCGAACTCGTCTCGATCGATCGCGCTCGGCGCCGGAAACGGATCGGCGCGCTCGACCATCTCCTCGACCGCCCGATCCAGGATCCGGCTGCCGGATCCCTCCTCGATCCGATAGTCGACGACGTTGCCATCTCCATCGAGCCGCAACCAGACCGATGCCGTGCCCTCTTCTCTGCGGCGCTGGGCCTGGCGCGGATAGCGTTTGTGTTGCTCCACCCAAGCCTGCAGTTCCGCAAGATAATCGGGATCCACACCCGGCTCACCACCACCTTCGGCATCAGCGTCCGCAGGAGTGGCACCGGCACCCGGAGTACCGGCTTCCTCGTCGCCAGGGTCGTCCTCGACCGCTTCGGCGTCCTCATCCGTCGGGGAGGCATCCGCGGCCTCCACAGAGTCCGCATCGGAGTCTGGCTCTGGCTCTGGCTCTGGCTCTGGCTCTGGCTCTGGCTCTGGCTCTGGCTCTGGCTCTGGCTC